>CAVVRF010000014.1:0-118892 GCA_963750535.1 uncultured Alphaproteobacteria bacterium | reverse complement strand
TGTCGCCCCCCCTCGAAAATGAGGTAGTGATCTTACGGCGACAGCCACCGATCGACAGAAACGTCAGTGTTTGCAGTGCTATGGGTCCCCGTCCATCGGGTCAAGGAGGCGTCTGATGTCAGGTGACCGAGGACTAGACGCTCGATCGTGTTGGGTCTCGCGAGGTCGCCTAACCCGACGATCCTGCGTTCCCGGGCGAGCCGGCCTGGGGCGGCAGTGGAGCGATGACCGCGTAAACCGGGCGAGACCCGGGATCGCGTCGCCAGAAGCTTGTCCCGTGACAGTGCCGCAAATCGCTGCCGAAGCGATCCCGGGTCTCGCTCGGACGCTTGAGTCGTTTCCCTCGCCCCACCTCGGCCGGCTCGCCCGGGAACGCAGGGACTGGTGTAACTGTCCCCGCCGATCGCTGGCTGAAATCGGTAACCGTCCCCGTCCATGCATTGCTCGCTCCGGGCGCGGATCGGTGACTGTCCCCTCAGGATTGTGGATGGTGGAGGTGATCGAGCCGTTCGGCGGCGCGGGGGGAATGAGATCAGGATAGTGGTGAGAGATGGGGATCCGTGACCTACGATAACAATAACTCACTCCAACTTCCACAAGCCAGAATACCTACTGTTCGGGATCTGAAAGCCTATCGAATTGGGGAATACATTGCTTCCAGACGGATCGGCAAGCCATGAGTAGAGCCAAATGCGACGTAGGTGACGAAGACGTACGTCTCTTGTTGGATTTCATTTCCGGTGATCAGCTGGAAGTTCTACTGGAATCAATCGTCAATGACCCAACATTATGGTGCGCCTACATTGTCGGTTTTGAACATGGAAAATGGGACGAATACAATCGTTTGATTCTGCAGCTCTTAGCTAGTAGCGGGTTGAGGCTGGACGGGTTCGCTATCGCCGATTTGAAGCTCTGCCTGTGGCGTTGCCTGCAACAGGAAAAGCGCGAAAATATCTGCAGGTTCAACAGGGAAACTCTGAAAAGAGTGTACGCCCCAGCGCCGTTAGATGCAGTGTATACTCCGCTTGAGGCTCAGAAGATTCGCGATTAGATGGAGTATCCGGTGACAGTCACCGATCTTGACTGAAACCCGGCCGTTGCTGGCTCCGCGCGCGGATCGGCGACCGTCCCCGAACTACCGCTCCAACCCCAACGCCGGCACCATCCCCTCATCCCACGCCGCCGTCGCGTCGTCGCTGACCAGTCCGAAATCGCTGTGATAGGCATAGAGCGCCCAGCCGAAGCCCTGCCCCTCCGCTGCCTTGCGGACGGCCTCGAGCCAGCGGTTGCGGCTGCCGTCGTCGGCGGCCTTGGCCTCCGGCGGCAGGCGGTAGGCGCCGAACTCGCCGACGACGATGCGGTTTGGCGCCACGTCGTTCCTGTCTGCCCAGGCGCGCAACGTGGCGAAATCCTTGGCGATGCGCTCCGGTCCGAAGTCGTCCTTCATGTAGGCGTCGATCTTGCGCAGCGTCTCGGCGAAGGCACCGGCGCCGCCGGCGGCATCACGGGCAACGAACAGCCGGGCGCTGGCGTCGGTCGCCGCCTGGCGGTCGGTGCGCGACGGCGGGAATGACAGGCCGGCAAGCGACTTGATCCACTGGTCGCCCCAGGTCGTGCCCTGGTGGGTGAACACGTATGGCTCGTAGTAGTGCACGTCGACCAGCGTGTTGGCGTCATAGCCGCCGAGGTCGAGATGCGGCAGGCCGTCGATCTTCGACCAGCAGCCGGGCGTCAGCACCAGAGTTAGCCTCGGCGCGAAGGCGTGCAACTCGCGGTGGATGTCGCGCTGCACCAGCGTCCAGTCCGGCCCGTCCGAGCGCCAGCAGGCCGCCTGCGGCTCGTTCATCGGCTGCAGCACCCAGTGGTCCTGCGGCACGTCCGCCAGCAGCACGACGATCCGCTTCAGGAACTCGAGATAGGCGCGAAGCTCGGCGCTGTCACGGGCCGCGACGATCTGCGGCGCGCGCCAGCGCGGCGTTGTCTCATGGCGCGCCCAGCCGCTGACCATCACCCGCATCCCGGCCGCGGTGATGCGCTTCACGAAGTCGACGAGGCGGCGCTCCATCGCCTGCACCTCGCCGGGCGAGCGGTCGAGGAACGGCGACGGCTCGACCGGCAGCCGGATGAAGTCGAAGCCGGCCGCCGCCAGCCGGCGCAGCTCGGCGTCGCTGGTCGAAGCGCGCGGACCGCGGAAGATCGGCCAATCGTGGCTCTGCGGGTAGGCGAGGTAGTCGCCGACATTGATGCCGCGCCGCAGGCTCGGTGGCTGCTGTGCCGCCACCGGCAGCGCCGCGACGAGCAGCAGCAACGTGCAAGCAAGCCGCAAGCGCCTCAGCATGGCTAGTGTCCCGTTCGCGAAGTTCGTCACCATTCGCGGCGACCACTGTACGAACTTCGCGAACGATAAGGACACTAGCAAGCCATTGATCCTAGTGTGATTCAGATTCCGAAGTTCGCAACTCGGTGTTGCCGGGAGGTGAAAGCGAACTTCGGAATCATCACACTAGGGAATTTCGATCGCGACGGGCCGCGGCAGGGTGAAGAACTCCTCGTCGCCGCTCGTGCCGTCGAGCCACATGAAGATCGCGAACGTCGCCGGCCGGTCGAACACGGTCAGCGGATGGTGCCAGACATCGGCGCCGAAGGTGATCCCCTGGCCGGCGGCCGGCAGGAACGCCCGCGCCCGGTCCATGTCCGGACCGCCGGCCGAGGCGTGTGGCGCCACCAGCACCAGCCAGCGCGCCACGTCGGTCGCGACGAACGTTTGCGAGGAGTACCGATGCCGCTCCATCATCGTCGCCGACAGCGGTAGCGGGGAAGGCGTACGGCATGCCACCGACAGGCTCGGCTTGGCGTGCGGCCGCAGGCTGGCGAGCGCGTCGCTGAAATAGAGCCGTCCGGCATCCCGCGGTGTAGCGACCACCTGGCCGAACGGCGCAAAAGCCTCCTCAGTCAGCGCTTCGCAGCGGATCATTCAGTCCCCCCTTCGCGACGCCTCAATCCTAGCCTATTTGCCTGGACGCCGCGTCAAAAATCTCCAACACTTGCAACACTTGGTACTTGCGGCCGACACGAAGCCGCGAAACAAGAAACATGGCAAGGAACCGTAAGGAGGAACGGATGCAAAAGCGCGTGGCACTGATCACGGGGGGCATGGGCGGCCTCGGCGAAACCATTTCGACCAAGATGGCGGATGCCGGATACAAGGTCGCCGTCACCTACTCGCCCTCCAACAAGACCTCCGGCGAATGGCTGGCCGCGCAGAAGGCCAACGGCTACGAATTCCGCGCCTACCCTTGCGACGTGGCGGACTTCGACAGCAGCGCCGCTTGCGTCGCGGCGGTGGTCAAGGACCTCGGCCCGGTCGACATCCTGGTGAACAATGCCGGCATCACCAAGGACATGACCTTCCGCAAGATGACCAAGGCCGACTGGGACATCGTCATCCGCACCAATCTCGACAGCGCCTTCAACATGGCCAAGCAGGTCCACGACGGCATGATGGAGCGCGGCTGGGGCCGCATCATCAACGTCTCGTCGGTGAACGGCTCGAAGGGCGCGTTCGGCCAGACCAACTACGCGGCCGCCAAGGCCGGCATGCACGGGTTCACCAAATCGCTGGCGCTCGAGAGCGCGCGCAAGGGTGTCACGGTAAACACCATCTCGCCGGGTTACATTGGCACCAAGATGGTGATGGCGATTCCGAAAGAGGTCCTCGACAGCAAGATCCTGCCGCAAATCCCGTTGTCGCGCCTCGGCAAGCCGGAGGAGGTGGCGGGACTGATCATCTATCTGTGCTCGGAGGAAGCGGCGTTCGTGACTGGCGCGAACATCGCCATCAACGGCGGCCAGCACATGCAATGACGACGTGACGGTCGCTCGACAGGGAGTTCCGCGAGGGTGAAGTTTTCGAGCATGCCCGCCGTGGCGGCCCTGTCGAGCCTGCTGTCCACCGTCGTTGCGCGGCTTCGCGCGCGGCGCGAGCTGATCACGATCACGGCCATGGTCCTTGCCGCGCTGGTGGTGTCGCCCGCGCTCGGCCTGGGCGCCGGGCTGCTGGCACTGGCGGCGGTGCTCGCATATGCGGCAGCGGTCGCGCCGGCGGAGGAGGCGGCCGCCGGGGGCAATCGCCAGCGGCGTACCTCGCGCAGCGATGATGCCGAGCGCGCGCGTCAGGCTCTGATCGATGCGATACCCGATCCGGCCTGGGTGCTCGACAGCGGCGGCGTGGTGCTCAATGCCAATGCGACGGCGCGCGACATCTTCCCGCGATTGCGGACGGGAATCAGCGGGGCGCTGGCGGTGCGCAGCCCGGAGGTGATCGAGGCGGTCGAGCGCGCGCTGGCGACCGGCGCCCTGCAGACGGCCATGCTGCATCTGCGGGTGCCGGTCGAACGGCGGCTGACGGTCGCGGTCGCGCCATTGCAGGCCGAGCCGGGACCGCAGACCGCGCCGGCGCTGCTGCTGACCCTGCGCGATCTTACCGAGCAGGATCGGCTGGCCCAGATGCGCGCCGACTTCGTCGCCAATGCCAGTCACGAGCTGCGCACGCCGCTCGCCTCGCTGCGTGGCTTCGTCGAGACCCTGCAGGGCCCGGCGCGCAACGACGCCGCCGCCCGCGACCGCTTCCTGCCGATCATGAGCGCCCAGGCGGCACGGATGACGCGGCTGATCGACGACTTGCTGTCGCTGTCGCGCGTCGAGATGCGGCAGCATCTGCCGCCGACGGCGACGGTCGATCTGGCGGAGGTCGCGGCGCAGGCGATCCAGGCGCTGGAGCCGCAGGCAGCCCAGGCGAGGATCAACCTTTCATGCGAAGCGGCGTCGCGGCCGCTGCTCGTTCGAGGCGATCGCGACGAGCTTCTGCAGGTGGTGCAGAACTTCGTGCAGAACGGCATCAAATATGGCCGCGAGGGTGGGCGGGTCGATGTGCGGCTGCGACTGCAAGAAGCGGTCGGCGCCAAGGGCCCGCGGGTCGAGCTGGCGGTCGTGGACGACGGTCCCGGCATCCCTGCCGACCATATTCCGCGGCTCACCGAGCGGTTCTACCGGGTCAATGCGCCGCAGAGCCGCGACAAGGGCGGCACCGGCCTCGGCCTGGCGATCGTCAAGCATATCGTCAGCCGGCATGGCGGCGAATTGCAGATCGCCTCGAAAGTCGGCAAGGGGTCGTCGTTCACGGTTCTGCTCGACCAGCTTTCCCAGTGAACATCTCACATTTAAAAATCAAGTAAAATCAACTTTGTGCGCTGTCACAAAATCATAGCGCCAATGCTTTACTCGTCGCGTCGAGGCGGGTTGTCGAGGCGGGGCCGGCAACGGCTATCGGAAGCGCGGCGACGTCGAGCCTCGAACCTTAGGAGTTTTCCGTGAGCAAAACGTCTCTCGCTTTCACCGCAGTGGTTGCCTCGGTTGGCGTAGCCGTGTTCGCCGGCGCCGCTGCCGCCCGCGACCAGATCCGCATCGTCGGCTCATCGACGGTCTATCCGTTCACCACCGCCGTGGCCGAGCAGTTCGGCAAGTCGGGCGCCGGCAAGACCCCGGTCGTCGAGTTCGACCGGGACCGGCGGCGGCATGAAGCTGTTCTGCGCCGGCGTCGGCGAAGGTCATCCAGACCTGACCAACGCCTCGCGCGCCATCAAGAAGGGCGAGTTCGAGGACTGCCAGAAGAACGGCGTCAAGGACATCGTCGAGATCAAGGTCGGCATCGACGGCCTGACCATTGCGCAGTCGAAGGCCGGCCCGGCGATCAAGCTCTCCATGGAGCAGATCTTCATGGCCCTCGCCGAGCAGGTTCCCGGCGCCGACGGCAAGCTGATCCCCAATCCGAACAAGACCTGGTCGGACGTCGACAAGTCGCTGCCGAACGTCAAGATCGAGGTGCTCGGCCCGCCGCCGACCTCGGGCACGCGCGACAGCTTCCATGAGCTGTTCCTGGAAGTCGGCGCCAAGAAGATCCCGGCCCTTGCCGAGCTTGCCAAGTCGGACAGCAAGGCGTTCGACAAGGTCTGGAAGTCGATCCGCAAGGACGGTGCCTACGTCGAGGCCGGCGAGAACGACAACGTGATCGTGCAGAAGCTCGAGGCCAATAAGGACGCGTTCGGCATCTTCGGCTACTCGTTCCTCGAGGAGAACCTCGCCAAGCTGCGCGGCGTGCCGATCAACGGCGTCGAGCCGAACTACGACAACATCGCCGGCGGCAAGTATGCCGGCTCGCGTCCGCTGTTCATCTATGTCAAGAAGCAGCACATCGGCGTGGTGCCGGGCATCGACAAGTTCGCCGGCGAGTATGTCTCCGCCAAGGCGATGTCGAAGGACGGCTATCTCGCCCGCAAGGGCCTCGTCACCCTGCCGAAGGCGGAAGCCGACAAGATCGCGGCCGACGTCAAGGCGATGAAGGTGCTGACGGCCGCGGACGTGAAGTAAGGCTTGCGGCCGCGAGGTCGGATATCAGAAGGGCGGGTCGGTACATGTGCCGATCCGCTCTCGCTGCCTGATCGGACCTGGAACTGCCGGCCGATGGCCGGGTGCGGCGCTGCAGTGGGTGCCGCGAGGTTTCTGTACAGGGAACGTAGCCGAATGTCCGGTATCTATTTCTCGCTGCTGGCGATCCTGGTCCTGACGGGCTTCTTCCTCGGACGTTCGCGGGCCAGCGCGGTTGCCGGCGGCAAGCTTGCCGACCTGCATTCGCTGCCGTCATATCACGGCCTGTTCACCGGCTCGTCCATTTTCATTCCGATGCTGATCTTGTTCGCGATCGGCGCTCCACTGATTTCGTACCTGGCGCAAAACAGCGCCATGTCGCATTTCCCGGCTGCCGTCCAGGCCGACCCGCTGCAGCGCGGCGCGCTGCTTCGCGATGCCGCCAATCTCGCCGCCGGACACTACACCGGCGAGGCGACGGCCGAACTGCGTAATGCGGCGAGCAGCTTCGTGAGCATCCGGCAGTGGGGCAACTGGATCCTGCTGGGCTGCGGCGCCGCGATCGGCCTCCTGATGCTCGGCCTGTCGATCGGTCGTATCTCGCTGTCGTTCCGGGCGCGCAATGCGTTCGAGCGTGTGGTCAAGGTGCTGCTGATCCTTTGCGCCGCCGTCGCCGTCGTCACCACGATCGCCATCGTGCTCTCGGTGCTGTACGAGACGCTGCGGTTCTTCTTCGATCCGGCGCTCAAGGGCCGCCCAACGGTCTTCCAGTTCCTGTTCGGCACCGAGTGGAATCCGCAGGCCGCGCTGCGCGCCGACCAGGGCGACATCAAGTCGGCATTCGGCTTCATTCCGTTGCTCACCGGCACCCTGCTGATCACCATCATCGCGATCGCCGTGGCCGGACCGCTCGGCTTGTTCTCGGCAATCTACCTGTCCGAGTACGCGACGCCTCGCATTCGCGCCTTCGTCAAGCCGATCCTGGAGATCCTGGCCGGCATCCCGACCGTCGTGCTCGGCTTCTTCGCCGCGCTGACCGTGGCGCCGCTGATTCGCGGCTGGGGCGAGACATTCGGGCTCGACGTGGCGTCGGAGAGCGCGCTCGCCGCCGGTCTGGTGATGGGTATGATGATCATCCCGTTCGTGTCGTCGCTGTCCGACGACGTAATCAACTCAGTGCCGCAATCGCTTCGCGACGGCTCCTACGCGCTCGGCGCCACCAGGTCAGAGACAATTCGCCGGGTGGTCCTGCCGGCGGCGCTGCCGGGCATCGTCTCGGCCTTCATGCTGGCGATCAGCCGCGCGATCGGCGAAACCATGATCGTGGTGATGGCCGCCGGCCTGGCCGCCAACCTGACGTTCAACCCGCTCGAAGCCGTCACCACGATCACCGTGCAGATCAAGACGATCCTGGTCGGCGACCAGGAGTTCGACAGCGCCAAGACGCTCGCCGCCTTCGCGCTTGGGTTCGTGTTGTTCTTCGTAACGTTGGTCTTGAACATCATCGCACTGCGGATCGTCCGCAAGTATCGGGAACAGTATGACTGATCTCCTCGCAAGCGACACGCGCGTGACGACGGCCCGGGTAGACACCTCGTCCGAGGCGGCACGAGCGCGCGTCCGCGCCCGCTACCGTTCGGAGATGCGCTTCAGGACCTATGGCCAGGTCGCGATCATTGTTACCGCGCTGTTCCTGGCGGTGCTGGTCATCGACATCGTGCGCAAGGGGTTGCCGGCGTTCTGGCAGCATTCGCTGGTGCTCGACGTGGCGGTCACGGCGGAGGATATCGATCCGTCCGGCAAGCGCGATCCGGCGGAGCTGCGGTCAGGCGACTTCTTCGCCCCCGTCCGCCGGGCGGTGGAAGCGCAGTTCCCCGGTGTCGAAGGCCGCGCCGAGCTGAAGAAGATCGGGCAGCTGATCAGCGTAGGCGCCGACGACGAATTGCGCCGCCTTGTGCTCGCTGATCCAAAACTGATCGGGCAGTCCGTGCGCATGCCCGTGCTGCTCGACGACAATGCCGATCTGTACCTGAAGGGTGAGGGCACCAGGATCGAGACCCGCGGCGGGCGCGGCATCGCGACGCCGACGGCGACGACCGGCGAGGTGCGCATCCTGTCGGCGTCGAACGACTTTGCCGGCGAGATCACCCGGCTGAAGGCAGCGCTGACCGAGCGTGCGACTGCGCTGCGGGTCGAAGCCGGCCGACTGGAACGGGCCAATGTCCCCGAGACCAAGCAGAAGGGCATCCAGGCGCGCGAAGAGGCGGCCGCCCTGCAGGCGCGGATCGACGGGCTGTCGAACGCTCGAGGCGCTCGACGATCGCATGCCGAGCACGCTGATCGCGATCAACGGCGGTCTGGTGAAGATCGAGAAGCTCGGACCGGCCGAGGCAGTCGGCCAGGTGATCCTGCCGCTGTCATCGACCGCCGACGCGCAGGCCGGTGATTGGAAGGTGGTGACCTACCTGACGCCGGAGAGCAACCGCAAGGCCACCGACCTCGACGTGGCGCTGCTCGAGCATCTGCGGGCCAAGGGCAAGATCGAGAATGGCTTCAACTGGCGGTTCCTGACCGCGGGCGACAGCCGCGAGCCGGAGCTGGCCGGCATCCGCGGCTCGCTGATGGGCACCGTGCTGACGCTGTTCATAACGCTGCTGCTGTGCCTGCCGATCGGCGTCATGGCGGCGGTCTATCTCGAGGAGTTCGCGCCGAAGAACCGGCTCACCGACCTGATCGAGGTGAACATCAACAACCTGGCAGCGGTGCCGTCGATCGTGTTCGGCCTGCTCGGCCTGGCGGTGTTCCTGAACTTCTTCAACCTGCCGAGGTCGGCGCCGCTGGTCGGTGGACTGGTGCTGGCGCTGCTGGTGCTGCCGACGATCATCATCGCCTCGCGGGCGGCGCTGAAGGCGGTGCCGCCTTCGATCAAGGAGGCCGCGCTCGGCGTCGGCGCGTCGCACCAGCAGGCGGTGTTCCACCACGTATTGCCGCTGGCGATGCCCGGCATCATGACCGGCACCATCATCGGCATGGCCCACGCCCTCGGCGAGACCGCGCCGCTGCTGATGATCGGCATGATCGCGTTCATCGTCGACATCCCGACCAGCCTGACCGAGGCGGCGACTGTTCTCCCGGTGCAGATCTACCTCTGGTCGGATCTGCCGGAACCCGCGTTTCAAGGCGAAGACCGCCGGCGCGATCATCATTCTGCTGCTGGTGCTGTTCGCGATGAACGGGCTGGCAATCTGGCTGCGCAAGAAGTTCGAGCGTCGGTGGTGAGCCGCGTACATCCGCGAAAGGTATGACTGATGGAGATGACTGCTGTTTCGGCCAACGTCGGCACGATCGCCGCGACCAGGCCCGACATTTCCGACGTCAAGGTCGTCGGCCGTGACGTCAACGTCTATTACGGCAGCAAGCACGCGATCAAGAACGTCAACGTCGACATTCCCGACCGGAGCGTGACGGCGTTCATCGGGCCTTCGGGCTGCGGCAAGTCCACGTTCCTGCGCTGCATCAACCGCATGAACGACACGATCGCGTCATGCCGTGTCACCGGCAAGATCACCATCGAGGGCCAGGACATCTATGATCCGCAGCTCGACGTGGTGCAGCTGCGCGCCCGGGTCGGCATGGTGTTCCAGAAGCCCAATCCGTTCCCGAAGTCGATCTACGAGAACGTCGCCTACGGCCCACGCATCCATGGCCTGGCGAGCGGCAAGGACGAGCTGGACCGGATCGTGATGGACAGCCTGTCGAAGGCCGGCCTGATGAGCGAGGTCAAGGATCGCCTGCAGGATTCGGCAACCGGCCTGTCGGGTGGCCAGCAGCAGCGCCTGTGCATTGCCCGCGCCATTGCGGTGAGCCCTGACGTGATCCTGATGGACGAGCCGTGCTCGGCGCTCGACCCGATCGCCACCGCCCATATCGAGGAGCTGATCGACGAGCTGCGCGCCCGGTTCTGCATCATCATCGTCACGCACTCGTTCTCGCAGGCCGCGCGCGTGTCGCAGCGCACGGCGTTCTTCCACCTCGGCGAGCTGGTGGAGGAGGGCTCGACCAGCCAGATCTTCTCGAAGCCGCACGACAAGCGCACGCAGGACTACATTACCGGCCGCTTCGGCTGACCGGCAATTGAACGGATTCGAGGAGCCGAAGATGTCGCAGCACACTGTCAAGTCGTACGAAGACGAGCTCAATCTGCTCGACAACCGGATCGCGCACATGGGCGGCCTTGCCGAGCGGTTGCTCGGCCAGGCTTTCGACGCGCTCAACCGGCGTGATCCGAGGCTGGCCGAATCGGCGATCGCCAGCGACAAGGCGATCGACGCGCTGCAGCGCGAGATCGACGACCACGCCATCACCATCATCGCCAGGCGCCAGCCGGTGGCCGACGACCTGCGTCACATCATGGCCGGTCTGAAGATCGCCGCCGATCTCGAGCGGATCGGCGATTTCGCGAAGAACATCGCCAAGCGGGCGCTGGCAATCGCCAACGAAAGCCACCCGAAGCCGCTGCTGGTCGGGCTCGGCCACATGGTCGAGCTGGCGCTGCGGCAGCTCAAGGACGTGCTCGACGCCTATGCCGAGCGCGATGCCGACAAGGCGCTGGCGGTATGGCGCAACGACGAGCAGCTGGACGCGATGTACAACTCGCTGTTCCGCGAGCTGTTGACCTACATGATGGAGGACCCGCGCAACATCGGCCTGTCGACGCATCTGCTGTTCGGCGCCAAGAACCTCGAGCGGATCGGCGATCACACCACCAACATCGCCGAGACGGTGCATTACCTCGTGCACGGCAATGCGATCACCGACGACCGGCCGAAGGGTGACATCACCAGCTCGACCCTGATCCAGCGGAGCTGAGCAATGACGGCCAAGGTTCTCATCGTCGAGGACGAGGCGGCTCTTGCCGAGATGCTGCGCTATAACCTCGAGGCGGAGGGCTACCTGGTTCGCCATACCGCCCGCGGCGACGAAGCCGAGGTGCTGGTCGCCGAGGAGCGGCCGGATGTCATCCTCCTCGACTGGATGCTGCCCGAGGTGTCCGGGATCGAGATCTGCCGCCGGATCCGCGCCCGGCCCGACAGCCGCAACGTGCCGATCCTGATGCTGACCGCGCGCGGCGAGGAGGCGGACCGCATCCGCGGCCTGTCGATCGGCGCCGACGACTACGTGGTGAAACCGTTCTCGCTGCCGGAGTTGATGGCGCGGGTGCGGGCGATACTGCGCCGTGCCGCGCCGGAGCGGATCGCCGAGGTGCTGACGATGGGCGACATCACGCTCGACCGCGCCGCCCATCGCGTCACCCGCGGGCCGCGCCAGGTGCGCCTCGGTCCGACCGAGTTCCGGTTGCTCGAATTCCTGCTGCAGAGCCCCGGGCGGGTGCTGTCGCGCGCGCAGTTGCTCGATGGCGTGTGGGGTCGCGATGCCTACGTCGACGAGCGCACGGTCGACGTCCACATCGGTCGGCTGCGCAAGGCGCTGATCCGCGGCCGGGAGATCGACCCGGTGCGGACAGTGCGCGGCTCAGGCTACATGCTCGAGTTCGCCGAAGCTTGATGCCGGCGGGGTCTCACTGCGACGGCAGCGAGGGCGGCACCTTCTTCACCTGCTCGCGGTGGACGAGATAGATCCCGGACGCGATCACGATCGCCGAACCGACGAGCGTCCAGCGGTCGGGCAGGTCGCCGAACACCGTGAAGCCGAGCAGCGTCATCGTCAGCAGCTGGGTGTAGAGGAACGGCGCGACGGTCGAAGCCGGCGCCAGCCGATAGGCCAGTATAAAGATGAAATGCCCGAGCGCGCCCCAGAAACCGAGGCTGACGGCGAGCGCCAGGCTCAGGGCGTCGCTCGGCCACACCCAGGCCTCGAGCGCGAACGGCGCCATCGCCACCACGCCGGCGAACATCGAGTAGGTCAGCGTCACGTCGGCCGGGTCGTAGGCGGAGATGTAGCGTGTGATCAGGATGAAGCAGGTGTAGGCCAACATGCAGGCAAGAGCGTAGGCGACGCCCGGCGGTACCGCCTCGAAGCCGGGGCGGATCACCACCAGGATGCCGACGAAGCCGGTGATGATCGCCAGCATCCGCCGCCAGCCGACCCATTCGCCGAGCAGCGGCCCGGCGAGCAGCGCCACCAGCAGCGGCGCCAGGAACTGGATCGTCAGCGTCTGGTCGAGGCGCAGCGTCCGCAGCGCCGCGAAGTTCAGCAGCGTCGAGGCCAGCAGCAGGAACGATCGGAACAGCTGCGGGCCGAGCTTTCTGGTCGACAGCAGCCGCGGCATTGCGATCAGGCCTAGGGTCAGCACGACCATCGCCATCTGACCCAGGAAGCGCATCCACACCACCTGCACCAGCGGCAGCTGGGCGCGGGTGACGAGATACTTCGCCGTCGCATCGAGGCAGGCAAACATCGATACCGCGAGGATCATCAGGCCGATGGCGCGCAGCCGGTCGCGACCGGCCGATGGCGGCACCCCGGGAGCGGCGGATCGTGTCGTCGGCTTGTCGGTCGCTCGTTGCATTGTCGGCTGCGGTCGGGCCGGCACGATGCCAAGGCCGCTCGCAGTCATGCTTAACTGCTTCGATGGACTGGGTAAGCGGCCGGCGCGGGCAGCGGGGATGTGCGATGCGCATAGCCTCGCCGCAGCCGCGCCCGCGCATCATTCCTTGACCAATTCCGCAATCGCCTTGCCGAGGTCCTTGCAGGAAGCCTTGCCGCCCATGTCGGCGGTGCGCACGTCGTGCTTGGCGAGCAGCACCTCGATCGCCTTGACGATCGCGTCGCCGGCGTCCTTGTGGCCGAGATGCTCGAGCATCATGGCGCCCGACCAGATCTGGCCGATCGGATTGGCGATGCCCTTGCCGGCGATGTCCGGCGCCGAGCCGTGCACCGGCTCGAACATCGACGGATACTCCTTCTCGGGATTGATGTTGCCGCCGGGCGCGATGGCGATCGTGCCGGTGGTGGCGGGGCCGAGATCGGACAGGATGTCACCGAACAGGTTCGAGCCGACGATCACGTCGAACCAGTGCGGGTTGCGGACGAGATGTGCGGTCAGGATGTCGATGTGGAACTGGCTGGTCTTGACCTTGGGGTACTCCTTGCCGATCGCCGCGAACCGCTCGTCCCAGAAGGGCATCGAGATCGAGATGCCGTTCGACTTGGTGGCCGACACGACCTCGCGGCGCTTGCGCGTCATGGCGAGGTCGAAGGCGTAGCGCATCACCCGGTCGCAGCCGCGCTTGGAGAACACCGCCTGCTGGACCGCGATCTCGTGCTCGGTGCCGGTGTACATGCGGCCGCCGACCGAGGAATATTCGCCCTCGCTGTTCTCGCGCACGATCCAGTAGTCGATGTCGCCCGGCTTGCGCCCGGCGAGCGGACTGGCGAGGCCGTGGAACAGGCGCACCGGCCGCAGGTTGATATACTGCTGGAAGCCGCGCCGGATCGGGATCAGCAGGCCCCACAGCGAGACATGGTCCGGGACGCCCGGATAGCCGACGGCGCCGAGGTAGATCGCATCGAACTCGCGCAGCCGGTCGAGGCCGTCCTCCGGCATCATCGCGCCCTTCTTCTTGAAGCGCTCGCAGCTCCAGTCGAAGTGCTTCCAGTCGAATGCGATGTCGAACCGGCTGCCGACCGCTTCCAGCACGCGGATGCCCTCCGGCACCACCTCGTTGCCGATGCCGTCGCCGGGAATCACGGCGATCTTCAGCGCATTCGTCTTCGTGGACTTCGACTTGGCCATCAATGGTCCCTCCCAGGAGCGCCGGGCATTCCCGCCCGGCCGTGACTATCGCAGATATCCGGCATGATCGACTTGGACGCCTGGGGCGCCGCGCTCGAGCGCGGCGCGGAACGCGTCGCCGAGCGGCTGCTTTCTCAGAGTGTCATGGTCGACCCTGACGTAGACCGTCTCGATTTCGCAGACCACCTGTGCGACCCCGGCGATACGGAACTGCGCTTCGATCGTGAACGAGGTGGTGCCGAGCGCCTTCGCCGCGATCCTGATCTCGAGCACGTCGTTATTGCGGGCCGGCGCCTTCCAGGTCGTCGTCTGCTTGACCAGCTGGACATCGAGGGCGTTCGAGGCGACCTCGTCGGCGAAGCCGAGTGCGCGGAAGAATTCCATCGTCGCGATATCGACGTAGTCGCCGTAGCGCGCGTTGAACACGACGAGCTGGGCGTCGCACTCCTGATAGCGGACGCGGAGGTAGTAGCGAAAGGGAACGGGGGTCATGCCGGCCTCAACCCTTCCTCGCGCCGGCATAGCGCTGTTCCGCCGCGTAGTAGGCCTCGAAGCCGATCTCGCGGCGCAACTCGGCGAAGTCCATCACCGCCTCGGCCGGATGCTTGCCGGCTTTCATCGCCGCCAGGCTGTCCTTCACCGCCTTCATCGCCGCCGAGAACAATGTCAGCGGAAAAATCGCAAGTCCGTAGCCAAGGTCGCGCAAGGCATTCTGCGACAGGATCGGTGTCGCCCCGCCCTCGACCATGTTGGCCATGTGGATGCCGGGCGCCTCGCGGATCATGCGGGCCATCTCGGCTTCCGTATGCGGCGCCTCGATGAACAGGATGTCGGCGCCGAGATCCGAGAACGCCTTGGCGCGCCAGATCGCCTCGTCGAGCCCGTGCAGGGCGCGCGCGTCGGTCCGCGCGAGGATCATGATGTCGCCGCCGGCCTGGCGGATCTCCTCGCGGGCGTGCGCTGCAGCCCTGATCCGGTCCTGCGCCTCGACCCGGTCGACGACCAGCTTGCCCTTGGTATGACCGCAACGCTTCGGGCTGACCTGGTCCTCGATCATCACCGAGGCAGCGCCGGCGGCGGCGTAGCCCTTCACCGTCCGCTCGACGTTGAGCGCATTGCCGTAGCCGGTATCGCCGTCTCCGATCACCGGGATCGGTGTCGCGGCGCAGATGTTGCGGAGCTGCTCGACCATTTCGCCATAGGAGATGAGGCCGAGATCCGCCTCGCCGATGCGGGCGGCAGCTACCGCAAATCCGCTCATGAAGGTGAACGGGAAATCGGCCTGGCCGATCATCTTCGCCGACAGCGCGTCCCAGCAGCAGGGCACCATGTGGCAGGTTTCCTGCGTGAGCAGGTGTCGGAGGACAGCGGCTTTGTTGGTCATGGCTGGCTCACTCGAATTGCAGCGCTACATTAGTGCAAGGAGGTTCGCTTCGCGTACCGTCCATGCGGCGGGTGTGGGCGTCACTCATTTCAGCGCTACCGCGGCCTCGTAGACGCGCTTGCCGAGGTCGCCCGAGCCTTTCAGGAACTCATCGCGCACCGACTGGGCGGATTCGCGGAATGCCTGCATCTCGGTCGTGTTCGGCACGTAGAAGCTCATCTTGTTCTGTCGGCCCGCCTCGAGCGCATCCCTTTCGATCTGCGTGAACTCATTGCGCAGCTTCGCCTCGGCATGGGTCGCGGCCGTGGTCAGGATCGTCCTTTCGGCGTCGGACAGACCCCGGAAGACCTTTTCGTTGATGACGACGACGAATTCGATGTTGGCAACGTTGGCGACGGTAACCGTGTCCATCACCTCCCAGATTTTTCGCGACTTGATCGTGTCCGGACCGGTCATGCCGACGTCGACCGTACCGCGCTGGTAGGCGAAATACTGCTCGCCGCCGCCGACGTTGACGGGCGTGCCGCCATTCGCCGCCACCCAGGTGCCGCTCAGCTTGCTGATCATGCGCACCTTCTTGCCCTTGATGTCGCTCGGCGACTTGATCGGCTGGCCGCCCTTGGTCAGCAGCACGGTGCCGCCATAGGCCTGCCACCACAGCACCCGGGCGCCGGTCTTGGCGATTGCCTCGTCGAGCGGGCCCCGCACCGGCGAGCCCGGCGCCACCGCGGCGCGAAGCCTGGCATCGGATTCGAACAGGAATGGCACCGAGAACACATCGACCGCCGGCACATCGCCGGCGTAGCGGGCGAGCGAGACGACGCCCAAGTCGATTTGGCCGCTGCCGACGGCCTTCGGGACGTCCTTGTCGTCATAGAGCTGGGCGCTGTCATAGATCTGAACCTCGATCTCGCCCTTGGTTCCCTTCTCGACCTCGTCCTTGAAGTACAGGAGATTCTGGCCGAGCACGCTCTTCAGCGGCAATTGGATGGTGAGGCGGAGCGCCTTCTTGGCGTCGGCGGGCGATGCCCCAATCGCAAAGCAAAACATCGCGGCGACGAGGGCCGCAAGAACGCGCATTGGGCGCCTCCCCTCTAGAACGTTGGCGAGCCGGAGCCGGACATTGATTGGACAGTCGTGCTGACCCTTTTGCTCCGACGCTGCCACACGCACTTCGCAAAGGCAACAATGCCCGACCGGCTTGGCCCGGCGCCCGCCGCGCCGGCTCGAGACACCGGCCGATCCGTCGATGCCGCTACCACCTGGCCGCGCGCTTCTCGGCGAACGAGGCGAGGCCTTCCCTGGCTTCGTCGGACTGTCGCTTGCGCGAGTGGGCGTCGATGAGCCCGGCCAGCACGCCGCCGCCGATCCTGCCTTCGGCGTGATCGAGGGTGCAGGCCTTGGTCTCGGCGATCGCTCTCGGACCGTTCTCGAGCAGGGCAGCGATGATCGCTTCGCCCTTGGCCTCGAGCTCAGCTGCCGGAACGACCTCGTGCACGAGGCCGATGCGGCGCGCTTCCTCGGCGCCGAAACGCTCGCTGGTGAGCGCGTAGCGGCGCAATTGCCTGGCGCCGATGGCATCGACGAGTTGCGGGACGATGATCGCGGCCGTCAGCCCCCAGCGGACCTCGGAAATCGCGAACTTGGCATCGGTGGCGGCGATTGCCACGTCGGCAGCGGCGACGAGACCGGTGGCGCCGCCGACGCAGAAGCCCTGGATCAGCACGACGGTCGGCACCGGCAGCCGGTTGAACCGATCGACCGCCTCGGCGGTGAGGCGCGAGGCTTTGTCATTCTCCGCCGGTGATGCCACGCGGACCGCGTTGAGCCATTTGAGGTCGGCGCCGGCCATGAAGCTGCGGCCCGCACCCGCGACGGTCACCGCGCGCAACCCCGGCTTGGCGCCGAGATCGTCCATCGCATCGTGCAGTCCCTGGATCAGGGCTCCGTCATAGGCATTGTTGACCTCGGGACGGTTCAGCGTGACGCGGCCGACGCCGCGCGAATCAATGGTCCACAGCACGGGGTTGGCGGTCATGAGTGGCGTTTCCTGCGTCGGATCGGTTTCGTCAGCGAGGCTGACATAGCAGCTGGAAGGCTGTCGAGAAATCTTCGGCGCCCTATGGCAGCCGTGCATCGATGCGATCACAATTGCTTCAACCCAGGCCGGCCGGTGAAATGGCAAGGTCCGTCGATGGGGGGTGATAAATTGGTTGTGGATCAACGCGTTGAGTCGGATGCTCCGACGCCGGCGCGACGGCGTCGGCCCGAGCGGCGCGCCTGTGTCGCATCAGCCTCGTGCATCGAATGGGTAGCCCGAAATGGCAACCACTGTTAAACGGTCTTGGTTTCGCCAAAAGTGTCGCCGCAATCTGGCGGCGTGACGTCTCACCAGGCCGGTCGAGGGTGATCGATCGCGGGCCGTGAGTGGGCGAGCGTTCGTTTTGACGATTTACCCACGGAATGGTGCTCGATGACCAGGAAGACCGACCGCCGCGCGCGAACTGTCGTACCGGCGACAAGGCCGACGCGGCGCAACATCCTGGCATCGCTTGCCTATGTCGGTTTGGGCACCGCGGCGGCGCACGCGCAGTCCGGCGGGAATTGGTGGGACGGCCTGCCCGGCTTCGGGCGTGGTCCCGGGAGTGCGCGCGAGATCTCAGAGAAGCGCGAGCGCCCGGTCGAGGTGCTGAACGATCTGCGCGTCGACGGCACGCCATGGCGTAGCGACCAGATGATCGAAAACATGGACGCGGCGATCGCGCGCTATCAGCAGATCGTGCAGCGCGGCGGCTGGCCGCCGGTGCCGACCGGGCGGCTACTGCGGCCCGGCGATGACGACGAGCGGATACCGATCCTGCGCCGGCGGCTGCTGATCAGTGGCGAGCTGCGCCGGACCGGCGTGTCCGACGGCAGCTATTCGTTCGACGATGATCTCGAGGCGGCGCTGAAGTCGTTCCAGGAGCGCCACGGCCTGCGCGTCACCGGCCGCGCCGAGCAGTCGACGATCGCCCAGCTCAACATTTCGGCCAACGCCAGGCTCGAGCAGCTGAAGCTCAACCAGCGCCGCCTCAAGGAGCTGCTGCAGACCCGCGTCGAGGACCGCTACATCCTGGTCAACGCCGCCGCCTTCCAGCTCGAGGCAGTTGAAGGCCACGAGGTGCGCCGGCGTCACCGCGTCATCGTCGGCAAGCCGGAGCGGCAGACGCCGGTCGTGCGCGCCACCGTGCGGGCGTTGAATTTCTTCCCCTATTGGAACGTGCCGCAGAGCGTCGCGACGCTCGATCTCATTCCGCGGCTGCGCAAGGAGCCGGAGTACCTGCAGAAGGAGCTGATCCGGGCCTTCAACGGCTACAAGGGGCCGGAGCTCGACCCGACGGGAGTCGACTGGACGCGGGCCGACGGCAAGATCGTGCATTTTCGCCAGGACCCAGGGCCGCAGAACGCGCTCGGTCTCGTGCGCATCGACATGCCGAACCCCGAGACGGTCTACATGCACGACACGCCGATGAAGCCGTTGTTCAATCAGCGCTCGCGGCCGTTCTCGGCCGGCTGCGTGCGGGTGCAGGACGTGTTCAAGCTCGTCGAGTGGATCGCGCGCTATGAGGTTGGCTGGGAGCAGCCCGGCCGCGCCGACGACGTAATTGCCGCCGGCCAGCCGCTCGACGTGACGCTGACGCGCCCGATACCGGTTTACTTCACCTACATCACGGCCTGGTCGGAGACCGACGGCCACGTCGAGTTCCGGCCCGATGTCTATGGCCGCGACGGCGCCAAGGACCTCGCTGGCGAACGCGATCCGGACGCCGCGCCGCCGCCGACCCAGCTGCAGGCGCTGGCGCCGTGAGCTGCGCCATGGCGTGACGGACCACTCGGGGCGCAGTCGAATGCTGCGCCCTGGTAGTTCCTAGCCCGCCCTTCTCACAGGGTCGCGGTCGGCACGGAGGGGAAAATGACGACAGAGCAGGAGCGGCGCGCCGAGCATAGCGCCACTATGGTCAAGCGACGCGACGCACTCTGTCGTCATTTTCGCCCCGCCCTGCGGGTCGCGGCCGGCGGGCGGCCCGCGGCGTCGGGCGGCTCAACCGTATGCGACGGCTACGCTTTTCGCCGCCCTCCTGGCGGATCCGCTGCGCCGGTCGCGATGACGATCCGCGAGCCTGTGAGAAGGGCGGGCTAGCCCTTGACGTGGTGGACCTCGATCACGTTGCCCTCGGGATCGTGGAAGAAGATCTGCTCCCAGCCCTTGATGGCCCAGGCGCCGTAGTTCGAGTACGGGATGCCCTTGGCCTCCAGGCGCTTCTTGAACGCATCGATATCGTCGGTGCGGAACGCGATGTGGCCGCGCTCGAGCGGATTGATCGCCTGACCGGTGCGGAAGCCCGCCCCCAAGTCGCGCTCCGCCAGATGCATCTGGGTGGTGCCGTCGGTGACGAACGAGACCTTGCCAGTGTAGCCGTCCTTGTCCTTGGCCCGCATCGGCTCCATCGAGGGCTCGTCCTTCAGATCCATGATCGAGCGATAGAACGTGTCCATGGCCGGCACGTTGGAGGTGCACAGGTTGATGTGGTGGAGCCAGATCTTCATGTCGGACGCTTGCCTCTCGCTGCTCGTTGTTTTGCGGCGAGCGTAGCAAACGCGATTGCGCCGGCGGCACATTTTCGCGCATGGCGGTGCCGCAGCGGCAGCATGGGGGCGGCCCCTTGTCAACGAAGTCGATCCGAAGGACATCGTGTGTGCCGGATGCCGCCCGTTGGCAGCGTCGGCACGTAAGAGCAGAGTTCCGAGGTCGCGTGCTGGCGCGGAAGCCCGGATACCGTAGGGGAGCAGAAATGGCCGCGAACGATACCGCCACGATGGACGCCCCCGCCGCCGCGCGAGAATTCGCCGTTCCCCGCGTCACCTGCGACCTGCTGGTGGCAGGCTCCGGCGCCAGCGGCATGACGGCAGCCATCGTTGCCGCGAGCCACGGCCTCGACGTCGTGGTCGCGGAGAAGGAGGCGGTGTTCGGCGGCACGACCGCGATTTCCGGCGGCTATCTGTGGGTCCCGAACAACCCGGTGAGCGAGGCGGCGGGCGTCGAGGACAGCGTCGAAGCCGCCCGCACCTACATGCGCCACGAGGCCGGCAATTGCTACGACGAGGCCCGCGTCGACGCATTCCTGCGCGAGGGGCCGCGCATGATCGCGTTCATGCATGACGAGACGCAGGTCCGCTTCACCGCGACGCCTGCGTTCTGCGACTACCATCCGAGCGCGCCGGGCGGCACCGAGGGCGGCCGCTCGATCCTGACCGATCCGGTCGACGCCCGCATCCTCGGCGAGGATCTGCCGAAGCTGCGCCGCCAGCGGCAGGAGCTGACGCTCTATGGTCTCGCGATCGGCTCGGGCAAGGAGCTGTGGCACTTCTATCGCGCCACCGAGCGGCTCGAGTCGGCGTGGTACGTGACGCGGCGGCTTGCCGGCCACGCGTTCGACGTCGTCCGCTATGGCCGCGGCATGACGCTCACCAACGGCAACGCTCTCGCCGCCCGCCTCTACCGTTCGGCCAGGGACCGCAACGTCACCATCTGGCTCGACAGCCCGGTGCGAAAGCTGATCAAGGATGCCGGCGGCAAGGTCACCGGCGCCCTGGTGCAGACGCCGCAAGGCGTTCGCGAGATCGTGGCGCGCCGCGGCGTCGTTCTCGCCTGCGGCGGCTTCCCGCAGGATATCGCCCGGCGCGCCGAGGTCTACGGTCACAATGCCGGCGAGAGCGAGCACTGGTCGGCGGCGAGCCCCGGCAACACCGGCGACGGCATGCGTCTCGGCGAGGCGGCGGGCGCCCGCGCCATCGAAGGCTATCCGAATGCCGCCGCCTGGGCGCCGACCAGCCTCGTCGTCCGCAAGGACGGCACCAAGGCGCCGTTCCCGCACTTCATCGATCGTGGCAAGCCCGGCGTGATCGCGGTGACGCGGACCGGCAAGCGGTTCGTCAACGAGGCCAACTGCTACCACGACTTCGTGCAGGCGATGGTCAAGGCCTGCCCCGCCGGGCAGGCGGCGGAGGCGTTCCTGCTGGTCGATCACCGCACCTTGCGGAAATACGGGCTCGGCTACGTCAAGCCGGCGCCGCTGCCATTCAAGTCGCAAATCAAATCGGGCTACCTGATCAAGGGCGACACGATTGCCGCGTTGGCGAACAACGCCGGCATCGACGCCGCCAATCTGGAAGCGACCATCGCCGCTTGGAATGCCGATGTGGCGCACGGCGCCGACCGCGCGTTCGGCAAGGGCACGACCGCGTACAATCGCTTCCATGGCGACCCCGAGGTGAAGCCCAATCCGTGCCTCGCGCCGGTCGCCGTCGCGCCGTTCTATGTCGTCCGCGTGGTGCCTGGCGACCTCGGGACGTTCGCTGGCTTGCGGACCGACGCCAATGCCCGCGCCCTCGACGATTCCGGCCAGCCGATACCGGGCCTCTACGCGGTCGGCAACGACATGGCGAGCATCCTCGGCGGCAACTACTCCGGCGGCGGCATTACGCTCGGCCCCGGCATGACGTTCGGCTACATCGCGGGCAAGCACGCGGCGGGGGTCGAGTAGGGGTCACCGTGCGGCAACTTTACGGGCTGCGACTAGGTAGCGGCGCGGTGAATGTCGTCTTTGACGACAAGGCAGCCATTCCAATTGTCCGTCACGTCGCTGGGCTTGAACCCTGCCTTAAACCGGCGGAATTCTGCAGGGGCGGTCGAGGTCGAAGCCAAGGCAAGGGCGCGCATGCAAGCCAGCCTGCTGACAATCAAATCAAACAAAATCACACAATTCAAGCAGTCAATATGTAATTCCGGATTTTTCTACCGCACTACTGCGAATCGCAATAGGCAGAACGGAACCGAAACTGCACCAAGGGAATGTGCATGGTACGAAACGGCAAGGGTCCGAAGAAAGTACAATTTGGCACTGTCCGGGTTAGGACGACTGGTCTACCCGCCGATATTGTTCCTCGGTTCTTTGCCCATGTCACTGCACGCTTGAACCCACATGACTTTCCTGGCGTAGTGCTCAGTAAACCATCTGCTGATGCGGATTTCGTGTGGCTATCTGATGAGATTAGGCTGCCAGGCTCGCAGGTGATGGTGTGCTGTCCCTGGTGTTCGAACGGTCACCCGAAATTTCGTACTGGCAGGCTCCTTTATTTCCCTGATGAAGGGGTCATGCGCTTCGTCGGACATCGTTGCGCGAAGAGTCATCTTTCAGTTGATAAATTGGCGCGAGCTGACGACGAGTGGCGCGAAAAGAAGCGGCGTGAGACGCGGGACAAATTCTTGCGCGATAACTGCCGGGCGGTGGCTGGCTACAAATTGGCGTTGGATCATCTTATTAAAATCGGCAATGCCTGCGATCTCTTTTACGATAAGTTCGCCGCTCTTCCAGCTGACATCCACGCAAATATTGCTCGCTATGTGCGCAATGGCGAGCTTTTCGTGGAAGATCAGCGGTCGTTCAGCGGGATGGCAAGGCCGCGCGTGATCTTGGGAGTGCTTGAGGGGCTTGAGGTATTCGCGAAAAAACCCAAGCTGAAGAGCTCGCTCGAATTCTCGCGGCGCCAACTTTTGAGCATCGAAGCGGATGCACATAGGGCGCGAGATGGTGAATTGAGCCACATGGGTCAGAAGCAACGCGACGCAGTTCAGGCGTTGTTTAAGCAAGCCGCCGAGCGAATTTTCCAAGCGGCATCGAAGATTGCATCGTTCCAAGCCTTTCTGCGGGCACATAATATCGAGTTGCTAAATGCTTGGTGCTGCCACGAGACCTCGGACATCGCACGATGCGGCATTGAGGTTCGGCTGGTTGGGCCGCACAAGCTCTTGTTCAAATATCGCGAGAGGGGGAGCGTTGGATTGGTGCACATTGAGGCATTTCCGGTGCTGCTCGGTGCGATGCCTCATTTGCAGCCACTTCGAGCATCCTGAGCCAGTCGCCGATCTTGACAAACACCCCGCCGTTGCCGGCCCTGCACCAGGATCGGTGCCTGTTCCCTCCAGGCCCCTCCAGGCGCCCGCAGGCGCATTGAACCCCGCCCCCATCCAAGTCACACTGGCGCAAAACAGCGCCTAGCCGCGCACTCAGTTCGAGGAGGCCACCATGGCTGCCGCCAGACACAAGGACATGGCGAAGATCGTCGCCGGCGACGTCAAATACCTGACCGGCTTCGGCAACGGATTCGAGACCGAGGCCCTGCCCGGCGCCCTGCCGATCGGCCGCAACTCGCCGCAGCGCTGCGCCTTCGGCCTCTACGCCGAGCAGCTCTCGGGCTCGCCGTTCACCGCGCCGCGCGCCTCGAACGAGCGCTCGTGGCTCTATCGCATCCGGCCGACGGTGAAGCACTGGGGCCGGTTCAAGGAGATCGACGCCGGCCTGTGGCGCACCGCGCCGTGCAACGAGGTCAGCGTGCCGCCGGCGCCGATGCGCTGGAGCCCGGTGCCGATCCCGTCCGAGAAGATCACGTTCCTGCAGGGCGTGCGCACTGTCACCACCGCTGGCGACGCGACCGGCCAGGCGGGCATGGCGGCGCACCTCTATTTCGTCACCCAGTCGATGGTCGACGACTACTTCTACAACGCCGACGGCGAGATGATGTTCATCGCCCAGCAGGGACGGCTGCGGCTGTGGACCGAGTTCGGCATCATCGACATCGAGCCGGGCGAGATCGCGGTGATCCCGCGCGGCGTCAAGCTGCGCGTCGAGCTGAAGGGCAGCGGCCCGGCGCGCGGCTATCTGTGCGAGAACTACGGCGGCACCTTCACGCTGCCGGAGCGCGGACCGATCGGCGCCAACTGCCTTGCCAATCCGCGCGACTTCCTGACCCCGGTCGCGGCCTACGAGGACCGCGAGACGCCGAGCCGGATGACGGTGAAGTGGGGCGGCAAGCTGTGGCGGAGCGAGATCGGCCAGTCGCCGCTCGACGTGGTCGCCTGGCACGGCAACTACGCCCCCTACAAGTACGACCTGCGCCGCTTCTCGCCGGTCGGGCCGGTCCTGTTCGATCATGCCGATCCGTCGATCTTCACGACGCTGACCGCGCCATCCGAGACGCCCGGCACCGCCAACATCGACTTCGTCGTCTTCCCCGATCGCTGGATGGTCGGCGAGAACACCTTCCGCCCGCCCTGGTACCACATGAACGTGATGAGCGAGTTCATGGGGCTGATCTACGGCCAGTACGATGCCAAGCCGCAAGGCTTCGTGCCGGGCGGCTTCAGCCTGCACAATTGCATGCTGCCGCACGGGCCGGATGCGGAGGCCTTCTACAAGGCGAGCACGGCCGAGCTCAAGCCGCACAAGCTCGAGAACACCATGGCCTTCATGCTCGAGACGCGGCTGCCGCAGCATGTCACGCGCTACGCCATGGAGCTCGCCGAGCTGCAGAAGGACTACGTCGACTGCTGGTCGGGCATCGCCCGCAACTTCGATCCGAAGAAGCCGGACTGGAATCCGGGGAAGGGGTGAGGGGTACAGCTTGTGGCGGGCCGATTTGCCGGAGCAATTTCGGCCGCCGACGGCAAAGCCGACGGCGCAGGCGGAAAGTCTGGCGTCTGGAGTGACCCGAGGCGGAAGTCATCCCGCAGCAACATGGCGGGCTAAGGATCTCATTCGATCACATAGTTGGCGCGGATGAGCATCTTGACCGAGATGGTGAGGCCTAACGCCTTGGCCGTCTTCAAATTGATGGCCATATCAAATTTCGTGACTTGTTGAACCGGCAGATCGGCGGGCTTTTCGCCCTTGATGATCCGCGCGACATAAACACCGGCGAGACGATTCGACTCCAGGAAGTCGCCTCCATAGCTCATCAAGCCGCCGGCAGCGGTGAAGTCGCGAGACTGGTGGATCGTCGGCACGGCGTGCTTGACGGTTAGGGCGGCAACCTGTTCGCCGTGAGTGCCCAAGAAGGTATCGGAGGCGACCACGAGGCCGCTCGCATTTAGTTCGGGCAGAGAACCGAACACCGCATCCAGGTCCCGCAAAGTGCTGGCTTGGAGAACACGAAGCTGCAACCCTTGAGCCAAGGCCGCTGCTTCCAGGTTTCTCAGTTGCAGAGCAGTGGTGGGACTGCTCGGGTTTACAAGAACAGCAAAAACGCGAGCAGTGGGGAGCAATTCGCGCAGAAGTTCCAATCGCTTCTGCGCAAGCCCCACGTTGAGCGACGTCACGCCTGTGAGGTTGCCACCTGGGCGGTTCAAACTGGCGACAATCCCGTGTGCGACAGGGTCGGCTCCCATTTCGAAGATGATCGGGATGGTTTTCGTCTTCGACTTTGCCGCGAGTGCCGCGGGAGCGCCTCCCGGTGCTGCAATAACGTCAACATGAAGATCTACCAGCTCTGCTGCCAACGCGGCCAATCTGCCATGTTGGCTTTCCGCCCAGCGAAACTCGATAGTGACATTGTGGCCCTCGACGTATCCACCTTCACGAAGCCCCTGGCGAAAGGCCTTTAGACGACTGGCAAACACAGCCGGAGTTTCGGCGCCGAGATAGCCTATCACCGGCATCCTTGAATTTTGAGCGTCGGCTCCAGTCGGACGAACCATTGCCGCGCAGCCGAACAGGGCAATGATCTTCCGCCTGTCAAAACGGATTGCCATCTGCTTGTCGATCCACGGTTGTCTTCAAAACAAGTACCTGCCTACCCCAAGTAGGCGTTTTGTTGCTCGCATCCCGGCCCAAAAGCTTACGCCCCCTCAGGGTGACTGCACCCCACGTTCTTTCGCAACCACTCCGCATATCGCCCAATGCCCCGCTCGAGGCTGTGGCCGACCTTGAAGCCGGTATCGTTGTGGAGGCGGTCGCCGGCGAGCGGCCCGCGGATCGCGGTATATTTCGTCCACGGATCGGTTCCCGGCCCGGGCTTGATCCGTGCTCCGGGGCAAGCTGCCTGCACCGCGGCCGCCACCTGGCGCACGTCGAAATTCACGCCGGGCCCGAGGTGATAGATGGCATGGTCGAGCTTCGGCGCCGAGGCAGCCGCGAGCAATCCGGCCACGACGTCGTCGATATATGTGAAGCTCGCGGTGAAATCGCCGCCGCCCTCGTCGATGGCGATGCCACTCAGCGCCCGCATCAGATATGACGGGATTGGTCCTCGCGTCGGGCTGTCGGTCACGATCGGCGGGCCGTACACCCATGATATGCGCACCGCCGAGGCCGATATCTTGTACTCGGTGCGGAACATGCGGGTCAGCATCTCGGCCGCGACCTTGGTGGTGCTGTAGACGTTGGCCGGCTCCGGCGCCGCGTCCTCGAGAATCGGCGACACGGTATCTGCTCGCTTCTGGAATACCGAGCCGGTGCTGACCATGACGAACCGTCGCCAGCCATTGATGCGGGCGGCGTCGAGCAGATTGGCGGTCGCGCCGATGTTGGTTTCGATCGCGCGCAGCGGCTCGGGGCGGGCATAGGCCTCGTTCGAGATCGCGGCCGCGTGGATGCAGGCGTCGATCCGGTTCTCGCGCACCATTTCCGCGACCGCGCCGCCGTCCGACAGGTCGCAGCGCACGAACTTCACGTTCTTGCCGAGGGCGGCAGCCTCGTCGGCCTGGAACTGCGAGCGGTACTGCGCGACGACCTGCCGGCCGCTGGTCGCTGCCTTGCGCGCGACGGCAAATCCCACGTGCCCCATGGCGCCGGTGATGAGCAGTGTCACGATGGCCTCCGGTTCGGCGCGGCGTCGTCGGCGTTGAAGCCGAACAGCCGGCAGGGCGTCTCCCACATGATCTTGCGCCGCTGGCCGCGATCTGGAAACAGGCTCTCGGCGAGCATCAGCAGCGGGCCGTAGTCGATCCGCTCGGCGGCGCGCAGGAACGGCCAGTCCGAGCCCCACATGCAGGCGTCCGGCCCGAAGGCATCGACCAGCGCGTGCACGAACGGCGCGGTATCGGCGTAGGGGAACAACTCGTCCGAGAACTTCTGGTAGCCCGACAGCTTCACCGCCGCGTGCCCGGACCGGCCGAGCGCGAGGAGGGCCTGGAAGCCCGGCTGGGCGAGGCCATCGCGGACCACCGGCCGGCCGCAATGATCGACCAGCAGGCGCACCTTGGCGCCGTCGAGCAGCGGCATCATCCGCGCCAGCATGTCGCCCGCGACCTGGAGCTGAAGGAGCATGTCGAGGTCGGCAAGGCGCGCCAGCAGATCGCGCGTGCCCATGTAGTAGGCGACACCGTGGCTTTCGAACGTGGCATTAAAGGCAATGCCGACGATGCCGAGGGCCTTGAGCCGCATCAGCTCGGCGGTGCCGCAGTCGCGCGCCACCACCGCGATGCCCTTGCAGCGGCCCTCGCCGCGGGCGATGGCGTCCAGCAGGCAGCGGTTGTCGGTGCCGTAGCCCGAGTTCGGTCCGACGATCAGCGCCCGCCGCACGCCGTAGGCGCGCATCACCTGCTGCAGCTGGTCGGCGGTCGCCACCTCCTGCGACGACGGCCGGTAGGGCGTATCGGGCTGATAGGGGAATCGCCGCGGATCGAGGATATGGTTGTGGCAGTCGACCTTGGGCTCGTCGAAAATGCTCATGGCGGCGCGGGCCTCATGACAGCGGCAGCATCACGTGCTCCTTGAACGCGGGGCGCTGCGTCAGCCGTTCGTACCAGGCGCGCAGGCCCGGCAGCTCGCGGTGCTCGATCGGCAGCGCATACCAGCGGTGCGCCGCCGCTCCGATCGGGATGTCCGCCACGGTGAAATTGTCGCCAAGCATGTAGGCCTGGCCGGCAAGGTGCAAATCGATGACCTCGAGCGCCTTCAGGATCATCGCCTCGCCCTGCCTGATCGCGCCCAGGTCGCGCTGCTCGGGCGGGGTTCGCACGAGGCCGACGAAAACCGGGCTGAGCCCCTGCATCAGGGTGTTCTGCTGCCAGTCCATCCACATTTCCGCCTGGGCGCGGCCGGCGATGTCCGCCGGCATCAGCGAGCCGGCGGCGTGCTTGGCGGCGAGATAGCGAACGATGACGTTTGATTCCCAGATCACCACGCCGTCGTCGTCGATCGTCGGCACCAGCCGAATTCGGGTTCAGCTTGCTGTACCAGGGCTCGCCGACCACGCCGAATTTCATGCCGGCATCGATCCGCTGGTGCGGCAGGCCAAGCTCGCCCACCGTCCACATGACCTTCTGAACATTGATCGAGTTGCGCCGGCCGTAGACCTTGAGCATCGGCATTTTTCCCCGGGTTGGCCATTTTCAGGAATTGTTAACCGCAAGAGCGGTCGCGGTCGACGCAACAATTTCGCCAGGGGTGGCCGCTGCCGGCGAAAAAAAGGGCTGCCGCGATCGCGACAGCCCGGGCTCATGTCATCATCGTTTCTCGCGGGGCTGTGCCGTTTCTGGTTGTTGCCCCGGCTTGGAAGATCAGCGGCGATTGCCCGGCACGTCGAATATCGAGCGGTTCATCTCATGCTCGACGTCGGCGGGCGACAAGCCAATGTCTTTGAGGGCGCGGTCATCGAGGCGGGCCAGCGCACGGCGCTCTTTCCACACGGTGAGCGCGAGCCAGGCTCGGTCGAATACGGCCGTCCGCACAGTCCGCTGGCTCGTGCGGGCGATTGCAGGAACGCTACCGGTCATCGTGCAGGTGCTCATTGTGCGGGTCATGTCCCGTCTCCTCGAAGTGGCAGGCGCCAAGAGCGGCGCCGTGGGGATATGTGTACGCAATTTCGTTGCATAAAGAAAACGAATGTTGTTTATCTTCTACATCACGCTTCGTTATGAAAGGCAGCCGTTTTCGGAGAGTTTGCTATGATCAGAGACATCGACGTGGCCCTGCTCCGCGCGTTCGTCACCGTGGTCGAGACCGGCGGCGTCACCAGCGCCAGCCGCATGCTGAGCCGGACCCAGGCCGCGGTCAGCCAGCAGATCAAGCGGCTGGAGGAATTGTTCGGCGCGCCGTTATTTCAAAGAGAGCATAAGCGTCTCACGTTGTCGCCGGCGGGCGAGCGGCTGCTCGGCCTTGCCCAGCGGCTCATTGCGCTCCACGACGATACCTGGTGCCAGATGACGACCCCCGATTTCGAGGGCGACGTGTGCCTCGGCGTACCCCATGACATCGTCGCAAGTCTCATTCCGAGCGTGCTGCAGAAGTTCAACAAGGCCATGCCGCGGGTCCGGGTTGTGCTGATCTGCAAGTCGTCGAAGCTGCTGTTGGACGACCTTGCCGAAAAACGGGTCGATCTGACCCTGACCACCGAGCTCGATCACGGCATCCATGGCGAAGCGCTGATGCGCGACCGCCTGGTGTGGGTCGGTGGTCGTGGTGCCCAAACCTGGCGCGAAAGTCCGCTGCCGCTGTCTCTCGGCTCCAAGTACTGCAAATTCCGCCCCGAGGTGATCAAGGCGCTGCAGGCGGCCGGAAGGGACTGGCGCCTCGTCAGCGACTCCGACAACATGGAGGCGACCTATACGACGCTGAAGGCCGGGTTGGCGGTTGCCGCAATGCTGCGCACCTCCGTTCCCGATTATCTCGAAATCCTGGGTGCAAGCGCCAATCTGCCACGGCTGCCCGACTACATGGTCAACCTCTATCTGCCGCCGACCGGCGTCAGCGATGTCGCCGCCGAGCTCGCCCGCCACATCCGGCAGGACTTCGCGTTGCGATTCGGGCCGGAGCGGCTCGAGCCGCCGGGCGATCGGGGCAAGCTGAGGCCGATCACGAGGGAAGCGGCGTGACCGACGTTGCCCAGGTGCGAAGGCGAGCGGAAAGCCGAGCTGCAATGACCAATCCCGTCCTTTCCCTGCTCGACCTGTGGTCGCGTCGCTACCTAGTCAATCGTCCCGCCGCGCCGGTCGCGACCCGGCCGGCGGTCGTCGTCACCGGCGCCTCGGAAGGCATCGGCCTCGCCCTCAGCCGTCGCTTTGCCGAGGCCGGACATCTGGTCGTGCTGGTTGCACGCCGCGAGGCAATGCTGTCGGCGGCGATCGAGGCGATCCGCCGCGACTACGGCGTCGAAGCCGTCGCCCTGCCGCTCGACGTCAACAACCTCGATGCGGCCGAGCGGATCGAGGCCGCTCTCGACGCGCGCGGCCTGCATGTCGAGGTGCTGATCAACAACGCCGGATTCGGGCTGTCCGGCGCCTTCGAGACGATGCCAGAGGCCGACATCGAGGCTCTGATCTCCTGCAACATGGCGGCGCTGACGCGACTGTCGCGCCACTTCCTGCCGCAGATGCTGGCGCGCGCCAGCGGCGGCCTGATCAACATCTCCTCGCTCGCCGGCATCGTGCCTGGCCCGTTCCAGGCGGCCTACTACGCCAGCAAGGCCTACGTGATCTCGCTGACCCGGGCGGTCGCGTTCGAGACCCGCGGCCGCGGGGTGCGCGTCGCCGTCGTCATGCCAGGTCCGGTCAATACGGCGTTCCACGCCCGCATGAATGCCGAAACGTCGCTCTACCGGTATCTGGTACCCTCGCCGTCGCCGGAACTGGTGGCCGCGGCTGCCTATCGCGGCTTCCGGTGGCATCGGCGGGTGATCGTGCCAGGCGCCGCCGGCAAGATCCTTTCGCTGGTGCTCCGGATTGTGCCGAACGTGCTGGTCATGCCTGTAATCGCCTGGCTGCTCTATCCGCGCCCGCGGGAAGCGGCCGAGGATATCCGGGGCGAGACACGCTGACGGCTCGACGGCGGGCGGCGGTTCGCCCGCACCAGTGGTTGTTCAGACGATGGCGGCAGACCGGCATTGACCAACTTCGGCACGAATCGTTTGCAATTTTGCAACGTTTCGATGTGCATAGTGATGATCGCTGCGGCTTTGGTGTTGCGTACCCGGCGATCAGCGCGGCGGAGTTCTCACGGTGCCCTATCGGTGCCGTCGGGGTTTCCGCCGCGCCCTTGTTTCTGGCGCGGCCTCACGCCAGCCCGCGCGCCGCGATCTCGACGCGCCGCCGCGCGATATAGGCATCCATCTCCTCGAGCCGGGCCGGATCCAGCGCCGGCTGCTGGTAGTTCTCGAGCAGCCGCTTCCACATCGCATGGGCGCGCGCCGTGGCATCGGGACTGCCACTCTCCACCCATGTCTGGTACGGCCGGATGTCCGCGACCATCGGCCGGTGGAAGGCGTTCTCGAACCGCGCCAGCGTGTGCGCCGCGCCGAAGTAATGGCCACCCGGCGGCACCTCGGCGATGGCATCGAAGGCGAGCGCCTCGTCGCTGACATCGAGCGGCGTCATCCAAGCCTTCATGGTCTCGATCATCTCGGCGTCGATCACGACCTTCTCGTAGGATGCGACGAGCCCGCCCTCGAGCCAGCCGGTGGCGTGATGGATCCAGTTGGCGTGGCTCATGACGCAGGCCCACAGCGACATCGCGCTCTCGTAGGTCGCCTGGGCGTCGACCGCGTTCGAGGCGTTCACATTGCTTGCCCGGTAGGGGAGATTGTAGCGCCTCGCGATCTGCCCGCCGATGATGGTGGCGCGCACGTACTCGGGCGTGCCGAACGCCGGCGCGCCTGTCCTCATGTCGACGTTCGACGTGAAGCCGCCGAAGATGACCGGCGCACCGGGCTTCACCATCTGCACGAAGGCGAGCACGGCGAGCGCCTCGGCCGATTGCAGCGCCAGCGCCCCGGCAATGGTGATCGGGCTCATCGCGCCGGCGAGCGTGAATGGCGTCACGCACACCACCTGGCCGTTTTCCGCCATCTCCATCAGGCCCGACAGCAGCTCCTTGTCGACCCGGCGTGGCGAGTTGGTGTTGATGATCGTCGATACCGCCGGCTCGCGCTGCATCTGCTCCAGCGGCACGCCGCGGCCAATACGGGCAATCTCGATCGCATCCTTGATGCGATCGCGGCCGATCGCGCTGCCGCCCCATACGCGGTCGCAGTAGAGAACCTGCGCCCGGTGCTGGTCGAGGTGGCGGGTCGGAACGGGAAGATCCTGCGCGGCCACCATGGTGCCGCCGCCGGTGTGCAGCGCGTTGAGCGACTGGTGCAGCTTGATCAGCTCGACCTGGTCCGCGTAGCTGCCAGGTCGCCGGCCGCGGCCGAGGTCGGAAGCGTTGGGGGCGCCGCCGACAGGGCCGAAATTGATGTAGTTGCCGCCGATGATCAGGTTGCGCTCGGGATTGCGGGCGAACATCCGGAACTCGCGCGGCGCCTTGGCGATGAAGGTCTTGATCAGCGCGCGGTCGAATTTGACGAGCCCGGTCGAATGATCGACCTTGGCGCCATTGGCCGCCAGGATGCGACAGGCCTCGTCGCTCATGAACTCGAGCCCCAGCTCCTCGAGGACGCGGAAGGCGGTCGCCTCGATGCGGTTCATGCCTTCTTCGTCGAGCAGCTCCAGCGGCGGCAGCGGGTTGCGCACCAGCCGCCACGGCGTCTGCGGCACGGCGGCGCTTGCTTCCGACTTGCGGCGGGCGCGGCGTTCAGTGGCTCCACGTTCAGCGGCCATGCGTGATTTCCTCCAGCGGCATTCGATCAAGTCATACCGCGTGACGGCGACCTCGTGTAATCAATTGAACGAACCCCATGCCCGGCAGGAGAGATACGCCATGGCCAAAGCCGCCAAGATATCGCCGTTTGCACCCAAATCGCTGCCAACGGTGCCGGCGATCGATGGCGTGCGCTTCGCCACCGCCGAGGCCGGCATCCGCTACAAGGGGCGCACCGACCTGCTGGTCGCCGTGCTCGACGAGGGCACCGTCGCCGCCGGCGTGACCACCCGGTCGAAGACGTGCTCGGCGGCGGTGCTGTGGTGTCGCGAGGCGCTGAAATCCGGTCGGGCGCGCGCCCTCGTCGTCAATTCGGGCAACGCCAATACTTTCACCGGCAAGCGCGGGGCGGAAGCCGTGCGCATCACCGCCGAGGCCGCGGCCAAGGCGGTCGGCGCCGATCCGCTCGATGTCTACGTGTCGAGCACCGGCGTAATCGGCGAGCCGATGGATGCCGGGAAGTTCGCGCACCTGCTCGACGGCCTCGCCAGGTCGGCGAAAGCGGACGCCTGGGAAGCGGCGGCGCGCGCCATCATGACCACCGACACCTATCCGAAGCTTGTTACCAGGCGGGTCGATATCGGCGGCGTTCCGGTCACGATCAACGGCTTCGCCAAGGGCGCCGGCATGATCGCGCCCGACATGGCGACCATGCTGTGCTACCTGTTCACCGACGCAACCGTTGCGCAGCCGCTGCTGCAGCGACTGGTCTCGGCCATCGCCGACAAGACCTTCAACTGCATCACCATCGATGGCGACACTTCGACATCGGACACCGTGCTCGTGTTCGCAACCGGCCGGGCCGGCGCGCCGGCGATCCGCGACATGTCCGACCCTGCCTGCGGAGCCTTTGCCGGCGCGCTGCGCGAGGTCATGCACGAGCTCGCGCTGCAGGTGGTCAAGGACGGCGAGGGGCTGTCGAAGTTCGTCACGTTCCAGGTGTGGGGCGCCGAGAATGATCGGGCGGCCCGCCGCATCGCCTTCGCCTGCGCCAACTCGCCGATCCTGAAGACCGCGATCGCCGGCGAGGACCCGAACTGGGGGCGCGTCGTGATGGCGGTCGGCAAGTCGGGCGAGGCGGCCGACCGCGACAAGCTGTCGATCTGGTTCGGGCCGCATCTCGTGGCGCAGGAGGGCGAGCGGGCGCCCAGCTATGTCGAGAAAACGGTGGCCGAGTACATGAAGGGCGCCGAGATCGTCATCCGCGTCGACGTCGGTGTCGGGGGCGGCATGGCGACGGTGTGGACCTGCGACCTCACCCACGACTATGTCGAGATCAACTCGGATTACCGCAGCTGAGGCGCCTTGGCAGCCGGCATCGACGAGCGCGTCCCGCTCTCGAACCGGCTGCCGAAATCGAGCGCTGCCTCAGAACGGGATCTCGTCGTCGAGCGGCTTGTCGAAGTTCTTCGAGCTGCCGCCCTTGCCGCCGCGCTTCGGCTCGCTGTAGCCGCCGCCGGACGATGAAGCGCCATAGCCTGCGTCGGGTGCACCATAGCTCGACTGGCTGTCCTCCTGCATGCCGCCGCCGGCGCCCTGCCGGCCGTCGAGCATCGTCATCGTGCCGTTGAAGCCCTGCAGAACGACCTCGGTCGAATACTTCTCGACCCCATCCTTGTCGGTCCATTTGCGGGTCTGCAGCGCGCCCTCAATGTAGAGCTTGGCGCCCTTCTTGACGTACTGCTCGATCACCTTGCACAGCGGCTCGCTGAACACGACGACGCGGTGCCACTCGGTCTTCTCCTTGCGCTCGCCGGTGTTCTTGTCGCGCCAGGTCTCGCTGGTGGCGAGCGACAGGTTGGCGATCGGCCGCCCGTCCTGGGTGCGCCGGATCTCCGGGTCCTTGCCTACGTTGCCGACCAGGATAACCTTGTTCACAGAACCAGCCATCTCAACTCTCCTTCAGGACATTGCGGCGCCCCGGCACAGCGCCATGCGATTTCGCGAATCGGGTTGCATAAGCCTAGCTCGGCCGCATCGCACGCCGCATCCGCAGACAACTCTTGTCCACGGCTTTCGGAAGCGGTTAATGTTCTCTCTTCGTTCCAAGTTAGCACGAATAGCCGGGAATGCAAGGACCGTCAGTTGCCGCGAGCGATGTCGACCTGATTGGCGAGATCGCGCAGGGTCTTGCGCGAAACCGTTTCCGAAGCGGGGCACTCCTTTGCGCGCAGGCGCTCGAATATGGCCGCCATGTCGCCGCGGAACGACTGGCCAAGCGCCCGCTTGGCAACGCCGGTCGCCACGGCGCCGCCGCTCCAGCGCGACTTGCACATGAGCCGCGCCAGATATTCGGTGATCTGGTTCTTGTAGACGTCATTGGGGCTGCCGTTGGCTGTGGCCCGCAGCGCCTGCCACTTCTGCGCCTCCGGCGAGCCCGTCCACGACTGGCTGCTGCCGGCACTGATGATGCCAGCCAGGCCTTCGCGCGTGCGCGCCTGCAGGCGCGGCCCGTCCAGGCGACTGACCACCGTCTGCAGCCGGCTCGCATCCGCCGGTTCGAGCGGTTGCATTGCGATATCCGAGAGGTCGGCGAGTTGCAGTGCGTCGTCGGCCGGCGGCAACGTCATCCAGATCGCCGCGCCGCGCAGGTCGGCGGCACGCAGTTTGGCCCGCGTGAGATCGGCGCCCTGCAGCTTGGCGTAGCCGAGGTTGGCGCCCTCGAGATCGGTATCGCGAAGCAGCGCGCCCTGCATGTCGGTATGACTGAGCACCGCACCTTGCATCTGCGCGCTGGAGAAGTCGGCCCGCAGCAGCGAGGCGCCGCTCAGGTCCGCACCCTGCATCGAGGCGATGAGGAAGTTCGCCCCTTGCAGTTGCGTGCCGCCGCTGAAGTCGGCGCCCTCGAGATGGGCGCTGGAGAAATTCGCATCCATCAGCAGCGAATACGAGAGGTCGGCGCCTTCGAGGATCGCCTCCTCGAACCGGGCGCCGCGGGCGTCGATGCCGGCGAGGCGAGCGTCCTTCATCGCGGCGCGGGTGAAGTTCGTGCCACGGGCCGAGACGCAGTTCGCGGCGGCACGGTTATCGGACAGGTACAACTCGGCGATGTCGGCGCACTGCATGCGTACGCGGGCGAGATTGGCGCCGACGAGGCTCGCGCCGTCGAGATCGGCATTGGTCAGATCGGCGCCACGGAAATCGGTGCGATCGAGCTTGGCGTAGCGCAGATCGCGGTCGCGCAGCGCCGGCGTCGCGTCGCTGCTCTTGCCGTCCCGTGCCGGTGACAGGTCGAGGTCGGTCGCGACCAGATTGCGATGGAAAACCCCGAACAGCGTGCCGTCGGCGCGGGCAACGGCGAACGGCAGCGTGAAGCCGACGGCCGCGGCCGGCGCCGTCTGGCTGGCCAGCCGCAGATCGCCGGCGGGCGCCGGCAGCGGCGCGCCCGACCAGCCGAACCGCGCGGCCATCTGGTCGAGCGTCTCGCCTGGAATGGTCGCGACGAAGAACGAGAAGAACGCCACCACGGCGAGCAGTATCGAGGTTCCGAGGAAGGTGAGCGGATGCTCCAGGCTCGAGCGCCAGAACGCCATCGGAAACGAGGTTTCGGCACGGGTAAGGAAAATTCCGATCAGCAGCAGCATGCCGATGTCGGCCAGCAGTGCCGTGCGATGGGCCCAGGTCACCGTGACGTCGTGGAACGGCAGGTAGCGGATTTGGATGTACAGCAGCAGGATGACCGGCAGCACCACTAGCGTGAGCCAGGACATGCCATGCAGGAAGGCGCTCATCACGAAGCTTCGATGTGGCCCGGCGACGGCCTGCACGAAGAAGAAATTATGCAACTCGAGGCGCAGCGGATGGGTCCTCCGGTCGGTAGCCTCGAGGTTCTGCACCGCCTGGTCGAACTCGAGCGTCTTGCGGGCCAGCAGCACGAGCTGCGAGACCACGCCCAGGTGAAGCAGCACCAGCAGCACCGGCGCGAACTGGAAGAATTGCGACTGCGGGATGCTCACCTGCAGCAACGGCAGCGAAACCGGGGTTTCGAGCAGCAGGTCGCGGTGGGTGACGCCGGCAACCGCGATCATCAGGTAGGTCATGAGACCGAGAAAGATCAGCCATGCCGTATGCGCGGTGTCGCTGGAATTATTGACGGCCTCGAGCAGACTGTACGGATTGACGGGGCTGTCGATCTCGGGGCCGATACGTAGTGACTGAGACATCTCTCCCCGCTCCCATGGGCCCATGGGCATCGCGCCCGCCGGCAGAATGATGCATCATCATAGCGCAAAAACTGTGGCACGGCCGTCGCGGACGCAATTGCCATTGCATCGAGCGAAAGTGAGACAAGCTGTTGTTGCGACATGGTTTTTCAAGAGGCCGTAGAAGCCGATACCGGGATGGTCACGCGATTGCTGCGGTTGTGCCACAGGCTGTAGCCCTGTCGCGCTATTGACCGGCGAGACCAATTCGCACCATCTGATGAAAGTTGGTGCCGACGGCTGGCGATTCTACCGGCCTGGCTCGAACTGCCATCGCCGGCGGAGCAGCAACCGTCGGCGTCGTTGCTCGGGTAGCCCTCGGACCTGGGGGAAGCGGGTAATCCGGATGATACTCATGCCGCGCCATCACTGCCTGTTTGCCCTGGCGATAATTCCGTCGCTGGCGGTGGGCGCGTCGACTGCCGTGGCACAAGTGCCGGCCGCCGAGTCGGCAGCCGCCTCGCGGTTGCAGGAAGCGGCCGCATCGTTGGCGCGCGGCAGCGCGGCGGCGGCGATCAAAGGCTTCACCGAGGCGTTGGCCGATCCGAGCCTGTCCAGCGATCGGCGCGCGGCGCTACTGAACGATCGGGCGGTTGCCTACGGCCGACTGGGCCAGACACGGCTTGCCATAGAAGATTTCAACCGGGTGGTGCAGATCTTTCCCGAGTACGCCGCTGTCTACAACAACCGCGGCAACACATTGCTGGCGATCGGGCAGACCCGCGAGGCGATCAAGGACTTCGACCGGGCAATCCTGCTCACGCCCGGCTATGCTGTCGCCTATCACAATCGGGCTGGCGCCTACATGCGCCTCGGCCAGACCTCCGAGGCGATCCGCGACTACACCAAGGCAGTCGAGCTGATGCCGTCGAGCGCGGCGCCGCTGTCCGGTCGCGGCCGCGCGTTCCTCGCCCAGCAGCGGCCCTATGCCGCGATCCGCGATTTCTCGCGGGCGCTGTCGAGCGATGCGCGCTTCAGCATCGCCTATCGGTCGCGGGCCGAGGCGAAGCTCGAGTTGGAGCGACCCGACGAGGCGGTCGAGGATCTCAGCCGCGCGATCGCATTCGAGCCGGGCAACGCGGAACTGTTCGTGCTGCGCGGGCGCGCCTACCTGGCGGCCAAGAACGCGCATTCCGCGATCAAGGATTTCTCGCGGGCAATGGAGCTCGATCCGCGCTCGATCGCGGCGCATGAGGGGCGCGGGCTTGCCCATGCGAAGGCCGAGGCGTTCGAGGAGGCAGAAGCCGATCTCGCCCGCGCGATCGAGATCGACCCGCGCGCCGCCACCGCATTCGCCTATCGCGCGGTCGTCTACAAGCTGACGGCCCAGCCGGAGCTCGGAGCCAAGGAGGTCGACAAGGCGTTGCGCATCGATCCCAACCGGGCCGAGGCGCACTGGGCGAAAGGCGAGGTCGACGAGGCGCTCGGCCGGATCGACGAAGCGATCGCCAGTCTGCGGCGGGCGCTGGTACTGAAGCCCGCGCTCAAGGACGCGCAGGACGGGCTCGATCGGCTCGGCGCGTCGCCCGACAATACCGCGGACGCGGAGGTCCCGGACGCGGGCGTCGCATCCTGGCGCGTGGTGGCGCGGTCCGGAAGATACTTCGCCGTGTCGAGCGAGTTCGGCCGAATCCGCATTCCGCTCGAAATGATGGGCGAAGGCAGTCCGCGCCTGCTCGAATGGGAGCTGCGGAAGTCGCCACAGCAGGGCATCGGCACCCTGCGCTTCAGCTCGGGTCGCACCGGCCCGACCGAGATCGAGCAGGTGGCGATCGTCGATGTTCAGAATGGGTCGGTGATCGGCGTGTTGCCGCACCGTGCCGGCGACCGGCAGTCGCAATGGACGTGGGATGAGGGGCGGGTGACCGTCGCCAGCATCGATGGCGTCACCGACGAGTTCGTCCTGCGCAACAGCAAGCCCAAGGATCCGAATGCCGGCGCAGCATCAAAGCGTGCCGCCACGTACGGCGAGGGCAGCCAGAAGGGGACGCCGGCGTGGGCGCCATGGGCCCAGTCCGGCTGGAGCGGCGGCGGATCGCAGTCGTCACGTCAGCGGCAGGGGTCGAAGCCGAAGACGCTGTTCGACATCCTGCTCGGCAACTGAGCTGCCGGGTGGAAATCGTCCCACTGCACCTGCTCGATGCCGACGGAGCCTTGTTGCCGGCCGCGCTGATGCGCTAGGCAGCCATTTCCAAGTGCCGCGCCTGCCCAAGGTTCAGATGTCCACCAAGCTGCCGTTGTTCTCCTATCGCCTGTTATGCAAGAGCGGCGCGGCTCGTCGTGGCGAGATCACGACCACGCGCGGGCTGATCCGCACGCCGGCGTTCATGCCGGTCGGTACCGTCGGCACGGTCAAGGCGCTTTATCCCGAGCAGGTGCGCGAGGCCGGAGCCGACATCGTGCTCGGCAACACCTACCACCTGATGCTGCGGCCGGGCGCCGAGCGTGTCGCCGGGCTCGGCGGGCTGCACCAGTTCATGCGCTGGAGCGGCCCGATCCTGACCGACAGCGGCGGCTTCCAGGTGATGAGCCTGTCGGCGTTGCGTAAGATGTCCGAGGACGGCGTCACCTTCCAGTCGCACATCGACGGCTCGACGCATCACGTGACGCCGGAGCGCTCGATCGAGATCCAGTGCCTGCTCGGCGCCGACATCCAGATGCAGCTCGACGAGTGCATCGAGCTGCCCGCCCCGCGCGAGCGCGCGGTCGCGGCCATGGAGCTGTCACTGCGCTGGGCCGAGCGCTCGAAGCGGGCGTTCGCGGCGATGAGCAGACCGGGGCAGGCGCTGTTCGGCATCGTCCAGGGCGGCACCGATCTCGAGCTTCGCCAGCGCTCGGCCGATGCGCTCGTCGCCATGGATCTTGCCGGCTATGCGGTGGGCGGGCTCGCGGTCGGCGAGGGCCACGACGTGATGCTGGCGACACTCGACGGCACGACGCCGCATCTGCCGGAGCACAAGCCGCGCTACCTGATGGGCGTCGGCACGCCGGCTGACATCATGGAGGCGGTGGCGCGCGGCATCGACATGTTCGATTGCGTCATGCCGACCCGGTCCGGCCGACACGGCCAGGCCTTCACCTGGGGCGGCAAAGTCAACCTCAAGAACGCGCGCCACGCCGACGACCCGCGTCCGCTCGATCCGTCGAGCTCGTGTCCGGCGGCGCGTGACTATTCGCGCGCCTATCTGCATCACCTGATGAAGTCGGGCGAGTACCTGGGCGCCATGCTGCTGTCGTGGGTCAACACCGCCTTCTACCAGGACCTGATGGCCGCGATCCGCGAGGCGATCGCCCAGGATCGCTACGCCGACTTCGTGGCCGAGCACAAGGCGCGGCTGAGCGGCGCCGAAAGCTTCGTAGGAGCTGGCTGCCCAATCCCCAAACCCCAATCCCTAAACCGCTCTCTCCAGGAATGCCGCGGCGATCAGCTCGCGCGTGTAGGGCTCGCGCGGCGCGGTCATGATTTCGGCGGTGCTGCCCTGCTCGACGATGCGGCCGGCCCGCATCACCATGATGCGATCGGCCATCGCCCGCACCACCGCGAGATCGTGGCTGATGAAGACGTAGGCGAGCCCATGTCGCAGCTGCAGCTCGCGCAGCAGCTCGACGATATCCTTCTGCACACTGCGGTCGAGCGCCGACGTCGGCTCGTCGAGCACCACCAGCCGCGGCTTCAGGATCATGGCGCGGGCGATCGCCAGCCGCTGGCGCTGGCCGCCCGAGAATTCGTGCGGGTAGCGCGACCGCATGGCGGGTTCGAGCTGAACGTCGGCGAACGCGGCCGCCGCTCGCGCATCGCGATCGCGGCGCGGCAGCGCGGGCTCGTGCACCAGCAGGCCCTCGCTGACGATCTCGCCTGCCGTAAGCCGGGGCGACAGCGAGCCATACGGATCCTGGAACACCACCTGCATGTGACGCCGGAACGGACGCAGGCGCGCGCGGTCGAGATGCTCGATCGAGCGGTCCTCGAGCCGAACCGAGCCGGCCGACGGCAGCAGGCGCAGGATGGCGCGCCCGAGCGTGGATTTTCCCGAGCCCGAATTCGCCGACGATGCCGACCGTCTCGCCGGCGCGAACCTCGAGGTCGACGCCATCGACCGCGGTCAGCCGTCGCACCGGTCGCGCGCGCAGGACATCGAGCACGGTGCGGCGACCGGTGAACTCGACGCGGATGGCACGTGCCGCGAGCACCGTCGCGGCGCCGGGCGGGACCGGCGCCTTGCTGCCGGAGGGCGTCGCCGCGATCAGCCGTCGGGTGTAGGCGTGTCGCGGCGCCGCCAGTACTTCGCGGCAAGGGCCGCTCTCGACGCACAGACCCTGGTGCATGACGTGAACGCGGTCGGCGATGCGCCCAACGAGGCCGAGATCGTGCGTGACGAAGATGACCGCCAGGCCAAGTCGCAGCTGCAACTGCCGGAGTAGTGCCAGGATGCCGGCCTGCACCGTGACATCGAGCGCGGTCGTCGGCTCGTCCGCGATCAACAGATCGGGATCGAGCGCCAGTGCCATCGCGATCATCACCCGCTGGCGCTGGCCGCCCGACAGCTCGTGCGGATAGGCGTCGAGCTTGGCGGCCGCGTCATTGATGGCGACCAGCTCGAGCAGCTCGAGCGCCCGGTCGCGGGCGGCGGACCGCGACATTCCGGCATGGCGCCGCAGCGGCGCCGCCATCTGCTGGCCGATGCGGTAGAGCGGGTCGAGCGACGTCATCGGCTCCTGGAAGATCATGGTCATTCGGGAGCCGCGAAGACGATCGAGCTCAGCCGGCGGGGCGCCGAGCAGCTCCGCGCCGCGATAGCGCGCCGATCCGGTCGCGACGCCGTTGGCGGCGAGCAGGCCCATGACCGCCAGCATCGCCTGGCTCTTGCCCGAGCCGGATTCGCCGACGATGGCGACCGTCTCGCCGGCGGCGATGTCGAGGTCCAGGCTGCGCACAGCGTCGATTACGCCGCTTCGACCGTGGAACCGCACCGCGAGCTCGCGAACCGACAGCAGTGGCTCGGGCGCAGGCGGCATCGGATCAAACGTTGTCGATCAGGCGGGTCTTGCCGAGCCAGGCGGCAGCCAGCACGCGGAACGGCTGTTGGGCGGCCGGCTGCCAGGCGCCAAGCGTCGCGGCGTCACGCACCGCGACGTAGTCGACCTTGAAACCGCCGGCGGCGAGGCGAGCGGCGCAAGCGGTTTCCACCGCACCGATGGCGTCGCCGGAGCGCACCCTGGCCGCGGCTTCGACCAGCATTTGATGGAGCAGCGGAGCGGTGTGGCGATCCTCGGCCGACAGATAGCGATTGCGCGAGCTCATCGCGAGCCCGTCCGCCTCGCGCACGGTCGGCAGGCCCACGATCTCGATGGGGATATCCAGGTCGCGCACCATCTGGCGTACGACGCAAAGCTGCTGGTAGTCCTTCTCGCCAAAGATCGCGAAATCGGCCTGGCTCTGCGCGAACAGCTTGCAGCAGACCGTGGCGACGCCTTCGAAGAAGTGCGGCCGGAAATCCGTTTCGAGACCGAGCGCGGCTCCCTTCGGAACGACGCGGGTAGCGGCGCCCGGCCGATACATCTCCTCGACCGCCGGCGCCCATACCGCATCACACCCGACTGTAGCGAGCCTGGCGAGATCACTGGCCTCGTCGCGCGGATAGCGGGTGAAGTCCTCGTGCGGGGCGAACTGGGTCGGATTGACGAATATCGACGTGATAGTGCGCGGCGCCCGCCGCTGAGCTTCCCTGACGAGGGCGAGGTGTCCGTCGTGCAGCGCGCCCATCGTCGGCACGATGGCGCTGGATTCGCCGGCCCTGCGCCATGCCGCTGTGATCCGGCGCAGTTCATCGAGTTTGCGCACGGTCACCGGAGCGGCAGTGCTGGACTGGGCCAAGTGGGTCACTCCTCGCCTTCGGTTCGAATCCCGCGCCGATGGTACGCTCTCGATCCGCGCGGCCGGGATGCGGGGCGCGACACCAAGTGAGGGCAAACGGCCGCCGATGCAAGTACGCACGCCATGCAGACGCAAAAAAACAGGACCACCGGAGGTGGCCCTGCTGGTTGTCGCATCGTGGGCGTGGGCCGGCTCGCGCCGCCCCCGCCTGCGAACGCTCAGTGCTGACCCCAGACCTCGACCACGGCCTTGCCGCGACCGGTCGCCTTAGTGTCGATGATGCGCGAACGGTAGAACGCCACGATCTCCTTGATCGCCCGCGTGCCGCCTTTGAGATCGATCGGACCATAGGACGAGCCGGCCTCGACCTTGGTCTTGATCGGGATGATGTCCTCCTGGCCGCTCGCGTAGACCACGCGCAGCTCGTTCAAGGTGATCGCACGCTCGCGGACCTGTACGCGGATCTTCTTGAAGCCGCCCTCGTTGCGGCCGACCGAGATGATATCGCGGTCGAAACCGGCCTTGCCGCTGGTGATCTTGAAGTAGTCGGCGGTCTGCGCGCCGAGCAGCACCCAGCCCTGGTTGTACTTGCGACCCTCGCCGGTCGGCGCCAGCCAGCCTTCGGCATACTGGCCGAACACCTCGACATGGGCCTGCCCCTTGAAGTTCGGGCGCGAGCGATAGCTGAGCTGGATCTCCTTGATGAAGCGGTCGCCCTTCAGCGTCAGCCAGTTGGTGCGCTGGTTCTGCTTGATCTCGGCGTTGACCGCCAGGGTATCGGGCTCGCCGTTCGAGTAGATCACCTTCAGCTCGTTGAGGAAGATGTCGTTATCCAGGACCCGCAAACGGATCTTGTCGAACTTGCCGATCTCGGCGCCGACGCGGATCACGTCGCGGTCGACACCGAAACCGACCTGCTGAGTGCCGAACAGCACGTCGCCGCCGGCGAGCGCGATCGGCGAGCCGGGTGCAGCCGGGACCGGGCCGGCGGCAATCGGCGCTGTCTTGACCGGCTGGACCGGATCAGCCGGCTTGCCGCCAGCGCGGGCCGCCCGCGGGTTGTCCTGCAGGCCCCAGATCTGGATGTTCGCCGTGCCGCCGTTCGCGCTCCCGCTATAGGTGATCGCGATGGTGTCGACGAACTTGCCGTTGTTGCGCTGATCGATCGGCCGTGAGCGCTCGCCGCTCAGCAGATTGATGCTGCGATCCTCGACGTGGAAGGAATTGTCGCTGTAGCCGACCCGTGTCTTGGTGATGACAATGGCGTCTCCGGTATTGCGGACGCGGATTGCCCGGTAGTCGCCCCGTGCCTTGGATACGTCGACTGTGTCGTTCCCGGCCTTCAGGTCGACACTCTTGGTGCCGAGAAGCACCCAATTCTCGCTGCCTTGCTGGGCGTCAGCGGTGGCGACAACGCCAGCTGCGGCCATGGCAAGGACTGCCACGAACAGCCTCCGAAACATGACTGGAACTCCCTATATTTACCTGTGAAGCCCCCGGCTTCAGCGGCCCTTGGTAACGGAAAAGTAGTCGGAAAGAAAGGCGGGTCGCGGACGAAAGTCGGGCCGGCGATGCCGCTATGCCGCGCCCATCGAGACGGCATTGCGGCTCGGATCAGATATGATCACAGGCGAGATTGCGCGCCCGCCGGGCTCGCTCTAGCCTCCCTTGGCAGGGCGCCGGACCAGGTGGCGCGAAGGGTCAATAGCGACGAACGGATCTGATCAAATGGCAGTGACCGAAAGCAGGGCGGCAGCCCCAGCGAGCCCGGAAGCCCGTCAGACGGCCATTTCGATACTGCGGCAGCGGTTCGGGGATCGATTGCAGACCGGCGAGGCGATCAGGCGGCAGCATGCCCACACCTTGACCTGGCTCACGAACCAGCCGCCGGACGCCGTGGTGTGGGTCGAGAGCTCGGACGAGGTCCGCGACGTGGTCGAGGTTGCGCGGACACACCACCTGCCGATCATTCCATTTGGTGCTGGAACGTCACTCGAAGGCCACACCAATGCGCCGCTCGGTGGATTGTCGATCGACTTCTCGCGCATGAACCGGATCCTGGCGGTCAACGAGCGCGATCTCGATTGCGTGGTCGAGCCCGGGGTATCGCGCAAGGCGCTCAACGACCACGTCAGGGACATGGGTCTGTTCTTCGCGGTCGACCCGGGAGCGGAAGAGGCGACCATCGGCGGCATGGCGGCGACCAGGGCATCTGGGACGAATGCCGTCAAATACGGCACGATGCGGGAGAACGTGCTCAGCCTCAAAGCCGTGATGGCCGACGGCTCGGTGGTGAAGACGGCGAGTCGCTCGCGCAAGTCGTCGGCCGGCTATGACCTGACCAAGCTGCTGGTCGGCTCCGAGGGCACCCTCGGCATCATCACCGAGTTGACCGTGCGCCTTTATGGAATCCCTGAGCAGATCCTGGCGGCCGTTTGCACTTTCGAAACCACCGAAGCGGCCTGCAACACGGTGATCCAGTCGATACAACTCGGGCTTGGAGTAGCCCGCATGGAGCTGCTCGACGAGTTGATGATCAAGGGCATCAATGCCTATTCGAAGATGACGCTCGAGGAGAAGCCGACCCTGTTCATCGAGTTCCATGGCACGCCGGTGTCGGCGCGTGACCAGGTCGAGCAGTTCCGCGCGATCGCCGAAAGCGAGGGCGCGCAAGGCTTCACCTGGGCCGAGAAGGAGGAGGATCGCAGGCGGCTGTGGAAGGCGCGCCACGATGTCTATTGGGCAACCAAGGCTTTGCGTCCCGGCACCGAGGCGATTGCCACCGACGTATGTGTTCCGATCTCGCGGCTGGCCGAATGCCTGGTCGAAACGCAACGCGATATCAAGGAATTGAATCTCATCTCGCCGATCGCCGGGCACGTCGGCGACGGCAATTTCCATTGCCAGCCGCTGATCGACATGAGTAACCCGAAGGAGGTTGCGGCGGCGAAACAGTTTCTCTCCCGGCTCGCAGATCGCGCCATCGCGATGGACGGCACATGCACCGGCGAGCATGGCGTCGGTCAGGGCAAAGCCAAGTATTTGCGGGCCGAGCTTGGCTCCGGCGTCGATTTGATGCGGCGGATCAAGCATGCTCTCGACCCGGACAACATCCTCAATCCGGGCAAGATCCTGCCACCTGAGGACTGAAGGACCCCGCCCGCCCGCCCGTCAGGAAGCGATTGTTAATGCCGATGTGGCACAACCGTCAGAGTGCGTAGCGGGTTTCGAGTACGCCGCGGAAGCGGTGTGCGTGCGGGTTCGAGTACCAATGTCGGTCAAGGTTAAACGCGAGAGGGCGGACCAGCGTCGCCATCACCGCGTCACGGCGCCCATCTATGTGGACGTCAGTGGCCACCGACTTCGCGCGGCCGATTGGAGCCTCGGCGGGCTCCGGCTCGAGGGGTTCCCCGGCCAGGTTCCGGCCGTCGGCGAGGAAGTCCAGCTCCAGCTCACGCTGCCGTTCCAGGGCTTCGACGTTTCGTTCGATGCCAAGCTCGAATGCGTTCGCAATGATCCGGCCGGCCAGATGTTCGCCGGACGCTTCACGGTGCTCGGCGAGCGCGAACGCGAGCTGATGTCGCATTTCATCGAGGAGCTGATCCGCGGCTCGATGGTCGACGTCGAGGATACGATCCAGCGCATCGACGTGCCGGTCACACCGGCCTCGTTGCAGCCCGACACCAGCCCGGTCTCGCAACTGCCGGTCAAGCGCTGGCCGGTGAAGACCGTCGTCATGACCGGGATCTATGGCGTCCTCGGTCTCGTCGTGTTCGGCTACACCGGTCTCCTCGGATACACCAATTTCTATCGAATGGAAGTACAGACCGCCGTGATCTCGGCGCCGGTCGACACCGTCGCCGCCCAGGTCGACGGGCGTGTCGGCTGGGCGGCCGTGAAGCCGGGCGACCCGGTCAAGGCCGGCGACGTCATCCTGCACGTGGTCGACAACCAGCTCGAGCGCGAGATCGAGCTGGCCGACATCGCCATACGCGAGCAGAAGGCCAAGCTGCTGTTCGCCAAGCAGCGTCACGCGGACGAGCTCGAGCGGATCAAGGGCTTCGCCGGCGTGGAGATGAAGAACCTCGAGCAGACCAGGCTCGAGCTCGAAGGACTGGAAGCCCAGGCCCGGGCGGCGGAGCAGCAATTCGGCCGTCTGAAGTTCCTGCACGTCAAGGGCTTCACCACCGACACGCTGCTCGAGAACGCCGAAAAGACCTACATCTCGCTGAAGAAGTCGCTCGACAGCAAGCGTGTCGAGCTGAACGCCCGGATCGAGCTTGCCGGCGAGAACGTCGGCAAGCGCTTCTATAGCGGAACCAACCTGATCGGCGATGTCGGCCAGACCGAAGCCCAGGTCCGCCTCGCCGAGCACGAGGTAAACCACACGCAGCAGAAGCATGCCGCGCTTCTCAACCACCGCGAGCGAATGGCGGTGCGCGCGCCGTTCGACGGCAACGTTCTCGAGCTGCCCAGGGTCGACAAGGGCAGCATGCGCCGCGGCGACATCATTGCCGTCGTCGAGCAGCGTCGCAACCGCCAGGTGACCGCCTACCTCAATCAGGACGAGGTGCTGAAGATCGGTCTCGGCGACGCGGCGACCGTCTTCGTGCCGGCGCTGGGCGAGACGCTGAAGGGCCGCGTCGCCAGGATCGACCGCACGTCGGGCTTCGTCCACGAGCAGGACCAGCGGCATGCTCCCGGCTACAACTGGCGCGGTCCGACCGATCGCTCGGCCAAGGTGACGATCGACTTCGAGGAGCCGTCGCGCGTCGCCGATCCCGACCGGTATCGCTCGGGCCTGCCGGTGGTGGTGATCTTCCCGCAGCGCTCGACCAATGCGCTGCTGAGCTCGATCATGCAAAAATTCCAGACGTCGCTCTGAAGGGGGCGCGGCGCCAGCAGACGCCGCCGGAACCATGGCGACACAGCTCGATCAGCGATCCAGGCAGCACGCGGCCAACGGCATCACCCCGCCGCCGGCTCGGCGCGCCTTGGCGACGCATGGCGCCCGGCTCCCGGCGGCGGCCGGCAGCGCACGCACCTCGCTGCGGCCGCTCGATCAGCGCCTCGACGACCCGTCGGAGCCGCTAGCATTCTTCGAGAAATGGTCGCCGCTGATCCAGATCAAGCTGCTGCTGTTCTTCTGCGGCTGCTTCATCGCGTTGTCGCTGCTGCCGAACACCATCTGGGACCCGGTGGCGCATGAGTTCGTCTACGTCATCGGCATCCTGGGCATCTGGCGGTACGGCTGGTGGCTCAACCACTGGATCCGCGCCAAGATCTACCAGCATGTCGCGTATCCGCGCATCCGCGCGCGCGGGCAGGCGGTCTGGGACTCCGGCTGGCGACCCGATCGCATTCATATCCTGATGACCACCTTTCGCGAGGCGCGCAGCACCGCCGAAGCGGTGGTGCGATCGATCTGCAGCGAAATCCGCGCGACCGGCCGGCCGGCGACAGTGTGGCTCGGCTCCTCCGAGCGCGAGGACGAGGAGACGCTGATCCGCCACTTCAAGCTCGTCGGCGGCGACCTCGATATCGAGCTGCGGATCATCCGCCAGAACCAGCCGGGCAAGCGCATCGCCATCGCGCTGCTGCTGCGGGCGATGTCGCGCGACGGGCTCGGCGCCAACGACATCGTGGCATTCATGGATGGCGACTTCGTGCTCGACCGCGGCGCGCTGACCAGGTGCTTGCCGCTGTTCGCCGTCGATCCGCAGCTGCACGCCGTCACCACCGACGAGGACGTGATCGTCAAGGGGCCATGGTGGATGCAGTCGTGGCTGTCGATGCGCTTCGCACAGCGTCGCCTCGCCATGCAAAGCCATGCGCTGTCGGCCCGGGTGCTGACGCTGACCGGCCGCTTCTCGGTGTTCCGCGCGACGCACCTCGTAAGCCACGACTTCATTCGGCTGCAGGAGGCCGACTTCCTGGACCACTGGCTCTGGGGCCAGTTCCGCTTCCTGTCGGGCGACGACAAATCGACCTGGTTCGCCCTGCTGCAGCACAATGTGAAGATGCTCTATGTGCCGGACGCCCGCGGCTACACCATCGAGATCATCGAGGGCTCGGCGAAGAAGCGCATGGTCGAGAACCTGCGCCGCTGGTCCGGCAACATGCTTCGCAATGGCCAGCGTGCGATCGCGCTGGGCCCGACCCGCATGCCGCTGTTCATCTGGTGGTGCTGTGTCGACCAGCGCCTCGCCATGTGGACGATGCTGTTCTCGCCGATGCTGGCGATCGCCGGGGCGATCAAGCTCGGAACGCCCTTCCTGATTTCCTATTTCATATACATCGCCATTACGCGTGGCCTGCTCGCGATGATCCTGTTCACGTACGCCCATCGCGTGGATTTGAATTTCATCTGGGCGCTTTACGTCAATCAGTTGGTTAATGCGGTGGTAAAGGTCTACATGCTGTGGCGCCTGGCAAAACAGAAATGGGCGAACCGCGGCAACCAGAAACAAGGTTTCGCCGGGCCTGGCTGGGTTGCCCGCTTGCGCGAGGTCATGGCGGTTTGGCTGACCGCGCTTTCATTTGCGAGCCTGTTTCTGATTGTCATGATCTACACCAAGCTCGTGACTATTCCGAGCTGGTCGTTCGTCCAGGTTATGCTGAAATCGTGAATTGGATAAAATTGCATCGATCAATTTCAGCGTATTCCCACCTCTTCTTGACAGTCTGGCATCGAGCGACGACGGGGAATGCGGTGCCGGCTGCGGCCATCGCATAGGGTGAAAAAGGCCGCGCCGGACGAAAGCGTTCCGGCAAAGCGGCGACCCACGAGCCCACGCGCGAGAGTGCGCCAAAGCGGATCCTCCGAGAGTCCGAGGGAAGTGGGAGTTGTAATGACGATGATTGTTGCCCGTGTGGAGAGCGAAGCCGCGCGCCGGGCCGGCGTGGCGGTGGCGGCACGATTCCAGGAGAAGCCGGCGATCAGCGTGATCGGCCTCGGCTATGTCGGGGCGGTGTCGATGGCCTGCCTTGCACATCTTGGCTTCCGCATGGTGGGCGTCGACGTCTCGCTCGACAAGGTGCGCGCGATCAAGGAAGGGCGGTCGCCGATAGTCGAGGCGCGCCTCGGGGAGCTGCTGCGCGAAGGAGTCGATGCCAGCCGCATCGACGCGACGCAGAACCTGATTGCGGCTGTTCTCGATACCGATGTCACGTTCATGTCGGTCGGTACCCCGACCTCGCCGAACGGCGACTGCGATCTGACCTACGTTCGCCAGGCCAGCCGCGCGATCGGCCAGGCGCTGAGCATGAAGTCGGGCTTCCATGTCGTCGTCATGCGCTGCTCGGTGCCGCCGGGAACCACACTCGACGTGGTGACGCCCGAGATCGAGGCCGCCTCGGGCAAGAAGATGGGCGTCGACTTCGGCGTCTGCTTCAATCCGGAATTCCTGCGCGAGGGCGTCGCCGTCGCCGACTTCTACGCGCCGCCGAAGACGGTGATCGGCTCGTCCGACAAGCGCTCCGAGGAAATCGTGTCGCGGATCTATTCGGCGGTCGACGAGCGCATCCTGTTCATCTCGATCGAGGCGGCGGAGATGGTGAAGTACGCCGACAACGTCTGGCACGCCACCAAGGTCGCGTTCGGCAACGAGATCGGCCGGCTGTGCAAGGCGCTCGAAATCGACAGCCACGAGGTCATGAACGTCTTCGTCAAGGACACCAAGCTCAACCTGTCGCCCTACTATCTGAAGCCCGGCTTCGCGTTCGGCGGCTCGTGCCTGCCGAAGGAGGTGCGCGCCGTCGCTCACCTCGCGACCGATCTGGGCGTCGAGCTGCCGCTGATCCAGAGTCTGACGGCCTCCAACGACCGTCACGTGGACCAGGCGGTCGAGCTGCTGAAGCCCTTCGAAGGCCAGCGGATCGGCTTCCTTGGTCTCACATTCAAGCCGGCTACCGACGACTTGCGCGAGAGCCCGACGCTCGAGCTGATGGCTCGGCTGCAGGCGAAGGGAGCGAGGCTCGTCGCCTACGATCCGAACCTCGCCGCCGGCCCGCACCTGCAGTGCCAGATCGACTATGTTCGTCATGCGTGCCCGAGCCAGGCGCGGCTCATGGACGAGCTGAAGTCGCTCACCGTCGCCTCGGTCGACGAGGTCATGAATGGCAGCGACGTGGTCGTGGTGTCGCACGCGTCGGAACAGTTCCGCGCCGCGATCCGCAACCGCCGCAAGGACGTTCACGTCCTCGACCTGGCGCGGCTGTTCGCGCAACTGCCGGAGAACGATCCTGGCTATCAGGGCATCGCCTGGTAGGCCGGGGAGCAAGGCAACGCCGGTCGACGGCCGCGCCTCAACGCGCGGCCGTCTCCATGTCCGGCGAGGCGGATGGTTATCAGGGCCTGAAAGCACGCCTGATAATTCGTCTCAATAGCATCTAAAAACTGAGTACACGTCGGAATTAATCTTTGGAACGTTGGTGTTATCGTCAAAGCCGATGGTGGAGTGCGCAATCGAAGTTTGCCGGCGGTCGTCGCCGAAGCAAACCAACCAAGAATGGAAATGGTGGGGACAATGAGTAACGATAATAAGACGAGTGGCTCCGAGCTTCTGGTGGATGGCAGCTTCGAGTCGGCGACCGTGGGCGCGAATACCTGGACCCATCAGTCCAAGGTCGGCGGCTGGCGCTCCGACACCGAGGTCGAGGTCTGGGGCAAGGGCTTCTATGGCCTGAAGGCGACCGACGGCAACAAGTTCGCCGAGCTCGACTACGACAACCGCCAGTCGAACATCTATCAGATGGTGCAGACCGAGGCGGGCGCGGAGTACACCTTCACGTTCGACTACATGAAGCGCCCCGACAGCACGGCGGGCTCCGACACCATCCAGGTATATTGGAACAATACGCTCGTCGGCACCGTGGATCCGACCAAGTCGGAATGGTCGAATGCCGAGTTCAAGGTCGTTGGAACCGGCGGCGACGATCGTATCGAATTCCGCGAGGTCGGCGGCGACAATGACAGCTACGGTGGGCTGCTCGACAACGCATCGCTGATCAAGACCGGCCCGTCGAAGGCCGAGCAGGCTGCCGCGGAGAAGGCCGCGGCCGACAAGGTCGCATCCGACAAGCGCAACAGCGATGACGACAAGCACGATGGTCGCGGTCACGGCGACGGCGATCACAACGACGATGGCCATGACGATAACGGCCATGGCCCGGTGAAGTCCGCCGACAAGGGCTCCGAGGACAAGGACGACAAGCACGACAACGACGACGACGAGCATGACGGTCGCGGTCACGGTGACGGCGACCACAACGACGATGGCCACGACGACAACGGCCATGGCCCGGTGAAGTCTGCCGACAAGGGCTCCGAGGACAAGGACGAGAAGCACGACAACGACGACGAGCATGACGGTCGCGGTCACGGCGACGGCGACCACAACGACGATGGTCACGACGACAACGGCCATGGTCCGGTGAAGACCGGCGATGATCATCACGACCATGACGGCGGCTCGGACGTCGAGCCGCAGCGCCCCGCCGACGAGTTGACGCTCGCCGCGGTCGATGTCGCCAAGGGTCAGTCGTCCGAGGTCCTGGTCGGCAGCGACAGCAACGAGGGAATGTCCGGCGGTGTCGGCGACGACGAGCTGTACGGCAAGGGCGGTGATGACGAGCTGCACGGCGATGCCGGCGGCAAGGTCACGGCCGCGCTCGAGATCGCGGTCGGCCTCGTCGATACCGACAACTCGGAGAAGCTGTCGCTGACCATCAGCGGCATGCCGAAGGGCGCTTTCCTGTCGGCCGGCACGGACAATGGCGACGGCAGCTGGACGCTGACGCCGGACGATCTCAAGGGCCTTACTGTCACGGCCGACGACGGCGCGAACTTCGAGCTCACGGTCACGGCGGTCGCCACCGACTCGGATGGAACGGTGATGACGCGCAGCGCCGACATCAACGTCGTGTTCGACGGCGGCAATGCCGACCTGGTGGTCGGCGGCCGCGGCAACGACTCGCTGAACGGCAACTCCGGCGACGACGTCGTCTACGGCGGCAGCATGCCTACCGGCGCTCCGCCGTCGGTGGCGACCGCCGAGGACAATGACGTCGTGCATGGCAACAACGGCAACGACAAGGTCTACGGCAACAGCGGCGACGACCAGGTGTACGGCGATGCCGGCAACGACTTCGTCTCCGGCGGCCGCGGCAATGACGTCGTCTCCGGCGGCGACGGCAACGACGTGGTGCAGGGCAACTCCGGCGACGACATGATCACCGGCGATGCCGGCGACGACGATATCTCCGGCGGCTCGGGCTTCGACACGCTCGACTTCTCGATGTCGGTCGATGGTCTCGTCGTCGACCTGTCGCAGCATTCCGCGACCGGTATGGGCAACGACACCGTCCAGGGTATCGAAAAGGTGCTCGGCTCGGCGCTGGCCGACGTGATGATCGGCGACGGCCATGACAACGTCTTCGTCGGCAATGGCGGCGACGACAGGCTGGTCGGCGCCAAGGGCAACGACACGTTCACCGGCGGAGAGGGCAGCGACACCTTCGCCTGGTCGAAGTCCGATGTGTACAACTTCAAGGGCCAGGTCGGCTGGGTCGATCACGTCACCGACTTCCAGGCCGGCGACAAGCTCGAGCTGACCGGCTTCTTCAAGGCCGGCACGACCGACGTCTCGGGCCTGGTCAAGACGACGGACGGCCAGGACGGCACCACCGTCTCGGTCAAGTTCGGCGGCGAGTTCCACGATGTCGTGGTGCTCGACGGCGTCCACGACCTGACGGCCAACGACATGATGAAGGCCGGGATGCTGCTGGTGGCCTGATCCGATCGTCCGGCGGCCGCTTGCCTAGGCTTCACTTGAAGTGCTGACGCCAGACTGCCCGGACTTAGAGGGCGCGACGGTTCTCCCGTCGCGCCCCTTTTTTATTCATAGGCATGCTGGCAATGCGGTGCGGATGAAAAGCCGTGCTTTTCTGGTCGCAATTTCGTGTCGTCAATTGTTTCGGTAATGCAATTCGAATGCCATCGATGGAAACAGCCATATTAAATTAACCGGAAAATGCGAAATATTCTGGAGTGATATCTGGGCCCGTGACGCCCTCGTTCGCCGTTCCTTAACCATCGATTGACGATGGATTACCGCGCGATCCGCAAAATGCATCGAATTTGCCGCGAGTTTGCCGGCAACGTCGAACCAAGAATTGCGGATTGCCCGATATAAAGGGATGGCTGCGATTGAACGGCGTTCGGGGCTCGCGGCGGGGATGTTCAAGGGCGAGGCGTGATTGGTCATGGCGAAGATCGACGGCACTGCAGGCAACGATGTCATCACCGGCACGACGCTGGATGACATGATCGACGGCGGTGCGGGCAACGACCGCATCAACGGTGGCACCGGCAATGACGTCATCTATGGTGCCGCCGGCACCGACACGCTGACCGGCGACGGCGGCAACGACGAGCTCCACGGCGGCGACGGCAATGACGGCTTCTTCGGCGGCGGCGGCAACGACGTGCTGCTCGGCGAGGCCGGCGACGACAACATGTTCGGCGACGGCGGCAACGACGAGCTCCACGGCGGCGATGGCAACGACCAGCTGAACGGTGGCACCGGCGATGACGTCCTCAATGGCGGTGCCGGCGTCAATACGCTGATCGGCGGCGGCGGCATCGACACGGTCGTGCTCGAGCTGTCGCAGGCCTCCCTGAGCGATGCCGTGCGAGGCGATCTCGCCACGTTGAAGGGCTGGATGGCGGACCAGGCCGCTGCCGCCGGATCGACGGCGGCACAGAGCGCGCAGACCGCGGGGGCGAGCCTGACGCTGTCGTCGCTCGGCCTCACCGTCAGCCTGATCGAAAACGTCAAGATCCTGCTCGACGGGGTCGAGACGCCGATCGACTCGTTGCTCAACCAGGCACCGGTCGCCAGCGCCGCAGTCGACGTTGCGACCAGCGAGGATGCGCCGCTGACCGCGAGCATCGTTGCCACCGATCCGGATGGCGACGCACTCGCCTACGTCGTCGGGCAGGGGCCGCAGCACGGCACGCTGGTGCTGGACGCCGCCAGCGGCGGCTACACCTACACGCCGAACGCGGACTACAGCGGCGCCGACGCCTTCGCGGTCGAGATCGCCGACGGCAAGGGCGGCGTCGTATCGCAGCAGGTGAGCATCGCGGTAGCGGCGATCGCCGATGCGCCGACATTGACGACCACCGACCAGCAGATCGCGCTGACGGGCTCGGTCATGCTCGGGACGAAGGCGAGCGAGACCCTGGTTGGCGTCCCCGGCGCAACGCACATTATGGGCGGCGCCGGCGACGACGTCATCGACGCCACCGCCCAGGCCACGATCACGACCAAGATCGATATCGCGGCATCGCTGCAGGATCTCGACGGCTCCGAGGCGCTGTCGGTGACCATCGCTGGCGTACCGGCCGGCGGCGCTCTGTCGGCGGGCCAGGAGGTCTCGGCGGGAACCTGGCTGCTCGCCGCCGATGATCTGGCGGGGCTGACGCTGACCGCGCCGACGCTGCACGATATCACCCTGCACGTGACCGCGACCGCGACCGAAGGCTCGGGCGAAGCGGCGTCGGTCTCGAGCGATCTTTCGATCACGTTCGATCGCACCGCGGCGGCAGCTGTGATCGAGGGCGGCTCCGGCAGCGACGCCATCACCGGCGGCGCCGGCGGCGAAAAGCTCTATGGCAGCAGCATGCCGCACGGCTCGACCAAATTGCCGGGCGTTGCCAAGGAGGCTGACAACGACGTGCTGCACGGCGGCGGCGGCGACGACGTGATCTACGGCCAGAACGGCAACGACACGCTCTACGGCGACGACGGCAACGACTGGCTGTCGGGCGGCAAGGGCAACGACGTGCTTCACGGCGGCACCGGCGCCAACACCGTCAACGGCGATTCCGGCGACGACGTCATCTATGCGGAGGGCGGCGATGACACCGTCCTCGGCGGCACCGGGTTCGACACGCTCGATTTCTCGATGGCGGTTGCCGGCATCAGCTTCGACGTGAGCAAGCACACCGCGGTCGGCTTCAACACCACGTCGTTCCGCGGCATCGAGAAGATCGTCGGCTCGAGCCACGCCGACGACTACAAGGGCAGCTCGTCGGCCGACGTTCTTGACGGCGGCGCCGGCAACGATGTCATCCGTGGCCTCGGCGGCGCCGACAAGCTGACCGGAGGCGACGGCAACGACACGTTCGTCTACCTGCGGAAGGATGTCGGCCATGCCGTCGACCACATTACGGATTTCAGCGCAGGTGACGCGATCGACCTGCACGACTTCCTGAAATCGGCGAAGTTCTCATCGATCAACGAGGTCGTGAAGCTGAGCGAGAACGGCAACGGCACCATGATCTCGGTGAAGATCGGGGTCGGACTTCGTCCAGGTCGCGATGCTCGACGACGTGCACGGCCTGGGCTCGGCGGCATCGATGCTGTCGCACGGCATGATCCTGGCCTGAATTCCATGCCGGCCTTCACGTTCCATTAACCGAATTTTCAGTCGTCGGCGCTACTCGTTGGACGGCGAAGCGCGTGGCGGTGCCGCGCGCGCAGAATCCTGGCGTTGTGGGGGCGCGTAATGGCGAAGCGAAGAATTGACGGGACGATCGGAAACGACACCATATTCGGATCCTCTGCCGAGGACGTTATCTATGGCAACGCCGGCAACGACGCGCTCAACGGCGGTGACGGCAACGACACCCTCGATGGCGGCGACGGCAACGACGCCCTCGATGGTGGCGACGGTAACGATACCCTCGCTGGTGGCGACGGCAATGACACGCTGAGCGGCGGCGACGGCAATGACAACCTCGACGCCGGCGTCGGCAATGACGCCCTCAGCGGCGGCGATGGCAACGACACCCTCAATGGTGGCGCCGGCAACGACAAGCTCTACGGCGGTGACGGTAACGACAAGCTCGACGGCGGCACCGGCGACGACGCCCTCAGCGGCGACAACGGCAACGACACCCTGATTGGCGGCGACGGCAACGACACGCTCTACGGCGGCGAAGGCAACGACAACCTCGACGGCGGTTCCGGCGACGACACGCTCAACGGCGACGCTGGCAACGACACGCTCAACGGTGGCGACGGCAACGACAGGCTCAACGGCGGATCCGGCAACGACAGCCTTATCGGCGGCATCGGTGCCGATACGCTGTTGGGCGGCGACGGCAGCGACAGCCTGAGCGGCGGTGACGGCAATGATGCGCTTTACGGCGGGGCCAGCGACGACAAACTGGCAGGTGGCGCCGGTATCGACGTGCTTTATGGCGACACTGGCGGCGACCGCCTCGACGGCGGTGATGGCAATGACGAACTGCACGGCGGCACCGGCGACGACACCGCGTCGGGCGGCGACGGCGCCGACAAGCTGTACGGCGAGGATGGCTCGGATACGCTTCTCGGCGGCACCGGCGACGACATGCTCAATGGCGGCGCCGCGACCGACCGGCTCGAAGGTGGCGCCGGCAACGACGGCTTCTATGGTGGCGGCGGCGACGACGTGATCCTGGGCGGCGACGGCAACGACCGGGTCTATGGCGACGGCGGCAACGATGTCATCTCCGGCGGTGCCGGCAACGACATCATGACCGGCGGCGACCTGAAGGGGATTGGCCCGGCCGGCAACGACACGTTCGCGTGGAGCCAGGCCGACATTGTCAATCCTGACGGCAGAAGCGCCGGGTTCGATCACATCACCGACTTTGGCGCCGGCGACCGGCTGGATTTCTCCGCCGTATTCTCAGGTCACGCGCCGGCGGCGATCGCCGATGCCGTGCATCTGACCGACACCGCCCAGGGCACGGTCGTGTCCGTCGATGTGGGCTCCGGCTTCGTCGATGTCGTGGTGCTCGACAACGTGCACGGACTGGATGTGGATGACCTAACGCTGACAGGTTCGCTGATCGTTTAGAACTTGCCGGTAAGGTTGTCGAAAACGTAACCGCGCCGGTCTATCGCCGGATCGGGCGTGCGTATCGGATCGGCGTAAATGCGTAGCTCTCGGCGACTATTGAAGCAGGCTCGGCGGGCATTGCTGTTTGCCCTGCTGTTCTCGGCTTGCATCAATGTGCTGATGCTGGTGACGCCGCTCTACACATTGCAGCTGTTCGACACCGTGGTGCCGACCGGCTCGGTCGAGACGCTGGTGATCCTGACCCTGATGGTGGGAGCGGCAATCCTGGCGCTGTCGGCGATCGAGCTCTGCCGCGACCGGATTCTGCTGCGCGCCGGCCTGTGGCTCGACCACGAGCTCGGCCAGCACGTGCTCGAGAACGGCATGAAAGGTCTGCTGCCGCCAGCAGAGCTCAGGCTCGACGCTGCCGCCCTTCGCCAGGTGCGCGCGCTGCTGACCAGCCCGACCGCGGCCAGCCTGCTCGACGTGCCCTGGACGCCGGCGTTCCTGCTGGTGCTCGCGCTGTTTCATCCGTGGCTCGGCGCGGTCGGCTTGCTGTCGGCTGGCGCCTTGCTGGCTCTGGCCCGGCTGCAGGGGCTGAGCACGGCGCGAGCCCAGCATGAGAGTGCGCAAGCCGTGGAGGCCGCCGACCGCTGGTTGTCGACGGTGGCAGCTCACGCGGGCCTTGCCGGCGCTCTCGGCCTGACGCCGGGCGCTTCCGAGCAATGGAGCCGGTTCAACCGCGCGCACGTTGCCGCGAGCTACACGCTCAGCAAGCGGACGAGCTTCGCCAAGGCGCTGGCGCGCACTGTACGGATCGGCGCCCAGACGGCGCTGTACGGCATCGGCGCCTACCTCATCATCCGCAATGAGCTTGCCCCCGGCGCGCTGGTTGCCTCGGCGATCCTGCTCGCCCGGGGGATCGGGCCGCTGGAAGGCCTGGTGACGTCGCTGCGGGCGGCCACCGCGGCACGGCAGGGCTATGCCCGGTTGAAGGCGCTGGCGCCCGATGTGGAGACGCCGCGGGTCGGCGCCGACGATTGCACGGCTTACGGAAGGATCACGCTGAGCGACGCGACCATCGTCTATCCGACGCGCCGAAGCCCATCTCTGCGCAACGTTACGCTCGCCATCGAGCCCGGCGAGTGCCTCGGGATCGTCGGCCCGAACGGCGCCGGCAAGTCGACATTGGCGGCGCTGATTTCCGGTGCGGTGCTGCCGGTGCAGGGCAGCGCCGATCTCGATGGCGTGCCGATCGCCCGCTGGCAGCGCGCCGCCGGCGACCCGCCGATCGGCTACCTGCCTGACGAGCCGATGCTGATCGAGGGCACGGTGCATCAGAACATCGCGCGCTTTCGCGACACGAGCCTGATGGCGGTGGCGAGGTCGGCGATGCGCGCAGGCGTGCACGAGACGCTGGCCGCTTTGCAGGCCGGCTACGACACGCCCGTCGGCCACGACGGTTGCGCCCTCGCCCTGCGCGAGCGGCGGGCCGTCGCATTTGCGCGGGCGGTGCACGGCAGCCCGCGCGTGGTGGTGCTCGACGAGCCGGAGATCGGCCTCGACGGCAAGAGCCTGCGCAAACTGCTGCGCATGATGGAGGACCTCAAGGCGGAAGGCATCGGCCTGGTGGTTGCGACCCAGGATCCGCGCCTGCTCGGCCTGATGGATCAGATCGTGCTGCTCAATTCGGGCGCCGTGCAGGCGATCGGACCCGCTGCGGAAGTCGCGGCGCGCTTTGCGATGAAGAGGGCCCCGGCGCACGCGCCGGAGGCACGGGTGCACTGACATGAACGCCGCGCGCAGGACTGGAAGGGACGCATCGGGCGCGCCGCGCGCCGGGCAGGCGTCGCTGCCGCGGCTCAACATCCGCGGCCCGGTCGTCGGTGGCCTGCTGGTCATGCTGCTGTTCTTCGGCGGCGGGCTTGGCGCTGCCTCGATCGCGCCGATCGACAAGGGCATTCCGCTTGCCGGCAGCGTCATTGTCGAAAGCAAGGTGCAGACGATCCAGCACCAGAAGGGCGGCCCGGTCGGCAAGGTGCACGTCGACGAAGGCCAGATGGTCGCCGTCGGCCAGCTGCTGGTGTCGCTCGACACCCAGTCGCTCGATCAGCAGATCATGGCGATGAAGGCGCAAGCCGTGGCGGCGGCGCGGCAGCTCGATCTGATCCGCCAGGAAACCGTCACCATGGCCGACCTCGCCGAGCGCAAGCTGGCCGCCCGATCGAAGGTGCTGAGCCTGGAGCGGCAGGTGGCCGAAGTCGAGAAGGAGACCGCGAGCCTCGCCGCCCGCATCGCCATCGCCGAGGAGGATCTGGCGCGCAGCGAGATCCGGTCGCCGGTCACAGGGCAGGTCCATTCGCTCGCCGTTCGCGGACCCGGAGCAACGGTGCAACCGGGCGGCACGGTGCTGGAGATCGTGCCGGTGACCGATCGCCTGGTGGTCGAAGGCCGCCTCCCGCCGATCCACATCGACAGCATCAAGCAGGACATGGCTGCGAAGGTCTGGCTGACCGGGCTCAGCTGGCGCGACAGCCGGCCGCTGAAGGCGAGGCTGGCCTGGGTGTCGGCCGATAGCGTCGAGGACAAGCGTACTGGCGCCAGCTATTTCATCGCCCGCATCGAGCTTGCGGAGAGCCGCACCGAGATCGCCAGGCGGATGCCCCTGCATCCCGGCCAGCGCACCGAGATCCTCCTGTTGACCGGCGAGCGCACACTGCTCGATCACATCATCGATCCCCTGTTGCGCAGCATAAATCGCGCGTTCCGAGCGTGACCAGGAGTGCATGAGCCATGGCCTTCAAGACCATCGTCAGCCGAGCGAGCCCTCATGGACGCGGGGTCGTCAAGCAGGCCTCCAATCGGATTCCGAAGAGCTACTTTGTCAACGCGGCAGCGGTCGGCGTCGCCATTCTCATTGCCGTGCTGGCGGTGCGCGGCTTGGTCACCAAGGAGGACATGCCGCAGTGCAGTGATCGCTTCGGCAACGGCACGCTGTTCGGACTGCAGGACAAATCCGGAAGGCCGATCGGAACCAACGACCTGCAGGCACGCCTCGGCGGCCGCGACTGGGGCCTGCTGGACAATCTCGAATTGGTGGCGGTCAACGGCGGCCCGGCACCGGTTGCCATGCGGGTCGGCTTGCCGCGGCTGGCGGCCAAACCGGACGACGACAAGCCGGTGCGCAGCGGCGCCGGCTTCACCTGGCTGCTGCCGAAGCTCGCCACGGCAACCGCGGCGTGCCTCACCTACAACATCAGGCTGCCGGAGGACTTCAACTTCGGCGCCGGCGGCGGGTTGCCCGGCCTGTTCGGCGGCGAGACGAACGATGCGCCGTCGGCGGCCCGCAGCGCGAGCTTCGCCGTTCGCAACGGCTGGGGCGAGAACGGCGCGGCGCGCGTCCGCATCGCCACCACCGAGAACACCAAAGGCCTGCTTTTCGCCGTCGATCCGGATCGCCAGTTGCTGGAGCGCGGCCGCTGGATCCGGATCGAGCAGGAGGTGGTGCTGAACCGGCCGGGCGCCGAGGACGGCACGTTGCGGATCTGGGTCGACGGCAAGTTGCGGTTCGAGAATACACGCATGGTGCTGCGCAAGGGCGAGGGGTCGCTGTTCCGGGGCGTGCTCGCCGATGTCCACTATGGCGACACCGGCCAGATGCTGCAGGCGGTGCCGAAATCGACCGCGCTCCAGGTGACGCCATTCGAGGTGCGCTGGCAGTAGCGGCGCACGTCGGGATAGTGTCGCCGGCAAAGCCACGCAGCGAGCGCGCCACCGCATGCCCATTGCCGATCTCGGCGACATCGCCATTGATTACCGCACTATACCGGGCGCGGCCGGCCGCACACCGTTGGTGTTCCTGCACGAGGGGCTCGGCAGCGCCGGTCTTTGGCGCGATTTCCCGGACAAGCTGGCGCGCCGGCTCGACACCCGCGCACTCGTCTACTCGCGCGCCGGCTACGGCTGGTCGAGCGGGCTGACGGCAAGGCGCGAGCCGCGCTACCTGCACGACGAGGCGCTCGACGTTCTGCCGCGGGTGCTACAGATGGCGGGTGTCGAGAAGCCGATCCTCGTCGGTCACTCGGACGGCGCATCGATCGCGTTGATCTTCGCTGCCTGGCAGCCCGCGGCGGTGGCGGGAATCGTGTTGATGGCGCCGCACGTGCTCGTCGAGCCGCAGACCGTGGCGGCGATCGCTGGCGTCGCCGAGCAGTACGAGACGACCGATTTGCGCCAGCGATTGAGCCGGCACCATGCCAATGTCGACGATGCCTTTCGCGGCTGGTCGGAGATCTGGCTGAGCCCCAGGTTCGCGTCGTGGTCGCTCGGTCCCGAGGTCGAGCGGCTGACCGTGCCCATGCTGCTGATCCAGGGCGAGGACGACCCCTACGGCACGCTCGCCCAGCTCGACGCATTCGAGGCGGCGCGCGGCGCTCGCGTCACCCGCCTCGTGCTGCGCGACTGCGGGCATTCTCCGCACCGCGACCAGGAAACCGTCGTGGTCGACGCCATCACGCACTTCGCGGCGGGCCTTGCCGGCGCCGGTTGAGGCGATCACATCCGGAAAACGCCGAACCTCGGCGGCTCGATCGGGGAGTTGAGCGCGGCGCTGAGCGACAGTGCGATCACCCGCCGCGTCTCGGCCGGCGCGATGACGCCGTCGTCCCAAAGGCGCGAGGAGGCATAGTAGGGATGTCCCTCGGCCTCGTAGCGGTCGAGGATCGGCTTCTTGAACTCCGCCTCCGCCTCCGCCGACCAGCTCCTGCCCTCCGCCTCGATGTTGTCGCGCCGCACGGTGGCGAGCACACCGGCCGCCTGCGCGCCGCCCATCACCGAAATTCGCGCATTGGGCCACGTGAAGAGGAAGCGGGCGCCGAAGGCGCGGCCGCACATGGCATAGTTGCCGGCGCCGTACGAGCCGCCGATGATCACGGTGATCTTGGGCACCCGCGCCGTCGCCACCGCCGTCACCATCTTGGCGCCGTGCCGGGCAATGCCGCCGGCCTCGGCATCGCGGCCGACCATGAAGCCGGTAATGTTCTGCAGGAACAGCAGCGGAATGCGGCGCTGGCCGCACAGCTCGATGAAATGCGCCGCCTTCTGCGCCGTTTCGGAATAGAGGATGCCGTTGTTGGCGAGAATGCCGACCGGCAAGCCCTCGATATGGGCAAAGCCGGTGACGATCGTCGTGCCGTACAGCGCCTTGAACTCGTCGAGCTCGGAATTGTCGACCAGCCGGGCGATCACCTCGCGCACGTCGTATTGCGTCATCAGTGAAGCCGGAACCACGCCGTCGAGCTCGGCGCCGTCGTATTTCGGCGGGCGCGGCTCGCGCGTGGCGACCTGCAGCGACTTCACGGTATTGAGGTTGGCGACGATATTGCGGGCGATCTCGAGCGCATGGTCGTCGTCGAGCGCGTAGTGGTCGGCGACGCCCGACAGCCGCGTGTGCACGTCGGCGCCGCCGAGGTCCTCCGCCGACACCGTCTCTCCGGTCGCCGCCTTGACCAGCGGCGGACCACCGAGAAAGATCGTTCCCTGACGGCGCACGATGACGCTTTCGTCCGACATTGCCGGCACATAGGCGCCGCCGGCGGTGCAACTGCCCATCACGACCGCGATCTGCGGGATGCCGTCGGCGGACATGCACGCCTGATTGTAGAAGATGCGGCCGAAATGCTCCTTGTCCGGAAACACCTCGGTGTGATGCGGCAGGTTGGCGCCGCCGCTGTCCACCAGATAGACGCAGGGCAGCCGGTTCTCCCAGGCGATCTCCTGGGCGCGGACGTGCTTCTTGACCGTCATCGGATAATAGGTGCCGCCCTTGATGGTGGCGTCGTTGCAGACGATCATCACCTCGCGGCCCGACACCCGGCCGATGCCGGTGATCACGCCGGCACCGTGGATGTCGCCCGAGTACTGGCCGAAGGCGGCGAGCTGCGACAGCTCGAGGAACGGCGTGCCTGGATCGATCAGGCCGGTGACCCGGTCACGCGGCAGCAACTTGCCGCGGGCGACATGCCGCTCGCGCAATTTTTGCGGCCCTCCGATCGCGATCTCGGCCCGCTTGGCGGCAAGATCCTGCACGAGCGCCTGCATCGCCCGGGCGTTTGCCTTGAACTCCTCGGTGGCTGGGTTGATCGCTGTCTTCAGAACCGGCATGGGACCCTCTGGTTTCCGGCGCAGCTAAGCAGGGGGCGGGCAGGGAGGCAAGGCCAACTGCGGCCGGTCGGAGCTGGCATCGGCGGTCCTGCTTGAACACCGTCAGCCGGCTGTGAGAGACTGTGAATTGCGACCGCCCGATCGGGTTCGAGGTCGCGGCGCGCGACCTCGAACCGGCAAATGCGATGACCAAGAGCCTCCTGGCTGCCCCTGGACCGAACGGCCGCGACGTATTCATCGTTCGGGGCGAGCGGGTGATGCTGGATTCGGTCGTCGCCGAGGCATTCGGCACCGAGACCAAGCGCGTGAACGAGGCGGTCAGCCGCAATCCCGAGAAATTCACCCCGGCCCATACCTTCCGCCTCTCGGAGGAAGAGGCGGATGCTTTGAGGTCGCGGGCCGCGACCTCAAATCCGGGCCGGGGCGGCGCCCGCTATGTGCCGCATGTATTCACGGTCAAGGGCGTGGCGCGGCTCGCCACCGTGCTCAACACGCCGGCGGCGCTCAAGGCGACCGACCTCATCATCGACACGTTCCTGATGGTCCACGAGCAGCTGCGGCGCGGCCGCAAGACCGTGCTGGTGCAGGATGCCGACCGGCTGCGTCCCAACGCCGAGCAGCGCCAGGAGGCGGCCAAGCTGCGCTCCAAGCTGGCCGCGGCGCTGTCGCGGCTGCTCGACAGCATCGTCGATGTCGAAAACCAGCAGACCGTGCGGCAGGCGTCGCATTCGGTGGGCTCGAAGGCGCTGCAGAGCATCCAGGAGCGGTTGCGGGCAAAAGGGCTCGAGAACGAGAAGCTGGAGGCAGATACAACCCTCGTGCTGGCCCAGGCGGAGAAAACGCTGGCCGAGGCTCGCAAGGCGCGGCTCGAGGCCGACGGGATCGACATCGCGAATTTCGAGCGCAGGATCGCGGCCGTCAAGCGGGTCGCCGACCTGATCAAGGACGTGGAGCCGCCGGAGCTCGTCACGCTGATCGGACAATTCGAGGCCGAGCCGCTACGCCTTGCCGCACCGGACGACAAAGATCGCTGAGTGTCCCGATCGCGAAGTTGGCTTCATTCGCATGGCTATCGGACGAACTTCGCGATCGATAAGGACACTAGCAAATCCAAGCTTCTAGTGTGGCTTATGATTTCGAAGTCCGCACTGGAGTATGCCGCAAATATGAAGCGGACTTCGAAATCGCCACACTAGCCGGCGATCCGCCCCTTTGCGAACGGGCGCGTGCGCACCACATATGCGATGCATCAAGGCTGGTGCCGCATGGGCCGTGCTTTGCTGCGCATCGAACAGTTTCGGGCGCATCGTCCATGCCAGTCGGGTGGGGGAGCGCTGCCACAGGAGGGCTACTCATGAATTTCGACAAGTATACCGACCGGTCCAAGGGCTTCATCCAGTCGGCGCAGGGTCTTGCGGTCCGCGAGGGGCACCAGCAGTTCTCGACCGAGCATCTGTTGAAGGTGCTGCTCGACGACGAGGAAGGGCTGGCCGCCGGATTGATCCAGCGTGCCGGCGGCAGGCCGCGCGACGCTCTTGCCGCGGTGGAGCGCGCGCTTTCCAAGCGTCCGAAGGTTTCGGGCAGCGGCGCCGGCCAGGTCTACCTGGCGCAGGATCTCGCGCGCGTCTTCGATGCCGCCGAGAAGATTGCCGAGAAGGCAGGCGACAAGTTCGTCACCGCCGAGCGGCTGCTGCTCGCCATCGCGCTCGAGAAGGGCGAGCGAAGTCGGGCAAGATCCTCGCCGACGCCGGCGTCACCGCGCAGGCCCTGAACGGCGCCATCAACGAGATCCGCAAGGGGCGCACCGCCGACAGCGCGTCGGCCGAGCAGTCCTATGATGCCCTGAAGCGCTATGCCCGCGACCTCACCGAGGCGGCGGCCAACGGCAAGCTCGATCCCGTCATCGGGCGCGACGAGGAGATCCGCCGCACCATCCAGGTGCTGTCGCGGCGCACCAAGAACAATCCCGTGCTGATCGGCGAGCCCGGCGTCGGCAAGACCGCGATCGCCGAGGGCCTCGCACAGCGCATCATCAAGGGCGACGTGCCGGAGAGCCTGAAGGACAAGAAGCTGCTCGCGCTCGACATGGGCGCGCTCATTGCCGGCGCGAAGTATCGCGGCGAGTTCGAGGAGCGCCTGAAGGCGGTGCTGTCCGAGGTGACGGCGGCCGAGGGCGGCATCATCCTGTTCGTCGACGAGATGCACACCATCGTCGGCGCCGGCAAGTCGGAAGGCTCGATGGATGCTTCCAATCTGCTGAAGCCGGCGCTTGCCCGCGGCGATCTGCACTGCGTCGGCGCCACCACGCTCGACGAGTACCGCAAGCATGTCGAGAAGGACGCGGCGCTGGCCCGCCGGTTCCAGCCGGTGTTCGTCAACGAGCCGACGGTCGAGGACACGATCTCGATCCTGCGCGGCCTGAAGGAGAAGTACGAGCTGCACCACGGCGTGCGCATCACCGACAGCGCGATCGTCGCGGCGGCCACGTTGTCGAACCGCTACATCGCCGACCGCTTCCTGCCGGACAAGGCGATCGACCTGGTCGACGAGGCCTCGTCGCGACTGCGCATGCAGGTCGACTTCGAAGCCCGAGGAGCTCGACGAGATCGACCGCCGCTCTGATGCAGCTCAAGATCGAGCGCGAGGCCCTCAAGAAGGAGAGCGACACCGCGTCCCGCGACCGCCTGGCGAAGCTCGACAAGGAGCTGGCCGACCTCGAGGAGAGATCGGCGGCACTGACCGCGCGCTGGCAGGCGGAGAAGAGCAAGCTCGGCGATGCGCAGAAGCTCAAGGAGGAGCTCGAGGCGCGGCGCACCGAGCTCGAGCAGGTGCAGCGCAAGGGCCAGTATCAGCGGGCCGGCGAGCTCACCTACGGCATCATCCCGGAGCTCGAGAAGAAGCTGAAGGCGCTCGAGGCCGGCGACGGCAAGACCGCGATGGTGGAAGAGGCGGTGACGCCCGACCACGTGGCGCAGGTCGTCTCGCGCTGGACCGGCATTCCGGTCGACCGGATGCTCGAAGGCGAGCGCGCGAAGCTGTTGAAAATGGAAGAGGTGCTGGCGAAGCGCGTCATCGGCCAGAAGGAAGCGGTGGAAGCCGTCTCGACCGCGGTGCGCCGGGCGCGCGCCGGCCTGCAGGACCCGAACCGGCCGATCGGCTCGTTCATGTTCCTCGGCCCGACCGGCGTCGGCAAGACCGAGCTGACCAAGGCGCTGGCGAGCTTCCTGTTCGACGACGAGGCGGCGCTCGTGCGCATGGACATGAGCGAGTACATGGAGAAGCACTCCGTCGCCCGCCTGATCGGCGCGCCTCCGGGCTACGTCGGCTACGACGAGGGCGGAGCGCTGACCGAGGCGGTTCGCCGCCGGCCCTACCAGGTCGTGCTGTTCGACGAGATCGAGAAGGCGCACCCGGACGTGTTCAACGTCCTGCTGCAGGTGCTCGACGACGGCCGCCTGACCGATGGACAGGGCCGCACGGTCGACTTCAAGAACACGCTGATCATCCTGACCTCGAACATCGGCGCCGAGTACCTCGTCGGCCAGAAGGAGGGCGAGGATATCCGACGCGGTGCGGGAGTACGTGCTGGCCGAGGTGAAGACCAAGTTCCGGCCCGAGTTCCTGAACCGGCTCGACGACATCATCCTGTTCCATCGCCTGAAGCGGGAGCAGATGGGAGCGATCGTCGATGTGCAGATGGCGCGGCTCGCCAAGCTGCTGTCGGAGCGCAAGATCACGGTCGAGCTCGACGATGCGGCGCGCACGTGGCTCGCCAACCAGGGCTACGACCCTGCCTACGGCGCGCGGCCGCTGAAGCGGGTGATCCAGCGCAACGTGCAGGACAACCTGGCCGAGGCGATCCTGGCTGGCCGCGTCAAGGACGGCGACGCCGTGCGGATCACCGTCAAGGACGGCAAGCTCGCCCTCAACGGCGAGGCGCCGCGAGCGAAGGCCGCGGCGTGATCGCCGGACCAATGCCGCTGCCGCGGGCCCCGGACGCAGGTCCGGGGCCGTTCGGGTGCGGCACTGGACAGGGGCCCGGGTCGCGTGCACGATCCGGGCCGCTATTCGGACGCTATCCTCTTGCGGCAAAGTGATCGTGGCTCCCCTCGCCCCCCAGCAGGCCAATGTCGTCAGGACGTCGCGCGGTAGCCGGGGGCGCCGATGGTGGCCGGCGGCGATCGCCGGTGCCGTTTCGGTCGTCGTACTGTTCTGGTGGATGGTCCGCGCCACTCCGGTGACCGTCGTCGCGCCAGCTCGCGGCACTGCGGCCGAGATCGTCTATGCGACCGGTGCCGTGGAGCCGGTACGCTGGGCCAAGGTCGCGAGCGTGGTCCGTGATCGGATCGTCGATCTGTGCTATTGCGAGGGCAAGATGGTCGCCAAGGGCGACATCATGGTGCGGCTCGACGATCGTCAGCTGCGCGCGCAGGTTGAGGAGCTGAAGGCGCGCGAGGAATGGTTGAAGCGCGAGCATGCGCGGGTTTCCGAGCTGGTGAAGCGCAACGTCGCGACCACGCAGGCGCTCGAGAGGGCAACCAGCGACCTTCACCAAGTGCAGGCGCTGATCTCGGTGCAGATGGAAAAGCTCGCCGATTATGCGATCGCGGCGCCGATGGACGGCCTCGTGCTGCGCCGCGACGGCGAGATCGGCGAGATCGCGGAGCCGGGACAGATCCTGTTCCGCATCGGCGAGCCGAAGCCGCTGCAGGTGGTCGCCGAGGTGAACGAGGAGGACATTCCGCGCGTCGCCGTCGGCCAGAAGGTCTTGTTGCGAACCGACGCCTTCCCGGACCGGCCACTCCCCGCGACGGTGCGCGAGGTGACGCCGATGGGCGATCCGGTGGCCAAGACCTATCGCATCCGCGCCAGCCTGCCCGACGATACGCCGCTGCTCGTCGGCATGAGCGTCGAGGCGAACATCGTCACGCGCGAGAAGGAAGGCGCGCTGCTGGTGCCGGTCGATGCCCTGCAAGGCGGTGAAGTGTTCGTCGTCGATGGCAGTCGCGTGCGCCGGCGGGCGGTCACGGTCGGCATCCGCGGCACCAGGACCGTGGAGATCATATCGGGCGTCACCGAGAGCGAACGCGTAGTCGCGCCGGTTCCGCCCGGCCTGGTCGACGGGCGGCGGGTGCGTATCGTGGCAGGCGCAGCGAGCAGCCGATGATGCTCGCGGCCACCATTGCCATGACCCACGTGCGGCATCGGCTGCGGCAGACGATCGTGGCGCTTGCCGGCGTCGCGGTCGGGGTCGGGTTCTCGATCATGATGGCGGCGCTGATGGTCGGCTCGCAGGACGACTTCACGCGCCAGCTGATCGACGCCATGCCGCACATCACGGTGTTCGACGAGCATCGCCTGGCGACCGCGCAGCCGGCGGAGGCGGCGTTCGATGTCGCCGAAATCCATGGCCTGCGCCCCGAATTGCGGCGCCGCGGCATCAAGAACCCGCTCGCCACCATGGCGTCGCTCGAAGGCTGGCTGCCGGGTACGGTGGCGCCGTCGGCCAAGACGCAGGGCATCATTAAATACGCCGGGCGCGATGTCGGCGTCGCGGTGATCGGCATCGATCCGGCGCGCGAGGCGCGGGTGTCGAAGCTGCCGAGCCAGATGCGGCAGGGCACGCTCGCCTCGCTCTATCGCGCAACCAACGCGATCATCCTGGGCGATCGGCTGGCGGAGAAGATCGGCGCCCGGCTCGGAGCCAAGCTGACCGTGCAGGCGAGCGACGGCGGCCGGGTGAGCGCCCAGGTCGTCGGCCTGTTCCGATCGGGCTCGCGCTCGGTGGACGAAGGCACCGCCTACGTGCTGCTGAAGACCGCGCAGATCCTCGCCGGGCAGACCGGGCTCGTGAACGAGCTGCGGCTGCGCGTCGCCGATCCTCTTGCGGCGCGCGACGTCGCGGCCCGCGTCGAGCGCGAGACCGGCTACAAGTCGGTCGCCTGGCAGGAGGCGAACGAGGATCTGCTGAGCTCGTTCATCGTGCGCAACCTCATCATGTACACCGTGGTCGGGGCGATCCTGCTGGTGGCGAGCTTCGGCACCTTCAACATCATCTCGACCATCACCCACGAGAAGACGCGCGACATCGCGATCATGAAGTCGCTCGGGCTCGATCGCGGCACGGTGCAGACGATCTTCGTGCTCGAGGCGCTATTGATCGGTTTCGCCGGCGTCGTCGCCGGCTGGCTCCTCGGCTACGTGCTGACGATGCTGCTCGGCCGGGTCGAGATCCACAGCCCGTTCATGGACGCGACCCACCTGCCGGTCGTCTACTCCGCCGTGCACTACCTGCTGGCCGCCGCCGTCGCGTTGGTCTCGTCGCTGGTCGCCGGCTATTTCCCCGCCCGCAAGGCGTCCGCCCTGCAACCGATGGACGTCATTCGAGGTGCGACGTGAGCGACGTCATCGTGGCCAGGCAGGTCAGTCGGATACTGCCCGGCATCGTGCCGGTAACGCTGGTGCACGACGTCGACCTCGCCATCGGCGCCAACGAGCTCGTCGCGATCACCGGCCCGTCCGGGTCGGGAAAGTCGTCGCTGCTCTACCTGCTCGGGCTGCTCGACCTGCCGACCGCGGGCGAGGTGCTGATCGACGGCGTTGCGACCGGCGACATGGATGAGCGCGAGCGGGCCCACGTCCGCCTGACCAAGCTCGGGTTCATCTTCCAGTTCCATTTCCTGCTGCCGGAATTCTCGGCGCTCGATAACGTCGCACTGCCGATGCGGGCGCTGGCGCGCCTCTCAGGCGACGAGATCGAGGAGCGCGCACGCGGGCTGCTGGTCTCGCTCGGGCTCGGCGAGCACGCACACAAACGGCCGGATCAGCTTTCCGGCGGACAGCGCCAGCGCGTTGCGGTGGCGCGGGCGCTCGCCAACGATCCGCCGGTGATCCTCGCCGACGAGCCGACCGGCTCGCTCGATTCGAAGTCGAGCGAGCAGGTATTCCTGATCCTGCGCGAGCTGGTCGATCATGGCGCCAAGACGGTCGTGGCGGTGACGCACGACCTCGGCCTGGCGGCCCGGATGGATCGCCGCATCACGCTCGACGACGGCGCGATCGCGGCCGACGAGCGCGGGCGTCACGAGCCGGTGCCGGCGTGAGGCTAAAGGTGGCAGTGCCGACGTCTGGTCGGCGAGCCGGCTGCCCGCCCGGACGCCGCGCTACCGCGTCCGCGGCGGCAAGCCGGCGGCCTTGCGCATCTCCTCGGCCTTCTTGGCGATCTGGTCCGGTGTCGGCTTCTCGCGCTCGATCCAGGCCTTGAGATCGTTGAAGATCTGCTGCTCCTTCTGCGACGGCGTCGCACCGGGCGCGATTTGCTTGCTGGTGGCCGGCGGCGGCACCTGGGCCAGTCGGATCGGATCGGGCATCATCTGTGCCTTCTTGGGTGTGGTTGCGGCCGCGGCTGGCGGATCCCAGCGGTCGGCACCGACCAGCAGGCCGGCATACATGATCGAAGCGCGGTTCTCGCTGACGCCGCGGGCGATCGAAGCCTCGTAGTACATGCGGTGGGTGTCCTCCCACGAGCGCAGCTTGTGGTCGGTGTAATAGTCGTGCAGCACGGCGGCGTCGCGATAGGGGCCGTCGTAGGGGCCGCCGACGATGTTCCACAGTCCCCACGGCACCGAAGCGCCGTTCGTTATATAGCCCACCGGCACCTCCCAGACCATGCCGCGCGGGTCCTTGTAGGTGAACGGCGCCAGCAGCTTCATGTCACGGAAGTTGTCGTCGGGCTTGGCCGGCAGCACGAACTCAGCCTGTACCGTGCCGCTGAACGAGTTGTTGCTGGCGACCCCGGGCGTGGTCGCGCTCGAAGCCCCCGTCAGCTTTTTCAGCCACGAGGCCGGAATGTAGTCACAGCCGGAAACCAGGAGGCCAACCGCCACGGCGGCGACCATCGAGCGGCGCAGCATGACACCCTCTCTTTGTTCCACAGTCGAATGGACCGAAGCAGACATACCGCATGTCCGCGGCGGTACGATTACATATGGATCGCGCGCTTCTCAACGGCCAGGGCTGCTTCTTTCACCGCCTCGCTCATCGTCGGATGGGCGTGGCAGGTCCGCGCGAGATCCTCGGACGAGCCACCAAACTCCATCAATACGGCGGCCTCATGGATAAGGTCGCCGGCGCCGGCGCCGATAATGTGCACGCCGAGCACGCGATCGGTCGCCGCGTCGGCCAGCACCTTGGCGAAGCCGTCGGTGGTGCGATTGGCGCGGGCGCGACCGTTGGCCATGAACGGGAACTTGCCGACCTTGTAGGCGATGCCGGTTGCCTTGAGCTCGTCCTCGGTCTTGCCGATCGTGGCGACCTCGGGGAACGTGTAGACCACGCCCGGAATCACGTCATAGTTGACGTGACCGGCCTGGCCCGCCAGCCGCTCGGCGATGGCGACGCCTTCCTCCTCCGCCTTGTGGGCCAGCATGGCGCCGCGCACGACGTCGCCGATGGCATAGATACCCGGCACATTGGTGGCGAAGTGGTCGTCGATCACCACCTGGCCGCGCTCGGTCGCGATGCCGGCTGCCTCTAGCCCGAGGCCGGCGGTGTAGGGCACGCGTCCGGTAGCAACCAGCACCACGTCGCAATCGATGGTGGTGGCGCCGCCGCCGGCGACCGGCTCGAACGTGACCTTGGCGCCGCTGCCCGATTTCTCGATCTTGGTCACCTTCGAGGACATGTGGAATGCGATGCCCTGCTTCTCCATCAGCCGCTGGAACTGGCGGGCGACCTCGGTATCGGTGGTGCCCAGGCACTTGTCGGTGAACTCGATCGCGGTGACCTTGGCGCCGAGCCGCTTCCACACCGAGCCGAGCTCCAGGCCGATCACGCCGGCGCCGACCACGACGAGGTGGCCCGGCACCTTCTCGAGCTCGAGCGCGCCGGTCGACGATACGATCACCCTCTCGTCGAATGCGATCGGCTGTCCGTCGCTGCCGCGCAGCTGCGCCGCGTCGGAGCCGGTGGCGATGACGATCGACTTGGTCTCGAGCGTCGACCTGGTGCCATCCTGGGCCGTGACCTCGACCTTGCCGGGGCCGAGAATGGTGCCGGTGCCGTTATGCACGTCGACCTTGTTCTTCTTCATCAGCATGGCGACGCCGCCGACGTTCGCGGCGACCGTGTCGGCCTTGTGCTTCATCATCGCGGCAAAGTTCAGCTTCGGCGCCGGAATGTCGATGCCGAAGGCGGCGAAGCCGTGGCCCGCCTCCTCGAACAGCTCGGTCGCGTGCAGCAGCGCCTTCGACGGGATGCAGCCGACATTGGCGCAGGTGCCGCCCAGCGTCTTCGATTTCTCGACGATCGCGGTCTTGAGGCCGAGCTGGGCGGCGCGGATGGCGCAGACATAGCCGCCGGGGCCGGAGCCGATGATGATGAGATCGTAGGACATCTGGAACTCTCTCAAGACTGCGCCGGACCTTGGCCCGGCTATATCAAACCCATTCGGCCTTGGCCCAGAAATGTCCACAACAGCGTATCGCGAGCATCACAGCTCCAGCACAAACCGTTGCGGGTCTTCCAGGCACTCCTTCACGCGCACCAGGAACGTGACCGCTTCCTTGCCGTCGACGATGCGGTGGTCGTAGCTGAGCGCCAGGTACATCATCGGCCGCGCCACGATCTGGCCATTGCGCACCACCGGACGCTCCTCGATGCGATGCATGCCGAGGATGCCCGACTGCGGCGCATTGAGGATCGGCGTCGACAGCATCGATCCGTAGACGCCGCCGTTCGAGATCGTGAACGTGCCGCCCTGCATCTCCTCGATGCCGAGCTTGCCGTCGCGGGCGCGCCTGCCGTAGCCGGCGATCGTCGCCTCGATCTCGGCGAGGCTCAGCCGGTCGGCTTCGCGCACCACCGGCACCACGAGGCCCTTGGCGGTGCCGACGGCGACGCCGATATGGTAGTAGTTCTTGTAGATCAGGTCGGTGCCGTCGATCTCGGCATTGACGGCGGGAATCTCCCGCAGCGCCTGCAGGCAGGCCTTCACGAAGAAGCCCATGAAGCCGAGCTTCACGCCGTGGCGCTTCTCGAACAGATCCTTGTACTGGTTCCGGAGCGCCATCACCGCGCTCATGTCGACGTCGTTGAACGTCGTCAGCATGGCGGCGGTGTTCTGCGCGTCCTTGAGGCGGCGCGCGATGGTCTGGCGCAGGCGGGTCATCTTGACCCGCTCCTCGCGGGCGGCGTCGTTGGCGGGCGCCGGCGCACGCATCTGGGCGACCGGAACCGGCGCCGGCGCCATCGGCACGTAGGCGACCGCTGACTGCGACGCCGCCGCGGCGGGCTTCGCCGTGGCCGCCAGCGCATCCTCCTTCAGCACCTGGCCGCGCTTGCCGGAGCCGGCGACGTCGGCGGCGGAAATACCCTTCTCCTCGAGAATCTTGGCGGCGGACGGCGCCGGCGGCATGGCCGTGGCGGCGGGCACGGCAGCCGGGGCCTTGGCAGCAGCTGGAGCAGCGGCGGCGGCCGGAGCCGTCGCGGTGGCGCCTGCAGCGCCTTCCTTGATCGTGCCGAGCACGGAGCCGACGGCGACCGTGGTGCCTTCGGGCACCGCGATCTCGGCAAGCACGCCGGCCGACGGCGCCGGCACCTCGACCGTCACCTTGTCGGTTTCGAGCTCGCACAGCGGCTCGTCGATCTTGACCGCGTCGCCGGCTTTCTTGAACCACTTGCCGACCGTCGCCTCGGTCACGCTTTCGCCGAGTGTCGGAACCCGAATTTCCACCGCCATGGTCTCCACGTCCTCGCCTGTGCCAGCCGCTCCCCGGAGCGGTTCAACCGTCAGCCTTCGAACTCAATTCCGTCAACCCCGGTCCGCCGCCTGATCGCCGGGCGGCGGGTCGGGGCGAGCTCGTACCCGATCGTGCGGCAGCGTCACGCCGCCAGGCTTTCGCCCACCAGCGCCTTCTGCTCCGCGATGTGCCGGGAAAGCTGGCCGGTCGCGGTCGAGGCCGCGGCCATGCGGCCGACGTAGCGCGCCCGCTTCGCCTTGCTGTGGATCTGGCCGAGCGTCCACTCCAGGTTGGGCTCGATGAACGACCACGCGCCCATGTTGCGTGGCTCCTCCTGGCACCAGACCACCTCGGCGTTCGGGAAGCGGCTCAGCTCGTGCATGATCGAGCGCGCCGGGAACGGATAGAGCTGCTCGACGCGCAGGATGTAGACGTCGTCGATCTTGCCGGATTCGCGCGCATCGTAGAGGTCGTAGTAGACCTTGCCGGCGCACATCACCACGCGGCGGATCTCGGCGTCGGGCCTGAGCTTGAGCGCGTCGGCCGCGACATGGCCCTTGTGCGGATCGGCGTCATCCCACAGCACGCGGTGGAACGACGAGTCCGGGCCCATCTCGTCGAGCCGCGAGACCACCCGCCGGTGGCGCAGCAGCGATTTCGGCGTGACCAGGATCAGCGGCTTGCGGATCTTGCGATGCAGCTGGCGGCGCAGGATGTGGAAGTAGTTGGCGGGCGTCGTGCAGTTGGCGACCTGCCAGTTGTCCTCGGCCGAGAGCTGCAGATAGCGCTCGAGGCGGGCCGACGAGTGCTCCGGGCCCTGTCCCTCGTAGCCGTGCGGCAGCAGGCAGACGAGGCCGGACATGCGCAGCCACTTGCGCTCGCCGGACGACAGGAACTGGTCGAACACCACCTGCGCGCCGTTGGCGAAGTCGCCGAACTGGGCTTCCCACACGGTCAGCGCCATCGGCTCGGCGAGCGAGTAGCCGTACTCGAACCCGAGCACCGCCTCCTCCGACAGCATCGAGTTGATGACCTCGAACCTGCCCTGGTCGGGCGACACGTACTTCAGCGGCGTGTAGCGGCGCTCGCTCACCTGGTCGATCAGCACCGCGTGGCGCTGCGAGAACGTGCCGCGCTCCACGTCCTGTCCGGACAGGCGTACGATCATGCGCTCGCGCAACAGCGTGCCGAACGCCAGGTGCTCGGCCATCGCCCAGTCGATCCCGTCGCCCTGCTCGACCATCTCGCGTCGCCGCTCGAGCAGCCGCTGAACGGTCTTGTGGGCGTTGAAATCGATCGGGATCGTGGTGATGCGGCGGCCGACCTCCTTCAGGACATCGATCGCGACGCCGGTATGGCCGCGGCGCGCCTCGTCCTCCGACAGACCGAGGCCCGACCAGCGGCCGTCGAGCCAGTCGGCCTTGTTCGGCTTGTAGCCGTCGGCGACGGCGAGCTCGGCGTCGAGGTGGACACGGTAGCGCGCCTTCATCTCGTCGACCTGCGCCTCGGTCAGCGTGCCCTCGTCGACGAGCTTCTTGGCATAGATCGAGACCGTGGTCGGGTGCGCCTTGATCGCCTGATACATGCGCGGCTGGGTGAACAGCGGCTCGTCCGACTCGTTGTGGCCATGGCGGCGGTAGCAGATCATGTCGATCACCACCGGCTTCTTGAACTTCTGCCGGAACTCGATCGCGATCTTGGCGACGTGGGTGACCGCCTCGGGATCGTCGGCGTTGACGTGGAAGATCGGCGCCTCGACCATGCGGGCGACGTCCGAGCAGTAGGGCGAGGACCGCGACAGCCGCGGATTGGTGGTGAAACCGATCTGGTTGTTGATGATGAAGTGGATCGAGCCGCCGGTGCGGTGGCCCTTGAGGCCGGACAGGCCGAAGCACTCGGCCACCACGCCCTGGCCGGCGAACGCGGCATCGCCGTGGATCAGCAGCGGCAGCACTGTCGTGCGCTCGCTGTCGCCGTGCTGGTCCTGCTTGGCGCGGACCTTGCCGAGCACGACCGGATCGACGATCTCGAGGTGGCTCGGGTTGGCGGTCAGCGACAGATGGACGTTGTTGCCGTCGAAGCTGCGGTCCGAGGAGGCGCCGAGGTGGTACTTGACGTCGCCCGAGCCTTCGACGTCATCCGGCTTGAACGAGCCGCCCTTGAACTCGTTGAAGATGGCGCGCAACGGCTTGGCCATGACGTTGCCGAGGACGTTGAGCCGGCCGCGATGGGCCATGCCGAGCACGATCTCCTTGATGCCGAGCTGGCCGCCGCGCTTGATGATCTGCTCCATCGCCGGCACCATCGACTCGCCGCCCTCGAGGCCGAACCGCTTGGTGCCGGTGTACTTGACCTCGGCGAACTTCTCGAAGCTTTCCGCCTCGATCAGCTTGTTGAGGATCGCCTTCTTGCCCTCGAGGGTGAACCTGATCTCCTTCTCCTCGCCCTCGATGCGCTCCTGGATCCAGGACTTCTGCATCGGCGAGGTGATGTGCATGAACTCGACGCCGATCTTGCGGCAGTAGGTACGGCGCAGGATCGTGAGGATCTGGCGCACCGTCGCGGTCTCGAGGCCGAGCACCTTGTCGATGAAGATCGGGCGGTCGAGGTCGGCCTCGGTGAAGCCATAGGTCTCGGGCCGCAGCTCCTTGTGCACCTTGCGCTCGGTGAGCCCCAGCGGATCGAGGTCGGCGACGAGGTGGCCCATCACGCGATAGGCGCGGATCAGCATCAGCGCGCGGATCGAATCCTAAGTCGACCGCAGCGATGCCGCCGCCGAAAGGTCGAATCCGGTGCTCGCCGCGCGCGCCTGGATCTTGTTGCGGATATTGCGCTCGGCCTCGCCGTAGTCGCCGGTCAGGGCGGCGACCAGGTCCGAATTGCCGTTGCTGCCGATCTCGTCGAGCGCGCGGCCCCAGCTCGGCCCGCCATGGCCGTTGCCCTCGGCATCGTTGGAATGATCCTGCTTTTCCTCGTGCAGCGACTGGAAGAACAGCCGCCACTCGTCGTTGACGGCGCCTGGATTGCGCTCGTACAGCGCCTGCATCTCCTCGATGTAGGCGGCGTTGACACCATTGAGGAAGGACGTGCGCGCGAAGGCGTCGTTTTGCGCTTGGCGAGACATATCGTTTGTGTTCCTTGCAACTGCGGGCACGGCTAACCGCAAAGGCACCACCATGGCCTCTGGCGCCCTGGCGCGGGCGTCGGAAGATCGGCGGAAGCCTTAGCTCAAGTCGGGCCGCGGTTTAAGTACTCAATTAGTGGCGTATCAATGTCGTGAACACTGCCGGTCGGCGCTGCAGAGGCGCGCATTTATGCAAGGCATAGCCTTGCATAAGAATTAGGCGTCGAGCAGCACTTTCATGGCCGCGTCGGCGCCGCCGGACTGATGCGGGATTCGCGCGGCCTTGAAGGCTAGCTCGACGGTCGCGAGCGCGCCCAGCATCATCGGCTCGTTGAGGTCGCCCATGTGACCGATCCGGAATACCCGGCCGTTGAGGGGGCCGAGGCCGGCGCCGAGGGCAAGGTTGAAGCGGTTCTGGGCGATGGCGCGCAGGTTGTTCGCATCGTGGCCGTCGGGCAGCAGGACGCCCGACACCGAATCGGACACGCGCTTGGGGTCGGCGCATACGAGTTCGATCGCCTTCACGGCGCCGGCGATGCTCGATTCCGAGACCGTTGCGCCGCTCTTGGCGCCGCCGCCCCAGTGGGCGATCGCGGCGCGGGTGGCGGTGGCGAAGCGGTGGTGGCGCCGGAAGATCGCATCGAGGCCTTCCGCCTCGATCATCGAGATCAATTCGTCGAGGCCGAAGTACATGTGCACCGGCGTCGTGCCGGGGAGCTTCTGCGGCTGCCGTGTCAGCATGTCGGCCCAGTTCCAGTAGCTGCGCCGGGTCGTCACCGTCTTCGAGGTCTCGAACGCGCGCTGGCTGACGCCGGTGAACGACAATCCGGTCGTCATCATCAGTCCCTTCTGGCTGCCGCCGACGACGATGTCGACGCCCCAGTCGTCCATCCGGAAGTCGAACGAGCCGAGCGACGAGATCGTGTCGGCGAACAGCATCGCCTTGTGCCCGGCCTCGTCGATCGCCCGGCGGGCGTCCGCGAGCGGCGTCACGAGGCCGGTCGAGGTCTCGTTATGGGCGACGAGAACGGCCTTGATCTCGCCGCTGCGATCGGCCTTGAGCCGCTTGACCAGTGCTTCCATGCCGACGCCGAGCCGCCAGTCGGCGGGCAGCGTCTCGACGACGAAGCCCAGGTCCCGCGCCATCGCCGCCCAATTGACGGAGAAATACCCGCTCTCGAGCGATAGCACCTTGTCGCCAGGCGACAGCACGTTGGCGAGGGCCGCTTCCCAGGCGCCGTGGCCGTTGGCGGCGTACATGAACATGTGCTGCTTGGTCTTGAGCACCCGCTTGATGCCCTCGTGGACACGGGTCTGCAGGGCGAGGAAGTCGGGCGCCAGGAAGTCGACCGTCGGCTTGTGCATCGCGTTCAGGATGCGCTCGGGAATATTGGTCGGGCCCGGGGCAAAGAAGAACGGGCGGCCGTTGGGTCGGGAGTTCATGAGGATTTCCTGGATTGGGGCGCGGCGAACGCGCGTCGGGTCAAAGTGGTCTTGATCAGGGGCAAGTCGGCATTCTGAGGGTTCGAACGCAACGTCGTCTCACCGTCGCGGACGAAGCCCAACTTCGCCTGCACGCGCAACGACGCCGTGTTTCCGGTAAAGGCAGACGAGTATATCGCATCCACATTGGTTGTTGCGAAAATATGTTCGGCGAGGCCACCGACGGCCTCTGCCATATAACCGTTGTTCCAGTGAGCCGAGCCCAGCCAATAGCCGATGTTCGGCCCGGCTCCCGACTGCGTGCGGTTCGCCGGCCGCTGTCGCCAGGAGATGCCGCCGATGGGCGCTGCGCGAAGCGTGATGACGCGAAAGATCTCCTGATCAGGCGCGGTTTCGGGCGTCATGTGCGCGATGAAATTTTCCATGTCGGCAAGTGTGTAGGGCCATGGCGGCTCCGACAGCCACTCGATCACCGCCCATTCGTTGAACAAGGCGAACAATGGCGCCGCATCGGCCACCTCGAGCGGCCGCAGCACCAGCCGCTCGGTCGTTATCGTCGTCATCGGGATACGGTGCCCGCAGGCAATGCTTTGATGGCGCATTTACCCAATCTTGTAACCGGACTGCAACCCACCCGCGCTAGCTTGCAGCCATGACCAATGATGTGGCTCGATTGCCGGCCCATTTGCGCAAGCGCGTGCGCGACGAACTACAACGCGGCGAGCGGGTCCTCTATGCCGCACGGCCGTCGGCCGGTTCAGCCTTCGCAGGCCAGATCTTCGTATTGCTGTTCGCCGTCTTCTGGTGCGGCATCACCTTCCCGATCGCATTCATGTCGTGGGCCCACCTGCTGGGCATCGCGCCAGCGTTCAAGGGCCCGGCACCGACCGGGGGAATGGCCTGGTTTGTCGCAATCTTCCTCATCCCGTTCGTGCTCGTGGGGCTCGGCCTGCTCGCCGCGGTTGTATATGCGGTGATCCGCAGCTTTTCGACGGTGCACGCAGTCACCGACGCCAGGATTCTCAACATCTACGGCGGCCAATGGCCCGGCGCGGAAAGCTATGACGGCAGCAAGCTCAATTCCACCAAGCGCCGGGACGCCGCCAAGGGACATGGCTCGCTGCAGATCAACTATGGCTGTGAGCGCGACAGCGAGGGCGACATTAGTGCGCTCACCACCGATTGGCGCCAGGTTCCCGACGTCCGCCGGGCCGAGGCCGCGGTCCTCGAACTGATCCGGCGCAGCAGGTCTCGATAGCAAAGTCGCCGGCCGGGCGGGGGTGCCTTGCGCCGGGCGGTGCGTTATAGGCGATGGCATGAGCACCTTCGACGCCATCCTCGATCGGTTCGGACGCTGGCTCGGCCGCAAGCTGCAGCGCGAGACGCCCGGCGAGGAGCCTTACATTCCGTCCGACCCGGATGCGCTGCGACGAACACTGCGGCCGGGCGACGTCCTGCTGATCGCCGGCTCCAGCAAGCTGTCGGCCGGCATCAAGTACCTGACGCAGTCGACCTGGTCGCATGCGGCGTTCTATGTCGGCGACGTGCTCGACGCGCCTGCGACCGGCGAAGGCGACCGTCACGTGCTGATCGAGGTGCTGCTGGGCGAGGGCTGCATCTCGTCGCCGCTATCGAAATACGAGCGCCACCACACCCGCATCTGCCGGCCGATCGGCTTGACCGAGGATGACCGCGAAACGGTGGTCGGATTCATGATCTCGCGGCTCGGCAGCAAGTATGACGTGCGCAATGTATTCGATCTGGCGCGCTACCTGTTTCCTTATCCGCCGGTGCCGTCGCGCTGGCGCCGCCGCATGATCGCGCTCGGTTCCGGCGAGCCGACGCGGGCGATCTGCTCGACGCTGATCGCGGAAGCATTCGGACAGGTGCGCTATCCGATCCTGCCGCGCATCGAGCGGCTGATGGCCGAGAAGCAGGGCATCAGTCGGATGCGCCGGGCCGAGATCCTGCACATCCGCCACCACAGCCTGTACGCACCGGCCGACTTCGACATTTCGCCCTACTTCCGCATCGTCAAGCCGACGATCGAGGAAGGGTTCAACTACAAGGGCCTGAAGTGGGCCGAAGGGGCGGAGCCGCGCGAAGAGGATGCGAGGTCACGACGGCGGCGCTAGAGCCCATCCGGTTCGAGTGGAACCGCAGAGGTTTGAGAGGCACTCCCGCCCTCTCCCCCGCCGCTCTGGGGGAGAGGGCAGAGGCCGGCCTGCTTGCCGGCCGAGGGAGAGGGGCCGCCGCTAGCTCGCAAGCCAACGCCCACCTCTATGAGCAAGTTCTTGGCGGCATTCGAGCAAGCAGCGGCCCCTCTCCCTGACCCTCTCCCCCTGCGCGCCAAATGCGCTTGGGGGAGAGGGAAAGGTCGCTTCCAACTAAATCGGTAGAACTCTGGTTTGGGCCAGGGCGCCGGCTCGGCGCCCGTGAACCAGCAACTTCGACCACACGTGAACAGTCGGGCTGGGCGGCAAGTGCCGCCAACCCGTCCTACGGCATTGGCCTCAGCCCCACGTGCGCACGTCGACGAAGTGACCGGCGATGGCAGCCGCCGCGGCCATCTCGGGCGACACGAGATGGGTGCGCCCCAGCCGGCCCTGGCGGCCCTCGAAATTGCGGTTCGAGGTCGACGCGCAGCGCTCGCGCGGCTTCAGCTGGTCGGGGTTCATGCCGAGGCACATCGAGCAGCCGGGCTCGCGCCAGTCGAACCCAGCCGCCTTCAGGATCACGTCGAGGCCTTCCGCCTCGGCCTGCTCCTTCACGAGGCCGGAGCCCGGCACGATCATTGCGCTGACCGTGCTCGCCACCTGCTTGCCGGCGACGACCTTGGCGACCGTGCGCAGATCCTCGATGCGGCCGTTGGTGCATGAGCCGATGAATACGCGGTCGATCTTGATATCGGTCATCCTGGTGCCGGGCGTGAGGCCCATGTAGGCCAGCGCCATCTCCATCGACGTGCGCTTCGCCTCGTCCGCGATCTTCGCCGGGTCGGGGACCGCGCCGGTGATCGAGACGACGTCCTCGGGGCTGGTACCCCAGGTCACGATCGGCGGCAGCTTGGCGGCGTCGAGCCTGACCACGCGATCGAAGTGGGCGCCATCGTCGGATTGCAGCGTCTCCCAGTATTTCATCGCCATGTCCCAGGCGCCGCCCGCGGGAGCCATCGGCCGGCCCTTGAGATAGGCGAAGGTCTTCGCGTCGGGCGCGATCATGCCGGCGCGGGCGCCGCCCTCGATCGACATGTTGCAGACCGTCATCCGGCCCTCCATCGTCAGCGCCCTGATCGCCTCGCCGTCGTACTCGATGACGTGGCCGGTTCCGCCGGCGGTGCCGATCTCGCCGATGATCGACAGCACGATGTCTTTTGCGGTCACGTGCGGCGGCAGCTGGCCGTCGACGGTGACGCGCATGTTCTTCGCCTTCATCTGGATCAGCGTCTGGGTGGCGAGCACGTGCTCGACCTCCGACGTGCCGATGCCGTGCGCGAGCGCGCCGAAGGCGCCGTGCGTCGAGGTATGGCTGTCGCCGCACACGATGGTGGTGCCGGGAAGCGTGAAGCCCTGCTCGGGGCCGATCACGTGGACGATGCCCTGGCGCTTGTCGAGCTCATTGAAATACTCGACGCCGAATTCCTTCGCGTTCTGCGCCAGCGTCTCGACCTGGATGCGGCTTTCCTCGTCGGCAATGCCGTGGCTGCGGTCCGAGGTCGGAACGTTGTGATCGACGACGGCAAGCGTCTTCTTCGGAGCGCGCACCTTGCGGCCGCTCATGCGCAGGCCTTCGAACGCCTGCGGGCTGGTCACCTCGTGCACCAGATGCCGGTCGATATAGAGCACGCAGGTGCCGTCGGGCTGCCGATCGACGACGTGGTCGTTGAAGATCTTGTCGTACAGGGTCTTGGCTTGTGCTTCGGCCATCGCGCGGCGCTCCTCGGAAACTTGTTGAGCTTCTAATAGCGAGCTTCCGCGAAAAGAAAAAGCCGGACAGCTGCAAGTTGCCAGCGTCCGGCTTCAAGTTAGGGCCCATCCATGCGGATGGGTGAAGGCATCAAAGGGAGGGTGTTGCCTTCAACAGCTGTCCGTCACAGCTGAGATTGAATAGACGCCTCACTTGGCCGCCCGGCAATTAGGCACGTCACATGCCGGATATGCGGGCAGAGCATGTCGCAATTCGATGTCGGAGCAATTGCCCGCAGCTACGGCGTTTTCTCCCTAGTTCTTCCAATTTCGGGCATTTGCCACGAGGAAATCGCGCAGCACCTGGACCTTCTTGGAGGTCTTCAATTCTTCGGGATAGACGAAGATGATTGGAATGGTCGGCAGCTGAACGTCTTGCAGCACCGGCAGCAGGTCGCTCTCCTCGCCGGTCAGGTAGTCGGGAATGAGGCCGACGCCGATGCCGGCGCGGACGGCATATTTCAAGGCGACCACACTGTTGGCGCGGAACACCGGCACGCGCGGATCGCGGCCTTCGCGGCCGGCGGTCTCGAGCCAGCGGATCACCGAGAGGTGATGCGCCGGGGTTCCGCCATAGGACACGAACCGGTGCTTCTCGAGGTCGTCGAGCGACTGCGGCGTGCCGAACTTGCGCACGTAGCCAGTCGAGGCGAACGCGCGCACCTTCATCGTGAACAGCGCACGGCGGATCAGATCCGCCTGCTCCGGCTCGCGCGTCCAGATCGCGACGTCGGCTTCACGCATCGAAATATCGATCTGGTCGTCGTTGAGGATCAGGTCGACCCGAATGTCGGGATAGAGCTCGATGAACTCGCGCAGCCGCTGGGTCACCCACACCGTGCCGAGGCCGATCGGGCAGGTGATCCGCAGCTCGCCGGTGGGCTTGGTGGTGGTGTCGGCGAGCAGCGTCTCGGCGGTCTGCAGCTTGTTCATCACGTCGCTGGCGGTGCGGTAGAGCATGTCGCCCTGCTCGGTCAGGACAAGGCCGCGTGCGTGCCGGTGGAACAGCGCGATGCCAAGGTCCTTTTCCAGCGAGGAGACTTGCCGGCTTACCGCCGACTGGCTCATCCGCAGCGATTCGCCGGCATGTGTGAAGCTGCCGGCCTCGGCGGCGGCATGAAATATTCTCAGCTTGTCCCAGTCCATGGGTGATCAGTCCTTGAAAGCGGGCGAAGCATCGCGAGGACATGCCAAGCGGCGGGAGTGGCCGAGTGGCGATAAGGAGGCATTCGATGTTTCGTCGAGACGGATTTCTAGGGGGTGCTTCTTCTTCTTGCTTCTCATTCAAAGGTTACGACCAGCGTGACAAAAAACAAGGGTCTTGATGTGGCCGTCGCGGTCTAGACGGCCGCCATCGATACACTTTGCTGGCCGGCAAGCCAGCGCTCTGCCTCGAGCGCCGCCATGCAACCCATGCCCGCGGCGGTGACCGCCTGCCGGAAAACCTCGTCCTTGACGTCGCCGGCAGCGTAGACGCCGGGGATCGAGGTTGCCGTCGAGTCCGGCCGGGTGATCAGGTAGCCAGATTTGTTGGTTTCGAGCTGCCCCCTGAACAGTTCGGTGGCGGGCGCATGGCCAATGGCGATGAACACGCCATCCACCGGCCTGGTGGCGATTGCGCCGGTCTTGACGTTTTGCAGCCTGACGGCATTCACCGTCTTGGGATCCTTCGTGCCGACGATCTCGTGGATCGAGCTGTCCCAGACGACCTCGATTTTGGGGTTCTTGGACAACCGGTCCTGCAGGATCTTCTCGGCGCGGAAGTGGTCGCGGCGGTGCACGATCGTGACCTTGCGGGCGAAATTGGTCAGGAAGATCGCTTCCTCGACCGCGGTATTGCCGCCGCCGATGACGACTACGTCCTTGTTCTTGTAGAAGAATCCGTCGCAGGTGGCGCACGCCGACACACCGTAGCCCTTGAACTCCTCCTCGCTCGGGATGCCGAGCCAGCGGGCCTGTGCGCCGGTGCATATGATCAGCGCATCGCACGTGTATGTGTCGCCGCTGTCGCCCTCGAGGCGGAAAGGCCGGCGCTTCAGGTCGACCGCGGTGATGTGGTCCATCACGACCTCGGTGCCGACGTGCTCCGCCTGCGCCTTCATCTCCTCCATCAGCCACGGCCCCTGGATCGTCTTGGCGAACCCTGGATAGTTCTCGACGTCGGTGGTGATGGTGAGCTGCCCGCCCGGCTGGATGCCCTGGATCAGCAACGGCTTCAGCATCGCCCGGGCGGCGTAGATCGCGGCCGTGTAGCCGGCCGGTCCCGACCCAAGGATGATGACGTGCGCGTGCTTGGTCGAGGATCTGGCTTCGGCCATCGGCGGTTGCTCCGGAAGCGATTTTTCTTGGCGGCCCGTACGTGGGAGGTATGCGTTTCCCGCATATGGGACTTTTTCCAGCCGGGAGCAAGCCCTCCGGCTTTTCAGCGGTGGAAAGTCCACTTCACCTGCTTGTCATCCCACGTGATCGGTTGCCCGATTATGGTGGCCGCGCTCGAGACTGTCCGCCAGAGGGAATTCACATGGGGATCAAGCGTTTCATTGGCGCCGTGCTGGCGCTTGCCACCGCTTTCGCGGGTGGTGCATCGGCGCAGGAGAAGCTGCGTTTTGCGGTCGGGCCGTTCCAGCCGACGGCGAGCGACACGCGCAAGGCATATGAGCCGTTTTTCAAGCATATCGCCGACCAACTCGGCCGGCCGTACGACCTCGTCGTCACCACGGACTGGGCCGGAATTGCCGTGGCGCTCGCCAACGGTCAGGCTGACATCGCGTGGATGGGACCTTGGGGTTATGTGCTCGCCAACAACGAAGGCGGCGCCACCGCCATCGCCACCGTCAAGTACAACGGCGTGCCGAGTTACCACGCCATCATCGCCGCCAAGGCCGATACCAAGATCGTGAACTGGCCCGAGGACGCCAAGGGGCAACGGCTGTCGCTGGCCGATGCCGGCTCGACCTCGGGCTGGCTGATCCCGACCCACTACTTCAAGGCCAGGGGAATCGATCCGAAGTCCTATTTCCAGTACCGGGACGGCGCCTCGCACGCGGCCCAGGTTCTCTCGGTGATCAACGGCCAGACCGATCTCGCCAGCGACTACGACCGCAATCTGAACGGCTTCGTCGAGCGCGGGACGATCAAGGCGGATCAGATCAAGATCGTCTGGAAGTCGGAGCCGCTGCCGAATGATCCGTTGGTGGCGCGCAAGGACCTTGATCCGGCGCTGGTCGCCAAAGTGCAGCAGATCGTGCTCGATATCACCGACGAGCAGGCCAAGTCGCTGCTGCCGAAGAACTACACGGGCTGGGTCAAGGCCACCCACGACAACTACAAGCTGATCGAGGATGCCGGGATCTCGGTCGGGCGGCTGAAGCCGAGGACGAACTAGCCGTGCACGGCACGATCGGGAGACAGTCTGGCCGGCGCGGAAGGGCCGAGCGCCTGCGTTTTGGCGGTCTGCTGATCGTCGGCGTGGCGTTCTATGTCGCGTGCCTGCGGACCGCGGAGGTCGATTTCGGCAAGCTGTGGTCGGGGTTGCCGAGGCTCGCCAATTGGGCGGCGCGAGCCTGGCCGCCCGACCTCAGCGAGGTCGGCACGCTGCTGGTCCGCGCCGCCGAGACAGTGGCCATGGGAACGGTCGGCACCTCGTTCGGCGCCGCCCTCGCCGTGCCGCTGTGCGTGCTCGCCGCGCGCAATCTCGCTCCCGGATGGTGGGCCTATGCCGCCGCGCGCGCGGCGCTCAATGCATTGCGCGGGATCGACAGCTTCATCTTCGCGCTGATCTTCGTCGCCGCCGTCGGTCTCGGGCCGTTCGCCGGCGTGCTGGGACTTGCCTGCCATATCGCCGGCTCGATCGCCAAGCTGTGGTCCGAGACGCTCGAGGCAGTCGAGCCCGGCCCGATCGAGGCAGTCACGATGAGTGGCGCTAGCCAGCTGCGGATCATCCGGTTTGCCGTGTTGCCCGACGTGCTGCCGGGACTGGCGTCGATCGCACTCTACATGTGGGAGTTCAGTGTGCGTGCTTCGACCATCCTGGGCGTCGTCGGCGCCGGGGGAATCGGCCAGGAGCTGAAGAACAGCGTCGACCTGCTGCAGTTCGACCGCGTGCTCACGATTCTCGTCATCATCCTCGCGATGGTCACCGCCATCGATACCACCAGCGCCTGGCTCCGCCGCCGCATCTCATGACCGCCTTGCTCCATGCCAGCCGCATCTGCAAGCGCTATGGCGATCGCTTCGCCCTGCGCGACGTGTCGATCTCGATTGCCGCCGGCGAGTTCGTCGCCGTGCTCGGGCCGAGCGGCTCGGGCAAGACGACGCTGCTGCGATGCCTGACGCGGCTGACCGAGCCTGATGGCGGCGAAATTCTGCTTGGTGGCAAGGCCATCCACCGGCTGCACGGCAAGGACCTGGCCGCCGCGCGCCGCGACATGGCCGTGGTGTTCCAGCAGTTCAATCTCGTCCGCCGCCTGACCGCGCACGAGAACGTGCTCGCTGGTCGGCTCGCCAGCACGCCGCTGTGGCGCGTGGTCGTGCGCAGCTTTGTCGAGGCCGACCGGGCGCGCGCCGATGCGGCGCTGGCAGCGGTCGGACTTGCCGAGCATGCGAGCCAGCGCGCGGATACGCTATCCGGCGGCCAGCAGCAGCGCGTCGCCATTGCCCGCGCGATCGTGCAGGATGCTCGGGTCATCCTGGGCGACGAGCCGGTCGCCAGTCTCGATCCGGAGAACGCCGCCGCGATCCTCGGCCTGTTGCGGCAGCTCGCCCACTCGCGCGGCATCGGCGTGCTGTGCACGCTGCACCAGCCTGAGCTCGCCGCACGTTTTGCCGACCGGATCGTTCGCATGGAAGCTGGCGTTGTCCGGCAGGATGCCCAACACGGCTGCGAATTCGCCATGGCGACGCAGCTCGGCGGCGCGGCGGCGACGACACCCGGCTGAAGCTACATCAGCCGCAGCCCCTTGAGGCTTGCGACCCTCTCCCGGCCGACGATGATGTGGTCGTGCACCACCACGCCCAGCGGCTTGGCCGCGTCGGCGATCAGCTTCGTCATGTCGATGTCGGCGCGCGACGGCGTCGGGTCGCCCGATGGATGGTTGTGGACCAGAATGACGGCCGACGCGGCAAGCTCCAGCGCCCGCTTCACCACCTCGCGGATGTAGACCGGCGTGTGATCGACTGTGCCGGTCTGCTGCACCTCGTCGGCGATCAGCTTGTTCTTCTTGTCGAGGAACAGGATGCGGAACATCTCCCGCTCCTCGAACGCCATCGCGGCGCGGCAGTAGGCGACCACACTGTCCCATGTCGACAGCACGTGGCGCTCGAGGATCTGGCCCTGCATCAGCCTGCAGGGCGGCGGCGCGCACCAGTTTCAGCTCGGCGACGACGCGGTCGCTGACGCCCTTCACCTCGCGCAGCCGGCGCTCGGGCGCCGATATCACTTCCGCGAAGCCGCCGAAGCGGGCGGTGAGCTCCTTTGCCAACGGCTTGGTGTCGCGACGCGGAATGGCGTTGAACAGGACCAGCTCGAGCAGCTCGTAGTCGGGCATCGCGTCAGCGCCGCCGCGCCTGAAGCGGTCCCGCAGGCGCTCCCGGTGTCCGGCGTGCGATGGCAGGGTTTGCGCCATCGGCGCCTCCCGCAGCGCGCCCTGGTCTGCCTCGTCCTCGTTCATGGAGCCATCAGCTGCCTCAGGCGAGGTCGTACGGCGGCTGATGCAGACCGGCGGGCGAGTAGGTGAACACTTCGCAGCCGGTCTCGGTGACGCCGACGGTGTGCTCGAACTGGGCCGACAACTCGCGGTCGCGGGTGACGGCGGTCCAGCCGTCCGGCAGCAGCTTCACGTGCGGCTTGCCGAGGTTGATCATCGGCTCGATGGTGAACAGCATGCCGGGCTTGAGCTCCGGCCCTTCGCCCGGCTCGCCGTAGTGCAGGATGTTCGGGCGATCGTGGAACACCTGTCCGAGCCCGTGGCCGCAGAAATCGCGTACGACGCTGCAGCGCTCGCCTTCCGCATAGGTCTGGATGGCGTGGCCGATGTGGCCGGTGGTGTTGCCGGGCTTGACCGCGGCGATGCCGCGCATCAGCGACTCGTAGGTGATCCTGATCAGCCGCTCGGCGCGAGTCTTGACCACACCGACCGGATACATCCGGCTGGTGTCGCCGTGCCAGCCGTCGACGATCAGAGTCACGTCGATGTTGACGATATCGCCCTCGCGCAGTGGCTTCGGCCCCGGTATGCCGTGGCATACGACGTGATTGATCGAGGTGCAGGTCGACTTGGCGTAGCCGCGATAGTTGAGCGTGGCCGGCAGCGCCTTGTGGTCCATGGCGAACTCGAACACGAGGTCGTCGAGCCGCTGCGTCGTGACGCCGGGCCTGACGTGGGGCGTCAGCATGTCGAGCGCGGCGGCGGCGAGCTGGCCGGCCTTGCGCATGGCGGCGAACGCTTCCGGCCCGTGCAGGCGGATCGCGCCCTCGCTGGTCAGGTTCCCGGCTTGATCCGGCCGCGTGTCGAGATTGTTCATGAAACGGCGATCGTCCTCGGTGTTTCGGCCATCGACGGCCTTGCCCTGACATAATGTAGTGAGATCGATCCCGCAATGAAAGCGAGGTGGCGAGGCAACAAGGCCCACGGCGAAGCCGGCGATTTCATCATGCGTCGAATAATCACTTCCCGGCTCCGAGCGCCTCGCCTAATGACGACAGCACTACCAGCCGGACGAGGTGAGTTGCCGTGCAGAAACCAAGACGCCAGGCCGTCATTGGCCCCGACCTGTTCATCCAGGGTGACGTGCGCAATGGCGATCAGGTGATCGTCGAGGGGTATATCGAGGGCTCGATCTCGGCCGAGCACGTGACGGTCAACAAGGGCGGACGGATCCACGGCACGCTGGTCGCCAGCAGCGCCGAGATCGATGGCGAGGTGCAGGGCAACGTGCTGGTGCGGCAGCTGATCCGGATCGGCAGCACCGGCAGCGTCCGCGGCGAGGTCCACTACGGCAAGATCGCCATGCAGAACGGCGCCGAGCTCAGCGCCGAGATGCGCAACGTGCCGCCCGCGATCGCCGGTGATCTCAATCTCACCGTCAAGCGCGGCCAGTCGGTGCGGATCACGCTGGAAGATCTGACCGCGATCGATCCCGACAGCCCGGCGCAAAGCCTCGCCTTCGCGGTGTCGAGCGCGACCAACGGCTTCGTCGCCCGCGCCTCGGCGGCATCGACGCCGGTCGATCGGTTCACGCAGGCCGAGCTGCAGGGCAACAGCGTGCTGTTCGTGCACGACGGCTCGGTCGGCCGCACCGCACATTTCGACGTGACCGTGACCGACGATGCCGGCGCCACGTCCGGCGCCGCCCAGACGGTGAATGTCGTGGTGTTCTGAGCGGCTTCCGGCTAGTCCGAAAAGGAATAAGGCCCGCTGTCGGCGGGCCTTTTCATTGGCAGGCGATGGCTTCGAAGGCGTCAGGCCTTCGGCGCCTCGTCCTCGGCCGGAACCTCGCCGGCGGTCGCCTCGGCCAGCAGCGCCTTGGCCTGGCCAGTCCAATCCTCTTTCTCGATCTTGCCGCCGAGCTTCAGCGCCTCGTCGATGTTGGCGATGTCGTCGTCGGAGAACGCCGCGATCTGGTCGAAGCGGGTGACGTTGAGCCTCAGCAGCTGCGCCTCGAGCTCGGGCGTGACGCCCTTGATCAGCTTCAGGTCGTCAGCCTGGCCCTTCGGCTTCTTGAAGCCCTTGAAGCCGGCGGCGAGGCGCTTGGCGCGCGCGTCGGAGCGCTCGACGATGCGGGCTGCCTTGCCGCGGCGGCCGCGCAGGTAGTAGAGCTTGGCGCGGCGGACCTTGCCGCGGCGGATGACGTCGATCTCGGCGATGAACGGGGAATAGACCGGGAACACGCGCTCGACGCCTTCGCCGTAGGAGATCTTGCGGACGGTGAAGCTTTCGTTGAGGCCGCCGCCGGAGCGGGCGATGCAGACGCCTTCGTAGGCCTGGGTGCGGACGGTTTCGCCTTCGATCACCTTGACCATGACCTTCACGGTGTCGCCGGGGCCGAATTCCGGCACCACGCGCTTGGCGGTGATCGCGGCCATCTGCTCGGCCTCGAGCTGTGCGATGATGTTCATCGTTGTTTTTCCTTGTGTTTTTTGTGCGTTGCAGAGGAGCAGCCGCGACCAGGAGTAGGTCGACACGCGGCTCGTGCGGCCCGTACGGGCAACCCATTGGCTGGGGAGTTTCGGGGTCAGATAGCGGAAAGCCGGGTGATTGTCGACGGTAAAATCGGCGGCCATGGTGGCGCGAGGGAAGAAGGGGTCGATGTTCCGTGCGAGAGCCGGCACCGCTTCGGCAGCAGTGATCCGCGCTCTAGCTGGTCATGCGGCAACGACGCGATCCCGGCTCGCGCGCGGGCCTCGGCCGGAGGCTGTCCGCAGCAATGTGGTCGCGCTTGGCCGGGAACGCGGGAGGAGGGAGTTGGGCGGGCAGAGACTGTGGTGTACATGCAATCAATTACTCCCATCACGTTCCTATTCGGTCGGCTGTTTTCGATTTTTCCCCTCGATCGAGGGGGAGCGGGGTGGCCGTGGTCCACGGCGGTCTTCCGCATTCTTTCATTGAGGTGGCCCAGAGCCACCCCATCTCGGACGGATGTTTCGCGGGGCACCCGTCGCGTTTTAGGGCGAGATCTCGAGGGGCGTGCCAGACCTCCGCCTACCCCCGGTCTCTACAGGGGTCGCGACGTCCTCCGAACGTGCGGCGCGTGACCGCAGTGATTCCCGGACCGTCCTATTCCGCCTCCGCACCAGAACGCCTTCGAAGCACGCCCTCGATGAAGCGGAACGAGGGCAGTATCGCATGGGGGCGGCGGGCGTGGATAAGTTGGGGAGTGGAGGGTGGCGAATAGCCAATAGCCAATAGCCAGTAGGCAGTGCCAATAGGCAGTGAGCAGTAGGAAATGGACAGTAGGCAGCGGCGCTGAGCCCGCCACCGACGCGACCCCGGCTCTGCGCGCTGCCGCGCTGCGGCCGGGGAAGCAAGCGGAGGGGGCGGCGGTGAGGCGGAGGGATCGGTGCGCCATGCCAACATCCGGCACTGCGCCAGCCAGCCACCGGCGCTGCGACAACGAGGTGTCATCCTCGGCCTCGTGCCGAGGACCCATCGCGCAGCGTCAATGGTTCAGCGGTCGGCGCACGCGGCCGCTTTGCCTGGCCGCCGGCCAAACGCTCGCGGCGCCATGGGTCCTCGGGCCGAGCCCGAGGATGACGGCGGTGGGGATGCGGGATGCAGCGCCGCTCGGAAGACCGACAGGTGAGCCAGCCCGCCACCGACGCGGCCCCGGCTCTGCGCGCTGCCGCGCTCCGGCCGGGGAAGCAAGGGGAGGGGGCGGAGCAAGGGATGAACCCGGTCGGACACTCGGCGCTGGCTGCGGGAGCTTGACTGGCGCCGCAGGCACGAGGTCGCTCGTGCGTGCATTCGTGCAGCAGGCGGATCGCCGCCAAATGAGCGCCCCTTTCCCAGCCTGCATTCCCGGGCGAGCGCAGGATGCGCGAGACCCGGGACCGCTTCGCCGGCGACCGGGCGCGCAGGTCATCCACGGCTGGCATCGCACACCACGTCGACCTCCGTCACGCCCGCGATGGCGGGAGCCTATCCAGGCCAGCGGCAGTCATCGCGGCGAAGCAATCGCACGCGCGGCGCCCTACTCGATCACCTCGTCGGCGCGGGTGAGCACCGTCAACGGGATCGAGAGCCCAAGCGCCTTCGCTGCCTTGAGATTGATGACCATCTCCAGTGTGGTCGGCTGCTCGATCGGTATGTCTGACGGCCTGGCGCCTTTGAGGATCTTGTCGACGAAACTGGCCGTCCGGAAATAGTACTCTTCGAAGTTGACCCTGAAGCTCATCAATCCGCCCGCGCCGACGAATTCACGTGCCGGATGGATTGCCGGCAGCCGATGACCCGCGGCGAGATCCGCGATCAATCGCCGGTTTGCCTGCATCACCGTGTCGAGTGCCACGATGATAACGCCGATCCTTCCGGTTGCCGCCGTTTCGAACGCCCGGGTGATGTCGCCGCCGTTGCGCACGTCCAGCAGCTCGGCGTCGAGGCCGAGCACCCGCGCGGCTCGCATTGTTTCGGCCCATTCCAGCGGATTGACCGGATTGCTCATGTTGGCCAGCAGGGCGATGCGGCCATTCGCCGGCAGGATTTCCTTCGCGAGCTCGACGCGCTTGCCCGCCAGCTCGGTACTGAACCCGCTGAGGCCGGTGATGTTGCCGCCTGGGCGGGCAAGGCTCTCCACAATTCCCGTCCCCACCGGATCGCCGGCCGCGGCCACGACGACAGGAATGGTCGTGGTCGCGGCCTTCACTGCCAGTGTCGCCGGCGTGCCTCTGGTCACGATCAGGTCGACTTGAAGTCGAACCAGCTCGGCTGCGAGTTGCGGATAGCGCTCCGGGAGGCCGTCGGCCGATCGATACTCGACGACGTAGCTCGTCCCGTCCGTATAGCCGAGTTGCGTCCATGCCCTTTCGGAACGCGCTCAAATTGCCCGCGTTCAGGTCTGCCGAGACCGTATCCAACATGCCGATGCGATAGCGCCTGGACGAGTTCTGTTGCGCCCGGGCGTCGATCGGCCCCGCGATCACCGCGCCACCGATCGCCGCTATGAACTCTCGCCGCCTCATTCGATCACCCCAATCGTCGCGAGGAGGATGACGGTGAAATCTTCTGGTAGTGCCCCCTGTGACCAATTGGAGACCACAAGGCTCGTTCAATCAGTGCGCCGGCGGACTATGCTACGGTCAAGACGCATCTCTCATAATGCATTTCCCCCATCAGGGTCTGTGAGATAACGCACAAAGCCTGCTGCCCTAGTCAAGCCCGGTTCTGGCTCATCGCCGATGTATGCACCTGCGTGATGCGACAGCTGCCGGCACGGCAATATCGGACAGCGGATCGATGCAGGGTGCCGTGCCCCCGTTGGTTCTCATCGAGAAAGGCCGCGTGCCGCCAGTAGTGCGTCACTAGCCGCGCGAAGCGCAGGCGGAACGCCCCGTCCCTGTAGCGCGCGTTTGGCGTATGACCCGGCGCGAGCGAGACATGGGCGTCCTCCCAGGCGCACCACTCGCGCGCCGCATGCTCTTGTATGGCAGGGTCGGCGTCAGCAAGCATCATGGCATAGGCATCCACCAGCCTCATATGTCGCGAACTGTCGGGGACGGCATTGGCGAAACGCTCCCACTCCTGCGGGAAGATGCATCCGACATCCTCGGTGATCCATTGCACCTCGCGGCGGGAGGTCGTGGTGACGAACCCGAGCACCAGCGCCTTTACCCGATGCGGATGTGCCTGGGCATAGGCCAGACCGAGTGTAGTGCCCCAAGAAAGGCCCAGAATAGTCCAGCGGTTCACTCCGAGCATCTCACGCAGAGCCTCGATGTCGGCGATCAGGTGCGCGGTCGTATTGGTGCCGAGGTCAAGAGCAAGGCAAGCCTCCGGCAGGCAGCCTACTTCCGCTTGCCCATCAGATCCGGGCGTCGCTCGCGCGTGATCCGCTCGGCTTCGGCCTTGCGCCAGGACGCGATCTTCTTGTGGTCGCCGGACAGCAGCACTTCCGGAATGGTCCGCCCCTCCCACTCGCGCGGCTTGGTGTACTGCGGGTATTCGAGCAGCGCGTTGTCGAAGCTCTCCTCGGCGGTCGAATCGGCGCCGCCGAGCACGCCCGGCAGCAGCCGCACGCAGGCATCGATCAGCACCTGCGCCGCGATCTCGCCGCCCGACAACACGTAGTCGCCGATCGAGATCTCGCGCAGGCGGCGGCCCTCGATCACCCGCTCGTCGACGCCTTCGAAGCGGCCGGCGAGCAGCATCACGCCGGGGCCGGCCGCCAGGTCGCGTACCAGCGCCTGCGTCAACGGCTCGCCGCGCGGCGACAGATAGATCGCCGGCCGGTCGTCGCGGGCGGCGCGGACATGATCGATGGCCGCGGCGACGACATCGGCGCGCAGCACCATGCCGGCACCGCCGCCGGCCGGGTGATCATCGACGCTGGCATGGCGGCCGACGCCGAAGTCGCGCAGCCGCACCGTGTCGAGCGACCAGATGCCGGCTGACAGCGCCTGGCCGACGAGCGATACGCCGAGCGCGCCCGGAAACATCTCCGGGAACAGGGTCAGCACGGTCGCCGCCCACGGGGCGCGGCCATCGCTCGTCGGGAAGTGGGCCATCTGAACCCGATCGATGCCTCACGCACCTTCGACGACGGTGATGTCGATGTAGCCGGCACCCTCGCGCAGCTTGCGGGCGGCGGCGTATTCCGGCGAATGGGCATAGGCGCGGGCGGCGTCGAAGCTCTCGAACTCGAGCACGACGTTGCGGGCGCGGCCCTCGCCCTCGGTCACCTCGGCGCGGCCGCCGCGGACCATCGGCTTGCCGCCGTACTTCTTGATCGCCTCGCCGGCGGCGGCGGCATAGACCGCCCACTGGCTGGCGTTGGTGACGACGGCTCTGGCGATGACGTAGCCCTTGGGCATGGAACGCTCCTCGTTACGTGCTGCGCGCTGCGGCGCTGATCTCACCGACGATCGCGGCCGCAGCCGCCTTCGGATCGGACGCCTCGGTGATCGGCCGGCCGACGACGAGATGTGTGGCACCTGCGCGAACCGCGATCAATGGCGTGACGGCGCGGGCCTGATCTCCCTTTTCCGCGCCCGCCGGACGGATGCCGGGGGTGACGATCAGGAAGCCGGGACCGACCGCCGCAAATGGAATGGGATGCCTACCATCGAGGCTGCGCCATTTGCATCTCAGACAAGATGCGATTTGTCATCTCTAACGGCGAGACCGCATCGGAAATCGGCCTGCCGATCACGAGATACGTAGCACCAGCACGCAACGCTTCGCTCGGTGTCATGACCCGAGATTGGTCACCCTTAGCTGTTCCAGCGGGGCGAATGCCGGGTACTTTGATTATGAACTCAGAAGGAGTCGACTTGCGGATTGCAGAAGCTCCTGGCCAGACGCAATGACGCCGTCAAATCGCTTCCTCAGCGGCCTCACGCCCGCTTCACGAGGTCGGCTCGGCGGTCGACTGCGATTCCCTGCTGACGGATGTCGGCTTCATTGAGACTTGTCAGCACCGTAACCGCAAGCAGCTTGAGCCTATCGCGAGGAGCCCTGGAATCACCCGCATTCCGACCCCGAACTGCGGCGCGAGGGTCTTTCGATCACTCGCGTGAACAGTGAGAAAGTCGAGGCCGTCGTGCTGCGACATTGGCGACAGCCTTTTCCACAGTATTCCGATATCAAGCAACTTCATGTCGAGGAATACATGTTTGCCGCGCCGCCTGCAACCGACCGCGAAGTCGAGCCCCCCGCCGAATACCAGCTCGAGACCAATCTTGTAGATCCGCACCCTATCGCCCAGCTGGTCGACTAAACGGAGAGCATCATCGAATTCGGCTTGTCGAGTGCGACGACAAGTCGCTGGCTCGTCGTAGGGCTCTTCTGGCATGCGAAATCCGGCATGAAGGGCTCAGATGAACGTTGCGCAACGTCGATCGAATCCAAGTCATGGTAGGCACCGCGCGAGTCTGCGATGGTGGAAAGGAGTCGCAGCACTCAAAGCGGGCTACGAATTCAGCCGCTCTCCTAGCCAAAACGAATCATTCTGTCACGATTCCTTTTTTTCAGCAGCCTGCCGCCACGGCAAGAACTGCGCTTCAACTAATGCAAACTTATCCGCACTTACCTCCAATTCGGAGCGTTGGTGTAGCAAAAATACTATTGATTCAATGTGTTGCTGGTCGCTCTCCCGCCCAAAGTCAAGCCGGCACGAAGCTCGCCGCCAGCTCCTCGACCAGCTTGTTCAGCACGAAGCGGCCGCGCGCGGTGGCGCGCACCCGGTTGGCCTCGGCGAAGTACTCGATCATGTCGAGGTCGATCAGACGGGCGAGTGTGTCCAGTCCCGGCCGCACGCCGCCGATCCGCGCGAGACGGGCGAGATCGAGCCCCTCGGTCAGCCGCAGGCCCATCAGCAGCATCTCGTCGGCCTGCTCGTCGCGGGTCAGCGCCGTGTCCTCGACGAGCCCGTGGCCCTCGCGCTCGGCCAGCTGGAGCCAGCGCTCGGGTTGCCGCTCGGCAGCCGTCGCGCGGCGCTGGCCGTCGACGACCAGGCGACCGTGCGCGCCGGCGCCGATGCCGGCATACTCGCCGTAGCGCCAGTACAGCAGATTGTGCCGGCTTTCCTGCCCCGGCCGGGCGTGATTGGAAATCTCGTAGCCTTGCAGTCCGGCCTCGGCGGTCATCGCCTGGGTCGCGGCAAACAGCTCATCGGCAAGCTCGGGCTCGGGCGGGCTGAGCTTGCCTGCCTGATGCAGCGCCGCGAACGGCGTGTCGGGCTCGATGGTGAGCTGGTAGAGGGAGAGGTGATCGCCGGCCATGTCGATCGCCTCGCGCAGCTCGGTGCACCATTGGCCGACGCCCTGGCGCGGCCGCGCGTAGATGAGATCGAAGGTGAAGCGATCGAATACCGCGCGTGCGACATCGACGGCGGCGCGGGCCTCGGCGACCGAGTGCAAGCGGCCGAGCGCCTTCAGGTCGGCGTCGTTGAGCGCCTGCACGCCAAGCGACACGCGATTGACGCCGGCGGACCGGTAGTCGCGGAAGCGGCCGGCCTCGACGCTCGACGGATTGGCTTCGAGCGTGATCTCGGCATTGGCGTCGATGTGCCAATTGGCGGCGATCTCGTCCAGCAGACCGGAAACCGTCGCCGCCGACATCAGTGAGGGCGTGCCGCCGCCGAAGAATATGCTGCCGACCCGGCGCGCGCCGATGCGGTCGCGGGTGGCGCGCAGCTCGCCGCGGTAGGCTTCGAGAAACCGCTGCTGGTCGATGCCGCCGCTGCGGACGTGGCTGTTGAAGTCGCAGTACGGGCATTTCGACGCGCAGAACGGCCAATGGATGTAGACGCCGAAACCGACGTCGCCGTCGTGATCGTCACCGATGTTCCGGATCTGACGCTCCATACCCACCCAATTCACCGGTTGTTCCCGTCATGGCCGCGCCGGCGGCCATCCACGACGAGCTGCATCATATCGCCTGTCGGCCGCGCATACGAGAGCCGCGCCGCGGCGCGGATCGTTTCGGGTCGAGATACCGGGCGGGCCGGAGCCTGCCGCGACTGGCCGCCTTATCCGAGGCAGGCGGCGACGAACCTGGCGAAGGCGCGGGCGCGATGGCTGATGGCATGCTTCGCATCGGGCTCCATCTCGCCGAAGGTCAGCTCAGCGCCGTCGGGCAGGAACATCGGATCATAGCCGAAGCCCCGGCTGCCGCGCGGCGGCCAGACCAGATGCCCGAACACCTTGCCCTCGAACAGCTCCGCCTCGCGCCCCGGCACCGCGAGGCACAGAGCGCAGGTGAAGTTCGCCCGCGGACCGGCCGCCGTCCAGCCTTTTCGACGCTCGACCTCGTCGGCGACCTTGCGCATGGCGAGGCCGAAGTCCTTGGCCGGGCCGGCCCATCGCGCCGAGTAGATGCCGGGCTCGCCGCCGAGACATTCGACCTCGAGGCCGGAATCATCCGACAGCGCCGGCAGGCCGGACGCGGCGGCGGCGGCCACGGCCTTGAGGCGCGCATTGCCGGCGAACGTGACCTCGTTCTCCTCCGGCTCGGGCAGCCCGAGGGCGCCCGCCGACACCGCATCGAGGCCATAGGGCCGCACCAAGTCGTCGATCTCGGCGACCTTGCCGGGATTGTGGGTCGCGACGACGAGCCTCGTTCCGCGTGCGAGCCGCATCAGGCGACGGTCAGCTTCTGCAGCGAAACGAGCTCGCCGATGCCCTTGCGTGCGAGCCGCATCAGCTCGTCGAACCGCTCCTGGTCGAACGGCTTCTTCTCGGCGGTGCCCTGGACCTCGACGATCCCGCCCGCGCCGGTCATGACGAAGTTCGCGTCGGCGTCGGCGTCGCTGTCCTCGGCGTAGTCGAGGTCGAGCACCGGCTCGCCGGCGTAGATGCCGGCCGACACGGCGGCGATATTGTCGCGCAAGACGCCGGTTTTCACCATCTCGCGCGCCTGCATCCAGGCGATGCAGTCGTGCAGGGCGACCCACGATCCGGTGATGGCGGCGGTGCGGGTGCCGCCGTCGGCCTGGATGACGTCGCAGTCGATCGAGATCTGCCGCTCGCCGAGCTTTTCGAGATCGACCACGGCGCGCAGGCTGCGGCCGATCAGCCGCTGGATCTCCTGGGTGCGGCCCGACTGCTTGCCGGCCGACGCCTCGCGGCGCGTGCGCTCGGTGGTGGCTCGCGGCAGCATCCCGTACTCGGCGGTGATCCAGCCCTTGCCGCGGCCCTTGAGCCAGGGCGGCAGGCGCTCCTCGAGGCTCGCCGTGCACAGCACGTGGGTGTGGCCGAACTTGATCAGGCAGGAGCCCTCGGCATGCATGGAGACCGCGCGCTCGAAGGAGACGCGGCGAAGCTCGTCGGGTTTGCGTTTCGATGGACGCATGAGGGCATTGTTCCGGTGCTTGAGTGGTGTGCAGAGGCGGTGGCAGGCGTCGACGGGCCCGGCCGGATCGTCGGGCGAACATATGCGGGCCGACCGGCCGGCGGCAAGGGGATTGATCGTGCACTTGACCGGGCGCAATGCGGCGCCGGCTGCGGTCGACAACATCCCGCCGGGGTGGTCGCGAGCGCCGGGGGTTCGCGAATTTCATCGGCGGATGCGTCGTCTATCCAGCCTCCGGAGCATATAGTGGCTACTACGGCCGCCGCGGCGTCGGCGGCGGTTCCTCGCGGCGATGGTGTCGAAGTCATAAGGGAGTACGCCTGATGGAAGAGCACGAAAAGCTGGCCAAGGCTCGTCAGAAGGTCGAGGCCATGACGGGCTTCTACGCTCACCTCGCGGTGTTCGTATTCGTGATGGCGCTGCTGTTTGCGATCAACGCGTCCGTCGGCAAGGTGTGGTGGGTGCAGTGGCCGCTGATCGGCTGGGGTGCCGGCGTGCTGGCCCATGCGGCGATCGTGTTCGGTGCCGGCCCGAGCTTCGTGCGCGACTGGCAGCTGCGCAAGATCAAGGAACTCAAGGATAAAATGTGAGGCCGGGCACCGCAGCCGGTCACCCACCGCGGTCATCCTGCGGCCGGCACGCGCGGCGACTCGCCTTGCTCTCGATGGCGGGCGCGAGTTCGATGCGGCAACGACGGCATCGAGCTCGGAGGCACCGCACCCGCGGATGCTTGTCGTGGGTCCCGACCTTCGTCGGGATGACGGCTGTGGGGAGGTGGGAGCGGTGTGCGAACCCGGGTGCCGGTAACCTTGTGCAGCCGCACTTACGGTGGTTGAAGTCAGCCGATCTGCTCCAACAATCTCCGTCATCCCGCCGAAGGGCGGGACCCACGACAGGTAGCCACAGGGGCGATGCCAGCGGTTCCGGATGCCGGTGCACACTCGCCAAATAGGGCACGCGCTCGAAGCAATCGGCGCGGATGATACCACGCCGCCAAGTCCACCCACCGCCGTCATCACGGCCCCGGATCGGGTCCGGGGTAAACTGCGGCCGGGCCCCAAGGCAGCCTTCCTCGCTCGCGACGATGGCGGCGCGAGTTCGATGCGGCGTCAGCGGCGGCATCTGCGATTGGCGTGGGCGGGTGGCCGACCAGGGATAAGCTCTTGCCACGGCGGCCCTACACTCACTACGTTTCGATCATGGCAGATCCGATCACCGAGACCGCATCGCTGAATGAGCGTACGCGGGCGATTTTCCGTTCGATCGTCGAGTCCTATCTGGCGACGGGCGAGCCGGTCGGCTCACGCAATCTGTCGCGCCACCTGCCGATGACGTTGTCGCCGGCTTCGGTGCGCAACGTGATGTCCGATCTCGAGCAGCTGGGCCTGATCTACGCCCCCCATACCTCCGCCGGGCGTCTGCCGACCCAGCTCGGCCTGCGCATGTTCGTCGACGGGCTGCTGGAACTCGGCGATATCACGTCGGAGGAGCGGCGGCAGCTCGAGGCGCAGATCAAGATCAAGCGCGAGCGCTCGATCGACCAGGCGCTGACCGAGGCGACAGAGATGATCTCCGGCCTGTCGCACTGCGCCGGCGTGGTGCTTGCCGAGAAGCAGATCAGCCGGCTGAAGCACATCGAGTTCGTGCCGCTCGAGCCGGGGCGGGCGCTGGTGGTGCTGGTCGGCGAGGACCAGAACGTCGAGAACCGGGTGATCACGGTGCCGCCGGGACTGCCGCCGTCGGCGCTGGTCGAAGCCGCGAATTTCATGAATGCGCATATCCGCGGCTACACCATCCCGGAAGCCCGTCAGCGGATCGAAGCCGATCTCGCGTCGGCCAAGACGGAGCTCGACAGCCTGACGCAGAAACTGGTGCGCGAGGGGCTCGCCGAATGGTCGGGCTCGCTCGGCGACCGCAAGAGCCTGATCGTGCGCGGGCAGTCGAACCTGCTCAAGGATGTTAGCGCGAGCGAGGATCTGGCGCGCATCCGGCAGCTGTTCGACGATCTCGAGTCGAAGCGCGATCTGGTGCAGCTGCTGGGACTGGCCGAAAACGCCGAGGGCGTCCGCATTTTCATCGGTTCTGAGAACAACCTGTTCTCGCTTTCGGGCTCGTCGCTGATCGTCTCGCCATTCCACGACGAGCGGCGAAAGGTGGTCGGCGTTCTCGGCGTCATCGGGCCGACGCGCCTGAACTACGCCCGTATCATTCCAATGGTGGATTATACTGCGAAACTGGTGGGACGATTGCTCACTTGATTTTTTGCCGCGTCCGACTGATATGCGGACTTGAAATGGCACGCGCCGCGTGCAGCCGCCACGGACCACCCGAAATTCCGAGGAATCATGACCTCAGAGCCAAAAGCCGACGAGCCGAAAGTCACGCCTCCCGCGGGTGACGAAGCCGCTCAGGCGGCGCCGGCCGCTCCTGCTACTCCAGCTGCGCCGGTCGAGACGCCCGCCGGCGTCGAAGCCGCGCCGCCGCAGGCGAAGTCCTACGTCGATCCTTCGATCGCCGCCGAGCTCGAGATCGCCAAGCTCGAAGGCCAGGTCAAGGACCTGACCGATCGCCTGCTGCGCGCCCACGCCGAGATGGACAACATCCGCAAGCGCACCGAGCGCGACAAGGCCGATACCATCAAGTACGCGATCAGCAAGTTCGCCGGTGACATCGTCAACGTCGGCGACAATTTCCAGCGCGCCGTCCAGGCAGTTCCGGCCGGCGCCGCCGATGCCGACCCTGCCCTGAAGAGCCTGATCGATGGCGTCACGCTGACCGAGCGCGAGTTCCTGGGCGTGCTCGAGCGGCACGGCGTCAAGCGGCTCGATCCGAAGGGCCAGGCGTTCGACCCGAACTTCCATCAGGCGGTGATGGAGCAGATCAACGTCGAGGTGGCGTCGGGCACCGTGCTGCAGGTGTTCCAGCCCGGCTACACGATCGAGGACCGCGTCCTGCGACCGGCGATGGTGGTGGTCGCCAAGGGCGGCGCCAAGCCGGCGCCGAAGCCGGCGGAGGAAGCGCCGGCGCCCGAGGCAGAAGGGCCGGGCAGCGCGCCGCAGCCCGAGGCCGGCGAGCCCTCGGCCTGAGGCAGCTGGCAGCGACTACGCCGGCGGCAGGTTTCAGAAGTGGAAGCGCCCGGGAATTTGGGTCCCCGGGCGCTTCTTTTTCGAGCGCGGCTGCGTCGGCGTCAGGCCGCGTGCTTGACCGCCGCGCCGATGCAGGCGACGTGCCGATGATCGGTGCCGCAGCAGCCGCCGAGCACGGTGATCTGCGGCAACCGGTGCAGCAGCTCGCGATACTCGCCGGCGAGCTCGACCGGATTGCCGGCGTCGAGGTCGGGTGCTTCGTTCAGCTCCGCATGGCTGCGCTTCGACGCGTTGGCGCGGATACCCCTGAGGCGCTCGATCCAATCGCCACCCGCCGCCAAAGTGCCCATGAAGTGCGTCGGATGGGCGCAGTTGATCATGTAGTAGGCCGGGTAGCGGCCAGTCGCGGCATCGACCGCGGTGATCGCCTCGCCCAGCCTCTGGCCGGTCGGCAGGCGGCCGTCGGTCTCCAGCGTGAACGAAATCGCAACGGGGATGGACGCGGTTTTCGCGGCTTGCGCGATGCCGATCGCCTCGTTGGCGTTGGTCATCGTGAAGGCGGTGACCATGTCGGCCTCGGTCTCGGCGAACGTCCCGATCTGCTCGCTGTGATAGGCACGGGCCTCGTCGGGCTGCATGACGAAGCCAGGGTCATAGCCATCGCCGCGCGGTCCGATGGCGCCGCTGACCACCATCGGGCACTGGGCGGTCTCGTAGGCGGCGCGCAATTCCAGCATCAGCGCGATGCCGTCGCGGTTGGCGGCGGCAAGGGCCTCGGTCGAATAGCCGAGCTTGCCGGCCCAGTCGGGGCTGGAGCGCCAGGTCGGGCTGTCCAGGATGAAGCCGAGGCCATGATGCAGCGCGGTCTCGATATAGGGCCGGTGATAACGCTTCAGCGTCTCCCGCCCGTCGGGATCGCGCAGCAGGTCGAACGCCGCGAAGTGCGGCAGCTCGATGCCGTCATGGAAGATCAGCGTGGTTTCGAGGCCGCCGTCGGTGAGGAAGGTGCGGTTGCCGAGCTGGGGCAGGTTGGTTCTGTATTTGCTCATGGACTCTCTCCATCGTGTCGAGGTGACGTGTCGCGACACCTGCAGGGCTTGGGGTTAGCGCAGCCGGCTGCGCGCCGTGCTTGTGGCACGGGCGTCGGGCATCGGCTGTGCTGCAGAGCACTCAGGCTGGCGTCACTCGCCGGAGCACAAGCAGCCGGACGATCAGGCCGAAATCGGCTGAAGCACGGCCGAATCCATGTAGCCGTGGTCGCCAGTAGCTGTGGTTTGATGCCGAGATTGATGCTATCCGGCTCCGTCCACCGCGCAATGGAGGCGTGCCATGATCAAGAAAATCGAGAAACTCGAGCAACTGCCCTGCTTTTGAGGTTTCATCGAAGCGGCGCAAATCGTTCCCGTCCGAGACGCGCGTGAAGCGTGGCGTGCGGATCGTCCACGGCAATGTTGAGCTGGTCGAGAAGCTGGGGCGCAATGACCCCTGCCCGTGTGGCTCCGGACGAAGATTTCAAGCGCTGCTGCATTGGTAGCGGCCGCTATGACGGCGTCGAGCGAGACCATTACTTTCAGGGACAAGGATTGAGCCGATCGATTGGCGGGCGGCGGCAATGTCGCCCGCTAGTCAGGCCGGGGTAACCCTTCGCAGCGTAAGGTTGATGCGGCCACCCTCGGGCAGCAGCGTGGAGGTACCGGCAAGAACGCGGTCGATACCGTGGTAGCAGCGGCGCGATGCGCCGCCGAGAACGACGACGTCGCCCGAGCCGAGGCGGATCCGCTCCTTCGGATCGGTTCGCTTCCGCCCGCCGACGTGGAACATCGCATCGTCGCCGAGCGACACCGACAGCACCGGCGCCGAGAAATCCTGCTCGTCGGCATCGACGTGGCTGCCCATCCTGGTGCCGGCGGCGTAGTAGTTGACGAGGCACGCCTCGGGCAGGGCCGGGTAGCCGGCCAGCTGCCGCCACAGCGCCAGCAGGATTTCCGGCATCGGCGGCCATGGCGCGCCGGTTGCCGGGTGGCTCGGCTGGTAGCGATAGCCGCCCTGCCGGTCCGAGACCCAGCCGAGCGTGCCGCAGTTCGTCATCCGCACACTGAATTCCTTACCGGTGCGCGGCATGGTGGGGGTGAACAAGGGGGCTGTGGCAATCACATCACGCAGCTCGGCGAGCAAGAATCGCTGCCGTTCTTCGTCGAGGCAGCGTGGTAAATGGCGAAAACCGGCAGGAAAGGCATTCATGCGGGCGATTTCCCGAATTGCTCCGTTGCGGCACAGCAATGCCACCGCCGCAGCCGTCAGGTGTGGCGGCGCGCCGGCAAAAAACATCACAGCGGAATCGGCGACGGACGTTGCAGCGCCCGAATTTGCCGCTTATATACCGGTCACAATAGAGCAAGCTCCAGGGGATCGGAACGTCCGGCAATCGCATTTGCCGGACGTACCTTGGGTGCCGAAGCAACTCGGGCCCGGGCGGTCCGCCGCCATGTAGAAGGAACAAGCTGATATGTCGAAAGTAATCGGAATCGATCTCGGCACCACGAACTCGTGCGTCGCGGTAATGGAAGGTGGCCAGCCCAAGGTCATCGTCAACGCCGAGGGGATGAATACGACGCCGTCGATCGTGGCCTTCACCGAGGACGGCGAGAAGCTCGTCGGCCTGCCGGCGAAGCGCCAGGGCGTCACCAATCCGACCAACACCTTCTTTGCGATCAAGCGCTTGATCGGCCGCCGCTACGGCGATCCGATGGTCGAGAAGGACAAGAAGCTCGTTCCCTACGGGATCGTCGAGGGCGGCAACGGCGACGCCTGGGTCTCTGTCAAGGACAAGCAGTATTCGCCGCAGCAGATCTCGGCCTTCATCCTGCAGAAGATGAAGGAGACTGCGGAAGCCTATCTCGGCCACTCGGTCAGCCAGGCGGTAATCACCGTGCCGGCGTACTTCAACGATGCCCAGCGGCAGGCGACCAAGGACGCCGGCAAGATCGCGGGGCTCGAGGTGCTGCGCATCATCAACGAGCCGACCGCGGCAGCACTCGCCTACGGCCTCGACAAGAAGAAGGAATCGAAGACGATCGCGGTGTACGACCTCGGCGGCGGCACCTTCGACATCTCCGTGCTCGAGATCGGTGACGGCGTGTTCGAGGTGAAGTCGACCAATGGCGACACCTTCCTCGGCGGCGAGGACTTCGACATGCGGCTCGTCGCCTACCTGGCGGACGAGTTCAAGAAGGAGAACCAGATCGACCTGCGCAACGACAAACTTGCGCTGCAGCGGCTGAAGGAGGCCGCCGAGAAGGCGAAGATCGAGCTGTCGTCGTCGGCGCAGACCGAGATCAACCTGCCGTTCATCTCGATGAACCCGCAGACCCAGTCGCCGCTGCATCTGACGATGAAGCTCACCCGCGCCAAGCTCGAGAGCCTGGTCGCCGATCTGATCGACAAGACCGTCGGCCCGTGCAAGGCGGCGCTGAAGGATGCCGGCATGCAGGCGGCCGAGATCGACGAGGTCGTTCTCGTCGGCGGCATGACGCGCATGCCGAAGGTGCAGCAGGTGGTGAAGGAGCTGTTCGGCAAGGAGCCGCACAAGGGCGTCAATCCGGACGAGGTGGTCGCCGTCGGTGCCGCCATCCAGGGCGGCGTGCTGAAGGGCGAGGTCAAGGACGTCCTGCTGCTCGACGTGACGCCGCTGTCGCTCGGCATCGAGACGCTGGGCGGCGTCTTCACCCGGCTGATCGACCGCAACACCACCATACCGACCAAGAAGAGCCAGGTGTTCTCGACCGCCGATGACGGCCAGACCGCGGTGACGATCAAGGTGTACCAGGGCGAGCGCGAGATGGCGCAGCACAACAAGCATCTGGGCACGTTCGATCTTGTCGGCATCCCGCCGGCGCCGCGCGGCGTGCCGCAGGTCGAGGTCACCTTCGACATCGACGCCAACGGCATCGTCAACGTGTCGGCCAAGGACAAGGCGACGAACAAGGAGCAGTCGATCCGCATCCAGGCTTCGGGCGGTCTGTCCGACGCCGACATCCAGCGGATGGTGAAGGAAGCCGAGGTGCACGCCGAGGAGGACAAGAAGGCGCGCGAGCGGATCGAGGCGAAGAACAGCCTCGAGGCGCTGGTGCACTCGACCGAGAAGTCGCTCAAGGAGAACGCGAGCAACGAGAAGGTCGCCGCCGTCAAGTCCGAGGTCGAGGCCGCCATCGCCGTCGCCAAGGAAGCAGGCAACTCCGACGACGTCGAGAAGATGAAGTCGGCGACCGGCACGCTGGCGGCCGCCGCCATGAAGATCGGCGAGGCGATCTATGCCAACCAGCCGCAGCAACCGGATGCAGGCGGTGACGCCGGCGGCAAGCCGGGCGCCAAGGGCAGCGGCGACAACGTCGTCGATGCCGACTTCGAGGAGGTCAAGGACGACAAGAAGAAGTCGGCGTGACGCACTGGCGTCTCGTTCCCCGGGGTTCGTGTCCAGCTCGCAAGCGCGGACTGTCGCGAACCTCGGCAAGGAGCGGGACGGCTGCGGCGGGGCCGGCGCGATTTTCGACTGAGACAATAAGCTCTGGCGGGCCCCCGCAGTTTGTGCTCCGATCGGTCAATTCCAGCCGGCGGCAGGCACAGCAGCGGGGGCCTGAGAGCATCTGGCGGCGGATCGATGGTGCAGTATTCTAAGAGCCTGTCCGGGGGATTTTCATGAGGTTTCATGGCCCAATGTCGAGTCGATCCGCAAGGAGCAGCCCGCCGGTCGTAGCCTCAGCTACGGCCAAGGGCTGCGACGCGGCGGGCGACCGAGATTGGGCCACCTCCGGTCGCGCATGCACGGCCCATCTGGTTCGTCGCGCACCTTGCCGATACCGATGGGTATCGGCTGCGCCGACGCTCCTGCCATCTGGACCATGCATGCGCGATGAAACTCCATGAAAATCCCCCGGACCGGCTCTGACTCGCGCCCGCCGGCACAACCAACCGGACGTCCGTCCCATGGCAAAACGTGACTACTACGAAGTTCTTGGCGTGCAGCGGGGAGCGAGCGAGGCGGAGCTGAAGTCGGCCTTTCGCAAGCTGGCCAAGGACTACCATCCCGACAAGAACGCCGGCGACAAGGTCGCCGAGCAGAAGTTCAAGGAGCTGGGCGAGGCCTACGAGGCGCTGAAGGACCCGCAGAAGCGCGCAGCCTACGACCAGTTCGGCCACGCTGCATTCGAGAACGGGCGCGGCGGCGCCGGCGGTCCGGGCGGCTTCGGACCCGATTTCGCATCCTCGATGTCGGATATCTTCGACGACCTGTTCGGCGAGTTCATGGGCGGCCGTCGCGGCGCGCCGGGCCGCCAGCGCACCGGGCGCGAGCGCGGCTCCGACCTGCGCTACAACATGGAGGTGTCGCTCACCGACGCCTATACCGGCAAGACCGCCCAGATTCGCGTGCCGACCAGCGTCGGCTGCGAGACCTGCCAGGGCACGGGCGCCAAGCCGGGCTCGAAGCCGACCAGCTGCTCGACGTGCGGCGGCCACGGCAAGGTGCGGGCCGCGCAGGGCTTCTTCACCATCGAGCGGACCTGCCCGACCTGCCATGGCCGCGGCGAGATCATCTCCGATCCGTGCTCCACGTGCAGCGGCGCCGGACGGGTCGTCAAGGAGCGCACGCTGTCGGTCAACATTCCGGCCGGCGTCGAGGACGGCACGCGCATCAGGCTGGCGGGCGAGGGCGAGGCCGGGCTGCGCGGCGGGCCGGCGGGCGATCTCTACATCTTCCTGTCGATCAAGCCGCACGAGCTGTTCCAGCGCGACGGCGCCGATATCTTCTGCCGGGTGCCGATCTCGATGATCACCGCCGCGCTCGGCGGCCATATCGATGTGCCGACGGTGGAAGGCACGATGACGCGGGTGAAAGTCCCGGAAGGCACCGAGACCGGCAAGCAGTTCCGGCTCAAGGGCAAGGGCATGCCGGTGCTGCGCTCGAAGGCGCAGGGCGACATGTACATCCAGGTCGACGTCGAGACGCCGAAGAACCTGAGCCGCCGCCAGCGGGAGCTGCTCGAGGAGTTCGAGAAGCTCTCGCACAAGGACACCTCGCCGGAAAGCAGCGGCTTCTTTGCCAAGATGAAGGAATTCTTCTCAGGGCCCGGCGAGTGACAATTCCGTCCGTCGCCGCGCATTTCAGCCAAGCGAGACGCCCATGCCTCATTCGATCAAGCTGTTGTTCATCGCCGGATCGGCTCGCGAGGGTTCGCTGAACAAGAGGCTGGCGCGGCTCGGCGCCGACATCGCGGCGGCCAACGGCCTGCAGGCGACGTTCGCCGACCTCGGCGACTATCCGATGCCGATCTACGACGGCGACGTGGAAGCGAAGTCCGGCGTGCCCGACAACGCAATGAAGCTCAGGGCACTGATGTCGGTCCATGCCGGCATATTCATCGCCTGCGCCGAGTACAATGCATCGATCACGCCGCTGATGAAGAACACCCTCGACTGGATCAGCCGGATCAAGGTCGAGGGTGAGCCGCCGCTGGCCGTGTTCAAGTCGCGGGTATTTGCCCTCGGCGCGGCTTCGCCCAGCAATTTCGGCGGCATGCGCTCGCTGCTGGCGACCCGCCAGGTGCTCGAGCTCGGGCTCGGCGCGCTGGTGCTGCCGGATCAGGTCGCCGTCGCCAGGGCCGGCGATGCCTTCGACGACCACGGGCATTTGAAGGACAAGGCGCTGCAGGCGATGCTGAAGACGGCGATCGAGAAGCTCGCCCGCGCCGCCAAGCTGCTGCACGGGTAGGATCAGTTGATCGCCGGCGTGCGATCGCCATGTAGGTTGGGTTACGACCGGCGAACTTGCCGGTCGTCACCCAACAATATTGACTGAGCACGAAATGTTGGGTTGCGCGCCAATCGGAGCGCTAACCTAACCTACCGATCGCGCGTGTGCCGCCATGCCAATCGCTCGCTACCTGACCCACCCGCAGGTGCGGATTGATCCAGCCGTGCCGGTGCCGCGCTGGAGCCTGTCCGAGCGCGGGCGCGCACGAGCGCGGCTGCTGGCCGGCGCGCCGTGGATCGGCTCGTTGCGCCGTATCGTATCGAGTGACGAGGTGAAGGCGGTCGAGACCGCCAGGATTGTCGCGCGCGCGGCCGGGGTCGCGGTGGAGGTGCGGCACGACATGGGCGAGAACGACCGCTCGGCGACCGGCTTCCTGCCGCCGGCGGAATTCGAGATGGTGGCTGACCAGTTCTTCGCCGAGCCGGATAGCTCCGCATGCGGCTGGGCGACGGCGAGCGCCGAGCAGGCCAGAATCGTCGGAGCGATCGCGACTGTCCTCAATGAGCACGGCGACGGTGACATCCTGTTCGTCGGCCATGGCGCGGTCGGGACGCTCAATCTATGCCAACTGCTTGGCGTGCCGATTTCTCGCGCGCTCGATCAACCGTCCGGCGGCGGCAATTTCTACGCCTGGGAGATCGCAACCGGCCGCGTGCTGCATCGCTGGCGCGCTATCGAGGAGGAGATCGCCTGAGCCTCACCCGCCGGCGATCTGCGGCAGGATGTGCACATCGGAGTTAGGACCGATCTCCTGGAACAGCGCGTCCTGATAGATCTGGCCGTCGATGGCGACGGCAAGTCCCTGCTCGAGGTGTGGCGCCAGCTCCGGAAAGCGGGCGGCGAGCTTGCCGAACAGCTGGCGCACGGTGGCGGCGTCGACCGACAGCTCGGTCTCGCCGCCGGTGAACTGGCGCAGATTGCCGATCAAGGTGACATGGGCCATGTTGGTTCAACACCGGTCTTTGGCAAGCAGCTGTGAGCTGGCCGAATGCTCTGCATCCGGATCAGGGCTTGCCGGTTGCTGTAGCGAACTGGGCGACGGTTGCAACCACGCGGCCATCCAGACCGTTGAAGCCGTGGTACCCCTTCGCCTGGCACGGGTCGCCGACATTGGTGCCGCCCTCCATCCATTCGACCGTGACCTTGGCGCCGCCCCAGGCCTTGAAGGGCTGGACGCCGGACGGCGACGTGTGCCGGCAACCATCCTGCTTGTGGTGGACGATCAATGTGCGTGGCAGCTTGTCCGGCGACCCGATGTGCGATCTGACCTCGCCGAGGAACGACGCGGTCAGCACCAGCCCATCCGGCTTTGCGGCCAGTGCTCCGGGCACCCTCAGCGAGCCCCGGCTGGTTGCGACCACGATCACCGGCGCGGCGATGGTCCGCATGTAGGCGATGGCGGCTGGAACCGCGACGCCCCTGTCTATCGTCAGCGTGGCGACCCCGTGGGCAAGATAGCCCTTCCGCGTTCGCACCAACTGGTTGCCGCGCAGACTGGAAAAAGTGCCATCCGGCTGGATACCCATGACGCCATCGCCGCCCGGGATCAGTATCACGCTGGCTTTCGGCGACTGCGGCCGGTTGAGCAGCGCATAGGCGCTGCCGATCTTGACCGCCTCCTCGGCGACGGCGGCCAGTGGTGCCAGCGCCACCAGCACGCCGATCAACATCATCGCCAGCCTTGGGCGGAAGGCGAAGGCACAATTGCGGTCAACCATCACTTCGCTCCTGCTGCAATCGCCGCCTGCCGCAACGCCTGGACCGCCACTGCGTCGCCTATGCGATCTTCAGCTTCAACATCGGATCCTTGGCCGCCCGGGCCGCGTCAACCGCCGCCAGCACCTTCGGTGGCGACATCGGCAGCGCGCTGAAGCGCAGCCCGGTCGCATCGGCGATGGCATTGGCGATCGCGCCCATCGGCGGCACGATCGGCGTCTCGCCGATGCCACGCACGCCGTAGGGGTGGCGCGGGTTCGGCACCTCGACGATCACCGTGTCGATCATCGGCAGGTCGGACGCGACCGGCACGCGATAGTCGAGGAAGCCGGCGTTCTGCATCCGGCCGTCGGCGCCGTAGATGTATTCCTCGTTGAGCGCCCAGCCGATGCCCTGCACCGCGCCGCCCTGGAACTGTCCTTCGACGTAGGCCGGATGGATCGCCCGGCCGGCGTCCTGGATCACGGTGTAGCGCAGGATCGTGGCCTTGCCGGTCTCCGGATCGACCTCGAGGTCGCACAGGTGGACGCCGAAGCTCGGCGCGGCGCCGTGGGCGTTGATCGACGATGTGCCGACGATCGGGCCGCCGGTCTTGCCGGCCATCGCCGCCACCTGCTTCAGCGTCATCGGCGGGTGCTTGCCGGCATTGTCGCCGGCCGGGCGGACCGAGCCATCGACGTATTCGACCGCGTCCACCGGCAGCTCCCACAGCTTGGCGGCGCGCTCGCAAGCTTGGCGGACGATCGAGCGGCTCGCCTCCACCACCGCCATGCCGCTCGAGAACGTCGAGCGGCTGCCGCCGGTGAGGAAGTTGTAGCCGAGCGACTGGGTGTCGGCGATCGTCGCGCGGATGCTGTCCATGCCGACGCCGAGCTCCTCCGCCGCCATCATGCACAGCGAGGCGCGCAGGCCGCCGATGTCGGGCGTGCCGGCCATCAGGACGAGCGTGCCGTCCTCGTTGAGCGCGATCGACACCGAGGTCTCGCCGCCGATGTTGAACCAGAAGCCGGCGGCGATGCCGCGACCCTGGTTGGCCTTGAGCGGCGCCTTCCAGTGGGCGTGAGCGCGGGCCGCCTGCAGGCTTTCGACCAGGCCGACCGGGCCGAACTTCGGTCCGTAGGCGGCCTTGGTGCCTTCCTTGGCGGCGTTCTTCAGCCGGAGCTCGATCGGGTCGAGCTTCAGCGTGCGGGCGAGCTCGTCGACCACGCTTTCGACCGCGTAGCCGGCGATCGGGCCGCCCGGCGCGCGGTAGGCCGCGACCTTCGGCCGGTTGACCACCACGTCGTAGCCGAACACCTTCACGTTCTCGAGGTCGTAGGGCGCGAACGCGCACATGCACGCTGGCCCGACCGGCGAGCCCTGGAACGCGCCGGCGAGGAACTTCAGCTCGCCCTCGGCGGCGGTGATGCGGCCGTCCCTGGTGGCGCCGATCTTGATCCGCATCTTGGCGCCCGAGGTCGGGCCGGAAGCGCGGAACACCTCCTCGCGCGTCATCGTCATCTTGACCGGCTTGCGCGCCTTGGCGCTCAGCGCCAGCGCCAGCGGCTCGAGGTAGACCACGGTCTTGCCGCCGAAGCCGCCGCCGATCTCGGTGGCGGTGACGCGGATCTTCGAGATGTCCATGCCGAGCAGGCGGGCGCAGTGCGCGCGCACCACCCAGTGGCCCTGGGTCGAGACCCAGACATCGGCCTGGCCGTCCTCGGCGACGGTGGCGAGGCAGGCGTGCGGCTCGATGTAGCCTTGATGCACCGGCTCGGTCTTGAACTCGCGCTCGATCACCACGTCGGCCTGGGCGAAGCCCTTGGCGATGTCGCCGAGGACGAACTCGACGCGCTTTGCGATGTTGGATTCCGTCTTCGGCGCGGGCTCGACGCCGGCGGTGATCATGCCGGGGTGCAGGATCGGCGCGCCGGGCTTCATCGCCTCCTCGACGTCGATGACGTGCGGCAGGATCTCGTAGTCGACCTTGATCAGCTTGCAATGCCGCCTTGGCGATCGAGGCCGAGGTGGCGGCGACGGCGGCCACCGCGTGGCCCTCGTACAGCGCCCGTTCGCGCGCCATCACGTTGCGCACCACGTCGCGGTAGTTGATCAGCATCTCGCCGGCCGGAACGAACTCGGACGCCTGATCCTTGAAGTCGTCGCGGGTGACGATCGCCTTGACGCCGGGCAGCGCCGCCGCCGCCGACACGTCGATCGAGCGGATGATGGCATGCGGATGCGGCGAGCGAAGCACCTTGCCGACGAGCTGGCCGGGCAGGTTGTAGTCGGCGCCGAAGCGGGCGCGGCCGGTGACCTTGTCGACGCCGTCGGGGCGGATCGGCCGGGTGCCGATGACCTTGAACTCGGCCTCCGGCGTGAGCTTCTTGACGGTCTCCTGCATGATCTCAGGCTCCTCGCATTTCGGCGGCGGCATCGAGCACGGCGCGGACGATCTTGTCGTAGCCGGTGCAGCGGCAGAGGTTCCCGGCGAGCCAGTAGCGCACCTCGGTCTCGGTCGGGTTCGGGTTCTTTTCGAGCAGCGCCTTGGAGGCGACCAGGAACCCCGGCGTGCAGATGCCGCACTGCAGGGCGTGGTGCTCCAGGAACTTCCTCTGCAGCGGGTGCAGGGCGTCGCCCTTGGCCATGCCCTCGATGGTGCCGACCGACTTGCCGTCGGCCTCGACGCCGAGCATCAGGCACGAGCAGACGAGACGGCCGTCGACGGTGACCGAGCAGGCGCCGCAGTCGCCGGTCGAGCAGCCTTCCTTGGTGCCGGTCATCTCGAGCTCGTCACGCAGCACTTCGAGCAGCGTCGTCTGGGTGTCGCACAGCGCTTCCGTCGGATCGCCGTTGAGGGTGAATGAGATGTGATGCTTGGCCATCGATCAGGTCCTTGCGCGTTCGTAGGCGATGAGGGCGGTGCGGCGCGCGATGACGCCGGCAACCTTGATGCGGAATTCGATCGTGCCGCGCTTGTCGTCGATCGGCTTGCAGGCGGCGCGGACGGCGGCGACCATCTTGTCGAGCGCGGCGTCGTCGAGCTTGCTGCCGACCAGCGCGTCGCCGGCCGCCTTGACGTAGAGCGGACGCGCGGCGACGGCGCCGAGCGCCACGCGGGCGGCGGTGCAGGTGCCGCCGGCATCGACGCTGAGCGCCACGCCGGCGCCGACCACGGCGATGTCCATCTCGGTGCGCGGGATGAAGCGCAGGTAGGCGTCACCCATGCCCTTGGTCCGCAGCGGCAGGAGGAACGACACCACCACCTCGCCCTTTTCCAGCGCGATCTTGCGCGGCGCGAGCATGACGTCCTCGACCGCCATCTCGCGGCGGCCCTTCGGCCCGTGGATCGAGACCTTGGCCCCGGCCGCGATCAGCGCCGGCACGCTGTCCGCCGCCGGCGAGCCATTGCACAGGTTGCCGCCGAGGGTGCAGCGGCCCTGCACCTGGGTCGAGCCGATCAGGTTCGCCGCCTCGACCACGCCCGGCCAGTGCTTCTTGAGCTCGGGGTGCTCCTTCAACTCGGCACCGGTGACGGCGGCGCCGATCACGAATCCGTTAGCGTCCTTGGTGATCGTGCGCATCTCGGCGATCCGCTTCAGGTCGACGATCAGCTGCGGATCGACCAGGTCGGTCTTGAGCTGCACCAAGCAGATCGGTGCCGCCCGCGAGCACGCGAGCCTCGCCGGTTGCCGCCGTCAGCAACGCGACCGCCGCGTCAAGCGTCTCGGGCGCTTCATAGCGCATGACATGCCTCTTCGATTTGGCTTGAGGGATCTGACAAAGCCATCAGACCATAGTTGAAGGCAAACGCCAACCGCCGCACGCGGCGGGCTGCCTGTCGCCCAGATCAGACCTGATGGCGCGGTGATGGCGGTTCCTCCGGCCGCCCCGGTCGTGCCATCCTGCGCGTAGGCAGGACAATCAGGCTCGGGAGACTACGATGGCCAAAGGCTACTGGATCGCGCATGTCACGGTCAACGATCCGGAGGGGTACAAGCAGTATGTCGCCGCCAACGCGGTGGCGTTCAAGAAGTACGGCGCCCGCTTCATCGTGCGCGGCGGCGAGAATGAGATCGTCGCCGGCAGCGGCCTGCAGGGCAAGCGCCACGTGGTGATCGAGTTCGACAGCTACGCCACCGCCAAGGCCTGTCACGACAGCCCGGAATACCAGGCGGCGGCAAAGATCCGCGACAAGTATTCCGTCGCCGACGTGGTGGTGATCGAGGGGTATACGGGGTAGGCGGGGGTGGGTTCGCGCGGGAACTGCTGAGTGTCCAGGGCGCCTGACTTGCGGGGCAGGGGTGGTGTGGGTGCGCGTCGAGCGGGGGTGGGGATGGCTCGCAAAACTTGAGCGTGTCTACGGTCAGGGCCGTTGCGGTCGCTGGCCTGTTTTCGAATGAGATCAAATGTGGCGGACAGCTGCCAATTTATCGAATTGATCGGGAATTGTGCGTGAGTGGGCTCGGCGAGACTGCAAAAGGCTCTGCAAATGATTTCCAAAAATCGGTTGCCACGGTTTTCAGGACAAGGAGGCGCAAGCGGCAAAAAAATAGAGATCGCGATCTGCTGGATAATCGAATATTTGCACTCGGACATTCAGAGCAGTTGACGATAGGCATCGCGGCTGATCTGAGAACACCAGAGCGCCTGTTCCAGGCGATCCAAAGCAAGTTATCGCCACGAGCAATGTTAGTGCCAAGGTGGATGCATGCCTGAAAAGATGCTCAAGATTGTTGGGGTATTCATCGGTTCACCCGGTGGTCTTGATGCCGAGCGCAAGGTGGCCAAGCGCGTCGTTGACGAGATCAACGAGAGCCACGCTGACAACTGGGGCTGCCAAATCAGGCTAGTGGGATGGGAGGCAACGTTGCCCGGCTATAGCCGGGCGCAGTCATTAATCAACCAGGACTTGGACAAATGCGACTATTTCGTGGGCGTACTGTGGGATCACTGGGGCTCTCAAACCGACGATGGTGATAGCAAATATACATCAGGGTTTGAGGAAGAATTTGAGCGCGCAAAGAAACGCGTTGAAGCAGGCTTGATGAAGGACATCGCTCTCTATTTCAAGGAGATAGACGAGCGACAGCTGAAGGACCAGGGCCCTTCGCTGAAAAACGTTATTGCCTTTCGTGAGAGCTGCGCGAAAAAGCGAAAGCCACTGTACCGCGACTTCAAGGAGGGCGAGTTCGAGGGGTTGTTGCGAGCAAAGATCTCGGCGATCGGTTGGGATGAATCGCGGGCTCTCAAGGCGGAAGTGGCGGCAATAACCGATCCCGGACAACCGGCGGTTAAAGGGGCTGGCGATGTGGAAACTGCCGAGGGTGTTGGAGGATTATGGGGCCCCTCGTCACTACATTTCATAAATATGCTACTTGGCAAGCCCGCTGTATGGGATGCGCTCGATTCGAGCGAAGTGGCGCGCTTTCGGCTAATCGCCTTGGGCGTGAGCAGAGTTGGCAACGATGATATGTACCTCGGCAACCACGATGCCAATTTGCTATTCGCTAGAAGGCACGAGATCGATTTCGGCCATCGGGAGGTGCAGTCGCTTACCGACGCTGGTATCGCGGGCTACGACCACCAGAACGTGCCGCTTTGGGGTTGGATGGCGCGCGGGAAGCCCGAAGAAATCTTCGATCGGCCAAAACTCACTGCTGCGGTGGGTAACGATCAGGAGCGAGCGAATGCCATCAGAATATTGCAGGGAGCCGGCCTGTCGACGCCAGTGCTCGATGACTTCTTTACTCGGGAACGAGTGCTGGAGAAATGGCTGGCGGACGAAAGAAGTGACAAGGCTTTCAATGCTGCGCTTGATTTTCTGAAAACAAACGGAGCGGCTGAGGATCTTGCCGTTCTTAATAAGCGTCTGGAAGCGCTTGCGCCGAAGCGTAAAAGCTCGCTTGCGTTCACCATTGTTCACGTGCTGGCAAAGCTCGACATCGCGAAGGCGTTCGAAAGGCTTATTCAACTCAACCCCGATGGGGTTGGCGAGAGCGGGACGGCGTTACTCTTTGCGGCGCCGAAGGCCATACCGACTGCCACCGCAGAACTTTGTCTTACACTTAAAGCAGATAACGTTAGGAGAGCAGCAGCCCAGTTGCTCCATTCCCGCAAGGCGATCGATGCCGCGACAGCAGAGAGGTTGGTGGCTGACACGGGCTTGGAAGTCAGGCTGATCGGAGCGGAATGCCTTTGCCGCTGCGGAAAGCCGCTCGCAGAAGAGGCTTTGAAGAAGCTGCTGACGAAGGAACGGTGGGGCGGGCTGTTCGGCTTCGTCGCCGGGTCAAGCAGAGACGCCGATGACAGTCTATATTTGAAATATCACCTGAATAGGCTTAGTGAATTGGGTTTCGAAGAATTGCGAACGAAGGCCGCGGCGTGTAACGTGTTCGATCATCTGGAGTTGACCGCGCTTTACAACAAGTTTACTCGAAAATTGTTGACCGAAATGCGGGGCAACCTCACGGATAAATTCGAAACGTACTTTAAGTCGAAACTTGAGCGTTTGAAGTCGTGGTATCGCGATGACTCAAAAGTGCTTGCTGATACGAAGAAATTGGAAAGCTTCTTGCGCAAGACGCTTACGAATAAGACGCTCGATGCTCTCTGTGAATACTCCAGCAGCGCGGATCTGCAGCTGATTCGCGAAGTGCTAGACTATGGTGAGATAGATTTTTCTGTACCCGTTCTGCGCTATCTGGGTCGATACGGAGACTGGTCCGACAGAAATCGGATCATTGCGTTCAGCGATCGGTATGGCGGTGCTTACAGCGTGCTCACTATTCCGTCAGACGCGCGCTAGGGAAGATAGCATCCGCACTCTATCGGGTTGGAAGGAATCGTATTGCCGATCTACTCGACTTGGACTTGGCTTCGAACGTGCGACGAAAATTGATCGGAGAGATGTCGAAGAAGAACGTTTTGGACTTGAGTGACGCAGCGCTGATAAAGCTTCTGAATGCCGAAGACGACGAAACGCGGCGGGTGGTCGCAATAAAATGTGCGCTTGCATTGACTCAGGCACGAATTCGTAGGCTCCTTGACCGCTACACTGGCCAGGAAGGGCAACGCTACTACAATAGCGTTCATTGGCTTGATCTGGGTGCGTCGATGCCGAGATCTAACGTAAAGGCGGTCGGCGAATTCGAACTCGCCAAGATATTGTAGCGCCGCCATTTGAGCGATTGAGTGAGCATTGTCTACCAGTGGACTATCGTCTGGCAAGACCGCGATCAACAGCCCCCGACCCAACGCTAAACCACGCGCCTGTCCGCTCCCCTCAACTCCCCGCTCCCCCCACATCGACCTCGGTCCGCACTGCTTCGGTCGCGTTCCTCAGCAGGCAGGCGATCGTCATCGGGCCGTCGCTGA
>CAVVRF010000013.1:0-66001 GCA_963750535.1 uncultured Alphaproteobacteria bacterium | reverse complement strand
CTCGTCGCCATTTGCTGTCTTGATGGCTATTCTGATTGCGAAAATTGGAGTGGCCCGAGGCATGGAGGAAAGCTTCATGAGCGATGCAACTTCACAGACCGTCTATTTCTAGAATCATCATCCCATCTCATGCGAAATCATCCTTACGAAACTACGCGCAAGCCGTGGCCATCTCGACGGCTTACGTCCTGAAGAGCTATTTCCCCATGACCAAGATCATTATGGCGGCCTCGCCGCTACAGATGAATTGGCGCGAGGAGCGCAGGTTAGCAATGGATCGCGCGTAGCCGATTTCTGTGCGGGACTTGGCGGCACGGTGCGTTATCTGGCTCACAAATATGGAGCCGACGTCACTGGTATCGAATTGACGCCAGCGCGCGTCTCGGGCGCACAGGAGTTAACCAGACGCGTCGGCCTTCAGGGTACTGCGCGGATTGTCGAGGGCAACGTGATGGACGTGCCGCTTCCTGACGCGAGCATCGACGCTGTCGTCAGCCAAGAAGCGTTTTGCCACGTTCCTGATGTGAAGAGAGCGGTTGCCGAAGCTTTTCGTATTCTGAGGACAGATGGCCGATTGGCATTCACAGATTGGATAGCTAATCAGCCGCTTACCGCTGCTGATGCGCAATTGATGTGGGAAGGAATGGCTATTCAGCCTCTTCGGTCGATCCCCGAATATCGCAGTCTGGTCGAAAGCGTTGGCCTTAGAGTGATTTCGACAAAGGATTTGACGGAAGAATGGGGATCAATTCTGAAGGAACGACTGGCAATGTATCAACTGCTGCGTGAAGAAGCCCGACAGGCTGGCACCCCAATGGGGCACGATGCATTCCACAAGTCCTACATCCGATTTGTTGACCTCATTCAAGAGCGCAAGATGGGCGGCGTCAGGATGGTGGCTACGAAGTAGCAAGCGCGTGATTGAGGAACGCCGCGCGGTGCCGACGCTGCTCGCCGGCGCCGGCGAGGTGATCGAGTAGCGGCCTGTTTTGCTACGGTGCCAAATGACGCGATTGGCCCATCGCAACGCCTCCGATAAACGACAGCTGAACGACCCCTACCACACCACCTTCGCGCCCAGCGCCGCGATCGTTGGATCGAGGGTGGCGACGGTCAGGCCTTCGGTGATCGCCTGGGCTGCGATCAGGCGGTCGAAGGGGTCCTTGTGACTTCCCGCCAGTTGGCCGGCGCAACCGCGTGAGCATTTGTGAGTGCAAGTTCGCTCCAGCCGAGTTCCGCAATCCGCGCATCGAATTTGGCGAGGAACGTCGCATCGAACGTCAGTTTGCCGATGCCATGCTTGCGCGCGATCTCGAAGGCCGTGACCGGGCTCACGAAAACTTCCACCGTTCCCGCCTGCAGCAGTTCATCGACGGTCGGGCTAACGCGATCTGGATCTGTCGCCGACCAGATGACGACATGGGTATCGATCAGCAGCTTCACTCGGACGCCTTCGCTTCGTTTCGGCGCGTCCGGGAAGGCTCCGCCGTCGCTTCCGGTAACGGCGTCATCATGTCCACGAAGTCCTGACCAAACAGTTCGGCCAGCGACTTGTCGTCACTCATGCCGAACCACACCTCGTCGGGCGCCGGCGGATACTTGCCGGCGAGGCAGCCGAGCGCGGCCGCACGCTTGCGGGCGATCTCCTCGCGATCGTACGACTTGAGGATCGCCACCGGCTTGTCGCCGCGCGCGATCACGATCTCCTCGCCGGCTTCGACGCGGCGCAGCAGTTCCGACAGGTTGGTCTTGGCCTCGTGAACCGTAACGGTGGGCATCGGCGCACCTTGGTTAGCTAAGTGGACTAACCCTAGCCCGAATGCGGTATCGGGTCAACATGGGTGCCATGGCGCGGCATATCCGCATTCAACGCATGCGATTGATCCGGGCCGCACTTGCGGACAACTGGGCGTCGCTCAGATCACCACGTGCCTTCGCCTGCAGCAGGCTTGCGAGTACCTCGTAGACCTGATCAATGTCGAACGACACGAGCAGCAGATCGGCACCGGCGGCGAGGCTTTCGACCGCCGATGCGCCGATGCCGCCCGGCCGCATCGATGCGGCGGCCATCGTGAGATCGTCGGTCACGACCAGTCCGTCGAAGCGCCAGGCATCGCGCAGCACGCCACCGATCAGCGCGCGCGAGGTCGAGGCCGGCCGATCGCGCTCGATCGCCGGGAGGCCGACATGACCGACCATCACGGCCGCGTTGCCCGACGCCAGGACCTCGCGAAACGGCAGCCAATCGCTGCGCTCCAGATCGGCGAGCGGCGCCTCGAGCTCCGCGCCGGCGACATGCGTATCCTCGGCAACGCGCCCCAGTCCGGGAAAATGCTTAAGCGTGCAACGCACTCCGGCCGATGCCAGCCCCTCGCAATAGGCGCGCGCGACACCGGCGACGACCACAGGGTCGCTCGAGATCGCGCGCTCGCCGATCCGCGAGTAGCGATCGGCGGCATTGCGGATACCAAAGTCGATATCGACCACCGGCGCGAAGTTCAGCGTGACACCAAGGCGTGCGAGGTCGCGGCCGGCCTCGGCGGCTGCTGCGCGCACGAGGCGTATCCGGTCTGCTTCGCCCGCCCCACCGGCGATCAATTGGGACAGCGCACGCGGCCGCGGCAGTGGCGGCGATAGGCGCGAGACCATGCCGCCTTCCTGGTCGGTCGTTATGACCAGCTTGCCAATGCCGCTCGCCTTTGCCAGCTCCTGGAATTCGGCGATCTCGGCGGCGAGCGCGCTTGCCGACCTGCCCTGTGCATTGCGGGCGGTGACGAACACACCGCCGATGGCGCCGGCCGCTATCAACCGCTTCAATTCGGCGGCGCTCCGATAACCGACGACGACATGACGGCCGACCGCCCGCAGATCGGCGCCCGGCGTCGCAAAGGCATTCGTTCGCGCCGATCGGAATGCATGCTCGGTATGGGCGAACACGCCGAGCGCCAGCAGCGCGCCCAATGCAGTGAGCGCGGCCGCGCGTCGAGCCGCGCGATGCGCCGACCGCAATGAGACCCAACCACAAACGATCAGCCCGACGCCGAGCGCCGTCAGGGAGCTGGCGACGACAACCGGTCGCGCCGACGCAAACAGGACTGAGCGATAGCTCAGGCCCAGCCAGACGAACCCGGCAAAAGCGATCATGGCCGCGAGCGACGCGGCCATGAGCTTTACGTGTGGCTGTCTGATCAAGGCATCCTCGGTTCGTCGGATGCCTGCCTGATCAAGCCATCGCCTTCTTCAGGTTCTCGTCGATCTTGTCGAGGAAGCCGGTGGTCGAGAGCCACTTCTGCTGGTCGCCGACGAGAAGGGCCAGGTCCTTGGTCATGAAGCCCGCCTCGACGGTGTCGACGCAGACCTTCTCGAGGGTCAGGGCGAACTTCGCCAGCGCATCGTTGTTGTCGAGCTTGGCGCGGTGGGCGAGGCCGCGGGTCCAGGCAAAGATCGAGGCCATCGAGTTGGTCGAGGTCTCGCGGCCCTTCTGGTGCTCGCGGTAATGGCGGGTCACCGTGCCGTGCGCGGCCTCCGCCTCGACCGTCTTGCCGTCCGGCGTCATCAGCACCGAGGTCATCAGGCCGAGCGAGCCGTAGCCCTGGGCCACCGTGTCGGACTGCACGTCGCCGTCGTAGTTCTTGCACGCCCAGATGTAGCCGCCCGACCACTTGAGCGCGGCGGCGACCATGTCGTCGATCAGGCGGTGCTCGTAGGTGAGCTTGCGCTTCTCGTACTCGGCCTTGAACTCTGCGTCGAAGATCTGCTGGAAGATCTCCATGAAGCGGCCGTCGTACTGCTTCAGGATGGTGTTCTTGGTCGACAGGTAGACCGGGTAGTTGCGGATCAGGCCGTAGTTGAAGGTGGCGCGGGCGAACGACTTGATCGACTCGTCGAGGTTGTACATCGCCATCGTGACGCCCGAGCCCGGCGCCTTGAACACCTCCCGCTCGATCACCTTGCCATCGTTGCCGACGAACTTGAGCGTCAGCGTGCCGGCCGTGGGGAACTTGAAATCGGTGGCGCGGTACTGATCGCCGAAGGCGTGGCGACCGATGATGATCGGCTTGGTCCAGCCGGGCACCAGGCGTGGGATGTTCTTGCAGATGATCGGCTCGCGAAAGATCACGCCGTCGAGGATGTTGCGAATTGTGCCGTTGGGCGACTTCCACATCTCCTTGAGGCCGAACTCCTTCACCCGGCCCTCGTCCGGAGTGATGGTCGCGCACTTGACCGCGACGCCGTGCTTCTTGGTCGCGTTGGCGGAGTTGATCGTCACCTGATCGTTGGTCGCGTCACGATTCTGCACTGAAAGGTCGTAATACTCGAGCTTGATGTCGAGGTAGGGGTGGATCAGCTTGTCCTTGATGAGCTGCCAGATGATGCGGGTCATCTCGTCGCCGTCCATCTCGACGACCGGGTTTGCGACCTTGATTTTTTGCATGGGTGTTGGACCTTCCAGGCCTGGATTTGAGTACTGGACCCGGCTCGACCGGGCGCCGACAGGGAGAGTGCGCCGCACCATAGTGTCGCAGGGGCCCCGTGGGAAGTGGGCGAATGCTCAGTCATTGGTCGAGGCTTGGCCACCGATCGCCTCGGGCGGCAGCCCGCCGGGCACGGTCAACCGGAAAGGAACATCAGATTGTGGTGCTTCACCGGTAGTCGTTGACCATTGCGCATTGCAGCATTAGGTAGCAACGCATCCTAATTCTCGAACACCAGTGTTGTTGCCTCAACGATTGCCGTCTCACTTCGATGCCACTTCGACTGCAGCGCTTGATTGCGACGCAAAGTAAGTTGTCAATGATGGGCTCATGCGTCCGATCAAACAGATCAGCCGGCGATTGAAGAAGCTAATCGTCGAGTCACTGGCCGACCAGCTGCTGCGCAGCGGTCATTTCCGGCGAACAGTGCTGCGGCAGCTGTTCCTGAAGCACATGGCGCCCGGTGCTCTCGGCTACGTGACCTTCCCCGATCACGTGATGGTGGTCGACCCGCGCGACCATATGATCGCCTTCCGCCTCGTCGAGGGCAATGCCTGGCAGCGCCAGGAGCTTCGTCGCGCCATCGAGATCACCGGCGAGGCCGGCACGCTGAAGCCGAACGGCTGGTGTCTCGACGTCGGCGCGAATATCGGCACGCAGTCGCTCTACGCTCTGCTGAGCGGGCGCTTCCGCGGCGTGATCGCGATCGAGCCCGAGCCACACAATGCCGAGCTGCTGCGGCGAAACATCGAGCTGAACGGCTTTGGCGACCGGGTCCACGTCGTCGAGGCGGCGGCGAGCGCCGCCTCCGGCACTGCAATTCTCGCCCGCGACCCGGAGAACTTCGGCGCCCACACGCTCGAGCCGCAGATGCGGCAGCGGCATGCCGACAGCGTCGTCGTCGAAACCCGCACCATCGACGAGATCCTGTCGAGCCTTGCCATCGATCCCGCCGATGTCAGCCTGGTGCTGATGGATGTCGAGGGACACGAGATCGAAGCGCTGAAAGGCATGCCCAGGCTGCGCCGGCACGGCGTGCCGATCGCCACCGAGATCACCACCGCAATACATGGCGCCCAGGGCATGGAGCGGCTGCGCAACCTGCTGCTGCCGGACTACCGGCTGGTGGCGCCGCTGCCGCGACGTGGCAGCAACGAGACGCCGGAAGCCGGACAGCGGCTGGCCGGGTTCGATTTTGGGCTGCGCCAGATCGACGTCTTGATCTATAACCCGGGCTCTCACGCCGGCGCCGAGAAGAAACGCGTGCCGGCATAGCGGAATCATGCCTGCCCGTGCACATCATCGACGACCCCGAGATCAACGGCGGTGAGCCGACCGTCGCCGGCACCACCGTGACGGTGGCAACCGTGGTGACGCGAGCCTTCGCCGGCGGAATGGACGCTGGCGCCGCGGTCGCCGAGCCAAGGCTCGAGCGAGCCGTTGTCGAGCAAGCGATTGCCTATTGCGCCGCCCGGAGCTGCGATCGGGCGAGGAAATACTGCAGCGGCTGCCGGCTTCGCTCCGATGCGGACGGGCTGCTGACGATCGACGACTACCTCGGCCAGTTCGAAAGCGTCCGCTTCACGCAGGCCGGACTCGAGACCCGTGGCGGCGGCAGGCTGCCGCCGCGCGTCGAGCCGTCGCTCGATGCCGTGGTAAAATCGTGGCGCGGCAAGGAGTTGTTCTATCTGGCGCGGCGGATCATCCGCCGCAACCGGAGGGAGATCGAGCCGCGCCCCAAGAAGATGGGCGGCGGGCTCGAATCGGGCCAGATTCCGAGCCTGATCCTGGTGCGCCCGCAGCTTGCCGACAACATCGGCATGGTCGCCCGCGCCATGGCGAACTTCGGGCTCGACGAGCTCCGCCTCGTCGAGCCGCGCGACGGCTGGCCGAACGAGAAAGCCCGGGCGGCGGCCTCCGGCGCCGATTTCATCGTCGATGCGGCGGAAGCCTTCCCGTCCCTCGCCGAGGCGGTCGGCGACATCAATTTCGTCTGCGCCACGACGGCGCGGCAGCGCGATCTCGCCAAGCCGGTGCTGACGCCCGAGCAGGCGGTCGCCGAGATACTTCGCCGGCAGGAGCAGGGCCAGCGGTGCGGCGTGCTGTTCGGCCCGGAGCGCACCGGGCTCGAGACCGACGAGATTGCGATCGCGGACGCCGTGATCATGGCGCCGGTCAACCCGAAATTCGCCTCGCTGAACCTGGCGCAGGCGGCGCTGCTGTTCGGCTACGAGTGGATCAAGGCGACCGAGCACGGCACCCTCGGGCGGGTGACGACCTATGAGCAGCCGCTCGAGCCGGGACTGCGCTCGCGCGGGTCGCAACCGGCGACGAAGGACGAATTGCTGGGCTTTCTCGGCCATCTGGAGGACGAGTTGGCGCGCCTCGGTTTCTTCAATCCGGCACACAAACGGCAGGTGGTCATGCGCAACGTCCACACGATGTTCGCGCGCATGGGCGCCAGTGAGCAGGAAGTGCGGACCTTGCGTGGCATTGTCGCAACTCTGGCCAAGGGCAAAGGCCACGGTCGCAAACCGTCCACATGACCTGCCTTGATTACGCCCACTTTCAAGACGACGCCCTTGGCCCGAGCGCAAGGGCGGGCGACCGGCCAAAAGCGGTGCATTGAACAATGATCGCGGCCTGGATTTTTGACTTCGGGTGCCGCGCGCTACATCATCGAAAGTGCGGGGGGGCAAGAACCACATGCCAACGGGACAATTCATGCGTAAATCGGTCAGGCTTGGCTTAGCTGCGGCGAGCATTGTTTGGGGACTTGCCGGCGCGGCAGTCGCGCAGGACATCAGCGACAAATCGGTCGAGGCGTTCATGGACTACGCCTGGTCGATGACCCCGGCCAAGTTCACCAAGCCAACCGGCGCGGTGGTCGAGATCGACAAGAAAAGCCGCGACAAGATGACGGTGCCGAAGGACATCGCGCGCGACATCATCAAGGCCGGCCGCATGACGGCGCATGCGCAACTGTGCGATTTGTCGGAGCTACAGGTGTTGAACTATCGCTCGCTGATGAAGCGCGAGTCGGAAAAGAAGAAGTGGTCCGAGCAGCAGATGATCTACATCAATCAGCTGCACCTCACCACGGTGATGCTGCTCACCGGCAAGATCAAGCTGGTCGAGCAGGAAGACGGCGCGAAACAGCCGGTGGTCGAGGATACACGGCAGGAAGACTCGAAGTCCTGCACTGACGAGCAGCGCACGAAGGTCAAGAACGTGATCGAGGCCTATCTCAAGACCGGGCCGCAGGTGACGCTCGACGCACCTCCTCCGGCCGCCGCCACGGCCGCTGCACCGGCCGCCGCCGCGCCGGTCGCCAAGAAGCCCTGAACGCCGCCGCCGGCGGCAGATCGGATCGCAGCGGCGAGCGAATTGCCGTTGACCTCGCCATTCAATGCGACTATGAAGCTGTCGTTGCGCGGGCCCTCGGGCCCGCGATTATTTTGCGCGCCTGCGATGCCTGGAAATTCCAGTCGTCTGTCGGTCCCGGCACCGGGACAGAGGAAGGGGCGCTCCAAATCCGCAAAACGGGTGTGGCCGGCAATCACGGCTCGCGCCTACTTGGAGTGCTAGAAATGACCAAACGCGTCACCGCGAAGCATAAGATCGATCGCCGCCTCGGTGAGAACATCTGGGGCCGGCCCAAGAGCCCGCTCAACAAGCGTGAGAGCCGCCCGGGCCAGCATGGCGAGCGCCGTGTCAGCAAGCTGTCGGACTTCGGCCAGCAGCTTCGCGCCAAGCAGAAGCTGAAGGGCTACTACGGCAATATCAGCGAGCGGCAGTTCCGCAAGATCTACACCGAGGCGTCGCGCCTCAAGGGCTCGACCTCCGAGCACCTGATCGGCCTGCTCGAGCGCCGGCTCGATGCCATCGTCTACCGCGCCAAGTTCGTTCCGACCGTGTTCGCCGCCCGCCAGTTCGTCAGCCACGGGCACGTCACGGTCAACGGCCGCAAGGTCGACATCTGCAGCTATCGCTGCAGGATCGGCGACGTCGTCGAGGTGAAGGAGCAGTCGCGCCAGCTGACGACGCTGCTCGAGGCGATCAAGAGCTCTGAACGCGACGCGCCCGACTACCTCGAGGTCGATCACACCAAGATGACGGCAAAGCTCGCCCGGGTCCCCGGACTGTCCGACGTGCCGTTCCCGGTCCAGATGGAGCCCAATCTGGTGGTCGAGTTCTACTCGCGCTGATCTAGGCTGCCGACATCCCTTCCCGAATCGCCCGCGCGCCTCACGCCCGCGGGCGATTTGCGTTTCAGCCGGTCCACCATGTCAGGGCCAGCGCCGCCGCCGTCAACAGCAGCGCGATCCGGTAGTATCGGCAGCTACGGCACGGCCCCGGGCCTGTCGGGAAAATCCTCATGGCGCCTCATCCTGCCTAGTGTCCCGTTCGCGAAGTTCGTCACCATTCGCGGCGACCACTGTACGAACTTCGCGAACGATAAGGACACTAGCAAGCCATTGATCCTAGTGTGATTCAAATTCCGAAGTTCGCAACCCGGTGTTGCCGGGAGGTGAATGCGAACTTCGAAATCATCACACTAGCAAACCGCGACCAACTCAGCCGCCTGACTGTTGCCCATCCATCGACAGTCTGTCCACGCCTGCGATCGCGCGCCGCTGCATTCGAAACCTCGCGACCACGCTCACGATAGCGTGTCCGAACCGCGGGATGCGGTCTGATTGACTCGCAAGGTGCCCGAATGCAAGCGTTCGCGCGTTGCTCGATCCCGCCACACGACAATCCCAATCCGTCAGACACTTCCAGGAGATCGTACGAATGATGCGAGTTCTTTCCGTGGTAGCCGCGCTCGCCGTCGGCGCCACCGCCGTGTATGCGCAGAGCGCGGCCATCGGCCAGCGCAAGGAGATTCTGAAGACGTTCGGCGGCGCCATGAAGGAGCCGGGCGGGATTGCCAAGGGCGAGATCCCGTTTGACCTCGCCAAGGTTCAGGCTTCGTTGAAGACCATCTCCGAAGGCGCGCCGAAGCTCGGCGGGCTGTTCCCCGACGACAGCAAGACCGGTGGCGAAACGCTGGCGCTGCCGGCGATCTGGGAAAAGAAGGCCGAGTTCGAGGGTCTGTTCAAGAAGCTCGAGGCCGACGCAAAGGCAGCCGCCGTCGCGATCAAGGACGAAGCCTCGTTCAAGGCAGAGTGGCCGAAGATCGGTGCCAATTGCGGCAACTGCCACAAAGCTTCCGTCAGCCGCCCAAGACCTAGGCCGGCAATGCAGATCGTGCACGATCGGCAGACCACTGGCGACAGCAGCCAGGTGCGCGCGTGGGACGTCCCCACGCGCGTTTTCCATTGGGCGCTGGTATTGCTCATGATCGGCGCCTGGGCGAGCTTCCATTTCGCCGAGGCATTCGCCGACAACACCATGAAGTGGCACCGCTACAACGGGTACGCAATATTGGTGCTGGTGGTTTGGCGGATCTTGTGGGGCTTCGTCGGTTCCTCGACATCGCGTTGGTCGAGCTTCGTGCGCTGGCCAGGAGTTGCCGCCGGATATTTCGTCGACGTGGTGCGCGGGCGCGATCGTCACTTTCTCGGACACAACCCGCTTGGCACCTACATGGTCCTCGCCCTGCTGGCCGCCACCGCTCTGCAGGCGACGCTTGGCCTGATGACGGTCGAGCACAATGACGTCACGTGGGGGCCGCTCTACAAGCTCGTCTCGGAAGCGACCAACCAGCGCATCAGCTACTACCACGTCCGCCTGTTCAACTATCTCATCCTGCCGCTGGTGATCGCCCACATCGCCGCCAACCTCCTTCACGGGCTCGTCAAGAAGCATCCGCTGATCCCGGCCATGTTCACCGGGTCAAAACCGGCGGCGCCTTACGAGGACGGCCACGAGGCGGTGATCGTCGCCCGTCCGATATTGCGAGCGCTGGCCTGCCTCGTCGTGTCGGCGATCATCGTGCTCGGCGGCATCCTGGCGCTCGGCGGCAAGCTCTTCTATTGACCGGGCGCGGCCGTGCGGCGGTCCGTGCCAATCAGCCCTGGTCCTTGAAGTAAGGCTCGACCGCGCCGCTGAGCTTGACCGTCATCGGGTTGCCGGCGCGATCCTTGGCGACACCGGCGGCCAGACGGACCCAGCCTTCGCTGATGCAATACTCCTCGACATTGGTCTTCTCGACACCGCGGAAACGCACGCCGACACCGCGAGCGAGCACTGCCTCGTCGTAGAACGGGCTGGCCGGATTGACCGAGAGACGGTCGGGCGGCGTCACAGCCTTCGGCTCGCTGGAGGCATCGGTCATCGCGGGGCTCATCGATTGCGGCGGTTCGAACTCGAGCCAACGAGATACCCGTCGCCGCGCGATTAGCCAACGCCAAAGTCGCGCCGCCGCGCGGCGGTGGCGGACGGTCGCGGATTGCCCTAACCTTCCCGCATGAGCGATGCGAAGAACCTCACTATTGGTGTGCTGCTGGCTGGCGGCCAGTCCCGCCGCATGTTTCCGGACCGTCCGGGCGGCGGCGACAAGTCGCTGCGCGACCTGGCCGGCAGGACGATGATCGAGCATGTGGCAGCCCGCCTGGCACCGCAGGTGGGACGGCTCGTCATCAACGCCAATGGCGATCCGGCGCGTTTTTCGGCGCTTCGCCTGCCGGTCGTCGCCGACCCGATCGAGGGTCATCCTGGCCCGCTCGCCGGCGTCCTGGCCGGCATGATGTGGTGCCGCGGCCATGCCCCCGAGGCATCGCACATCGCCACGGTATCGACCGATGCGCCGTTCATCCCGCTCGATCTCGTGGAGCGCCTGTGGGCGGCGATTGCCGGATCGCCGCGCCGGATCGCGATCGCGCGTTCGGCGGGCACGTTGCATCCGGTGATCGGGCTTTGGCCCGTCATCCTCGCCGCCGACCTTGGTCAGGCGCTGCATAACGGCGTTCGCAAGGTGCTGGCGTGGACCGATCGGCATGGTACAGAGCCGGTGGATTTTCCCTTCACGAGCATCGGCGGCCGCGAGATCGACCCGTTCTTCAACGCCAACCATCCCGAAGAGCTGGAGCAAGCTCGCCGCCTGCTGGAAGCTGAGCCAAATTGACCAAGCAGTCGCCTGTCGCCTCGCACTCACCGTTGATCGGCATCGCCGGCTGGAAGAACTCCGGCAAGACGACGCTCGTCACCCGCCTGGTCGCCGAATTGTCCGGCCGCGGCCTCGACATCGCGACGATCAAGCATGCCCACCATGCCTTCGACATCGACGATGGCGAGACCGACAGCGCCCGGCACCGCCGCGCGGGCGCCGGCCAGGTGGCGATCGTATCGCAGAAGCGATGGGCGGTCGTGCGCGAGCTCAAGCGGTCGCCCGAGCCGACGCTCGCCGCGATCATCGCGCGGCTGGAGCCCTGTGACCTGATCATCATCGAAGGCTACAAGCGCGCGCCGATCCCGAAGATCGAGGTCCGGCGGGCTGCCGTCGCCGACAAGAGCACGCTGGTCGACACTGATCCGAATGTCGTCGCGATCGCCTCGGATCACCCGGTGGCGCATTCGCGCGTGCCGGTGTTCGATCTCGATGACGTGGCGGCGATCGCCGAATTCATCCTGTCGCGCAGGGGCGGCAAATGATCCCGCGGCGTACCGCGCTGCTTGCCGCCGGCCTGTTGCTGCTGCCACTGCGCGCGATGGGCGCCCGGACGAACAAGCCGCGCGTGCCGCCAGGGCGTGATCCCGGCGGCGTCGCGGTCGCCCTGCTCACCAGCGGCCTCGACTATACCGCCGCCGACATCGCGGCACGGCTGGCTCGCGACGGCGAGGGCGAGCTGATCGGCTGGGACCAGGTCGACGGCGACCGCCGTCCCTACGCGCCGGACGGCAACGCCGCCGCGACCTGGGACGGCGTCGGCACGGCACTGGCGCGCGCCCTTGTCGCAACCGAAACGATCCGATTGATCCCGATCAGGGTCGAGCCGCTGCACCAGCAGGCCTTGGCCCAGGCCTTGGCGTTTGCCGCCGCTACTCCGGCCCGCTTCGTGCTGGTGCCGGCCTGGTACGACCGGCCGGAAATTGCCGTGGTCCTGCAGCAGGCGGCGCGTCTGTTCCCGCAGCTCGTTATCATTGCGCCGGCGCAGGAGCGCCCGGCCCAGGGGCCCGATGCCTCCGGCAAGTCGCCGGCGGCCGATGCGCCCAACCTCTTGATCGTGTCGGCTTTCGCCACTGCCGACGCCGACATCGCGGTGGAGCTGCCAGCCGACGACGGCGCCCGCCCGCTCGACCGGCGCACGCCGGCCGGAGCCCTCGCCCTGTTCGTCACCGCGATGGCCGGATGCGGCGATCCAAAAGTGGCCAGCGAGCTCGCGGGCCACCGCAAGGCGCGCCAGGCGGTGGCACTGCTGCCTGCCGCCGACCGCCGGCCGAACCAGGCGGCAGCGCGTTCCTCCGATTGCCGGATTCGTGTCTTGCGGCAGTGAGGTCTGGCTCTCGCCGGCGGCTGGCCCGAAGCCCGCCACGGCTCTGCGGACGGCGCGCAGCTTGCCGTTTACGCCCTGTCGCAACTCAATTATGTCTAGCTTCATGCAGAAATCGCTTCGTCACGCCCGCCAGCGCGTCCTCGACGTCGGCGCGGGTTCCGCCGGCAGCCCGAGAGTCCATGCCGTGTTCTCCGGCTGGGACGTCGTGCGGCAGGACATCAATCCCGCGGTCCAGCCCGATGTGGTCGGCAACATCACCGACCTGCGCGGCAAGGTTGCGGACGCCTCCTTCGATGCGGTGTGGTCATCGCACAACATCGAGCACCTTTATTCGCACGAGGTACCGCTTGCGCTCGGTGAGATGCGCCGCGTCCTGAAAGCCGACGGGTTCGCCCTGATCACCTGCCCGGACCTGGAGCAGGTCGCCCGGCTGCTGCTGAGCGGCGACATGGAGCGCACCGTCTATACCTCGCCGGCGGGACCGATCAGCGTCCTGGACATGGTGTTCGGCCACTCGGCATCGATCGCCGCCGGCAACACCTACATGGCCCACAATACGGGCTTCACGATCGCCCGCCTCGGCAACGTCCTGCGCAATGCCGGCTTCGCCGAATCCTGGGTCGCGCCGGGACCGGCGATCGATCTGTGGGCGGTCGCGCTGATGCCGAAAGCCGACACCGCAAAAGTGAAAGCGATGCTCGCGAAGACCGCGCAGAGCTTTCTGGTGACCGCATGAGGCGTCGTGCGCGCCGCGCCGGCGAAACACCCGCCCCCCCCGCTCGCATCACATGAACATACTCTTCGTACACAACAGCTTCCCGGCCCAGTTCAAGAACGTGGTGCAGGCGCTGACCGCCCTGCCCGGCATGCGCGTTGCCGCGATCGGCTCGCGCGGCGCGATGGAGATGGACCGGGTCCGCCTGCAGCGCTACGAGGTGACGCCGGTGACCAGCGGCGAAACCCACCCCTTCGCCCGCCGGTTCGACGTCGAATGCCGGCGCGCCGAGCAGATCCTTTATGCCTCCACGGCGCTGCTGCGGCAGGGATTCGCGCCGCACGTGGTGTTCGCCCACTGCGGCTGGGGCGAGTTGCTGCCGCTGCGCGAGGCGTTCCCGCGATCGCGCGTCATCACCTACTGCGAGTTCTACTATCGCAGCCACGGCCTCGACGTGAACTTCGATCCCGAGTTCGGCAATCTCAGTCTCGACGCCGCCGTGAACCTGCAGCTCAAGAACGCCGCGACGCTGCTGTCGCTGGTCGAGAGCGATGACGGCGTCGCCCCGACGCTGTGGCAGAAGTCGACCTATCCGACCGAGCTGCAAGGCAAGATCTCGGTGCTGCACGACGGCATCGACACCAGCGCGGTGCGACCCGATCCCGGCGCGGTGCTGACGCTGCCGGACGGCCGCCGCCTCACCCGCGGCCAGGAGGTGGTGACGTTCGTCGCCCGCAATCTGGAGCCGCTGCGCGGCTACCACATCTTCATGCGCGCGCTGCCGGCGATCCTGCGCGATCGGCCGGAGGCGCAGGTCGTGATCATCGGCGACGACAAGGTGTCGTACGGCGCCGCGCCGCCGCCGGGTCGCAGCTGGAAGGCGATCTACCGCGACGAGGTGGCCGGGCGGATCGATCCGAAGCGCGTTCATTTTCTCGGGCCGGTGCCGTATCAGACGTACATCAGGGCGCTGCAGGTTTCCTCCGCCCACGTCTACCTCACCTACCCGTTCGTCCTGTCCTGGTCGCTGATCGAAGCGCTCGGCGCCGGCTGCGTCGTGATCGGCTCGGACACCGGGCCGCTGCACGAGGTGATCGACGGCCGCAACGGCCTGCTGGTGCCGTTCTTCGACGTCGACGGACTGGCCGCCAAGGTGGTGCACGTCCTCGCCAATCAGCGGAAGTTCGAAACGATGCGAACCGCCGCCCGCGCTACCGCCACCGGCAACTACAGCCTCGACATCTGCGTGCCGCGCCTCGTCGACTTCATTTCCCGATAGGGCTGCCTCACGCCGCGGCGATCAGAACCACCTCGGCGCGCGGCCGGCCGGTCGACAGGTAGTCGGCGACCGCCACGGCCAGCACCGGCGCCAGCAGGAAGCCGTGCCGGTACGCCCCGTTGACGCGGATCGTCTTGCCACGCACGATCGCCCGCGGCACGTTATCGGCATAGGCCGGCCGCACGCCGGCGCTCAACTCGAGGATCTCGGCCTCGCCGAACGCCGGATGCAGCGCGTAGGCGAGCCCGAGCAGCTCGAGGCAGGAACGCACCGTCATGGCGCTGGTGTCCTCGCTTTCGATGACCGTGGCGCCGACCAGGTGGCGGCCATCGCTCCACGGCACGATGTAGAACGAGGCACGCGGATGCAGCAGCCGCACCGGCCGCTGCAACTGCACGTCGCCCGCGCGCAGCAGCAGCCGCTCGCCCCGCACCCCGCGCAGGCCGGGCAGCTCGTCGCGAGCGGCGATGCCGCGGCAATCGACGACCACGCCGTCGGCCGCCGGGTCCGGGCGCCAGGTCTCGCCGAGGCGAACCTCGGCGCCGGCGGCCCGCACCGCCTCGAGCAGGAATGCGAGCGCATGCGGCGCCTCCATGTGCGCCTCCTGCGGAAAATAAAGCCCGCCCTGATAGCGCCCGGCCAGCGCCGGCTCCAGGCTGTCGATCCGTTGGGCGTCGACGGCCTGCGAGCCGTGGGTCAGCCGCGCGAAACGCTGCAGCTCGCCGCGATCGCGCGCGGCGGCGACGACCAGCGAGCCGTTGCAGACGAGATGCGGGTAGTTCTGGCGCCACAGCGCCATGCCCTCATGGCCAAGCGCACGGATCAGCGGTGTCGCCGCCTCCTCCTCGCAGTCCGGGGCGATCATCGCGCCGGCCCAGCGGCTGGCGGCATTGGCGAACGGCTCGGCGCTCGCCTCGATCAGGCGGACGCGGGCGCCGGTCCGCGCCAGCACCAGTGCCTGCCACAAGCCGAAAATGCCGGCGCCGACTACAGTGATCACGCTTTCCATGTTCCTCGTACCAGATTGTTTCGACACGCGCCTTCGCCTGGCACACCTGCGGCGGCGACCGCCTTGACCTGGCGCAACCAGCGGTCAATCGCCGCGCGAGATACCCTCCCGCCTCGGGTCGGCGCCGCCTTCGAGCCCATCGTCGCGGACCCGCAAGATCTGCAGGCCCGAAACCATCTCGTCGCGCAGCACCGAATGCCCGAGATTGCGCATCGCGTGCGCGATCGCCTCGGTCGGCAGCGCCGGATCGCCTTCGATCTCGAACGTCCTGCCGCGCGAGCCGAAGTTGGCCGCCGCCGCCGCCTGCTGCGCGTCCATCTCCCAGTCGATCAGGGCGACGATCGCCTTGACCACGTAGAGAATGATGCGGCTGCCGCCGGGCGAGCCGACCACCGCCATCAGCCTGCCCGCGGGGTCGAACACCAGCGTCGGCGCCATCGAGCTGCGCGGCCGCTTGCCGGGCGCCACGGCGTTGGCGACCAGCCTGCCGTCCGGATCGCGCGGCAGGAACGAGAAGTCGGTCAGCTGGTTGTTGAGCAGGAAGCCCGCCGCCATCACCCTCGAGCCGAACGCGGCCTCGATCGTGGCCGTCATCGCCACGGCGTTGCCGTCCGGGTCGATCACCGAAATGTGGCTCGTTCCGACGCTCTCGCGGGTTGCATCGACGCCGAACAGCCGCGCGTCGACGCCGGGCGGGCGTCCCGCCGGCGGCCGCGCCATCGCCTTGCCGCGATCGATCATCCTGGCACGCCCGCCGAGATAGCCCGGATCGAGCATCCCCGGCGGAACGCGCACCACCGCCGGATCGCCGATGTACCGGTCGCGATCGGCGAAAGCGAGCTTCTCGGCTTCCGCGATCAGATGCAGCGCCGGAGCATTGAGCGCGGCGCCCTGCCCGTGTCCGAGATCGAACGGCTCGAGCAGGCGCAAGGTCTGCGCCACCGCGAGCCCGCCCGACGAGGGCGGCCCCATGCCGCAGATGCGGTGCCGGCGATATTCGGTGCACACCGGCGGGCGGATCACGACCTGGTAGGTGGCAAGGTCGCTGGCGGTCAGATCGCCGGCGTGGTTCGGGGCAGCCATGGCGGCGGCAACGACCGCCTGGGCGACGGGGCCGGCATAGAACGCGTCGGCGCCACCGTCGCGGAGGCGTTTCAGGGTGGCGGCAAGCGACGCATTGGCGAGTTGCTGGCCGACCGGCGGCGGCGCGCCGGAGGCATCGAAGAAGTATGCTCTGGCGGCGGCCTCGAACTGGTCGGGACCCATCTGCTGCAGCAGCCGGTTGAGGCGCGGCGAAACGGCAAATCCGCTCTCGGCGAGTCTGATCGCCGGCCCGAACAGCCGTGCCCATGGCAGCTTGCCGTGGGCGCGATGGGCCGCCTCGAGCAGGCGGGGCGTGCCGGGTACGCCGATGCTCAGGCCGGAATGCACCGCGCCCTCGAACGACATCGGCTTGCCGTCGCGGATGAAGCGGTCGGGCGTTGCCGCGGCCGGCGCGGTTTCGCGGCCATCGTAGGTGGTGATCTCCCGGCTCCGTGCATCCCAGTGCAGCAGGAACCCGCCGCCGCCGAGGCCGGAGGACTGCGGCTCGACCAGGTTGAGGACCAGTTGCACGGCAATGGCCGCGTCGACCGCGCTGCCGCCGGCCTGCAATATCTCGACGCCGGCGTCGACGGCGAGTGGATTGGCCGCCGACACCATGTGGCTGCGCGCCCGCTGCAGCGGCTTCTCGACTCGCCCGGTTGCCGCTTCCGGGGCGATCAGTGCGCGCTGCGACAGCGCCGGCCAGGTTGCCAGCAGTGCCAGTATCGCCATCGCGCCAGCGGACAGGCGGCGGAATTTCGGAATTTGCATCGGGCAATGGCCTCGCGTGGCTGTTTCCGACACGATGGTTGCGCGATTTCCTGGTCAATGGAAATCCCTCGACTTTGGCATGATGCGCACATCGCGCGGGTGGCGCGAGCGGGGCGGCTCGCTGCGGCTGCGCTCGTTGCCGGGTCCGTGGCTGGGCGCCTCGTCGCCGCCGGCGATCACGCCCGGGATGGCGGCTGCCGACGGCGACAGGTCGCGCAGCCAGTCGCTGCGATCCTGCAGCCGGCTCGCGATGACATGGATGATGTCCTGGTGCCGCTGGATCCGCCCCTCGAGCAGGATCAGCCGCGCCCCCATGACGACACGCCGGAAGCGCTCGAGGGTCGTTGGCCAGACGACCGCGTTGGCAATGCCGGTCTCGTCCTCGAGGGTCATGAACACGACGCCCTTGGCCGTGCCCGGCCGCTGGCGCACGAGCACGACGCCGGCGACCGCCACCCAGGCGCCGTTCTTCAGATCCCTCAGCCGTTCGCAGGGCACGACGCGCGCGGCCGCGAAGCGTTGCCGCAGAAAGCTCATCGGATGCGCCTTCAGCGACAGCCGCAGCGTCTGGTAATCGTTGACGACGTGCTCCGACAGCCCCATGACCGGCAGCTGCACGGCCGGCTCCGGCCCGATCTCGTCGCCACCCGCGTACGCGAACAGCGGCAGCGCCGCGTCGAGGCTCAAGGCGCGCACCTCCCACAGCGCCTGCCGCCGGTCGAGCCCCAGCGAGCGCATGCCGTCGGCGGAGGCGATCCGCTCGATCGCGGCGCGCGGCACGCCGGCCCGCCGCCACAGGTCGGCGACATCGCGGAAGCGCCGAGCGGCGCGCGCCGCCAGGATCCCGTCGGCATCCTGGCGCGACAGCCCGTCGATCTGTCTCAAACCCAGCCGCAGGGCCGGCCGGCCGGGCTCCGGCCCGGGCTCGAGCGTCGCATCCCAGTTGCTGAGGCCGACATCGGGCTCGCGCACGACGACGCCGTGCTCGCGCGCATCGCGGACCAGCTGGGCCGGCGCGTAGAAGCCCATCGGCTGGGAATTGAGCAGCGCGCAGCAGAACGCCGCCGGATAATGGCACTTGAGCCACGACGAGACGTAGACGAGATGGGCGAAGCTCGCGGCGTGGCTTTCCGGGAAGCCGTACTCGCCGAAGCCCTTGATCTGGTTGAAGCAGCGCTCGGCGAAGCGCGGATCGTAGCCGCGCGCCACCATCGCCGACACCATCTTCGCCTCGAGCTTGCCGATCGTGCCGCGGCGCTTGAAGGTGGCTAGCGCACGCCGCAGCTCGTTGACCTCGTCGCCATTGAACCCGGCCGCCACCATGGCGATCCGCATCGCCTGCTCCTGGAACAGCGGCACCCCCTTGGTCTTGCCCAGGATCTGGCGCAACTCGTCGGGATCGCCGAGCCCCGGCGCCGGCGACGGGTAGTGCTCCTCCTCGATCCCGTCGCGGCGGCGCAGATAGGGATGCACCATGTCGCCCTGGATCGGACCGGGGCGGACGATCGCGACCTCGATCACGAGGTCGTAGTAGCAGCGCGGCTTCAGGCGCGGCAGCATGTTCATCTGGGCGCGGCTTTCGACCTGGAATACGCCGATCGAATCCGCCCGGCACAGCATGTCGTAGACGGCCGCGTCATCGCGCGGGACGGTGGCGAGGCTCACGGCGAGATCATGATGCGCTTCGAGAAGGTCGAAGGCGCGGCGGATGCAGCTGAGCATGCCGAGCGCCAGGACATCGACCTTGAGCAGCCCGAGCGCATCGATGTCGTCCTTGTCCCACTCGATGAAGGTGCGGTCGGCCATGGCGCCGTTGCCGACCGGAACCACCTCGACGAGCGGCCCGCGGGTGAGCACGAAGCCGCCGACATGCTGCGACAGGTGGCGGGGAAAGCCGATCAGCTGGTCGGCGAGATCGAGCACCGCCGCGAGAACCGGATCGCCGGGATCGAGACCGGCCTCGCGGACGTATTTTTCCGGCAGCGCGCCGCCCGAGCGGGTGCCCCAGACCTGGCCTGCCAGCGTGGCGACCACATCCTCCGACAGCCCCATCGCCTTGCCGACCTCACGCACCGCCGAGCGCGCCCGATAGCTGATGACAGTGGCGGCGAGGCCGGCCCGGTCGCGGCCGTAGCGGGCATAGATGTACTGGATCACCTCCTCGCGCCGCTCATGCTCGAAGTCGACGTCGATGTCGGGCGGCTCGTTGCGCTCGCGCGCGACGAAGCGCTCGAACAGAAGGTCGACCTCGACCGGGTCGACCGCGGTGATGCCGAGGCAATAGCAGACCACCGAATTGGCGGCCGAGCCGCGGCCCTGGGCAAGGATGCCGCGCGAGCGGGCGAAGTGGACGATGTCGTGCACGGTGAGGAAGTAGGGCGCGTAGCCGAGTTGCGCGATCAGCGCGAGCTCACGGGCAATGGTGCCGGCGATCTTTTCCGGCACGCCGTCCGGAAAGCGCCAGCGCGCGCCCTCGGCAGTCAGCGCCTCGAGATGGGACTGCGCGGTCTTGCCCGGCGGCACCGGCTCGTCCGGGTATTCGTAGACAAGCTCGTCGAGCGAGAAGCGGCAGGCCGCGACGATCTCCAGCGTGCGCGCCACCGCCGTCTCGCGGCCCTGCATCAGACGGGCGATCTGCGCCGGCGATTTCAGGTGCCGCTCGGCATTGGCCTCGAGGCGCAAGCCGGCCTCGCCGATCACGACGCCTTCGCGGATACAGGTCAGCACGTCCTGCAGCGGCCGGCGGTGGGGAGCATGGTAGAGCACGTCGCCGGTCGCGACCGGCGGCAGGCCGTGCGCCAGCGCGATGGACTCGATAGCGGCGAGCCGCGCCCGGTCATTGCCGCGATAGAGACAGGAGATCGCGAGATAGAGGGCCGCGGTGATGCGGGACCGCAGCCTCTCGAGCTGGCGTGCGAAGGGCGACTGCCGGCTTGCCGCGTGGCCGCGCCAGTCCCAGTCGTCCGGCGGCAGCACGATCAGGATCTGTCCGGTCTGCAGCTCGGCGAGATCCTCCAGATGGAGATGGCATTCGCCCTTTTCCGCTCGCATCTGCCCCCGCGACAGCAGGCGGCTGAGGCGTCCGTAGGCCGCCCGGTCGGTCGGCAGGCAGAGCAGGCTCGGCGTGCCATCGGCGAAATCGAGGCGGGCGCCGACGACGAGGCGCAGCCCCGCCTCCTTCGCCGCCACGTGCGCGCGCACCACGCCGGCGAGGGTGTTGCGATCGGTCACGGCAATCGCGGCAAGGCCGAGCGCCTTGGCCTGCGCCACCAGTTCCTGCGGATGCGAGCCGCCTTCGAGGAAGGTGAAATTCGTCGTGACGTGCAGCTCGGCATAGGCCGGCGCGACGGGCGGCTTCTCCCGTATCCGCAATCGCGTGACATTGCCGGCGCCCGCCATCCAAGCCTCCTCAACCGAACACGCCGTGAACGTACCAGCCCGGCGAGACCGCCGCCGTCCCGCGGTCGTAGAGACCTTCACGGAAGACCCAGAAGCGTCCGCCCCGGTCATCCTCGATCCGGTAGTAGTCGCGCGGGCGGAGCGCCGCCGCCGGGGCCTCCGGGCCGAGCGCCTGCCACCAGGCAGGCTCGATCCGCTCCGGTCCCTCGGACTTGACGATGCGATGGCGTGCCCGCCGCCACAGGAAGCGGCGTGGCGGCCCCTCCGGCACCTCCGCGATCACCTCGATCGGCTCCGGCCGGCCGAGCAGAAGCGGCGGCCGCGGGGCAGGAACCGCGCACGGGCCCGTCGCCGCGACGGTGGCGGCAGCGAGCGCCGGCACGACGATGTCCGCCTGCTCGGGCAGGTGGCGCTGCCGCGGCACGACGCGATGGATGGCGGCCGCACCGACGCGGTTCGACAGCCGGTCGACGAGCTCGGCGAGCCCCTGCCCGCCCTGATCGCCACGCCTGGCGGCAAGGCCGGACTGGACGGCGTCCAGACGCTCGACGAGCACGCCTTCCAGCGTCACCACGTCAACGCCGAAACCGGCATCGACCGCATCGAGCTTCTCGGCGAACAGCCGGCCGATGTGCCTTGCATCGCGGCACGGACTGCTGGTGCCGACGCCGATCGCGACGCTGGTGCCGTCGGTGCGGTAGAAGGTGAGGCGCAACTGCCGCGCCCCTTCGCCGACCGACGCCAGCATCCCGCTCAGCCGGGTGATCGTGTCCGTCATCGCCGCCTGCAGGCCGGCCTGGGCGATCAGCGGCTCGGCGAACACCTGGCGCACCAGACGGCAGGGAAGCGGCGCCATCGGCGATCGCGGATCGCGGATCTCGCCAAGCGCCTGGTCGAGGCGCAGGATCACGCCATCGGCAAGCTCGTTCGCGATACGGCCGGCGGCGCGCAGATCACGGAACCGCCGCGCCAGGCTCGCACGCGGCAAGCGATAAAGCTGGCCGATGCGATAGAGGCCGAGCCGCCGCAGCAGGATCACGGTCGGCTGCGTCAGCCGCAGCGCCTCGACCGGCAACTCCGCAAGCGCTTCGTCGCTCCTGCCCGCAGCCGCGATGGCGGCCGGCGAAGCGCACCGGCCATAGCGGGCAAGCGCCCAGGCGGCGGCGGTCGTATCGGCAAGACCGAGGCGGGCGGAAAACCCCGCATCCGCCAGCCGCCGGCGGCAATCGGCGAGCAGCGCCGCCTCGCCGCCGAACAGATGCGCGACGCCATCGATATCGACCCACAGCCCATCGCTACCTTCGACGTTGCGGGATGGGCCATAGCGGCCGGCCCAGCGTGCCAGCCCTTCGAGAGTGGCCGCATCACGATCCCGCTCGGCGGGCCTGGTGCGCAGGCTGGGGAGGCTCGCCCGCGCATCGGCGAGAGGTTGTCCCGGCACGACGCCGGCCGCCGCTGCCACCTCATTGACGGCAGTGACGAGAAGCCCGCGCGGCCCGCTTTCGACCAGGGCAAGCGGCGCGGGCCGCGCCGCCGCCGCATCAGGCACGGCGCCGCAGGATGGTCCCGGCATCGAGCTGTGCGCCTGGGCTTGGGCCTGGCGCAGGCGCTCGATCGGAAACTGCGGCAGCCATACCGAAACAACGCGCGGCATCGGACCACTCCACTACGAAATCGAGTGCATCTGAAACGAGAGGGCGGGCGCGGCAGCGCTCGAGGGCGATGGAGAAACGGCGCGGGCCCGGGGCCGCGGCATCGAGGGGGTCCGTTCCGCTCGGGCGCGGCGCGACCCGCCAGCGCGTCGCGGCGGCAATCACCGGAATGGACCCCGCCAACGGCACCAGAAGGCACGGCGTCTGCGCTTCGGCCGCGGCCAGCGACAGCCGCCGCGCCGCGGTCACCCCGACCGTCCTCACCTCGCCCAGCACGAGCGAGAGGCAGGCCGCCTTCACCGCCTCCTCGATCACCCACGGCACGTCGCCGGCCTTGCGCGGCGTGGCGATGATCAGCCGATCGGGATCGAGACCCAGAGACGCCAGGCCGCGACTGTAGGGCTTGCCCGTCTCCTGCCCAGCCGCAGCCGGCAGACACCACAGCATCGCTCCCGGCCGCTCCAGGCTCAGCATCCGCCTGACAGCCAGCAGCAGGGCAAAAATCCGCCGCGCCGACGTAGCCGCAACGGCGCTGAGGCCGTCGCCGGCGGCATCGGATCTGATCTCGTGAAGGCCGCCGGGATCGAGGCCACGCGGTCCGAGCAGGTCATCGATGGCTGCCACTCCCAGCCCCCAGCGCTCGCCCGAAACCGGCCGCTCAGGCACGACAGCGGCGGCGGGAGCTGTGAAGCTGGCAGGCCCCTCGATGCGGCGAATGCGAGCCCGCAGGTCCTCGATGAGATCCTGGCGAGCCAGAGAGCGTCCCTCTCCAGCCCGCCCGGGCTCTTCGGGTGCGTCAGCTCGCAGGGAATAAATTCCAGGCGAATCATTTGGATGGACAGGGGACATGCGGCCTCTTGGAGCGCATATGTTCTTTTTATGTTCTAGTTTTGTTTTTGATGACCGTCAATGCTTTTCTGCGCCGCAGCGAAATCTTCGACCGGCACCGCCGGGTCCATGCAGAAATCACACACCTGTGACCGTCCGGCGCTCGCTTCGGCGCGAAACCGGCCGAAGTGTGTCCTCTCTGCGCTATCTCGAAGATAGGGCTACCGTATACGGTCCCTTCATCATGACAATTCAGGATGCAGACACGCAATGCATCCTCAAGGCGTGTCCGGACGTGATGCGCTGTTGAAATCAAAATCTTAAGGAGCCACGAGATGATCGTCAGCAACATCGCTCGCCGCGTCGCGACCATTGCCGGTGCGGCAGCGTTCGGCCTCGCGGCGCTTTCCGCCACGGCCCAGGCCCAGAGCTGGGATTGGGGCGGCGGCAGCACCATCGGCGGCAGCGGACGCGAGACCGTGCGCTTCAGCCCCACCCACAAGCCCGGCGAGATCGTGGTGAGCTTTGGCGACCGCCGCCTCTACCACGTCACCCGCGCCGGCGAGGCGGTGAGCTACCCGATCGCCATTCCGCGCGAGCAGAGCCGCTGGCAGGGCGTGATGTCGATCACGCAGAAGCGCGTCAATCCGTCGTGGACGCCGACGCCGACCATGCGCGCGGAGAACCCGCGCTTGCCGATGTGGGTGCCGGGCGGCCATCCGATGAACCCGCTGGGCGTGCGTGGTCTCTACCTCGGCTCCAGCACCTACCGCATCCACGGCACCGATGCTCCCTGGACCATCGGCCAGCCGGTGTCGAAGGGCTGCATCCGCATGTACAATCAGGATGTCATCGAGCTCTATGACCGCGTCGCGGTCGGCACCAAGGTCACCGTTACCTGGCAGCAATTCCAGGGCAGCGCCATCGCCAGCAGCGACGACGAGGTGCGGCGTCCGGTCAGCGCGTCGCGCAAGCCGACGCAGAGCCGCCCGTACTACCGCGCCTCGCGCCCGATGGTGACATCGGCGGAATAACCCGACCCCGATCCATCCCGTTCGATCCGGAAAACGAGACAGGCACCGCGAGGTGCCTGTTTTTGCATTTGGGGGCCGTGACCCGTGCTCCGGCGGCGAACCGATCACTTCTGCGCGAAGCAGGACTTGATGCCGTCCGCCAAGCCGCGCATCAGCGCGACATAGACGCCCGGACCCGGAGTGAGCCGCGTGGCCTCCGGATCGAGCATTCCGGTCCGGGCCTTGGTACCTTCAACGACCGCGGCAACGATCTTCGGCTGCATGCCGGGCTCGGCAAAGACGCAGGTCGCGCCGGTGTCGGCGATCTTCTTGCGGATCGCGGCCAGGCGCTTGCCGCTGGGCGCAGCCTCGGGCGTGACCGCGATCGAGCCGACGGCGGTCAGGCCGAACGGCCGCTCCAAATACTGATAGGCATCGTGCAAGACGACGAACGGCTTGCCGGCATGAGGTTTCAGCTCGAGTGCGAGCTGCGACGACATCTCGGCGATAAGCGACTTGGTGGCTTCGGCATTGGCTTTGAACCGAGCGGCGTTGGCGGGCTCCGCCGTGGCAAGCACGGTGGCGATATGATCGACCATGGCGCTGGCGTTGCTCGGATCGAGCCAGACGTGAGGATCGCGCTCGTCCTCGGGTTCCGACGTCTTGCCCGAGCCGTGACCATGGCCGTGCTCCTCGTGCGCCTCGAACGCACCGGTCTCGCGTCGGTCGAGTATCGCGAGCCCCGGGGCATCGATCAGCGATACCACCTTCACCGATTTCGGCAGCGACTTCACGAGCTTGGCGGTGAACGGCTCGAGGCCCTCCGAGATCCGGAAAAAGAGCTGGGCACCGTTGGCCGCCTTCGCGTCCGAGGGCTTCATGGCATAGCTGTGCGGCGACGCGGCGCCACTTACTAGCACCGTCGGCGTTCCGGTATCGCCCATCACCGACGCCACCAAGGCATGCACCGGCTTGCTGGTGGTGACGACCTTGAGTGCTGCTTCCGCCGACGCCATCGGCATCAAGCATAAAGCCACAGCCGATCAGGATCCGCACCGCCCCGCGGCCGGCCCTGGGCCGAAATTCAAATGCTGCAGCTTCTGGCATGCGATCTCCTGCTTCTCGAGCAACTGATGGGTTGGATGCCCGCGCCGCACTCGTGGCCCGGCCCGGCATCGCGCCCGACAAGTAGCATGTTATAACATTCGGTCAAGTTGATATGAGCCACGCTAATTGCCGCAACCATGCGCGAAAAGTCGCCTTGGAAGGCGCGAGATTCGGGCCTACATCAGGTCCTGCGGCACTGTGCGGCGTGGCGGCCGTGTGGTGCCGGTGCACCCCGAACGGAGGCAATGCCAGCGATGAAGCCAATTGCAGCCGTGACCGGCATTGCGGCGCTTATGGCGGCGACCGGCGGCATTGTCGCCGACGCCTCGGCGCATCCGCATGTCTACGTCACCGTCGAAAGCACGGTGCTGTACAACAACAACACGATCACCGGGCTCCGGCAGCGCTGGTATTTCGACGAATTCTACACCGGCATGGCGATCGAGGGTCTCGATGCCAACGGCGATGGGGTCTTCGACCGCAAGGAGTTGGCCGAGCTCGCCAAGGTCAACATCGACGGCCTGTCGCAGATGGACTATTTCACCTTCGCCAAGCTCGGCGAGCAGCGCCTCGCTTTCGACGCGCCGAAGGACTACTTCCTCGAGCACGTGACGTTGGCCCAGCCGCCCGGCTCGGCACGCGCCACGGGTCTGACCGGCACGCCACCGGCCGGTGCACCGCCGGCCGCCAAGTCCGGATTCTGGGGCAGCCTGGTCGGCAAGCTCACCGGCGGCGACAAGTCGGCGGCGGAGCAGGCGCCCAAGGTGCTCGCGCTCGAGTTCACCCTGCCGCTCAAGCAGCCGGTACTGGCCGAGGCGCAAGGGTTCGAGTACGCGATCTCGGACCCGCAATTCTGGATCTGGTTCGATCTGGCCACCGACAAGGGCGCGACACTCGGCCCGGGCGCACCTGCCGGCTGCAAGCTCGACGTCGGCTTGCCGAAGCAGGATGCGGCCGATCTGCAGAAGCTCGGCGAGGCGTTCTTCTCGCAGACCGGCGGTGCCCAGGCGGGCCTCGGCATCGCCAAGACAGTAAGTCTCAGCTGCCCGAAATCCTGAGTTGAAACGCCTCCGGAGCGACGTTGCGATGACGACAAATTCTCCCGCAGCAGCGGGCGTGCGGAGCGCCGGGTCGCGGCTCGCGATCATGGCGGCAGTAACCGCAACGATCGTCGCCATCGGCTGGCTCGGGTTGCGACTGGTGCCCGGCCTCTACGACGGCATCTGGAGCTTCGTGCTCGACGGCCAGCGCGAGATGACCAAGGGCATGACGGAAGCGCTGCGGCAGCTCAAGACCCTCGGCTCGGTCAACGCGGCGCTGATCCTCGGCTTCATCAGCTTCATCTATGGCGTCCTGCACGCGGTCGGCCCGGGGCACGGCAAGTTCGTCATTTCGTCCTACGCGCTCGCCAACGAGCGGACGGTGCGCCGCGGCATCCTGCTGTCGTTCATGGCGGCGCTGATCCAGGCGCTGTCGGCGATCGTCCTGGTCGGCATCCTGGCGATGATCCTCAAGGCGACGAGCCTGCAGATCAAGGTTGCCGAGAACTGGCTCGAAACCGCCAGCTGGGGGCTGATCGCGCTGCTCGGCGCATGGTTGCTGTGGACCCGGCTGCGCGGTGATCACCATCACCATCACGCCGGGCACACGGCCGGCGAGCCGCACCATCCGCAACCGGATCATGGCCATGCGCATGGCGCCCATGCCCATGACGCTTGTTGCGCCGGCGGCCACCATCACGATCACGACCACGCACACGGGGCCGCCTGCGCGCACGACCACGAGCCAGGCCACGTCCATGACGAGCACTGCGGTCACACGCACATGGCAACCCCGGAGCAGCTTCAGGGACCCTGGAGCTGGTCGCACGCGTGGTCGCTGGCGTTCTCGATCGGCATCCGTCCGTGCACCGGCGCGATCGGCGTGCTGCTGCTGAGCCTCAGCCTCGGCATCATGTGGGCCGGCATCTTCGCGACCTTCACGATGGCGATCGGAACAGCACTGACGGTATCGGCCCTGGCGTCGCTGGCGGTCGGTTCGCGGGAGCTTGCCAAGAAGCTCGCGGGCGGCGCCGAGAGCCACTGGGCGGCGTCGATCCAGCAACTCGCGGCAATTGGCGGATCGGCCCTGGTGATGGTGATCGGCGCCACGTTCTTCCTCGCGAGCCTGCTCGGCGGCCCACGGCTTTGAGGTGCCGCACGCGCGTGCCAGTTCGGATCGCGACTTAACCACGCATCAACACCAGGCTTGCGATGGGCGTGATCGCGCCTAGAACTCTTGGCGATCGGGGCTTGTGCCCGCCAATCGCTGGAGCTGGTGTCGTGCGTATGCGTGGTCTAGCAATTGCCTTTGCGGCGATCGTCGCGGGCGTGATCCTGTCGCACACTGGCAGGGCGGCGCGCGACATGGCCGTCGTACAGCCTTCGGCCGACGCGCAGGAGCTGATCGTGCTCGAGGCGCCGAATTGCATCTACTGCGCCATCTTCCGCCGCGACGTGCTGCCGAGCTACCAGCGCTCGAAGCAGGCGAGCGCGCTGCCGATCCGCTTCCTCGATATCAACGATCCGGCGGCCGACCAATTGAGCCTAGCGTCTTCGGTGACCATCGTGCCGACCGTTGTTCTCATGCGCGGCGGCACCGAGGTTGGCCGCATCAGCGGCTACACCGGCCCCGAGGCGTTCTTCCACAGCGTATCGCGCCTGGTCGGCACGCCTGAGTAACGCGTCGGCCATTCCTGGCAGTCGCGCGCGTCCCGCGATCTGTTGTGGGCCAGATCGCGGGACGCGGCTGCTTCTGATTGCAAGGATGGCAATCAGAACTCGGGAGGGCCGGCGCTGCCGTTGAGTGGACGTTAGATATGCCGATCTAACCGGGCGTGAATAACTTGAGTACAATTTTATCGAAATGCCATCGATCGGGTGCGACCACATCCGCCGATGTTATCGCCTGATGCCACCATAGTGCACATAATGTGCTGATTCTGCGTATGTCTTCATCACCTCCACATGCCGAGCGCATTTGAGCAACGCCTATCGCCGGACAAAATGAAGTTGCGTTATTGATTAAATTATCGGCCGAGTGATTCATCCCGCGGCAATGAATATGGCGGCGGGTTGAGAGGCCCGATCCGGTGCGCTGACAGGCAGGCAACCGCGTGCGGAATAAATTTCATTAACCAATCGGGTTTACCGGAACCTAGGCCGGCATCGGTAAGACTATGCGAGCGCGCACCGAAGGGCGGCAAATGCGGCACGAGGTTTCCGCATTGTCGCCGCAAATCGGACGCGAGCGACGGTCAATAAACAGGGCTCTAATCGCGGCAGGGATGGCGCCACGCGCCACCGCGGTCATACGGGTTTTCGATGACGACGATAGCAGTCACGGCCGGCATTCGACGCCGCGAGTCACCCTCGCCGGCACGTCTGCTGGCGGCCGCCGTCGCCATCATCCTGGCGCTCGCCGGCCCGGCCTCGGCGCAGTCGCGCCATGCGGCGATGGTCATCGACGCCAATTCCGGCGAGGTATTGCACGCCGACCGTGCCGACGAGCCGCGCTATCCGGCGTCGCTCACCAAGATGATGACCCTCTACATGGTGTTCGAGCAGATCGAGTTGGGAAGGCTGTCGCCGTCGACCAAAATCAAGGTCAGCCAGGAAGCGGCCTCGGCGCAGCCGACCAAGCTCGACCTGGAGCCGGGCGAGCAGATCACCGTCATCGATGCGATCAAGGCGTTGATCACCAAGTCCGCGAACGACATGGCGATCGCCCTGGCCGAGGCGGTCGGCGGGTCGGAAGCCCACTTTGCCGAGCTCATGACACAGAAGGCGCGCGCGCTCGGCATGCGCGGCACGACGTTCCGCAATGCATCGGGCCTGCCCGATTCCGGCCAGGTGACGACGGCTCGGGACATGCTGACGCTGGCGCTGCATCTGCAGGACGACTTCCCGAAATACTACCCGCTGTTCGCTCTGCGCTCGTTCACCTACAACGGCTCGACCTACCGCAACCACAATACGATGCTGAACTCGTTCGAAGGCATCGACGGCATCAAGACCGGATATACCCGGATGTCGGGGTTCAACCTCGTCACCTCGCTGCGTCGCGGCGACAAGCATCTGGTCGGCGCCGTGTTCGGCGGCACCACCGCCGGCACCCGCAACCTGACCATGCGGATGCTGCTGACCCGCGCCCTGCTCAAGGCATCGACCCGCAAAACGCGCAAGCCGGCGCCGGTGCTGGTTGCCCGCGCCAGGCCGGCCACCCGGCCCGCGCCGGCGGCAGCAGCCGTCGCGGCCAAGCCGAAGCCGCAGCAGGTTGCCGCCACGGTGGCTGCGAAGCCCGCCGAGCCGGCCGCTGCCGCGGCACCGCCGCAAACTATCGCGGCCGCGCCACCGCCGGTCGCCCAAGTCGCCGTGATCCCCGTGGTCGCCGAGGCCGCGCCCGAGCCAGAGCCGGCACCACCGATCGAGGTCGCCAAGGTGCGGCCGGTGATGGTCGCGCCGCGGGTACGCCGCAACGCGTTCATCATTCAGCCGCAGCCCACGCCGGAATTCGACACGCAGCCTGCTCAATTCACGCCGGTCGCAACGGCGGATCGTTCGCAGCCCACAGGCGACGTCGCCGCCCAGCCAGAGCGGGCCACCGCGAACACGTCGTCGCCGCAGGTCGTGGCGGCTCCGATGCCGCAGCCGGCTGCTGCTCGCGGCATGCCGCCGTCGACATTCCAGGCCCAGGCGCAGTCGCTCGATCGCACAACCCCGATCGCCGCCGCGCCGCTCGCGCCGCAGCAAGTGGCATTCGCCAGCGTCGCGCCCGCCCGGTTGCGCGGTCCCGAACCGGCCGCGGCGCCGGTGCCGAAAGCCGGCGGCTTCCACATCCAGATCGGCGCCTTTGCGTCGGTGACCGAAGCCGAGCGCAAGCTGAAGGAAACGCAGAGCCGCACCAATGGCCTGCTGAAGTCGGCGACCCTCGTCACCACGCCGGTCCAGAAGGAGAACCGGCTGCTTTACCGCGCCCGCTTCGCCGGGTTCGATGCCAAGGGCGCCGCCAACACCTGCCTGGAGCTGCGCCGCGCGGCCATCGATTGCTTCGTGATGAAAGCCGAGTAGCCGCTCGCCGCCTAGCCGAGCAGCACGTCCTTGGCCTGATTGATCTTGGCAGCGAGGTAGGTCGAGCCGCCGCGATCGGGGTGCATGCGCATCATCAGATCGCGATGGGCGGCGCGGATCTCGTCAGGCGACGCGCCGGGCCGCAACCCCAGGATTTCGAGCGCTTCCTCGCGCGTCATGATGCCGCCCGCGCCCGGCGTGGCCTCGGCCCGCGCCATGTCCTCGCGCCAGGTCGGATGAATGCGGTCGAGGTAGGCCTCGAGCACCTGCGCCGACTGCGGGTCCGCGAAGCGGCAGTCCTGCCATAGCAGTGCCAGCTCGGCCGGCGCCATGCTCTCGATCTCGCGGCCGCGGAACAGGCCCCTGATCACCCGGCCGCGCATCGCGCCGGTATCGTGATCGAGCTCCATCTCGAGGTGATCGGTCTTGACGCTGGTGGTACGTGCCGCGGTCGCCCCGTCCCCGTTCGGAAACCAGTGGCGCCAGTTCGACGCCTGCGCGCCCGACAGCAGCCAGGCGCCCAGCATCAGCAGTGGCATGGCATAGGTGATCATGCCGCGCAGCAGCAGAACCGCACCGCCGCCGAGCGCGGCGAAGCCGCCGGCCTGCCGGATCTGGCGGGCCAGAACCGCCGGATTGCTGCGCGCGAAGCCGCGCAGGAACAGCAGCCCGAGCGCCAGCGCCAACAATCCGAACATGAACGCCTGCATTGCCCTGCTCCGCGCCGCTCAGCGCATCTGACCGAGCAGCTTGCGCGCGCCGCTGCCCTGGCGCGATTCGTTTCCAAGTCGCTCGAGCGCCTTGCGCCCGCCGGCGGCGTATACCGCGACCGCCGTCAGCAGCGCCCTCAGCTGCTCCGCCGAGCCGGCATCGAACCGGCAATGCGCACCCTTGGTCAATCGGGCGATCTCCGCGAATGCGACCGAAGCCGACCGATCGTCGCCCTCCTGGAACAGGAACACCGGCACACCGAGCAGGGCGAGCTCCGCCGCCTTGCCGCACAGGACGTCGACCTGCTCCTCCATCGAGTTGCCGACATAGACCAGCGCGCTGACGCGGACCTTGGCCGTCTCGGCGCGCGCGTGCGCCAACACCTTCCCGATCTGCGTGAAACCGCCCTGGCAGGATACCGTGGTCATCAGCCTGGCCAATTGATCGGGATCACGTACCCAGCGCGAGGCGCGGCACTCGCCGGCACCACGGAAATAGACCAATTGCACGTCCAGGCCACCGATCGCCTTGACCGCCTTGAACATTTCCGCCTGCAGGCCGAGCGCCATGTCCCAGGTCGGCTGCCGGCTCATCGTCGCATCCATGGCAAAAATGAGGCGGCCACAGTGCGTCGTCGCGGCGGGTGCAAGCGTCTTCATGCGAGCGAGGAAGGCTGCAACGTCGCCCGACGACGACGTCGCCGCTTCCGACGGCTGCCGGCCGGCCGGCGCCGGCGGCGTCTCCGGCTTGCCCTGCACCTCGCCCGTTGGTTTGGTCGCAGATCTCGTCCTGTCTTCCTCAGACATTGCCCGAGCCTCCATCCGCGGTCGAAGAAGCCTGCATCATGAATATGGTGGACAGGCGGCGCAATGGTAGTGCCGCTTGCCGCCGCGCTTCGCCCCGCAAGGCGACGTCAGGCCTTGTCGAGGTAGGGCGCCACCACCCGGCGGGTCTCCTCGCTGCTGACCACCGGCACGATCTCGAAACTTGCGCCGGTGCCGCGCCAGGCCAGCACCCATTCCTGCAACAGGCACAGATCGTCGCATTCCATCAACTGGAAGCACCGCGAGAAGCTTGGCTCGATCCAGCTGCCGACGTATTTCAAGCCCTCGGGCAACGAACGGCCCTCGTCTCGCACGCGCCGGTAGACCGGCAGCATATCGTCGTCCTTGAATCGCTCGATCACCATGAACAACATCGTCTGCCCTCGCGGTCAGTGCTTGGCGAGCCCCTGGGCGCGGAAGCCCGACAGCGTGGTTGCGGGCGACAGGGCCTCCGGATCGATCGCAAGCTCGATGATCGCAGGCTTGCCGGAGGCCAGCGCCGCCTCGAACGCGGGCGCGAACGCCTCGGTGCGCTCGACCTTGACGCCGTAGCCGCCGCAAGCGCGGGCAAGGGCGGCGAAATCAGGGTTCTTCAGCTCGGTGCCGGAGATGCGGCCAGGGTGCTCGCGCTCCTGGTGCATGCGGATCGTGCCGTACATGCCGTTGTTGCTGATCACCACGATCACCGGCAAGTCATGCTGCACCGCGGTCGAGAATTCCTGGCACGTCATCATGAAGCAGCCGTCGCCGGCGAAGGCAACCACGATGCGCTCGGGGTGCACCGCCTTGGCGGCGACCGCCGCCGGCAGGCCGTAGCCCATCGACCCCGATGTCGGCGCCAGGCAGGTGCGGTTGGCACGATATTGCCAGAAGCGATGCACCCACGTCGCATAGTTGCCGGCACCATTGGTGACGATCGTATTCGCCGGCAGGCGCTCGCGCAGCCAGGCCACGATCTCCGACATCTGCACCGCGCCCGGCGACTTCAGCGGCTTCGAGTAGGAGATCAGCTCGGCGTGGGCGGCGGCGACGCGACCGGCACGGCCGGCCCCCGACGGGGCGAGCGCGCGCGCGGCACCGGCAAACGCATCGCTGCTCGCGACGATGCCGAGGTCCGGCTGGTAGGTCCGGCCGATCTCGTTCGGATCGGGATAGACGTGCACCAGCTTCTGCCGCGGGCAGGGTATGTCGATCAAGGTGTAGCCCTGGGTCGTCATCTCGCCGAGACGGGCGCCGACGACCAGCAGCAGATCACTCTCCCTGATCAGCGTGGCGAGCTTGGGACTGATGCCGACGCCAGCGTGCCCGGCATAGCAGGGATGGGCATTGTCGATGAAATCCTGGCAGCGGAAGGAGGCGACGGCCGGCAGGTTCTGCGCCGCGCAGAAGGCCTCGAAATCCTGGCGCACGGCATCGTTCCAGCCGCCGCCGCCGACGATCGCCAGCGGCCGCTCCGCCGCCGCCAGCATCTGCCCCAGACGGGCCATGTCGGCGGCACCCGGCTGGATGGCGACGCGGCGATAGGGGCCGGCATCGGCGGTCTCGACGACGTCGGTCAGCATATCCTCGGGCAGCGCCAGCACCACCGGCCCCGGCCGGCCCGAGGTCGCGGTATAGAAGGCGCGGCTGATAAACTCCGGGATGCGCCGGGCGTCGTCGATCTCCGCCACCCACTTCGCCATCTGGCCGAACATGCGGCGGTAGTCGATCTCCTGGAATGCCTCGCGCTCGACCATGTCGCGGCCGACCTGGCCGACCAGCAGGATCATCGGCGTCGAATCCTGGAAGCCGACATGCACGCCCGACGATGCATTGGTCGCACCAGGACCACGCGTGACGAAGCAGACGCCGGGCTTGCCGGTGAGCTTGCCGTAGGCTTCCGCCATCATCGCCGCGCCGCCTTCCTGGCGGCAAGTGACGAAGCGGATCTTGTTGTGCCCGTGGAGGCCGTCGAGCGCCTCCAGATAGCTCTCGCCCGGCACGCCGAAAATGGTGTCGGCACCGTGAATCGCCAGTTGCTCGATCAGGATGTGGCCGCCGGAACGCTTCTGCAATTGCGGGGCTGCGGCATCAGACATGGGTCGTTCCTCGGGGCGGTCGGTCGTTGCCGGCACCATGCCAGACGCCGACGGCCGCGCAAGGGGCGGAAATTGCAGGGCACTACTCCGCCGCGACGATGGGCTGGCGCTTGTCGAGGCCGAGCTGGCGCTTTGCCTCGTCGCGCAGAGCATCGATCGGCGAAAGCGTACCACCGTTGCGATAGTGCCAGAAGGTCCAGCCGTTGCATGCCGACTTGCCCTGCACCTGCGCGCCAAGCCGGTGGATCGAGCCCTGCCAGCCGCCGGCCGCAAGCGTTCCGTCGGCCCTGACCTCGGCCTGGATCCGGCCGCGCTCGTCGCTGAGCATGCTGCCCGGCGCGATGATGCCAAGCTCGACGATGGTGCCGAACGGCACCCGCGGCTCGGCCCGTTTCGAGCGCAGCGCCTCGATGGCGGACGGACCCCAGGGCTTGACGTTGTCGATGCGTTCGCAGGCCGCCGCCGCGTAGTCCGCGTCCCGCTCGATGCCGATCCAGCGGCGGCCGAGCCGCTTTGCGACAGCGCCCGTCGTGCCGGTGCCGAAAAACGGATCGAGGACGATGTCGCCCGGATTGGTGGTGGCGAGCAGCAGCCGGTGCAGCAGCGCCTCGGGCTTCTGCGTCGGATGCGCCTTGCGGCCGCCGTCATCCTTGAGCCGCTCCGGGCCCGAGCAGATCGGGAACAGCCAGTCCGACCGCATCTGCAGGTCGTCGTTGAGCGCCTTGAGCGATTCGTAGTTGAAGGTGTACTTGGACTGCTGGTCGCGGCTCGCCCAGATCAGCGTCTCGTGCGCGTTGGTGAACCGGCGGCCGCGAAAATTCGGCATCGGATTGGTCTTGCGCCAGATCACGTCGTTCAACAGCCAGAAGCCTTGGTTCTGCAGCTCGGCGCCGAGCCGGAAGATGTTGTGGTAGGAGCCGATCAGCCAGATTGCGCCGTCGGGCTTCAGGATGCGGCGGATCTCGGCGAGCCACGCCCGGCTGAAGGCGTCGTAGGCCTCGAAGCTCGAGAACTTGTCCCATTCCTGATGGACGCCGTCGACCACGGTGTTGTTCGGCCGCAGCAGGTCGCCGTCGAGCTGAAGGTTGTAGGGCGGATCGGCAAAAACGAGATCGACGCAGCCGGACGGCAACCGGCCGAGCTCGGCCAGGCAATCGCCCCGTATGACGCGGTTGACAGCGAGCGAGGCTTGCTCACGGCGGGACGCAGCACGCACGCGACGGACTTGGCCCATGACAACGCGACTTCCTTCGAACGCAACGACGAATACACAACCGGCCTCCGCCGCAAGGCAGCGCCTGCGACTGGGTAAATCATTCCCTAACGGGCGCGAGCTAACAATGGGTTAACCGCTGCCTGCCGCCACATTGCCATCGCACGACGTTGTGGCGAACGAAGGGCGAACATTGGTTGTATCGATCCACCTTTCCCTGTGCCCGATACGCAGGTAGAGATTGCCGCCGGCCTTCACGCGGAGAACCACCGTGGCCCACTTCCCGGAAACCCTTGCCGACCGCTATCGCCGCTTCAAGTTTCGCCACTTCGCGCCGAACCAAGAGCACTACGAGGAGCTCGCCGCGTTCGGACAGAGCCCGGAGGTGATGGTGGTGTCGTGCTGCGACAGCCGCGTCGACCCGGAGACGATCTTCTCGGCGATGCCTGGCGAGCTGTTCGTCATGCGCAATGTCGCCAACCTCGTTCCGCCGTTCGAGACCACCGGCCGCTATCACGGCGTCAGCGCGGCACTGGAGTTCGCGGCGCTCAATCTGCGAGTGAAGCATATCGTGGTGCTGGGCCATTCGGGCTGCGGCGGTGTGCGCGCCTGCCTCGAGGAGGACGCCACGCGCCAGACCGAGGCGCAGTTCATCCGCAACTGGATGTCGATGCTGAGCGACGCGCGCGAAAAGGTACTGCAGCGGCCGCATCTGAAGCCCGGTGCCGAGCAGCGCGGCGCGCTCGAGCAGGAGGGCATCAGGGCGTCACTCGCCAACCTGCGGACGTTTCCCTGCATTCAGTCGCTCGAGGCCAAGGGCCGTATCGCGTTGCACGGCGCCTATTTCAACATTGCCACCGGCGAGCTGTCCGTACTCAACGACGCAGCAGATAGTTTCGTGCCGGTGTGATTGCGGGCGTCGGCGGCGCATGCCGCTCAACTACGTGATGCCGGTCGCCGACTGAGGCTCACCGGTCGGTCGAGGCATCCTCGACCATCCACGACACGACGTCGGGGAACGACCAGCCCCAGTGGGCGGCGAGCTCCGGCACCAGCGAGGTGCCGGTCATGCCGGGCTGGGTGTTGATCTCGAGACAGGCGAGCTCGCCGGTAGCGTCGTCGTAGCGGAAATCGGCGCGCGCGACGCCGCGGCAGCCAATCGCCCGATGGGCGGCGACGGCGTGTGCCTGCACCGCGCCGTAGACGTCGGCCGGGATCCCGGCCGGCAGGATGTGCTTCGAGCCGCCCGGCGCATACTTCGCCTCGTAGTCGTAGAACTCGAGGTTCTCGGCCGGCACGATGTCGATGATCTCGGTGACGCGGTCGCCGATCACGGCGCAAGTGAGCTCGCGGCCGGCGACGAACTTCTCGATCATGATCTCGTCATTGAGGACCGGAATCCGCGCGATCGATTCCGGCGGCCGGTTGGCCCCGGCGCGGACGATGACGACGCCGACGCTCGAGCCCTCGGAGATCGGCTTGGCGACGTAGGGCGGCTCCATCCCGTGCCGCCGCAGCGCCTCGTCGCGCAACATCGTGATGCCCTTCGCCACCGGCACCCCGGCCGCAGCCATCACCAGCTTCGCCCGTTCCTTGTTCATCGCCAGCGCCGACGCCATCACGCCCGAATGCGTATAAGGAATCTGCAGCACCTCGAGCACGCCCTGGATACAGCCATCCTCGCCCCAGCGGCCGTGCAGCGCGTTGAAGCAGCAGTCGGGCTCGAGCTCCTTCAGGCGCTCGGCGATGTCGCGGCCGACGTCGATCCGCGTCACCTTGTAGCCCGCCTCCTCCAGCGCGTTGGCGCAACCTGCGCCCGAGTGCAGCGACACCTCGCGCTCGGCCGACCACCCACCCATCAACACGGCGACATGATTGAAGCGACGCATGCGCAGCTACTCCCTCGGATTATGCCGGCAGGGCAAGCGCCGGACCCGACGCCTCGCCCGGCAGCGGATCACCCAGGCGGATGATCTCCCATTGCAGCTCGACGCCGGAGCTGGCCTTGACCCTGGCCCGCACCGTCTCGCCGAGCGTCTCGATATCGGATGCCTTGGCATTGGCGGCATTGATCAGGAAATTGCAGTGCATCTGCGACACCTGCGCGCCGCCGACACGCATGCCGCGGCAGCCGGCGGCATCGATCAGCTTCCACGAGCTCTTGCCGGGCGGGTTCTTGAACGTCGAGCCGCCGGTGCGTTCCTTGATTGGTTGGTTGGCCTCGCGGTACTCGGCGACCGCCTCCATCTCCTTGAGGATGTCGGCGGTCACGCCAGCAGAGCCCTGGAACAGTGCCTCGGTGAAGATCCAGTCGTCGGGCACGCCGCAGTGGCGATAGGTGAAGCCCATGTCGGCATGGCTCAGCACGTGGATCCGGCCCTGGCGGTCGACGGCCCGCGCCGCGGTCAGGACGTCGGTCGTCTCGCGGCCGTGCGCACCGGCATTCATGCGCAGGGCGCCGCCGATCGAGCCGGGGATGCCGCGATAGAAGGCGAGCCCGGCGATGCCGGCATCGGCCGCCGCGCGCGCCACCTTGACGTCGGGGACGGCGGCGCCGGCGCGAACGCGGTGTCCGGCTTCCGCCTTCACCTCGGCAAAGCCGCGGCCGAGCCGGATGACGACGCCGCGTATGCCGCCGTCGCGCACCAGCAGGTTCGAGCCGAGGCCTACCGTCGTCACCGGCACGTCGGCAGGCAGCTGCGCCATGAAATAGGCGAGGTCGGCCTCATCGGCCGGCGTGAACAGAACATCGGCCGGGCCGCCGACGCGAAACCAGGTGATGTCGGCGAGCGTCGCCGCGGCGGCCAGCCGACCGCGCAGGGCCGGCATGGCAGCCGCAAGCTCGGAGGCGAGGTCGTGCCTGCTCATGCCGTGCCTCCCGCCGCCAGCTCGCCGGCAAGCGCAAATGCGTACGCGGACGAGCGCCCCGCCCCGCAATAGATCACCATGTCGCCCGGCCTTGCCCATTGCCGGACGAGCTGCGCTGCCTCGCGCGGGTCGGCGATCGCCTTTACCGAGCCATGCCCGGTTCGGGCGATGCCGGCCGCGAGAGCGGCGCTCGTCACGCCGTCGATCGGGCTTTCGCCGGCGGTATAGAGCGGCAGCACGACGACATGGTCGGCGTCGGCGAAGCTCTTGCAGAACTCGTCCCACAGGTCGCGCACACGCGTGAAGCGATGCGGCTCGAACACCGCGATCACCCGGCCCGCGCTGCACGAGCGCGCGGCATGCAAGGCGGCCGCGATCTTCGGCGGGTTGTGGGCGTAGTCATCGATGATCTCGACGCCGTGCCATGAGCCGGCGAGCTGGAACCGCCGCTCGACGCCCGCGAAGCCGGCGAGCGCCGTCGCGATGTCGGCATCGGTGAGCCCGATCTCGCTGGCGACCGCGAAGGCGGCGAGCGCGTTCATCGCGTTATGCCTGCCCGGCATCGGCACGCGCAGGCCGTCGAGCCGCCGCGCGCCGCCGCGCACCCGATCCGAGAGCACCGCGTCGAACGTCGTCATGCGGCCGTCGATGCGCGATCCCGCGAGGCGCAAGTCGCAATCCGCGTGGGTGCCGTAGGTCAGCAGCCGGCGGCCGTCGCGGCGCAGATCGAGCCGGTCGATCATCTGCCGCACCACCGGATGGTCGAGGCAGGTGACGATCGCGCCGTAGAAGGGAATGTTGCGGTAGAAGATCGCGAACTCGTTGTGCATCGCCTCGATCGAGCCGAAATAGTCGAGGTGCTCCGGATCGATGTTGGTGACGACGCCGATCTCGGTCGGCAGGCGCGCGAAGGTGCCGTCGCTCTCGTCCGCCTCGACCACCATCCAGGGCGACCGGCCGAGACGCGCGTTCGAGCCCCAGTCGACCAGCACGCCGCCGTTGATCACCGTCGGATCGGTGCCGCAGGCGGTGAGCAGGTGGGCGACGAGCGAGGTCGTGGTGGTCTTGCCGTGGGTGCCGGTGACCGAGATCGTCGCGTGGTCGCGCATGATCTCGGCAAGCATCTCGGCGCGGCGAATGATGGTCAGGCCGCGCGCGCGGGCGGCGTCGAGCTCCGGATTGCCGGCTTTGACCGCGCTCGAGATCACGACATGGCGGGCGGCGCCGAGGTTTTCCGGGCGGTGGCCGACCGCCACCGGAATTCCCTTCGCCTGCAGTCGCGATACGTTGGCGCCGGCCGACTGGTCGCTGCCCTGCACGGCGATGCCGCGCGCGTGCAAGACTTCCGCGATCGCGCTCATGCCGATGCCGCCGATGCCGACGATGTGAATCGGGCCGATGCCGCTCGGAAGCCTCATGCCTGAAGCCTCCCGCCCGCCATCAGCTCCTGCACCAGGTCGGCGAGCCGCTGCACCGCGTCGGGGCGGCCGGTCGCCCTGGCGGCGGCGGCGGCGCTGATCAGCGCCTGCGGATCACCCGCCAGGCGCGAGATCTCGGCGGCCAGCCGCTGCGGGGTAAAGTTCGCCTGCTCGATCAGCCAGGCGCCGCCGGCGGCGCTGAGGTTGCGGGCATTGAGCAACTGATCGTTGTCGACCGCATGCGGCAGCGGCACCAGGATGCTCGGCCGGCCGATCACCGCCAATTCCGCGATGCTCGATGCGCCGGCGCGGCCGATGACGAGATGGCTCGCCGCCATGCGCCGCGGCAGATCGATGAAGAACGGCGCCACCTCGGCGCGGATTCGCGCCGCGGCGTAGGCCGCGCGCACGCGCTCGACATCCTCCTCGCGCGCCTGCTGCGTCACCGACAATTGTGCCCGCTCGGCGAACGGCAGCGCCGCCAGCGCCGGCGGCACGCTGTCGGAGAAGAAGCGGGCACCCTGGCTGCCGCCGAACACCAGCAGATTGAGGCTGCCATTGCGCAATGGCAGCGGGTATGGCGTGGCCGCGGCATCGATCACCGTCGCGCGCACCGGATTGCCGGTGAACCGGGCCTTGGCGGCGAGGTCGCCGTCGAGCATCGCGACCGTCGCGAACGAGGTCGCAATCGCCGTTACGCGCCTGGCGAGCAACCGGTTGGCGCGGCCCAGCACCGCATTCTGCTCGTGCAGCGCCGACGGGATGCCGCGCATGCGCGCGGCCACTACCGGCGGAAAGCTCGGATATCCGCCGAAGCCGACGACGGCGGCCGGCCGGCTGATCCCCATCAGCTTGAACGCCGCCGCGACGCCGCGCGCCAGCGTGACGCCGGTGTTCACGACGTCGCCGGCTGAGTGGCCGGCGAGCGTCGCCGACGCGATCTGGTGGACGCGGCGCGCCGGAAACCCGGTGCCGTAGCGATCGCCGCGCGTATCGGTGGCCAGTTCCACCGCGATCCCGCGGCGGCCCAGCTCCTCCGCCAGCGCCTGCGCCGGAAACAGATGGCCGCCCGTTCCCCCGGCGGCCAGCATCACGAATGGTTCGCTCACCTGATCGACGCCCCTTGCTGCTCCGCGGGTGTCATATACGTATCCGGCGTTGGGCGAAATGGTGGCTGGGCATACCGCGCGACGTCGGCGCGGCGCCGCGTCAGCGCCAGGATCATGCCGAGGCCGAGGCCGACCGCGACCGTCGACGACCCGCCGGCGGAGATCAGCGGCAGGGTCATGCCTTTCGGCGGCACCAGGCCGGCATTGACCGCCATGTTGATCAACGCCTGCAGGCCGAACACCAGCGCCAGCCCGGTCACCGCCAGCCGGCGGAAGTCGTCGGGCTCGTCGAGGCTGCGAGCGAATACCCTGAGCACGATGAAGCCGAACAGGACGATCAGTCCAAGGCAGGCGATCACGCCATACTCCTCCGCCACCACCGCGAAGATGAAGTCCGTGTGGGCATCGGGCAACACCGACTTGATCGTCCCCTCGCCAGGGCCGCGCCCGAAAAAGCCGCCTTCGATGAACGACTGCAGCGCGCGATCGCTCTGCGAGTTGTCGCCGGGCAGCGGATTCCAGAACCGGTCGAACCGCAGCCGCACGTAGGGCAGCATCAGATAGGCGGTGAGGAGGCCAACGGCGCCGGCGCCGGCGACCGCCGCCGCCATCGCCAACGGCTGGCCGGCCATCACCAGCATCGCCCCCCAGACCAGCGTGACGAGCAGCGTCTGCCCGACATCGGGCTGCTGCGCCAGCAGCGCGACGAAGGCCAGATAGGCCGCGACCGCGATCCCGAGGCCCGGCATGTCGGACCGGACGCGGGCCTGCGCCAGCCCCCAGGCGGCGAGGACGACGAACGCCGGCTTGGCGAATTCCGACGGCTGCAGCGAGAAGCCGGCGACCCGCAGCCAGCGCCGGGCGCCGTTGACCTCGTCGCCGGCCAGCAGCACGCCGCCCATCGCCGCGACCATGGCCAGGAAGAGGACGAGCGCGACGCGGCGGATCGTGCGCGGCCCGCAGGCCGAGATGGCGAGCATCGCGACCAGCGCCGCGCCCAGGAAGAACACCTGGCGCTCGACGAAATAGAACGCGTGATAGCCCTTGCGCAGCGCGATCGCCGGGCTTGCCGCCAACGACAGCAGCAATCCGATCCCGGCCAGCAGCAGGATCGCCGCCAGCAGCCCGCGGTCGACCGTGAACCACCATGTCGCGAGCACGCTGCGATCGTTCCGCGACAGCCGCATCATGCGCCGCCTGCCTTCGGACGGTGGCCGGGAAGCTTGCCGACCAGATCGCGGAACACGTCGCCGCGATGCTCGAACGAGCGGAACTGGTCGTAGGACGCGCAGGCCGGCGACAGCAGCACGACCGGCGCGGCCGCGGGATCGGCGGCGGCATGGGCGGCCGCGTCGCGCGCGGCATGCGCGATCGCCACGTCGATCGTGCCGCTGCGCTCGTAGTCGACCTTGCCCTCGAGGGTCGCCGCGAAGGCGTCGCTCGCGGCGCCGATCAGGTAGGCCTTCACGACGCCCGGGAAGTAGCGCTCGAGATCGACGATGCCGCCTTCCTTGGGCTTGCCGCCGAGAATCCAGAACATGTCGCGCCCGAACGCCGCCAGCGCCTTGTCGGTCGAGTCGGCGTTGGTCGCCTTGCTGTCGTTGACGAAGCGGACGCGGCCGACCGAGCCGACATCCTCCATGCGATGCGCGAGACCGGGAAAGCTGCGCAGCCCCTCCGCCAACGCCGCCGGCCGCCACACCCGGTGCCGGGAGCCGAGCGCCACCAGGCGATCATCGAGCGCGAGGATCGCGGTCAGCGCGGCGAGCGCATTCTGCACGTTGTGTCGACCGCGCAAGGCGGGCGCACCGTCGAGATTGGCGATCTCGCTGCTCGTGCCGCCGGCGCCGTCAGGCTCGGTCACGAGCAGCCGGGTACCGACCGCATGCAGGCGCGGCGCGACTGCCGGCCCGTCGCCGGTCGCGAACGTATAGAGGCGGCCGTATTCGGCCAGCCGCCCGGCGATGTCGCGGGTGATCGCATCGTCGACGCCGACCACCATCGCCTCGGCGCCTGCGATCAGCCGCTCCTTCACCGCCGCATACTGCGCGAGCGTCCCGTGGCGATCGATATGATCGGGTGTGACATTGAGCAGCACCCCGACGGTCGGCCGCAGCGTCGGCGTCAGGTCGATCTGGAACGACGACATCTCGATCACGTGGAAGCGGTCGGGCGACGGCGGCTCCAGCGCCAGGATCGCCGTGCCGATGTTGCCGCCCATCTGCACGTCGAGCCCCAGGCCACGCAGCAGGTGCGCGGTCAGTGCCGTCGTCGTCGACTTGCCGTTGGTGCCGGTGATGGCGATGAACGGCGCATTTGCCGGGCGCTCGCGGGCGAAGATCTCGATGTCGCCGATGATCTCGATGCCGGCCGCCTGCGCCCGCTGCACCGTCCAATGCGGCGCGGGGTGGGTCAGCGGCACGCCGGGCGCCAGGATCAGCGCGGCGAACTCGCTCCAGTCGGCGGCGGCGAGATCGACGACCGGCAGCCCGGCGGATCGGGCCGCCTCGCGCGACTTGTCGCTATCGTCCCAGGCGGCGACCCGCGCACCGCCCGCCAGCAGCGCCTCGACCGTCGGCGTGCCGGAGATCCCGAGCCCGAAAACCGCGACGTAGCGGCCGGCGAATGTCGTGGCGCGAATCATCGGCGCAAGAATACCCCAAAGCGTGACGCCGTGGATAACCCTGGTGCGCGATCCCGTCGGCGGCAGCCGTATGGGGCGAGATCGTCGTGTCATATATTTGGCAATACGCGCTTCTTGCTGCGTCTTCGTCATTAACGTCATGGCCGCGAAGGCGCATCTGTGTACAAACTAATTGTGCACACTTCCCCAATTGCCTTCCCCGGCGAGCGCGTTGGACGCGCGAGACCCGGGAACGCGTCCAAGGAATTGGGCGCTCGGATCGCCACCGCGCAGGACCGCTGCCGACGCGACCCCGGCTCTCCGCGCTCGTCGCGCTGCGGCCGGGGAGGCACGATGTACCTGGGGCGGTGGCGGTCTAGAACTTAGCGCCGTCGCTCTGCGCGGCCATGACGAGAAATTGGAACACGCGACGATCAGCATCCATAGCCCCAAGAGACGATCAGCCTCATCATTGCTGGTTCCGGTGTGCAATCGATGCCAGGCACCATCTGCTTGGATTGTGCACACTCCCTCAACTGCCTTCCCGGGCGAGCGCGTTGGACGCGCGAGACCCGGGATCGCGTCCAAGGAATTGGGCGCTCGGATCGCCACCGCGCATGACCGCTGACGACGCGACCCCGGCTCTCCGCGCCGTCGCGCTCCGGCCGGGGAGGCAAGATCATGGGGCGGTGGCCGTCGAACTTAGAGGTTTCCCGACCGAGATTGAATCGGTCGAAACTTTCGCGCTGGCGCCAACCTCCCCATCCGTCATTCCCGCGCAGGCGGGAATGACGGATGGGGGAGGCGGGATGGGTGCGCTCCACCTCAATCGGAAAGACGCTAAATTATGCTCGCAACGTCGCCCCAGGGTAGTCAGTCGCGGTCTTGAACGCGACTGAGCCGTGGTTGTCGACGCGCCTCAAGGCCCGTTTCACGCCGCCAGCAGCTTCTTCGCCTCGACGATCATCGCGGCGCAGGAACTCGGCGCACGCCTTGCACTCGGCGTGATGCGATTCGTGCTTGCGGCATTCGGCCTCGCAATCGGTGCAGACGTCGAGGCAGACCTTGGTCAGGTCTTTCAGCCGCTTGGCGTCCTGCTCGGCGAGGCGACCGACGGCGCTGCACACCACCAGCATCGCCCTGACATTGCGCATGCAGTCGGCGAGCGACTTGTCGCCGGCCTTGGTCAGCCTGATGCAGTGCTTGAGGCAGACCTCGCCGACCTTGCCGCACTTCTTCGCCGCGGCGATCAGCGCGGCGTTCGGCGCGGAGGCAGCCGCCTTGCCGCTGGCGGCTTTCTGCGCGAAGGCCGGCACGGTCGCACCGAAGGCCGCCATCGCTGCGCCCACGGCCAGAATGCCGCGGCGGCTGAGCCGACCCGCCTCGATGCCTGTCCACATTTCGCCATTGCGTCCCATGTCCGACATCGTTTCCTCCGAAATTTCGTGAAAATCCGGCCTCGATGGCCGGCGCGTCCGTACCACGCCGCACCGGCCCCTGCCAAATGGCGGCACCGGCCCTGCTCAGCCGCCCTTGCGCCGGCGCAGGCCCGCCCAGTAGTCGAGCCGCTTGCGGATCTCCCGCTCGAAGCCGCGCTCGGGCGGATCGTAGAGCCCGGGCCGCTTGATGCCGTCGGGAAAGTAGTTCTGGCCCGAGAACGCGTCGGGATCGTCGTGATCGTAGACGTAGCCGTCGCCGTAGCCTTCGTCCTCCATCAGCCTCGTTGGCGCATTGAGGATGATCTTCGGCGGGGCCAGCGAGCCGTGGGTCTTGGCGAGCTTCATCGCACCCTTGTAGGCGACATAGGCCGCGTTCGATTTCGGCGCGGTGGCGAGATAGATCGTCGCCTGCGCGAGCGCGAGTTCGCCCTCCGGGCTGCCGAGAAAGTCGAACGCGTCCTTCGCTGCCAGCGCCTGGGTCAGCGCCTGCGGATCGGCGAGGCCGATGTCCTCCACCGCCATCCGCACGAGGCGGCGGGCGATGAACAATCGGTCCTCGCCGCCATCGAGCATGCGCGCGAGCCAGTAGAGCGCGGCGTCCGGATCCGACCCGCGGACCGATTTGTGCAGTGCGCTGATCAGGTTGTAGTGCCCGTCACGCCCCTTGTCGTAGAGCGGCGCGCGGCGCTGGACCAGTTTCGTCAGCGCCTCGCGGCCGATCGGCTTTGCCGCGGCCGGGACGGCGGCGAACACCTCCTCGGCCAGATTGAGCACGCTGCGGCCGTCGCCGTCGGCCATGCCCTTCAACGCGTCGCGCGCGTCGGCATCGAGCGGCAGCGGCCGACCCTCTTCAGCCTCGGCGCGGGTCAGCAGTTGTTCGAGCGCGGCCTCGTCATGCCGGTTGAACACCAGGACGGCAGCTCGCGACAGCAAGGCGGCGTTGAGCTCGAAGCTCGGATTCTCGGTGGTGGCGCCGACCAGCGTGATCGTGCCGTCCTCCACATAGGGCAGGAAGCTGTCCTGCTGGGTGCGGTTGAAGCGATGGATCTCGTCGATGAACAGCAAAGTGCCGCGCCCGGTCTCGCGGCGGATGCGGGCCCGGTCGAAGGCCTTGCGAAGCTCGGCGACGCCGGTGAAGATCGCGGAGAGCTGCTCGAATTCGAGATCGGTCTCCTGGGCGAGCAGGCGCGCCACCGTCGTCTTGCCGGATCCGGGCGGCCCCCACAGGATCATGCTCTGCAGCCGCCCGCTCGCCAGCATGCGAGTGAGCGTGCCGTCCGGCCCGACGAGCTGCGCCTGGCCGGTGACGTCGGCAAGGTGCTTCGGGCGAAGCCGGTCGGCGAGCGGTCGTGGCGCCGTGCCGCCCATTCCGGCGGCTTCGAACAGATTCGTCATGGCCGCGATCGTAAGCCGACGCGCGCGAGGAGAAAAGTCATCTCTCCGCTGCGGCGCCGGCCTGCGTCCGGTTGTTGTCGAGCGGCACGCCGGCCACATGATGCGCGGCGACGTAGCCGAACGTCATCGCCGGACCGAGAGTGATGCCGCCGGCCGGATAGCGTCCGGCCATGATGCTCGACATGTCGCTGCCGACGGCATAGAGCCCCTCGATCGGCTTGCCGGCCCCGTCGAGGGCGCGGGCATGCGCATCGGTCCTGATGCCGGCGAACGTGCCGAGGCTGCCGGGCACGATCCGCACCGCATAGAACGGTGCCTGCACGATCGGCGCGACGCACGGGTTGGGCTGGTGCCCGGCATCGCCCTGGACCCGGTTGTAGGCGCTGCCGCCACGGCCGAACCGTGGATCTTGTCCGTGCACGGCGTCGCGATTGTAGTCGCGCAGGGTCGCGGCGAGCCCGTCGATCGAGATGCCGCAGGCGCGCGCCAGCGCCTCTGGCGAATTGCCGCGCCGCAGGTAGCCATTGCGCAGCCACGGCCGCAGCGGAAACGGACGCGGCCGCACCCGGCCGAGGCCATAGCGGCGGATGAACGCGTGGTCGCAGACGAGCCAGGCCTCGCAAGCCTCGCCGGCGGGCGTGGCGGCGAACAGCGCCTGCATCAGATCGTGGTACGAGTTCGCCTCGTTGGCGAACCGCCGGCCATCCGCGCGCACCATGATCAGCCCAGGCTTGGCACGCTCGATCAGGTGCGGGAAGCGGCCGACCGCCCCATCCGCCCTCGGCACCAGCGACACCGGTGCCCAGGCGCCGGCGTGCGGCAGGTCGCGGGCGATCGTTCCGCCAGCCGCCTCGGCCAGCCGCAATCCATCGCCGGTATTGCTCTCGGGTGCTGCCGAATGATGCTCGCGGCCGGTCGGCGCATGCGGGAACAGCTCGGCCTTGCGCTCGACGTCATGTGGAAAGCCGCCAGCCGCCAGCACCACGCCGCGGCGAGCACGGATCTCATGCCCGGCGCCGCCCGCGCCCGCGACCACGCCCGCGCACGCGGCCGTTCTCGACGATCAGCCTGCTGCGCCGGCGTCGACATGACGAGGCGAACACCGAGCTTGTCGGCCGACTTGACGAGCCGTGCCACCAGCGCATTGCCGGCGACCAGATGCATCCCGCGCCGATGGCGCGCCAGGTCGAGCCAGTGCCGCACAAGCCGGCGCGCCGCATGCATGGCCGATCCGACCTTGCGCGAAGCGTCGAGGAAGTGCCGCAGATCGGCGCCCGAGGCGATGCCCATTCCGAACGGCGAGATCTCCACCAGCGGCGGCTTGATGTCGCGGATGCGGGGCCCGAGCTCGCGGCCATCGAACGGCGCGGCGCAGACCGAGCGCCCGCCGCTGCCCGCTCCCGGCGAGGTGTCGTGGAAATCGGGGATGGCGTTGCCGTCGACGAAGGCGACGTCGGTGTTGGCGATGAAGAACGACACCATGCGCGGCCCCTGCGCCAGGAACATCGCGATTCTGGCGTCGTCGTAGCCGGTCCCGAGCTCATGGCGCAGGTAGCGCGCGGGCGCGTCGATGTCCTCGACGATCCCGGCGGCGATCGCGAGCGGATTGCGCGGGATCCACAGCCAGCCGCCCGACCATGCCGTGGTGCCGCCGAGCCTGTCCTCCTTCTCGACGACGATGACATCGAGGCCGAGCCAGGCGGCGGTCACCGCGGTCGCAAGCCCCGCCGCGCCGGAGCCGACCACGACCAGATCGCACTCGCTTCGCGCTGGCAGGCTGTCGGTCATTGCAAGGCATTCTCGATCGCGCGGTAGGCGAAGGTGATCGCCGGGCCGATGGTGATGCCGGGTCCGGGATAGGTGCCGCCCATGATCGAGTTGGCCTCGTTGCCGCAGGCATAGAGCCGGCCGATCGGCGAGTTGTCCGCCCGCAGCACCCTTGCCCATTCGTCGACGACGAGACCGGTCGCCGCGCCAATGTCGCCGACGTGGAGCCTGACCGCGTAGAACGGCTTGGTCCGGATCGGGCCCAGCGTCGGGTTGGGGGTGTGGCCGGCGTCGCCGTTCACCCGATGATAGGCGGTGGTGCCGCGACCGAACTGCGGATCGACGCCGGTCTCGGCAAAGCGGTTCATGTCGGCGATCGTCGCCGCCAGCGCGGTGCCGTCGACCTCGAGCTTCGCCGCCAGCTCGGCGACGGTGTCGCCGGCGACCAGATAGCCGTCGGCCAGATAGGGCGCGAGATTGCGCGTGCCCATGCGAACCATGCCAAGGCCGTATTTCCTGAGCCCGACCGCATCGGTGATGATGTAGCAGGGGATGCACGGCGTGCTGCGGTGGCAATCGAACATCGCCCGGCCGAAGTTGTGATAGGAGGTCGAACTCGTTGACGAACCGCCGGCCGGCCTGGTTGACGCACACCGTCCCGGGCTTGCTCCGGTCGAGCACGAAATGCGGGAACACCGCGGTCGAGCCGTCGGGCCGCTGGCGGATCGAGACTGGCGCCCAGAACGCATTCTCGGCGTTGCCTTCGCCGAAGCGGGCTCCGAGACTGATCGCCAGATCCTGCAGCTCGCCGGTGTGACCGGGAGCGGCCGGACTCCATTGCGGCACCGGCGCCGGCAAAAACTCGGTGCGCCGCGACGGACTGCGGCCATAGCCGCCGGCCGCCAGCACCACGCCCTGGCTGGCCCTGATCCGTCGCGACGTGTCGCCACTGCGCAGGACGACGCCGGTCACGCCGTTCGCGTCGGAAAGCAGTGCGGTGGTCGAGGTGCACGTCAGAATGGTGGCGGCCCGCCTCTCCAGCGACTGCACGAAGCGGGCGACCATCGCATTGCCCATCACGAGCCGCGAGCCGCGGCCGCCCTTCAGCCGATCGATGCCGTACCTGGCCAGCAGCTTTGCGGCGTGCGCGAACGACTTACCCGACCTGGTGAGGTTCAGCAGATGGTTGATATCGGCGCGATCGACCATCATGCCGCCGAGGATGGTGAACTCGGGTATCGGCGGCCGGATGTAGGCAAGGTTGGCGCCGAGCAGACGGCCATCGAACGGCAGCGGCTCCAACGCCCGGCCGCGCACCGTCGCCGCGCTTGCCTGCTGCTCGTAGTCCGGATGCAGCGGATATGGCCTGAACCTGACGTCCGTATGCGCCTCGAGCGTCGCGACCGCCTCCGGGCCGCTGCGCAGGAACGCTTGGCGCAGCGCCACAGGCGCACGATTGCCGACGATCTCGTCGAGATATCGGGCGGCTTTCTCGACGGAGTCATCGGCGCCGATCGCCGACGCATGCTGTGTATTGGGAATCCATGTGGTGCCGGCCGAGAACGCCGTGGTGCCGCCGACATACTCCGTGCGCTCGACCAGCAGCACCTTCCTGACCTTCAAGGCGGCAAACAGCGCGGCGGCCAGGCCGGCGGCGCCGGCACCGAGCACGACGACGTCGAACTCGCTGTCGTCGGCAATTGCTTCGAGCGTCGTGAACATCGGACAGGCTCTCAGCGGCGCTGTTCGGCGGACAGCAGGAAATCGACCATCGTGCTCTGCAGCGCCTGGTACATTTGCGTGCCGGTCGATGTCGGACAGCCGAGCTTTCGCGCCGCCTCGACGATCGGCGAGACCGCGGGCTGGGTTATGACGCAACCGACGAACGTCGTCGGTGCCAGTCTGGCGGCATCGAACGGCAGCTCGTCGCCCGCCCTCATGCCGGCAGGTGTCGCGTTGGCTGCGAGATCGAACCCGCCCGGATCGCGCGAGCCGGCGACGACCTTCGCCGTGCGGCGCGCCGCCAGCCGCGCGATCAGCGCATCGCGGCGCGTGACGTCGGCATCGTGGATTGCAAGCTCGCGCACGCCGGCGTCGATCAGCGCCAGTCCGATCGCGGAGCCTGCGCCGCCGGCCCCGACCAGCAGCGCGCGCTTGCCGGCGGGATCGAAGCCCTGGCCGCGCACGGCGCCGACGAAGCCGAGCCCGTCGACCATCTCGCCGTGCCAGCCGCCGTCCGGATGCCGGCGCATGATATTGACCGCTCCCAGGAACGACACCCGGTCGGTGCTGCTGCGGCAATGACGGTAGCAGGCGAACTTGTGCGGCACGGTGATGATGATGCCGTCGAGGTTCTTCATCTTGTCGGCGGCGGAGAAGAACAGGTCGAGATCGTCCGGCGCGACCTGCAGCGGCACCACGATGCCGTCATGCCCACGGCTGGCGAAAGCCTCGGTCATGCCGCCCGGCGACTTCACCTGGACGATCGGATCGCCGATGATGAAATTGAGCCGCGTCGCTCCGGTCAGGTTCAGGGGCAAGGCTGATCACTCCCTCGAAGCGCAGCTTTCACGGGCCACCGGCGTCGGCCGGCCGGCCCGGGCATGCGCATGCCGACGATGAACTGCCGACCCCCTATCATAAGTGGAATTGCATTCCAATTTCTTTCTGAGCCGACCGGCGACCGGCGCGAAGCTGCTCTGCGCAACCGACCGGGATCGGGCATGCATGCGCCGGCGAGCCGTCGCCGCGGTGACGCCGCAGCAATCGGCCGGCTCCGCTCGATGCGGCCGTGAATTATGCTCGCGGCATGCCCGCCGGGCGGGACAGCCGCGCCTGGGCGGCGAGCCGGATCGGCGCATTGACGGCGCCGAAGCCGCGATAGCCCTTGCGCTCGACGATCTCGAAGAAGAACCCGCCGTCGAAAGTCCGGGTATAGGCCTGCAGGAACTCGGCGTTGCCCTCGCGGTCGTAGAGCACGTTGTGCGCCTTGAGCTGCTCGATCCGCTCGATCGTCAGGTCGGTCTTGGCCTCGAGATCGTCGTAGTAGTTCTCCGGGATCGGCAGCAGCCTGACGCCGTTCGCCTCGAGCCTAGTGACCGTCGCCAGCAGATCATCGGTCGCGAATGCGATGTGCTGCACGCCGGAGCCGAACGTGTCGGCAAGGAACTTCGAGGACTGCGTATGGCTCGATTGCGATGCGTTGAGGATGATGCGCAGGCTGCCGTCGGCCGATTGCACCACCTGGCTCTTCACCAGTCCGCCCGGATCGATCACATCCTGCTCGCCGAGCTTCTCGAGGTCGAGCAGCGAGGTGTAGAACAGCAGCCAGGTCAGCATCTCCTCGTACTGCATAGATTGCGAGATATGGTCGACGGCCAGCAGGCCGCAGACGGCCGCGGCGGCATCCTCGCCGGTCGGCTTGAACTCGATGTCCCAGACGCGGCCGAGATCGCTGCTGGGGTCGATGAAGTAGACGAGGCTGCCGCCGAGCCCGCGCACCGCCGGGATCTCGAGCTCGCCCGGGCCGACCGCCTGGCGGAACGGCTGGTCGAGCAGCCGTTGCGCCCGGTCCAGCGTCGAGGAGGCGTCGGCGACCTCGAGCCCGATCGCGCACACCGAGGTGCCGTGGGTGATGTTGAAGGAGTGGGCGAAGCCTTCCTTCTCGTTGTTGACGACGATGTTGACCGCCCCTTGCGTCCATCGCGCCACCGCCTTCGACACGTGCACGCCGGCGCGGACGAAGCCCAGGCCCCTGAGCAATTCCTCGAATGCCGGCGTCGTGTTCTCGTCGATCGCGAACTCGATGAATGCCGTGCCGAGCGCGCGCGAGCGCGGCGGCAGCGCGGCGCCTGCGATAACCGTCCGCCCGGTGCGCTCGCGCAGCTGGTCCATCAGATAAATGAGCGAGCGGTGGCCGTCGACCGCCACCCGCCGGGCCGAGCCGGCCCGGAACTGGTCGTTGAAGATCTCGAGCGACAGCGGGCCGTCGAACCCGGTGGTCTGCACCGCCTCGACGAAATCGACTAGCGGGAAGCCGCCCTGGCCGGGGAAATTGCGGAAATGGCGGCTCCAGGACAGCACGTCCATGTCGAGCACCGGCGCGTCCGCCATCTGCACCAGGAAGATGCGGTCGCCCGGGATCGAGCGTATCGCCGACAGCGGCGTCTTGCGTGAGCAGGTGTGGAAGCTGTCGAGCACCAGCCCGACCGACTTGTGGTCAGCCCGCCGCACCACCTCCCAGGCATCGCGATAGTCGTTGATGTGTCGCCCCCAGGCGAGCGCCTCGAACGCCGTCCGCATGCCGCGCCTCGCGGCGCGATCGCCCAGCTCGCGAAAATCATCGGCGGCCCGATCGATGCCGCCGACGCAGTCCGGCGACACGTTCGAGCACACCATCAGCAGATCGCAGCCGAGCTCCGCCATCACGTCGAACTTGCGCTCGGCCCTGGCGAAGACGCGATCCCGCTTGTCGCCGGTCATGCCTTCGAAATCGCGGAACGGCTGGAAGGCGATGATCTCGAGCCCGGCCTCCTCGCAGCGCTGGCGCACGTCGGTCGGCGTGCCGTTGAACGACAGCAGGTCGTTCTCGAAGATCTCGACGCCCTTGAATCCCGCGGCCGCGATCGCGGCGAGCTTCTCCTCGAGGCTGCCGCTGAGCGAAACCGTCGCAATCGACATTTTCACGGGCCTGCTCCCAAAGCTCGGGTTGCAGCGCCGGCACATCGCCCCGGCGCGGTTCGATTCGAACACTAATCCAGCTTGGAACGGCATTCCAAGCCCATGTCCGAACGGAATGCCCGGCGGCAGCCGTCACACCGGTCCGACACGCAATGCGGCCGGCAGGCCGCCCGGCAGCTTGCCGACGAGGCGGGCGGCGGCCTGCAGCGCCACGATGTAGCCATAGGGACCGAGGCCGCAGATCACCGCCTTCACCGCGCTCGACAGCTTCGAATGCCGGTGATGCTCGTCGCGCGCATGGATGTTCGAGATATGCACCTCGATGATCGGTCCTTCGAACGTCTTCATCGCGTCGAGCATGGCGATCGAGGTGAACGAGTAGGCGGCCGGATTGATGATGATGGCATCGGCGTTCTCCCGCGCCGCCTGGATCAGGTCGACCAGCACGCCTTCGTGGTTCGACTGGTGGAAGGTCAGCGACACGCCGATGAACTCCGCGAGCTCCCGGCAACTCGCCTCGATCGCCGCCAGCGTCGTCGTGCCGTAGATATGCGGCTCCCGCACACCCAGGAGATTGAGATTGGGGCCGTTGATGATCATTACCCGCGCTGCCATCGGCATTTCCTCCACTGGTTGCTGGCCGCCGCCATCATGAACGGATTGCCACAACAGCGACAAGGTACGGTCGGATGGCATCCGTTGCCGAGTAAGCGCTTGTCAAACCGCTCGCGGAATGGGACCAAGCCGTCCGCGATATTGCACATCCGGCCGGCGGCGACCGCCATCGACCGACCAGGAAATGTTGCAGGAGCACGAGATCGTGAGCACCCAATCCCCAGGCTCGCAGCCTGTTGGCGGCGTTGGCGCCGCCGCCGGCGGCCGTTTTCGCCGTCTCGCGCTTGCCGCGTTCCATTCGATCATCGTCGCGACGGGCGCCGCGTTCATGCCGGACGGCTCCCAGGCGCTCGCCCAGGAGGCGGCCCAGGCCGCCCAGCGCCCGCCTCTGAGCATCCCGATCTTCATCAGCTCGAGGAACGACCTTTGCTACGACCCCGGTGATATCGCCGCCATCAAGACCCTCGCCACGCAGGAGCAGGACCGGATCAACCGCCAGGGCGGCGTGGCGGGCCGCCTGCTGCAGATCAAGTTCCTCGACGACCAGCGAAATCAGCAGCTCACCATCGCCAACTTGCGCGCGGCGCTCGCCGACCCGCAGGCCATCGCCATGATCGGGCTTTCGAACTCCGACCGCGCCAAGGCCGCGTTCGACGCACTCGGCAAGGACATCCGCGACCGCGCCATTCCGATGCTCTCCAACATTTCGGTCAACAGCATCTTCCGGGACTACCCCAGCGTCTTCACCACGCAGGCATCGCAGGACGACGAGCGCCTGCCGGCGATGACCCAGTTCATCCGGCGGATGAACTTCGAGCGGCCGGCCTTCGTCGGAATGTCGGATGCGCTGTTCAGCCGCAATCTCGGCGACGGCATGAAGAAGCTGCTCGGCGATGGCGCGGTGGTCGCCGATCACCGTCTGCACCCGGCCGGTGACGGACTCGCGCCCGACGATGTCGCCGCCACGGTCGCCAGCCTGAAGGAGAAGCAGCCCGACATCCTCGTCCTCGGCATCGGCGCCGCCCGAGCCGGGTTGCTGATGAAGGCGATCACCGCCGCCGGCATCACCCCGGCGCTGTTCGTCGCCGGCCGCATCGACGCGCTGCCGCCGGAGGTGGCCAACGCATATCCGAATGCCATCTACCAGCTGGCGTGGGACCGCCTGCCGGAAGCGTTCAACGATCGCCTGCGCCGGCAAGTCGCGCGCGATGCGCCCGAGAAGTGGACCTTCGAGGGCCAGAAGGTCAACGCCGCGCCGGGCTGGAGCAACGGCCAGTGCAAGCCGCGTGAAGAGAACGGCTCGCCCGATCCGCTGGAAAAGGACAATCTGCGTGCGATCGGCATCGGCACCCAGTATGCCGACATGGTGGCGCTGATCGCCGCCGCCATGAAGACCGCCGACCCGAAGACCGACATCGACAGCCTGCGCCGCCTGATCACGCGGCAGCTGACGACCAGCTTCGCCGCCGGCAAGGGCGCATTCAAGGGAACCTTCGACAACTGGTCGTTCAAGCCGGATTCGCGATCGGCCGTGCGCACGCCGTTCATCGTGATCCTGCCGCACGGCCTTGGCCGCACCCAGCTCGCCCCGCTGCAGTTCATCCGCGTCCGCGACGGATCGCTGAAGCCGATCGATACGCTCTATGCTGGACGTGAACCTGATCCGCGCGCACCGCATCGACGACAACGAGAAGACGTTCTTCGCCGAATTCTACCTGACGATGCGCAACGCGCACGACGCCTCGATCGACATGATCGAGTTCACCAACGCATTCCTCGATCCCAAGACCAATGGGCGCCAGATCACCGTCGAGACCCTGCACAACGGCGGCAAGAGCGACGCCTATCCGGAGGCGATGAAGGTGTACAAGGTCGCCGGCCGCTTCGTGTTCGAGCCGGAGCTCGGCGGCTACCCGTTCGACACCCAGCGCTTCTCGATCGATCTGCAGCCGAAGCGCGGCGATCGGCCATTCATCGTCCAGCCGCCGCCGTTCGAGGTGCGCGACAAGCAGGTCGCGACCGATGGTTGGGACCCCAGGACACAGTACGTCGGCTACGACGAGGACTTCGTGCCGGTGGTCGATGCCTATACTCACGAGGGAAGCGTCACGCCGTTCTACAAGGCGAGCTTCGTGTGGCTGATGAAGCGGCAGACCACCGACTACTTCCTGCGGGTGGTGGTGCCGCTCGGCTTCATCCTGATCGTCGCCTACCTGTCGATCTTCATTCCGCAGTCGCACTTCGAGGCGATCGTGACCATCCAGGTGACGGCGCTGCTGTCGGCGGTGGCGCTCTACCTGTCGCTGCCCAAGCTCGACTCGGACACGGCGACCGTATCGGACCGGATCTTCGTGTTCGTCTACATGCTGGTCAGCTTCATGATCGCGGTGTCGATCATGCGGGTCAACCGGCTTGCCGCCGGGCGAAAATGGCTGACCGGTGCCCTCGCCACCATGCACGTTGCCCTGATCCCGATCATGGTCGCCGTCATGGCCTGGTACATCAACAGCCTGGCCCTGGCGGAGCGATGACCGCCCGTCACGCCATCCGACATTGACCGGCGAGGTCGCGTCGCCGCGAACCTGCGACCTCGATACCACTGCGAGCCGGAAAATCCCGAAATGATCGCCGCACTCAAGAAACCGATCGACGCGCTCTACAACGCGCCGATCCTGCTGCTGACGCTGACCGCCCTGTTCTGGGGCGGCAATGCCGTGGCCGGCCGGCTGGCGATCGGGCACATCACGCCGCTGACCCTGGTGTTCCTGCGCTGGCTGCTGGTGCTGATCGTCCTGTGGCCGATCTACGGCGGCCAGATTCGCGAGCACTGGCCGGACATCAGGCCCCGGCTTGGCAGCATCGTGCTGATGGCCTTCCTCGGCTTCACCGGCTTCAATGTGCTGTTCTACTTCGGCGCCCACTACACCACGGCGATCAACATCGGCATCCTGCAAGGCTCGATCCCGGTGTTCGTGCTCGCCGGCGCTTTCCTGGCGCACGGTGCGCGGACGACGCCGCTGCAGCTCGTCGGCGTGCTGATCACCCTGGTCGGAGTCGTCGTCGTCGCGACCCGCGGCGAGCCACGCAAGATCCTCGATCTCGACCTCAACGGCGGCGACCTCGCGATGCTTGCGGCGTGCGCGCTCTATGCGTTCTACACGGTGGCGCTGCGCAATCGGCCGAAGATGACCGGACCGGCGTTCTTCACCCTGCTCGCCATGGTCGCGGCCGCCACCTCGGTGCCGCTGATCCTGGCCGAGATCGCGATCTTCGGCTTTACCCCGCCGACGCTCGAGGGCTGGCTCATCACCATCTTCGTCGCCGCCTTCCCGTCGTGCATCGCGCAGCTGTTCTTCATGCGCGGCGTCGATCTGATCGGACCAGGCCGCGCCGGCGTGTTCGTCAACCTGGTACCGGTGTTCGCGGCTGCCCTCGGCGTCGGCCTGATCGGCGAGCCGTTCGCGTGGTTCCACGCCGCGGCGCTGGTGCTGGTGATCGGCGGGATCTGGCTCGCCCAGCGCGCGCCCGCCGCACGCTAGCACCGGAGCTCCGGGAGCCGCCGATCGGCCGCTACGGGTGGAGCGGCCGCGGCGCGGCGTGGCCGCTGCCGGCCATCCAACGGGCGAGGAACGCCGCGATGACGAGCCCGGCGGCAGCCACCAGCGACGCCGCCCGGAAGCTGCCGAGCTGCTCGTAGAGGTGGCCAGCGAGCAGCGGCCCCGCCATCTGCCCGATGCTGAAGCTCGCGGTCATTCGCCCGATCGCCTGCTGCGCCTGGTCGCCCGACGCCTCGCGCGCGACCATCAGGCCGAGCGCCGTCAGGCCCATGAAGGTGCCGCCGAGCAGGATCGCCGACATGCACACGCCGGTGATCGAGACCCACTCGACGCTGGCGGCGACGCCGAGCGCTTCGACCAGCGCCGCGACCGAGAACGCTCGCGCCAGGCCGATCCTGCTGCCGAGCCGGCTCCACAGCGCGACCGACGGCACCGCCGCCAGTCCGAACAGCATCCAGATCCACGGCTCGAGCGCGCGGATCGCCGGCGTCGACCGCACGATCGTGACGAGGAACGTCGAGGTGATCACGTAGCCGAGGCCGACGAGCCCGTAGGCGACGATGATCGGCGCCAGCCGGCCCAACCCGGCCGAGGGTGCGCGGGCGGCGGCGACGACGGTCGGCGCGGCCGCCGGGATCAACAATGTGGCGAGCGCGACACCGAGGAAGGCGATCACGGCGGCCCCGGCCCACATCAGGCGCCAGTCGCCGCCAGCTGCCGTGATCGCCGACACCGCCGCCGCCGAGATCATGATCCCGCCGCCGACGCCGGCGAAGTGGATCGCGGCAAGCGCGCCGTGACCGCTCGCCGCCAGCCGCTCCAGCACCAGCGTCGAGGCGCACACGATGACTAGGGCGCTCGCCGCACCGCCGGCAAACCTCAGGACGACGAACCAGGCGAGCCCGGCATCGAGCGCCATGCCGGCCGTCGTGATCGCGCTCGCCGCCAGTCCCGACAGCAGCCACTGCCGGGGACGCCGGGCGATCACCGACCGGCCCGCCGCCACCGCGCCGAGGAAATAGCCGAGGAAATTGGCCGATGCGACGAGCCCGGCATCGGCCTTGCTCCAGCCAAGTGCCTCCAGCATTGCCGGCAGGATCGGCGTATAGACGAACCGCCCGATGCCGATCGCCGCCGCCAGCGCCGCCAGCCCGCCGATGGCAAGCGCCAATGACCGCCGGAATTCCATGCCTGACCCGCTCGTTCGGTGCGGGAAGCCGCCCCCGCACGCTCGAATGCAAGGCTAGTGTGGCGATTTCGAAGTCCGCTTCATACTTGCGGCATACTCCAGTGCGGACTTTGAAATCATAAGCCACACTAGAAGCTTGGATTTGCTAGTGTCCTTATCGATCGCGAAGTTCGTCCGATAGCCATGCGAATGAAGCGAACTTCGCGATCGGGACACTAGTGCGGGCACCCGGCGCGCGGGTAGCGATTTGATCTGATCGCCGCCATCGCTCGCCGAGATGGCGGCGCTACTCGGCAGCCGCGATGTGCGCCATCTTCGGCCGGGCGAGCTCGAGGAACGCGCCGAGCGCGCTCGGCACGAACGCGCCGCGATGCTGGATGAACACGGTATCGACCACGCCTTCGCCGTTCGGCAGCGGATGCACGCGGACGCGCCCGCGCTGCCACACCCGGCCGACCAGGGCGCGCGGCAGCAGCGTGATGCCGATGCCGGCGCCGACGCAGCTGATGATCGCCTCGAGCGTGCCGAACTCCTGGTGCCGGAATCCGACGATACCGCGGCGAGCGAGCAGCGATTCGAGATGCAACCGGTAGGTGCAGCCGGCACGCAACACCAGCAGCTTGAGGTCGGGCTTTCCGGCAACATCATCCCACGCGACAACCCCGGGCGCGGTCAGGATCGCGAGCTCCTCGCGGACGAACGTTTCCGCCTTGAGATCGGGGTGGTTGACCGGACCGCAAACGAACGCGCCGTCGACCTTGCGGGCCAGCACCTGCTCGATGAGCTCGCAGGACGTGCCGGTGCGCAACGACAGGTCGACCGCCGGATAGGTCGCCGCGAACGCCGCGAGCACCGGCGACAGCCTGAGCGCCGCGGTCGTCTCCAGCGACCCGATGACGAGCGTACCGGTCGGCGTGCCATCGTCGGCCACCGCGCGGCGCGCATCGTCGAGCACAAGCGCGACCCGCGCCGCGAACGGTAGCAGCCGGTGGCCGGCGGCGGTCAACGTCACGCCGCGGCTGGTCCGCTCGAACAATGTGGCGCCGACCTCGGTCTCGAGCGCCCTGATCCGCGCCGTCACGTTCGATTGCACGGTGTTGAGCGCCTGCGCCGCCCGGCTCATGCTGCCGGTTCTGGCGACGGCATCGAAAACCCGCAGATCGGCCGCGTCCATGACCAACTCCTGATATCCCGATCGAAACGCCTGAGCCCTGCGCCCGGCGGCATCGCAGCACCGCCGCGAAGGCGAAAGAGCCGCCTCCGCCGCCTCCCGCCGCCGGCGATGCGCGAGCGGCAGAGTGTTTCGAACTTGCACCCTGGGCCGCTCGCCGTCTATTCCTCGCACCCGCAAGCCTGCCCCAGCCCCGCGCCGGAAAGACAGCCGATGATCGAACTCCTGAATTTTATCAGCTACCTCATCTCGCTCTACACCTACGTGGTGATCGCCGCGGTGATCATGAGCTGGCTGATCGGTTTCAATGTCATCAATCCGTACAATCCGTTCGTACGCTCGCTGTGGCAGGCGGTGACCGCCGTCACGGAACCGCTGCTGAAGCCCATCCGCCGCATGCTTCCCGACATGGGCGGGCTTGACCTGTCGCCGATCGTGCTGCTGCTGGCGTGCTATTTCGTGCAATCGGTCGTGCTCACCAATTTCGCCAAGTTATTCATGTGAGCGCGGGCGACCAGCCCTGGCGGATCACCAGGAACGGCGTCGCCGTCCGGTTCCGGCTGACGCCGCGGTCGTCGCGCGAGGCGGTGGAGGGGATCGAGCAGACCGCCGACGGCCCGGCGTTCAAGGCCCGCGTCCGCGCCGTGCCGGAGGATGGCGCCGCCAACGCTGCCCTCGAGAAGCTGGTCGCCGGCTGGCTCGGCGTGGCGAAAGGCAGCGTCAAATTGTCGACCGGCGGCAAATCACGGGTAAAGGTGCTCGACGTAGCCGGCGACCCGGTGCAGCTTGCCGCCGCGCTGGCTGAAAAGCTCGCCGCGATCGAGCCGGAAGCGTGAAGCGGCAGCTCGTGATGCCGGAAGCTCGAAGAGGGACGGACAGATGGCACGACTGATCGACGGCAAGGCGATCGCCGCCAAGGTTCGCGGCGACGTGGCCGCCGAGGTGGCGGCGTTCAAGCGCACCCACGGCGTCGTGCCCGGCCTTGCCGTGGTCATCGTCGGCGATGATCCGGCCAGCCAGGTCTACGTGCGCAACAAGGGCCGCCAGACCATCGAGGCCGGCATGCGCTCGCTCGAGTACAAGCTGCCGGCGGCCACCTCCGAGCTCGACCTGCTGGAGCTGATCGGCGACCTCAACCGCGACGGCGACATCCACGGCATCCTGGTGCAGCTGCCGCTGCCGCGGCACATCGAGACCGACCGGGTGATCGAGGCGATCGACCCGGCCAAGGACGTCGACGGGTTTCATCCGGTCAACGTCGGCCGTCTGTCGACCGGCGCCCGCTCGCTCGTTCCCTGCACCCCGGCCGGCTGCATCATCCTGGCGAAGACCGTGCAACCGAGCCTCGATGGCCTCGACGCGATCGTGATCGGCCGCTCGAACATCGTCGGCAAGCCGCTCGCCCAGCTGCTGCTGGCGCAGGGCTGCACGGTGACGATCGCGCATTCGAGGACGCGCGACCTGCCGGCGCATGTCCGCCGCGCCGACCTCGTCATGGCGGCGGTCGGCCGACCCGGATTCGTGCGCGGCGACTGGATCAAGCCCGGCGCGATCGTGATCGACGTCGGCATCAACCGCGTAACCGGCGCCGACGGCACGAGCCGCCTCGTCGGCGACGTCGCGTTCGAGGAGGCAGCCGCTGTCGCCGCCGCCATCACCCCGGTCCCCGGCGGCGTCGGCCCGATGACGATCGCCTGCCTGCTGAGGAACACGCTGGAAGCGGCGCGGATCCAGGTCGATGTGGGGGAGCTGGAAAGCTAAGATCGAAGACGGTCTCGACCGGTAGCGGGTAGCGATTGCGGCATCATTCGACGACGATGAGGTCGCTGTGCCCGAAGCCCTTGGTGTAATCGATGACGGAGATCGCCGTTGGCGTAACCTTGAAGAAGATCGTTCCCAGCAGGTCTTCCTGCTTGAAGCCCGCCACCTGCGGAAACTTTGCCGTAAACAGCTCGACGACCCTGCCGATGTCCTCGACGTCGGTCAGACGCTCCGCGACGCCGCCCATTGAAAGGCCTTGAATCTTGTTCCAGTCGTCGAACTCGTGATTGATCGCCAGCGATACGCGATTGTCGCCTTCGATATTGCGCGCCTTTTGCGAATTGGTGCCGCAGCCGAAATAGATCGCCATCCCTTCGTTCACATAGCCGACGGTGGTGGTCTGCGGAAAGCCGTCCGCGCGGACCGTGGCGAGGGCCATGCAATCATGGCTCGCGAGCAGGTCCAGGATCTGGCTTGCGAATTGAGGCACGAGGTTTTGACCGCCAATGCCGTCGCTCCCGCGTCAGCGCAGGATTGTTCGAATGTTCCATTCGCGGGCGAGCATCGACATTGACCTGGATCAACCGGGGCCAGGAGCGCCGATGCCAGGCCAAGCAACTCCAGACTTTGCATCGTCCGGACCGGGCACTGTGCCGGGATCGACAACGCGCGTCGATAGACATAGCGCCCGGTCCGAGCTGGGCTGGGCTGATCGACTCTGGACTTTGCAGCCCCCCAAGTTCAGATCGGCCTAGCGAGCGACGTCGCGCGACAAGCGCGCGAAGACGCGACCAATTGGTAGCAGACACATCGAGCAGGCTCGTCCCCGATTTGGGGGAGACCTTGCCGCCGATCAGGGGATCAGATGGAGCCTGATTGCCTGCGCCACCGCATGGCTGCGGTTCTGAACGCCAAGCTTGACCTGGGCTTTCTTGAGGTGGCTGCGAACCGTCTCCTCGCCGAGCTCCAGCAGCTGGGCGGTTTCCCTGACCTGGTGGCCAAGCGACATGAGCCGCAGCACCGCAAGCTCGCGGGGCGTGAGCGCGGCGCTCTTGCCGATCCGGCCCGGCTGCGAACCGACAAGCTTCTGCAGGCGAATGGCCGCGAATGTTGCTCCCATGAAGAGGATCGCGCGTAACTCCTCGGAGAACCGCTGGGATAGAGAATGCGGCGACCAGAACATGACCACCCAGCGCCCGCCGACCGGGCAGGTCAGCGAATCGCGTATGCCGTACTTCATTGCCAGCTCGATTGGCCATCGATCGATGCCCAGCGGCTCAAGCCGCTGCATCAGCTCCGATTTCGTGAAGGGCGCCAGGGACAACCGCGCAAGCATGAGCCCGGGGGCCGGATGACTGCGGCTCAACTCCAGCCACTCCTCCCACCATCCCTCGGGGACGCTTTTGTGAATGAAGACAGTCTTGCCTTTCTCGATACTGCTCAGATCTTGCGATCGCACTGGAAACAGGCCGGCGCCCATTACGTTTATCTTGCAGGCTTTGGAGGTTATCCCGTGCAGCGCGTCCAACACGTCGTCGGGCGTGTCGAGCTTGTCGATGCCGCACACGAACTGCAGCATGCCTTCGCCAAGCCTGGCTACGTCTTGGTCCACGGGGGTCGGCTGCACTAATCAACTCTCTTGGTAGAGGGTGGCTCAGGCCGCGACGTGAAACGGTAACGAGAAATCCTGCCTTGGATCAATCAGGTGGCGCAATCTACGTGAGCCGCGATTTCCAGTTGGCATCGTCAATTGAGCTCACGGTAGCCTGTTGGCGACAGCCGGTCCAGCATTGATGAGGTACGCGCGGCGGAGAGCATCGCGAACGCGGTCGCAACGCGCCGAGGCCCAAACAACCAGGGAGAAGATCGCGGAGCCGCTCGATCTGCGCGGCCCGCGCGTTCGGCATCAGACCGATCGGTGGCTGATCAGCCGACCTTCTTCACCGGCGGAATCTTCCACGACCCATTGATGATCGATGGGCTCTTCTCGCTCGGCCAATACATGCGCAGCATCAAGATGAAATCACCGGCAGGCGCCGGCAGCCAGTTCGCTTCCTTGTCCGTGCCGGGCGAATCCTTCTGGATATAGAGATCGACCGACCCGTCCGGATTTGGCTTCAGGTTCTGCCGCGCGCTGATCGAATAGCGATTGATCGGATTGCTCACGAAGAAATATTCGCTGTCGTACATCGTCAGCGACCAGAAGCCGAGCGTGGGCGGCAACTGGCCCTTGGCGAAGCGCATCACGTACTTGTTCGCGCCGCTGTACTTGTGGCCTGCCGCATCCTTCTGCGACGTCGGGTAGACGGCGTCCTGCGGACGGTTGGCGCCGAGCCCGATTGCCGTGACGAGCGCCCGCATCAGATAGTCGGTGCCGTAGATGCCGGTCTTGGTCGTGAACGCCCAAGCCGTTCTCGTCCTTGATGTCCTTGTTGATCTTGAACTGGATCATGATCCGATCGACCGCAACCTCTGGCACGCGCTTGATGAAATCGGCCTTCAGCTTGCTCGCGTCGAAGTCCTGGCCGGGCACGATGCCGATCCTGGCGAACTTGGCGATGTGCGGCGCATCCGCCGCCGTCGGCGGATTGGTCTTCATGAGCTCGCAGAGCAACGTGAAATAGGCCGCCGCATCCATGCGGTTGACCTGCTCGCGCACCGCCGTCTTCATGTCGATCGACGGATCGACCGTGCCGGGCGGCGGCGTATAGGGCTTGCCGTATGAGCTCAGCGGAACGAGCTTGAACTCGTCCTGCAGCTTGTGGACCGCCGCGTAGTCCTCCGGCGTGCCGGTGCAATAGATGCGGCCGAGCAGCCACACGATGCTGGTCGGCGACTTGTACTCGCTTGACCCCGGCGGGCAGCGTGCCCGTCCAGCCCGGCCCGGTGATCGCATAGGTCTGCGGCCTTGGTGCCGGTGGTGCGCTTGCCGGGCACCTCGAACACGGTGGTCCAGCCGTCCAGCATCGGCATCAGGGCAGTAGCGGCCGTTCATATCGGGGATGCTGAGCACCCACGGCTCCTTGCCGACATCGAAGAACGCGGTGGTGTAGAGCGTGTCGGCGTTCGGCGCCGTCACGTCCCTGAAGGACGAGTTCGGATACTCGCGCAGCTTGATGATCTGGCCCATCGGCGCGCGCGTGCCGTCCGGCGCCGCGACGTTGGTGATGACCCTGCGTGTCATCTCCATGGTCACCAGCGGATAGCCGTAGATGTAGGCGTCGGTGGCGAGCCAGAAGTCTTCAAGTCCTTGTCCGATGCCGAGGAACGAGCCTCCCTCCGCGCGGCTCATCGCCGTCATCGAAGCGCCGGTGAGCAGGCTGAGCCCGCCCACGGTTGCGGAGCGACGGGTGATGTCCATGGCTGAACTCCTCTGAATGGCCTTTTCGTTGAAAGGCACGGATGCAACAGGAATGGATTGAGCGCTGTAGACGCAACTGCTGGGGACCGGGGTGTCGCAGGTAGTGATCAGGTTCTTGCAATCCAGCAGACAATGTCCCTTCTTGACGGAATTGTACAGCATGCAAACGGCAGGCTTCCTTAACGGCAAGGTGGTGCGCATCGGGTCGGCACGCACCCTCGCTGTACTGATGAATGACGAGCGACGGTGCTGCGAGCCGGCCTGTCAGCCGCGACCTGATCGGCTGCGAAGTCGCCGCCGGCACTGCTCGGCGTCGACGGCAGGAAGCGCCTCGTCGGCGACGTTGCGTTCGAGGAGCGCAGCGGTGCCGGCGGCACGCGATGACGATCGCCTGCCTGCTGAGGAACACGCCCGAAGCAGTGCGAACGCAGGTCGATGTGGGGGGAGCTGGGGAGTTGAGGGGGATGCGGACAGGCGCGTGATGCGGCGTTGGGGCGGGGGTTGTTGATGTTTGAGGGGGGGCCGGAAGTCGGACAGCCTGAGACTACTACCCAGTCCAACTCTGATCGCAACGTCCGCTAACCCCTCTGCCAAGTTCCCTGCCTCAGGCTTGATGTAATCCGCAGACTGCTCTCGATTTTTCCAGGCTGATGCCACGACTCGACCATGCGTACCCCCGCACTAGGTTTTTTTGGGGTCATCCTCCACAATCTGATTCGAGCGGAGACAGGACGGGACACCGATATGAAACCGGGAGAAGCTAGGAGGTGGGTCGAGGCGCATTTCGGCAACCAGCGGCGGTTCGAGAAATCAGAGAGAGCAAACTTGCCGGAAGATGTTTTTGCCGCTGCAGTAAATATCCCCCGGCAAAGCCGGGGGCTTTAGTTCTGGGGCCGCCCGAGGCGGCTGGTGGGGTCGCTGACGCGGCCCCGGAGTTCTTGTGCCACCGGGAGGTGGCTCAGCGCCAGAGGTTCAACTGCTCCAGTCGCTGGTCTTCCTTTTCCTGGTTGCGGATATACTCGCGCACCACCGCCTCGTCGCGGCCTACAGTGGACACGAAATACCCCCTGGCCCAGAAGTGCTGACCCACGAATCTGCGCTTGCGTTCGCCATAGACCCGAGCCAGATGGATCGCGCTCTTTCCCTTGATGAAGCCAACGACCTGCGACACCGCATATTTCGGCGGGATCGAGATCATCATGTGAACGTGATCGAGCATCAGATGCCCTTCGATCCGGCTTTCCTTCTGCCCGGCCAGTCTGCGAAGACTTCGCCCAGATGCGGTCGCAGCCCGGCATACAGCGTCTTCCTCCTGCACTTCGGGATGAACACGACGTGAGAA
>CAVVRF010000012.1:0-30694 GCA_963750535.1 uncultured Alphaproteobacteria bacterium | reverse complement strand
GTCCCCGGCACCACGGTGAGCTGGAACGCACCGGCATTCTCGTTGACGCTGGCGTCGATCGCGCCGCCGATCGGTCCGAGCAGGGCGCCGGGCAGCAGGCTGTCGCCGCGCGGCTCGACGCTGAGCGCGTAGGTGGCGCCGGCCTTGGCGTCGAGCTTGACCGAGAAGGAGCCGGGATAGGACCACGCCGAGGCCGCCAGGACATTGGCACCGGCCGGCACGTCGATTACCGCCGAGCTGCCAACGGCGATGTCGGCGACCTTCTGCCCGTTGAGCGTGATCGTGGCCGGTGCGGCGGCGTAAACAATGGAGCTGGGACGGGTAATTGTGACCCGCGCCTTGCCGGGCGCCAGCGGACCGGCGGCGATGCTCGCGGTCTGCAGGTCGCTGCCGCCGCCACAGCCGGCAAGAGTTGCCGTCGCTAGCGCCGCGACCAATGCCATCGGCCATCGGAACAGTTTCATCACACCACCCCCGAATCCCATTTTTCCCATCCCTCGCCACCATCATCTCGCGCATGCATGGACGGCGACAGTCACCGATTTCAGCCGGAGTACTGCAAACACTGACGCTTCCGCCGATCTGTGACTATCCTCGTACGAATCGCTTCATCCGTACGCCAAGCATGCGATGATGCCACAATCGAGGCGGACGCATCAATCCGACCCGGCAGCTGACGGTGGTAGGGGTGCCAGCCTTGACCTCGCCAACACCCCCATCCTTGACAACCCCACCCCCGCGTGGTGGCTACGCCCGTCGGCGGGGACAGTTACCGATCGGCGCTGTCCGCTCGACTGTCAGGGCCTCAATGCCGGATCGGTAACTGTCCCCCTCCATGAACAAATCAGGATCAGGCGCCCCCATGGCTGCTCAGATGGCTGCTCCCAAGGGAACATCTCCCGCGACCCTCGTCTCCAAGCGCTACCGCACCCACACCTGCGGCGCCCTGCGCGCCGCCGACATCGGCAGCGAGGTGCGCCTGTCCGGCTGGGTGCATCGCGTGCGCGACCACGGCGGGCTCCTGTTCATCGACCTGCGCGACCACTACGGCCTGACCCAGATCGTCGCCGACAGCGACAGCCCGGCGTTCAAGGCGGTCGAGGCCGTCCGCTCCGAGTGGGTCGTGCGCATCGACGGCAAGGTGCGCCAGCGGCCGGAAGGCACGATCAACCCCGATCTGCCGACCGGCGAGGTCGAGGTGCTGGCGGCCGAGCTCGAGGTTCTGAGCCAGGCCAAGGAGCTCCCCGTTCCGGTGTTCGGCGAGCCGGACTACCCGGAGGACCTGCGGCTCACCTACCGCTTCCTCGACCTGCGTCGCGAAACGCTGCACAAGAACATCATGACCCGGCTGGCGGTGATCAAATCCATTCGCCGCCGCATGGACGAGGTCGGCTTCAACGAGTTCGCGACGCCGATCCTGACCGCGTCGTCGCCGGAAGGCGCACGCGACTTCCTCGTCCCCTCGCGCATCCATCCCGGCAACTTCTATGCCCTGCCGCAGGCGCCGCAGCAGTACAAGCAGCTGCTGATGATGTCGGGCTTCGACCGCTACTTCCAGATCGCGCCCTGCTTCCGCGACGAGGACCCGCGCGCCGACCGCCTGCCCGGCGAGTTCTACCAGCTCGACGTCGAGATGAGCTTCGTCGAGCAGGAGGACATCTTCCGCACCATGGAGCCGGTGATCACCGGCATCTTCGAGGAGTTCGCGGGCGGCAAGCCGGTGACCAAAAAATGGCCGCGCATCCCTTATGACGCCGCGATCGCCAAGTACGGCTCGGACAAGCCCGACTTGCGTAACCCGATCGAAATGTCTGACGTCACCGAGCATTTCCGCGGGTCGGGCTTCAAGGTGTTCGCCGGAATGATCGAGAAGGACCCGAAGGTCCGCGTCTGGGCGATCCCAGCGCCGACCGGCGGCTCCCGCGCCTTCTGCGACCGCATGAACGGCTGGGCGCAGAAGGAAGGCCAGCCGGGGCTGGGCTACATCTTCTTCAAAGGTTCAGGTCCACAGGAAGTGAATGTACTCGTAGCTCGCACAGGTTGAAAGTGGGTCCCTCCAGCCGAGGGAAGTGGGTCGGTCGCCAAAAACATTGGCGAACGTACGAAGCCTCGATGCCGCTGGGGCTCAAGGACGGCGACGCATGCTTCTTCGCCGCCGGCGATCCGGCCAAGTTCTACAAGTTCGCCGGCCTCGCCCGCGACCAGATCGGCCGCGAGTTGAAGCTCGTCGACGAGAGCCGGTTTGAGTTGTGCTGGATCGTCGACTTCCCGCAATACGAGTGGAACGAGGACGAGAAGAAGATCGACTTCTCGCACAACCCGTTCTCGATGCCGCAGGGCGGCCTCGCGGCTTTGAACGCGGCCAAGACCGAAGCCGAGATCCTGAGCCTCAAGGCCTACCAGTACGACATCGTCTGCAACGGCTACGAGATCGCCTCCGGCGGCGTCCGTAACCACCTGCCGGAGGCGATGGTCAAGGCGTTCGGCATCGCCGGCTACCCGGCCGAGACGGTCGAGCAGCGGTTCGGCGGCATGTACCGGGCGTTCCAGTACGGCGCGCCGCCACACGGCGGCATGGCCGCCGGCATCGATCGCATCGTCATGCTGCTGTGTGGCGTCAAGAACCTGCGCGAGGTCGCGCTGTTCCCGATGAACCAGCAGGCCAGCGACCTGCTGATGGGCGCCCCGGCCGAGGCGACGCCGAAGCAGCTGAGGGAATTGAGCCTCCGCGTCAACCCGCTGGAGAAGAAAAACGTAAATTTGATCGCCAGGCGTCAAAAAGCATCGCAATTGTTGCTCATTCTGCGGTTCGGTCGTAGCGTACTGCGGTTGTCAGTGGCGGAATGAAACATGAAGCGAGCGTTGCTAGGTGTCGTTGCTGTCGCGGGCGCGGTGGCGGCAGTCGTGACGCTCGTGCCGGAAGCCCGGCAGCGATTCGAGGTGGCGACGGGCTGGAAGGTGCCGGTCGCCACGCCCTGGAGTGGCGACAACAAGGCCGGGCAGAAGAAGGGCGGGCCGGCCGCGGTGCCGGTCACCGCCGCCATGGTCGTCGATTCCGACATGCCGGTCATCCTGTCGGCGCCGGGCACCGTCGAGCCGCTGGCATCGGTGTCGGTCCGCGCCCGCGTCGACGGCCAGATCGTCTCGGTCGGCTTCAGCGAGGGCGATCCCGTCGAACGAGGCCAGGTCCTGTTCCAGTTCGACGACCGGCTGGCCAAGGCGCAGATCGCCCAGGCCGAGGCCAACATCGCCAAGGACAGGGCGAACCTCGCGGATGCCGAAGGCATACTCGCCCGCCGCGAGACGCTGATACGCCAGAAAATCACCTCGGAAGCCTCGGTCGATACCGCCAAGGCGATCGTCAACTCGCTCAAGGCCAGCATCTCTGCCGGCGAGGCGGCGCTGGAAGTGCAGAAGACCCAGCTCGACTACTTGACCATCCGAGCGCCGATCGCCGCCCGCACCGGCAGCCTGTCCGCCAAGACCGGCACCAATGTGCGCGCTGCCGATACCACCCCGCTGGTCACGCTCAATCAGGTCAAGCCGATCGTGGTCGCCTTCGCCATGCCGCAGACCGACCTCACAGCGCTGCGCGACGCCTTGAAGCGCGGCGCCAAGGCGAGCGTGGTGGTTCCCGGCTCGAAGCCGGTGCGCGTCGTTGGCGATTTGACCTTCGTCGACAACCAGGTCGACAAGTCCACCGGCACCGTCACCGCGAAGGTAACGAGCAATAATGAGCAGGAGATGCTGTGGCCGGGCCTCGCAGTCGAGGTCCTGCTCACGGTCGAGGTCAAGCCCAAGAATCCGCCGCGGTGCCGGCGAGCGCCATCCTGCCGGCGCAGCAGGGCATGATCGCCTGGGTCGTCGGTGCCGACAACAAGGTGAACCCGCGCGAGGTGACAGTCGAGCGGATCGTCGGCCAGACCGCTTTCGTCGGCGACGGCCTCAAGGCCGGTGAGCGCGTCGTCACCGACGGCCAGCTGCGCCTGGCGCCGGGGATGACGGTGAGGATCAACGACCCGAATTCGGCGCCCGCACCGGGCAAAAAGGGCGGCGCGCCGGAGGCCAAGAAGCCCGAGGCTGGCGCTGCCGCCCCAGGCCGGAGCTGATCCGTCATGGGCCTGTCAGAGCTCTGCATTCGCCGGCCGGTAATGACGACGCTGCTTATGGCGTCGATGCTGCTGGCGGGCGTCGTCGGCTACCGGCAACTGCCGATCGCCGCGATCCCGCGCATCGATGTGCCGACCATCACCGTCTCGGCGCAGCTTCCCGGCGCCAGTCCCGACACCATGGCGGTCTCGGTCGCCGCGCCGCTCGAGCGGCAATTCGCAACCATCGCCGGCATCAAGGATATCACCTCGTCCAGTGTCGAAGGCGCGACCTCGGTGACGCTGGAATTCGATCTCAACCGCAACATCGACGCCGCCGCGCTCGACGTTCAGTCGGCGATCTCGGTCGCGACCTCCCGCCTGCCGATCGAGATCTCGGCGCCGCCGAGCTTCCGCAAGGTCAACCCGGCCGACAGTCCGGTGATCTTCCTGGCGCTGACGTCGGACACCGCGCCGGCGCAGCAGATGAACGAGTTCGCCGACAAGGTGATGAGCCCGCGCATCTCGACTTTGCCCGGCGTCGCCCAGATCAACATCAACGGCGCGCAGAAGCGGGCGGTGCGCATCAAGTTCGATCTCGACGCGCTCGCCGCCCGCGGCATCGGCGTCGACGAGATCCGCACCTCCGTCGGCGCGCTGACCTCGGTTTCGCCACTCGGCTCGATCCGCACCTCGCGCCAGATCTACATGCTCGAGACCAAGGGCGCGGAGCCGACCGCGGCCTACTTCAAGCCGGTGGTGATCGCCTGGCGCAACGGCGCCCCGGTCCGCCTGCAGGACGTCGCGAGGGTCGAGGATTTGGTCGAGAACGACGAGGCACGCGCCGAGTTGCAGGGCCAGCGGGCGATCACGGTCTCAGTGCAGCGCCAGCCCGACGCCAACACCGTCTCGGTGACCGACGCGGTGCGCGCACTGGTGCCGAGGTTCCAGGCCGAGTTGCCGCCGACGATCCAGCTTCGCATCCTCAGCGACCGGTCGGAGTCGATCCGGGCCAGCGTTCACGACGTCCAGCTGACGCTGATCCTGACTGCCGGGCTGGTGATCCTCGTCATCCTCGCCTTCCTGCGCACGTGGCGGGCGACGGTGATCCCGGCGATCGCGCTGCCGCTGTCGATCATCGGCACGTTCGGCGGCATGGCGGTGCTGGGCTTCTCGCTCGACAACGTCACGCTGCTGGCGCTCACCCTGGCGCTAGGCTTCGTGGTCGACGACGCGATCGTCGTGCTCGAGAACATCGTGCGCTATGTCGAGCAGGGGATGAAGCCGTTCGAAGCCGCCATCAAGGGCGCGCAGGAGATCAGCTTCACGGTGCTTTCGATCACCGTCTCGCTGGTCGCGGTGTTCATCCCGATCCTGTTCATGGGCGGCGTGGTCGGCCGCTTCTTCTTCTCGTTCGCGATGACGATCTCGACCGCGATCCTGCTGTCCGGCTTCATTTCGCTGACCCTGACGCCGATGCTCGCCTCGCGCATGCTCTCCGCCCACCACGACGAGAAGCCCGGACTGGTGTCGCGCATCTTCGAGGCCGGATACGCGGCGATCGCCAAGGCCTACCAGGTCACGCTCGACTGGTCGCTCAAGGCGCGCTGGCTGATGATCATCCTGACCATCGCCACCATGTGGGCGACGGTCACCATGTTCGGCCTGGTCAAGAAGGGGTTCATGCCGATCGAAGACACCAGCATCCTGCTCGTGCGCACGGAGTCCGCTCCCGACATCTCGTTCCAGGCGATGGTCGAACGCCAGCGCCGCGTCGCCGAGATCATCCGGCAGGATCCCGACGTCCTCTACGTGAACTCCAACGTTGCCGCCGGCGGCTTCAATACGACCCTCAACCGCGGCACGGTCTTCACGCAGTTGAAATCGCGGCCTGAACGCGAGCGCAATGCCACCATCACCGAGGTGCAGAACCGCATCCGCAACAAGCTTGCCGGTGTGACCGGCATCCGCGCCTTCCCGCAGCCGCTGCAGAACATCCGCATCGGCAGCCGCGCCGGCGCCTCGGCCTACCAGTACACGCTGTCGAGCGTCGACCAGGAGCAGCTCTACGCCTATGCGACGCTGCTCACCGACGAGGTCAAGCGCGCGCCCGGCTTTGCCGACGTGACGACCGATCTGCAGCTCGGCGCGCGGCAGGTGACGATGACGATCGATCGTGATGCGCTCGCCCGCTACAACGTGACCAACGAGGCGGTCCGGTCGACGCTCTACTCAGCGTTCGGCACGCGCAAGATCGCCACCGTGTTCACGCCATCGAACGATTACGCGGTGATCCTCGAGGCCGACAAGTTGTCGCTGCTCGACCCCGGCGCGTTGTCGAAGATCTACGTCAAGTCGTCGAACGCCCAGCTCGTCCGGCTCGATACGCTCGCAACCGTCAATCTCGGCGCCGGCCCGATCGCGGTCGCGCGCCAGAGCCAGCTGCCGGCGGTGACCATCACCTTCAATCTGGCACCCGGCTACACGCTCGGCGAGGCGGTGACCGCCATGGCCGGGCTCGAACGCAAGATCAACATGCCGGCGACCATCGTCGGACAGTTCGCCGGCACCGCTCAGGTGTTCCAGGACAGCTTCCGCGACCAGCCGCTGCTGATCGCGGCGGCGGTGATCACGATCTATATCGTGCTCGGCATTCTGTACGAGAGCTTCATCCATCCGATCACCATCCTGTCCGGCCTGCCGACGGCGAGCCTCGGGGCGCTGCTGACGCTGTATCTGTTCGATACCGAGCTCTCGATCATCGCCATGATCGGCGTGCTGCTGCTGATCGGCATCGTGAAGAAGAATGCGATCATGATGATCGACTTCGCGATCGAGGCACGTGCGCACGGCGCCACGCCCGAGGCGGCGATCCGCGAGGCGTGCCTGCTGCGGTTCCGGCCGATCATGATGACGACGATGGCGGCGCTGTTCGGCACCCTGCCGATCGCACTCGGCATCGGTGCCGGCGCCGAGTTGCGCCAGCCGCTCGGTCTCGCGGTCGTCGGCGGCCTCGCGGTGTCGCAGCTGCTGACGCTTTACATCACGCCTGCGATCTACCTGATGTTCGAATTGATCTCGCGCCGCCTGTCGCGCAAGAAGGCTGCCGAGGCGACGGTTCCGACGCCGCGCGCATTGCCGGCGGAATAGCAAACCGCAGGGTGAGGTTACGGGCGGCGAAAGTGGCGCCCCAAGCCATCTCACGCAGACAACTTCGCCATTACCTTGCCGAAGCGCTGCTCGGCCGCCCGGCGGGCAACATGCCGTCCGCCTTCCACCACGCGCTTGCCGCCGGCCCATACCTCGGCGACCAGCGGGCGTCCGGCGGCGAAAATCCAGGCATCGGCAATGCCGTCGCCCGAGCGGCCGGCAAGCTCGACCGCATCGCGATCAAGCTGCACGCGGTCGGCCTGATCGCCGGCGCCGATCCCAGCGGCCTGCCGGCCACCGGCACCGGCGGCTTCGAGGATCGTGCCGCCGATCGAGTTGCCGGGCCGGGCCAGTCGGTTGCGCCTGCGGTCGCGCAGGCGTTGGCCGTATTCCAGCACGCGCAATTCCTCGGCAACCGAGATCAGCACGTTGGAATTGGTGCCGATGCCATAGCGGCCGCCGCGGTCGACGAAATCCACCGCCGGAAAGATGCCGTCGCCGAGGTTGGCTTCGGTGATCGGGCACAGTCCGACCACCGCGCCCGACGCCGCCATGCGGGCGACCTCGGCCGGCGTCACATGGGTCGCGTGGATCAGGCACCAGCGCTCGTCGACCGCAACGGCATCGAGCAGCCAGTCGACCGGCCGCTTGCCCGACCAGGCGAGGCAGTCGGCCACCTCCTTCTCCTGCTCGGCGACGTGGATGTGGATCGGCGCTTCGGGCACCGCCGCGAGCAGCCGCTGCAGGCCATCGAGCGTCACCGCCCGCAACGAGTGCGGCGCGGCGCCGACGATGGCGCCGGGCACGTTCCTCGCCGCTTGCAGCGAGGCATCGCGCAGCTTCAGATAGCGATCGGTGTCGTTGAGGAACCGGCGCTGCCCAGCCGTCGCCGGCTGGCCGCCGAAGCCGCCGTACGAGTAGAGCACCGGCAGCAGCGTCAGGCCGATGCCGGTCGCGGCGGCGGCGGCCGACGATGCGCTCGGCCATCTCGGCGATATTGGCGTACGGACGGCCGTCGATGTCGTGATGCAGGTAGTGGAACTCGACCACCCGGGTATAGCCTGCCTCGAGCATCTCGACGTAGGCCATCGTCGCGATCGCCTCGACGTCGTCTGGGGTCAGGCGATCGAGAAAGCGGTACATCACCTCGCGCCAGGTCCAGAAACTGTCCTCGGCGGCGCCGGCGCGCTCGGCGAGCCCCGCCATGCCGCGCTGGAACGCATGGCTGTGCAAGTTCGCCATGCCCGGCAGGGCGATCGCACCATTGCCACCCGATGTGCCACCCGATGTGATCGTCATGACCCCTTGACCTCCGGCCGCCAACCTCAGACGTTTCTAGCAACGAATGCCGAGAAGCCGAAAGGGCCGCACGCCGATGCCGATCTTCACCAACGCTCGGATCGCAACGATGGACCCGGCGCGACCGGGGCTCGGCATCATCGAGAGCGGTGCGATCCATTGCGACGCCGCCGGCACCATCACCTGGGTCGGACCGGCCGCCGATCAGCCGGCGAGCGGCGAAACCGGGCAAGACCTCGGCGGCCGCCTGACGACGCCAGGGCTGATCGACTGCCACACGCACCTGGTATGGGGCGGCAATCGCGCCGACGAATTCGAGATGCGGCTCGCCGGACGCACTTATGCCGAGATCGCCCAGGCCGGCGGCGGCATCGTCTCGACCGTCAAGGCGACGCGCGCTGCCGGCGAGGCCGATCTGGTGGCGCTCGCCGCCGGGCGGGCACGGGCGCTGATGGCGGACGGCGTCACGACCGTCGAGGTGAAGTCCGGCTATGGCCTCGACACTGCCAACGAGGCGAAGCAGCTGCGCGCCGCCAGGGCCTTGCCGGCGGCGCTGTCCGGGCGCCTCGATGTCGTCACCACCTTTCTCGGGGCGCACGCCCTGCCGCCGGAGGCCAACGGCGACAAGGACCGCTACATCGACCTCGTCACGCGTGAGATGATACCGGCGGTGGCGCGGGAAAAGCTCGCCGACGCCGTCGACGCGTTCATGGAGAACATCGCCTTCTCGGCCGAGCAGACCGCGCGCGTGTTCGAGGCCGCCAAGAAGCACGGCCTGCCGGTGAAGCTGCACGCCGATCAGTTGTCGAACCTCGGTGGCGCGGCGCTGGCGGCGAAGTACGGCGCGCTGTCGGCCGACCACCTCGAATACACCGACGAGGCCGGCGCTGCCGCGATGGCCAAGGCGGGCACCGTGGCAGTGATCCTGCCCGGCGCGTTCTACTATCTGCGCGAGACCCGCAAGCCGCCGATCGAGCTGTTCCGCAAGCACGGCGCGGCGATGGCGGTCGCCACCGACGCCAATCCCGGATCGTCGCCGATCCTGTCGCTTCGGATGGCGATGAACATGGCCTGCATCCTTTTCCACTTGACCGTGGAGGAGGCAATCCTCGGCGTCACCCGCAATGCCGCGCAAGGCGCTCGGCCGCGGCGACATCGGCATGTTGAAGCCCGGCATGCAATGCAATCTCGCGATCTGGGACAGCCCCTCGCCGGCGGCGCTCGTCTACGAGATGGGGCCGGCGCCGCTATTCGCGCGTGTGTTTCGCGGCACTGCCGACAAGGAGATCGCGGCATGACCAACGTCATTACGCTCCGGCCCGGCTCGGTGACGATGGCCGACCTGATGGCGATTGCCGACGGCGCCGCAGCCAAGCTCGATCAGAGCTTCTGGCCAAAGGTCGAGGCGGCGGCGAAAATCGTCGCCGACGCGGCGAACGGCAAGGCACCGGTCTACGGCGTCAACACCGGCTTCGGCAAGCTCGCCTCGAAGCGCATCGCGCCGGCCGACACCGCGACCTTGCAGCGCAACCTGATCCTGTCGCACTGCTGCGGCGTCGGCGAGCCGACCCCGAAGCGCATCGTGCGGCTGACCATCGCGCTGAAGATCGCCTCGCTCGGACGCGGCGCCTCCGGCGTGCGACGGCTGGTGATCGAGCAGCTCGAGGCCCTGCTCGCCCGCGACATCTGCCCGCTGCTGCCGGTGCAGGGATCGGTCGGGGCGTCGGGCGACCTGGCCCCGCTCGCGCACATGACCGCGGTCATGCTCGGCGAGGGCGAGGTGCTGACCGATGCCGGCCCGCAGCCGGCCAGGGCGGCGCTGCGGGCTGCCGGCCTCGAGCCGATCACGCTCGGCGCCAAGGAAGGACTGGCGCTGATCAACGGCACCCAGTTCTCGACCGCCTGGGCGCTTGCCGGCGCTGATCGACGCGTTCGCGCTGGCGCGAAGCGCGCTGCTGACCGGCGCGCTGTCGGTCGACGCGGCGATGGCTTCGACCACGCCGTTCCGGCCGGAGATCCAGGCACTGCGCGGCCACCCCGGCCAGATCGCGGCGGCGCGCGCGCTGTCGGCACTGCTCGACGGCAGCCAGATCCGCCTGTCGCATCTCGATGGCGACGAGCGGGTGCAGGACCCCTACTGCCTGCGCTGCCAGCCGCAAGTGATGGGCGCCTGCCTCGATCTGCTCGGCCAGGCGGCGCGCACGCTCGTCACCGAGGCCAATGCCGTCACCGACAATCCATTGGTGCTGGTCGAGACCGGCGAGATCCTGTCCGGCGGCAACTTCCACGCCGAGCCGGTCGCCTTCGCCGCCGACCAGACCGCGCTCGCCATCTCCGAGATCGGCGCCATCGCCGAGCGGCGGATCGCGACGCTGGTCGACCCGGCGCTGAACTTCGGCCTGCCGCCGTTCCTCACCCCGGCGCCGGGGCTCAACTCGGGCTTCATGATCGCCGAGGTGACGGCGGCCGCGATCTTCGCCGAGAACAAGCACCTCGCCAATCCCTGCTCGACCGACTCGACGCCGACCAGCGCCAACCAGGAGGACCATGTGTCGATGGCGGCGCACGCCGCCCGCCGCCTCGCTCGCATGAACGACAACCTCGGCCGCATCGTCGGCATCGAGCTGCTGGCCGCCGCGCAAGGGATCGATCTGCGCGCGCCTCTCGCGACCAGCCCGGCGCTGGCCGCCGCGATCGCCCTGCTGCGCAAGTCCGTGCCGAGGCTCGACGGCGACCGCTACATGGCGCCGGACCTCGCCGCCGCTGCCGCCCTCGTCCGGGCGCCCGCCCTGCTCGACGCCGCCCGCGCGCACCTTGCCGCCGACCCGTTCCCAACCCCAACCCCAGGTGTTGCCCCATGACCCGCATCGACAACGCCCGCATCATCAGGAGCCCGACCGGTACCTCGATCTCGGCCAAGTCCTGGCTCACCGAGGCGCCGCTGCGGATGCTGATGAACAACCTCGACCCGATCGTCGCCGAGCGCCCGAGCGAGCTCGTCGTCTACGGCGGCATCGGCCGCGCCGCCCGCGACTGGGAGAGCTTCGACCGCATCGTCGCATCGCTGCGGAAGCTCGAGGCCGACGAGACGCTGCTGGTGCAATCCGGCAAGCCGGTCGGCATCTTCCGCACCCACACCGATGCACCGCGCGTGCTGATCGCCAACTCGAACCTCGTGCCGCACTGGGGCACCTGGGACCATTTCCACGAGCTCGATCGCAAGGGCCTGATGATGTACGGCCAGATGACCGCCGGCTCGTGGATCTACATCGGCAGCCAGGGCATCGTGCAGGGCACCTACGAGACGTTCGTCGAGGTCGGCCGGCGCCACTACAACGGCTCTCTCGCCGGCAAATGGATCCTGACCGCCGGCCTCGGCGGCATGGGCGGCGCGCAGCCGCTGGCGGCGACGATGGCCGGCGCCTCGATGCTCGCGGTCGAGTGCCAGCCGAGCCGCATCGAGATGCGCCTCAAGACCGGCTACGTCGACCGGCAGGCGAAGGACCTCGACGAGGCGCTCACGCTCATCGAACGCTCGTGCAAGGAGAAGAAGCCGATCTCGGTCGCGGTGCTCGGCAATGCCGCCGAGATCCTGCCCGAGCTTCTGCGCCGCGGCGTGCGTCCCGATGTCGTCACCGACCAGACCAGCGCGCACGATCCGATCAACGGCTACCTGCCCAAGGGCTGGACGCTCGCCCAGTGGGAGGAAAAGCGCGCCAGCGATCCGAAGGCGGTCGAGACCGCCTCGCGCAAGTCGATGGTCGAGCACGTCCGCGCGATGCTGCAGTATCACCACATGGGCGTGCCGACCCTCGACTACGGCAACAACATCCGGCAGATGGCGAAGGAGGAGGGCGTCGCCAACGCCTTCGATTTCCCCGGCTTCGTGCCGGCCTACATCCGCCCGCTGTTCTGCCGTGGCATCGGCCCGTTCCGCTGGGCCGCGCTCTCCGGCAATCCGGAGGACATCTACAAGACCGACGCGCGGGTCAAGGAGCTGCTGCCCAACGACAAGCACCTGCACAACTGGCTCGACATGGCGCGCAGCCGCATCCATTTCCAGGGCCTGCCCGCCCGCATCTGCTGGGTCGGCCTCGGCGACCGGCACCGGCTCGGCCTCGCCTTCAACGAGATGGTGGCGAAGGGCGAGCTCGAGGCGCCGATCGTGATCGGCCGCGACCACCTCGATTCGGGCTCGGTCGCCTCGCCCAACCGCGAGACCGAGGCAATGAAGGACGGCTCGGACGCGGTGTCCGACTGGCCGCTGCTCAATGCGCTGCTGAACTGCGCCTCGGGCGCGACCTGGGTGTCGATCCATCACGGCGGCGGCGTCGGCATCGGCTATTCGCAGCATGCCGGCATGGTGGTGGTCGCCGACGGCACGCCGGACGCCGCACGCCGGCTCGAGCGCGTGTTGTGGAACGATCCGGCGACCGGCGTGATGCGCCACGCCGATGCCGGCTACGACATCGCCATCGAGTGCGCCCGCGACAAGGGGCTCGATCTGCCGAGCCTGCAGGGGTGAACGCGGCGCGCGGACCGAGTCGCCATCACGCATGAGCCTGCGCAGCGTCGGCGAGGCTGACTTCAGGGCAAGATGAAGGTCAGGACAAAACGGCCGCCCCAGCCGTGCGGGCCGCTGTCGGGGGTCTCCGCCCAGTACCTCGGACCGGCGCTGATACTGACGGGCAGCTCGCCGATTTTTGTCAGCTTCGATATCTGGAAGTTGATCGGCACGGACCACTGCTGGGCAACCCAGTCGTAGGTCAATTCGGTGTTCAACGTGTAGGTCCAGCCGCCGCTTGCCGCATACGCGACAAAGGGCTGAATGAACGTGCTGCTCACATCCGTGCGGTCCTGGTCGCCGGCAAACGACCAGACGTGATTGGAGAGGACGCCGACGGTCCAAGGACCGGTTTGCTGAAGCGCAACGGCAGTCGGGCCGGCTGCCCATTTGCCGCTGGTGAGCAATTTCTCGGTCCCGGTACGCCACTGCACTGCCGGTCCAGCCCCCCATGTGAAACCGCCAACGGTCTGCGGGACGAAAAAGAAGCTTTGCAGGGTGTCGCCCAATCCGAGCTGGTCGCCGGCGGTCGGGAATATATCGTGCTGACTGATGATCGGGACAATGGTGCGCACCACCAGCGACCACTGACTGTCGAGCTTGAATGGCACGACGGGCTGCAGATTGGTGGTGACCTTCGATCCATCCTCCGCCGGCCCGATCCTCGCGTCATAGTTGACCTGGATCGGCGCGAGGGTAAGTGACGCGATCGGATTGGATAGCTTTTGCTGGATATCGCTGTCCTGCGCATGCCCAGCCGAGGGCAAGCCGGCAGTCAACCCGATGACGATCGCCAATCGTTTCGCGACGCTGAGTGCGGGCATCTTGTCCTCTCCATGCAGGCGACCTGCTCGATCGCTCGGCGAATGAAGTGATTCGTCGAATTGTACTGGTAGGCTGATCGCCAGGCATCATGTACCGCCGCAATGCGCGGAACTCATCGGGATGCCGTGACGTTTGGGCCACGGCGCGGCGCGACGTTCGCCGAGCGTCCGGTTTGCCCCGCGGAGTCGCCAGTCAGCGAGGCAACGCCGGCGTCGTCTCGACGACGCTCCGGCGCCGCGACATCGTCGACCACCAGGCGCTGAGCCGCTCATTCGCCCCGAGCAGCTTGCCGGCGCCCGGGTCGAGCACAAAGTAGCCGATCATCGGTGCGAGATGGACGTCGGCAAGCGACAGGTCGTCCGCAACCAGAAAGCTGCCGCCTCCAGCCAGGTGATCCAACGCCTCGAGCACGCGCGGGGCCGCTTCCAGTCCTCGCTCGCGCTCGGCGGTGTCGACTGGCCGGCCGAGGCGCGGCCGGAACACGCCGTGCGAAAACACCTGCCGCACCAGCGGCCAATAGGCGTAACTGTCGATGACGGACAAGAACTGGTTCATCCTGGCGCGGTCCGCCGGCGTGCGTGGCTGCATTGCCGGCCCGTCGAACGCCTCGTCGACGTAACGGGTGATGGCGCCGGTCTCGTACACCACGAGCCGGTCGTGGACCAGCGCCGGCACCCGCTTGAACGGGTGCATGGCGAGATAGCCCGGTGGCACGTCCTCGGCGAACGGGTTGACCTCGAACCAGTCGTGATCGACGCCCTTCTCGCGCAGCGCAAGCCGCGCGATCCAGCTGTAGACGCTGTACTGGTAGCCGTGCAGCTCGACCGTCATGTTGGCGCAACTCCCGGCCCGCGTCTCGGGTCCGGCCGCCACAGTGCCGGTCGCGACACGCCGGATCAAGCAGTCCGACAGGTGAGGCAAACTGAATTCACACGCGACCCTTCGGATGGCTCGCGAAAACGTCAGGCCGCCCGCCCGGCGGCGATCTCGTGGGTGAAATCCATCAGGTCGAGCCCGAGCCTGGTGAAGCGCTCGAAGCGCGGATCATTGGTGGCGCCGCGCCGCCACTGCGCGCCGAGCTGCAGATAGACGACGCTGGTCTTGAACATGGTGAGGATGCGGTGGAAGCGGAACGTGGAAACGTCCCGCCCGCTCTGGGCGGCGTAGGCCTCGACCATCTGCGTGCGGGTGAAAAATCCCGGCAATGCCGTCGGCATCTGGCGAACCTCGTGCATGCACGGCGGATCGTCGCGCTCGGTCCAGTAGCTCAGCATGGTCGCCAGATCGAACAGCGGATCGCCGCGCGAGCCCATGTCCCAGTCGACCACCGCCAGCGGCGCCAGCGTGGCGGGATCGAGGATCACGTTGTCGAGCTTGAAGTCGTTGTGCAGCAGCGTCACGTCGCCGGCCGGCAGCGGCGCGGCGCGCAGCCAGTCGACCACCGATTGCGCCGCCGGCGCGATTTCGCCGTCACCGGCGATGGCGGCGCGCTTGGCCCAGCCGTCGACGGCGCGCTGCAGGAAACCGTCCGGCTTGCCGAAATCGCCGAGGCCGACGCTGCCGGGCTCGATCGCGTGCAGGCGTGCCAGGATGTCGACCAGCATCCGGCTGAGGCGAGGACCGGCGACGCGAGAATCGAGCCCGGCCGGCAGCAGCTCCCGGATGATCAGGCCGGGCCGATATTCGAGGATCAGGAACGGGGCGCCGAGAACCGTGGTGTCGTCGGTGAAATGCAGCGCCCGCGGCGCCAGCGGGAAGGCACTCGCGATCGCCGACAGCACTCGATACTCGCGGGCCATGTCGTTGGCGCCCGGCGGAATGGGGCCCATCGGCGGCCGGCGCAGAACCCAGGGCTTGCCGTCGATCGTGACGAGATAGTTGAGGTTGCCGAAGCCTCCGGCGAACTGCGGTGGCGGCGCCGACGGATCGAAGGCCAGGCCATGCTTCGCCAAATGCCGCGCCAGCGCCGGCCAGTCCTGCCGGATGGTCGTCGCCTCGGGGCGGAAGGCTGCGGCCGGCTGTTGCATGATCGATCAGGCCGCGAGCCAGCCGCCATCGACGGCCAGGCTATGACCAGTAACGTACTGCGCCGCCGGCGAGGCGAGGAAGATCGCCGCGCCCGGCACATCGTCGAGCGACCCGAACCGGCCCATCGGCACGCGCGACAGCAGGCGCGGCCCGATGTGCGGGTGATTGAGGATGCTGTTCGTGAGGTCGGTATCGATGAAGCCATAGGCGATGGCGTTGACGCGGACGCCATGCTCGGCCCAGTCGACCGCCAGCGCCTTGGTGATCTGCTCGACGCCGCCCTTGGTGGCGCAATAGGGCACCTGCCGCTTCAGTCCGATATGACCGGCGACCGAGCTGATGTTGATGATCGAGCCACCCTTGTTGTCGATCATCGACGCGCCGAGGATGCGGCAGCAGCGGAATACGCCGGTGAGGTTCACCCCGACGATGCGGTCCCACTCCTCCGGCCGGGTCTTTTCGAGCGTGGCGTAGTGCGGGTCGATGCCGGCATTGTTGACCAGGATGTCGATGCGGCCGGCGCTGCTCAGGATCTCGTCGCGGGCGCGGACCACGTCAGCCTCGAGCTCGACGTCCATGGCGATGCCGAATGGCTCGGTCTTCGGCGCCGCCGCATGCAGGCTGTGGACCGTCTCGTCGAGCGCAGCCTTGTTGCGGCCGCCGATGATCACGGTTGCGCCGTGGGTGGCGAGGCCGAGGGCGATGGCGCGGCCGATGCCGCGTCCGCCGCCGGTCACCACCGCCACCTTGCCGCGAAGGTCGAACAATCTGCTGGTGTGCATGTGCCGGGCCGTCTGTCGTCGTTGCGCTTCAAACGTTGCGCACAAGCCGGCGAAACGTCAAATGCGAATTCAAGGCGGGGCCGATGCAACGTTGGCGACCGATCGGCGGCCGCGTCATCGCTCCTTGGGGTCGAGCGCATCGCGCAGGCCGTCGCCGAGCAGGTTGAACGACAGCACGGCGAGAAAGATCGCCAGGCCCGGCCAGATCGCCATCCACGGCGCATTGTTGAGAAATCGCTGGGCGGTGTTGAGCATTGAGCCCCACGACGGGGCGGGCGGCTGCTGGCCGAGCCCGAGAAAGCTCAGCGAGGCCTCGGCGATGATGGCTGCGGCGATGGTCAACGTCGCCTGCACCAGCAGTGCCGGCAGGATGTTGGGCAGGATGTGCCGGAACGCGATCCGGACGCCACTATTGCCGACGGCGCGCGCCGCCTCGACATAATCCTCGGTCTTGACGGCAAGCACCTGGCCGCGCGTCAGCCTGATGAAGATCGGCGTCGCCGTCACCCCGATTGCGATCATCGCATTGGTCAGCGACGGTCCGAGAAAGGCTGCCAGTGCAATGGCCAGGATCAGGAACGGACAGGCGAGCAGCGCGTCGGTGATGCGGCTGATCAGGGCGTCGGTCCAGCCGCCGCGATAACCGGCCAGGACGCCGACCGGCACGCCGAGCCCGAGCGCGATCGCGACCGAGACGACGCCGGCCATCAGCGACGCCCGCGCTCCGAAGATGACGCGACTGAGAATGTCGCGACCGGATTCGTCGGTGCCGAGCCAGTTGCGCCACGATGGCGGCTTGCGCACGTAGGCGTAGGCCTGCTGGGTCGGATCGAACGGCGCCAGCAGCGGCGCCAGGACCGCGATCAGGATCAGCAGCACGACGATGGCAAGGCCGAGCATCGCGCTCTTGCGGCGAGCGAGCCGGTGCCAGGCCCGTCGCGCCGGGCTTTCCTCGGCCGGTACGTCGATCACTCCGGCGATGTTTTCGGCGGCGCTCATCTAGTCCCGCAGCCTCGGGTTGACCAGAATGTAAGCGATATCGGCGGCGAGGTTGAGCAGGATGTATGTCGTCGCCGTCACCAGTGTCACGCCCTGCACCACGGCGTAGTCGCGATTGAACACGCTATCGACGATCAACTTGCCGAAACCGGGGATCGAGAACACCTGCTCGGTCAGCACCGCCCCCGACAGCAGCGTACCGAGCTCCAATGCGCCGAGCGTGATGACGGGGGTCAGCGCATTGCGCATGGCATGCTTCAGGACGACGACGCGCTCGGTCAGTCCCTTGGCGCGGGCGGTACGCACGTAGTCCGAGGTCATGGCCTGCAGCATGGCGCTGCGCGTATGCCGCATCAGCACCGCCGCGAACGAGTTGCCGAGCACGAATGCGGGCAGGATCGTCGTCTTGATCGAGAGCCAGAAGTCCTCGAACGGACTGACGTAGCCGGACGCCGGCAGCCAGCCGAGGTGCACCGAGAAAAAGAAGATCAGCATGATGCCGAGCCAGAAATTCGGCGTCGAGATGCCGGTCAGTGCCACCACGTTGACGATGTAGTCGAGCCGAGTATTCCTGCGCACCGCCGAGATCACGCCCGCGGTGACACCTACCGCCAGCGAGATGACAATCGCCATCAAGGCGAGTTGCAGCGTCACCGGGAACTTCTGCGCGATGAGCCGCAGCACCGGCTCCTTGAGTCGCATCAATTCGCCGAGGTTGCCGGAAAGCACGCCGCCGATCCAATAAAGGTATTGCTCGTGGAGTGGCCGGTCGAGCCGGTACTGCTGGCGGATCTGCTCCAGCACGGCCGGATCGCGCTCCTCGCCGGCCATCGCCAGTGCCGGATCACCGGGCAGCAGCTGCTGCAGCCCGAAGATGATGATCGACACGAAGAACAGCGTCGGAATGAGTTGCAGCAGGCGCCGGCCCAGGAACCCCATCATGGCGCGACGCCCCCTTGCGGCAGCAGCAGGTCGCGGATCGACAGCCAAAGCTCGCGCGACGGTGCGCTGAGCAGGGCGGCACCCTCCTCGGTCGGACGGTACGGCATGCCGTCGGCGCGACCGTAATGGAAGCCCAGCTCGGACACCATCAGCAACCCGGCAAGATGGTCCCAGGGATGGACGGAGAAATTGATCAGGAAATCAGCCTCGCCGCGCAGCATGCGAACGTAGTTGCGTCCCGACGACGCCGGCGCGACCAGCGAAGCGAATTTAGGTGCCTGCGCGACGATGCCGCGCCGCGGGTCGGACCGTGGCCAGTCCTGCCGCACGATGCCGGTGAGCTGGCCGGGCTCGGTCTTCGCGGCCCGCGCGGGCCTGGTGGTCGACCCGTCGGCAGATTGCAGCACGACGCCGCTGCCCTTCTCGCCCGCGTACAGCTCGCCCGATACCGGGCTGAGGATCCAGCCCGCCACCGGCAGCCCGCCGACGACGAGCGCGACCATCATGTCGAAATCCTCGCGCCCCTTGGTGAACGCCCGCGTGCCGTCGATCGGATCGAGCACCCAGACCGGCTCGTCGCGTCGCAACAGGTCGAGCCGGCCTGGATCGGCCGCCACGCCTTCCTCGCCGACGACGTGCGAACCGGGCAGCAGCGCGGCGAGCCGCCGCTCCAGCGCCGCTTCGGCTGCGTGGTCGGCGACGGTCACGAGCCCGCCGCTGCCGGCCTTGTGCTCGATGTCGCCGGCGGCGAGCTGACGCCAGCGGCTCAGCACCTCCGCCTGACCGACCTCGCGCAGGATTTGCGCGACTTGCCCGATATCGATGCTCGCCCTTGTCACGGCTTCAATTTCAATCCGACGGTGCGCACCAGGCCGTCCGGAAGCTGCTTGTAGCCCTCGAGCTTGACCGAGTGCACGATGATCACCGGACGATGATAGACATAGATGATGGAGCCTGCCTCCAGCTCCCTGGCCGTGATCTTCTCGAAGATCGCCTTGCGGTCGGGCAGGCTCGACACCTTGCGCTGGTCGTCGAGCCACTTGTCGACCTCGGGGTCGGAGTAGAGGCCGTTGTTCTGCGGCGCCTTGCTCTTCATGAAGACGTAGATGTTGCCGTCGGGATCGACGCGGCCAGACCAGCCGATGAAGAAGGCCTGGAAGCGGCCTTGCTCGGCCTCCTTCAGGGACGTGGCGAACTCGGTGACCCGGATTTTCATGTCGAAGCCGGCTTCGGAGGCCATCGACTGGATCACTTCGGCTGCCTGCCGCGACTCCGGGTTGTTCGGCACCATGAAATCGACCGCGACCGGCGTCTTCATCCCGGCTTCCTGGAGCAGCTTCCGGGCCTTGGCAACGTCGCGCTTCTGGATCGGAAACTTCTCCTGGTAGTAGGGGCTGCGCGGGCTGATCCACTGGTTGCCGGGCAGCGCCTCGCCGTTGAACACCACCTGGTTCAGCGCATCGCGATCGATCGCCGCTTCCAGCGCCTGGCGTACCTTCGGGCTCTTGCCGAACGGACCATCGGTGCCGGCCGGCCCATTGGCGAGATTGAGCGTCAGCCCCTGGTAGCCGATCTCGATCTGGGTCGCGAGCTTGAGCTTGCTGTCGGCCTTGATGTCCTTGATGTCGGTCGCCAGGGCCCGCTCGATGAGGTCGAGGCTGCCCGATTTGATGTTGGCGAGCCTGACCGTCGAGTCGACCACCGGGCGGAAGATGATCTTGTCGATGAACACTTCTTTCGCGTTCCAGTAGTCGGCAAACTTCTCGACCACGATGCGATCCTGCTGCACCCGCTCGACGAACTTGTACGGTCCGGCGCAAACCGGTGCGAGGCCGAACTTGTCGCCGGCGGCGGCCGCCGCCTTCGGGCTCACGATCATGCCGGCCCGGTCGGAAAGCTGCGCGAGCAGCGGCGAGAACGGGTTCTTCAGCAGCAGCCGGACGGTGAGCGGATCGACCACCTCGATCGTGTCGACCGCGGCGAGCTCGGGCTTGCGGAACGAGCTCGGGAAGGTGAGGTGGCGCTCCAGCGAGAACTTGACCGCCGCGGCGTCCATCGCCTCGCCGTCGTGGAACTTGACCCCGGGCCGGAGCTTGATCGTGACGCTCTTGCCGTCCGCCGTGGTCTCCTGCGACAGTGCGAGTTGCGGCACCAACTGAAGCTTGTCGTCGATGTCGAACAGCTTGTCGCAGATCGAGGCGAAAACGATGCGGCCGACATAAGTGCGGGCCAGCGTCGGATCGAGAATGTCGGGATCCTCGGCAAGGCCGATTCGCAACGTCGATTGTGCGGCAGCAGGGGTCAGCGCCTGGACTGCCAGGGCTGCCAGGGCAAAAACTGCGCGTTTCATGCGATCGGCTCCTTCAGACTGTTGATCGGCGTACTCAGGTCATTCGGCAGGCGCCCCGAACCGGGCGAAAAGGCGCAGCAGCTCCGGCGAAGGAGCGTCGGCGTTCACCCGCACCGCGTCGGAGGCGGCAAGCTCGCGCCAGACATGGCAGGCGGCGGCATGACCGTCGACCTCGGCCACGAGCGTGGGCACCGTGCTGCGGCAGACGTCGCGGGCATATGGACATCGCGGCCAAAGGTGACAGCCGGTCGGCGGATCGATCGGGCTCGGCGGGTCGCCAGGAAGCAGGCGGCGATGGCGCGCGAGCGAAGGCTGCGCAACCGGGATCGCCGACAGTAGCGCTTGCGAATAGGGGTGGCGAGGCTCGTTGAACAGGCTCTTTGCGGTCGCGGTCTCGACGATGCGGCCGAGGTACATCACCGCGATGCGGTCGGCGATGTGCCGCACCACCGCCAGGTCATGGCTGATGAAGATATAGGTCAGCCCGAGCTTCTGCTGCAGATCCTGGAGCAGGTTGAGGATCTGCGCCCGGATCGACACGTCGAGGGCGGAGACCGGCTCGTCGCAGACGATCAGCTTCGGCTCGGGCCCGAGCGCACGGGCAATGGCGATGCGCTGGCGCTGCCCGCCCGAGAACTCGTGCGGATAGCGCTGCGCATGCTCGGCCTTGAGGCCGACGGTGCGCAACAGCTCGGCCACCCGAAGGCGTCGATCGGCCGCCGTCAGATCGGTGTGCAGGCTGAGCGGCTCGGCCAGTGTGTCGCCGACCGTCATGCGCGGATTGAGCGAGGCATACGGGTCCTGGAAGATCAACTGTGCCTCGGCGCGGAACGAGCGCAGCGCCGCCGCCGAAAGTGCGCCGAGATCCCGGCCGGCAAACATGACCGTGCCGGCGGTGGGCTCGAGCAACCGCAGCACGAGGCGGCCGGCCGTGGACTTGCCGCACCCCGATTCGCCGACGAGCGCGAAGGTCTCTCCCGCCGCAACGTCGAGCGATATGCCGTCGACCGCCTTCACGAACGAGCGCGGCGTCCCCAGCAGCGACCGCTCGGCGACGAAGTGCTTCGTCAAGTCCCGCACGCGGAGCAGCGCCTCGCTCATGCGACCAGTGCCTCCAGCGGCGTCTTCCAGCAGCGCGACAGATGACCGCCGCCGGTGTCGATCAGCGACGGAGCCTTCGCGCGACAATGGTCGTCGGCAAACGGGCAGCGGGCGGCAAATCGGCAGCCGACGATCGCAGGCGTCAGTGCCGGTACCGCGCCGCGGATGGACGACAGCCGCGCCCGGTGGTCGCCGACGCGCGGAATCGAGCCCAACAGGCCCACCGTGTAGGGATGCTGCGGCCGGGCAAACAGGTCCTCGACCTTGGCCTGCTCGACGATCTCGCCAGCGTACATCACGATCACCCGCGAGCACATCTCGGCAACCACGCCAAGATCATGGGTGATCAGCAGCACCGCCGTCCCGGTGGCCCGGCTGAGATCGCGCAGCAAGTCGAGCACCTGCGCCTGGATCGTCACGTCGAGCGCAGTGGTCGGCTCGTCGGCGATCAGCAATGCGGGCTCGCAGGCGAGCGCCATCGCGATCATGACCCGCTGGCGCATGCCGCCTGAAAGCTTGTGCGGATAGGCGTCGACCCGGGACTCGGGCGAGGGAATGCGCACGAGCTTCAGGAGGCGTATGGCCTCGGCGCGCGCCTCCCGCCGGGAAAGTCCGCGGTGGCGCTGCAGCACCTCGCCGATCTGGTCGCCCACCGTGTACGATGGATTGAGCGAGGTCATCGGCTCCTGGAAGATCATCGCGATGCGGTTGCCGCGCAGCTCCTGCATCTCGCGCTCCGGCGCGGCCTGCAGGTCGCGCCCCTCGAACAGCACGTGGCCTTCGGTGCGCGAGGTCAGCGGTGGCAGGAGGCGCATGGTGGCGAGCGCGGTGACGCTTTTGCCGCATCCCGATTCGCCGACGATGCCGACCGTCTCGCCGCGTCCGATCTCGAACGAGATACCGGTCACGGCTGGTGTGAGCCGTCCGCGATCGCCCTCGAACGTGATCTTGAGGTCCTCGATTCGAAGCAGTGGCGGTGCGCTCATTCGTAGCCTTCCGCGATCGACTTCGCGATCGCGGCTTCGAGCGTAGCACGATCGGTAACGCCGGCGGCGTTGTGCCTCGATGGCATCGATCGGCGGAAATGCACCCACCGTTCGCGCGCTACCGCTTCCAACCGCTCGAGCTCGGCCAGCGGATCGGCATGATCGTCGACGCGCAGATCGAGCAGCGAATAGTCCTCGTCGCCGTGAACCAGAAGGGCCGCCGACTGCTTGCCGCGCTTGTCGCCGCCCGCCGCTTCGCCCGCCCGCATCGCCGCAATCAGGCGCCGAGCGAACGGGATCGCGGACCCTTCGCGATAGCTGCGCGCCGTCGCCTCGATCACCTGCGGACCGGCCAGCATGTTGCCGGCCACCGAGAACTCGTCGTGAATGCGATGCCCGCACCAGTCCACGCAAGCCGCTCCGGTGTAGGCGGCGAAGCGGCCGTCGCGGTCCATCACGTGCAGCTGGCGATGATCGCGGCCGTCGTCGGCGTCGGTGAGGCGGCGCACCACATCATCAGCGCCGGCGCCGTCCTGCAGCATGGCAAGTCCCTGCGGCCCATAGAACGGATTGATCATCGCCTGCGATGCAATCGCGCCGGCGCCGGCCCGGATGTGCGGCACCCGCGAGCCGACCGCGAAGAAACGCGTCGCCACCGCAATGCCGACGCGCCCGGTCATGCTGTCACGCGCGATGATCGACCAGGTCATTGGATGGCTCTGCAACCAGGCAGCGGGAAATGAATTCGCACGGTTCGCAGGATGCGACGCTGCGTCTACCTGCGGCAAGAGGAATCACTGCTGCAAGACTGGGCAGGCTGCATCAAACATTGGTCGAGGTGTGTGAGGAGGGTCACACCCCCTTGGCGCGGGACCTCGCAAGCAGCACTATTCCATTGCGCGGCGGGTGATTCGCAGCCTGCCCCCTCGCAAGCCGACATCGAGAACCGGGCAACTGAAAGGGCATGCGCCATGGCGTCAGCTGCGCTCGAAGCGCATCCGCAGGCCGCCAGCGCTCCGCTGGGTCGGACGTGGCGGCTGCTCGTCGCCGCGCGCGCATTCGCCGACGGCGGCGCGACCCGCGCCGAGCTGGCGAAGGATCTTGGCGCGCTCGCCGCCCACCGTTTGTCGCCGGCCGAGCTTCGTGCCACGCTCGACCGCGAGGTGGCGGCGCTGGTGGCGGATGGCCTCGCCAGCGAGACGCGCAGCCGGATCGTGCTGTCGCCTGCTGGCCAGGCGGCAGCGCACGAGGCCCTTGGTTTCAAACCCGGGAAAATCGGCAGGCATGCCTGGAGCGAGCTTCGCGACCTCCGCCTGGTGGCGGTAGCGCTTGGAATCGAAGGCGAGGCGCCGGCGAAGATCAAGCTGCTGGGCCGTCCCGACGGGCTGCGCGCGGCGATCCTGCAAAGATCCTACGCATTGCCGCCGCGCAGCCGGACCAGCCCGGCGCGCCTGCGATCGGCGCTCGCCGTGGTGGCGCTACAACGTGCGTTCGGCAACTCGATCAAAGGCGCGATGGATGCCGGCGAAGGCCTGTCGGCAAAGGCCGGACGCCTGCTCGCCGGACAACTGGCGCAGAAGCCGCGGGACTTCGGCACCGACGCGCGGCTGATCACGGCATTGGCGGCGGAATGCATGGCCAGCGCCCAGACCGACGCCGATGCGTTGCGCATGGCGATCCTGCGCAAGCTCGTCTCCGAGGTTTCGCCGACCGCTCACCGGCCGGCGGCGCCCCGGGTCGTCCAGCCGAGCCCCGGTCCAGCCATCGCGGCACCCAGGCCGCAGCCGGCCGCCACCGCACGTCCGGCGGCTGCTTCCAGGCCGGATCTCGACGGGTTCGCCCGAGTTGTGCAGGCGATCGCCCGCGAGCGCGCCGAGGGCTGGCCCGGCAACCGCAAGGCATTCATCAGCGACGTATGGGCGGCCGTAAAGGCGTCGCGCCCCGAGTGGGGACTGACCGAAATCGAGTTCAAGAGCATGCTTGCCGAGGCCCATCGAACAGGGCATGTCGTGCTCGCCAATGCCGATCTCAAGGATCGGCGAACATTGCCGCGAGTGCAGCAATCGGCACTCGCATTCAAGAACACCGTGCTGCATTTCGTGCGCGTCGCAGACTGATCCCCACGTAGGCATAAGACGAGACGCTCCTCGAAAGCGTCCAGGAACACTTCGCTCGATGCAGCCGGAAGACAGCAAGAACCCCTCGGCCAGCCAGCTCGCGGCCGCGTTCGACCACTCGATCACGTGGGAGGACGACATCTGGCGCGCGGACCCCGTCGACGTCGAGGAGGTCCACAAGAAGGCGAGGGTGAAATTCTTCGACCTGCTCGATGCGGTCGCGTCGCCCGAAGGTGCCCGGTCGCAGGCCAGAATTCTGTTGTTTCACGGCCAGTCGGGCGCCGGCAAGACGCACTTGATCCGCGCGCTGCGGACCGGCGCCCATCGTCGCGGTTGCGCCTATTTCGGCTATGCGCAGATGACGCCGGACGTTTCGAGCTATGCCGACTACTACCTGCGGCGGCTGATCGCCTCGCTCGAGAAGCCGTATGATCCGGACGAGGGCGGCGAGACCGGCCTTGCCCGCCTGACCCGCCGGCTGGTCGAGGATGCGGACGTGATGCCGCCGGGCGAGCTCGAGAAATTGCGCGAGGCGGTGCTCGACGAGACAAGGCTCGCCAAGCTGATCCACACGCTGGCCGACGATATCGTGGCGTGCCCGCGGTTCGCCGACCAGGAGCTCGACATCAACATCGTGCGCGCGCTGCTCTATCTGCAGCGCGCCGACCCGCGCATCGACCAGCGCGTCCGCCAGTATCTCTACGGCCGGCCGCTCAACGAGCTGTCGCTGGCGGCGGTTGCCGCCCTCGACCCGAACACCGGCGACGGCCGCGCATTCGAGATCATCGAGAGCCTCGGGAAGCTGATGTGGACGGTGGACCGCTCGGTCCTCGTTTTCTGCATCGACCAGGTCGAGGACCTGCGGTTCTTCGAGGATGCCGAGGAGCGGTTCCAGCGGGCGGCGCGCGACCTGATCCAGATCGCCAACCGGCTGCCGACCTCGATCATCATCATCTCCTGCCTGGAGGACTTCTACGGCCAGGTACGCGGCGTGCTGGCGCAAAGCTACATCGACCGCATCGAGAAGGCCGGCCCGGTGGCGCTGCTCGAGACCCGCACGCAAGAGGAAGCCCGGCTCATCATCGCACGCCGCCTCGAGCACGATGCCGAGACGCGCGCCGGCGGCCTGAGCTTTCCCGACGCTTCCGCGTTCTTCGGACCGCAGTTCTTCGAGGAGTTCGGCGGCCTGTCGACCCGCCGCCTGCTCGAGCATGCGCAGAGCCGGCTGCGATCGGAGCAGGACAGCGAGCAGGAGGAGCGGCGAGAGGAAAAGGAGAAGGCCGGCTTCATCTCGACGCTGGCGGCCGCGCTCGGCTTTGCCTCGTCGAACGACGACGTCGACGACGCCGATCCGGCACTCGACATCGATTTCCGCGAATTGTGGAGCCGCTTCGTCAGCGCCTCGGAGGCCGAGATCCCGTCGACCGATCACGACCTGATGGACGTGCTCGTCACCGCGCTCGGACTGGCCAAGGACGAATGGGGCGGCGCGGTCCAGCTGTCGGTCGAGCGGCTGGAGCTTGCCGACGATCTGCCCGCGATCGATTTCAAGGTCGGCCAGAAGAACGGCCTCGCCTACGAGGGCCGGGTATTCCTGTGCAACCGACCGACACAGGGCGGCGGCCTCAAGCGCCAGCTCGACCGCGTGCTGACCGCGATGCAGGGCCGCGCCTGTTTCATGTTGCGGGCCAGCGACTTCCCACCCAACAAGAAGAACCAGACCGCGCAGGCGTTCCGCAAGTTCCGCGACAACGGCGGCCGCTCGATCCTGGTGCCGATCCCGGAATGGGAGCGGATGATGACGGTGCGCGAGTTCCATGCGCACCACCGCTTCGATCCTGGCTTCCGGACCTGGTTCGAGCAGGCAAAGCTGCTATCCGGTCTGGCGCCACTGGTGCAGCTGCTGCGGCTCGACCTGCTCGTTCGGCCGGCGCCGCGCATGGAGCTGCCCGCGGCGGCGATCGCGGCAGGCGGCGAGACCGTGCCGACCGCTGTCGAACCAGCCCACCCCGCCTGGATGGAATGGAGCGGACCTGCCGACGGCGAGGCCGAGCCCATACCCGCAAACGACGACGAATTGCCGCTATCGGTCATCCTCGATGAAAACGGCGATAATGCCCATAGCATCTTCGCCGGCCGCGAGATCGGCGGGCGCAACAAGGCGGTCACCCTCAATACCAGCGTGCTGAAACGCCATGCCGCGGTGCTCGGTGGCTCCGGCTCGGGCAAGACGACACTGGCATTGAGCCTGATCGAGCAGCTGCTGCTTCGCGGCATTCCAGCGGTCCTCCTCGACCGCAAGGGCGACCTGTGCAGCTACGCCAATCCGGACGTCTGGCGCGCCAACGAGGACGAATTCCAGGAGCGGCGCGGCGAGCGCGAGAAGCTCGCCGATGCGATCGACGTTGCGGTCTACACCCCCGGTCGGGCCACCGGACGACCCATTTCGATCACACTGTTGCCGAACGGCATCAACGAATTGCCTGAGCACGAGCAGCAGCTGCTCGCCAACCTGTCGTCGGCGGCGCTCGGCGACATGCTGCATCTGAAGAACTCGGCCACGCACCAGAAGCAGTCGGGCACGCTATCGGTCGCGCTGCGGATCCTCGGATCGCGCTACAGCCGCGAAGTGACGCTCGCCGACCTCATCCTGCTGCTGGAGGACGAGGACGCCGAGCTCACCGATCGTACCCAGCGCATGGACCCGTCCGGCAAGATCCGGCGCGACCTCGTTGCCCAGCTCGACAGCCTGCGGCACCGCAACGCCGCGCTGTTCGAGGGCGGCGGCGAGAGCCTGAGCATGGAGGCGCTGCTCGGCATCGGACCCTACGCACGAGACGGGCGCACGCGGCTGTCGGTGATCTACACCGGCTTCCTCGGCGACAACGAGAACATCCTGTTCTGGGTGTCGCAATTCCTATCCGAGGCATTGCGGTTCTGCCAGCGCAACCCCAACGACGCGCTGCAGGCGGTCGTCATGTTCGACGAGGCCGATCTCTATATCCCGGCGAACTCGAAGCCGGCCACCGCGGAGCCGCTGCAGAGCCTGCTGAAGCGTGCACGCTCGGCCGGTCTCGGAATCATGCTCGCCACCCAGTCGCCCGGCGACCTCGACTACAAGAGCCGCGATCAGGTGACGAGCTGGTTCATCGGCCGCGTCCGCGAGGATACCGCGCTGCGTAAGCTGCGCGCGGCCTTCCAGAGCGAAAGCGGCCTTGATCCCGCGCGGGTGCTGCCGAACCAGACGGTCGGCGAGTTCCATCTCGTCCAGGAAGGCCTGGTGCGGGCAATCAAGGCGCAGCGGTCTCTGATCATGGCCGAGCAGGTGCCGTTCGACCGGATCGAGCAGCTCGCCCACGAGACCAAGGGCCAGGACGAGAAGCAGCTTCGGCTGTTCGATATGGGATAGGCGGCAGTGCCACAGGCCGCGAAAACAGGCCCAATTTCGTTGCCAAACAGCAACAATGGCACCTTCGAGAGGTGTCCTTCCGAGGGGCAATCCTGCTGCAGCGCACTCGCGAGCTTCGCGACGCAAACATGTGCACTTCGCGAATGCCAAGACGGATCAAGCAAGTGTTGAAAGCGGCTATTTTCGGCGACTAACAATGCGGGATTATGCTCGGTTTTGAATGTTACGAAAAATTATGTGGCAATTCCGTCATAAGAATGTATTCTTCTCATCGAGCTGAGCGTTGAGGGACGTTCAGTTTCGTGGCAACGGGGTTTTTTTACCGTTGGACGCAGCGTTGGTAGCGTGCGGGAGTAATAGTCATGGTGGCGAAGCCCTTTGTTATGATGGTTTTGGCAACCCTACTCGGGCCTGCGCTCGGTGTGGGGCTTTATGTGTTGACGCAGGTCCTTTGACGGCGACGCCAGGTGTCGGACCTCGGCAATTGACCTGAGCTGGATGACGTCGATCGGACGGCGCGATCGGCGGTGCCGCATTTCTTTTCGGAATTGTCGCGCCAGCGGCTCCAGCGGCTAAAGACCGACTGGCCCATGAGGGCTCGCGCCGCCGCTTCCGTTCAACAACAGCTTTCCGCAATCGGCGCAGCGCTGATATCCTCATGCGCATTCCGCCGTTCCGACAGGCTGCCGCATGCCAAAACCAGCACTCGATGACTGCTTTGCTCACGGCGACCGCCGGCTGACGCACGCCGAGGCCCTGGCGCTGTTGCAGCAAAGCGTTCAGCCGATTGCCGGAATCGAGGTCGTCCCGCTCGATGCTGCCATCGGCAGACGGATTTCCGCGCCGGTTATTGCGAGGTCGCCTGTGCCGGCGCATACCAATGCGGCGGTCGATGGCTATGCCTTCGCGCATGCCGATTACGACCAGGCCGCTGGCGCCACGTTCGAAATCGGTGGCCGCGCGGTCGCCGGTCGGCCGCTCGGCGCCCTTTCGGCGAGAGGGACCGCTGCTCGCATCTTCACTGGCGCCATGATGCCGGACGGTGCCGATACCGTCGCCATGCAGGAGGATTGCCGGGTCGACAACGGAAGGGTCCGGATTCCGGGCGGATTGAAGCACGGGGCCAACGTTCGCAAGGCCGGCGAGGACGTTTCGGCCGGCACCACGCTGTTCGAGGCCGGACACACGTTGCGCCCGCAGGACTTGGCGGCGCTGGCCTCCATCGGCCAGGCAACGGTGGCATGTCATCGCCGGCTCCGCGTCGGGGTGATGGCAAGCGGCGACGAGATCATCGCCGTTGGAGCGTCGTCCCTCGGCCCCGGGCAGGTGTTCGACGCCAATACGCCGATGCTGCGGTCGCTGGTGGCGCTTGCAGGCGCGGAGCCCGAAAGCCTCGGGATCTGGCGCGACGATGCGCAACAAGTCCAGGAGAGGCTCGCGGCGGCGGCCGAAGCGTACGACGTCGTCATCACCACCGGCGGCGCCAGCCGGGGCGACGAGGACCATATGGCAGCCGCGCTCGCAGCCCTCGGCTCGCGCACCTTCTGGCAAATCGCGGTGAAGCCCGGTCGCCCGATGATGTTTGGGCAGATCCGCCGCAGAAGCGCGCCGATGCTGCCGCCCTGCCTTGTGGTCGGCCTGCCTGGGAACCCCGTCGCGGTGTTCGTGTGCTTCCTGATGTACGTGTTTCCGCTGCTGCAGCGCCTTGGCGGCGGAACCTGGCGGGAGCCGATCCGATATCGGCTGCCGGCGGCCTTCTCGTTCACGGGCCGCAAACCGGGACGCCGGGAATTCTGGCGCGGAATGCTGGTCGACGCGCCAGCGGGCCTCGCCGTCGACAAGTTCGCGCGTGACGGTTCCGGCCTCATCTCCGGGCTGCGCGCCGCCAACGGCCTGATCGACATACCGGAGAGCGCCGGCGACGTCGCCCGCGGCGACGCAGTCGACTTCATCCCGTTCAGCGAGTTCGGAATCACAGGTGGTTAGAGGTTTTCCGACCGAGATTGAATGGGTCGAAACTTTCGCGCTGGCGCCGACCTCCCCAGTGACGTCAT
>CAVVRF010000011.1:0-36181 GCA_963750535.1 uncultured Alphaproteobacteria bacterium | reverse complement strand
TGAGCATGACGGCTATTGAAGGCGGGACCCTCTCGTCTCACCGGCTTGCTTCATCGCTAAGGCCTTTTGCGCTTTCTCCACAAGTGACGTTCTCGCGGCCATTTGGCGGCGGCGTTCAACCTCGCTATTGAGCCGGCGCATAGCCATAGCGAGAACGGCCACCTTAAGTTTGGAGCCTTCATCCGCTCGAGAAGCTGCGATCCCTTTTGGGGCAGACTTGCCGCGCATTTCGCGGCGACGCTGGCTGGCCTGCGCATTCGCCTTGTCACGACGCTCGCGCATCAGCCTCACCAAATTGGAAAGCTCTTCGTCCGGTAGGTCCTGCAGGGCCGGATGGTGGGATTTCCCGACCAATTCGCGCTCGTCCCCATTGAGTGCCCTTGCTTCCTCTTTTTGAGTAATTGCCATGGATTTTGGTCCGATCGTTTGAATTGTCTAAGGCTCTTGATAGTCAAGAATCGTAGTACCTCGCCGCTTGTGCTCCAAAGTGTTTCCTTGGTCGCCCTCGCTCACGTCGAGACCAGTGACAAGGATGACCATGCGCAGAGCCATCTGATGTCCCATCACTATCCGAGTAAATTAAATGAGATACCCGGCCATCGGCACCATCGTCTGATGGTGTCCATTCGCTCGGAGACGGCCGCTGTCCGGCACGTGCGGACAGCGGCCTTCTTCAAGACTGCCGACTGGCAACCGAATAGTCCACAGTCCGGAAAGCCGCGATGCTCAACTCGCTTGGCGACCCGGAAAGGGCAGCTTTCAGTTTTTGCTCTTTTGGGTCGTCGAGCCGAGCGTTTCAGGACGTGGGCTTCGAAGGCCTCGAAGCCGCTCGGGAATGACCTTGTCGGGAGTCGATCCGCTTCACCAAGACGAACAGAGCTGAGGACCCATTTGCGATAGATTGGCCAAGGCTCTTGATGAACTCGTCATCGATCCCGTAGTCGGCAAGGGAACCCGAAAGAGCGCCGAAACCGGCTCCGGCAAGTCCGCCCACGGCCATTCCAGCCAATGGATTGAGAAGCAGGAGGCCGGCAAGTCCGCCCACGAGCATTCCTGTGCTCATGCCACTGGCGGCACCGAGCGCCGTCAGATTGACTGCCTGTTTGACCTGAAGCCTTTTTTCCGTCTTAACTCCGGATCACAACGCAGGCGTCCTCGAGATCAATCAAATGCTCCTTTTTCAGCGCGCGAAGTTTGGTCAGGACCTCGTCGGCAGTACCCATTCCGTCGAAGCCGAGAACGATAAGATCGCTGCATAACGTCCACTCCTACCTATGACTGTCAAATTTGGAGCGTCTTCCAACAGTTGGGTCCGGTCCTGGACTGGCCCTGATCGCGATACCAGGGACTAAGTTAGAACTCGAACACTCCACGGCCAGCGTCGGGGCTGGCCGGAGGTGTGCCCGGCATGGGCACTGGATTGGAGGTGAAAGTCCTTCACGGGGCGCGTTGGCAGCAACCGTGAGCCGGAGGCAACTGCACGCAGCATGGTCCGTCGTGAGACGCGCGATGCTGGCGCCGCGAGGCCGTGTGGGGAAGAAGCCCGAGGCGAACCGCAGCACCGAACGCAAGTGAACTCCTGGACAGGCCGGTTCAGCCGGGTGAGCGAGCCTCCGATCGCGACGCCCGAAGTCCAACCGAGGCTGAGGCGGTAATGGGAGCGGCGGCGGCGGGACATCCAGTGTCATTACCCGGGGAGATCTGGACGGGTCCGCTTGCGTGCCGGCGACGCCACGGGAGCGGTAGGCCGGAAGGAGGCAACGACGACCAGCCGACGCCCGCCCAGAAGTCGGATCTCTTCGTAGGAGCGATGAAGCGGGGTAATGCCCGCCGAGCAAAGGGAGAGATGGGTTGAGAAGGACGGTTCACCGTCAATTGAGCCTCGTGTTCGCCGACAGCCCAGCGTCTCCAAGAGATGGCGGGGGCGGGAGCGATGGGCCGCTGGACGTATCCGAGCGGCGCGCGTTCCTGCTGCACAAAGCGAAGCGCAAGAGATTGGCACGAGCCGTCGCCTGCGCGGCCGACACCCGTCGGCTGCTGGAAGATGTGGCGTCGGAGGGGAATCTCGCCCTGGCGCTGCTGAATGTGGTGCGCAACAAAGGCGCACCGGGCATCGACGGTGAGACGGTCGAGAGTGCCGAGGCCAGAGCGCCGAAGCTCATCGCCCATCTGCGCCGTGTGCTGCTGGAGGGACGCTACAGGCCCGGCGACGTTCGCCGTGTCTTCATTCCGAAGCCCGGCGGCGGGCAGCGGGGTCTCGGCATCCCCAACGTGATCGACAGGATCGTGCAACAGGCCCTGCTCCAGGTTCTGGAGCCGGTGTTCGAGCCGACCTTCCATCCGAGCAGCCACGGCTTCCGGCCGAAGCGCGGTGCGACGACGGCCATCGCCGAGGCGAAAGAGCATCTGGCGGCCGGTCGCCGGACGATTGTGGACCTCGATCTCGCTCAGTTCTTCGATCGAGTTCATCATCAGCGCCTCCTCGACCGGATCGGTCAGGGGATCGCGGATCGTCGGGTGATCGAGCTGGTGCGCCGGATGTTGACGGCGGTGGTCGTGATGCCGGACGGCACGAGGATCGTCGTCCGGGAAGGAACCCCGCAAGGCGGCCCGCTGTCGCCGCTCCTATCCAATATCGTGCTCGACGAACTGGACCAGGAGTTGGCGCGGCGGGGGCATCGGTTCGTACGCTATGCCGACGATTGCAACATCTTCGTCGGCAGCGTCCGGGCGGGTGAGCGTGTCATGGCCTCGATCACCAAGTTCCTGGAGACGCGCATGCGGCTCCAGGTCAACGCGGAGAAAAGCGCCGTGCGCCATCCGAGCAAGGTGCACTTCCTGGGCTTCCGCTTTCTCCTTCGGCAGGATGGCCAGATCGGCGTCCTGTTGTCGGCGAAGACGGAACGACGGTTGGCCGCCACCATCAGAGAGATGACGCCCCCGAGTTGGGGACGATCCATCTCCTCCTGCATGGACGGCTTGAGCCGTTACCTGACCGGTTGGATGGCGCATTACCGGCTCCTGACGCCGGACGCCGTCAAGGGACTGGGCCTCGTCGATGCCCATACCCGCCGCCGGATCAGGGCGATCATCGTCCGCCAGAAGAAGCGGCAGCGCTTCCTCTTTCGGCATCTCCTGGCGCGAGGGGTGAGCCGCACGGCCGCCGCTGGCGCAGCGTACTGCGGTCGTGGGGCGTGGAACCGCTCCAACCGGCCGGCCTTGACGCGGGCCTATCCGCCGTCCTGGATCAAAGGACGGCTCACCTCGTTGAAGGTCAGATGGGAGGAGCTCAATCCCCTGCAGGCATCGGACCAGCTCATGCTGGCCCTCTGATGGACCGACCCAAAGAGCCGGATGCGGGCCCGCATGTCCGGTTCTGTGAGAGGCGCGGTGGAGCAACCCATCGCGCCTACTCGACTGCAGCGTAGGCGAGCCCCGACGCCGGCGGCAAGATGGTTCTTGGGTTTCTGCGCGAGACGGATGTCCGAGATGGGCAGGGCGACATGGAGGGCAAGATCTGCCGGAGCATCGGGGTCTCGGAGCGGGCCTATTGCAAGTGGCGGCGGGAAGCTCGCGTTCACGGCGCAGCGCCAGCAGGGAACATTAGATCCAGCGCCACCACAATAGCGAGACCGCTGAGCCACTTCTGCCGGCAACCACGCGTGCAATCGAGCCGCACGGCTCGCCGTGCATGATCGGCATCGTGGCCTGCGCCTCACGTCCAGGGTCTTGCGCACCCTGGACCCCCACCGTTCTGCGTGCGAACGGCCAAAAATAAGGAGGGAAAGATCAAGGATTTCATGTCCTCGCCAAACGGAGCCGTTGATGTTGTTGCTACTGTCCGGCGGGAACCCGTAGCGGTCGGCCGAGCGGAGGCTGTGTGGAGGGCATGGCTGTCGAAGAAGTCCGGCAAGACCTATCGCCTGCTGACCGCGGCGGAATGTGAGCATGCGGCCCGCGCCGTGAACGGGCTGTTCGCGCCCCGCCCGTCGTTTGCTTCGGTACCCTCGCGGGCGGCAAACGCCACCAGCATGTTCTGCCCCGGCTCGACCCGCGCCAGGCCACGGCCGTGTAGGCGTCCTCCGGTGTCCGCCGTCACTAGGGTCTCTCGATACGTCGAAATTCGATATAGGGCCAGCGTTAGCCCGCCATCTTGGTTTTGAGGAAGCCCAACACCAGGGCGGTCAGGCCGCCGCTGACGCCGCCGGTCAGGAAGCCGGAGACGATGGCACTGATAAAGAGTCCGGACGCCGCCGCCGTGCCGCCGAGTCCCAGCAGTGAACCCAGGATCTGTCCACCGAGGCCACCGCCGAGTGCGCCGGCGATCGTATTTCCGAGCCCACCGAGGCTCGTATCTTTTGACATCGCACCCGCGGCGTTGCCGCCAATCGCGCCGCTGATGGCCTGGATGAGGAGGGACGTAATGTCCACGGGTAATCTCCCTTAGCTGAGTGATCGAGCCCGTTCGCTTCGGGCCCCACAAGCGGTCACCCCGACCGATTCGATTTCCGATCGGCAGAACCTTCAAACTGGAATTGAAACCTGGCTCCTTCAATCACCTCGTCGGCGAGGGTGGACGGCGCCAACCATGCTTGCGACGAACGTCCCCGTCGCTGTACCTCCGTCGCTCGAAGGAGAACGGACCGCCTAGTGCCTTGGCGGCTGTCAAGTTGATGACCAGCTCGAAAGTCGCCGGTCGCTCCACGGCCAGATCGGCCACCTTCCACCCCTTCAGGATCCTGTCGAAGTAGGGCCGGCGCGTCTGTGCATATTCGCGTAGCTTGGTCCGTAGCACAATAGCCCGCCCGCCTCGAGCCAACTCGCGGCCACACATACACGCCTGGTAGACGGTGTTGGGCAGCGAATTGCATGATGCGCGTGCGGCTGTACAGGAAGAGACGATCCCCAACACGTCGCCGAACAAGCTGAAGGGCGTCGGGGTATGAACTCGATCCAAAGGTGCCGAAATTCTGTCGCTGGCGTGCGTACCGCGGATCAATTCGAAGACGCATTCGCCGCAATCGTCAGGGAGCGGCCGGGCGTCTTGATCGAATTCCTGCCCAATTGGAAACCGCAGCATCATCCATCCCAATTAAATCTGCGAGGCTCCGACAGCTCTCCGAAGGCAACATCGAGTTGCAGTTGCAACGGCGCAACGCAGCGGAGCACTTCACGGGAAACCGGCTTCCGACCCACGTCTCCGGCGCCGCGATCGACGCGCCTGACCCAAAACCATCTTCGCCAGCGTTCGCACCACCCCGCGACGCGTTCAATCAACCCTCGCCCGAATGGACAACCTCCTGAGAGTTCACACCCAGCCCACCTTCGCCCACACGTCTGCGACGGCGTGGTTCCGTCGGCGGGACGTCGTCACCCGCTCACGTGACCGCTGGTTCCAGGGCCCTTTCGGGTTCGTTCTGGACGACGTAGAGGCAGTGCCCCTCTGTCCGTGTAACGGTCGGCTTCGGTTTCTTCACGGTAGCAGGGCGAGCCGCACGCCCTTAGGTCTTGTGCGGGACGATCGGCCCGGCACTTGGCGTCGCCCCTAATCCGAGCTGCGCAAACCGGAGGGACGCGGTAGACGCGAACTCGACGGCCGTCCTCCCGGCGAACGTATTCCTTCTTGGCTCCGAGTAGCCGGCGCAATTCCCGACCTACCGCCACCCAGCTTACAACCTCCCAGCCGAGCTCGTGACACACATCCCAGTGCATCCGCTCGAGCTCCGTGGCAGGGATGGTGCCCGTGCGCCCGCCGGGCCCTTGTAGCCAGCCAAGCAATGCCGCGGCATGGTCAGCCGGTGGCCGTGCCTCGATGGTGGGAACTGGTTCGCAAATTGACACCCGGTCTCGGACCGCTTCTGTCGCAGGCGGACGTCGATTGGCGTCGGTCGCCACCGGTGCGACCCGATGCAAACCGCAATCTGTGGGCACGCAGTGACAGTCACGCTTGGCGACAGTGACCCCCTCGGATGCAGCATGCTGGTTAGTAGCAGTGGCCTGCTCCTCCGATGTCATGCCCAGCGCTCTTGCCACGGCACCCAGCACGGCGGTCTTCCGGAAAGTTGACCTGCGTGGGCCCTCAGTCATTGGTTCGCATGCTCCTGCAATCTCACCGCGCCTGCTCAACCGGCGCGTCAAACGCCTTCGTCGCTGACGGTCATTTCTGGTCCGAGCTTAGGGACCCCCCTAGTGCCCCAGCGTTTGCCCGTCTGCGCGCGAGGCGATGGCTATAATCGCTATGCCCGGAGTCGAGCGGCAACATCCTCGCGTCGCTTGATTGCTGCCTCGGCTAGCTTGCTGATGTCGAAGCGCAGGCATCGTGTGTTCGAGCCATCATGAAAGGTGACCGCCCGGCCGTTGATGCCACGGTTGTAGAGGACAAGCGCCGCATCCTGCTCTGGGGCATGCGACCCCTCCACGATCACTTCGCCGAGAAAGGCGACCGAGAATGCCCCACGTCCAACGGAAGTAAGCACGAGCCGGTGCTCGGCACCAACCGTGGCCCCTCGGCTCGTCCTCCAACGGCGCCGTATCCGTCACGAGCGCCACGCCGCTGCCCGAACTATCCATCATCGTTTCCGCCCAATCTCGGCGAGCAACGCACGGGTCTCCCGAAGCAGCTTCGCCCTCGCCTTGCGTCGCTCGACCGCCACTTTGGACCACAACCCGTGGCGCCACTGGCCGTTGCGCTCGCCTGCGGGGCCGCCGGCGCGGCCCCCATGCATTCGGCACACCCGCTTACCCTTCATTGCGGCTGCCCGGCACTGTTGCCCGCTCCGCTTCGACCGCGCACCGCAGCGCGGCGCTTGCCGGAGAGCTCGCAACCGCGCTTGACGCATGAGATCGTCCATCGGTTTGTCCCTTTTCCCCCGTGCCATCCCCCGGCGCACCGACGATGCCAATGGCCTGACCGCCGTCGCCGACATGCTGATGAACGTGGACCACGCGTTGCTCGCCGTTCGACCGGTACTGCTTCAGCGTGGCGACCTGGGTCGTAAACGTGCGGGCTAGCGCGTTCATCCCACGAGTTTCGGCGTCTCGGACCTGGCGATCGGTCGCAATCGCAAGACGAAAACTCGCATCCACCACGGCCGCCTGGACCAGTGCCGCTTGTGCCGCCAGCAGTGTTTCGAGCACATCGCGAGGTTTGATCCCGGCGATGATGCCGATGACGAGGTTCAGCCTGCTCGCGTTTACGTGCAGTTGTCGATCGTAGCACGCTGCCCTCAGCTGATTGACAAGGCCATTGAGCACGGCAGGCGGCAACGAACCCAGAGCGGCGGCGAGAAGGAGGGCAGCCTTTTCCCTATCAACGTGATCGAGCACAGCGTCGCCGTCAGCCGTGGCTTTAAACGCGGGGACGGTGTGCTGGCTCTGCTGCTTCCGGTATTTCGCGACAATGTCGGCTTCGAGCTGATCCCGCGGGCTCGGCGGAGCCCCCTGGGCCGGCAGGGCCACCTCGGCGCGCTTGCGGCCAGTGCCGACCTGAGCGAGCTTGCTCGGCTCGCTATGGGCCGGGCTCTTAACGGGCATTGACGTTCGGTCGTTCATGGTTCCCTCGTTGTTAGCTTGGTGGCTTGGTGACGACTGTGGCCGCTGCAGCGCGTCCATGCGGTTTCGACTGCTCACAAGACGATCGCGGCATGGCCCGGGCAACCATCCCCGACCGGACGGATTGCGCGCCGCAACTTGCCCGGGTGCGAACGATTGCTCGACTATGACCTCGCCGGCCTAGCCGACTGAAAGCGCATCGCGGCCAGCGGGTGTGAGCACAAGCACCGCCTTCGGCCGCAATCGCGCGACATGAAGCCCCTGCCAGGACGCCGAACCCGTGGTCGCCGCGCATGCCCGGAACATGGCAACATGGGCAACACCCCCTAAAAGGGGGATGTTGCCATGTTGCTATTGCCGTATCCCGGGGCGGCAACCGACAACAAGAAGCTCCAATATTGCCGATGTTGCTCATGTTGCGGGTGCACTGACGTTTTTGATCAACCAAACTTTTCCGTCAAAGCGGCCTATGATGTCCTTCTGTTGCAGCTGAATGAGCTGGTTCCGGATTGCCTGCCTCGCCACCTTTTGTTGCTCCGACGACGTGACATCGCCGCCCTTGATGCACCGCTCGATCAGGTCGTTCTCCGCCACCGCCTGCCGGCCGTTGGGTAATCCCTCGGCCTCCCTGGTGACCACGAAACGACTTTCCAGAATGATCTGGCGCAGGTGCTCAACGATCGCGCGCTGCTTGGGCGCGAGCCGTGGCGTTGGGTTGGCTCGCGCGTCCCTGACCCAACTCGTGACGGCGGCAACAATCTCTTCCTTGTTCTCATCTCGCCCGATTGTGTGCGGGACGATTTGATAATTGCCGACGTGGCACTCGGTGCCGTCCTTGAGCTTCCGGACGTGCAACTCGCGCGGTCCATCCTTGTTCGGCACGTCGACCTGCAGCACGAAGTCGGCACCGCCAAAGATCGCCGAGCTGCCGCGCATGCCGTTCTGGCCATTCTTGCCCGTGTGATGCACGGCCATCACGCAGCCACCTGTCGCTTCTTTGAGGCAACGCATGGCCTTCAGCGCGATGCCCATGTCCTTCGACGAGTTCTCGTCGAGCCCGGGGATCGCCCAGGCCAGGGTATCGATGATGACGAGCTTGATCGCCCCCTCCTTGGCGGCGATCTTCTGCAGGATCTCGACGAGGCCGACGACTGACTTTTCATTGTTGAGCTCGAGCGGGTAGGTCAAAAAGGCGAACTGTGCGCCGTTGATGCCGTTGGCTTGCCTATGCGCGACGTGGCGGTCCTTTGCGCTTCGCTCGGCCTCAAGTGCAATGAAGATCACCAGCCCCTGTTCGGCCTTGTGCTTGCCCGCGAGCGGAACGCCTCGAGCGATGGCCATGCCGATGTCGTGCGCGGCGAAGCTCTTGCCGCTGTAGGACGGTCCGTAGAGGAAACCCACCCCCTCCGACGGCAGCACCTTGTCAATCAGAAAGCGCGCCGCCTTGCTCATCATGACATCGTCCGACCAGGTGAACCCCGCGATCGCGTCGTTGACCTCGGCCGCGGCAACCTCGCCGGTCAGCTTTATCAGCTCTGCGGCGGTGTGACCGGCATCGAGCCAGTCAGACACGTCGCCTTTCGGGCTGAGATCAGGCAACTCAACGATGCACGCTGAGGCAGCGACGCCGCGCGTTGCTTCAAGGACCAATTGTGCGCGCTTGGAACCTACCTCGTCGTAGTCGGGAATAATGAATACGACGCGCCCTGCCAGATGCTCGGCGGCCTCCGCCTCGTGCCCCTGCTCGATGGCGACAGCTACGAGGCCTACGTCGTTGAGGCGGTCGGCGTCCTTCTCGCCCTCGACGATGAAGACGGTCTCGTCGGCATGCTCAAGCAGACGCGCCAATCCATAAGGCGGGCACCGTGTCCCCTGGCGTTTACCATTGAACCACTTGCCGCCAACGCGATGTCGCCACCGGAACGTCTTTGGCTTGAAGCGGACCTTCTCGCCCGCCTCGCCGTAATCGTACGCTTTGACGAGGGTGTGCCCTTCGTCCAGCAGAGCGCGCTCGATATCTGACCATGGCGTCGGACGCTTGATCTTGGGCGCCGGCGACGCTGCGATCCGTCTCTCGACACGCGCCGCAGGATGCATGTGGCCGTTGGTGTAGCCATTTTCGCGCGCGAGCTGCATGATTGTGCCGCCCGTCACACCCTTGCCTTGAAAGCTCCTCCAGGCGCTATCGTTGGCTCGACTTCGCTGAACTTCTCTGGGCACGTGCGCGACCAGTCGCTCCAGATGGTAAGGCCCGCATCGCTGCCATCGCTCTCGGCGTGCAACGCCATGCCGACGCGAAGCCACGTTTCACGATCGTCAGCCGGAATATGACGCAGCGCCATCTCAAACCGCGAGATGTCGCGCGGATCAATATTGTGGCCGTCACGCATACGTGCCCCCCAAGCTGGGACGAAGTACGCGCACGTTGAACCTTAATCTGAGATGGGACATTGTTCGGTGTTCTGATTGTGCAAGACGGATACGCCTGCAGTCACGGCCTGCCAGCCGCGCGGGCGTTTCTTGTTGGTCAGACTTGGACGGGGCCCGCGCCGGAAGGCTGCGCCGTGCCGTGAGGCCGGTTTGCTTGGTCAGCTTTGTCGCTGGTTGAGCTCCGGCGGCAGGCCGCAAGCCACGCCTCGAGCTCGGCGACGTGGTAGCCCACAGACTGCCGCGCTGCGTCGGCACGTTGCTGTTAGCGGGCTCGGCGGCCGGGGCCGCCGCTACTGCTAAAGGGAGGGGATGACCGTCCGCTGGGCCCCGGATTAATGCTCGTCACGAAGTTCGTGGCCAGCGGGGCGCCGTTACGGGCTGCCGGCGGGGCAATGGTGGTGGCCGCCGGCGGAATGCTCGTGGCCGGTGCCGGCGGAATGTCTCGACCACGATCTTCGTGGCCGGGACGACCGTCCGCAGCGGCCACAACAGGGTCGCGAACGAGAAGCACAAGACCTTGCCGAGCACCAACAGGATGCCGAGCATCACCGCCTTACCGACTTGGAAGCCGCGAACGTCGAGACCGAAGCGGCCGGCGAGGTCGGCGAACATTTCCGCCTCCGGGTCGGCCATCACCGTGTCGGCCCGCCACACCTCCTGCGGCAGCGGCTGAGCGACGAGCTTCTGCAGCGAGGTCAGCAGCTCCGCCCGGTAGCCCTCACGACGTTCGTTCTTGATCTGCACCTCGAGGAAGCTGATCGCCCGATCGCGGTCACGCCGCACCGCAATGTTGCGCTCCTTGACCGCCGCCGCGCCGCTGTCGAGGTTGTGCGTGTTGGTCTGGTACTTGGCGATCCGCTCGGCGGCGCCGAAGCCGGCGACCGAGGCCATCGAATAGCCGGTGAAGACAAACAGGCACAGCGTGGCGATGCCGGCACTGACCCGGTAGCCCTTGTTGAGCAGCAGGCCGGCGCAGCCGGCGAGCAGCACCACCATGGCGTCGATGAACAGCGCCGCGCCGCTGCCGAGGTTCTCACCGGCGGCGGTCAGCGAGGCAATGCGGTGCGCCTGCATCGTCATGCCGGTGGTCAGACCCCAGGCCACCAGGCCAAAGGCGATCAGCGCCAGCGGGCGCAGGTAAGCCCCGGCGCCGGGGCGCGGGGCGAGTGTCGGGCTCATGCTCAATTCTCTCGGGCTAAAACGCGCGACAGGTCGGCGGGCTCCACGATCCGTGCTATTGTAGCACGTCGCGCACCGCATGCCTTGCGATTTTTCGTACGCGCCAGTCAAGAGGTGATCGGTTGACATTTGCTTTTATCCACAGCCGCACGTGGCGCATTTAATGTATTGCGCAGCTTTGGCAGCGTGCGAGGAATGCCCAACGTAATTCAAAAGGGGCTCTCGCATGTACCGCCAGTGGCTGATCGACGGATTGAGACAGAAGGGGCTCAGCCAGGCTGCGCTCGCGCGGCACCTCGGGTTGTCGGATGGCGCAGTCAGCCGGATCAGTTCCGGCGGTCGGCGGATCCAGGCGGACGAGCTGGTCAGGATCTCGGAGTTCCTGGGGCTACCGGTGCCGCAGCGCCGGCGGTGGTGGGCGAGATCGAGACGCCGGCCGACGTGCCGGTGAGCTGGATCAGCATGGAGGGGGCGTGGCTCGACATGGATAGTCTGACGCAAGTTGAGGGCACGATGCTGTCGCGTGCCGGTCGATCCCCGGCATCGCGGCCTCGACCGTTACGCGGTCGAGTTGCGCGACATGCGCAATTGCGCCGACAGCGTGCGCCGTCACGCGATCTGCGCCAGCGTCGACAGCATCGGCCGCAAGATCCGCGCCGGCGACACCATCCATTGCACGCTGCAGCACCCGTCGACGCCGACCCTGCTGCAGAGCTTGGTTAGGGCGGTGGCGGACAGCAAGGACGAGTCTGGAGGTCGACAATCGCACCACACCGGATCCCGCTCAACAAGGTCGATGTGATCGGCGTCGTGATCGGCCGCACCGAAAGTTACGATCTTTGACAAGAGGCAAAGCGGCATAGTTACGGGCCACCCGCGCGATTTCCTGTCAAAAAAGTTGTTTCGTCACACTTGATCTTGCTGAACTCATAACTATACTGCCCTCCCATTTGACTATTATGATACGGCACGCTTTCAGGCCGTATCAAATGGAGAGGGACCGATGGCCGAGCCCGGCACAAATCCTGACTACAGTGGTATTGCAACGCCATTGACGGCAAACCGACGCCGATCACTGACGGCAGGCCACACTGTGGCTTTTTCAAAAGGCGCCTCGGGCGCGGCCAGCCGTGGATTGCGGTTGCGATCTGGCGCAGAGCCGATGGCGAGCTGGTCTGCCGTCGCGGTGGCGACATGGTCGATGCGGTCGCCGAGTGGTCGCATGTTTCGAAAAACCCAATTGACGAGGATCTGTGCCAGCGCTGGTTCGACACCGGCGGCTGGGTGATTGTGCGCGGGGGCCAAGCCGAGATCGACGGCTTCGGCCAGTTGTCCGAGCTGCACATCTATCGCGCCCATGCCGAGGTCGCGGTGCTGCAGCGCGGCGACACCACCATCAGTGCTCATTGCAGCGGGTGGTGGTGTACGCCGACGGCCCGGCGGTCAGCCGCCGGCCGCCGGAGCCGAAGACAAGCCCCGTGCCGCGTTACCGCAGGCGTGCGTGAGTTCCTGACAAACTGAGAGGGAAAAGCCGATGCCGGCATACACGGTGAAGACCTTGGCGGCGGAGTGGTCGTGCTCTAAGCGCCACATCTACGATTTGATCGAAGGCGGCCACCTGGCCACTTTCAGCATCGGCAAGCGTGGCTTGCGAATTTGTGAGGAGGAAGCGCGGCGATGGGAAAAAGGACAAAGAACAGAGCCCCTGCCTACCGAGTCGGCGACGTCACCCTCGGCTGGCGCGACGGCCGTTTCGTTGCCGACATACGCGATGAAGGCACTAGCAAACGTCAGCGGATAAGGCTGGCCGCTGGCCTGTCGGAAGACGAGGCCAAGCGGACCATCGACCGCGTGGCCGACAGCCGCCGACTGATCCAGCAGAGCCAGTCGGAGCACACCTGCGACCACCTATGGCAGCTCTGGCTCGCCGATCGCGCCAAGGACAATCTGAGCAACGACACCTACGCCTTTAGCTGGCGTAGCACCGGGCCGGTGTTCGGTCACCGCGCCTGGAACGTGCTGACGCCCGACGACTTCCGTGCCTACGCACAGGCGCGGTTTGATCTCGGTCGCGCGCCGGCCACCGTTCACGCAGAGCTCTCCCGGCTGAAGAATTGCTTCAAGTGGGCGGCCAGGCGCCGGCTGATTGGGTTCGTGCCGGATGTCTGGACGCCCAGTCGCGGCAAGGGCCGCAAGCTCGCCATCTCGATTGCCGAAGCGCGGGCACTGCTGACGCAGGCCGGCGATCCGCACGTCAAGCTGTTCATCCTGTTGTTGTTGACGACCGGCGCCCGGCATAAGGCGATCCTCGACCTGACCTGGGACCGGGTCGACTTCGAGCGCGGCACGATCCAATACGACGAGCGGGTCGACAGCAATCCGATGCACAAGAACTACCAGAAGGGCCGCGCCACCGTGCCGTTCGGGCCGGCGGTGCGGGTCGCGCTCGAATTGGCGTTCAGGGGCCGGCAGACCGACCACGTCATCGAGCACGGCGGCAAACGCTTAACGACCGCGCGGGACGGCTTCGCCAACGCGGTGTGGCGCGCCGGGCTCAATCCGAAGGTGACGCCGCATACCATCCGGCATTCGGTGGCGACCTGGGCCAAGGAGCGCGGCGACGACTTCCACAAGATCGCGTCGCTGCTCGGGCATGGCGACAGTCGCACGTCGGAAATCCATTACACCCATGTTGACCCCGTCCGGTACTTGACGACCACGGTCGAGGCGATTGATGCAGAGTTTGACGCGCTATCTGCAAATGAGCCAAAACAGCGCCGGAAGGGCACCAGAAGGGGTCCGAAACCAGCACGTTCTGTCCCGACGGGACAAAGTGACCCGCCGGAGAATGACTGAATTTTAGCTTCAAAAACCCACAAAAACGTCAGCAAAATCAATCACCTAGTGCAGACGACCGCAAAAGAACAAATGGGCTCCGCGCACTATCTGCACTGGGTTGCGCGGGGACAAAGGAGACCATGATGCAGGCGCTGCTCACCGAATTCGCGAACCTGTTCACGGCCGGCTGGTGGCAGCAAAACTGGATAGCACTCGTCAACATCATCACGATCGACGTCGTCCTCGCGGGCGACAATGCGATCGTGGTTGGTCTCGCCGCATCCCGCGTGGCGCCCGAATTGCGCGCGAAGGTCATCTTCTGGGGGATCACCGGCGCGGTTGTTCTGCGCATCCTTTTCGCTGGCGTGACAAATCAATTGCTGCAGATCGTCGGACTGACGCTCGCCGGTGGCTTGCTGCTGTTGTGGATCTGCTGGAAGATGTACCGGCAGATCACCGAGCCGACGCACGATCCGGACGAGATCGCGGCCAGGGTTGCCTCGGACGCTCCGGTCAAGGAGCCGCTGTCATACCGCCAGGCCATATTCCAGATTGTCGTCGCCGACATCTCGATGTCGCTCGACAACGTGCTGGCGGTGGCCGGCGCGGCGGGCAAGAGCACAGTGGTGCTGGTGATCGGACTTGCCGTTGCCATCGTGCTGATGGCGATCGCCTCCCACTTCATTGCCAAGCTGCTGGTGCGTCATCCCTGGGTCACCTGGGTCGGCCTGCTGATCATCCTTTTCGTAGCCCTCGATATGATCTACGAGGGCAGCCACGAGGTCGCCTGCAAGGGCTACGGCGTGGGCTGCGAGACCGATTTCTGGGCTTGGATCACGTCTGGGCTGATACATAGGTGATCTCCAGTAATCCTCGCGCCATCGGCGCCGGATGACAAAGGGCAAGAGAACGATCGATGACGAGCGGACACCTTGGCGACAAGGAGAAGCCGATGGGTGATGCACCTCGGCACAAGCAAATGAGACCGCGCGACGCCGCAACCCTGATCATAGTCGACCGCACAGGGGCTGATATGCGCGTGCTGATGGGCAAGCGGCGCATGGAGCAGGCGTTCATGCCGGGCAAGTACGTGTTTCCCGGCGGACGGGTCGACAAGACCGATCGCCATGTGCCGAGCATCGACGAGTTGTCGGAAATGGACACCGCCAACCTGCTCTTGCAGATGAAGGGAGTGGTTAGCGGTGCCCGGGCCCGTGCCCTCGCGCTCGCGGCTATCCGGGAGACCTTCGAGGAAGCCGGTATTGTCGTCGGCGCCGCCTCGTCAGGGATGCCGACGCCAAAGGCGGTACAGGGGTGGGCAGAATTCTTCGCCAACGGCTTCGTTCCGCGACTGAGCCCGCTGACTTTCTTCGCCCGTGCCATCACCCCGCCGGGTCGCACACGGCGCTACGACACCCGCTTCTTCTACATGGACGCCAATGCCATTGCGCATCGCACCGACACCAGCGATGGCGAGTTGTCAGGGCTGCACTGGCTCACCGTCGAGGAAGCGCGCGAGCTCGACGTGCCGGTCATCACCCGTGTCGTGCTCGATGACCTAATGGATCACATCCGGTCGCAGGGCATGGAGGGGAGAGCTGCCCGCGTCCCCTTCTATCATCACAGTCGCGGTAGCTTCCGTCGCGACATGTTGCCTGCAGAGCAGTCCGAATCTTGACATGCGAGGCGGCGTGCGTAATGTGCGCCACTCGGAACAACGCGCCCGGGCGCGAGTAGGAATTGTTTGCCATGGCCAAGCCAGCAACCCAAAAGATCAAGCTGCTTTCGACGGCGGGAACTGGATTTTTTTACGTCACAAAGAAGAATCCGCGGACTTCGACCGAGAAGATCGTATTCAAGAAGTACGACCCGGTGGCGCGCAAGCATGTCGAGTTCAAGGAAACCAAGATCAAGTGATCTTCGGCCCGAACGCAATTGCGCGCAGCTGACCGGCGCGCGCGACTGATCGGCCCTTGCACATCTCCGATTTGGAAAAGGTCCGCATGGCCCTTGGGCCTGGGTCGAGGCCGTAGCACGCTCGGTAGCGGGGTAAATATTGTCCGAGTACGCCACGGCCTCTGACCTCATACCCGTCCGGATAGCTGAAGAGGGCGTCAGCAATCCGTCCGGTGGCAGCCCGCCGAAAGCCAGCCGTCGGCTGGTTCCATTGGGCTATCGCGGCCCCAGCTCCGATAGTGATGCGGTTCACTACCGGCGCCATAATTGGGCCACGTTAAAATCGATCACACTCATAGCGCACCAATGTGACGATCCACGGTGCCTGTTCGAATGTTGTTGGAATTCGCTCGATCCCTGAGCGATTTGAAGTCTGACAGAATGTAACCTGCGTGGCAAGGATGTGAGGATTACACGGCCCGCGGAAGAAGCACTTTCATTCGTTCCTATAGCGCAAGAATGTGGCGAATTATCTGTAACATATTGCCGCGATAAGAGCACCGGCCGACGTCGGCGCTAGGGGCAACGTTTTGTTCGGACTTGAGATTCACGTTTGGTTCGACTGCTGACGTCGACTGCCAAAGCTTGGCACAAATGACGCCCTCGCCTTGCCGTATGCGTCATCACGCCGCATCAGCAACGACGCGATTGCGACCGTCGCGCTTGGCTGCGTAAAGCGCATTGTCGGCGCGCTTGAAAAGCGCTTCCGGTGTGTCTTCTGCGCCCTCCAACATCGCCAGGCCGACACTCGCCGTCACCGCCAGTTGGACATTGGCGTTCAATCGAAAAGGCTCGCCTGCAACACAAGCCCGCAGCCGCTCGCCAACCTGACACGCCCGCTCGAGCGTCGTGTCCGGCATGATGGTGACGAACTCCTCGCCGCCGAAACGGCAGGCCAGATCGACGCCCCGCGTATTCCGTCGGAAGCGATTGGCGAACTCGCGCAGCACGTGGTCGCCGGCGTCGTGTCCGTAGGCGTCGTTGATCCGCTTGAAGAAGTCGATGTCGGCGACCAGCACCGAGAGCGGCCGGTTGGCCGCCAGGCTTTCCGCCACTAGGGTGCGCAGATGCCCCTCCATGTAGCGGCGATTGTGCAGTCCGGTCAGGCTGTCGGTGATCGCGAACTCGACGCTCTCCTCGAGCCGCGTCCGCAACAGGTCGGCGTGGCGCTTGCGCTTGATCTGCGTCTTCACCCGCGCCAGCATCTCGTGGCGATCGATCGGCCGGATCAGGTAGTCGTTGACGCCCATGTCGAGGCCGCGCATCAGCCGGGCCTCGTCTCCCGGCTCGATCATCACGACGATCGGCAGGTGTCTGGTCCGGTCAATCGAGCGCACCTGGCTGCACAAGCGCAGCCCATCGGCGCCGGCAAGGCTCAAGCTCACCATCAGCAAGTCGAAATTGTGCTCGGTCACACGCATCAGCGCCGCGTGAATGTCGTCGTCGACGAAAACGTCGTGCGTGGCGGCCAGCGCCTGCATCGTGCGCCCCGCCGACCGGCGGTTGTCGTCGACCAGAAGGATGCGCCCGCACTCGCCCCGCATCGCCCGGCTCATCGCCGCCGATACTGGCAAACCCATCTGCTGCGTGGTGGCGGCACGCATCAGCATCTCGTCGTTCAGGACCTTGAGACGCGCCAGGTTCTTGACCCGCGTGATCAGCGCGATGTCGTCGACCGGCTTGGTGAGAAAGTCGTCGGCGCCGGCCTCGAGGCCCTGGATCTTGTCCGACGGCTGGTCGAGCGCCGTCACCATGATCACCGGGATGTGCTGGGTGGCGGCGTTGCTCTTGATGTACCTGCAGGTCTCGAAACCATCCATGCCCGGCATCATGACGTCGAGCAACACGACATCGATGCGCTCGCGAGCGCAGATCTCGATCGCGTCCTCGCCGCACATCGCCGTGACGACCTCGAAATACTCCGCCAGCAGCCGTGCCTCGAGCAGCTTGATGTTGGCCAGGATGTCATCGACAACCAGTACACGGGCAGTCATTCAGCACCCTCTTGCATGGCGTTCCGATGAAATGCCCAAATCACGCCTCGCCAATGAACTTCCGAACGGTAGCGATGAAGCTCATGACCGAGATCGGCTTCGAGATGTAGGCCTCGCAGCCGCCGCCCCTGATCCTTTCCTCATCGCCCTTCATCGCGAATGCAGTGACGGCAATCACCGGAATATCACGTAGGTCGTCGTCATCCTTCAGCCAGCGGGTCACCTCCAGGCCGGAGACCTCGGGAAGCTGGATGTCCATCAGGATGAGCGCCGGGCGGTGCTTGCGGGCCAGCTGCATCGCCTCCATGCCATTGCGGGTCTGCAAAGTTGCATAGCCATGCGCATCGAGCAGATCGTGGAAGAGCTTCATATTGAGCTCGTTGTCCTCCACGATGAGCACGGTCTTGGCGGCCTTGGCGGCGACGCCATCGGACCGCTCGAATGTCTGGCTTCGCTCCTGGTAGGTCATGACCCCGGCCGTTGCGACGGTTGCCCCACACCCTCTTGCACCAATTCTGGGGACCTGTTGGAGTTGCACTGTGCGCGATAAGCCGTAACAAACGGATTAAGACCAGGTGGTGAACAACTTTCACCGCATTTCAGGACGCCTCGAACCAGGAGCATCCATGCTCAAGCGAACCAAGGCCAGGCCGCTCGATCTGGCCGGCGCCGAGGAAATCGGCATCCAGGCGCTGGCTTTTCTGGCCGGGGACGACAATCGCATCGCCAAGTTCCTCGGCTTGACCGGCATCACCGCCGACGCGCTGGTGGCGGGCGCCCGTACGCCGCCGATGCTGCTGGCGGTGCTCGAGCACATGTCGCAGGACGAGACGCTGCTCCTGGTGTTTGCCACCGAGGCCGGACTGCCGCCCGACCGGATCAGCCAGGCAATCGCCCTGCTCGAAGCCGCAACTTGACCGCCCCGGAGGCCCGCGTGATCGACCACCAGCATCCCATTCGCATCGGCATCGATCTTGGAGGCACCAAGATCGCGGCGATTGCGCTGGATTCGCGCGGCAACACCCGCGCCGAGTGCCGGACCGCGTCGCCGCAGCGGGACTACGATGCCACCATCGAGGCGCTGGCCGACACGGTCGCGCGGATCGAAACCGACGCCGGCGCGCGCGGGAGCATCGGCATCGGCATGCCGGGCTCGATCTCGCCGGCATCGGGCCTCGTGCAGAATGCCAACTCGACCTGGCTCAACGGCCGGCCGCTGAAATCGGACCTCGAGTCCCGCCTCGGCCGCCCGGTGCGGTTCGCCAACGACGCCAACTGCTTCGCCCTGTCGGAAGCGACGGACGGCGCCGGACAAGGGGCGAGGTCGGTATTCGGCGTGATCATCGGCACCGGCTGCGGCGGCGGCATCGTAATCGACGGCAGGTTGGTGGATGGTCCGCGCGGCATCGGCGGCGAATGGGGGCACAATCCGCTCCCCTGGGCCGGCGCCGATGAGCACCCCGGCCAGATGTGCTGGTGCGGGCGGCCGGGTTGTATGGAAACCTGGGTCTCGGGTCCTGGCATGTCCGCCGATCATTACCGGGTCACGGGCGAGCTAATCACCGCGACCCAGATCGCCGACAATGCCGCCGGCGGCGACGCGGCGGCGCGAGCGACACTCGACCGGCACGCCTCCCGGCTCGCCCGCGGGCTGGCGCACGTCGTCAATCTCATCGACCCGCATGTGATCGTGCTCGGCGGCGGGCTGTCCGAAATTTCGAGCCTCTACGCCGCGCTGCCGGCCCTGATGCCGCGCTACGTCCTCGCCGATCACGCCAACATCACCATCCTGCCGCCTCGCTGGGGCGCGGCCAGCGGGGTTCGCGGCGCGGCTTGGCTGTGGGATAGTTCAGCCGCCGCGCCCGCCTGACATAATCGTGAAACCGCCGCCACCAGAGGCCGGAGTAACCTCCGTATCATGCCCATCGTCGAGCCCGCGCCCTGGCGCCATCAGTACTTTTCCCACGTTCACTGTCCGGACGACGTCCATATCCCGACCGACGATCCGGAGGCGTGGGATTGGAACCCGCACCATCGCTGGGTTTTCGACAAGCTGCAGCTCGCCCTCGCGCAAGGTCTCGAAGCCGCCCCGCACGGGTTGATGCCGCCCCGGTTCCCGGTGTTCTCCAAGCCGATCTTCAATTTCGGCGGCATGGGCGCCGGCAGCCGCATCCTTCGCGATGCCGCCGACTACGAGCGCAACTGCACGCTCGGCCACATGTGGATGCCGGTGCTGTCCGGCCCCCACGTCTCGACCGATGCGGCGGTCGTCGACGGCAACGTCGCGTGGATGCGTCACGCCACCGGCCTGCCGACGCGCGACGGCATGTTCGATCACTGGACGGTACATGCGCATACCATGCCGGCCCTCGAAGCGTCGCTGTCGTCGTGGATCTCAGCCAAGCTCGCCGGCTATACCGGCATGCTCAATCTCGAGACGATCGGCGGCACCGTCATCGACGCCCACCTGCGCTTCGCCGACCAGTGGCCCGACTTGTATGGCGCAGGCTGGGTGGAGGCGCTGGTCGGCCTCTATCGAGATCGGGCCTGGCGGTTCGATGGCGACGAACGGCGCCACGGTTATTCGCTGGCCCTGTTCATGCCGCACGGGCGCGCCTATCGCCATCCGCCGCGGGCGCTGGTGGACCAGGTGCTGGCGATGCGCGGCGTATCGAGCGTGCAGATCACCTTCCACCAGGATCGTCCGCCCAAGGACCACTCGATGCCGCCGGGTGGCTTCCGCGTCGCGCTGGTGAATGGGTGGGACCTGGAGCAGGGCCGGCTCGCCCGCGACCTTCTCGGACGCTGGTTCGCCGACGATGGCGGCGCCCAGCGCTGACGGCGCCGCCTTGGAGCATCCGGCTCAGAACCGCTCCATCGCCTTGGCCACCTTGGCAATGAACCCGCGACGCCGTGCCTCGGTGGCGACGTTCATGTGATAGAGCGCGTGGTATTCGACAGTGGCCGCGCCCCCGGTCAACCGTTTCAGGTAGCGCTTGATCATCACGCGCGACGGGTCCCGCATGTAGATTGCCAGCCAGCGCGCCCGGCCATAGGTCGAGATGCCGGCGATCTTGCGGATGTTGCCGAGCAGGACCTTGACGTTGCCCGGATCGCTGAGATCGATCGAGACGCCCGGCATCATCAGGCGATCGAAGTAGCCCTTGAGCATCGCCGGCAGGCCGAAGCACCAGGTCGGGAACTGCACCACCATCGCCTCGCACTGCTGCAACCGCTCGACATGGCCCTCGAGACCACTGCGATTGCGCGCGGTGTCGTGATAATTGCGACGCCCTTCGGCGCTCATCACCGGATCGAAGCCTTCGGCATAGAGGTCGAGCAGGTCGACCTCGTGGCCGGCGCGCCGCAGGGCGGCGATGGCCTCGGCCCGGATCGCGCCGTGGAAGCTTTCCGGCACCGGATGACAATAGACATAGAGCACGCGCATCGCGGATCGACCCGCCTTCACGCCCGAGCGGCCACGTAGTCGCGCATCTTGCCGGGATTGAGCAGACCGTAGGGGTCGACGTCGCGCTTGAACCCGAGTTGATCGGCATCGGTGCGCTTGTGGCGGCTGCCGCCCTCGACCGTGAACACATGAGGGTTGGCAATGGTCACGCCATTGGCTTCGAACAGGTCGATGATCTCGGCCAGCCGCTCGGGCGTCGTGTAGCGCACGACCGGCAAGGCGCTGCACGTGACCTTGCCGGCGAACCGGATGAACTCGAGGTGCGGCATCACCTCGTCGCCGAACATCTCGGTCATCGTGCGCACCGTCTCCATCAGCCGGTCGTGCGGGTAGAGGCATTGCAGGTAGGTGACCGTCCGGTCCGATTTCAGAACCTGCAGCGTGGTGTGGTTCCAGGTGAACTCGTACAGAGGAATCTTTGCGGGGCTCTCGTCCATCGGCTGCTGCAGCGTAATCCGCCCGCGCCCTCGCAGAAGCGTCGTGAAGCTTTCGAGCGCGCTCTCGGCTATCATGCAGGCGAGGATGCTCTTGCCCTCCGGGCAATGATCCTTGATCGGACCGAAATATGACGGCAGTGGCCATTTGATCGGAGTGACGAGCTTCTTGACTATGCCGTCGGCGAGCGCCAGCTCATGGCCGACCTCGACCGCGTCGTAGAAGTCGTCGAACGCCACCACCACGTCGATCCACGGCCAGGCCGGCGCCAGCGGCATCTCGAGCTCGGTTATGATCCCGGTGGTGCCGAAGGTTCGGTTGATCTTCTGCGGCTCGTCGCCACGCAGCTCGAGGATGCGCGGCGTCTCCTCCATGGTGACGACGCGTGCGGCGACGACATTGCCCGGCTCGCGCAGCCCGCCATAGGTGACCGATCCGATTCCGCCCGATCCGCCGGCAACGAAGCCGCCGACCGTCGCCATCCGCTTGGTCGACGGGTGCATGCGCAGCTCCCACCCGTGCGGCCTGAGCTCGGCATCGACGTCGACCAGCTTCGCGCCCACCTCGGTCCGCACCAGGCCCGGCTTGTGCCAGACGATCCGCGTCATCGCCGACATGTCGAGCAGCACGCCACCCTCGAGCGGCACCGCCTGGCCATAGTTTCCGGTCGACAGGCCGCGCGGCGTGATCGGGATGCGGCGGCGCGCGCAGGCGGCCACGGTCGCGATGACGTCGGCCTCGCTGCGCGGCACGACGACGATATCGGCTGCCTTGCCATGCAGCTGTGCGTTGAGGATCGGGCTGTACCAGAAGTAGTCGCGGCTACGCCGCCTGACCGCGGTTGTGTCGGTGACGACGGGAATGTCGCCGAGATCGGCGATCAGCCCTGCGATATCGTAGCGTGAAGCAGATCTTGCCGTGCCGGCGGCTTCGCTCGAGCTCATCCATTCCTCTCGGGTCGGCGCAATTCGTGGTTCGGTGCGCTCGTTCTAGCAGCCCGCGCGCGCGGTGTCGTGTGGCGCGGATGGGGCGCGACCACATGTACGTGCTTCCCCTTGACGTGACGGAGCATGTAATCTCGCCCGAGTTTGATCAGATCCGCCCCGGGAGCCCAGCCGATGACCACCATCATGACACTGCAGCACTGGCTGGCATTCGTCACGGCCGCGATCGTCCTGTGCGCCATTCCGGGGCCGACGATCCTGCTCGTGATCTCCTATGCGCTCGGGCATGGCAAGCGCGCCGCGATGCCGCTGGTGGCAGGCGTCGCGCTCGGCGACTTCACGGCGATGACGGCCTCGATGCTGGGACTGGGGGCGATCCTCGCCGCCTCGGCCGGGCTGTTCACGGTCCTGAAGTGGGTCGGCGCCGCATATCTCGTCTATCTCGGGATCAAGCTCTTCCGTGCACCGGTCGGCGACGCCGTGCTCGCCAATGCGCCGACCGATCGGCCGCTGCGGATGTTCATGCATGCATGGGCCGTGACCGCCCTCAATCCGAAGAGCATCGTGTTCTTCGTCGCCTTCCTGCCGCAGTTCCTCGACCTCACGCGGCCGCTGTTCGGGCAGATGCTGATCTTCGAGCTGACGTTCCTTGCGGTGGCGAGCATCAATGCCACCGTCTATGCTCTTGCCGCCTCCGGCGCCCGCGCCACGATCCGCAAGCCGGGCGTGCAGCGCGCCGTCAACCGTGTCGGCGGCTCGGCGATCGTCGCCATGGGGCTGGCCACCGCCACGATGCGCCGCGCGCCGGTTTGAGCCCGGCGCCGCGGCCGGAACCCGAAAAGCTCTGGCTTTGAGCCTTGTGCTCGCCACCCGGGATGGGGCACAACGTGCGCGCGAACTCAATCCCTGGCGCCATATCATGTCGGTCGAAGTCAAAATCTGCGGCTTGAGCACGGCAGCCACCATGCAGGTGGCGCTCGATGCGCGCGCCGACTACGTCGGGCTGGTATTCTTCGACAAGAGCCCGCGCCATGTCGAATTCGATGTCGCCCGGGCACTGGCGGACCAGGCCCGCGGGCGGGCGCGGGTCGTCGCGCTTGTCGTCGACGCCGACGACCGGCTGATCGACCGGGTGGTGGGCGAGGTCGCCCCAGACATGTTGCAGCTGCATGGATCGGAAACGCCGGCGCGGGTCGCCGCGATCAAGCAGCGCACCGGCTGCGGCGTCATGAAAGTGATCAAGGTCGGGACCGCGCGGGATGCCGCCGCGGCACTCGAGTACTCCGGCATCGCCGACCTCATCCTGTTCGATGCCAAGGCCCCGGCGGGCGCGCTGCTGCCTGGCGGCAACGGCATAGTGTTCGACTGGCGCGTGCTCGATGACGTAAAGGACAAAGTGCCCTATATGTTGTCCGGCGGGTTGACGCCGCAGACCGTCGCGGACGCCATCCGGCAGACCGGCGCGACGCGTGTCGACGTTTCATCGGGGGTGGAGTTGCGCGCCGGCCAGAAGTCCGCGGAACTGATCCGCGCCTTCATCGCCAATGCCAAAGCCGCCTCGAACCGCCCTTAAGTCGAAAGCCTATCCCATGTCCAAGACCACCGACCGCACCTCGAAGCTCAACAGCTACATGACCGGGCCCGACGAGCGCGGCTTCTTCGGCATGTTCGGCGGACGGTTCGTCGCCGAGACTTTGATGCCGCTGATCCTCGACCTCGAGGAGCACTATACGCGGGCCAAGAACGATCCGGCCTTCCACAAGGAGCTCGGCGATCTCAATACGCACTACGCCGGCCGGCCGAGCCCGCTCTACTTCGCCGGGCGGCTCACCGAGCACTTCCGCGGCCAGGCCAAGAAGGGCCACGGCGCCAAGGTCTACTTCAAGCGCGACGAGCTCAATCACACCGGCAGCCACAAGATCAACAACTGCCTCGGCCAGATCCTGCTCGCGATGCGCATGGGCAAGACCCGCATCATCGCCGAGACGGGCGCCGGCCAGCACGGCGTGGCGGTCGCGACCGTCTGCGCGAAATTCAACCTGCCGTGCGAGATCTACATGGGCAAGACGGACGTCGAGCGGCAGAAGCCGAACGTGTTCCGCATGCATATGCTGGGCGCCAAGATCAACGCCGTGACGTCAGGCGCCGGCACCCTCAAGGACGCCATGAACGAGGCGTTGCGCGACTGGGTCACCAACGTCAAGAACACCTACTACATCATCGGCACCGCGGCCGGACCGCATCCCTATCCGGAGATGGTTCGCGATTTCCAGTCGGTGATCGGCCGCGAGCTGCGCGAGCAGATGATGGCGGCGGAGGGCCGGCTGCCCGATACGCTGGTCGCCTGCATCGGCGGCGGCTCGAACGCGATTGGCCTGTTCCACCCGTTCCTCGACGACAAGAGCGTCAAGATCTACGGCGTCGAGGCGGGCGGCCACGGCCTCAATGTCGAGAACGGCCACGCGGCATCGATGAACGGCGGCCGGCCGGGCGTGCTGCACGGCAACCGCACCTACCTGCTGCAGGACTCGGATGGCCAGATCCTCGAGGGCCATTCGATCTCCGCCGGCCTTGATTACCCGGGTGTCGGGCCGGAGCATTCCTGGCTGCACGACACCAAGCGCGTCACCTACGTGTCGGCGACCGACAAGGAGGCGCTCGATGCGTTCCAGCTGTGCACCAAGCTCGAGGGCATCATCCCGGCGCTGGAGCCGGCGCATGCGCTCGCCTATGTGACGAAGCTGGCTCCGACGCTGCCCGAGACCGACCTGCTCGTCATGAACATGTGCGGGCGCGGCGACAAGGACATCTTCGCGGTGGCCGAGCACCTGGGCATGAAGATCGGGTAACGGACGATCCATTCCCGAGCGGTGGGCCAGTCGCCATCCTCATATGTAGACTTTTGGCCGTGCGGACCGGGGAGCATCAGGCGCGCCCGATCCGGTCGGCGCTAAGTCGCCGCCCACGGTGCGACGTATCGCTGCGCCGAGCGAATTCGCCCGGGAATGCATAAAGATTTAGCAATTTGCTTGAACAGCTCGAAAGCCCTGTTTGCGCATAGTGACGCTATCGAAGCGTAGCCGCGTGTGAGGGTGTCATGGCTGGCGAGACGGTTGGCGCACAGTTCGTGGCAGACGGCATCACCGTACACCCCGCCTACGATTTCGCGGTGCCGCAGTTCTTCCTCGACAACGGGCCGGTGCCGGCCGACCAGGTCTTCGACATTCGCACGTTCGGGGCGGTCAACGATCCGGCCGTCGACAACTCGCCAATGATCCAGGCCGCGATCCAGGCCGCGAACGATGCCGGCGGCGGTGTCGTCTATATTCCGCCCGGCACCTGGGGCGTCGGTCTGTCGGCGGACGGCTACGGCTGCGTCCACCTCATGGACAACGTGTTCCTGAAGGGCGCCGGAGCGGGCGAGTCGACGCTGCGGCTGGTCGACGGGTCGAGCACCGACGTCACCGGCATCGTGCGCACGCCGTGGAACGAGGTGACGACCAACTCCGGCCTCGCCGACTTGTCGATTGACGGCAACAAGGCCAATACGACCGGCAACGTCGACGGCTTCTTCACCGGGCCGAAGCCTGGCGAGACCATCCGCGATGCCGACATTCAGGTGCTGCGCGTCGAGATCCACGACGTGTCGCGGTACGGCTTCGATCCGCACGAGCAGACCGAGCGGCTGTCGATCAAGGACAGCGTCGCGCATGACAACGGCGTCGACGGCTTCGTCCTCGACTACACCGTGGATTCCGAGCTTTCCGGCAATGTCTCCTACGCCAACGGCCGTCACGGATTCAATTTCGTGACGACCTCCAGCAATGTACTGCTGACCGACAACACCGCCCATGACAACGGCGGCGCCGGGTTCGTCGTGCAGCGCGGCAGCGAGGACATCGAGTTCCTCGCACGGCATCAATTTTGTCGGCGGCGCCGCCTACAGCAACGGCCGCGAGGGCGTCCTGATCCAGATGTCGCACGATGTAGTCGTGTCGGACATGGCCATCCACGACAACGGCCATGAAGGCGTTCGAATCTACGGCTCGTCGGGCGTCACGATCGCAGGCAACGAAATCAGCAACAACTCGCAGGACCAGCACGACGGCTATTCGGAGGTGGCGATTGCCGCCTATGCCGACACGACCTACGGCCACGTCTATGAAGCCAACGACAACCTGATCCAGGCCAACATCATCACCTCGACCGGTGCCATCGAAGGGCGCTACGGCATCGAGGAGCGCGCCGGCGACGCGGGCGGAAACATCGTCACCGACAATACCGTCGCCGGCACGGTGCGCGGTCCGTATGCGCTGAACGGCGTCGGCTCATACGCGCTGAAGCTCGGCTCGACTGGCGACGACACCATTGTCGGCAGCGCCAGCAAGGATCACATGCTTGGCGACAGTGGCGCCGACAGCCTCTCCGGTCAGGACGGCAACGACCTCGTCGAGGGCGGCGGAGGCAGCGACCTGCTGTACGGCGGCAAGGGCAACGACGAGCTGCTCGGCGGCGATGACGGCGATACGCTCAACGGCAATTCCGGCCATGACACGCTGCTGGGCGGCAGCGGCGCCGACACGCTCGTAGGTGACGCCGGCAACGATCGGCTCGACGGCGGCGATGGCAACGACAACGTCAGTGGCGGCACCGGCGACGACCTCGTTCTCGCCGACGCCGGCGACGATGTGCTCAATGGCGGGTCGGGCACCGACACACTGGATTTCAGGGGCGCGACCGCCGGGGTCATGGTCGATCTAGCGGCCAAGACCGCCACCGGCACCGCAACCGGCAGCGACCGGATCGCAAGCTTCGAGTTGGTGCTGGGCAGCGCCTTCGCCGACCAGCTCAGCGGCGACAAGAATGCCAATACGCTGAACGGCGGTGATGGCGCCGACGTGCTGCGCGGCCTGGGCGGCGCCGACGCGCTGACCGGCGGCGATGGCGCCGACACGTTCGTCTGGGGCGCCGCGCGGGACGTCGTCGACAGCGGCGTCTACCTTGGCCGCGATGTGATTGCCGACTTCGCCATGGGCGAGGACAGGCTGGACCTCAAAGCACTGGTCGGCAGCCAGGCCTGGGGCTCGGTCGACGAGATCGTGCACGTGACCGATACCGCCGCGAGCTCCATTGTCTCGGTGAAGATCGGCGGCGCCTTCTACGAGGTGGCCGAGCTCACGGGCGTGCATGGCGTCGAAAGCCAGGACCTGCTCGCCGAGGGCATGATTTTGTCCTGAGATCGAGGCGGCGATCAGGGCGGGCAGCGGCGTGACGCTACCGCCACCTTCAATCCCATTTCGGCGCGAACGCCAGGTTGACGACGCGGCCATCGGGCCTCGCCAGCTTCGACAGCGCGCCCATGTCGTCGGCTGACAGCTCGAAATCGTAGACCTTTATGTTGTCGGCGATGCGCTGCGAGTTGGACGAGCGCGGAATGGCGACCAGGCCCTGCTGAACGTGCCAGCGCAGCACCACCTGTGCCGCCGAACGCTTCAGTCGCGCCGCCATCGCCTGCACCACCGGCTCGTCGATGACGCCGCCGACCGAGCCGCGCCCGAGCGGGCAATAGGACACGAACGCCACTCCATGCCGCCGGCAACCGGCGATCACCTTCGACTGGTCGAGGTGCGGATGATACTCGCACTGGTTGGCGACGATCGGCTCGCTGGCGATGGCAATCGCGTCGTAGAGCAGCCTGGTCGTGAAGTTCGACACCCCGATGTGGCGTGCGAGGCCGCGCTCCTTCGCCTGGCAAAGCGCCTCGATCGAGCCCTTGAGCGGAATGTCGGCGTTGGGCCAGTGAATCAGCAGCAGATCGACATAGTCGAGGCCGAGGCGCTTCAGGCTTGCTTCCGCCGAGCGCTGCAGGTCGCCCGGGCCGATGTCGTCCTTCCAGACCTTGGTGGTGACGAACAGGTCGTGACGGGCGACTTTCGCGGCACGAATGCCTTGACCGACGCCTTCCTCGTTCTCGTACATCTTGGCGGTATCGATATGCCGGTAGCCGCAGGCGATGGCGCCGGCGATGGCCTCGGCGCATGCCTCGCCCTTAAGCGTCCAGGTGCCCAAGCCGATCGAAGGGATCAGCGCACCGTGCGATGCGACCACGTCGAGATTGCTCATGCGAACCTCCTCTCCCTCAGCCTCACTTGTCGACGAATATGCCGGCGCCGCGGAAACCGCCATCGACAGCCAGGATCTCGCCGGTGATGTAGCTCGAACGTCGCTCGTCGAGCAGGAACTCGACCGCGCTCGCAATCTCGGCGGGATCGCCGTAGCGGCGCATCGGCACGAAGCGATGATAGATGAGACGATCCTCCTCGCTGTGCAGCGACTTCACCATCGCGGTCTCGATCGGGCCGGGCGCCACCGCATTGACGCGAATCTTGAAGGGCGCCAGATCGGTCGCCATGACCTTGGTCAGGTTGATCACCGCCCCTTTCGACGCACCGTACGCGGACCGGCCCTTGGAGCCGCGGATGCCGGAGATCGATGCAATGTTCACGATGGCGCCGCCGCCGTGGTCGCGCATCGCGCGCGCGGCGGCCTTGCCGACCAGGAAGGTGCCGATGACGTTGACGTCGAGCATCTTGCGGAACAACTCCGCGGTGGTGTCGAAGACGTGCTTGTCAGCCGCGATGCCGGCCGAGTTGACGACGCCGTTCAGGCCGCCCAGGGTCCCCGCCGCCTCCGCGATCGCCTTTTCGACCGAGCTCTCGTCGGTGACGTTGAGCCGCTTCACATAGATGCACTTCGGCTTGTCCAGCGCCGTGGCAGCAGCCTCCAATGCTGTCTCATTTGCATCGAACATCGCCACCTTCCAGCCGTTCTCGAGCAGCAGCGCGGCCGTTGCCTGGCCAATGCCGGACGCCGCTCCCGTGACAACCGCAACGCGATGGCTGCTCTTCTTCACCGTCATGACCACCTCCTCTTGCCGTCGCGCCGCCGCTTCCCGTTTCAGGCCCCGGCCGCGGCGCCGAACGTCGCCTCCATCTCGCGGCGGAACTTCACCGCCGGATCATTGGCGTCGAAAGTCACGTCGTCCCATTTGAGCCGCTGGCCCTCCGGGATGTCCCGCTTGAGCTTGACGTTGTGGGCGAGCCCCAGCGGCAGGTAGCCCTGCTGCAGCGACATGCCGGCCGGCGTCTGCTTGCCCCAGACGCAGAAGCCACCCTCGCCGTCGAGCGTCTCGCCGGCCTTGAGGTTGCGCTTGGCGGTCGCCGCCACATCCGAGTTGAAGCAGACCGGCGCGCCGGTCGGCTCGCGCCTGAGCGCGACCGAGGCCACCGACAATCCGAGCTCGAGGCCGATCATGTGGGTGGGACGATAGAGCGTCGCGTACTTGCCGCTCTTGTCCTGCAGGCAGTTGTATTCGACGAAGCACTGCTTCGCGTAATCGCTCCGGCTGGTGATGACGACGTAGGTGCCCATCGCAATGTCGTACGGGATCGGCTTCTCGGCGCGGCTCACCGACGACACCACCTCGGTCACGCCGGACATCTCGAGGGTGCCGCCGTCGCTCCTCGGCTTGCACACCTCGGCGAGCTCGAACCGCGACGACGGCGGGAAAGCGAGGCCATTGGTCTGCGACTGCAGGCCGGTCGCGTTGCACACCGCCGTCATCTCGATGCCCGACTTCGTCCCGTCGATGAACGAGTTGAACATCTTCGGGTTGATGTGGCTGCGGTTCGAGATCTTGAGATAGGTGTCGAGGATCGACCACACCGTGTCGGGCGTCGACTGATGATAGCGCGGGTGATACCGGGTTCCCTTGCCGGCGGCGACGACCTCGAAGCCGCACGCGCGGGCCCAGTCGACGTGCTCGCAGATGAGCGCCGGCTGATCGCCCCACGCCAGGCTGTAGACGACACCCTTCTCGCGGGCACGTTTGGCCAGCAGCGGGCCGGCCAGGGCATCGGCCTCGACGTTGACCATCACGATGTGCTTGCCGGCCGCGATCGCCGCGAGGCAAATCCTGATGCCATTGGCCGGATCGCCGGTCGCCTCGATGATCACCTCGATGTCGGGATTGGCGATCAGCGCCATCGCGTCGTCGGTGACGAATGTCGTGCCGTCCTTCAACGCATCGCCGAGCGACCTTGCGCCGATCTGCTCCGCCGACCACTGCACGCCCAGCAGCCGTTCGCGGGCGCGGGCGACGTTGAGATCGGCCAGGCCCACCAGGTGCATGCCCGTGGTCCAGCGGACCTGCGACAGGAACATCGTGCCGAACTTGCCGGCCCCGACCTGGCCGATGCGAACGGGCTTGTCCGCGACAGCACGCGCTTTCAGCATGGTGCTGAGGTTCATTGGCCGTCTCCCCATTGGATTTGTTGTTTGACTGTAACGAACGAGCCCGCGCTGGCAACGGCGCGGGCTCGAAGGCAGCAATGCAGTTAGCGGGGCGCTATTCGGCCGCCTGCCGGTGGCTGCGCGCGTACTGCACCAGCGCATCGTCGGCGCATGGCGCGATCGGCGTGAAGTCCTGGTGCGCGATCCACTCCGCCCGCGTCGGCTTGCGGATGTGGTTCGAGACGGCATTGAGCGTCAGATAGACGATGCGGCGCGGGAACGGCGTGATGTTGCCGGCCGAGCCGTGCACCAGATTGCCGTGGAACATCAGCATCCCGCCCGGCTTGCCGGTCGGCGCCACGATCCCCCCTTCGGCCACCAGCTTCTCGACCGTCGCGTTATCGAGCGTCCACAGCGGATAGTTGGTGGTCTGGGTGTCGTGCCCGGCGGCGATATTGCCGTGCTTCTGCGATCGCGGCACCAGCATCAGCGCGCCGTTGAACGGGAACACCTCGTCGAGGAAGATCGAGATGTTCATCGCGCGCGGCTCCGGCATGCCGTCATCGCGCAGCCACGTGGCATAGTCCTGATGCCACTGCCACACGTCGCCGTCGAACTTGGCCTTCGCGTTGATCTTGAACTGGTGCATGTAGAGCTTCTCGCCGAACACCTGCTCGACGGGCTCGATCATGCGCGGATGGCGGCCGAGGATGGCGAATGCCTCGTTGTACTTGTGCGCTGCGAAAGCGGTACGCGGCGCACCGTTCTTCTCGCGCCAGATCTCTTCCCGATTGGAGGCGAGCACATTGGCGGCCTCGGCGCGCAGAAGGTCGATCTCGGCGGCGGTGAACAGCTCCGGCAGAAAGAGCCAGCCCTCGGAGTGGAACTGCTTCAGTTGGGCGTCTGTCAGCTTCATGGCGATCCTCCGTTTTGCCTGTTGTTGTGGTTCTGGCCGTGCAGTGGATTTCAGGCGACCGATGCGACCGCCTCGAGCCGGCGCGCCGTCTCCTCGGCGGCGCGTGCCGCGTGGCTCCTTGCGAGGCGCCCGGACGCGGCGAACGTCGCCTTCGAGAATCGCGTTCAGGATTTCGCCATGCTCGACCCAGACCCGCGCCGGCACGCCGGGGGCGGCGAGCACCAGCCCCATCGACCGGCGAAAATGCGGCCACTGCTCGGCCACGGTCTCGGCAATGGCCGAATTGCCCGAAAGCCGATGGATCGCGACGTGAAACTCGACATCGGCATCGATGAGCGGTGTGAAAGGAGCCGTCTCCGTCAGGGCCTGACCGACGGCCAGCGCAGTCTTCGCAGCCGCAATCGCGGCGGCCGGCGCCGTGCCGTCCCGCACGCGTGCCGCACCCAGTTCCGCTGCAATGCCGTCGAGCGCCTCGCGGACCATGTAGAGATCGACGATCCGCCGGCCGTCGATCGGCGCCACGCTGACACCGCGCTTGCCCGCCTCGACCAGCAGACCGCGTCGCTTCAGGATCTGAATTGCATGGCTGACCGGCTGTCGCGAGACGCCGAGCATCTCGGCAATGCTGTCCTGCGTGAGGCGTCGACCGGGCGCCAGTGTGCCATCGGCGATCGCCGACAGCAGGCGATCGTGGACCCGATCGATCAAAGCCGGCTGCAACTGCAGTTCTGTGATCGTCATGGAACGCTCGCGTGGCTGTGCCGGGCGTTGGTTCGTTAGCATATTGAATTCCGAATTCCAAACGGAATCCAATTCTGCCCTCCCCTTGCATTGGACTTGATCCCGGGGAACGCGCTGACGCATACCTTGTCGCCATGCAAAAAAACTCGGCCCGGCTCTCAGTGAGCGGCGGCCGCCGACCAATCCGCCGGAGGAACCCATGTCGAACGCCGCAACCCCTCGCACGTTGCGCCTCAACCCCAGCGACAACGTGATCGTCGCGGTCGACACCGTCGATACCGGCGCCGCTCCCGCCGGCATTACCGCCGCGGCCCGCATTCCCCGCGGCCACAAGATGGCGACGGCGGCGATCGCCAAGGGCGAGCCGGTGCTCAAGTTCGGCCAGATCATCGGCTTCGCCACCGCCGACATCGCGCCCGGCGAGCACGTCCACACGCACAACTGCGGCTTTGCCGCCTTCGAGCGCGACTACGCTTTTGCCCAGGATGCGAAGCAGGAAGCGATACTGCCGGTTGAGCAGCAGGCGACATTCCAGGGCTTCCGCCGCGCCAACGGCACGGTCGGCACCCGCAACTACATCGGCGTCCTGACCAGCGTGAACTGCTCGGCGACGGTTGCCCGCTTCATCGCCGAGGAGGTGAAGCGCTCCGGAATGCTCGACGAGTATCCCAACATCGACGGCGTCATTCCGCTGGTGCATTCGACCGGCTGCGGCATCGACAGCGACGGCGAGACCTTCGAGATCCTGAAGCGCACGACCTGGGGCTATGCCTGCAATCCGAACATGGCCGGCGTGCTGGTGGTCGGGCTCGGCTGCGAAGGCTTCCAGATCGCGCGCATGAAGCAGGCCTACAACGTGCAGGAGAGCGATACCTTCCGCACCATGACCATCCAGGAGACGGGCGGCACGAAGAAGACGGTCGCGGCCGGCGTCGAGATCGTGCGCAAGATGCTGCCGATCGCCGCCAAGGCGAAGCGCGAGACGGTGCCGGCTTCCGAGCTGATGCTGGCGCTGCAATGCGGCGGCTCGGACGGCTACTCGGGCATCACCGCCAACGTCGGCGCTTGGCGCTCGCCGTCGACATCCTGGTCCGGCACGGCGGCACCGCGGTGCTGTCGGAGACGCCGGAGATCTACGGCGCCGAGCATCTGCTGACGCGGCGCGCCGCGACCCGCGAGGTCGGCGAGAAGCTGGTCGACATCATCCACTGGTGGGAGGACTACACCGCGCGCGCCCGCATGAGCATGGACAACAACCCCTCGCCCGGCAACAAGGCGGGCGGCCTCACCACCATCCTCGAGAAGTCGCTGGGTGCGGCCGCCAAGGGCGGCTCGACCACGATGAGCGGCGTCTATCGCTATGCCGAGCCGGTCACGGCCAAGGGCTTCGTCTTCATGGATACGCCCGGCTACGATCCGGTCTCGGCGACCGGCCAGGTGGCCGGCGGCTGCAACGTCCTTGCCTTCACCACCGGCCGCGGCTCGGCCTATGGCTGCAAGCCGACGCCGTCGATCAAGCTCGCCACCAACTCCGACATCTATCGCCGCATGATCGACGACATGGACATCAATTGCGGCGACATCCTCGACGGCGTGCCGATCGAGGCAGAAGGGCAAGGAGATCTTCGACACGATCCTGCGCGTCGCCTCGGGCGAGAAGTCGAAGTCCGAGCTGCTCGGCTACGGCGATGCCGAGTACGTCCCCTGGCAGATCGGCGCGACGATGTAAGGGGCACACTCGACCAGAAGGCCAGGCCGGAGTGCGGGCATCGCCCGGAGCCGCTTCGCTCGCCGGCGTCGGTGGCCGGCTGGCGCAATCCTTCCACCCGCGGCCGCCACCATCGCCATGGACACCGGCCGCAATGACAACTCGAGCGGTCCCGCTCGCCAGCGAATTCGACCGCCAGCCGCTGTCCTGGTGCACACCGCACCTCGGCGGCGGTTGTGCTTCATGCGCACCATTGGCGGAAAAATTTGCGAAGTTGTTGAACCAGTTACCGCGTCATCACGACGAACCTCCTGTGACCACCAACAACTCTTGCCAACGAGCTCATCGGCGGCATCAACCCACAGGAAATCGCGTCATGTCCCGTACACTTTCCACGACACTAAAGATCACTGCCGCCACCCTCACCCTGGCGGTAGCCGGCGCCGCCCTTCCGGGTGCCTCCGCACCCGCCGAGGCGAAGCAGCTGGTGATCTCCGTGAAGCACTCCCACAAGGGCTCCCATCATCGCCGCCATTTCGTCCCCAGCCTGCTTCTGTGGAGTGGCGACTATGGTTACTACGACTATTCTGAAGGCTGCTACCCGCTGAAGGTGCGCGCACTGGAAACCGGCCGCGCGTACTGGTGGCAGCGCTACTACGCCTGCCGCGGCTACTGATTCCGCGGGCGCACGGATCGACTGCGACCGCTCCCCGCGGCGCAGCGATCCCGCGTCGGCTGGCCCGCGCCGGCCGGAACGGATCGGTCTTGCCGATTGCACCGAGACAGGAGGCGAAGGCACACACCCCCTTGCCATGTGGCGTGATCTGTTCGCCGACGTGGTGCCCGGCGAAGGTTTCGAGTGGTGACCAGCGCGCCCGGTCGCCGGCGACGCGGTCCCGGGTCTCGCGCATCCTGCGCTCGCCCGGGAATGCAGGCTGGGAAAGGGGCGCTCGTCGAGAAGGACAATCCGCCTGCTGCACGAAGACGCGCACGAGCGGGCGCACGCCGTCGGTGCTCGCATCAAGCTCCCGCAGCCAACGCCGAGCTCCGCTCCCTCCGCTTGCCTCCCCGGCCGGAGCGCGGTAGCGCGCAAAGCCGGGGCCGCGTCGGTGGCGGGCTGGCTCACTTGTCGGTCTTCGGAGCGGCGCTGCACTCCCGCCTCCCCATCGCCGTCATCCTCGGGCTTGACCCGAGGACCAATGGCGCCGCGAGGGAACGGCCAGCGGCCAGGCAATTCGGCTCGACGCGCGCCAACCGCTGCAACCATTGACGCTGTGCGATGGGTCCTCGGCACGAGGCCGAGGATGACACCTGTGTTGATGCAGCCGGCGCCCTTCCCCTCTCCCCCAAGCGCATTTCGCGCGCGGGGGAGAGGGAAAGGGTGAGGGGCGGCTATTCGCTCGGTATGCCGCCATGATACTGGCTCATTGGAGTTCGCGTCGGCTTGCGAGCAAGCGGCCGCCCTCACCCTCGGCCGGCGAAAACGCCGGCCTCTGCCCTCTCCCCCGAATTGGCGGGGGAGAGGGGAACCGTGCCCGCCTGCTACCGTTCCACCTTCGCCGGGATGCACGGGGTGGGCTAACATCGCGCCACTCCCCGCTACCTGCTGCCCGCTACCTACTGCCCACTGCCTACCGCCCACAACCTGCTGCCTAATGCCTATTACCTACTGCCTTTTGGCTATTGGCTATTGGCTATTGGCTATTCGCCACCATCCACTCCCCCGAC
>CAVVRF010000010.1:0-58725 GCA_963750535.1 uncultured Alphaproteobacteria bacterium | reverse complement strand
ACGCCGCCGTCGCGGGCGGTGCGAGGCATGTCGTGGTGTGTGGCGATGTCTTCGATGCGCCGGGGCTGGCCGACCGGGTGCTTCGCGAGACCCTGGCGCGGCTCGTCGCGCATCAGGAGCTGACCTGGCACCTGCTGCCCGGCAACCACGATCCTGCTCGCGCTGACGGCATCTGGCAGCGAATTTCTGCAATCGGCGTGCCTGGCAACGTGCGGTTGCTGCTGTCGGCGGCGCCGCAGCATCTGGCGCCCGATGTCGTGATCCTGCCGGCACCGCTGATGAGCAAGGCCGTCAGCCACGACCCGACGCTATGGATGGTCGATGCCGTGACCGCGCCGGGGGTGATCCGGATCGGTGTCGCGCACGGCTCGACGCAGGGCTTTGGAAGCAACGCCACGGCGAGCGTCGGGATCGATCCAGGCCGGCGGGCTTCGGCCGGGTTGGACTATCTGGCGCTGGGCGACTGGCATGGTGTACGCGAGGTTGCGGCCGGCACTTGGTATTCAGGCACGCCGGAGCCCGATCAATTCCCCGACAACGATCCGGGCTTTGCCTTGCTGGTGACCATCGGCGGGGCGGGCGCCGAGCCTCGCGTGACCAAGGTCGCGACCGCCATGCACACCTGGTTGAAACGCGCCGTGACGGTGGCGGGCGTCGCGGATCTCGATCCGCTCGCTGCCGAGCTCACGGCATTCGGTCCCGGCAAGGCATCCCTGGCTCTGGAGTTGACATTGCGCGGCACTGTCTCGCTGGAAGCCGATGCGGCGATTGCCGTGCGACTGCAGGAGCTCGAGCCGAGCCTGTTCCACCTGCGTGTGCGCCGCGACGAACTGATGCTCGCCGCCCGGGACGACGAGATCACCGGCTTGCGCGACCCGCAGATTGCCCGCGTCGCCGAGCAGCTGATCGAGTTGCGCAAGGGTGCCCAGGATCCGGCAATTGCAGAGGGTGCGCTGCGTCGCCTTTACGCGATTTGCCGCCAGGCCACGGGGCAGCAGACGTGAGACTGCGCGCGGTTCGCTTGAGCGACGTCGGGCACTTCGGCGGCGGCATGGCGCTCGAAGGCCTGTCGGGAGCGTTCGACGTTCTGGCCGGCCCGAACGAGATGGGCAAGTCGACGATCTTTCGCGCGATCGAGACGGTCTTCCTCTACCCGCACAGCTCAAATCACAGCGTCGTAAAGGCATTGGCGCCGGCCGGCGGCGGCGCACCATTGATCGAGGCCGACTTCGAGGCTGAGGGCCGCGCCTGGCGGCTGCGTAAGCGCTATCTGGCGGCCCGCACGGCGGAGCTAACCGAGCTCGGCGGCGGTCCGACGCTGCGCGGAGCCGATGCCGAGGCGCGGCTGGAACGTCTTCTGGCCGGCAGGCTTGGACGGTCGCGCATGCTGGGCCTGCTCCGGGTCGGGCAGACCAAGAGCCTCGGGCTGCCCGATGCTGCCGGCGAGATCGGGCAGGGGCTCGGCCGGCTGATCGAGGACGAAATCGCCAACGCGGCCGGTGAGGGACTGGTCCGTGGCGCGCGCGAGGCGGTCGCCAAGGCGCTCGACGGGCTGATCAGCAGATCGCGGGGCAAGCCGAGTGCGGGCAAGCCCTACAAGGCCGCGATCGACGCCCGCGATCAGGCTGCCGCGGTACTGGCGAAGGCCGAGGCCGACGCCGCGGCGGCCGAGCGCCGGCTCGGCGACCTGTCCACCGCACGCAAGCGGGCGGAGGCGATCGGCTCGCCCGAGGCGCGCGCCGAGAGGGAGGCTCAGCTGGGCGCGGCTGCAAGGCGCACTCGCGAACGCCGATCAAGCGGCGGAGGCGCTGAAGCGCGCCGACCTCCAGGTTGCCGCGCGGGAGGCTGCGCGCGACCAGGCCCGCGAGCGCCTGCACGCCTTGGATGCCGCCGCGCAGGAGGCCGGCCGCCTCAGGGGCTTCCTTGCCGACTTTGACCGGCTATTGGCCGATGCGGAGCGCGACGAACAGGCCCGCGAAGGGTTCTGAGCGCGGCGCAGGATCGCCTTGGCCTCGCCCGGGCGCGGGCCGCCGAGTTGCAAGTCTCGATCGAGGCACACGATCTCCTCGAACGGCAGGCTTCGGCGCGCGCGCGCTCCGAGGATCTGGAGCGGCGGCTGGCGGCGGTCAGGGAACTGTGTCGACGCGCGGCGGAGCTGGATCATGCGAGCGAGGCGGCACCGATCGAGGAAGCACTCGTCGTCGGGTTGCGGCGCGCCGCTGCCGAGATCGACCGGCTGGAGGCCCGCATCGCGGCGGCGAGGCCGCGGGTGCGGATCGACTACGCGACAGGGGCGGAAGGCAGCCTGAGCGTCGCCGGGGTAGCAGTGCCCGCCAGCGGCGAGATCGCGCCGGATGACAACCTGCGCATCGATATCAAGGGCGTCGGCAGAATAACGATCACGGCGCCGGCGGCACTGGACGATCGAGAGGCATCGCTGCTGTCCGAGGCGCGCGGCCGGGTGCGGGCGGCGCTGCGATCGGCTGGCGTCGCCGATATTGCCGCCGCGGAAGCCCTGCTTGCCGCGCAGAAGCAGCGAGCGGCGGAGCGGCAGGCGATTTCGCAACGTCTTGCCATCGAGGCGCCGCAAGGATTGCAGGAGCTCGAGCGGCAGTGTTCCGCCGCGTCCGTCGCGCTCGAGCAAAGCGGGCAAGTGACCATCGCGCCGCCGGAGCCGCGGACCCGGCTGGTCACCGAGCTCACCGCACTACGCACCGTGCTGGACACGCTCGACACCGAGCTGCGCGGAGCGCAGGACGCGGTGCTTCGAGCCGCGACAAAACGGGCTGAGCTTGCGGCCTCGCGAACGAGCGCGCAGCAGCGGCTCACTGAGCTCGAGGCGCGGCAGGCCACCTCGGCGCACTCCGCCGATGAGATCGAGCAGGCTCGTCGACGGCTTGCCGAGCTTGAAGGCTTGCTCAATGCGGCGTTGCGCGAGCGCAGGGCCTGGCAGGACGCAATTCCGACGCCTGCCGCGCGCGCCGATCTGGAGGCGCAGATCGCCGCCGCCAGGCGTGCCGCCCACCTGGCCGAGCAGCAGCGGCAGCAGATCGCGCTCGATATCCGTGGATTGGAAAGCGCCCTGGAGCGGGATCGCCAGGATGGGATCGAGGCGGCGTGCGAGGAAGCGCGGGCAGTATTCGAGCAGGCGCAGGCGCGTGTCGGTGCCTATGAGCGCGAGGTGCAGGAGCTGCAATTGCTCGATCGGCTTCTGGAGGAGGAAATGAGGTCGGCCCGCAATCAGGAGTTGCGGCCGGTCGTCGAGCGCCTGCAAGCCTACGCGACGCACGTCCTGCCCGGAGCAATCTTCGAGCTCGGCGACAAGCTCGAGGTTTCAGGTCTGCTTCGCGACGGTGTGACGGCGGCCGGCAGCCGCTTGAGCGGCGGCACCAGCGAGCAGATCGCGGTGCTCGTCCGGCTGGCCTATGCGCGACTGCTGGCGGATCGCGAGGAAGGCCTGCCGCTGGTTCTGGACGATGCGCTGGTCTATGCCGACGCGAGCCGGTTCAAGGCGATGATGGGGGCCCTCGCGGAGGCTGCCTCGCATCATCAGGTCATCATGCTGACTTGCCACCCCGAGCGCATTGCGGCGCTCGCGGCGGCAAACCGGCCAAACCTGTTCGAATTGGCACCCTGGGCGCCTGCCTAGAGGGTGGCGCCCGTCGCTTCAGGGCTGTTGGCCGGGGATCGGAATCGCGCCGTTGAGGCCTTCCGGCCGGGCGATCCCAGCAGTCGGGTCATCCGAGCGACGCGACTTGCCTTCGAAGAACGCGCCCTGCTCGATCGACAGCGTCTGGTGGTAGATGTCGCCGTCGACGTGGCTCGAGGACTGCAGCATGACCCGGCGTCCGCGGATCGAGCCCATCACATGGCCGCGCACCACGACCTCCTCGGACACGATGCTGCCGGTGATCTTGGCCTTCTCGCCGATCGTGATATGCGAGCCGTGGATGTCGCCCTGAATTTCACCTTCGACGTGAACCTCGCCCTTGGAAATCAGGTTGCCGAGGATCGTCAGGTCGGGACCGATGACGGACGCGCCACCTTTGTCCGATGCCCGGGCCGCGGCCTGACCTGCCCCGCGAGCGCCTCCGGATTGCGGCAGGGCTGGCGGAACGGCTGGCGAACTGGTTGCTATACTCATCGGGCCACTCTCTGTTCCGGTTCTCTTTGTCGTGAAATTCGACAGCATGGACACTCAAACTCCGGGTCGGATGGGTCGGCAGCCGCGAGACCAGGAAGGGATCGCGTCATGGCTGGCTGACCGGCGTTTACCTTGTACGCGGCGGCGTACCATTTGCCTAGATGCCCAAAGGATGCACCTCGGCGAAATCCAGCTTCCGTCGATCCGCCGGCTGGGGCGAAATGGGAGCGATATGCAAGTCGTCGTGAATGCGCTCGGCGCCCGGAAACCGGCGGCTGCGAGCCGAATTCATCGTGGCGCACCGAAGGCCGAAAGTGGCTTGTAGAAGCCCGGCGTAAGGCCTGCCTCGGCCCGCGCGCGATCGTTGAACGGGGGCTTGACCGGCCCGCGGAAGTTTTCCCTGACAAGGCGATGGAACGTCGTCTCGATCGGTAGTCTGCGCTCGATGCACAAATGACGGAACCATCTTATTCCGAAGGCCACATGACGTTTTTCGTCTCGATAGATGATCGCGATGATCTTAGCCGATGCCAGGTCGCCGGCGAACTCGAGACTGCGGATCATGCCGGGCGTGACGTCGAGGCCGCGCGCCTCGAGCACCAGCGGCACGATCGCGAGGCGTGCCAGTAGATCATGGCCGGTGGCCTGGGCGGCCTGCCACAGACCGTCGTGCGCCGGCTGGTCGCCATAGGCGCCGCCAAGCTCACGCAGGCGCCGCGCCAGCAGATCGAAGTGCTTGGCCTCCTCCAGCCCAACCTGCACCCAATTGTCGAAGAACGGCCTCGGCATCGGCTCGTGGGCGAAGCGGCCGAGCAGATCCCACGTCATGTCGACGGCATTGAGCTCGATGTGTGCCAGCGCATGCAGCAACGCGAAGCGCCCCTTGGCACCGCCGGTGGAGCGCCGCGGCATCTCGCGCGGCAACCGCAACTCGGGTTTTGCCGGCCGGCCCGGCCGATCGGGCATTGGTTGCTGGGTGCTGAGCGCGCCGATCGGCAGACGACCGTTGAACCAGGCATTGGCGGTCGCCTTGGCGAGCGCGATCTTCTGATCGAGATCGGGACAAGCCACGATCGTCCGTGCCGCGCCCGCCAGATCCGGCGGCAAGGCAACATCCACACGGTCGTCGCCAGCTGGCGCCGTCATTTCGCGAGCGCGCCGGCCGCGGCGAGAACTTCCGCGGCGTGCCCCGGCACCTTGACCTTGCGCCAGCTGCGAACGATACGCCCGGACTTGTTGATCAGGAACGTCGAACGCTCGACGCCCATGTACTTGCGGCCGTACATCGACTTTTCGACCCACACTCCATAGGCTGTCGCCACCGACTTGTTGTCGTCGGCCGCCAATTCGACCTTCAAATCGTACTTGTCGATGAACTTCTTGTGGCTGGCGACGCTATCGGGCGAAACCCCGATCACGGTCGCCCCGACCGCCTCGAAGTCGGCACGCAATGACGAAAAATCCTTGGCTTCGGCGGTGCAGCCCGAGGTGTCATCCTTCGGATAGAAGTACAGCACGACCGTCCGTCCCTTGAGCCCGGCAAGCTTGATCGGCCTGCCGTCCTGTCCGGGCAGCTCGAAGCCGGGTGCCGCGTCGCCATCTCGTACCATCGTATGAGGGCCTTTCTTTTGACGTTTTTCCGCATGCCTGTCAGCCCATACGTAGGCCAATTGAATTCGGTTGTACCAGGGGGCGATCGCGTGTAGCGCATCTGCCGGTGTGGCAGTTCAAGACGCTCCAGTCGGAGCCCGCCGAGCATGGATGGGAGCTTCCGGGCCGAAGCCACATTGGCATTACAATGAGACTGGTGTCCCTCTCAATATCGATGTTCGCAGCCGAGCGCGCAGCCGGTCGCATGCAAACGTCGGGATGGAGGCACTGGTCACGTGGGGCGTGCTCGAGCCATTCGGACTAGACCTCGAGCCGGTTGATTGATTTGGACGGGCAAGGGTGGACAGGCCGAAGCGACCGCCGGATAGGAAGTTTTCCACGCCCGTTCGGTCGCGCAAGCCGCCGCGCGGGCGCGGAATGGCGCGATCGATCGGCGGGTCGTCCTGGTTTGCATTCAAGTGCTTGACGCCATTCGTTATTCTGTTCGGACTAGGCGTTGCCGTGCTGTACGTGCGGCTGCTCAACGGACCGATCTCGCTGAAATTCCTCGCCGCCCCCATCGCGCGCAGCATCGCGGCCGAGCTCCCGGGCATAAAAGTCGTGATCGAGGATGCGCTGGTGCGCGTCACCGATTCGGGCAGCGTCGAGTTCCGGATCAGGAACATCCGCTTCAACGATGCCGAGGGCGCGCCGATCGCGCTGGCGCCTCTGGCTGCGGTCAGCATGAGCACATCGGCCCTGTGGTCCGGCAGGCTGGCGCCCGACAAGGTCGTCCTGATCGAGCCGAGGCTGTTGCTGTCCTACACTGAGGCGGGTGGGCTCAGCGTGCGGTTCACCAGGACTGGCGAGAGCAGCAAGGCGCAGGACCGGCTGCCGGGATCGAGACCCGCCGCCGCCACGCCGGCCGGTGGCAGCGATGGCAAGCCGGAAGACGATGATGCCGTCGCCGTGGCGCAACGCGTCGACATTGCCCGGCTGATCGCCGAAGCCGGCCAGCGCGCCAGGCGCGGCGCCGATGCCACCTCGTTCCTGCGCGAGATCGGCGTACGCAACGCGACCGTCATTCTGGATCGCTCGGGCACGCAATCCGCCTGGACGGTGATCGAGGCCGACGTCGATCTCGAGCACAAGAAGAAGCGCAGCACGGTGACCGGGACGATGACCCTGGCGAGCACGAGCGGCCCGTGGGGCCTTTCGTTCAAGATCGAGGAAGCTGAGAAGAGCGCGTCGGTATCGCTCGAGGCGACCGTCCGCGATCTGGTGCCGCGAGGGCTCGCGGCCATGTTGCCCGAGCTTGCGATTCTCGAGGCGCTCGACGCGCCGCTCAACGGCGACGCCCGGATCGACCTGTCGCTCGACGGCCGGGTTGCCGGCGGTGGCGCGCAATTCGATCTCGGCCGCGGCGCATTGCGAGTGCCCGGCGCCGATGAACGGCAAATACCGCTCGAAGGCGGCAATCTCGACCTGCGGTTCGACCCCGCCAACCGGCGCGTGGTCGTCGCGCCGTCGACACTGCGCTGGGACCAGGGCCGGGTGACCATGGTTGGCAGCATCGCAGGCGTCGATCCGTCCGACGGCGCGGCGTCGTGGGCTGTCGAGCTCAGCACCGCGGAAGGCCAAGTCGCGGGCGACGAATTCGGCGTCGCGGCCGTCGCGATCGACGAACTGTCGATCAAGGGCCGCTTCGTGCCGGGCAGCGGCGTGTTCACGATCGCGCAGGCGCGGCTGCGGGCAGGCGGCGCGTCGGCAGAGGCGCAGGGCGAGATCGTAACCGCGCCGGACAAGCCCTCGATGCGCCTCGAGGGGACCGTGAGCCCGGTCCAGGCGGATGTCGTCAAGGCGGTGTGGCCTCGAATGCTGGCGCCGGGCCCCCGTCGCTGGATTGGCCGCCAGGTAACGAAGGGACGGATTACCGGCGGCAATTTCAAGGTCGCGATGTGGGGGCGCCGGGGCGAGACCGGTCCGCCGACACGCCGCGTGTCGATGACGATGGAGGCGGCAGATGTCGCCTTCGTGCCGGCCAAGTCGTTGGCGCCGGTCGAAGCGCCGCGCGTGTTGATGCGGGTCGAGGGAGACGGTCTCGAGATCTCGATGCCCGAGGCCACGTCACTGGTCGGCCCCGGCCGGCGGGTGGCGATCAAGACCGGCAGGCTGACAGCCGCCGGCATCCATGACGAGCCGACGATGGGCGAGATTATGTTCCGCGTTCAGGCGCCGCTGGCCGCCGCGCTCGACTATGTCGAGCAGGACGACCTGGGCGTCGGCTCGCTCGGCCTGCCGGCCGAGGGCCTCGACGGCAAGGTCGATGGCCAGATCAAGATCAGCCTGCCCATGGTGCCCGGCGTGCAGATGTCGGACATGAAGATCGAAGGCAAGGTCCGGGTCAGCGACGGGCGCGCAAAGCAGGCGATCGGAATTCACGATGTGCAGGGCGCGACGATCAACATCGACATCGGCGATGGCGCCGTCAACGCCACCGGGCAGATGTTGATCGGCGGGGTCGGCCACAAGCTTTCGTTCCAGCGCATTTTCGGTGCCACCGATGAAAAGCAGCCGCCGCTGCGGCTGAGCTCGCACCTCGATGCGGCCGACCGCAACCAGCTGGGCTTCGACCTCAATCACATGATCAGCGGCGACATTCCGGTCGACGCCTACATCACGCGCGGTCCGCGCGGCGAGCAGCAGGTGCGCGTCCGGGCCGACCTGACCGGAGCCGAGCTCAACATCGAGCCGCTGGCCTGGCGCAAGACGCCGGGTCGGCAGGCGCTGCTCGAGTTCGAGGTGGTGCGCGGTCCGCAGAAGAACCGCGTCGAGCTGCAGGGTTTCAAGGTCGTCGGCGACGATATTGCGATCGATGGCTCGCTGGTCGTCGACGGCAAGGGGCGGTTCATCGAGTTCAACTTCCCGAATTTCGCCCTGACTCTGGTGTCGCGGCTCGAGCTGCACGGAATGCTGCGCAGTGACAACGTCTGGGACGTCAAGGCGCGAGGACAGTACTGGGACGGTCGCGAGTTCTTCCGGCAAATGTTCTCGATTGGCCAGGCGCCCGAGCGGGCGGCAGGCAAGAAGGAGCTGGCCGGCGTCGATCTCAAGGCTGAGATCGACAACATTCTGGGCCACGGCGACATTTCACTGAAGGGGCTGCGCATGCAGATGTCGCGGCGGGGCGGACGTCTGACCGGCCTCATCGCTCGCGCCGTCGTGGAGGGCGGCAAGCCGATCGAGGTCGGGCTGCAGCAGGTCGCCAACGAGCCGCGCAAGCTGGTGGTGCTGACCGACGACGCGGGCCAGGCGTTCCGGCTGATCGGCTTCTATCCTAACCTCCAGGGCGGCCAGATGCGGCTCGACGTCAACCTCGACGGCAAGGGTGCGGCCGAGAAGACCGGCATGCTCGACGTGCGCAACTTCCGCATCCTCGGCGATCCGGTGGTGAGCGAGGTGCTGCAAACCCCGGACGAGACACGGGCCAACGCCGAGTCCGGCCGTCGTCCGGGTCGGCGCGTCGAGCGGGAGATGATCGAGTTCCACCTCATGCACGCGCCGTTCTCCGTCGGCTACAACCAGCTCGTGATCGAGGACGCGCAGCTGCGTGGGCCGCTGCTGGGCGCCAGCCTGCGCGGCAAGACCGACTTCAAGACCCAGTACGTCGACATCGGCGGCTCCTATATCCCGCTGCAAGGGTTGAACGCGGCCCTCGGTGAATTGCCGGCGCTCGGGCAGCTGATCGCCGGACCGAAGGGGGAGGGCGTGCTCGGCATCACGTTCCGCATCGTCGGGCCGATGTCGCAACCGCAGGTGATCGTCAACCCGCTGTCGCTGATCGCGCCTGGCATCTTCCGCGGCATTTTCGAGATGACGACGCAAAATCCCCGCGTGGTGCCGCGCGATGAAAAGCCCGCGGCGACATCGAAGTCGAAAGCGCCACAGTCGCCAGTCGGCGGCGATGCGGCGCGCCAGCCGGCGGGCAAGTCGCCGCGCGCGGTGGCGCCCGAGATATCCGGCGGCTGGAGCACCGATGTCGGCGGCAACAAGAACTAGAGTGCTTCCGGCTCTATTGGATGCAGCCCTTCCCTCTCCCCCAGGTGCAGTTGGCGCGCGGGCGGAGAGGGTCAACCTCCCCACAGCCGTCATCCTCGGGCTTGGCCCGAGGACCCGTGGTGCCGCGAGCGATTGGCCGGCGGCCAGGCATGGCGGCTCGACGCGCGCCGACCGCTGCAACCATTGACGCTGCGCGATGGGTCCTCGGCACGAGGCCGAGGATGACACCTGTGTTGTCGCCGCCGGCGACTATTCCCTCTCCCCCGAAGGGGCGGGGGAGAGGGCGGGAGCGGCACTCGAACTTCCGCGATTCTATCTGGACCTGAAAGACTTTAGCTCGTTCTCGCCGATGGCCTAGACCGGCCGCAGCAGCACGTGCTTCTTCCTGCCAAGGGACAGCTTGATCACGCCATCCGGCCCGATGTCCCCGGTGCGCAGCTTCGCCTTCTCGTCGGTCACCGGCCTGTCGTTGACGCGTAGGCCGCCGCCTTGCACCTGTCGCCGCGCCTCCCCGTTCGATTTGACGAGGCCGGCGGTGACGAATGCGGCAAGCACGCCGAGCTCATTGGCGATGTCCGACATCGGCACCTCGATCGTCGGCAGGTCGGTCGCGAGCTCACCCTGCTCGAACGTCTTCTGGGCGGTCGCGGCTGCCGCCTCGGCCTTGTCGCGGCCGTGCAGGAGGGCGGTCGCCTGGGTGGCGAGGACCTTCTTCGCCTCATTGATCTCGGCGCCCTGCAGCGCGCCGAGGCGCTGGATCTCGGCGCCCGGCAGCGTCGTGAACAGCCGCAGGAAGCGGCCGACGTCGGCATCCTCGGTGTTGCGCCAGAATTGCCAGTAGTCGTAGGCCGACAGCTGCGCCTCGTTGAGCCATACCGCGCCGGCTGCCGTCTTGCCCATCTTCGCGCCCGAGGCGGTGGTCAGCAGCGGGCAGGTCAGCGCGTGGAGCTGCGGGCTACCCATGCGGCGGCCGAGGTCGATGCCGGTGACGATATTGCCCCACTGGTCGGATCCGCCCATCTGCAGGTTGCAGCCGACGCGCCGGTTGAGCTCGACGAAGTCGTAGGCCTGCAGCAGCATGTAGTTGAACTCGATGAACGACAGCTCCTGCTCGCGCTCGAGCCGCATGCGCGCCGAGTCCATCGTCAACATGCGATTGACCGAGAAGTGCTTGCCGACATCGCGCAGGAACTCGATGTAGTTGAGCGGCGCCAGCCACTCGGCGTTGTCGATCATGATGGCATCGGTCTTGCGTTCGCCGAAGTTGAGGAACTTGGCGAAGACCGTCTTGATGCCGTCCTTGTTGGCGTTGATCTCCTCGACCGAGCGGATCATGCGCGTCTCGTCGCGCCCGGACGGATCGCCGACGCGCGTGGTGCCCCCGCCCATCAGCGCAATCGGCTTGTTGCCGGTCTGCTGCAGCCAGTGCAGCATCATGATCGAGATCAGGCTGCCGACGTGGAGCGACGGCGCGGTGCAGTCATAGCCGACGTATGCGACAACCTGGCCCTTGGCGGCCAGTGCATCGAGGCCAGCCATGTCCGAGCACTGGTGAATGAAGCCGCGCTCTGTCAGGATGCGAAGAAAGTCGGATTTGGGCGACGTCATCGGGTCCGCGCCGCGGCGGCGGCGCCTCCGTTAGTTAACCGGTTGATTTGAGGGGCGGACCATGCACCGCAACGGCGGCGAGGGCAAGTATGGCTGAGGCAGCTGGCGCCGGAAACATGCGGGCGGTCGGGCTGATGAGCGGCACCTCGCTCGACGGCATCGATATCGCCCTGATCGAGACCGACGGCGCTTCGCTGCTGCGACGCGGCGCCAGGGCGACCGCCTCCTACCCGCCTGGCTTCAGGGCACGCCTCAGGCAGGCGATCGAGGACGCCAAGGGGCTCGCCAGCCGCGCTGACCGGTCTGGCTGTCTCGCCGCCGTCGAGCGCGAGCTGACCGAGCGGCATGGCAGCCTCGTCAACCGGTTCGTCGCCGAGCAGGGGTTGCAGCCGGCACAGATCGACGTGATCGGATTTCACGGGCAGACGGTGCTGCACAAGAGTATCGCGCACGATGTGCCGCGAGTGGACGCGGATTGGGAAAATTCGATCGCGCGTGGACCACACATCGAGCACATCGCCCGGGTTCAGCGCAAGCTCACGGTTCAGCTCGGCGATGGCCCATTGCTCGCCAGGCTGACCGGCATCGACGTGGTCCACGATCTGCGCGCCGCCGACTGCCAGGCTGGAGGCGAGGGCGCGCCGCTGGTGCCGGTCTATCACCGGGCGCTCGTCGCCAAGCTGCCGCAGCGGCCGGCGGCCGTGGTCAACATCGGCGGCGTCGCCAATGTCACCTACGTCGGTCGCGACGGCGATCTGCTGGCGTTCGATACCGGGCCGGGCAATGCGCTGCTCGACGACTGGATGCTGAAGCACACCGGCGCCGCGCGGGACGACGACGGGGCGTGCGCCGCCAAGGGCAAGGTCGCCGACGATGCGCTGCGCTTCTATCTCAGCCACTCGTATTTCGGAGAGCTGCCGCCGAAGTCGCTCGACCGCAACACGTTCATCACCGACGTGGTCGACAATCTGTCGGTCGCCGACGGCGCCGCCACTCTTGCCGCCTTCACCGCGGCGTCGATTGCCCGCGCGCGGGAGCAGTTCCCCGAGGAGCCGCAACTGTGGATCATTTGCGGCGGCGGCCGGCGCAACAAGACGATCATGAGCATGCTGGCGGCGAGCGTTCAAAACGCGGTGGTCCCGGCCGAGGCCGTCGGCCTCGACGGCGACAGTATCGAGGCCGAGGCATGGGGCTATCTCGCGGTGCGCTCGCTGTTGAAGCTGCCGATCACATTTCCCGGCACCACCGGCGTCGATCGGCCTTGGTCGGGCGGCGTGCTGGCGCGTGCCAGGCGTTGAGGCGGTTGCGGGCGCGGGCCTGCCGGGGCCAAGGGCTGATTTGAGCGAAGGGGGAAGTTCGGCATTGGCTACCATCGACGCGGTGATCTTCGACGTCGGCAACGTTCTGATCCGATGGGATATGTACAATCTCTACCGTCGCATCTTCGCCGACGATGCACGGATCGCCGCATTCCTCGCGGAAACCGGGCTCGTGACCGAGAACGTGAAGTTTGATGCCGGCGCTCCGTACGCCGCCGGGACCAGGGCGCTGGCGGACCGGTTTCCGCATCACGCCGAGGCAATCCTGGCGTTCGATCAGCGCTGGGCCGATTGCCTCGACGGCGCCATCGATGACAACGTGGCGGTGCTGCGCGACTTGCAGCGGGCAGGCACGCCCACCCATGCGATCACGAATTTCAGCGCCGAGAAGTTCCCGATCGCCTGCCGGTTGTTTCCGTTTCTGACCACATTCGACGAGACGGTCGTCTCGGGCGCGGTGCGGATGGTCAAGCCCGACCCTCGCATCTACCGGCTGCTGCTCGACAAATGTGGCCTGGAGCCGTCCCGCGCCGTGTTCATCGACGACTCGGCGGCAAACATCGCGACGGCGAGGGCCCTTGGCCTGAATGCCATTCAATTCGTCGAAGGCGTGAACCTGAGGCTGAGCCTTCGCGAGATGGGGGTGACCGGGCTTTGAATGGCGCGGCAGGGTTGCGCGCGCCAGATTTGTGTGCCCGCCGCCTCAGGCGGTCGCCTTCTTGAAGTTGGCGGTGACCTTGTCCCAGTTGACCACGTTCCACCAGGCCTTGAGGTATTCGCCGCGCCGGTACTGGTGCTTCAGGTAGTACGCGTGCTCCCACACGTCGATGCCGAGCACCGGCTTGGCGCCGGCGTCCATGTGCGGCGTGTCCTGATACGGCGTGTTGATCACGGCGAGCTTCTTGTCCTTGCCGACGACGAGCCAGGCCCAGCCCGAGCCGAACCGCGTCAGGCCGGCCTGGTTGACCGCCTCGATCATTTTCTCGGTGCCGCCGAGCGTGCCATCGATGGCCGACTTCAGATCACCATCCGGTGCCTTGGCGCCGCCGGGGGTCATCAACTCCCAATAGAACGAGTGGTTGAAATGACCGCCGAGGTTGTTGCGAACCGCGGTTCGCACCGCTTCCGGCACGCTGCCGATGCCGGAAAGGATTTCTTCGATCGGCTTGGTCTTGAGGTCGGGGTACTTGTCCACCAGGCCGTTGAGATTGGTGACGAACGCGTTGTGATGGTTCTTGTGATGGAAGTTCATCGTCGCCGTGTCGATGTGCGGCTCGAGCGCCTCGTAGGCGTAGCCGAGCGGCGGCAGAACAAAGGTTGGCGCCGGTGTTTGCGCAACAGCGGGTGTGCGGCCCAGGACGGTCGACGCAGTGGCAAATGTCACGGCCCCGGCCATGAGCTTCAAAGATTGCCGACGATCCATGCTAGTGATCTCCCTTGAAATCCGGTTGAGCATCGCGACCGCCACAGGCGCGAGCGGCGAAACGTTTCATAGGTTGCGCGACGGCGCCATCGTCAGTAACGGAGTTTTGCTTACTTTTCAGCAAATGCCGGGAGCGCTCGGTCGTGATGGCCAACGACAGGATGAGGCTCGATCTGGCGCTGGTGGCGCGAGGTCTGGTGGCGAGCCGCGCGCGCGCTCGCGATCTCATCGTGCGGCGTCTGGTTCGGGTCGGGAACGAGATCGTCGAGAGGCCGGCCCAAATGATCGCGTCCGACATGCAACTTCATATCATAGAGGGCGCGAATGCGTACGTTGCCCGCAGCGCCGTGAAGCTGATCGCGGCGCTCGAAGCGTTCGGGCTGTCGCCGGCGGGGAGGGTGGCGCTCGATCTTGGCGCCTCGACCGGCGGCTTCACCCAGGTGCTGCTGGAGCGTGGAGCGGCCAAGGTCTATGCCGTCGACGTCGGGCATGGACAGTTGCATCCGTCGATCGCCGGCGACGCAAGGGTGACCAACCTGGAAGCCACCGATGCACGAGCGCTCGACCGCCGACTGATCCCCGAGCCGGTCATGGCGATCGTGGCGGATGTCAGCTTCATCTCGCTGGCCAAGGTGCTGCCGCCGGCGCTATCCCTGGCGGCTGCGGGATGCTGGCTCGTGGGGCTGGTGAAGCCGCAGTTCGAGCTCGGCCCGGCGGCGATCGGCAAGGGCGGCATCGTCAGGGATCCGGATGATGGCGCGCGGGCGCTGGCCGCTATCGCAGACTGGCTCGCGGCCCAGCCGGGATGGCAGGTCGTCGGGACCTGTGCCTCGCCGTTGCCGGGCAAGGGCGGCAACCTGGAGCATCTAATCGGAGCGGTGTTCCGTGGTTGACGAAGAGCCAATCGAGATCGACGCGGTCGGCGCCCAGGCGGACGGTATCGGCGGTCCCGCCGGACGCCGCACGTTCGTGCCGTTCGCGCTGCCGGGCGAGCGCTGGGCACGGGCCGACGGCGCCTTCAGCCGGACTGGCCCGGCCGGCCCCGACCGGCGGCAGCCGCCCTGCCTGCATTTCGGCACCTGCGGCGGCTGCGTTGCCCAGCACATGTCGCCCGGGTTCTATGCGCGCTGGAAACGTCAGATCCTGGTCGATGCGCTCGACAGGGCGGGGATTGCCGCAGAAGTGGCGCCGCTGCGGACGGTCCCGCCGGCGAGCCGCCGCCGTGTCGTGCTCTCGGCGCGATGGCTGCCGGCCGGCGTGGCTCTCGGGTTTCACGAGCGCGCGAGCGAGCGGCTGCTGGCGATTACGCAATGCGACGTCGCCGATCCGCTGATCGTCGAAAGCCTGCCGGCCTTGCGACAGGTCGCCGCGCGGCTGTTGTCGCGTCGCGACGAAATGAGGATGGCGGTGACGCGCGTCGATGCCGGACTAGACGTGGCCGTCGAGGGCGGCAAGAGCAGCCTCGATGCAGCCGACCGCGCCGCGCTGGCAGCACTCATCGCGCCAACGCGCATCCTGAGGTTGTCGATGGCGGGCGATCCAGTGGTCTCGCGCGCGGCCCCGCTGCTCACGATCGGCCCCGCCAAGGTCGTGCCGCCGCCAGGCATTTTCCTGCAGGCGGCAGCCGTCGCCGAGCAGACGATGATCGATCTCGTCATCGCCGGGGTCGGCAAGGCCAGATCCGTTGCCGACCTGTTCAGCGGCATCGGCACGTTCTCGCTGCCGCTGGCACGGCGGGCGCGCGTGCTGGCGATCGATACCGAGCAGGCGGCACTCGCAGCGCTCGATGTCGCCGCCCGGAACACGCAAGGGCTGAAGCCGATCGAGACGCGGACGCGCGATCTCATGCGCGAGCCGTTGTCACGCAAGGAGCTCGAGCCGTTCGACGCGGTCGTGATCGATCCGCCGCGCGCCGGTGCCGAGGCGCAGGCGGCGATGCTCGCCAATTCGCGCGTCGCGACGGTCGTCGCGGTATCCTGCAATCCGACCACGCTCGCCCGTGACAGCAGGATACTGCTCGACGGCGGCTACACGCTGCAGTCGGTTACGCCGATCGATCAATTCCTCTATTCCCATCACCTGGAAGCCGTCGCGGTTCTGACGCGCGGTCCGGCGAGAGCGCGCAAGCGCGCGTAACAGGATCACGGACATGCTCGACGGACTGACGATCGCCTTTGATCTCGACGGCACACTGGTGGAGACGGCGCCCGATCTGATCGCGGCTGCCAACCACGTGCTCGCCGCGGAGGGGCTGGCGCCGGTTGCACCACACGTGATCCGCGATGCGATCAGCTTTGGCGCACGGGCAATGATCGAGAAGGGGCTGATGGCCTCCGGCGTCGGCTTCCAGGCCGATGTGGTGGACCGACTGCTGGCCGATTTCCTGGCGCACTACGAGGCCAACATCGCCGTGCACAGCCAACCATTTCCGCACGTCGTCGAGCTGCTGTCCGCGTATCGCGCGGGCGGGTGTCGGCTGGTGGTATGCACGAACAAGCGGGAGTACCTGTCGCGTGCGCTGTTGAACGAGCTCGGCATGACAGATCTGTTCGACGGGATCGCCGGGCGCGACACCTTCCCGGTCTGCAAGCCGCACCCTGATCATTTGCTGGGCGCGATCCGCATGGTGGGTGGATCGACCGAGCGTGCGGTCATGGTCGGAGACAGCGGCACCGACATCTCGACGGCGCGGGCGGCGGGCGTGCCGTCGATCGCGGTGACATTCGGGTATACGGAAATTCCGGCAGAAGAGCTTGGCGCCGACGCCACCATCGATAATTATCGCGCGTTCGACGAGGCATTGCGCCACGTGCTCGCCGGGCGTGCATTCACGTCATCGTGACGTGTTGGCCGCCGGATAAGGCCATGCTCGAGCGTATAATGCACCGTACCCTCGCGGACCGGGGCGCGCTTGCCGCTGGTCAATGTCGCGGAAGCGCCACATTCCGAGGCCATCCACGCCGGCCAGGCGCGGGAAACGGGGGCACCCGACCGCGACCTGAGTATGAACGAAGGACATGAGCCATGATGAAGTCTGCTTTCGCCGCTGCCGCGCTGCTGGCGATCGTCTCCGGAGCGGCGGTTGCCCAGGAGGCGCCAGCCGCCAACGCCGAGGATTGTCTGAAGGCGGCCTTCGAGATTGCCCAGGCCGCCGAGGGCAAGAATCTGGCCAACGATCAACTCGACAAGATTGAGGAGATGCTGACCAGGATGGAGAGCCACTGCGACGCCAAGCAGTTCACCGAGGCCGCGGCGCTCGCGACCGATCTCAAGTCGATGATTTCGAAGCAGTAGTTCCGACGGCGCAATCCGCTACCGATCTACTCGATCGGGCAGCCGTCCGGCTGCCCGAATTGCATTTTGGGCCACATCGGTTTTCGGGTCGCATGATGGATGGCCAGCGGCTACGAACGGCTTGCCAGTGAACCCGTTCGGACCGTCATGAAAGCCCCAGCCCAATATATGTCGCCCACCCAGTGGGCACTGCTCGTCCTGCTCGCGATTCTGTGGGGCGGCTCGTTCCTGTTTGTCGGCATCGCGGTCCGCGAGCTGCCGGCGCTGACAATCGTGCTGGCGCGCGTGGCGGTCGCCGCCGCGATCCTGATCCCGCTGGTATATGCGCTCGGACACCGTCTCCCGGCCGGGATCGCCGCGTGGCAGCCATTCGCGGTCATGGCGATCCTCAACAATGTGATCCCGTTCACGCTGATCGTCACCGGCCAGAAGCAGATCGCGAGCGGGCTTGCCTCTGTGCTGAACGCGACGACGCCGGTTTTCACCCTGGTCGTCGCGCATGTGCTGACTGCCGACGAGAAGCTGAAAGCGAACAAGCTGGCTGGCGTCCTCCTGGGGCTCGCCGGCGTCGCCGTGCTGGTCGGGCCCGAGGCGATGTTCGGTCGTGCGTCGAGTGTCGTCGGGATGCTGTGCATGCTGGCGGCGGCGCTGTCCTACGGGCTCTCGGGGCTGTGGGGGCGGCGATTGCGCGGCCACGCGCCGCTGGTCACGGCCGCCTCGCAGCTCGTGTGCTCGAGCCTGATGCTGCTGCCGCTGGCATTGCTGATCGACCAGCCGTGGCGGCTGCCGGTGCCGAGCGGCGAGACGATCGCCGCGCTGCTCGGGCTCGCGGCGCTGGCAACGTCGCTCGCCTACGTCGTGTTCTTTCGGATCATGGCGGTGTCGGGATCGAACAACGTCATGCTGGTGACGCTGCTCATTCCCGTATTCGCGATCCCGATGGGCGCCTGGCGGCTCGGCGAGGTCGTGCTGCCGCGCCAATTCCTCGGCGCCGCGATCATCGCCGTGTCGCTGCTGGTGATCGACGGCAGGGTGCTGTCACTCGGCCGCCGCTGATGCGAGATCGGCGGCGAACCGGTCGACCGCCTCCGCCGTCGTGTCCCACGCGCACATCAACCGGCAGCCGGTGTCGCCGAGGAAAGTGTAGAAGCGCCAGCCCTTGGCGCGGACGGCCGCCTGCAGCCTCACCGGGATGTCGGCGAACACGGCATTGGCCTCGACCTTCTCGATCAGCTCGACGCCAGGGATCCGGGTTATCGCCGCGGCGAGCCGGTCGGCCATGGCATTGGCGTTGCGCGCATTGGCAAGCCACACATCGTTCTCGAGGAGCCCGATCCATGGCGCCGTCACCAGGCGCATCTTGGAGTTGAGCTGGCCGGCCTGCTTGACCCGCCATTCGAACTCGTGGGCGAGGGCGGCATCGAAGAACACGATCGCCTCGCCGGCGCCGAGGCCGTTCTTGACGCCGCCGAAGCAGAGCACGTCGACGCCGGCGCGCCAGGTGAGGTCGGCCGGCGAGCAGCCGAGGCGCACGATGGCGTTGGCGAGGCGGGTGCCGTCCATGTGCACCTTGAGGCCGTGAGCACGGGCCACGGCGGTCAGCGCGCGGACCTCATCGACCGTGTAGACGGTGCCGAGCTCGGTCGCCTGGGTGATCGAGAGTGCGGCCGCCTTCACGTGGTGGATGCCGCGATGCTTCGACGCCAGCGCCTCGACCGCGGCCGGCGTGAGCTTGGCGTGGGGCGTGTCGGCAAGCATCAGCTTGGCGCCGCCTGAGAAGAATTCCGGTGCGCCGGCCTCGTCCATCTCGATATGCGAGAACGCGTGCGTGATGACGGAATTGTACGAGCGCGTCACTTGCGCGAGCGCCAGGGCGTTCGCCGCCGTGCCGTTGAAGACGAAGAACACCTCGGCCTTGGCGGCGAATGTCGCGCGGATCAGATCGCAGGCCCGTTCGGTCCACCGGTCGTCGCCATAGCCACCGGCATGACCGGCGGCGTTGGCCGCGACCAGCGCCGCGAGAGCCGCCGGACAGATGCCGGCGTTGTTGTCGGATGCGAACTGCGGCATGGGCTAGGGACTCACGATCCAGCTGTGGGTTCGAGTCCGGCGGCATGCGCGGCTTGCACGGCTGTTGCGCCCCGCACCCCGCCCGGAAACGATTGCTGGCCGGACTCGTAGCGGATTAAGTCCGCCGGATGCAACGAGTCGTCGATGATAAAGTTCCGCGAGAAGCGCTGGCGCCGGCCCCGATCAGAATGGGCATGGTCGAGTGGGCGCTGATCGCGATCCATTCGATGTTGTGGGGCAGCGCCTTCTTCTTCGGTGCCGTCGCGATCAAGGAGATCCCGCCGCTGACGATCACGGCGTTCCGGCTGATCCCCGCTTGCCTGGTGGTGCTCGCGGTCGTGCTCCTCGCCGGTCACCGAGTTCCGTGGAATGCAGACTATTGGCGGCGGATGTTCGCCCTGGGGGCGCTCAACAACTTCATTCCGCTGATGCTGATTCTGTGGGCGCAATACCAGGTCGCCAGCGGAATCGCGGCGGTGTTCAACGCCACCGCTCCGCTGTTCGCGGTGGTGATCGCGCACTTCGCAACCCGCGACGAGCGCCTGTCGGCACGCAAGATTGCCGGCGTCATGGCCGGCATCGCCGGGGTCGCCATACTCGTCGGCGTTGATTTTGCCGCGAGCCGCACCGGCGGCTTGCTGCCGAAGATCGCGCTGCTCGGCGCGGCGCTCAGCTATGCGCTCGCCGGCGTGTACGCGCGGCGGACGGCGAGAGAGGCGCCGTTCGTGATCGCGATCGGGCAGATGGCGACAGTACTGGTGATGGCGATGCCGCTGTCGCTGCTGTTCGATCGTCCGTGGCTTCTGCCGCCACCCAGTGCCGCCGCGGTGTGGGCGGTGCTCGGCATGGGCCTGTTCGGCTCGGCGCTGGCGGCGCTCGTCTATTTCACCGTTCTGAAGCGCGCCGGCGCCACCAATACCTTGCTCGTCACGCTGCTGTTGCCGTTGACGCCGATCCTCCTCGGGGCCGCCTTCCTCGGCGAGAGCCTGAGCCACAGGGAGTTTGCGGGGGCGGCGATGATCGGCCTCGCCCTGATCATTCTCGACGGCAGGCTGCTACGGCTTCTTGCCCGGCGGCTGCTGCAGGCGGAGCGTTGACATGGCGCCTAGCGGTATGCCGCCCAGTGCCTTGCGCATGGGATGGAGCGAATGGGCGATGCTGTGCCTGTGCGCGATGTTGTGGGGCAGCGCCTACGTATTCAATGCGGTCGCGATCAAGGAGCTGCCGCATCTCACCATCACCTTTGCCCGGCTGGTGATCGCCTCGTCGTTCATGCTGGTCGTGCTGCGGGTTTGCGGCCTGCGGCTGCCGCGCGAGCCGCGGATCTGGCTGGCGTTCCTCGTGATGACGCTGCTGAGCAACATCGGACCCTATCTCCTGGTGCTGCGGGGGCAGATGGGCACCACCAGCGGACTGGCCGCGGTGCTGACGGCGACGACGCCGCTGTTCACGATCCTGCTCGCCCACTACTTCACGCACGACGAACGGCTGTCGGCCAACAAGATCGTCGGGGTGCTGATCGGCCTGGCCGGCGTGGCGATCGTGGTCGGCATCGACGCCTCGGCCGGCATGTCGGGCGAGGTCGATGCCAAATTGACGCTGGTCGCCGCCTCGCTGATGTATGCCATCGGCGGCATCTATGCGAAGCGCTTCAGCGACACGCCGCCGATGGTGATCGCGGCATCGATAATGACCGGCGGCGCGCTGGTCGCCTTGCCGCTGGCGCTGGTCATCGATCAGCCATGGTCGTTGCCGGTGCCGTCCTGGCACGCCGTCGGCGCTGTCGTGCTGATCGGCGTGTTCGGCTCGGCGCTCGCCGCCATCGCCTACTTCCGCGTATTCACCGTGTCGGGCGCGACCAATGCCATGCTGGTCACGCTGCTGCTGCCGGTAACACCGGTGATCGGCGGCGCGATCCTGCTCGGCGAACGGCTCGCGCCGCGCGAGCTCGCCGGCGGGCTCGTCATCATGCTGGCACTGGCGATCATCGACGGCCGGTTGCTGAAATCGCTGACCCGACGATGACCCGCAATCAGTATGCAGCCGCCCTCAAGCGTGCAGGGCGAGGAATGCCTCGATCTCGCGGCGCTTCGGCAGGCCTGCGCGGCTGCCCAGCCGGGTGCATTTCAGTGCCGCTGCCGCGCAGGCGAAGCGAGCGGCCGCGGCAGTCGTCATGCCCTCGACGAGGCCGAGCGTGAACGCGCCGTGGAAGGCATCGCCGGCGCCCGTGGTGTCGACGACGTCGACCTCGAACGCGGGGATGGAGGCCGACTGCTCCGCTTCGTTCCACAGGTAGCCTCGCGCGCCGCGCGTGACGCCGGCGTGGCGCGGTCCCATGGCGCGCACCTTCGCCAGGGCCGCTTCCGGCTCCAGTCGCGGTGCAAAGTCCTTGAGCGCGGGCTCGGAGAAGATTGCGTAGTCGGTGAGCGCCAGGATCTCGGAGAGCGCCTCGCGCGCGCCGAGATCGGCATCGAGCACCGTCGGCACGCCCTCGGTGCGGGCCTTGGTGAACAGTGCGCGCAGACCCTCGAGCCAGCGCACATCGGCAAGCACCGCCGAAGCCTGGGTGACGCGCTCGAGCGGCAGCCAGCTCGTACCCGACGGCATGTTGGTGTCGCGGTTGCCGACGATCAGCCGCTCGCCGGCGTCGTCGACGATGATGGCGGAGGTCGAGGATCGGCCCTCCTCGAACATCTGGACATAGCGGACGTCGACGCCGAAGGCCTTGAGGCCGGTGCGGATCTTGACGCCCGCATCGTCCTCGCCGATCCGGCTCCACAGCTCGGCCTTGCCGCCGAGGCGGGCGATGGTCGCGGCGGCGTTGGCCGCCATGCCGCCGCCGCTCTCGATGTGCTCGATCGCGCGCACCTTGGTCGGCTGCGGCGGAAACGCTTCGATCCGGTAGAGGCGGTCCAACGCCGCGTGCCCCAGGCATATGACGCGGCTCATGGCGTGTGCTCCTTCTGTTGTTGGGCAGGCTTGGCCGTGACCACGTCCTGCGGCGCTGCCGGCAGCTTGACGGCCGGCAAGCGCGAGGCGAGGCCGTCGGCGGCGGCCTGCTCGGCTGCGTCCTCGTCGAACAGCTTCTCGAGGTTGTCGACGTCGGTGCGCGCGCGCTCGATCAACTTCTGCTCGTCCGTGAAGTGCACATAATCCTCATAGAGCCGGCGCTCGTCGTGGGCACGAAACATCGTCATGGCGCGCTTCACCTCGCGCTCGGTGCGACCCAGGCCACGCAGCACGTCGCCGGCCATCTCGAGCGCCGAGCCGAACGTCTCGCGGTGGACCACCTTGATGCCGAGATCGAGCAGCCGATGGGCATGGGCGCGGTTGCGGGCGCGCGCGTAGATCGGCAGGTTCGGGTAGCGCTCGCGCACCACCCGCGCCGCGCGCAGCGAGGATTCGACATCGTCGATCGCGAGGACGAAGGCTCTCGCCCGGTCGGCCCCGGCCGCGGCGAGGATGTCGGGCCTGCTGGCGTCGCCATAGAAGATGCTCGAGCCGAACTTCTTCACGAAGTCGACTTGCCCGGCGCTGATGTCGAGGGCCGTGAACGGCAACCGCTTGGCGCGCAGGATGCGGGCGGTGATCTGCCCGAAGCGGCCGAAACCGGCGACGATGACGTGTCCGTCATTGTCGGGAATCGGCTCGAAGGCGCCGAGGGCGCTTACCATCGGCTTGCCGACACCTTCGTCGGCAAGCAGCAGCAGCGGCGTCGCGGCCATCGACAGGGTGACGACGACGGACAGCAGCTCGTTCAGGTCCCTGGACATGACGCCGGCGGCCGCGCCCACCGCGAACAGCACGAAGGCGAACTCGCCGCCCTGGCTGATCGATATGGCGAGCCGGCGGGATCCCCATTCGCCGAACCCTTGCAGCCGGCCCAAGGCATAGAGCCAGATGCTCTTCAAGGCGATCAGGCCGGCGACCAGGGCGGCGATGAGGTTTGGATGCTTGACCAGCAGGTTGAGATTGAGGGACATGCCCACGGCGGTGAAGAACAGGCCGAGCAGCAGGCCTTCGAACGGCTTGAGGTCGGCCTCGAGCTGATGGCGGTAGGACAATTCGGCAAGCAGCGCACCAGCCAGGAACGCGCCGAGCGACGCCGGCAGGCCCGCCTGCTGCATCGCGACCGCGACCGCCACGACGACCAGCAGCGCGGTCGCCGTCATGGCCTCCTTCAGGTTGGCCAGTGCCACGAGCCGCAGCAGCGGATCGAGAACGAAGCGGCCGAGCGCGATCACGCAGATGATCGTGGCAATGCCGAACGCCGCCGCCGCCAGATCCATGGGCACGGCGTTGCCGACGCTGCTCACGGCGAACAGCGGCGCGAGCGCGATCAAGGGAATGGCGGCAAGGTCCTGGAACAGCAGTATCGAGAATGCCGCCCGGCCGTGCCTGGCGGTAAGCTCGCCCTTCTCCTCGAGTACCTGCAGCGCGAATGCGGTCGAGGACAACGACAGCGCAAGGCCAATGAACATGGCGGCCGGCAGCGGCTGGCCGAGCAGCATCGCGAACGGCGAGATCAGGGCCGCGGTGCCGGCCACCTGGGCGCCGCCAAGTCCGAAAATGGAGGTTCGCATCGACCACAGCCGTTTCGGGCGCAGCTCGAGCCCAATCAGGAACAGCAGCATGACGACGCCGAACTCGGCGGCGTGGAGTATTTCCGTGGCCTCGTACAGCGAGAAAACCTTGCCGACGCCGAACGGCCCGAGCAGCACGCCGGCGAGCAGGTAGCCGAGGACGGTGCCGACCCTCAGCCACTTCGCGATCGGTGCCGCGATCGCTGCCGCTGCCAGGAGCAGGGCAATCTCGAACAGTGAAATCCGCATGCTGCCTCGTACCGGCTTTTGCGGCATAAAGCCACGACAGATCGTGGCTCCAGCAAGGCGCGGAACGCATCGGCGATTGCGGGCCGCATCAGTCGTTGTCGATCATTCCGGCGCCGGCACCTTTTGTCCGGGATATCTCGGACGCCGGCACGTAGGTTCGTGCGCCGAGGCGGAGCAGTGCCTGCCAGGAATCCTCGGCGATCGCGGAGCGGCCGGCACGCGTCAGCGTTTGAGTTGGCTTGGCCGCCACCGTACCGGGTCGCAGGTGGATCCAGGTTACACGATCTGCCTGCAAAATGTGCAGTGCGGCCGGATCGCCCGAGATCTCGCCGCCATAGGGCCATACGGTGGTCGAGACCCGGTCCCAGGACACTACCACCGCCGTCTTGCTCTCGGTTGCCGCTCGTGCCGCGAACGGCAGCAACCAGAGCGGGTGAGCTGTGCTGCCGAGCTCCCGATCCGTGGCCTCGGTGGCGAGGTCGGCGAGGTAGCTGCCGACGATGAGCGGGGACAGGCTGGCGCCCGAAGGCGCGGCCAATATCGGCTGCTGCTGCCTGACCATCGGCGCGGCCAGATCGGAGTGCCTGTCGAGCAATGCCAAAAGACCCGGCGACCAGTCGAGGCCGCATGCCGCGAGCCAGCGCGCCGCCTTGGCGGCTTCCTCCGCCATGCCCCAGGAGAGTCCGGCACCCCGCGCGGCCTTGCCGGCAATGCTCTCAACCTCGTTCAGCGATGCGTCGATCATTCGGTGCTTCCGCAGATGTCCTCGGGCAATGGCGCATCCCGGAACAAGGTGATCCGCACCCACCGGTCGGAGCGCGGGTCGAACCTGTTGGCCCCGAAGAAGGCGAGCTTGAAGCGCAGGATGTCGATCGGCCGCAACTCGGCACCGATCAGATTGTCGCGGATCGCACCGTAGGGCCTCACTGCGTCCTGCTGCGCCCGGCGGGCGGTGTGCCTGAACTCGGGGTTGGCGAGCAGGAACGCGGCAACCGGCATGTCGTCCGCTACCGTCGCTAGTCCCCGCTGCAAGGCCAGTGCGTCGCGCGCGGTCGCCAGCGGCATCTCGAGGTCGGCGCCGGGCTCCTCGTAGCGTTCGCCGAGGCGCGGCTCCAATTTCTCCTCGGAAACATACCAGAACCGGGCCTGGGCGCGCGGCGAGGCGAGATCGAGCGCCGCCGCCCACTGCATCTGACACTCCACAATGGCGCGAAGCTCGCCGCAGGGCATGGCGCCATCGATCGGGAAGGCGGCGTCCTCGTCCGCGACCATGGTCTCGGCGAGGTCGTCGATAATTGCGCCATGCGGCTCGAGCAGCAGCGACAGCGTCATCTCCTGACCTTCGAGGGAGAGATTTGCTGCGGCCCAACCCCAGATTGCGTCCCACAGCCGATCGCGGCTTTGTCGGCATAGTTCCAGCGCCTGGACCTCGAGCCGGGCGAGATCACGGCGCAGTTCCACGACACGGGCGGCCTGGACCGCGTCGTCGGTGCTCCAGATCGCCGCCAGCCGCCTGGCCGCCGCAGTTCCGTCGAGAAACGCCTGCCACTCGCTGCTGCCGGCGACCGCGATGGCGCGGACGCGGGCGAGCGCGGTCTCGCGTGCGCTCACCCACTGGTGCAGCAAGGCCGGATGGCGGACCAGGAACGGCGCCATGCCGAGACCCGTCGCATTGCCGACGCCGAACCGGCGGCGCATCTCCGGTGCGAGCGGCACGGCGGTTTCAGGCGCCATCGCCTTGGCGCAGTGCTCGGCGAGGTCGAGGGTGAAACTGCGGATCAGCCACACTGACAGCATCTCGGCCTGAAATGGTCCCTGCAAAGCCGGGTGAAATACCACCTGGTCGCGGTCGGCGATGCCGAACTTGCCGTTGCCGTAGACGGCAGTGGTGCGCATGAGGTAGCCGACCTGGTCGACCAGCTCGGAATTGGGCTGCCGGCCGTGGCTCAGCGTCTCGACCACGTGATCGAACAGGCGCACGCTGCGGTTGGCTCGCGCCAGGGTCAGATCGCGGCTGGTATAGCGCGCTGCCTCCTGCCTCGGTGCGCTTGCGCTCAGTCGCGCGATCTCGGCCGCGTCCGGCATGCCGTCGTAGAGCACATAGCTCGAATCCCAAGCCTCGGCGATGACCCGGTCGGTGCGACGCGCAGGCGCGAGGTAGGTCGAGAACGCGACGAGGGACAGAACGCCGTCGGGCATCTCGACGCGATATACGGCATGGCCGAAGCCGTCCGCCCCGATGTTCCAAACCGGCCGGGTGATCCGCCATCGCTGTGCCTCGGCACGCCGCAGCAGCGTGCGCAGGAAGCTCAGCCGTGTCGCATGGGCAGCACCCATGCGGGCAAGCTTCATGACCTCGTCCGGCGATCGCAGTGGCACGTCGGCGGGGGCGGGACTGCTCCCGGCGGCGCTGGCGCTCACGATTTGCGCTCCGCGAGCGCCTCGGCGGCATCGTACATCGTCCGGTCGACGGCAATGCCGTCGTGCTTCGAAGCGGCGCGGGCCGCAGCCCTCTTCGCACCCGGCAGCCGGGCGCCACCCTCGGCCGTCAAGGCGGCCAGCACCGTTGCGATGCGTGCGGCAAAGTCGCCGCCCGACGTGGCATCGGGGTTGATCGCGATGAAGCACTGGCCGGTCCGTGGCGGGCCGCCAGCGTTGGTGCCGAAGGTCGATGCCTCGATGCCCGGCGTAGCGCCGGCGAGGCAGGCAGCCATGACCTCGACCAGCAGCGCCGAGCCGACGCCCTTGTAGCCGCCGGACGGCGCCATGGTGCCCTTGAGCGCCGCCTGCGCGTCGGTGGTGGGCCTGCCGTCGGCGTCGAGCGCCCAGCCCGGCGGCAGGACTTCGCCCGACCTTGCCCGCTTCATCACCTCGCTCTTGGCGACCACGCTGGCGCTCTGGTCGATCACGAATGCGGCGCCGCCGTTGCCGTCGGGCACGGCGAGCGACCAGGGATTGGTGCCGAGCACCGGCTTCTTCGCTCCCCATGGCGCGATCGAGGCCGGGGCATTGGTGAAACCCAACGCGACAAGACCATTGCCGGCGATCGCCTCGGTGTGGAAGCCGAGCGCGCCGCAGTTGTACGAGTTGAACAGGGTCATGGCGGCAATGCCTTGGCTGCGCGCGGCCTCGACCAGCGCCGGGATGCCGGCGGCGATCGCGGCGTGGGCAAAGCCGCTTGCGGCATCGACGCGGACCACGCTCGGTGCCGGCCGGGCGACCACCGGCACGGCGGCCCCGATCACCTTGCCGACATCGAGGTGGCCACAGTAGATCGGCAGATACATAAGGCCGTGCGAGCGCATCCCGTCGGCTTCGGCCGCGGCGATCCCGCGCGCCAGGGCATCGGCCTGCAGCGAGCTGGCGCCGTGTGCGCTGAGCGCTTTGGCGGCCAGCGCCGCGATCTGCTCGGAGCTGAGGGTTATCGTGGTCGGTTGCGCTGCTGCCATCGTCAGGTCCTCGCGGTGGTGGTGAGGGGCGCCGGCTCGAACGACGCTTTCATGAAGCGATACCAGTTGCCGCCGAGGATGCCGGCGATCTCCGCGTCGGCGAATCCGGCCCTGGCCAGTCCGTCGCGGATTTTCGCAAAATCGCGGTTGTCCCGGAACCATGCGGGTTGCGCCGGAAATGTCGCCCGCGCGTCGGCGCTGTCCGCAGGCGGAAACGTCCAGCGGCCGATCCGCATCCATTGCACGATCGCATCCGGCTGGCCCTGGCACAGGTCCGAGCCGATACCGATCAGATCAGTGCCGATGCGGTCGGCGACATCCCGCACCATGCCGGTGAATTCATCGAGCGTGCAGGCCGACCCGCCTTTCAGGTGATGCGGATAGAGCGAGAAGCCGAGCATGCCGCCGCGCCCGGCGAGTGCGCGGATCACCGCATCGGACTTGTTGCGGGCCGTCTCGCGCCACCACGACGGGTTGGCGTGGCTCACAGTGATCGGCCGGGCCGACAGGTCGATTGCCTCCAGCGTCGAGCGCTCGCCCGAGTGCGACATGTCGATCACCATGCCGAGCCGGTTCATCTCGCCGATGACCTCGCGGCCGAACCGGGTGACACCGGTATCGCAAGGCTCCTGCCAGCCCGAGCACAGCAGCGACTGGTTGTTGTAGGAGAGCTGCATGAAGCGGATGCCGAGCGCATGCAGGATCTCGACCAGGCCGAGATCGCTCTCGATCGGCAATGGATTTTGCGTGCCGAAGATGATCGCTGTGCGCCTCGACGCCGCGGCGGCGTCGAGGTCAGCAGTAGTGCGAGCCGGGATGATGAGATCGCCGTGATCGATGAAGCGGCGGTTCCAGTCGGCGATCTGCTGCACGGTGCCGCGAAAGTCCTCGTGATAGGCAACGGTAACGTGCACCGCGGTGACGCCACCGGCGCGCATCTCCTCGAAGATGCTGCGCGACCAGTTGCAGTACTGGAGCCCGTCGATGATCATCTGTGCCTGCCTCAGCCCCTCACTTTGGCATTTGCCGGGTCGTAAGGGGCCTTGAGGCTCGCGCCGACCTGGATGCGGGTGCCGCCGATATCGACCTCGAACCGTGCCGCCGGCGAGGCGCGCTTCATCGAGTGCCGCGCCGCCCGTCTTGAGGCTCGCCAGCATCACCACGCGGCCGAGAGCGGCGCCGAACGCCGCCGAGGTGACGTCGCCCACAGGCTTGCCATCGGCCATGACGAGCTCGCCGCCGTGCGCCATGGGTGCATCCGCGTCGACGGCAACGAGCGAGACGCAGCGGGTGGCGGGCGGCCTCCCGCGGGCCTCGATCAACGCCGCCCGGCCGACGAAATCACAGCCCTTGTCGAGCCGCACCGCGAAGCCGAGGCCGGCCTCGTAAGGGGTGATGTCGGGGGTCAACTCGCGGCCCCAGGCGCGGTATCCCTTTTCGAGCCGCAAGCCCTCGATGGCGTAATATCCGGCGTCGGCGAGGCCGAGATCGCGGCCGGTCTCGTGCCCGGCCTCGTGCAAAGTGTCGTAGACGCCGGTGACCAGCTCGGTCGGGACGTACAACTCCCATCCGAGCTCGCCGACATAGGTGCGCCGGCAGGCGAGCACATTGGCGTAGCCGATCTCGACCGTGCGCACCGCGCCGAACGGGAATGACGCATTGTCGAGCCTGTTGCGGCCGACCCGCGACAGCAGCTCGCGCGATGCCGGCCCCATCACGGGAAGGACGCTGTAGGCGCCGGTGACGTCGGTGACGGTGCACCGCGCCTCGGGCCGGATGCCGCGGCGCAGCCAGTCGAGATCGCGGACCGCCTGGGCGGTGCCGGTGAGGATCAGGAACTCGGTCTCGGCGAGCCGCGCGACAGTGACGTCGCTTTCGAAGCCGCCGCGCGCGTTCAGCATGCCGGTATAGACCGATGTCCCGACCGGCACCGCGACGTCATTGGCGCAGATCCGCTGCAGCTCGGGCAAGGCATCCGCGCCCTGCACCAGGAGCTTGGCGAACGAGGTCATGTCGAAGATCGCGACACGCTTCGCGCGCCGCCTTCTGCTCGGCCACGTGCCACGGGAACCAGTTCTGCCGGTCCCAGCCATAGACGATCTCGCGCTTCTCGCCCTTGGGCGCGAACACGTTGGGACGCTCCCAGCCCATCTTGCTGCCCCAGATCGCGCCCTTGGCATCGAGCCGGTCGAACAGCGGCGAGCGGCGGAACGGCCGGGCGGTCTCGAGCTCGCGGTTCGGCCACGGCATCTTGTAGTGCAGTCCCAGCACCTCGGCGACCCGCTCCTTCATCAGCCGGCCGTTGGTGTTGAAGCGGGCGAAGCGGCGGATGTCGACCGGCCACAGGTCGAGCTGCGGCTCGCCGGCGACGATCCATTCGGCGAGCGCCTTGCCGGCGCCACCGGAGCTGGCGATCCCCATCGAGTTGAAGCCGGCGGCAACGAACACGCCCTTCACCGCGGGGCTCTCGCCGAGGATGTAGTTGTTGTCGGCGGTGAAGCTCTCGGGCCCGTTCATGAACTGCTTGACCTCGGCGTGCTCCAGCGCCGGCACGCGCTGGATCGCGTTCTGCATCAGGATCTCGAACTGGTCCCAGTCGTCGGGCAGCATGCCGAACTCGAAATCGTCGGGCACGTCGGTGAGCCACGGCTTGGCGGTCGGCTCGAAGCCGCCCATCAGCAGTCCGCCGACCTCCTCCTTGAAGTAGATGTAGCCATCCGGGTCGCGCAGGCAGGGCAGGTCCGGGGCGACGCCCTCGATGCGCGCGGTGACGATGTACATGTGCTCGCAGGCGTGCAGCGGCACCGATACGCCGATCCGCTCGGCGACCTGCCTCGACCACTGGCCGCCGGCGATCACCACGACCTCGGCAGCGATTTGCTCGCCGCCGACCGAGACCCCGATTGCCCGGCCATCCTTCACCAGGATCTCGGTGGCGCGGGTCTTCTCGAAGATCTTGGCGCCGCGGCTTCTCGCGCCTTTCGCCAGCGCCTGGGTGATGTCGGCCGGGTTGGCCTTGCCGTCGCCCGGCAGCCAGACCGCGCCGACGAGGTCGTCGGTGCGCATGATCGGATACTTGTCGCCGGCCGCCTTGGCGGAAAGCTCCTCGCAGGCGACGCCCTGCGCCTTGGCCGATGCCGCGACGCGGCGCAGCAGCGTCATGCGGTCGGGCGTGCGGGCGACGGTGAGCGAGCCGCAGCGCTTCCAGCCGGTCGCCTGCCCGGTCTCCTCCTCGAGACCGGCATAGAGCTCGGTCGAATAGCGGATCAGGCGCGTCAGGCTCGAATGTCCGCGCAGCTGTCCGACAAGGCCCGCCGCATGCCAGGTGGTGCCGCCGGAAAGCCGCCCCTGCTCCAGCAGCACCACGTCGCTCCAGCCGAGCTTGGTCAGATGATATGCGATCGAGCAGCCGGCGATGCCGCCACCGATGATCACGGCGCGTGCGTGGGTCGGCAGTCGGGCGGTGGCGGCAGCTGACATGAGGGTTCCCGTCGCAATGGCCGAGGCTATTCTTTGTCGCGAAAGCCTCGAATTATGTATCGATGGATGGTGTCGGGACGGATCCGCTCTTCATTGAGCGCCCAGTCGCGTACCGAGATGCCGGCCTCGTGAATCGTATCCGACCTGCCGGAGACGAGTGGATGCCACCAGGCAAGCCCCTTGCCCTCGTCGATCCGCCGATAGGCGCAGGTCGGCGGCAACCACGACAGGCTGCGAACCTTCTCGGGGTTGATCGCGATGCAATCGGGGACATGGTCGTGGCGCGCCGGATAGTTCTTGCAACGGCACGAGCCGACGTCGAGCAGCCGGCACGACAATCGCGTCAAGTGGATCTCGCCGGTGTCCTCGTCCTCGAGCTTGACGAGGCAGCAGCGGCCGCAGCCGTCGCACAGGGATTCCCATTCGTCCCTGGTCATCTCGTCGAGCGTCTTGTGTTCCCAAAACGGAACATCCGGTTTTTTTGAAGCTTCCGCCAAACGCTAGGCCCTCGCATTACTGCCGCAGTCAGGTGTAAATGAAGCCAATTCGGAAGTCTTTGCGATTCTCGCGCAGCAGGATCGCGCATGCGCCGTTGGCGAATTCAAGAGTTGGAGCAGGATTGGGCGACTGGTTCAACAGGCATGGCGACAAGTTCGATGCGAGCAGCTGGCTGCGGCTCGATTCGTGGATCGATTCGTCGATCGCCGAGACCTGGGAGCGCATCAAGGATTCCTATAACGCGGCATCGAGCTTTGCGATGCGCTTCCGCCTGTCGGGCTGGAAGCGGCTGGCGAACGAGGCCGCGTCGGAGGCGCTGTCGCTGGGCGCCGGCGGTCTCGTCGTCATGTACATGCTGGCGCTGCCGGCGTTCATGGAGGTGAACGAGGAGAACTACCTCACGCCCGGCAAATACTCGGTCAAGTTCCTCGACAGCCGCGGCAACGAGATCGGCAAGCGCGGCATCAATCTCAACGACGCGATCCCGCTGGAGGAGATCCCCGAGGTTCTGATCCGCGCCACCATGGCGACCGAGGACCGGCGCTTCTACGACCATTTCGGCGTCGATGTCATCGGCACGATGCGCGCGCTCGTCGCCAATGTGAACGCCGGCGAGACGGTGCAGGGCGGCTCGACGCTGACGCAGCAGCTGGCGAAGAACCTGTTCCTGTCCTCCGAGCGTTCGCTGCAGCGGAAAATCAAGGAAGTGTTCCTCTCGTTCTGGCTCGAAAGCCGCCTCACGAAACAGGAGATCCTGAAGCTCTACCTCGACCGGGCCTACATGGGCGGCGGCGCGTTCGGCGTCGAGGCGGCGGCGCAGTTCTATTTCGGCAAATCGGTGCGCGAGGTGAACATGGCCGAGGCGGCGATGATGGCCGGCCTGTTCAAGGCGCCGACCAAGTATGCGCCGCACGTGAACCTGCCGGCCGCCCGCGCCCGCGCCAACGATGTGCTGTCGAACCTGGTGGAGGCCGGCTTCTACACGGCGGGACAGATCTACAACGCGCGGCTCAATCCGGCGAAGGTGATCGAGAGTCGCGGCACGGCGAGCCCCGACTGGTTCCTGGACTATGCCTACGAGGAGATCCAGCGGGTGATGGAGGGCAGGGGGCAATACGTCCTGACCGCCCGGACCACCGTCGATCTGACCCTGCAGCAGTCGGCCGACCACGCGCTGCAGTCGACGATCCGTCTCGAGGGCCGGGCTGCCCGGGCGAAGTCGGGAGCCCTCGTGGCAATGGAGCCGGAGGGTGCGGTGCGTGCCCTGGTCGGCGGCCTCGACTACGGCGAAAGCCAGTTCAATCGCGCGATCGCATGCGCACCGGCAGCCGGGCTCGTCGTTCAAGCTCTATGTCTATGCGACTGCGCTCGAGAACGGCTACACGACAAGATCGATCGTCTCCGACAGTGCAGGGAACTGCGGCAACTGGTCGCCGAAGAACTACAACGGCGGTGGCGGCTCGGGCCGCTCGCTGCCGATCGGCGATGCCTTCAAGATGTCGCTCAATACCACCGCCGTCGACCTGTCGCTCAAGGTGGGGCGGGACAAGGTCGTCGAGATGACCCAGCGGCTCGGCGTCGAGGGCGTGAAGAAGACCTGCTCGATGGCGCTGGGCGATACCGGCATCACGCCGCTGCAGCATACCGGCGCCTATGCCACCTTCGCCAATGGCGGCAGGCTCGCGAGGCCCTACGCCATCCTGGAGGTGTTCAACTCGAGGGGTGATCTGGTCTACAGCCGCGAGCGCGACGAGCCGCCGGCGCCGCAGGTGATCAGGCCTCGCGTCGCCGAGCAGATGAATCAGCTGATGCAACTCGTGGTCACCGAGGGCACGGGCAGGAAAGCCACGCTCGACTTCACCAATTCCGTCGGCAAGACCGGAACGAGCTCGAGCTATCGCGACGCATGGTTCATGGGCTTCACCGGTGCGCTTGTGACCGGCGTCTGGCTCGGCAACGACGACTACACGAAGATGAACAACATCACTGGCGGCAGCCTGCCGGCCGTCACGTGGGCGAACTTCATGAACGTGGCGCATCCGAACAAGGATATTCCGACGATACCGGGCCTGACGCCGCATCCGGCGCAGATCGCCGAGCGGCAGCGATTGGCCGAATTGCGCCGGGTCGAGCCGGCGGCCGCGGTCGCCACGGTGGGCGAAGGCCAGGCGCGCCGCAGCGTCAGCATCATGCCGGACGCGACGAGGGAAGCGCTGAAGAAATTGAGCGCTGCCCTGCGCAAGGCCGGCGGCGTTCCAGCCGACCCGGCACCGCCGGCCGTTCCAGGGAGCGGTGGCCCGGCCACCGTTCAAGACCGCCGGGCGGACGCGACCTCGGCACCGGGGCAGGTTGGCGCGCCGCCTCGCAGGCAGCCCTGAGATGGCGATCGATTTGTTCAATTCGCCGTCGAGCGAGCGCGGGGGATGGGGGACGGCCCTAGGCCAGCTTCGTTCGGCCATTGCATCGGCGTTCGACGCGCTGCTCAACATCGTTGTGTTCGTGGTCATCTCGCTGGGCTTCGGCATCTGGTCGAGCTGGGTGATGGTCGACGGCGGCTCGCGGCTCACGACGCGCAAGAGCGGCTCGTGGGTGCTGTGGGTGAATGCCGGCCGGCCCGAGTTCCGATCCTTATACGCGCGCGCATTTCAGCCGGCAGGGCAGCCTGCCGGTGAGTACGACGGCGGTATACAGCTGGGAGGCACGCGCCGACGACGAGGGCCAGCGGCTGCATTCGTCGTGTGAATACGCGCTGCAGGGCGACGGGCTGGCGAGCGACTGGTGGAGTCTCGCGGTGTTCGACGAGAAGGGCAATCTGATACCCAACCAGGCGGAACGGTACGCATACAATTCCGGGACCGTCGCCCTGGGGACGGATGGCAGCTATATCGTCACCCTGGCGCGCGACGCCCGGCCCGGCAACTGGCTGCCGGTCGGCGGCGCCGGCCGCATCGTGCTGGTGCTGACGCGGCCCGCGCCCCGGCCGAACGCTTCGGCCGCCGAGATCGAGGCGGCAAACCGCGGCCTGCCCGCCATCCGACGCATCGCGTGCCGATAGGGGATTGCACCGATGAAGATCGAGACGGACCCGCCTCGCCGCTTTCCCTGGATCCGGTTGCACACGCTGCTGCTGTCGCTGATCGGCGCCGGCATCGTGCACATCTGCATGACGATGACGTGGCCGCACATCGCAACCGGTGGCGCCGTGCAGCGGCTCGTCACGGCACTACCGCCCGACGTGATGCGAATCCTGCCGGCGGTGACGCCCAAGCGGCAACTGGTGGCATTCCAGGGGCCCGATATCCACTACGCCGCCTGCCGTTTCAGCGTGGCGGAAGCGGCTTATGCGGTGCGCGCGACACTGCCGGAGGCAGGCTGGACGCTGTCCGTCCACAACTCGATGGGTGAGAGCGTGTACGTGGTCACCGGCCAGGATCAGCGCCGAACGGACGTGGCGCTTCTGCTGCTCCCGCCGGGCGATCGCTTTGTCGGAGTATTGCCGGAAGCTCGGCTTGCTGCCGGGTTCGCCCAGGTCTCGATGCCAAGCGCCGACGGGATCGTTCTGATCCGGGCGCCGAACAAGGGTGTGGCCTATCAGGCACAGGTTGAAAGCGAGCTGGCCAAGGCGACCTGTACGCCTCGCAAGCAATAGCCGGGACTGGCCCGTCGCCCCTAGTCGGCGATTTCCAGCCTGTCGCGCTGCTTGCGGCCGCTGCCCGATGACCGGGTCAGCGCCTGAGCCTCGCTCCAGCGCTCGTAACGAACCCCTGGAAATAGAATGATGTCGGCGGTGGCTGCCCCGGTCGCGCCGGCAGAGCGGGTGGGCGTGCGCTTGTCGTGGTGTGCGTCGATGCGATGGATGGTGGCCATTGGTCGTCCGTGCCAAGAGAGTTGCGCGCCGTCGGCCGTCGTTGCGAACGAATCGGAACGAAAAGACGAACAAGGAAGGCCTAGCGAATCCACTCGTAACTGCTTCGGTTAACAATACGTTAATGTCACCTATGTAGGAGATTCGCGACCCTTGCGGTGACAATGTTGCCAAGGAATAGTGGCTGAAATGGCACATCAGCAGGCTGCCGGTTCGCTTGACCACAGATACTTAACTGGTTCTCCAAACTGGACGCGGCGGTAGCATGTAGTTGACGTAAACGTCAAGCAATTTATTGACGTAAACGTCACCTATATGTATTGAACTGCAGCGAGTGGTAGGGATGCTGCGAGACAGCGCGCCCTGATATTCCGGAGGATCGTCGATGGCCGGGCTGGTGTTCCTGCTGTTGTGCTTCGCCGTTGTCATGGCGCTCGCGATGCGCCATGCCCCGATGTGGCTGTGGGCCACGGCCGCGGTCGTCGCCACCTATCTCTGGCAAAGCGGTCTGATCGATGGCCGTCACGATGGGCTGGAGCTGGGTTTGCTGGCGGCGGTCGCCTGGGTGCCTGCCCTGGTCGCCGTGCTGATGGCCATTCCCGCCGTCCGCCGCATGCTGCTGGTCGAGCCGGCATTCACGATCGTGAAGCGCATCCTGCCGAAGGTGTCCGATACCGAGCAGGAGGCGCTCGACGCCGGCACCATCGGCTTCGACGCCGAGCTGTTCTCCGGCCATCCCGACTGGGAGAAGCTTCGCGCCGTACCGCCGATCGTACTGTCGCCCGATGAAAAGGCGTTCCTTGACGGGCCGACGGAAGAGCTGTGCGGGATGCTGGACGACTGGAAGATCCGGTTCAGCGAGAAGGAAATTCCCGACGCGGTCTGGAGCTTCGTCCGCCGCAACGGCTTTCTTGGCATGCTGATCTCGAAGGAGCATGGCGGCCTCGGCTTCTCCGCGCAGGCGCAATCGCTGATCCTCGGCAAGATCGCGTCGCGCTCGCCTGACGTGGCGACCATCGTCATGGTGCCGAACTCGCTCGGTCCGGGCGAGCTGATCGAGAAGTACGGCACCGACGAGCAGAAGCATTACTATCTGCCGCGGCTGGCGCGGGGCGAGGAGATCCCATGCTTCTCGCTGACCGGGCCGACCTCCGGGTCGGATGCCGCCACCATGCGCGACATCGGCACGGTGGTGCGCGGCGTGCACCAGGGCAAGGAGACCCTCGGCATCAAGCTCTCGTGGGACAAGCGCTACATCACGCTGGGGCCCAAGGCGACGCTGGTCGGGCTGGCGTTCCGGCTGTTCGACCCGGACAAGCTGATCGGCGGCAAGGCCGACGTCGGCATCACGCTGGCGCTGATCCCGGCCAGCCATCCGGGTGTCAACATCGGCCGGCGACACCTGCCGGGCGGCTCGGCGTTCCCCAATGGCCCCAACTGGGGCAAGGACGTCTTCATTCCGATCGACTGGGTGATCGGCGGCCAGAAGATGGCCGGACACGGCTGGCGCATGCTGATGGAGTGCCTCGCCGCCGGCCGCGCCATCTCGCTGCCGTCGTCGGCAACCGCCGCCGCCAAGGCGATGCTGCGGTTCACCACCGCCTATACCCGGATCCGCAAGCAGTTCGGCCTGCCGATCGCCAGGATGGAGGGTATCGACGAGCCGCTGGCGCGGATGATCGAGACCGCATACGTCAACGAGGCGGGCCGCGCGGTGACGGCGGCGATGGTCGCGCGCGGGGAGAAGCCGTCCGTGATCTCGGCGCTGATGAAGTATCAGACCACCGAGCGCATGCGCCGCTCGGTCAACGATGCCATGGATATCCACGGCGGGCGCGCGATCTGCGACGGCCCGACCAATTACATCCAGGCCGCCTACCAGGCGGTGCCGGTCGGCATCACGGTCGAGGGCGCCAACATCCTGACGCGGACGCTCATCACCTTCGCGCAAGGGGCGCTGCGCTCCCACCCCTATCTCTACAAGGAAGTGAGGGCGGTACAGCATGCCGACGAGGCCCGTGGGCATGCGGCATTCGAGGATGCTTTCCTCGGCCATATCAGCTTTGCCGTCGGCAACGTGTTCGGCGCCCTGTTCCACAACCTGACCGGGGGTCTGCTCGCGCACGTACCCGAGAAAGCCTACGGCACCGCCGAATGGTACCGGCAGCTGTCGCGATCGTCGCGCAACTTCGCCCTCGTCGCCGACCTGACCGTCGGGCTGCTCGGCGGCGGTCTCAAGGTCAAGCAGAAGCTGACCGGCCGATTGGCCGATGCATTGTCGGAGCTCTACCTCGTCTCGTGTGTCCTGAAGCGCTACGAGGACGATGGCAAGCCCGCCGCCGACCGGCTGATCGTCGCGTTGGCAGCGCGCAACGGGCTCTACCGGTTCCAGGTCGCGCTGCGTGGCACGATCGAGAATTTCCCGGTCGCCTGGGCCCGCATCCTGATGCGCGCCTTGGTCTATCCGCTGGGCGGGCACTATCATCCGGCGCCCGATCGTCTCGGCCAGGAGGTGGTGCGTCTTGCCATCGAGCCGGGCGAGGTGCGCGACCGGCTGACCCGCTATATGTTCGTGTCGAAGGATGTGAACGATCCGACCGGCCTGCTCGAGGTCACGCTCGAAAAGGTGATCGCCGCCGAGGCGGCCGAGAAGAAGCTCGACCGTGCCGTCCGCGACGGTATCGTGATGCGCTACCACGGCATCGACTGGATCGGCGATGCGGTCGCCAAGGGCATCGTCAGCGAGAGCGAAGGCACGCTGCTGCGCGAGGTCGAGACGTTGACCGCCCGCGTCATCGCCGTCGATCATTTCGCGCCCGACGAGGTGCGGCCGCACTACATGAGCGCCGGGCACAACGCGCGCGCCGTTCAGTCGGCGGCCGAGTGAGAAATTTCCCTCTCCCCGTTTCGACGGGGAGAGGGTTAGGGTGAGGGGCGGCTGCAGGTTCTGTTGCCTGCGACACGCCACCCACTTCTCGGTGTCATTACATTCGAGCCTGCCGCCGCTCCTCACCCTCGGCGCGGCAAGCGCCACGCCTCCCCCCTCTCCCCGCGAGAGGGCGGGGAGAGGAGGATAAGGAGGCAACGATGACCGAACTGCCCAACCTCAAGGACTGGAAAGTCGCCGTCGATCTCGAAGGCATCGCCTGGGCGATATTCGATCGCGAGGGCGAGAGCGCCAACTCGCTCGGCCGCCGCCCGCTCGAGGAGCTGGGGCAGATCGTCGAGTTCGTCGAGAAGGAAGCGGCCGGGAAGAAGGTCACCGGGCTGGTGTTCATGTCCGGCAAGGAGAAGGGCTTCATCGTCGGCGCCGACATCCGCGAGTTCGATCAGCTCGACACCGTGGCCAAGGTGATCGAGGGCATCACGCCGGTGAACGCAATGCTCGACCGCATCGAGCGACTGGCCGTCCCGGTCGTGGCGGCGATTCACGGCGTCTGCGTCGGCGGCGGGCTCGAGCTGGTGCTCGCCTGCCATTACCGCATCGCCACCCGCGACGATGCGACCCGCGTCGGCTTCCCGGAAGTGAAGCTCGGCATCTTCCCCGGCTTCAATGGGACCGCCCGCTCGATCCGCCAGGCCGGCGCGATGCAGGCGATGACGACGATGCTGACCGGGTCGATGATCCGCAGCACCGCGGCGCGCGCCATCGGGCTCATCGACGAGCTCGTCAACAGCCCGCATCAGCTGCGCTGGGCCGCCCGCAAGGCAGTGATGCAGAAGCGCCGCTCGAAGCCCGCCTCGGGGCTCAAGGCGCTGCTCGCCAAGTGGCCGGCGCGGGGCTTCCTCGCCAAGAAGATGCGCCAGGAGACGGCGAAGAAGGTCCGCGAGGACCACTATCCGGCGCCGTTCCGGCTGATCGACCTGTTCGAGAAGCATGGTGGCGATCTCAACGCGCTGAAGAAGGCCGAGACCGCAGCTTTCGCGCCGTTGATGGTAAGCGACACCTCGCGCAACCTGCGGCGCGTGTTCGGCCTGTCCGAGCAGCTCAAGGCGCAGGCGCCGAAAGGCTTGGGCTTCAAGCCGAGCCGGGTGCACGTCATCGGCGCCGGCACCATGGGCGCCGACATCGCCGGCTGGTGTGTCGCCTCCGGCATGGAGGTCACGCTGCAGGACGTCAACGCGGAGCAGATCGCCAAGGGGATCGCGGCGCAGGCGAAGACGCTCGGCCGCAAGTTCAAGACCAAGGCGCTGCGCGAGGCGGCGAACGCCCGCCTGATCGCCGATCCGGGCGGCGAGGGCCTTGCGCGCGCCGACGTCGTCATCGAGGCGATCGTCGAGAAGCTCGAGGTCAAGCAGTCGCTGTTCAAATCGATCGAGGGCAAGCTGAAGCCCGGTGCCGTGCTGGCGTCGAACACGTCCTCGATCATGATCGAGGACATCGCCAAGGGGCTTGCCGATCCCGGCCGGTTGATTGGCATCCACTTCTTCAATCCGGTGGCCCAGATGCCGCTGGTCGAGATCGTTCGCGGCACATCGAGCCGTGACGAAGAGGTCAGGAAAGGGGCGGCCTTCGTCACAGCGATCGACAAGTTCCCGCTGATCGTGAAGAGCGTGCCGGGCTTCCTCGTCAATCGGGTGCTCGCGCCCTACATGATGGCGGCGATGGCGCGGCTGCAGGGCGGCGAGAGCAAGGAGAAGATCGACGAGGCGGCACGCACATTCGGCATGCCGATGGGACCGATCGAGCTCGCCGACACCGTCGGGCTCGACGTCTGTGCCCATGTCGGGCGCGTCCTCGGCAACAACCCGGAAGGCTCGGCGCTCGACAAGCTCGTCGCCGCCGGCAAGCTCGGCAAGAAGTCGGGCGAGGGCTTCTACATGTGGAAGGGCGGCAAGCCGGTGAAGGGCGAGCTTGCGACCACCAAGACTGCGCTCGAGCGGCTTGGTCGCGAGCTGGTCGAGCCGTTGATCGCCCAGGCGCAGCGCGCGCTCGACGAGGGCGTGGTCGAGACCGCCGATCTGGTCGACGCCGGCGTGATCTTCGGAACCGGCTTCGCGCCGTTCCGGGGCGGCCCGCTGCATTTCAAGGCGAGCGAAGGCAAGGGCGCGCCGATGCCGCAGCGCGCGGCGGCGGAGTAGCGGCAATGGCCGAGAAGATCAATCTGGCGGAAAAGCTGTCGTCGTTCTCAGAGCATTGGTCTCCGCGGACCGTGGCGCAAATGAACGGCCTCGATGTCATGGTTGTGAAGGTCAAGGGCGAATTCGTCTGGCACAAGCATGACGATACGGACGATTTCTTTCTCGTCCTCGAGGGTGGCCTGGACATCGAGCTGCGCGATCGCACGATCACGCTTGGTCCGGGCGAGATGTTCGTGGTGCCTAAAGGAGCAGAGCACCGGCCGGTCGCTCGCACCGAGACGCATCTGCTGTTGATCGAGCCGCGCGGGACGCCGAACACCGGGGACGTGAAGACAGCGGCGCCGCGCAAGACGATCTGAACCAGTCAGCCGGCTGCTTCGCGGCCATCCTGGAGAGGCACGATCCATGACCCAGACCCTGCGCCGCATCGCCATCGTCGGTGGCGTCCGCATCCCGTTCTGCCGCTCGAACTCGCTTTATGCCGATCTGTCGAACCTCGAGATGATGACGACCGCGCTCAACGGCCTGGTCGACAAGTACAAGCTCGCCGGCCAGCACATCGACGAGGTCGTGGGCGGCGCCGTCGTCACCCATTCGCGCGACTGGAACCTCGCCCGCGAGGCGGTGATCGGCACCAAGCTCGCGCCGACGACACCCGGCATCACCATGATCCAGGCCTGCGGCACCTCGCTGCAGGCGGCGATGGGCATCGGCGCCAAGATCGCCAGCGGCGAGATCGAGTGCGGCATCGCGGTCGGCTCGGACACCACTTCCGACCCGCCGATCGTCGTCTCGAAGAAGCTCGCGACGCGGCTGCGCGACCTTTCGATGCAGAAGTCGCTCGGCGCCAAGCTCAAGGTGTTCCGGGGCTTCTCGCCGGGCGAGCTCGCGCCTCTGCCGCCGTCGGTCGCGGAGCCGCGCACCGGCCTCAGCATGGGACAGCACGCCGAGCTGATGGCGCAGGAGTGGCGCATCGGCCGGGCCGAGCAGGACCAGCTTGCCTACGAGAGCCACAGGAAGGCGGTCGCGGCCTACGCGTCGGGATACATGGACGACCTGATCGTGCCTTGCGCGGGCGTCTATCGCGACAACAACGTGCGCGCCGACATCAGCCTCGACAAGATGGCGACCCTGAAGACCGTCTTCGACAAGTCCGAGCGGGCGACGTTGACCGCCGCCAACTCGACGCCGCTGACCGACGGCGCGGCCGCGGTGCTGGTCGCCAGCGAGGAGTGGGCGCGCTCGCGCGGGCTGCCGGTGCTCGCCTACCTGACGCACTATCAGACGTCGGCCAACAATTTTGTCGCCGGCGAGGGCCTGCTGATGGCGCCGACGATCGCCGTCGCCCGCCTGCTGCAGCGCGCCGGCCTGAAGCTGCAGGACTTCGACTTCTACGAGATCCACGAGGCGTTCGCGGCGCAGGTGCTGGCGACGCTGAAGGCCTGGGACGATCCGGCCTACTGCAAGGACAAGCTCGGGCTCGACCGGCCGCTCGGCACGATCGATCGCGCCAGGATCAACGTGATGGGCTCGTCGCTGGCCTACGGCCATCCCTTCGCCGCGACCGGGGCGCGGATCACCGCGCACCTGGCCAAGCTGTTGTCGCAGCGCGGGGGCCGAGGCCTGATCTCGATCTGCACCGCCGGCGGGATGGGCGTCGCGGCGATCCTCGAGAGCGCGAAGGCTGCTGACACGCGAATGGCCGGCTGATAAGCGGTCGGCATGGACGAACAGCAGAACAAACGGTTATTGGACCGCGCGGTGCGGCTTGCTCGCGACGTTGGCGGCAAGCTCGACCTCGATGCCTGGGTGGAGTTGTGGGATGGCAGCCGCCATCCCCTGGGGGCGAGGCCGACCGGCCCGTTCGTGCTGAAGATCGCCGATTCCGGCGTCGTCGCCTCGTTGCTGCGCCGGCCGACGATCGACATGCTGATCGAGCTTTATGTCGCCAAGCGCATCGACTTCTCCGGCGGCACACTGCTCGATTTCGGCCGGCAGCTCAACCGCGACGGCCGCAGCGTGAAGCTCGGGGCGATGCAGAAGCTCAGGATCGCCAAGGACCTGGCGCCGTTCTTCCTAGCGCCGCGGGCGCCGCTGAAGGCCGGTACGGGAGGTTTCGAGGGCGAGATCACCGGCAAGGGACGCAAAGAGGGCGACAATCAGCGGTTCATCTCGTTCCATTACGACCTGTCGAACGAATTCTACGCGCTCTTCCTCGACCCCGAGATGGTCTATACCTGCGCCTACTATCGCGACTGGTCGAACGACATTGCGACGGCGCAGATCGACAAGCTCGACATGATCTGCCGGAAGCTGCGCCTGAAGCCCGGCGAACGGTTTCTCGACATCGGCTGCGGCTGGGGCGCGCTACTTTGCCACGCGGCGAAGAACTACGGCGTGCTCGCACATGGCGTCACGCTCTCGAAGGAGCAACTCGCCTTCGCGCAGGCGAAGGTCGAGCGGCTCGGCCTCTCCGGCCAGGTGACGTTCGAGTTCGTCGACTACATGAAGGCGGCCGGCACCTACGACAAGATTGCGTCGATCGGCATGTATGAGGCGATCGGGCTCGATAACATCCCAGCCTATATGCAGAAGGTTCGCTCGCTGCTCTCCGAGGACGGCTTGTTCCTCAATCACGCGATCTTCCGGCGGGCGAAGAAGCCGCGGCTGATCCCGGAGCGGCTGAGGCCCGAGCAGCGGGCGCTCGCTAAGTACATCTTTCCCGGCGGTGCGCTCGACGACATCGGTCACACCATCGCGGCGATGGAACGGGCCGGCTTCGAGGTGCACGACGTGGAGGGCTGGCGGATGCATTACGCGCGCACGTGCCGCCTTTGGCTCGAGCGGCTGATGGCGCGCAAGGACGACGCGATCCGCCTCGTCGGCGAGGAGAAGTATCGCATCTACATCGCCTATCTTGCCGGCTGCGCGCTGGCGTTCGAGCGCGGTACCGCGCGGCTGTTCCAGACGCTGGTCTCGAAGAGCGCCAAGAAGCCGCCGCCGCTGCCGCCGACCCGGGCCGATCTCTACCGCTGAGTGTCAGGTACGGTGGAGGTCGCGCTGGATCCTGATCCGGCGCTCGTCGGGACGGCAACTCGAGCCATCCCAGATGCCGCCTTCGTCGCGGCATTCAGCGATCAGGCGATGGCGCCACTGTTGCCAGGCGAGCAGGGCGGCCACGGCGAGCAGCAGCGACACGGCGGCGACGAGGCGCTTGCGGTTCACGGTCGAACGATCTGCGGGCGTGGAAACTTCTGGCGGTGCGCCGGCGGACCGGCCCATCGGGCGGGTGTATCGGCGGCCTCGTACACGCCGCGGGCGATCGCACGGGCGAGGCAGTCCGCCGCCGCCGTACCGATGCTGGTGAGGTCTTGTGCCTCGTTGGCGAGCGGGGTGGCAAGCGTCGACACCGCGAATACCGTGTCTCCATCCATTGGCGCGTGTGCCGGGCGCACCGCACGGGCGAGCCCGTCATCAGCCATGATTGCGACGCGCCGGGCCTGCGATTTGGTCAGCACCGCGTCGGTCGCCACCAGGGCGATGGTGGTCGCGGGCGGCGCCTGCCCCTTCATGCGGATCTCGAGCGCACCGGGCGGAACCGTCGCGGGCAAGCCAAGACCGCCGAACTCGGCGCCGACCTCGTAGGGAGCGGCCCAGAACTGCGGCCCGTCCCCGATCGTGACCGTTCCGACGGCGTTGACCACGGCGATGGCGCCGACGCGATAGCCTTGCGGCGTGATCACGCTGGCCGAGCCGAGCCCGCCGCGCAGGTTTGCGGTCGTGGCGCCGTAACCGCCGCCGGCCGAGCCGAGCTCGAATGCGCCGGCGCGGGCCAGCTCCGCGGCCTGCCAGCCGAGCTCCCAATAGGGCGGCATGCGGCCCCAGCCCTTGTCGCCGCCGTTCAGCAGATCGAACGCGATCGCCTGCACCGTGATCGGGACGCGTATTCCGCCGACCGGGAAGCCGATGCCTTGCTGGCGCAGATAGCCGCTGACACCGCCGGCGGCGTCCAGTCCGAACGCCGACCCGCCCGACAGCACGACCGCGTGCACGCCGGGGACCGTCATGGCCGGGTCGAGCAGGCCGACGTCACGCCCGCCGGGCGCACCGCCCCTTGTCACTGCCGATGCAACCGTCGGCCCATCGAACAGGATGGCAGTGACGCCGCTTGCCAGCGGCAGGTCATGGGCGTTGCCGACCCTGATTCCGGCAATGTCGGTGATGAGGTTGAGGGGGCTCGTCATCGCGTTCCACGGGTCGGTCGCTGCGGTGTTGTTGCTAGTGTGGCGATTTCGAAGTCCGCTTCATACTTGCGGCATACTCCAGTGCGGACTTCGAAATCATAAGCCACACTAGAAGCTTGGATTTGCTAGTGTCCTTATCGATCGCGAAGTTCGTCCGATAGCCATGCGAATGAAGCGAACTTCGCGATCGGGACACTAGGTTGCGCCAGCCTCGTCGATGGTCAAGGGAATGTCCTGCAATGGCCCAGCACTCGCCATTGTGGAGCCACATGCAGGCGTATGTTCCGCACTCGCAAGATGTGAAGAGGAGATGGAGCAATTCACCAGATCTTAGTCATATCTTGACTAAAACCGTGCATAAAAATTGTGCAGCGCAAATCGAAAGGAACGCCAAAAGCCAATAAGCATCGCAATCCATGCGGGACTTATTGCTGCGGCGCGAGATCACTTGCTTGCAGTGTCGAATGATCGGCTTAAACGTGCAGGTGGTCGTCGAAGAGGAGAGAGTACATGGGCCGTAGAACGGAAAAACTCTACGAAGACTTTGCCGTCCTGATGGATGAGATCCAGGGCGCCGATGATCCACGCGTGGCGTATGCAATCGTGCAGGATCGCATCAACGAATATCGCTCGGCGGGCTGGGCAGTGCCCGACGATTTGATCCGCGTCGAGCGCAATTTGATGACCGAGTTCATGGCGGAGAGCCAGGGCCGCTGACCGCCGGTCACGGCACGGGCACGAGCTGCCCGCTTTTCCATACATGCATTCTGAGAAAGGGGACCGTGGCGTCCCCTTTACTGTCGAAGCCGACGGCGCCGAGCACCGTATCGAAGCTGCCTTGCTGCAGTCGCTGGGCCACCGCGGTACCGGCCGCGCTCTCGACCGACACAGCTTTCGCCCATGCCTCGATCGCGGCGTAGGTGCTCGCCTGCACGAGTGCCTGATCGGGCGTTGCATCCTGGTACAGCCGCGCCGCGCCCGGCAAAGTCAAAACACGCAGTGGCGCGCTCAACAGCACGCCCTCCAACTCGGGTCCAAGACCTTCCTCGAGCCCGCCGCTGGCCAGTAGCCGGCTGCCGATGACCACCGTATCGAGGCCTTCCCGGCGCAACGCGGCTCGGATCAGGCGGACCTCGCTCGGGAATGCGCCGAGGTAGACCGCGTCGACGCGGTGCGTGCGCAGATCGCGGGCGAGCCGCGAGTAGTCCGGCTCACCGGCGATGAAGCCCGAGTACAGCACCTCGGCGAGGCCGCCGGCATGCATCGCCCGCCTGGTCTGGCTCGCGAGATCGATGCCGATGACCGTGCGGTCGTGCAGGATCGCGACGCGCTTTCCGGCAAAGGTCCGGGCGAGGTAGGCGCCGCTGATCGTGCCCTCGCGGTCGCTGCGATGGGCCAGACGGAAAATGGTCGGGCCGGCACGCTGATCGGTGAATGGCGGCGCATTGGTGCCGGGCGAGATCTGGACGATGCCGGCCGCCGCGTAGATCGCCGCGGCGGCAATCGAGGCGCCGGCGCAATGATGTCCGATGACGACGGCGACCGGGTGCGTCGCAAGGCGCCTCGCGACGGCGACCGCCTGCGCCTTGTCGCAGCCGTCGTCCTCCACGATCAGCCGGAAACGTCCACCGTTCTGGTCCCCGGAAACATTCAAATCGCGGATGGCGCGCTCGGCGCCGATTTGCATCTGCCTGCCGAACTCGGCGTACCTGCCGGTGAGCGGGCCGGCGACAGCGATCAGGATCTCGTCGTCGCCGGCTGCCGCGCCCGTCGGGGCGAGTGCAGCCAGCAAGGCCGAAAGGATCGCGATCAAGCCAAGGCGGATTCGGCCGGAACGTAGGCATATCCCAGAGCCTTGGCGACCGGCTCGCAGGTGATCTTCCCGTTCCAAACGTTCAGCCCGTTGCGAAGGTGGGGATCGTCCTTCAGCGCCGCCTTCCACCCCTTGCCGGCGAGTGCCAGGACGAACGGCAGCGTAGCGTTGTTGAGGGCATAGGTCGAGGTCTTCGGCACGCCGCCCGGCATGTTGGCGACGCAGTAGTGGGTCACCCCGTCGATGACGTAGGTCGGCTCGTCATGCGTCGTCGGTTTCGAGGTCTCGGCGCAGCCGCCCTGGTCGATGGCGACGTCGACGATGACCGAGCCGGGCTTCATCGTCTTGAGGTGGGCGCGGGTGATCAGCTTCGGAGCCGATGCGCCGGGGATCAGCACGCCGCCGATCACCAGGTCGGCGTCGGCGAGGTGCTGGTCGACGGCATCGCGGGTCGAATAGACGGTGTTGAGGCCGCGGCCGAACTGCACCCACAACCGGCGCAGCGCATCTACCGAGCGATCGATGACGTGCACGCTGGCGCCCATGCCGAGCGCGACGTCGACCGCGTGCGTGCCGACCACGCCGCCGCCGAGCACGACGACTTTCGCCGGCGCCACGCCCGGGACGCCGCCGAGCAGGATACCGAGGCCGCCGTGTGCCTTCTCGAGGAAATACGCGCCGGCCTGCACCGACATGCGGCCGGCGACTTCCGACATCGGAGCGAGCAGCGGCAGCCCGCCGGTGGCCGACGTCACCGTCTCATACGCGATGCAGACCGCGCCGCTGGCGACCAGATCCTTGGTCTGCTCCGGGTCGGGGGCGAGGTGAAGATAGGTGAACAGCACCTGGTCGCGGCGCAGCATCTTGCGCTCGCCGGCCTGCGGCTCCTTCACCTTCACGATCATGTCGGCGGCCTTGAACACTTCCGCCGCGCTCGCCGCGATCTCGGCGCCGGCGCGGGTATATTCGGCGTCGGAAGCGCCGATGCCGATGCCCGCATTGGTCTCGACCATAACCTTGTGGCCCTGCGCCACGAGCTCTCGCACACTCGAAGGCGTCAGGCCGACGCGATATTCGCGGGTCTTGATCTCCTTGGGCACGCCGATCAGCATGTTCATCTCCATGTCCGGGCTGTTTCCTCGCCAAGAATAATCGGCAAATCGCGATAAGTCGTCCCGAAGTTGCGAGCCGGGCACATTGCTGTTAGATCCAGATTTCAAGAATCGGCAATTTTACCGCATGGCATTCGAATGAACATCGATCCCGTCAATCGCCGCATCCTGCTTGCCCTGCAGCGCGACAGCCGCATCGCAATCGCCGAGCTGGCACAGAAGGCCGGGCTGTCGCCGTCGGCCTGCCACCGTCGCGTCAAGCTGCTGGAGGAGGCAGGCGTGATCGCCGGCTACGCGGCAAGGCTCGACCGGCGGGTGCTTGGGCTCACGATGGAGTTCTTCGTCGAGGTCTCGCTCAATTCGCAGTCGCGCAAGGCGTTCGACGCCTTCGAGAAGGCGGTGGCCGCGCGAGACGAGATCCTGGAATGCCACCTGATGGCGGGTGGCACGGACTACCTGCTGCGGGTCGTGGCGGCGGACCTCGCCGATTTCGAGCGCATCCATCGCCAGCATCTGGCCGATCTGCCGCACATCAGCCGGCTTCAGTCGAACCTCGCGATCCGCACCGTCCGCGAGTGGTCGGGATATCCGGTGCGATAGTGCCGTCCAGGTGGTAGCCGCAGGCGCTCCCGGCCAGGGTGGGAGCGCCTGCGGTCGGCAGAGCCGGCCGACAGTGTTACTGCGGGCCCGGACCCTGGCGATGATGCATCGCCCAGCCGCCGCGGTGACCGCGGTGTCCGCCCTGCATGTGAGCCATGAGCGGCCCGACGACCTTCTTCTGGTCGTCGCCCAGGGACTCGTAGAACGGCTTGAACACCGCCACGAATGCCTTGGTGCGCTCGGCGCGCTCCGCCATCATCTGGCTCATTCGCTCCATGCGCTCCGGCAGATCGGGCCGCTGGGCACCCGGCTGGCGACGCTCGCCCATGGATTGCATGCGCTGCATGCGGGCGGCCTGGTTCTCGCGGATCTTGGCTTCGACCGGGGCCCAGAGCTTCTGCTGGGCTTCGTTCAGCTTGAGCGCGGTAACGATCATGGCGATGCGGCCATCCTGCAGGCGCTGCATCGTCTCAGGGGATGGCCGCTCGCGCTTCGGCGGCTCCGGCGGCGTCTGCGCGAAGGCAGCGGCCGACGCGAGCGAAAGCCCGAGGGCGAATGGCATGGCGATCCGGGTCAACGACTTCATGTTTGGTCTCCTCTTCGGCGGGATGAGTTACGTGCCGATGAGCGAGGAACGCGGCCACGCCTGAGCTTCCGTCGTGGATGGCGGCCCCGGCGGGCAAGATGACCGAGATTTAATATTGCCCGCGAAGGGACTGCGACATTGGCTGCAGCCGGACGCCGCCTGGCGCAGGACATAACTGCCTTTCCGACCCGCGCTAACGGTCCGCTGCCGCCTGCTCGAAAGCGTCGGTCGCCTGCAGCCAGTCGTCCTCGGCGCCGGCCAGCAACTTCGCCAGCATGCCGCGCTCGATCGAGAGCTTCTGGGCGCGCGTCGGATCGCGCTGGTAGAGCTGCGGGTCGGCGAGTGCGCCATCGATCGCGGCCAGATCCTTGGTGTATTGCGCGACCTGTCTCTCCGCGGCCTGCAAGGCCTTTCGCAGCGGCGCCAGCTCGCTGCGGCGATCGGCCGCCGCCCGCCGCGCCTCGGCCTTGTCGGTCTTGGCTTCGGCGCCGTTGGCGCGGCCCTTCGTCCTGGCGCCGCGATCGGCCAGCAGCAGCTCGCGATAACTGTCCATGTCGCCGTCATAGCTCTCGACGGTGCCGTTGTTCACGATCCACAGACGCTCGGCCGAGGCCTCGACCAGATGGCGATCGTGGCTGATCAGGATCACCGCGCCCTCGAAGTCATTGAGGGCATGGATCAATGCCTCCCGGCTGTCGACATCGAGGTGGTTGGTCGGCTCGTCGAGGATCAGCAGGTGCGGCCCGCGGAACGCGGTGAGCATGAACAGCAGCCGCGCCTTCTCGCCGCCGGACAGGTCGTCCGCCTTGGTCATCAGCTTTTGCGCACCGAAGCCGTAGGCGCCGAGCCTGGCGCGCTTCTGCGACTCCGTTGCCTCCGGCATCAATTCGACGATGTAGTCGTAGGGCGTCTTGCTCGACGCGATCTCGTCGAGCTGGTGCTGGGCGAAATAGCCGACCTCGATCTTCTTGTTGCCGAATACCTGGCCCACGAGCGGTTCCAGGCGGCCAGCCACGAGCTTGGCGAAGGTCGACTTGCCGTTGCCATTCTGGCCGAGCAGGGCAATGCGATCGTCATGATCGATCCGCAGGTCGAGCCCGCGCAGGATCGGCCGATCGGGGCTGTAGCCGACAGCGGCGCCCTCGATGCGGATCAGCGGGCTCGCGATCGCCTTCTGCGCCTTGGGGAAGTTGAACGGGATCACCCGCTCCGCGACCGTCTCGGCGATCGGCTTCATGCGGGCCAGCGCCTTGATGCGGCTCTGCGCCTGCTTGGCCTTGCTGGCCTTGGCGCGGAAGCGATCGATGAAGCTCTCGATGTGGCGCCGCTCATCCTCCTGCTTCTTGCGCAGCTTGCCCTCGAGGCGCTGCTTCTCGCGCCGCGTCTCCTCGAAATCGTCGTAGCCGCCGGCATAGAGCGTGAGCTTGCCGCGGTCGAGGTGCAGGATCGCCTGCACCGACCTGTTCAAAAGGTCGCGGTCGTGGCTGACGATCAGGACGGTATGCGGATAGCTGGCAAGATAGCTCTCGAGCCACATCGTGCCTTCGAGATCGAGATAGTTGGTCGGCTCGTCGAGCAGCAGCAGCTCCGGCTCCGTGAACAGCACGGCGCCGAGCGCGAGCCGCATCCGCCAGCCGCCGGAGAACTCGCGACAGGCGCGCTGCTGAGCTGCCTCATCGAAGCCGAGCCCGGCCAGGATGCGGGCGGCGCGTGCGGGGGCGGCATGGGCACCGATGTCGGTCAGCCGGATCTGGATGTCGGCGATGCGGCCGGGATCGGTCGCCGTCTCGGATTCGGCCAGCAGCCGGGCGCGCTCGGCGTCGGCGGACAACACCCAGTCGAGCAGCGAGTCGTTGCCGCCAGGAGCCTCCTGGGTGACGTAGCCGAGCCGGGTCGACTTCGGCCAGCTGAGCGAGCCGTCGTCGGGCGCGATCTCGCCGGTGATCAGGCGCAGCAAGGTCGTCTTGCCGGCGCCGTTGCGGCCGACGAGGCCCACCTTGTGGCCGGCCGGTATGCCGGTGGTGGCGCCCTCGAGGATCGGTCGACCCTCGATGCGATAGGTCAGGTTATTGATGTGCAGCATGGCAGGAGGGCATATCCGCTGGCGCCCGATTTGTCACCACCGCCGGGCGCCGCGCTTCAGCCTGCAACCACGGGTCGCAGACTCTCCACCAGCAGTCGCAGCTGCGACGCCGGGTCCTTGATCGCGATCTGCGCCGCGAACCAGTCCTGCACCATCCGGCACACCTCCTGCGGCGAGGCCCGACCCAGAGCGCGGGGATCGGAGAACACCCGCAGGTCGTTCTCGGACCAGCCGCGTGCGCTCAATTCGGCGGCGAGCGAGTCGTAGTCCGCCTTGCGCGGCGGCAGGTAGTTCTGCGGCGCCTTGCGGCCGTCGGCGATCGCTTCGAATACGGCCACGATCTGCTTCTGCAACCCGGCGTTCACATCAGGCCGGTGCAGCATCTCGAGGATCGGCGGGTAGGTCTCGCCCTGCGAAATGAAGCCGTAGCAGGTGTCGACGTTCTGCTTCGACAGTGCCTGCAGGTTGTCGAGGAACGCGCTCGCCACGAACTTGAGGCGCTCGGGACTGGCGGTGAGCGCCTGCTCGGCGTGCTTGCGCCGGAGCGAGACGATCGCCTCCGCCAGGTGCTTGGCGACAGCTTCATCGCCTCGCTTCTCGCTCGCGAGCTTCGCCGTCTCCTTGACACGCTCCGCGTACCACTCCGGGAACTCCTGCTTGATGTGCCGCCAGATCGGCACCCGCTGGAAGCTCTCATCGACGGCATCCGGCGTCGCGCCGAGTGGCGGCACGGTGGAGGCCTTCGGGGCGTCCGACGACAGCGCAATCCGCGGAACGCTCGCCGGCAGCACCGCCGACAGCTGATCGCGCTTCAGGTACGCGAACGCCCCGGCGCCAAGCAGTGCGACCAGGCCGACGCCGGCGGCGATCCGTGCAAGACCAAACCGGCGGTCGCGGTGATCCTCGGCGTCGTCGGCGAAATCGTCGGGGTATGGATCTTGCTCCGCCGGGACCGAAATCGGCTGGCGCGCCGGCGCGCGCTGGTGTGCCGCACGGCCGGCCTGCTGGTATCGCGGTTGCTGGCCGGGCCGCGGGCGGTCGGTTGGATGCGGCGAGGGATGCTGCACCGCCTGCGGCGCTTGCGTCGGGGCGGCGGCATGTGTCTGCGGCGCCGCTGCTCGCTGCTCGACGGGCGAATGGGCGGCGGCCGGCGCATGCGACAGGCTGTGCAATTGATCGGGCGACGTCAACTCGGCCGGGCCGGCCGAAGGCGCCGATGCGGCGGCTGATGGCCCGCCAGCCGGTGCCGGCGCGGGTTCGGCCACGGGAGCATAGGCCGCCGCCGCCCCGGCAGCAGGGTTATTGCTGGCATAGTGTCCTTGCAGTCCGGCCGGCGAAGGCTCCGCGATCGGCTGCGAGACCGGTGCCGCCGGCTGTGCGTGGATTGCGAACACCTCTGGCGCCGAGCGCCACTCGGCGAATCCGGCGCGCCAGATCAAGTCGGTCATCCGCAGATGGCCGAGATCGACAAACGCGCGCATCTCGTTCTCGTTCAAGGGGCCGTACTGCTGGCCATCGCGCGCGAGAAACCACTCGATCCCGGATGGGCCGTCCGACATGTTCCCTACCCGAATTCAACCCAAGGCGACGCGGCCATCCCGCAGATTCGCAAGGAAAGCCCAGCGTCTCGCCACGTTCCACAGGTGGCCGTGCGCAGTCAATGCCGCCAATTAGTCTATGCCACTTGCATGGCATTGCGGCGCGCAGGAGGCAGTCCGTTCATCTTCCAGCTTGCTGGTTGCGGGCCTGGCGGCGCGATCGGGCTTTCGACGCGGCCGGGCGTGCGAGCTTCCTGTTGCGCTCCGGTGGACCAGTGGTGTAGAGCCTTCGTCTGCGCTGGAGACGTGGCCGAGTGGCTGAAGGCGGCGCTTTGCTAAAGCGTTATACGGGTAAAACTGTATCGAGGGTTCGAATCCCTCCGTCTCCGCCAGCGCATTATTTCCTGACATTCCAGGAAGTGTCATGCAGCCCTTGATTTCAATGGCTTGCTGGCTTGTCGTTGTCTTCTGGCATCCCCGGACATACCCCTGTATACCGTTCCGCTCGGGATCGCGGTTGGGATCGGTCAGGGTTGGATCAAGTCACTGATCCCAATTTAGCGTGGGCAGCGAGGGATGTCGCGATGGCGAGGAGCATCAACAAGCTGAGCGCGGCCAAGGTGAAATCGCCTGTAAAACCGGGAATTTACGAGGACGGCGGCGGACTGCGCTTGATCGTGGAAGACGATGGGCGGAAGTCCTGGGCCACGCGCCCGACCATCAACGGCAAGCGCGTCATGCGCCGCCTGGGTACGTTCCCCATGGTCAGCCTGGAAGAGGCTCGCGCAAAGGCCGCTGCGATACGTAAGGCCGCCAAGGAGGGCGTCGACCTTCGTGCCGAGGAGAAGAAACGGGATCGCGTTGGGATCACCTTCCGCGAGATGTTCGAAATCATGTTCGAGCAGCGCAAGAAACAGCTCAGCAATGCCAAGCACCTTGCTCAGTGGCCGAGTAGCATGGAGGCCTACGTCTTCCCAAAGATCGGCGAGCTGCCAGTGGCGATGTCTCTCCCGCCCATGTCATCGAGGTGCTCAAGCCGATCTGGTACGACAAGCCCGAGACCGGCAAGCGGGTGCTCCAGCGCATTGCTACCGTGTTCGAGGCCGCCATCGTGCGCGAGATCAGGGAGCGCGCGAATCCATGCACGGGTGTGGCGAAGCACCTTGGCACGAAGCATCGTGACGCCGGACATCATGCGGCGATGCCGTGGCAGGACGTGCCGAAGTTTGTTGCGTTCCTGCGGACGCCTAGCCCGAAGCGGCACCCGGTCACACCGCTGTGCCTGGAGTTCCTGATCTTGACGGTGGCCCGGTCTGGCGAGGCGCGCGGTGCGCTGTGGTCCGAGATCGACACGGAGACCGCCACCTGGACAATCCCCGCTGAGCGCATGAAGGCCCGTGCGGCGCATCGGGTGCCTCTGTCGCCGCGCTGCCTAGAGATACTTCAGGAGGCACGCAAGTTGGCCCCGAAGGAGGCCACGCTAGTCTTTCCATCGCGGCTGACGGGCAGAGAGCTGAGCGACGCGACGCTCGGCAAGGTGATGAAGGATGAGAAGATTGATGCAACCGCACACGGCTTCAGATCGAGCTTCAAGGTGTGGGCCGCTGAAACCGGCAAGGTGCCCCATGAGATTAGCGAATTGGTGCTTGCTCATGCAAACCCCAACAAGGTCGTTGCCGCCTACCTGCGCACCGACTTCTTTGCGGAGCGTCGCCCGGTAATGGGCAATTGGGCTCGATACTGTGGATGCTGTGGATAAAATATCACATTGATATAGTTGGGGAAATTTCTGGCAGACCGTCTAGCAGGCAGAATTTGTCCAGTGCGACTTGACAAACACCAAAATATGTGGCAGCCGCCATTGACCCCGCCATACAACTTGCAATAATGGGCCCATAAATTTCATGGAGTTCCAGATCATGCAGGCTGTCGTCTCTCCCGAGATTCTGAAGATCATCGAGGCCACGGCTGATCGTGTGGCCGCCCGGTTCATGGCTGATCCGAGTAGGTCGTCGGACAAGCTTCTGCGCCTCAACACAGTAATGGAGGCCACCGGGTTGTCGCGTTCAGCGGTCTACCGCCTCATCGAAAACGGCACCCTGAAGCCGGTCAAGCAGGGCCGCACGCTGTCGTTCCGCTCGACCGAGATCGACGCCTACATTGCGAGCCTTTCGGCGCCGAAGGCGGCTTGAGAGCGGCGCATCTCGGGACATCTGGCGGGACAAAGCCCACTTGGTGCCGATGTTGGTGGACCGCCGGAACGCCAGCGCCACAGCCTGCGACAGTAGCCTGAGCCCGATACCAATACGGGCCAGGCACCTCTCGATGCTCAGCCCGCTAATTTCTTCGCCGAACCCTGGCAGGGGCGCGGCACGCCAGAAGGGGCGCTACCGCGCCGCAATCCATGTTCCTCTCAGACCACTTGCGCCTTGATTGTCAATACATTGTTGACATATCAACTCAAAACACCGGCACTTGTGCTCAAACAGGTGCCAATGACGCGCCCCTGTTTGCCGGTGGCGCCGGCCATGAGTAACCGCGGTTCACCAACCTTCGGTCACAACAGCGGCAACGATCTGCGCGCTGTGCGGCTGCCTATGACGCCACAGCGCAAGGCCCAGCTCGTCGCCGCAATTGACACCTGGGTGAGTGGCCGGCGACAGGGGCCCGTTCTTTCCGCGGAGCAGCTGCGGAACATGGAGCCATTCCAGCGCATGTTGGCGCTGCGGGGATCCATGGTCGACAACCTCAGCTCCTTCTACGCCGAAAACCCCAAGGCTGACGTGGCGCCCGGCGTGCTGACAATCCTTACAACCTTCGCTGACGACGAGCGTTTCGGCGGATCCACATTGTCGATCGCGCGGATTGGCAAGTTGTTCCACCGGTCCGACCGGGCCATCGAGGGCGCCATCAAACGCCTCCGAATTGGTGGTCAGATAAGCGTGGTTCGTCGCCCGGGCTTCTCCTCTATCTATGTGCCTCGCGTCGCTGTGGTCCTCGCCAATGGCGATCTGCAGCTGACCTACCTTGCGGATGCGCTGGCGCCCCACCAGCCTGTGCGCCTCCGCGGTCGGCGCCGATATAGCCGCGATGGCGCCGCTGAGACATCGACGCCGAATGGTGACCTCGACACCCCCGAAGGTAACAGGGGGGACTGTCGTGACGGTTCGACCTCGAAATGCTGACAGCCCCCCCCGGTCCAGCGCGCCACAGCCCCCCCGCTGAGGGGGGGGATGACTTTTCTTCTCTTACTCCTCTGCTGCTGCAGCCGTAGTTGCCGAAAAAAAGGAGAGAGAGGAGCGGGCACCATGAGTTCGAGAATAGTGAAGAGGGCGCCATTCTTGGCCTGATGACAGAGCAGCAACTGCATGGCGTCGACACTGCAGGCAGCTCAGCCGCACGCAGCCTGCAAGCACCCACCCACCCCCTACCCCCGCCCGCAGATCTGCATACGGAGCAATTTGCATGATTAGGCGCAGGCTGATCAAATGTTGCCGACAACCGCGGCGCCAACCGCACTGAGAGGACACTATGAACAGTAACCCAGCACCAGAGGCAGACGACTACCGCGAGTGGCACGCGCTCGTCGTTGCCGATTATCGCGGCGGTGGCCGCAAGGCACAGCCTGGTGAGCCGACCCAGGATGAGACCGACAGACAGCTTCGCCGCATGACGGCCATTGGGGCTGCGTCCGATGTATGGCGTCAAGCGCTGGGCGAGGCGTTGGCAGCAACTGGGGATCATTTCCGCGCCGGCAACATCAAGGGGCCCGTGGGCCGCTACTTTGCCAAGACCTTTACGGGGAGGCTCGCCGACATACCGGTCGATCGGGCCAAGGCGGCAGCAGCGGTGCGCCGCGTCGAGGCGAACAACAATGCCGAGGAGAAGATCGCCGCTTTGCGCGTCGAGGCGTTCAAGGAGAGCGCAGAGGCCCGCAAAGCGGCGAAGGCAGCAGTTGGCGCGGCAGAGGCGCAGCGGCCAGCAGCGCGGCGCTCGTACGGCCCGGACGCCATGGTGGCGGGCACGAACATCATGATGGCATCGGTTGAGGAGATGCTGGAGGAGTACCCGAAAGTGAAGCGCTTGGATCTGATCGTGGAAGTCACCGACCGTCATGCCTCGCGCAAGAACGGCAAGTCTGGCTACAGCAAAGCTGTTTCGGCCAAGGATGTCCTCGATGGCGTGCGCGTGTGGTGCGCTGAGCGCCACTTCGGGCCCGTCGAGGACCAGATCGAGGGTCCGCTTGCTATCCTGAACGGCAGGCCCGCAACCGCAACATATGCTGCGGTATCTCAGAAGCTCCTCGATGGGCTCTTCGCCCATTGGGAATTGGAGCCTCGCGGCATGCTGGAGAGTGTGGCTGGTGATGTCCTCGCGAAGTTTCGTGAGGACATGTTTGCCCAGTTAGGCAAGCACCGGTGGAGTTCAGACGTCAAACCAGAACTCGACATCTCCACCTATGGCCGCGGGTTGCAGTCAGCGTTCGAGACAAAGTTCCGCGAGAAGTTCGAGATCGGGGCCGCCGCAGCTCGTGACAAGCGTATTGCGGCGGAGGCTACGAGTGCGCAGCGGGCTACGCTTAACGCTGAGTATCTCGCCGAGCGCCAATCACGGGGCAAGCAAGTATCCGACCTGCCGTTCTGAGCGACCTTTGACTGCCGAATGCCCACGGCAGCCAGGCAGCTCTACCCGCACTTTACGGCCTCGTGCCGCGTCGACACCACCCACAACAACGCCTCACGAGGATCCGTATGACATTTCGCCAGTGGATTGAAGCCAACGCCACGAACGCCGCATCGGCTAATTTCGCTGTGAGCGTACAGTGGGTCTATTCAGCCCTCACTCTGGCCATCGCGGAAGATCGACTGCCAGAATTCTCCGATTGCCACAGCCTGCAGACCTGGGTGGCGCAGAGGATTGGGGTCGGCTTTGAAGAGACGAGTAAGCTCTTCTGGCAATCGTATCTCCTCGCCGAGCAGAAGCTCACGGACGAACACCGGCAGGGTGAGGCCCGGTCGCGGGCGCAGGCGACTATCCTGGCTGCGGTAGGTGCGATCCGGGAGATCAAGCCGATGGCTCCTGGCGATGTGCCGAGCGCCCTGAGGCGCGATGAGGCCGCGATCATGCTCGCGGACGCCTGCATGGCGCTGGCCGTTGACCCTTCGGTCGGGGACACCGGTCGAGCCAGCCTCTCCAACGTCTTCCGCCAAATCACCCTCGTGACCGACCGCTTTGTGGTGCCTCAGCTCAGCGCGCGTGGCGGAACGATGCCGGATCTGCCCGAGGTCGCGCCGAAAACAACCATTCACTGAGTGTATCCGCAACCGATCTGTTCATCCTCAACACGCGTGCACGTGTGCCAATACGCAAAGGGGGCAAATAGCCCAATGACCGACGTTCTCCTCGACACCGCCGCCACCCACGACGCTGATGGCACCAACCATGACGCCGCCTCCTGGGGCGATGGCTCCGCGACCAAGCCACACGAGGTCGTCTTGGCTCCCGCACCGCGTAGCGGCGGCAGGCAGGCCTACGACGCCTATTTCCGCGGCGAACTGCTGCTGGTTAGCCAGAGCCCCGAATTCGATGCCTGTCGGCTCTTGCAGGCCGACGGCTATAGCGGCCACCTCCAAACTCGGCGGGCCGGCGCCGCTAAAGCCGCGATGAGGATGACGATCGAGGCCGGCGCCTTGTTGACGGTGTCGGACGCAGCCACCGGTGTGCGCATCGTCAAGTGGCGCCCTTTCCAGAATTCGACCGCCGATAACACAGCCGATGGGTGATTGCCGTTGTTCCGTCTCGACGCACAGGCGTTTTCTAGAGGTGGGGGCCAAAAACGGCAAACGGCCCTGTAGCGTTGGACGGAGCAACGGGGAATGCGAGTTGCGCGGCAGCAGCGGGCGGCGTGGTGAGCTGCCAGAGGTCACCTCTAACATCGCATGCAGGCACCTGAATGCCCATGATCGCTGCACCCCAGACAGCTGCCGTTTTGCTGCGTTGCAGCGAACTTCGGCCTCGGGCCAGAAACGGCTGTGA
>CAVVRF010000009.1:0-44980 GCA_963750535.1 uncultured Alphaproteobacteria bacterium | reverse complement strand
ACAACGTCGGCACGCACCCGCTCCGGTTCAGCGTCGATGTCGATTCCAACAACGCGCATGCCCTTGAGCGCGATTGAGGCACCAACCACGAGACCGGCCGAGCCTGCACCGCCCGTGCAGTGAACGATGGCCGACGGATGGAAGCCGGCGACCGACGCTTGCGCGGCAATCTCTGCGATGGTCGAAGCGTAGGCAACGGCGCCGAGGGCATTGATACCCCATAGGGGACGAAATAGGGCCGTCGGCCTTCCTTGCGCAACCGATCAACCAACGCCTGGATCGCGCTATTGCGATCGCCGGTCCAGGGAACATCCTGGAGGTGCGCACCGAACAAGCGATTGAGGAACGCATTGCCGGATACTTCATACTCCGGTGTCGGAGGTGAAAGCCGCCCATGATAGACGGCCAGATGACATTGCAGGCCCAGCTTGGCAGCGGCCGCTGCGACTTGACGCTGACTATTCGACTGTACGACGCCACCAGAGACGAGCGTGTCGGCGCCACTCGCTATGGCTTCGTGCAGCACGTAGTCGAGCTTGCGAAGCTTGTTGCCACCAAATCCTACGCCCGTGGCGTCTTCTCGCTTCACCCATAGCCGTGGTCCGCCGAGGTGCTCGGTCAACCGCTTCATTGGCTCAAGAGGCGTGGGCAGGTGCGCAAGCCCGATGCGCGGGAAGCGAGACAGCTTGGCGGATAGCGATGACGTTTCTTTGGTCATTGGTGGAAGGCTATCATCGCAGGCGACCTCTGCAACGGGTCGATCACGCCACCTGCAAAGAGGTGCGCCACCCATGCACTCCGGCGGCTTATCATTCGCCAGCGGCACCAATCCCTTCGGCCTCCCCATGCCCGCGCGGGCATGGGGAGTTTGCCGTCGTGTCCTGCCTCAGGCCGCCAGGCCCTCGGCCTGCATCGCCGCCTGCACCGCCGGGCGCGCCTGCATGCGTTTCATGAAGGCTTGGATGTTCGGGTAGGGGGCAAGGTCGATCTTGGTCGGCGCGGTCCAGCGCAGGACCGCGAACGCATAGGCGTCGGGGGGCGAGAAATCCTTGCCCATCAGATAGTTGTTCTTGGCGAAGTGGGCGTCCAGGTGCGCAAATCGGGTAGCCAGCCGGTCCTTCGCGATCTGCTTCGCCTCTTCCGGCATGGCCGGATTGAACAGCGGCGAGAAGCCCTTGTGCAGCTCGCTCGACACGAAGTTCAGCCACGACTGCATCTTGTAGCGCTCGAGCGTGCCGTTGGCCGGCGCGAGCTTCTTTTCCGGCACCTTGTCGGCAATGTACTGCACGATTGCCGGACCTTCGGTCAGGATCGTGCCGTCATCCAGCGCCAGCGCCGGGACGTAGCCCAGCGGATTGGTCTTCTTGTAGTCGTCGCCGCCCTCGGTGGTCTTCGCCTTGATGTCGGTCTTCACCGTTTCGAACGGCAGACCGAACTCCTTCAACACGATATGCGGGCTCAGCGAGCACACCCCTGGAGCGTAGAACAACTTCATCATGGCAGATTTCTCCAAATTGTTCTGGGATACGGAACGACCGTACTTGCTGCTGGTATATTGGAGCCACATTGTGCTCGTTCAAGCGCATCGACGCGAGACGATTTCCCCAGCACGATTTGGACCCACGAAATCGTTAGTGTAAGTTGCCGCAATTCGAACGCGATCGACAAGGACGAAACATGACGGGTGGCGATCACGCGGCAGCAGTGCCGACCGGGAACCTGATGGCGGGCAAGCGCGGGTTCATCATGGGCGTGGCCAACAACCGGTCCATCGCCTGGGGAATCGCCAAGGCGGTCGCCTCGCAAGGTGCCGAGGTAGCGTTAACCTATCAAGGTGACGCCTTGAAGAAGCGGGTGGTGCCGCTCGCCGAGGAGCTCGGCTCGACCGTGGTGCTGCCGTGCGATGTCACCGATGCGGCGTCGATGGATGCGGTGTTCGCCGAGCTGAAGTCGAAGTGGGGGCGGCTCGATTTCCTGGTGCACGCGATCGCCTTCGCCGACAAGAACGAGCTCGACGGACGCTACGTCGACACGTCGGAGAAGAACTTCACGCAGTCGATGCTGATCTCCTGCTACTCGTTCACGGCGCTCGCCAACCGGGCCGAGAAGCTGATGACCAAGGGCGGCTCGATGCTGACGCTCACCTACTACGGCGCCGAGAAGGTGATGCCGCATTACAATGTGATGGGCATCGCCAAGGCCGCGCTCGAGGCCAGCGTGCGCTATCTGGCGGCCGACCTCGGCAGGAATGCGATCCGCGTCAACGCGATCTCGGCCGGCCCGATCAAGACGCTCGCCGCATCCGGAATCTCCGACTTCCGCTACATCCTGAAGTGGAACGAGTACAACTCGGCGCTTCGCCGGACGGTGACGATCGAGGAGGTCGGCGCCTCCGGGCTGTATCTGTTGTCGGATCTCGGCAGCGCCGTCAGCGGCGAGATCCACCACGTCGACGCCGGCTATCACATCCAGGGCATGAAGAACGAGGAAGCGCCCGACATCAGCGTCGTGAAATCGGAATAGTCAGGCCTCGCCGAGCGGTCGGCCCGCTTCTGGTGCAAACTGGTGCTTGCCGGCCTCGAAGTGCGGTCCCGGCCGTGGGGGCTCGCCGATCGGTGCGGCGCGGATCGGCCCCGCCGCCGATTCCGAGTCTGCCAATTCTGATTCCGCTGTTCCGTTAGCTGCCGATCATTTAAGCTCACTACATGCGCCGCCGGCTGCTCCATTGGTGCAGCGAGCCGCCAAAGCTCGAAGCATCGTTGGAGGCGACGCCAAGGCGCGCATCTGGCTGAGCGAGGCGCGCGGTATCGATCCCTTCGACGTTGGCGCGAGCCGCATCAGGGTGGCACTGCATCTCTCCGGCCAGCTTTGCGATCTGCACGGCCGCATCGGCCTGGCCTGCCAGCGCCTGCTGCCGCGCGATGTGATCGGACCCGTTGCCTGAGCCAAGAGCGGAGAATCGCCCATGCCGAAAGCCGCACGCCGCCTCATCCTCGAGAAGCGCCCGAAGCCTGGCCTCTTCACGCACGACTGCTTCCGCATCGAGGAGGTCGAGGTGCAACGCCCTGGACCGGGCGAGTTCCGCGTCAAGGTCGAGGTGATCTCGCTCGATCCGGCGATGCGCGGGTGGGTCAACGAGGGCCGCTCCTATGTCGAGCCGGTGCCGATCGGCGGCGTGATGCGCGCCTATGCGGCGGGCCACGTGGAATCCTCGAACAATGCGACTTTCAAGGTTGGCGACGCGGTGCAGGGCCTGTTCGGCGCCCAGACCTATGCCGTGTCGAACGGCGAGCGTGTGGTCAAGGTCGATACCTCGGTGGCACCGCTGGAGCGCTGGGTCGGCGGCCTCGGCATGCCGGGCTGGACGGCATATTTCGGTCTGCTGGAGGTCGGCCAGCCCAAGGCCCGGGAGACGGTCGTGGTGTCGGCCGCGGCCGGCGCGGTCGGCTCGATCGTCGGCCAGATCGCGAAGATCAAGGGCTGCCGGGCGGTCGGCATTGCCGGCGGACCGGAGAAGTGCCGCTATGTCGTCAAGGAGTTCGGGTTCGACGCCTGCGTCGACTACAAGTCCGGCCATCTGGCGGCCAGCCTGAAGGCGGCATGCCCCGACGGCATCGACGTCAACTTCGAGAACGTCGGCGGCGAGATCCTGGACACCGTGCTGCCGCAGATGAACACGTTCGGTCGCATTGCGGTGTGCGGCCTGATCTCGGGCTATGCCGCGACATCGCCGCCGGAGGGCTTGAAGAACCTGCGGGCATTGCTCACGCAGCGGCTGCGGATGCAGGGGCTGATCGTGTTCGACTGGCAGCATCGCATCCCGGAGGCGATCGCCGAGCTCGGCGCCTGGCATCGCGCCGGCCGCCTCAAGATCCGCGAGGACGTTCGCACCGGCGGCCTGGAGGCCTTTGTCGACACGCTGAACCTGCTCTATACCAGCGGAAACAATGGCAAGCTCGTGCTGAAAGTCTGAATCGGAATGAAGCCACGTCTGACGCTTTACGTGGTCCGCCACGGCGAGACCGATTGGAATGCTGCGGGTCGCCTACAGGGACAGACGGACATTCCGCTCAACGACACCGGCCGCGGCCAGGCGCACAGGAATGGCCTGCGGCTGCGCGATGCGCTCGGCAATGCCGGCACGCTCGACTTCGTCGCCAGTCCGCTGTCGCGCGCCTACGAGACGATGCAGCTGCTGCGCCTTGGGCTCGGGCTGCCGCGCGATGGCTTCGCCACCGATGACCGGCTGAAGGAAATCAGCTACGGCGCTTGCGAGGGGCGCACATGGCCGCAGCTGCCGCCGGTCGACCGGGCCGGCATAGCGCGAACCAAGGATCCGTTCAACTGGCGCCCCGAGGGCGGCGAGAGCTACGCCGACCTCACCGCGCGGACGCGATCCTGGCTCGAGGGCATCGTGCGCGACACGGTGGTCGTCACCCACGGCGGCATCACCCGCACGCTGCGCGGCCTCACCGTCGGCATCGCTCCGGATAAGGTGCCGACGCTCAAGGTGCCGCAGGATCGCGTCCTGGTGCTGAAGGACGCGACCATGAGCTGGCTTTGATCTCCACTACCGGCCGGCGCGCCGAACGCCAGCCGGCGGCGGCAGGTCAGAAGAACCTGTTCGGCTTCAGGAAGAACGACAGCACGACGCAACCGTCCTTGGAATGGGCGGTGTGGCGGCTGCCGGCCGGGCGCCAGACGTAGTTGCCAGCGGTCGCCACCCCTTCGCTGTCGGCCAGCGAGCCCTCGATCACATAGCTCTGCTCGATCTCGACATGCTCGTGGTCGGGCAGCGCGGCGCCCGGCGCGAACCGTGTCAGGGCGGTGAGCAGACCGGTTTCCTTGTCCTCCATCAGTACCTTGAGCTCGATGCCTGGCCAGCGGGTCGGGACCCACGGCAGCTCGGCGACGTCAACGTAGCGTGAGGCTCGCGCCGCCAAACCCGCGTGATTGGCGGCGCCGGGGGTGATCGTCGTCATCGTTGGCTCTCCTCCTCATGCGTTCAGCAGGCCACGGCGGGCGAGATTGCGCATCAGGTCGGCCGCGCCGAACCGCCATGGCGGGGCCAGGTCCGACCGCGTCATGCGGTTGGCGAGGCTGCCGAGCTGGGGCGCCGAGATGGTGACGATGTCGCCCTCGTGGTGAGTGAAGCCCATTCCCGGCGCGTCACGGTCCTTGGTGGGAGCGAACATGGTCCCGAGATAGAGCACGGCGCCGTCCGGGTATTGATGGAGCCGATTGAGCATCTCGCCCACCAGATCGGCCGGATCGCGCGCGATTTCCGACATCGACGACTGGCCCGTCATCTGGAACTGGTCGAGGCCGTCGACGGTCAACCGGACCTCCATCCCGCGCACCGTGTCGAGCGTGAAGCCGGCATCGAAGAACCGCACGAACGGACCGACGGCGGCCGACGCGTTGTTGTCCTTCGCCTTCGACAGCAGCAGCGCCGAGCGGCCTTCGAAATCGCGCAGATTGACGTCGTTGCCGAGCGTGGCGCCGACGATCCGGCCGGCCGACGATACCACCAGCACGACCTCGGGCTCGGGATTGTTCCAGGTCGAGCGCGGATGCAACCCGGCGTCGGCGCCGTGCCCGACGGCGCTCATCGGCTGCGCCTTGGTGAAGATCTCGGCGTCCTCGCCAATGCCTACCTCGAGGTATTGCGACCAGGCGCCCTGCTCGATCAGCACCCGCTTCAGCTCGAGCGCCTGCGGCGAGCCGGGCTTCAGTGATCGCAAGTTGCCGCCGAGCTGTTTCTCGACCGTGGCGCGGATCGCCAAGGCCTTCTCCGGCGCGCCCTTGGCCTGCTCCTCGATGACGCGCTCGAGCATCGATCGCGGGAAGGTGACGCCCGCCGCCTTGACGGCCTGCAGGTCGATCGGCGTCAGCAGCCAGGGTTTGCGTCCGTCGCGCGCCGCCTCGGGCGTGTTGGCGAGGATCTCTGCCAGGCCACCGATCCGCTCGCCGGCGGCATCCCGCACCAGTCGCGCCGGCTCGCTCGTCTCGCACAGGTCGCGCATCGTCGCTGCCGCGCCTGATATGTCGAACACCCCGTCGGCCCGGATCGCCACCACCGATGGGCCGCCCTGGTCGGGCCGCCAGACGCGGCCGGCGAGCGCGCCGCCGGTGCCGTCGCTCGGCAGGGTCAGGTCTGGCGTCATGCGCGCGCGCATATCATCCTCCGGATTTGGTCCGGCTTTGATGCTGCCGGTTTGACTTGACGTCAGGGCTCGCCGCATCATGGCTCCACAACCCTGGTCGAACAATGCTAGCGCATGGTCGGGCAGGACGGATAGAGCTGTGACGGCCTATTGCGCCCGCAATAGGCTGAACGCGGCCCCGGCTGGCGGGAGGGTTGATGAACAGGAATGGTATCGCGTCCCAATTTCGTGGTTCCAGGGCCAGCCGTCGTTCGCAAACCGCCCGCGCCTACGAGGAATTGCGCCGGCGCATCCTGGAAAATGAGATGCCGGCCGGCACGCAGTACCTGGAGCAGGCGCTGGCCGACGAGCTCGGCATGAGCCGGACGCCGGTGCGCGAGGCGCTGATCCGTCTGAGCGACGAGCGTCTGGTCGAGGTCAAGCCGCGGCACGGCGCGCGCGTGCTGCCGGTATCAGCCTCGGACATGGGTGAGATCTACGAGCTGCTGACGTCGCTCGAGGCGATCGCCGCCCGTCGCGTGGCCGAGCGCGGCCTCAGTGCCCAGCAACTGAAGCGGCTCGACGATGCGTTGCGCGGCATGGACCAGGCGCTCGAGCGCAACGATCTTAGTGCCTGGTCGGCGCATGACCGCGAGTTCCACAATGCCATCGTCGAGCTCTCCGGCAACAGGCGGCTGGCGCAAGTCGTGGCGATGTTTCGCGACCAGGCCCATCGGGCGAGGATGCAGACGCTGAAATTGCGGCCGAAGCCGCTGCAATCGAATCGTGATCATGCAGCAGTCGTCGCCGCCATCCGCAATCGCGATGGCGCCGCCGCGTTCGAGATCCACCGGCGGCATCGCCAGGAAGCCGGCAGGATGCTGCTGAAACTGCTGGCCAGCCAGAAGGCGGAGGGGCTCTAGAGCCTGTCCGGGGATTTTCATGGAGTTTCATCGCGCATGCCTGGTCCAGAGGCAGGAGCGTCGGCGCTCCTTGTGAATCGACATTGGGCCATGAAATCTCAAGAAGATCCCGGACGGCTCTGGCGCTGCCGGCGTGCCTCCATCGCGAGATCAAAAAATACTGATCTCTGCAGATGTTGTTGACCCCTGTTTGTATGCCGATTGATACTGTACATATATTGATGCGCGATCGTATCAGGATCATTCCAATGAAAATCAGCGGAATTGGCATCGTCGTCGCTCTGGCCGGCCTGATCACAGCCGCGCCGGATCTTGGTGTTTCAGAGCAGGCTCGTGCGGCCGAGCCCGGCAGCCTCGAAGGCTCGTGGAGCGGCGGCGGCACGGTGCGGTTCCCGTCGGGCGAATCGGAGCGCGCGCGCTGCCGGGCGAACTTCCGCAAGCGCGGCGGCAGCTCGTTCGCCATGACCGCCGTGTGCGCCACGGCCTCGGTCCGGGTCGAGCAGATCCGCCCAGGTGGCGCGGACGGGTCCCAATCGCTATGCCGGCGACTTCCATAACGCCGAGTATGGCGTATCCGGCTCGATCCACATCACCGTCCACGGCTCGTCGCTCAGCGCCTCGTTGAATGGTGGCGGCAGCTCGGCGCACCTCAGCCTCGGACGGTGAGCATTCGCGGTCGCGCAACCGGCGGCCTCGGCGGATGACGGGCGGCGGACCGCCCTGTCAGGCCCTACCGCAACTTCAGCGTGGCGAGACCGATCAGCGCCAGGCAGACCGAAACGATCCAGAAGCGCACGACGACGGTCGCCTCGGCCCAGCCCTTCTGCTCGAAGTGGTGGTGTAGCGGCGCCATCCTGAACACGCGTTTGCCGGTCAACTTGAATGATGCCACCTGGATGATGACGGACAGCGCCTCCAGCACGAACAGTCCGCCGACCACCGCCAGGACGATCTCCTGCTTGGTCGCCACCGCGATGGCGCCGAGCGCCCCGCCGAGGGCGAGCGAGCCGGTGTCGCCCATGAAGATCATCGCCGGCGGCGCGTTGAACCACAGGAAGCCGAGGCCGGCGCCGATGATCGCACCGCAGATGATGGCAAGCTCGCCGGCACCGGAGATGTAGTGCACCTGCAGATAGCGCGCCCAGTCGAAACGGCCGCCGACATAGGCGAAGATGCCGAACGCGGCGGCGGCGATCATCACCGGCACGATGGCGAGACCGTCGAGGCCGTCGGTGAGGTTGACGGCGTTGCCCGCACCGGCGATCACGATCACGCCGAACAGCACGAAGAACGGGCCGAGGTCGAACAGCAGGCTCTTGAGGAACGGCACCGCCAGCTTGCCGGAGAACTGCTGCGCCGACAGCTTCATGATGGCGTAGGTGGCGACGGCGGCGACCAGCAGCTCCAACCCGAGCCGAATGCGGCTGGAAAATCCGTCGGTCGTTCGCTTCGTGACCTTGAGATAGTCGTCATAGAAGCCGATCGCGCCATAGGTGAGGGTGACGGCGAGCACCACCCAGACATAGGCATTCGCAAGGTTCGCCCAAAGCAGGGTCGACACCGTGACGCCGCCGAGGATCATGAGCCCGCCCATGGTCGGCGTGCCGCGCTTGGCGAGATGGGACTTGGGACCATCCTCGCGAATCGGCTGGCCCTTGCCCTGCTTCACCCGCAGCACGTCGATGATCGCCGGTCCGAACAGGAACACGAACAGGCCGGCCGTCATCATCGCGCTCGCCGTGCGGAACGTGATGTAGCGGAACACGTTGAGCACGCCGATCTGGTCGCTGAAATTGATCAGCTCGTACAGCATCCGTCTCCTCCGGTGGGTGCGCGAGCCTGTAGGTCGCAGGTCCCGCATTCCCCAATGCGTTGAACTTCACGCGGTCGAGGTCCCCCCAGGGAACCGGTCCTGCAAAGCCTTTACCAGCGGCGCCATGCGGCTGCCGAGCGATCCCTTGATCATCACTGCGTCGCCCGCCCTAACCGCTTCGACGAGATCGGCCTCGAGCTCGGCAGAGGTCGGCGCCCAGCCCCCCCGTCGGGGCGACGCGACGCGATCGAACAGATGCCGCATGTCGCGGCCGCATGTAAATACCAGATCGACGCCTGCCGCCTCGACCGCGGCGGCAAGGCCACGGTGGAACTCGGCACTGTCGGGGCCGAGCTCGAGCATGTCGCCCAGCACCGCGACCCGCCGCGGGAACTGCGACCGCGGCACCGTGCCGAGGACATCGAGCGCCGAGCGCATCGAGGCCGGGTTGGCGTTGTAGCTTTCGTCGATCAGCAGGATCGAGCCGCCGGGCGCGGCGAGGATCTTCCGGGCGCCCCGGCCTTCCGGGGCGGTCGCGCTCTGCAGCGCCTGCAAGGCCTTGTCGGCATCGACGCCGATCGCCAGCAGGGCGGCCGCCACCGCCGCCGAGTTCTGCACGACATGGGCTCCCGGAGCGCCGAGCGCATATCGGCAGGTCACCGCCGGTGATTTCGACCGCAACTGCACGGTGCTGCCGTCGGCCCGCATCTGCGCCGCCTCGATCCTGACGTCGGCGTCGTCGTGCCAGCCGAACGAGCAGGTCCGCACGCCTGCCGCCTGCGCATTGCGCTTCAGCCGCTCGTAGTGCGGGTTGTCGCGATTGATGATCGCGACGCCGCCGGGCAGGATGCCCGTGAACAGCTCGGACTTGGCGTCGGCGATCGCCTCGACCGAAGCGAACTGCGCCAGATGCACCGGCTCGACGGTGGTGACGATGCCGGCGTGCGGGCGCACGAGGCGCACCAGCGGCGTGATCTCACCCGGATTGCTCATGCCGATCTCGAACACGCCGTAGCGGGTGTCGGCTGGCATCCGCGCGAGTGTAAGCGGCACACCCCAGTGGTTGTTGAACGATTTGACCGCCGCATGGGTCTTGCCGGCCCGCGACAGGCACTGCCGCAGCATTTCCTTGGTGCCGGTCTTGCCGGCACTGCCGGTCACCGCGATCACCCGGGCGTCCGGCGAAAGCCTGTCGCGGGCGGCAACGCCGATCCTTTCGAGCGCGCGCAACGGGTCGTCGACGCGCAGCAAGGCGCCGTCGCCGGGCCGGCGGTCGTACGTCGTGGCGACGATCGCCGCCGCCGCGCCGGCCTTGAACGCCGCGGTGACGAAGTCGTGACCGTCGCGCGCGTCCTTGAGGGCAGCGAACAGGTCGCCGGGCGACAGCGAGCGCGTGTCGATCGAGATGCCGGTGATCGGTCCGTCGATCGTGCCGTCGAGCGTGCCGCCGCTCGCCGCCACCAGGGCTTGCACAGTCCACAGCGCGGGTTTGGCCATGGCGGCCCGGACGGCTTCGTGGTCGCTGAACGGCAGTGTCGTCGCGCCGACGATCTGGCCGGTTTCGTGGCCCTTGCCGGCGACCAGCAGCACGTCGCCCGGCTGCAGCAGCGCTACGCCTTGCCGGATTGCCGCGGCGCGGTCGCCGATCTCGGTCGCGCCGGGGGCGTTGGCGAGAATCGCCTGCCGGATGGCGGCGGGTTGCTCGCTGCGAGGATTGTCGTCGGTGACGATCACGATATCGGCGTTCGCTGCCGCGATCCCGCCCATGATCGGCCGCTTGCCCTTGTCGCGATCGCCGCCGCAGCCGAACACGCAGATCAGCTTGCCGGTGGCGAACGGGCGGACCGCGCCGAGTGCCGCCTCCAATGCTTCCGGCTTGTGCGCATAGTCGACCACCGCGAGGCCGCCGTCGTGCTCGCCGACGATGTCGAGCCGGCCGTTGACGCCGGTAATGGCCTCGATCGCCGCGATCGCGTCGCCGGCATTCTCGCCGGCGGCGATGGCAAGGCCGGCGGCGAGCAGCGCGTTGGTCGCCTGGTAGTCGCCGATCAGGCGCAGGCGCAGGTGATGGCGCCGGCCGCCGTGCTCGACCTCGAGGCGCTGGGCGAAGCCGTCGCGGGAAACCGCCGCGAGCCTCAGGTCGCCGCCGTTGCGCCCGGTGCTGATGATCCTGATGCCGCGCCGCCGAGCGACCTCGGCCACGGCCTGCGATCGATCGTCATCGGCGTGGATCACGGCGACGCCGTCGGCCGGCAGGAGGGTGTCGAACAGCCTCAGCTTGGCGTGGAAATAGTCGTCGACCGTCGGGTGATAGTCGAGATGATCGCGGCCGAGATTGGTGAACGCCGCAGCCTTGATCGCGACGCCGTCGAGCCGGCGCTGATCGAGGCCGTGCGAGGACGCCTCGAACGCCAGGTGGGTCACGCCTTCCTGGGCCAGTGCCGCGAGCGTCCGGTGCAGGGTGACCGGGTCCGGCGTCGTCAGCGAGCCATAGGTGCTGCCGTCCGGCTTCACCACGCCGATGGTGCCGAGCGACGCCGCCGTGCGTCCCAGCCTTGCGAAGATCTGGCGCGCGAACTCGGCGACCGAGGTCTTGCCGTTGGTGCCGGTGACGGCGACCGCCGTCGCCGGTTGCGGCGCGAAGAGCCTGGCCGCCATCAGCGCCAGCGCGCGGCGCGGGTCGGCGGCGCGAACGACCGGCACCGGGACCGCCGGCACGGCCACTGCTTCGCCGGCGAGGATCGCCACGGCGCCTTTCGCGATCGCATCCTCGACGAAGCGGCTGCCATCGGCGCGAGTGCCCGGCAGGGCGGCGAACAGGCTGCCCGGCGCCACCGCGCGGCTGTCGGCCGTCAAGCTGCTGATCTCGGTCACCCCGGCGCCGGCGGGTATTGCCGCCACCTGATCCGCGAGGTCTGAGAGCAGCATCGAGCCGGTGTCCTTCTGGCCTTGGTCAGCCCGTCTAATATTTTGCGCTGCCCGATGCGTCAAACGCCGCGGCCGTCGTGGCCCGGGCTCCGCGCAGCAGCGGTCCGATTCTCTCGACAATACGACCCGCGGTCGGGGCCGCATTGTGGCCGGCGGTGATTTGTCCAGCGGTTTCCGGCGCCGGCTTCGGGCGGTCGAGGGTGACGAGCAGCACGTATTGCGGGGCACTCGCCGGGAACGTCGCGAGGAACGAGGACAGCACGAGATCGCCGCGATAGCGGCCGGCGACGGCGATCTCGGCGGTGCCGGTCTTGCCGCCGACCTCGTAGCCGGCGACGTCGGCGCGGCGGCCGGTGCCGGTCGGCAACGTGACGTTGCGCCGCATCAGTTGCGCCAATGCCACGCTGGTTGCGGCCGTGACGACACGTTCGCCTGCCGGGCGGCCGGCGCTGACACGCAGCATGGTGGGCTCGACCGCAGTGCCGCCGTTCAGCAGCGAGGCGGCGGCGGCGGCGAAGCGGACCGGTGCGACCGCCAGTCCGTGGCCAAACGCGATGGTGGCGGTCTCGATCTCGCCCCACCGCTCCGGCTGGCTCGGGGCCGCGATCGGGCCAGACTCGCTGCGGCCGCCGCGCAGCAGGCCGAGCTTGCCGAGGAAGGCGCGCTGCGCGTCCGATCCGGCGGCGAGTGCCAGCCGGGCGGCGCCGACGTTCGATGATTGCACGAATATGTCGCGGACGCTGAGCGGGCGGCCGGCCGGATGCAGGTCGCGGATCTGATGGCGGCCGATCCACAGCGGCGCCCGCACGTCGATCACGGTATCCGGTGTTGCTTGCCGGCCGTCGAGCGCGGCGGCGATGGTGACGAGCTTGAAGATCGATCCGAGCTCGAACGTGCCGGAGAAATTCTTGTCGAGGCGCGTCTCCTCGAGCGCCTGCGCCGGGCGTGCCGGGTCGACGTTCGGCAGCGAGGCGGCGGCGATGATCTCGCCGGTCGCGGTGGCCATCACGATGCCGGCGGCGCCGGTGGCGGCATAGCGCGAGACGGCGCCGGCCAGCTCGTCCTCGAGGGCATGTTGCACGCCGATGTCGATCGAGAGCTGGACCGGCGCGTTGCCGGCCGGCCGGCTGCCCAGCACCGCCTCGACGCCGACCGTGTCGTCGATATGCCGCTCGATGCCGGACAGGCCGCGGTTGTCGACGTTGACGGTGCCGATCACGTGCCCGGCGAGGCTGCCGAGGGGATAGCTGCGCTTGGGCTCGCGGCGAAAGCCGAGGCCCGGCAGGCCAAGGTCGTGGATGCGCTGCGCCGTGCGGGGCGACAGGCCGCGCCGCAGCCACACGAAGCGTCGCGACCGGTCGGCGAGCATCGAGCGCAATTGCGCCTGGTCGAGGTCGGGGAAGATCGCGGCGAGCTTTTCGGCCGCCTCGTCGGCGTCGAGCACCTGGGCCGGATCGGCATAGAGCGAGTGCGCCTCGAGGTCGGTGGCGATCAGGCGGCCGTTGCGGTCGACGATATCGGGTCGCGCGAACGTGCGCACGATCGGCTCGCTCATCGACAGGCGCGGCCCGCCATGGCCCTTGATCGCGAGCCAGACGAGCTGCGCCGAAAGTGCCGCGAACAGCAGCGCGACGGTCAGCACCACGACCAGCGTCCGGCTCTCGTGCGCCATCGGATCAGCGAGGGTGGCGGGTCGGCTCATGGCCGGGCCGCGGCGCGGCGGGGGAGGTCGGACAGGCCCACGAGCTGCCGGCTGGTCGGTGGTGCCATGCCCATCGCTCGCGCCAGCGGCTCGATGCGCTCGGGGCGCGACAGGTAGGACAACTCGGCGCGGGCGGCGGCGATGTCGGCCTCGGCGCGTTCGGCGGTCCGCTCCATGGCGTGGACCCGGGCCTCGATGCGGCGAGTGTCATGGGCGATGGCATAGAGGGCCCCTGCCGCGCCGAAAGCGGCAAGCAGAGCAAGTGCCGTCGTCGCCTGGCGCACGGGGTCCTCCCGTCTAGAAATCGACCAGCGGCAGCTCGATCGACGCATCCGGCGGCCACGGCGGGGCCGACGTGCGGGCGGCTGCCCTCAGCTTCGAAGAGCGCGCGCGCGGATTGGCCGAGCACTCCTCCTCGTCCGGGAATATCGGGCGTTGGTTAACAAGTTGGAAACTCGGCGCGGCAATCGCCGCAATTTCCGGCAAATGGCGCGATCCACCGGCCTGCCGGCCGGCGCGTTGCTGCAGAAAGCGCTTCACCAGCCGATCCTCGAGCGAATGGAACGTCACCACCACCAGCCGGCCGCCGGGCTTCAACAGCCGCTCGGCGGCGGCAAGCGCCCGGGCAAGCTCGCCGAGCTCGTCGTTGACGGCAATGCGAAGGGCCTGAAACGATCGCGTTGCGGGGTGCCGCCCGTCGATCTTGCGGCCGCCGAGCACGCGGCCGATCACGCCGGCAAGGTCGAGCGTGGTAGTGAACGGCGTCTCGGCGCGGCGGCGGGCAATGGCGCGGGCGATCGCCCGCGACTTGCGCTCCTCGCCATAGACGTAGAGCACGTTGGCCAGCACTTCCTCGTCGAGGGTGTTGACGAGGTCGGCCGCGGTCCGGCCGGCATGGGCGCCGGACTGCGACATCCGCATGTCGAGCGGGCCGTCGTTCTGGAACGAGAAGCCGCGCTCGGGCCGGTCGAGCTGCATCGACGACACGCCGAGATCGAGCACGACGCCGTCCGCCAGGGGCCCGTCCGCCGGACCGCCGCTGCCGGCCAATTCGGCGGGCGGGGCTTCGGCGCGGGCGACCGCCTCCATCGATCCGAACGGCGCATTGACGACGTGGAGCCGGCCCGCGAATCGGCGGCACAGCTCGCCGGCGGCGGCGACGGCGCTTGGATCGCGGTCGAGCGCCAGCAGGCGGCCGTCGCCGGCTTCCAGGATGGCGCGGGCGTAGCCGCCGGCGCCGAACGTGCCGTCAATGAAGAAGCCGCCGCGGCCGGCGCCCAGGTGCTCGATCACTGCTTTGAGCAGCACCGGCACGTGCGGCGCCGCATTCGGGCTCATGGGCTGCCTCCTTCGTCGTCGCGGTCGGAGGAGGAGGTAGCGGATCGGCCGCCGGAAGCGAACAGCTTTCTGTGCTGCTGGACCTTCTCGCGAGCCAGCCGGCGACGCTGCTCGAAGGCGCCGGGCTCCCACATCTGGAATTTTTCGCCGAGGCCGACGAAGGTGACGAGGCCCGCGAGGCCGGCGTGCTGGCGGAGCGCTTCAGGAAGGACGATGCGGCCGTCGCCGTCGAGATTGAGGATCTGCACGTCGCCGTAGAGCGCGACAGATAGCTCGTCGCGCTCGTCCGAGTAATCGGCGAGACCACTGAGAAGCCCGTCGATCTTCTTCGCAAGCCTTTCGCCGCCGCCATCGATGGCCGGAGCGTCGAGCGAGGGATAGCAGTAGATGCCGGCGTTGCCCGAGCCGGATCCTGGCCCGGCACCCCCGACAACGCCTTGAGCATAGCTGTCACGCTCGAGCACCGCGCGGAACGGCGCTGGGATCGAGACGCGTCCTTTCGCGTCGATCTTGTTCGTGAAGGTCGAGACAAAGCGATCCATCCCGTGGCCAAAGCCCCAACGCTCGACTCAACCGTTCAACGCCGTCCCTGAAACCCGCCGGCCGCGCGCCGCCGTGGCGGTCGCTGCGGATTCTGGCCCTCTGCCGAACCCGCGCGCCCTGCCACGGACATGCGACCCGATGCGGACGGGCAAGAATGGGATCGCATGGGAAAAAATGGAGATCAATGGGAAATCTAGGTTATGCACAAGCTGATGCCAGCGGCAGCCGGCTTTCGGAAGTGAAATTCGCTGCTGTTCCGCGACGCGTGGCGGCGTCGGCGGCTTGGCCGTAACTCGCGGGTGGCGCGCCGTCAGACGGCTTGATGCTGCAGGCGGTGGCGCTTGCGGTATTGCGACGGCGTCAGGCCGACCGACTTGCGGAATTGCCGCGTGAAGGCGGCCTGGTCGCCATAGCCGCAGTCGAGGGCGATCTGGCCGATCGGCTGACCGGTGTGCCGCAGCCGGTTGCAGGCAAGCTCGATGCGGGCGCGGATCAGGTATTGCGCGGCCGAAAGGCCGAACAGTCCGCGCAAGCGCAGATCGAGCTGGTAGACCGACAGGCCCGCAAGGCCAGCCAGATCGCCGACGCGCATCGGCCCGTCGAGGTGCTTGTGCACGTGGTCGATCGCGCGCGACAGGCCCGTCATGTCGGCCGGCTGGGCGGCAAGCGGCTGCAGATCGCGCGAGATGCCGGAAAGCCCGATGATCCGGCCGCCTTCGCCGAGCAAGGGCTCTTTCCAGGTCAGGCACCAGCCTTCCTTCGCCCCGGGATAGAGATGCAACTCGAGCTTGCCGTGGATCGGCCGGCCGTCCTTCATGACGGCCATGTCCTGCGCCGCGATGCGCTCACCAAGGATTCCCGGGAAGACCTCGGTCGCCTTGCGCCCGATCAGCTCGCTCTTGTGCTGACGGCCGGCGCGCGCCACCAGCGTCTGGTTGAGCGCGACATATCGGCCGTCCCGGTCTTTCAGGAAGAAAACGGTATCGGCGATGGCGTCGAACAGCTCTTCGCCGACGAACGGGCGTCCGAGGTCGTCGAGGAAGCGCGCTCGCGGGTCGTCACGGGACGTCATCGCGCGTGGTGGTTCCGGTGGAGCATTGTGCCGATTCCGAACCCGCGGCTCGCGGTTCCGACAAGACATCGCCGGTGAAAACTGGCACAAAATTGCAGCAGCGGACAATTCATTGCGCGTTGTTGCGCGCACCCATCGCGAGCGCCAGGAGATCACGACATGGCCGAGAATATCTTCAAGGGTACGATCCCGGCATTGATGACCCCGTGCACCGCCAAGCGGCAGCCGGACTTCGATGCGCTGGTCCGCAAGGGCAAGGAGCTGGTGGCGGCCGGCATGTCGGCGGTCGTCTATTGCGGCTCCATGGGCGACTGGCCGCTGCTTTCCGACCAGCAGCGGCAGGAGGGTGTCGAGCGCCTGGTGAAGGCCGGCGTGCCGGTGATCGTCGGCACCGGCGCGCAGAGCCCGAAGCGCGCGGCGGCACTCGCCGCGCATGCCAGGGAGGTCGGGGCGAAAGGCCTGATGGTGATCCCCCGCGTGCTGTCGCGGGGCACCTCGCCGGCAGCGCAGCGCGCCCACTTCGAGGGCGTGCTCGAAGCCGCGGGCGACCTGCCGGCGGTGATCTACAACAGCCCCTACTACGGCTTCGAGACCAAGGCCGACCTGTTCTTCGACCTGCGCAAGCGGCACGCCAACCTCGTCGGCTTCAAGGAGTTCGGCGGCGCCGCGGCGCTGCGCTACGCGGCCGAGCACATCACCGGCCAGGACCCCTCGCTTACGTTGATGGTGGGGGTCGATACCCAGGTGTTCCACGGGTTCGTCAACTGCGGCGCCGGCGGCGCGATCACCGGCATCGGCAACGTGCTGCCGAAGGAGGTCCTGCACCTCGTGTCGCTGTGCGAGAAGGCGGCAGGCGGCGATCAGCGGGCTCGCCGGCTGGCGCTCGAGCTTGAGCAGGCCTTGGCGGTCCTGTCCTCGTTCGACGAGGGCGCAGACCTCGTGCTGCACTACAAGTACCTGATGGTGCTCGAGGGCAATCCCGAGTATGAGCTGCACTTCAACGCCACCGACGCCCTGTCGCCCAGCCAGCGGCACTACGCCGAGAGCCAGCTGAAGCTGTTCAAGAGCTGGTATCGCGCCTGGTCCGCCGCGCAGGCCTAGTGTAGCGGGCGCACGGCTGGCGTCGCGACACGCAATCGCGCGACAAGGGGTATCGCGACCGCCGCTCGATGCCACTTTCCGCGACACCGGGCAGATCCCAGGCTGGTGCCGACATGCATAGGTCCCGTCGCGGCTGGTATCGACCGAGCTCGCTGGTGCGCGGTTTGATCGCGCGGCCGAAGCTCTATATCGCCGTCGCATGCGCGCTCGCCGCCTGCCTGCTGCTGCCGGCCTGGCTGCCGTCGGGAGCAAGGGCGGCGGCGGTGTGGGACGTCGGCGGCATCGTCTACATCGCGCTTGCCGTCGGTGTGTTCCGGTCCTGCGACGTCGACCAGATCCGCCGCCGCGCGGCCGGCGAGGACGAAGGCGCGCTGGTGTTCCTGCTGCTGATCCTGGCCGCGACCGCCGCGAGCTTCGCTTCCACCGTCGGTTTGATCGGCGAAGCCAGGGCCGCCAGAGGCGAGCTGTCGGTACTGTTTCTAGGCTTGGCGGGACTGACGATCTTCGTGTCTTGGACGGTGACACAGATCGTGTTCACGCTGCACTATGCTCATGCGTACTACCAGCCGGTGCCAGGCTCATCGGATGTATTTCGCGGCCTCGCGTTCCCGCATGACGAGCATCCCGACTATTGGGACTTTTTCTATTTCACCACGTCGATCGGCGCCACGTCGCAGACGTCGGATGTCGCCGTGACGGCGAAATCGCTGCGACGGCTGGTTGCGTTCCAGGCGGTGATCTCGTTCGCCTTCAACACCACCGTGCTGGCGCTGGCGATCAATCTCGCCGCCGGACTGGTCTGAGGGTTCCGGCGGACGGTTCAGGCGTTGCCGGGAAGGAAGACGCAGCGCACGCGATAGAATCCGCTCTGGGTGCGCATCACGCAGACATGGGCATCGCTGTCCTGCGACGGCCGCTTTTCCATCGTCTCAGGCACGAACACCCGGATCGGTCCGACCGTCATGTACATTCCGCCAGACACGTACTCGATGGCGTCGACCTTCATGCAGTCCTGGTCGCTGCAGCAGAAGTATGGGTACCAGGAGTGAGCGGCGGCTTCGAAGGCGGTGCTGAAGGCTAGGGTGGCGATCACCAAGATCGTGAGCGGGCGAAAGCGCGGGCGGATGGGTGGTGCGTGCGGTTCAGGCATTCGCATGACCTCGGTGCTGTTTGCGAGGGCCTCCCCTTCCCCGCTGAACTGGCTTGTCCTGGTTCGAACTGACACCTTGCCTCAACAAAGGCAGCATCTGCAACCTCGCCAGGCGCACCTGTCATGCCGAATTGAAAGGGCGCGAGCAGAAGCTGCCCGCGCCCTTGCGTTGTGTCCGGTTCCGCGACCGCGTGCCGGCGGCGCCCGGCCGTCAGCCAGTCTCTGCCGGCTGGCCTAGGGGCTGGCCGGTCTGAGGACTCGCGCCGGTGCCGTTGACTGCGGCGCCGTTGGCCGCAATCGCGGCCTGCGGCTTCGCAACTATGCCGAGCCGCTCCTCGGCCGCGGCGAGGATCTGTCCGAGCAGCTCGGAGTACCTGATGCCGGCGAAGCCCGCCATGATGTTGAGCTTGCCGTCCCAGCACCAGCCCGGATTGGGATTTACTTCCAACAGCTTGACCTCGCCCTTGGCATCGGCGCGGAAATCGAAGCGTGCATAGTCGCGGCAGCCTAGCCGTTCGAACAGCCGCGCCGAATACTCGATCATCTGCGACTGGACGTAATCGGAAAGCTGCGCCTCGTGGTACTTTATCTGCGTCCAGTACGGGCTTTCCGGCTCCCACTTCGATTCGTAGCCGAGGATCTTCGGCAGCTTCGGGTCGAGCCGCGAGAAATCGACCTCGAGGATCGGCAGCGCGCGCAGGCCCTGGTCCGGATTGCCGACGAGGCTCAGCGAGTACTCGGCGCCGGGCAGATATTCCTGCACCAGCACCGGTCTACGCGGAAATTCCGTGCGCAGCCGCTCCAGGTAGTCGATCAGCGCGCTCTGGTTGCGCACCACCGCGTCCTTGGTGATGCCCTGCGAGCTGTCGCCGTAGTTGGGCTTCAGGATCGCCGGGAAGACCGACGGCAGGGTCGCGCCCTGGTCGCCCGGCCGCACGTAGGTCTCGAGCGGCACCGGAACGTCGAGCGAGGCCGCGACCGCGCGCACCACGCCCTTGTCGTAGCAGGCAGCCAATGCCGGAGCGGCGGCACCGGTATAGGGCAGGCCCAGCACGTCGAGGAGTGCGGGAACATGCAGCTCCTTGAACGGGTCGTTGTTCCAGCCCTCGTCGCACAGGTTCATGACGAGGTCGGTGCGCAGGCTGCCGAGATCCCTCTCGAGCGTCGCGTGATTGTCGAGGAAGCGGAACTTGTAGCCCGGCAGCTCGGACAGTGCGTCCTTCAACTTGCGGACGGTCTCGAGATCTTCCGGATTGAAGGTGCCGCCACGCTTGACCTGATCCGGCAGGCGCGGGTCGCCCATCAGCACGGTGACGTCGAGCTGCTGCATCCGCGTCTTGGCTTTGCGGGCGGGCAGCTGCGGTGCGTCGGCGGTGAGCAGGATGCGGCGCGCCATCATGCCGAGATCCTGGTCGCGATCAGATTGGGCCTCGGCGTGGCCATGGTGGCGCACGTTGCGGAACCCGCATTTTTCCAGCAGCCGCGAGATCGCGTCCCTGGTGTAGAGGCGCTCGGCGTAGAACTGGTCGGCGATGACGCCGCTCTCGTCGTGGACGATCACCTCGCGGCTGATCAGCCGGTCGCCGTCCTGGCTGAGCGAGCGCTCGCGGCAGACGAAGTGATGCTCGTCGATCCACTCCCACGACCGCCGGTCGAAGTGCTCGGCCATATAGGCGCCGTCGGTGATGTCGAGCACGATCTGGCCGGTCGGGCGCAGGATCTTGCCGACCATCGTCAGCACCTTCTCGTCGTCCTGCTTGTTCGAGAAGTAGCCGAACGAGTTGCCCATGATGACGACGCAGTCGTACGTGTTCTCCGGCAGCCGCGGATTGCGGGCGTCGCCTTCCTTGAACACGACCTGCAGGCCCTCGGTCTGCGCCCGCTTCTTGGCGAGGCGCACGAGGTAGCGCGAGCGGTCGACGCCGTGCACGCCCTTGAAGCCGCGGCGGGCGAGCTCCAGGCAGTGCCGGCCTTGGCCGCAGCATAGGTCGAGGATGGTGCTGTGCGGCTGGATCGCCGCCGCCGACATGATGAAATCGACCTCGCGGCGGGTATTCTCGATGTTCTCGACGACATCGCCGTCGGTCTTCACATAAAGAGCATTGAAAAGCTTGCGCCACCATTCCGCGGGCAGATGCGCCTCGAGATCACCGACGGGACCGAGGCAGGAACGCACTGGTTGGCGCTTTGGCCGCTTCGCCTTGGAAGCTGGTGCCATGATGGACGAAAGTCCTCCCCCAAAGAGCGCCGCCCTCGGCTGGCGTGCCGCGCCTCGCGGTCCGCCAGTGGCTTCCGGTGCGGCCGGAGCAATCCCAAGACGAGACCCCTTTGGCCTCTAGCGGCGGCGATCCTTAGCTTCGTCCTGGTGCATTGCAAGGGGGAACTTGGGGATAACTCTCGCATTGCGGAAAATGTGATCTTCCGGGGCGTCGGCCACGCGTCGGGTGGCGCGCCCGGACGTTCGTCAGTAGAGGAAATAAGAACGGGGCGTGCAAGCATTGTTGCACGCCCCGCGGGTATCTCACGTTGGATATGGCCGGCCGTTGCCTGGAGCCGCCGGCGAGGTGGCGGCTATTGCTTGGGCGGGGCCGCGCCGGGTGCCGACTTCTCCGCCTCGACCTGCTTCTTGATGTCGGGGTCGACGTACTCGAGCTGCGCCTTGGAGCGCAGGCCGTCGAGCGTCTCCTGTGCCTTCTTGTGCATCATCGAAGCCATGATCCGGTCCTTGACGGCGGCGAACTCGGGAATCTTCGGCGTCGCCTTCTCGCGGCGATCCTCGACCTTGATGATGTGCCAGCCGAACTGGGTCTGGATCGGGGCCGAGACCTCGCCCTTCTGGAGCTTGAAGGCAGCCTCCTCGAATTGCGGCACCATCTGGCCACGGCCGAAATAGCCGAGGCTGCCGCCGTCGTCCTTGCTGCCCGGATCGAGGGAGTTGGCCTTGGCGGCCTCGGCGAACGCCTTGTCGTCGCTGCCCTTCAGCTTGGCGACGATCTCCTTGGCCTTGTCCTCCTCCTTGACCAGGATGTGGCTTGCCTTGACCTCCTCCTCGGGCTTGGCCTTGGCGATCTGCGCCACCTGCTCGTCATAAAGCTTGCGCGCGTCGGCCTCGGACACCGCCGATTTCACGCTGGTGTCGAAGTAGGTCTCGCGCAGCGCGCGCCGCCGCCAGTACTGCAACCGCTCGTCGAACGCCGTGCCGGACCCGAGCTTCTGGGTCTCGGCGGCGTCCGCGAACAGCTGGTTCTCGATCAGGTACTCGACGAGCACGCGGCGGCGGGTCGCCTCGGGCAGATTGCCGATGTCGGCGCCGATCTCGGCCTCGGCATACTTCAGATCGCTTTCGGTGAGGTTCTTGCCGTTGACCTTGGCGACCACCTTGTCTTGCGCCATGGAGACCGGCGCCAGCGCCAATGCCAGCAGGGGCAGTGCCAGGGCGACGACGAACGGCATGCGGTGACGTTTGCTGATCACGGGGGTGCTTCCTTGAATTGCGGGCGCCTCGGGCGCGGGTGTTCAGGCGCGCACATAGACCGCGCCAGCCAGTTTTGCCAAGTTAACAATCCGACAGATGGCAGCATTGCGACCGACAGGCACACACCGTCGCCTCAATGTTCCGTGATTCATTGACAATACGGGGGGGCGGTCCTTATTTCACGCCATATCCAACCGCGGCTCCATCGGTATGACGGCGCCGGCGCCAGCGTGTCCGTCGTCGCGATGGCCGCTGTCTCAAAAATGCAAGCGGCCCGTGAAATGACCTGAAGTATCAGTTCCCTACCCCCAAGATAACCTTCGGTCCGGCGCGGCCGCCGCGGCACACGCCGCTGTTGAAAATCGAGGACGATCAGCATGGTTTCCTTTGGTGCGCTTGCCGCGAAGGTGTTCGGCTCCGCCAACGACCGCAAGGTTAAGAGCTACCGGCCGAAGGTGGAGGCGATCAACGCGCTCGAAAGCGAGGTTGCGAGGCTTTCCGATCGCCGATCTGCGGGCCCGCACCGAGCAGTTCCGCGCCGAGTTCGCCAACGGCAAGTCGCTCGACGAGCTGCTGGTTCCCGCCTTCGCGACCGTCCGCGAGGCGGCCAAGCGAACGCTCGGCCAGCGGCATTTCGACGTCCAGCTGATCGGCGGCATGGCGCTCCACCAGGGCAAGATCGCCGAGATGAAGACCGGCGAGGGCAAGACCCTCGTCGCCACGCTCGCGGTCTATCTCAACGCGCTCAGTGGCCTGGGGGTGCACGTCGTCACCGTCAACGACTACCTCGCCAGCCGCGACGCCGAGTGGATGGGCCAGGTCTACCGCTTCCTCGGGCTCACCGTCGGCTGCATCGTGCACGACCTCGACGACGAGCAACGCAAGGCGGCGTATGCCTGCGACGTCACCTACGGCACCAACAACGAGCTCGGCTTCGACTACCTGCGCGACAACATGAAGATGAGCAAGAGCGAGATGGTCCAGCGCGGCCATGTCTTCGCGATCGTCGACGAGGTCGATTCGATCCTGATCGACGAGGCGCGCACACCGCTCATCATTTCCGGCCCGGTCGAGGATCGCGCCGACCTCTATGTCGCGATCGACAGGCTGATCCCGTCGCTCGGCAAGGGCGACTTCGAGTTGGACGAGAAGCAGCGCACGGTGGCGCTGACCGAGGCCGGCAACGAGCGCATGGAGGAGTTGCTGCAGGAGGCCGGCCTCCTGACGCCAGGCGGCTCGCTCTACGACATCGACAACGTGACGACGGTGCATCACGTCACCCAGGCGCTGAAGGCGCACAAGATGTTCCTGCGCGACCGCGACTACATCGTGAAGGGCGGCCAGGTCGTCATCATCGACGAGTTCACCGGCCGCATGATGCAGGGCCGGCGCTACTCGGAAGGCCTGCACCAGGCGCTCGAGGCGAAGGAAGAGGTCGAGATCCAGCCCGAGAACCAGACGCTCGCCTCGATCACGTTCCAGAACTATTTCCGCCTCTACAAGAAGCTCGCCGGGATGACCGGCACGGCCGCCACCGAGGCCAACGAGTTCCTCGACATCTACGGGCTCGACGTGCTCGAGATCCCGACCAACCGCCCGGTCGCGCGCCTCGACGAGGACGACGAGATCTACCGCACGGCGCGGGAGAAGTGGGAGGCGATCATCGCCGAGATCGAGCGGGCGCGGTCGCGCAAGCAGCCGATCCTGGTCGGCACCGTCTCGATCGAGAAGAGCGAGCTCTTGTCCGAGATGCTGAAGAAGCGCGGCATCGAGCACCAGGTGCTGAATGCCCGCTTCCACGAGCAGGAAGCGCAGATCATCGCCCAGGCCGGCAAGCCGGGCGCGGTTACGATCGCCACCAACATGGCCGGACGCGGCACCGACATCCAGCTCGGCGGCAACGCGCAGATGCGCATCATCGAGGAAGCCTCGGAGATGGAGGACGGTCCGGAGAAGGACCGCACGATCGAGAAGATCAAGGAGGAGATCGCAAAGTACCGCGACCTGGTGCGCGACATCGTCGAGGAGGTCGAGATCGAGCCGGCCAAGGGCGGAAAGCCGGCGGTCATCGAGACGCGGCCCGGCGGACTTTATGTGCTTGCCACCGAGCGTCACGAGAGCCGCCGCATCGACAACCAGCTGCGCGGCCGCTCCGGCCGCCAGGGCGATCCGGGACGCTCCAAGTTCTACCTGTCGCTCGAGGACGACCTGATGCGCATCTTCGGGTCGGAGCGCATGGATTCGGTGCTGAAGACGCTCGGCCTGCAGGACGGCGAGGCGATCAAGCACAGGTGGATGAACAAGTCGCTGGAAATGGCGCAGCGCAAGGTCGAGGCGCGCAACTTCGACATCCGCAAGCAGATCCTGAAGTATGACGACGTGATGAATGACCAGCGCAAGGTCATCTTCGAGCAGCGGCTCGACATCATGAGCGAGGACGACGTCAGCGAGACCGTCGTCGACATGCGCCATCAGGTGATCGACGAGCTGGTCAAGAAGCACATCCCCGAGGCGGCATACGCCGAGCAGTGGGACGCCAAGGGCCTGCACGAGGCGGTCGGCGGCATTTTCGGGCTCGACTTGCCGATCGAGGCGTGGGCGGCCGAGGAAGGCATCGCCGACGCCGAGATCAAGGAGCGCGTGCGGGCGGCGATCGACGAGAAGGCGGCCACCAAGGAAGCTGCGTTCGGGCCGGAAGCCTCGCGGCAGATCGAGAAGATGGTGCTGCTGCAGACGCTCGACCATTTGTGGCGCGAGCATCTCGTGACGCTCGAGCATCTGCGCCAGGTGATCGGCTTCCGCGCCTATGGCCAGCGCGACCCCCTCAACGAGTACAAGACCGAAGCGTTCGTGCTGTTCGAGGCCATGCTGGCAAAGCTGCGCGAGGCGGTCACCGGCCAGCTCATGCACATCGAGATGGCGCCGATAGAAGAGCAGCCGATCATGCAGCCGGTCGAGCTGCCGCCGATGCACGCCCATCACATCGACGCCACCACCGGCCTCGACGAGCTCGCCCTGGTCGACGCGGTGCTGACCGCCGAGCACCAGCCGCGGGCGGCCGCGCCGGAGAAGCGCGCGCCGATGCAGACCCGCAAGGCCGCCGGCAACGGCGGCGTCAATCCGACCGACCCGGCGACCTGGGGCCGGGTGTCGCGAAATCAGGCTTGCCCCTGTGGCTCGGGCAAGAAGTACAAGCATTGCCACGGCAAGTTCGAGTAGCGGGCCGGTTCCGGTTCCAGAAGCCTGGATGCAGCTTGCGGCCTGATCTGCTACCAGCACAGGAGCTTTCGAACCGCCACACCTGGTACCGAGCGGTGCTTTCATGCCGATGATTTCGCGCCCGGGTCGCCTCGGCTGGATCAGGGCGAAGACGCCGCCCGCCCTGCCAGGCCAGTGCATCGGCGTGCTCGGCGGCAGTTTCAATCCGGCGCACGGCGGCCACGTCCAGATCTCCAATATCGCGCTGGCACGGCTGCGGCTCGACCGGCTGTGGTGGCTGGTCACGCCCGGCAATCCGCTCAAGGCGAACGGCAGCCTGCCGCCGTTGGCGCAGCGCATGGCCGAGTGCCGGCGCCTGGTGCCGGAGCGGCGCGTGACCGTTACCGGTTTCGAGGAGCAGCTCGGCACACCCTATACGGCCGCGACCCTGGGCTTCCTGCGCCAGCGGTATCCGGCGGTGCACTTCGTCTGGGTGATGGGTGCGGACAATCTCGCGGGCTTCCACCGCTGGCAGCATTGGCGCGAGATCGCAGCGACGGTGCCGATCGCCGTCATCGACCGGCCCGGCTGGCGACACGCCGCTCGCGCCTCGCCGGCGGCGCGCGCGATGGCGCGGGCGTTGATGCCGGAGGCGGAGGCGATGCAACTGGCGCGACGGCCGGCTCCCGCCTGGGTGTTCCTCTCCGGACCGTTATCCGATCTGTCGTCGACCGCGCTGCGGGCAGCCGCACTGCGATCTGTTGCCGGATAGCGACTGTGGCGAGGGGCGTCGTACGCAAGTTTGCGCTCATGTCGCTCGCCGGAGATTGAAAATTCGTCGCGAAGCAGAGTAAGCTAGCCCTTGTGATCGGACGCCGGTCAGCGCACATATCTGGCGTATTCGGGCGCTTGCGGCACCTGATGACACCCGGCTGCGGGGTGGAGATCGGCTCCGCGCAGCGTGTGAAACGGCAGAAGGAATATCGCCTACATATGAGAACCGCGCACGAGAGCGCCCGCCGCGGCGTTGCTCAGAGCGAGCATGTCTCCCAGCAGACCAGCTCGTCCGCCCTCGTCGACCTGATCACCGTCTGGCTCGACGAAGCCAAAGCCGAGCGCATCGTATCGATCGACCTCGCGGGCAAATCCACCATAGCCGACAGCATGATCATCGCTTCCGGCCGCACCGACCGCCACGTCGGAGCGATCGCGGACCTCCTGCAGCGACATCTCAAGGATGCCGGCTTGCGGAAATTGCGGGTGGAAGGCATGCAGACCTGCGACTGGGTGCTGATCGACACCGGCGACATCGTCATCCACGTATTCCGGCCCGAGGTGCGCGAGTTCTACAACCTCGAGAAGATGTGGTCGGGCGATCGCCCGGCCGAGCAGCCGGCACACTGACCGGTCGATGAAGCTCGTCATAGCCGCGGTCGGGCGTCTCAAGGACGGCCCCGAGCGCGAGCTGCTGGGCCGCTACGTGAAGCGGCTGGCGCAGGCCGGCCGCGGCGTGGCGCTCGGTCCGGTCGACATCCTGGAAATTGCGGAGGGGCGCGCCGAGCAGGCCGCCTTGCGGCAAGCCGATGAAGCAGCGCGACTATTGAAGCTTGCCACCGCGTGCGACGTCGTGGTGGCGCTCGACGAAGGTGGTCGGGCGATGACGAGCAGGTCGTTCGCCGACCTGCTGGCCAGGCACCGGGACAGCGGCGTCCAGGCCATGGCATTCTTGATCGGCGGTCCTGACGGCCACGGCGCGGCGGTGCCGGCGAAGGCGGGGGTCAAGCTCTCGCTCGGTCCGATGACGCTGCCGCACGGCCTTGCGCGTATCGTCCTTGCCGAGCAGCTCTATCGCGCCGCTACGATACTTGCGGGTCATCCCTATCATCGTGACTGAGCCGCGCGTGGGTGCGCACCGCGATCGCCGACAGCACGGTGATCGCCAGGCCGCCGGCCACGAAGATGATATTCGCGGCCCAGTCGGCCTTGTTGCTCGCAACCTTGCCCGACAGCACCAGGACTGTGACGCCGCCGATCGCGGCAACGCCCTGCGCTGCCGCCAGCATCGCCACCGCGTTGAGAACGCCCGGTCGGCGCAATACGCTCGCCGGCTCGCCGATGATCAGCGAATAGAGAAAACCCAGGAGGGCGATGAGCAGCATGCCGCTGCCGTATTGCCAGCCATGCTGCCACTTGAGGCCGGAGATCAAGTAGACAGCCAGCATCGAGGCGGCGCCCGCGCCCCAGGTCCAGGCGATCAGCCGCGCGTTCCGGCGGGAGGCGTTGGCAAGCGCGTCGATGCAGCCAGGTGTCGCGCGCTTTTCCCAATAGGGCGCATTGACCTTCATCGCGACCAGGATCGACATCACCGGCAGGATCAGCGCTGCCGTGCCAGACAGCCAGGCGGAGCCCACGCGAGCACCAATGACCTGGCCGATCACGGATGGCACGAACGCCGCCAATAGCCAGGGAATGAAAGGTTGGACCGACATGCTCGCGAGCGGCAATGACACCATTGAATATCGATTTCAGTGTGATCGTGGGTTCTAGCCCGCCCTTCTCACAGGCTCGCGGATCGTCATCGCGACCGACGCCGCGGGCCGCCCGCCGGCCGCGACCCGCAGGGCGGGGCGAAAATGACGACAGAGTGCGTCGCGTCGCTTGACCATAGTGGCGCTATGCTCGGCGCGCCGCTTCTGCTCTGTCGTCATTTTCCCCTCCGTGCCGACCGCGACCCTGTGAGAAGGGCGGGCTAGGTACGCTTTTCCGTGGTTCGCGGTACGAGGCCGAGTGTCGCGCCGCAGATCGCGGCGATCGCAATCGCGCCGAAGAAGATCACGTGCTTGGCGGGCCAGTCGGTGTAGCGCTCTACCTGGAACCGCTTGAGCTGGCCGTCGATCAGGAAACCTGCGATCACCAGGATCATGGCCACGAGCTGCCCGATGGTCAGCACCCGCGCCACGTTGATCATCACCGGATCGTCCGTGCCGTGCTCGACCGACTTGCCGAGAAAGGCTGCTACCGCAAGGCAGATGGCGCCGACGACGAACATGCCGCTGAAATGCGCGATCCACTCCTTCCAGTACATTACGCCGGTGCCGTAGGTGACGGCGATCACGATCGCCCCCCAGGTCCAGACCAACCCTTGCGAGCGAGCGCTTTCGGCGGCGATTGCCGCCGGCGCCGCGCCGGCGCGGGCATGCGCCTGCATATTGCGGATCGCGTAGAGCGCGAAGAAGATGCTGACGCCGGCGGCGATCGCCATGTGGGCATAGCCCATCGACACGTTGCCGACGCGCGACGCGGCACTCGCCACCAGCGCCGCGACGCTGACCGCGATTGCCAGCGTCCACGCGACCAGCGACATTCGCTCACCCATGGTTGTCTCCTGAGCTGCCCTGCGCGAATTGTGAGCCTTGGCCGCGACGCTAGCATCATTTCCGTCGCCGGCGCCACGCTCCGAAGCCGGTTCGAGCATGGCCTGACCGGGTGGCGGCGTTGCGAAATCAACCGGCCTTGATCTCGTTGATCGGCTTGCCGGCGAGCCATGCCTCGATGGCCGCGACCGTGCCACCGTAGAACAGGCGATAGGTTTCCTCGGTGACGTAGCCGAGGTGCGGTGTCAATAATGCCCGCGGCTCGCGTCGAAGCGGGTGGTCGGGCGGCAGCGGCTCCTCCTCGAAAACGTCGATTGCCGCCGCCTTGATGCGCTCGTCTCGCAACGCGGCGAGCAAAGCGACGCCATCGACGATCGGGCCGCGCGAAGTATTGACCAGCGCCGCCGACGGCTTCATCAGCGCCAGCTCGTCGGCGCCGACGAGGCCGCGGCTGCGCGGCGACAGTACCATGTGGATCGATACGAAGTCCGAGCGCCGGAACAACTCCGGCCTGGTCACCAGCTCGGCGCCGGCGGCCGCTGCCCTGTCGGCGGTCAGGTTCGGGCTCCAGGCGATCAGGTGCATGCCGAAGGCGTGGCCGTATGTAGCGAGCTGGCTGCCGAGCCTGCCGAGGCCGAGGATGCCGAGAGTTCGTCCGCGCAGGTCGTGGCCGACCGTCGTCTGCCACCCGCCGGCGCGCATCGCCTGGCTCTCGAGCGGGATATTGCGGGCGATCGACAGGATCAGCCCGAACGCCAGCTCGGCCGTGGCATGGCCGCCGCTCGGCGTGCCGCAGACCATGACCCCGCGCGTCGCCGCCGCGGCGACGTCGATCGCGGCATTGCGCATGCCGGTCGTGACGCACAGCCGCAGCTTCGGCAGCCGACCAAACAGCGAGGCCGGAAACGGCGTGCGCTCGCGCATCAGGCAAACGACGTCGAAATCGGCCAGCGCCCTAGCGACGGCATCCTCGCCGGCGAACGGCGCCCGGAACACCTCGATCCGATTCCCGGCCTGCAGACGGGTCCAATCGGCCATTTCCAGCGCCACGCCCGGGTAGTCGTCGAGAATTGCGATCGCCGCCATGGAAATCCCCGTCCTGTTTGCGCTACCGGCCGGCACTATATTACGACGTGGATGGCGGTTGTCTCGCCGCCGATGGATGGGACAGATGATTATCGGATTGATCCTGGCGCTGCTGATCATCGGCCTGGCGCTGCTGCCCGGAGCCTGGGTCCAGGGCGTGATCAAGCGGCATTCGCTCGAGCGAACCGATCTTGCCGGCTCCGGCGGCGAGCTTGCCCGCCATCTCCTTGACGGCATGAAGCTAAATCACGTGAAGGTCGAGCAGACCGACCTCGGCGACCACTACGACCCGGCCGAGAAGGCGGTCAGGCTCAGCGCCGATCACATGCACAAGCGCTCGCTGTCGGCGGTGGTGATCGCGGCGCACGAGGTCGGTCATGCCATGCAGGATGCCACCGGCTACGCGCCGCTGCAGGCGCGCACGCGGCTGGCAAAGCAGGCCCGCAAGGTCGAGATGCTTGGCTCCTTGATGATGCTGCTGTCGCCGGTGATGCTGGTGATCGCGAAGGCGCCGGCCATCATGCTGGTGCAGATCCTGGTCGGACTGCTGATACTGTCGTTCAGCGTGTTGATGCATGCGTTCACGCTGCCGGTGGAGTTCGATGCAAGCTTTCGCCGTGCGCTGCCGGTGCTGAAGGCCGGCAACTACATACCCGCCCGTGACATGTCGTCGGCGCGCCAGATCCTGCGCGCCGCGGCCTTGACCTACGTCGCCGCCGCCGCGATGACCTTGCTCGATGTCACCCGCTGGCTGAAAGTGCTGCGATTATGTCCGATCGCGAAGTTCGCTTCCTTCGCATGGCTATCGGACGAACTTCGCGATCGATAAGGACACTAGCAAATCCAGCTTCTAGTGTGGCTTATGATTTCGAAGTCCGCACTGGAGTATGCCGCAAGATGAAGCGGACTTCGAAATCGCCACACTAGGCAGCCAGCGGCGACGACCGGAGGGTGAGGCGCAAGTGGCGGGGGAGCGATCCATGGCGGCGGCGACGCTGCAGGGGCTCGTCGCGGTGCTGCTGTGGGCGGCGCTGGCGGCGCTGACCACCTATGCCGGACCGGTCCCGCCGTTCCAGCTGGCGGCGATGACATTTGCGATCGGCACCTTGGTCGGGCTGCTCTACGCCCGGATCGCGGACGAGCGCGTGCTGCCGGTTCTGGGCCGCCTGCCGGCCGGCGCCTGGGCGCTTGGCATCTATGGGCTGCTGGCGTTCCATGCCTGCTATTTCTACGCCCTGCAGCAGGCGCCGGCGATCGAGGTCAGCCTGATCGTGTTCCTGTGGCCGCTGCTGATCGTGCTGATCTCCGGCCTGGTGCCGGCGCAACTCGGCGGCCGTCGACTGAGATGGTGGCATGTCGCCGGCGCGCTGCTCGCTTTCTGCGGCACCATCATGATCCCGCTCAGCGCCGCCGGCCGGCCCGATTTCAGCGGCGGCGCGTCGGGCTACCTCGCGGCGCTGGCCGCCGCCCTCATCTGGTCGAGCTATTCGGTGGCGACGCGGATCTATCGTGACGTGCCGAGCACGGCGGTGATCGGCAGCTGCGCGGCCACGGCGGCGGGCTCGCTTCTGCTCCATCTGGCGACGGAGAGCACCACCTGGCCGGCAAGCGCGACATCCTGGGCCGCCGTCGTCGGCTTGGGACTGGGCCCGGTCGGGCTCGCATTCTACGTCTGGGATCGCGGCATGAAGCTCGGCAACCTGCAGTTGCTCGGCGCCGCCGCCTATGCCACGCCGCTGCTGTCGACCTTGATCATGGCGGCGCTGGGGCTCGGCAAGGCGACCGCCGCGCTTTGGCTCGCCGCCGCGCTGATATCGGCCGGCGCCCTGCTGGCCGCCAGCGATACGCTGCGCATCGGGCGGCCGCGGACCGGCGCTGGTCAATCCGGCGTGTCGTGATCCGGGTGCTGGCGGCTGGCGAGGCCCGGCACGCTTTCCGGCGGCATCCAGTCGCTGGTTTTCCATTCGGGCAGACTGCACAGCGTCGCGAAGCCGGGTATGCGGCTTTCGACGCCATACTGCTTGGTGACCGGAACCGCCTCCGGATGGTCGAGGCTGCCGAGCGCGACCGAGACGCGATCCCTGTCGAGCGGCCGGTAGGTGAGCGGCGTGCCGCAATCGCCGCAGAAATCGCGCGCGACGGCCTGCGAGCTGTTGAAGTGCTTCGGCGTCCCCCGGGTCCAGGCGAACTCGGCCCGCTTCACGCCGGCGAACGCGCCGAACAGGTTGCCGCTGGCCTTCTGGCACATGCGGCAATGACAGACCGAGGCGTTGTCTGGCTGTGCATAGAGTGCGTAGCGGATCGCGCCACACTGGCAGCCGCCGGTGAGCAGGGGGATGCGGGTATCAGACATGGCAAGACCTCCGTCGCGCCGGCGCAGGTCAGGCCGGCATCGCGGTCTCGACCAGGCGCGCCCAGTACGACACGCCGACCGGGATCGCTTCGTCGTTGAAGTTGTAGGCCGGATTGTGGACGTTGGCGGTGTCGCCGTTGCCGACGAAGATGAAGGCGCCGGGCCGGGCTTCCAACATGAACGAGAAGTCCTCGCCGCCCATCACCGGGGCGAGATCGGTATCGACGTTGGCACCGCCTGCGACCTGGCTGGCGACGCCGGCGGCGAACTCGGCCTGCCGTGCGTGGTTGCTGGTCACCGGATAGTCGCGGCTGTACTTCGCCTTGGCGGTGGCACCGAACACCTTGGCCGTGCCCTCGCAGATCTCCACGAATCGCTTCTCGAGCTGGTCGCGCACCAGCGGGTCGAGCGAGCGGGCGGTTCCCGTCAGCTCCGCCGTGGCCGGGATGACATTGCCGGCGCTGCCGGCGTGGAACATGCACATCGAGATGATGCCGGACTGCAGCGGATCGACGGTGCGCGCCACGATCGACTGCAGCGCGACGATGATGTGCGAGCCGACCAGTATCGGGTCGATCGACTTGTGCGGATAGGCAGCGTGGCCGCCCTTGCCGTCGATCAGCACGTGCAGGCGGTCGGAGGCGGCCATCAGCGGGCCGGGCCGCAGTCCGAACGCGCCGACCGGCATGCCGGGACGATTGTGCATGCCGTAGACCTCCTGGATGTTCCAGCGATCCATCATGCCGTCCTGCACCATGGCCTTGCCGCCGGCGCCGCCCTCCTCCGCCGGCTGGAAGATCACGACCGCGGTGCCGTCGAAATTGCGTGTCTCGCACAGGTACTTGGCGGCGCCCAGCAGCATCGCGGTGTGGCCGTCGTGGCCGCAGGCGTGCATCTTGCCCGGGGTCTTCGAGGCATAGGGCAGGCCGGTGTCCTCGACGATCGGCAGCGCGTCCATGTCGGCGCGCATCCCGATCACCTTGCCCGAGGCCGACTTGCGCCCCTTGATGACGCCGACCACCCCGGTCTTGCCGATTCCGGGCACCACCTCGTCGCAGCCGAATGCCTTCAGCTTCTCGACCACGATCCCGGCCGTCCGGTGGACGTCGTAGAGCAGCTCGGGGTTCTCATGGAAGTCCCGGCGCCACGCAGTGATCTCTTCCTGCATCCCGGCGATCCGGTTCACGATAGGCATGATCTGCTCCTCGATGGGTGGAATTTCGGTGGCGAGCGTAGCGCCCGGTCCCGAATGCGCAAGTCCTCACCAACGCGGCATCCGCAGCGCAGGCCTGCGGCCAGCATCGGTCCCCGACCGGGGGCTTCAGGCCCGGGTCTTGGGCGCGACCAGGTAGCCGATCCGGCCGTCGGAGCGCTGGCGGATCGCCTCGAGCGCCGCCAGGATCTGGCGCGGGTGCAGCGGCCGCCCGGTGCTGGCGATGTGATCGGCCTCGAGCTTGCTGATTTCCTCGAGCAGCGGCTCGGCGGTCTTGTGCAGCATGGCGATGGCGGCAATGGTCCTGGCGGTCATGTTGACCGGCACCTTTGGCACAACGTCGGCGAGCATGTTCTTGATGTCCTCCGACAGGTGCGCGGAGAACCTGCCGAGCATCGAGATGAGCCGGATCAGGAAGTCCTGCCGGAAGGTGTAGCCGTACATTTCCATCCACTCGAACAGCTTGACCATGATCAGGTCCTGCGCCCGCAGGCGCGAGGTGACGCGGAAGTCCTGCCATTCCGCGACCAGCTCGAACCGCGGCTCGATCTCGGTATCGCCCGGCGCGTAGGTCTCGGTGGCCTTGACACCGATCCGATCGATGAAGTCGCGGTTCTTCATGTCGAAGCGTGTCGGGAACCTCGGCAGCAGCACGGTGCCCTTGCTCGCACGGGCGTAGGCGAGCCGCACCAGCTTCGAGCAGAACAGCGGCCGGCGCTTGTCGAGGCGCATCGTGAAGTCGTAGAGGATGCGCCGCTTCCAGGTGCCGTAGGTGCGGCGAACGTGGTCGTAGGCGATCTGCGACGCGCGCGGCGGCCAGCTCGGCGTCCGGATGCCGGAACAGCATGGCGCGGCCGTTGCCGTGGGCGAGCGTGCGGCCGAGCTCGTTGATCACCGCGCCGTCCTCGATCAGGCTTTCGACGACCCACTGCTTGCCGCGCTTGTCGACATGAATGATCGCGACGTGGCTGAACTGCGAGTCGACGTCGCCGATGCGGGCGATGGCGGCGCTGTTGTGATGCATGCCGCGCAGCAGCAGCACGTCGCCCGACCGGAACGCGGCCGCCTCGTCCGAGTCGAATGGCGGCGGGACGATCGTGTTGATTGGGCCGCGGAAGGCTTTCAGCGACTCGGCGCCGTCCGGCAATTTCGCGTGACCGATCGCCAACTCGCCGAGCATGTCGCTGGCGAAGCGCGCCGCCCGCAGGCAGTCGCGCAGCAGCAACTGGTTGTCGTGCGTCATCAGCTTCGCCGCATTCCACTCGGCCAGGCGCGCCCGCAACCGGCCGCGCAGGTCGAACAGGCGCCGATGCAGGGCAGCCGCCTGGGGCCGCAGCGCGACGGGGTCGTAGCCGTCGATATCGGTGCCGTTGATCGCCTGGTAGATCCCGGCCAGCAGCCTGGTGACGTCGGCTGCCGTGACGGCCGGCGCCCCGGCGGCCTCGGTGATCTCGGCAATGCGGTCGGGCAGGCCGCGCGGCGCGTCGAGCTCCGCTGCCGCGATCCGTTCCGTTACTGGCATGTCGGCAAAGCTCCTCGTCCCCATCGCGCCTCAAACGATATCACGGATCGTTGCGGCAAGCCGATGTCAAGCCGGCGATGGGCCGAAGGCGGCCGGCCGACAGCGGTGGTGGCGCGGGGCAAGGTTGCAGGAAACGGAATTCCAGATCGGACGCGTTTGCGTGTATGTCGTGCTCGAAAGAGTTCTGGGAGCGAAACGTCATGACCACGACGACCCCTACAATGACGTTGGCCGTCGCGCCGTTGCGCCGCAATATCGGCTTCCTGGCGCTGGCGCAGGCGCTGTTCCAGTCGGTTCAGGGCATGGCGATCGCGACCACGCCGCTGGCGGCGCTGGCAATTCTCGGCGGCGGCACTGCCATGGCTCGCGACCCCGCCGTTCCAATGGCTCGGGCTCGCGCGTGACTCGCAACTTGCGACGGTGCCGATCTTTCTCGCCCACCTCGGGCTGATGACTACCACCCTGCCGGCGTCGCTGCTGATGGCGCGGGTCGGCCGGCGCGCCGGCTTCACCGTCGGCGGCATCGCGGGAATTCTGTCAGGCATGCTGTCTCTGCTGGGGATCTTCCAGCAGGACTTCACGCTCCTTTGTGCGGGCTCATATTTCCAGGGCGTCTCCGGCGCCTTCGCCTGGTATTTCCGCTTTGCCGCCGCCGATGCCGCCGATGCCGCCTACAAGGCCAAGGCGATCTCGCTGGTGATGGCCGGCGGCGTGCTGGCCGGGATCGTCGGGCCGCAGACCGCGAAATGGAGCGTCGACCTGCTGTCGCCGGTGACATTCGGCGGCGTCTACGTGATGGTAATGGCGTTCTCGGGCCTGATCCTCCTGGTTGTGCAGGGCCTCGAGATCCCGAAGCTGACGGCATTGCAACGGGCGGAAGGCGGCCGGCCGCTGCTGCAGATCATGCGACAGCCGACATATATTGTGGCGCTGACGTCCTCGATGTTCGGTTTCGCCGTCATGACGCTGGTGATGGCGGCGACGCCGCTCGCCATGCATGCCTGCGGCTTTGGCTTCAACGACAGCGCGACGGTGATCCAGGCCCATTCGATCGCCATGTTCCTGCCGTCGTTCTTCACCGGGCAGCTGATCAACCGGTTCGGCGTGCTCAGGATCATCACCGTCGGCGCGGTGATCCAGCTCGGATGCGCCATCATCAATCTGGCCGGCATCGACTATTGGAACTTCTTCTTTGCCAACATCCTGGTCGGGCTCGGCTGGAATTTCGCGTTCGTCGGCGGCACGACCTTGCTGACCGAGACGTATCGGCCGGCCGAACGGGCCAAGGCCCAGGGCGTGCACGATTTTGTCGTTTACGGCGCGACCGCCACCGCGGCGCTGAGCTCCGGCCTGCTGCAGGCCGGGCCCGGCTGGTCGCTGGTGAACGTCATGACGCTGCCGCTGATGGGCATCGTGGTGGTGGCCTCGACCTGGCTTGCGGCCCATCGCCGGGGCAAACGCGCGGGCTGAAATTGGCGCGGCGGGATCGTTGCCGATACCCCTGCGAACCTGTCGACTCGCGCGAATTTTGCCGATTTTCGCGTCCAACCAGCGCCAAAAGTCGCCAAGAACGGGTTTCGGAGATTGGTCAGATTTGAGAACAAAGCAGGAATCAAGGTGTGTCCTGCCTGCTTTTCGTGACTTCCGCGCCACATGCGCGTCCAATCGGGTGGGAAAAGCCAATCCGGCGTTTGCCGGGGGGCGGCCGGTCGACTAATCACTAATCACTGTCACGAGTCGTGCGACAGGGGCGCCCCGCCCCGGATCATCAAGCTTAAGGGCCAATTGCCCGGACAGCAGATCCGCAGGGAGCAAGCCCGGCGAGCATCGTTCGTCGCACTCTGTATCCTCTAGCGTCAGTCAGTTGAGTCGAGTTGTCCGCGTTCGGTCCGAGCCGCCTGCGCACACGCGCGTGCGTGCCGTTCGGTCCGAACACGGGGATCATCGCCGGGCAGCGCGTGCTGCTTCCTGAATTCAAAACTGCAATCGACAGACTGGAGACAAAAGAATGACTGGGGGACTGAAGAAGACGACCAGCCGCCTGGCGATCGCTACGATCGCGAGCGTGGTTGCGTCGGGCGCCTTCGCTGCCGATCTTGGTGGCAATTGCTGCGCCGACCTCGAAGAGCGCGTGGCGGAGCTCGAGGCCACGACCGCCCGCAAGGGCAACCGCAAGGTGAAGCTGACGGTCTCGGGCCACGTCAACGAAGCGCTCATCTTCTGGGATGACGGCTTCGAGAGGAACACCTACGTCGTCTCGAACAACAACTCGCGTACTCGCTTCCGCTTCGTCGGCGATGCCAAGATCAGCGATTGGTTGTCGGCTGGTTACCTGCTCGAGATCGGCGCTCGCTACGCCAACTCCGGCAGCCGCGCCCAGGTCACGGCTCAGACGGCCGGCACCGGTCTGGCTGGCGCCAACGCCAACCAGATCGACATCCGTCACAGTGCGTGGTGGGTCGAGCACAAGGATCTCGGCCGCGTTTGGGTCGGCAAGACCTCGACCGCGACCGACGGCATCACCGAGATCAACCTTGCCAATATCAACACGGCTGGCTCGGGCGACGCCTGGATCGGTGGCTTCTTCCTGCGCAACGCCAACAACTCGTTGTCGACGCAGAAGTGGAACAACATCACGCCGAGCTTCGCTGGCGCGTGGAACGACGACGGTGATCGCAACACCACCGTTCGCTACGTGTCGCCGACCCTGCACGGCTTCACTTTCTCGGCCGCCTGGGGCGAAGACGACTACTGGGATACCGCCCTGCGTTATGCTGGCGAGTTCAACGGCATCCGCATCGCCGCGGGTATCGGCTACAAGCAGCAGAACGACAACGTCGGCAAGACCGGTTCGGACGGCGATCAGTGCGCCGATCTCAACGCCGGCGTTCCGCAGGTCAGCACGGTCGACTGCCACGTGATCAGCGGTTCGGCCAGTGTCATGCACGTGCCGACCGGCCTCTTCCTCAGTGGTAGCTATGCCCGGTACACCGACGAGAACCGCAAGGCTCTCTACGGCAACATCGCCGGCATCAAGGACGAGGATACCTACTGGTACCTGGTCAGCGGTATCGAGCAGAACTGGTTCGGCATCGGCAAGACCACGCTCTACGGCGAGTATGGCTCGTCATGAGGTCGGCGCGGGTCTGGGCGCCACTGGTGCTACGTCGTGCGGCAACTTCGGCCCCGCGACCGGCTCCGCCGCAATTCCTGGCTCGGGCGTCTCGGGTGGTCTGGGTTGCTTGTCCGAGGCTGAAGTCAACTTCTGGGGTCTTGGCATCAACCAGGAGATCTCGGCGGCCGCCATGGACATGTACATCGCCTACCGCCACTTCGATCCGACCGTGAAGACCAGCTGCCACTGGCTCTACGACCGGCGCGACCACTGCGGGCGTCAAGGAGTTCGACGCGATCATGACCGGCGCCATCATCCGGTTCTGATCTCCCGATCAAGCGATCGAAATGGGAAGGGCCGCGCAAGCGGCCCTTTCTGTTTGGCGGAGCCTGCGCAATTCAGTTCGTGCAACTATTAGGTTGCGTGTTGCGTGAGATATGGGTATGGGTAGCGCAACCAGGAGGTTGCGCATGAACGATCGCATCGAGAAGACCATCGAGCTCAAGGCGCCGGTGTCCCGCGTCTGGCGAGCGCTCACCGACCATCAGGAGTTCGGCGCCTGGTTTCGCGTGAAGCTCGACGGGCCTTTCGTGCCCGGGCAGACATCGCGCGGTCAGATCACGTATCCGGGCTACGAGCATTTGCGATGGTGAGGCGGTGGTGGAGGGATGGAGCCGGAGCGGCTGTTCTCGTTCACCTGGCATCCCTACGCCGTCGATCCGAACGAGGACTACAGCAAGGAGCCGCCGACGCTGGTCGAGTTCACGCTGCAGCCGATCGCCGGCGGCACGCTGCTGCGGGTGGTCGAATCCGGCTTCGACAAGCTGCCGGCGCGGCGCCGTACCGAGGCATTCCGCATGAACGACGGCGGTTGGAGCGAGCAGATGAGGAACATTGCCGAGCATGTCGGACACACGCCGTAGTAGCCTGGCCGAGCTGCAGAACCGCGCGCTGGTGTTTGCCGCGCTGGGCGACGAGACGCGGCTGTCGGTGCTGGCCCGGCTGAGCCTCGGCGAGCCGCAGTCGATTTCCCGGCTGACCGACGGCACCGGCCTCACCCGGCAGGCGGTGACGAAGCATCTGCGCGTGCTGCAGGCGGCCGGAGTGGTGCGCGGCCTGCGCGCCGGGCGCGAAAGCCTGTTCGTGCTCGACGCGGGCCCGCTCGACGAGGCGCGCGCCTATCTCGATCAGGTCTCGCGGCAATGGGACGACGCGCTGGCGCGGCTCAAGGCGCACGTCGAGGGTTGATCACGGCGGTCTTGACCGGTGTGGTGGCGGCGTCGATCAGTTCGCGATGCGCCCGCGAGCCTGCAGGAGGGTGCGTCCGGCGTCGGTGGCGACGACATAGACATTGTGCCCATGCAAGGTCGTGCGCTCGACGAGGCCGCGCTCGGCTGCGTCCTCCCAGACGGTCAGGCGCGGGCAGGAGGTGCGCCAGGCGTCGAGCACCTCGGCGTAGGGTCGCGGCTCTTTCGCCACCCATTCGACGAGGTCGAGCACCAAGGGGTCGAGCGAATTCGGCATGTTTGCCTCACGAGTGGGGCCAGAGCAGCAGATAGCCGCCCTGTACCAGATAGACGACGGCGATGGCGGTGACGATGTGCGTCGCCCATCGCCGGTACTGGAGGTCGCTCAGCCGTTCCAGGATGGGGCGTGCCAGCGATGTGCCGATCATCGACGCGACGATCGCCGAGCCTGCCAGCAGCGGGTCGAGACCCGCCGCCTGATCGACCAGGCCGCCGAAATAGACGAACTTGGCGCCGTGGCTGAAGATCTGGCAGAACGCCTTGGTGGCGACGATCTGGCGACGCTCGAGCTTGCCGCTCAGGAAGTAGGCGTCGATCAGGGGCCCGGCCACGCCGGCCATCAGCATCAGCGTCATGCAGGCCGAGCCGTAGAGCGCGCCGTGCAGGAGCCGCTCCGGATCGGGCTTGAGGCCGGCCGGCAACAACCTGACGAGGAACGGCGATACCCCAAGCAAAACGAAAGCTACCGGCTTCGATGGCGTGTAGCGCCACAACGTCCAGGCGGCGAAGGCGAGGGCGCATCCGGCGAGGAACATCGCCGCGGCCCGCCAGCGCACATGGCGCCACCACAACAGGCCGCGCCAGCCGTTCGAGGCCATCTGGGTCACGGCGTGCAATGCCATCGCCTCGGGCAATGGCAGCAGGATCAATAGTATCCCGATCAGGATCAGCCCGCCGGCCATCCCGAAGATGCCGGACAGGAACGCCGTGAAAACCATCGTGGCGACGAGACCGAGCATCAAGGTGGCCGACATGATCATTTCCTCCGCCACGGCTTATGACCCGATTGTGACGCTCGCGAAACCTGAGTTATGTTGCCCTCAGCATGATTTTTCCTGATGGTCGCGATGCGCCGCCTCCCCTATCTCAATGGCATCAAGGCGTTCGAGGCGGCGGCGCGGCGCGGCAGCTTTGCCGCTGCGGCAATGGAGCTCAACGTCACGCCGGCGGCGGTGAGCCGGATGGTGCGCTTGCTCGAGGACCGGCTCGGCGTCGCCCTGTTCGAGCGGGCGGCCAATCGCCTGACGCTGACCTCGCACGGCCGGGCCTACCAGGTCGGACTGTCGCCGATACTCGATGCCCTGGCGCAGCTCACCGAGCAGGTGCAGGCCCGGGTTCCGAGCCGGGTGCTGACGATCGGCGTCGGACCGACCTTCGCGGTGCGCTGGCTGATCCCGCGACTGGCCTCGTTCCGCAAGGTGGCGCCCGACGTCGATGTCCGCATCACGACCGGCGGCGCGGCGGCGCCATTCGCCGACGACTGGACCTGCGGCATCAAGCTTGGCGACGGACGCTGGCCGGGGCTGGTGGCGGAGCGGCTGTTCGACGCCGATCTGATCCCGGTGTGCACGCCGCTGCAGGCGCGACGGCTGAAATCGCCGCGACAACTGAAGCCGGCGACACTGCTGCGGGTCGCGCACGCACGGGAGGATTGGCCGAAGTGGCTCGCGGCCGCGGGGCTCGCCGGGACTAAGGCCGCCGGTCCGGTGTTCGAATTCTACGGCCAGGCCTTGCAGGCGGCGAGCGACGGCGTCGGCGTCGCGCTCGGCATCCGCCCGTATATCGATGACGACCTCGCTGCCGGCCGCCTCGTGGCGCCGTTCGATCTGTCAGTCCCGAAGGGCAGCCAATGGTACCTGATCTTCCGAGCCTCGCGCGGCGATGAGCCTGCCTTCACGGCCTTCCGGAGCTGGATCAGGCAAGCCGTGGGCATTGCGTGACGGCGTGATTGTCAGCCTCCGTAAACGGATCATATGGATCGTGATGGTGTTGCCACGACGCCGTGGCGGCCTCGCTCGGTACCGCGGCCAAGCACTCATGCGCGCGCGAAGCGGGGGTGGACCAAAGTCTATTAGACGAAAGTGCGGCGTTCGGACGATCGCGAATATGAGATATTCAGGCACCGTAGTGCTCCGAGCTTTCGGAGCGGGGGCAAGGCAAAGAGAACCGTAAGGCTCTGGCTGGGAAGGAAAACGCTCACATGGCAACAATTCAAGATGTGCAACTATCGAAACGGCAAGGCGGCATATCCGCCGAGGAGAAGCGAGTTATCTTCGCCTCGTCGCTCGGTACCGTGTTCGAATGGTACGACTTCTACCTTTACGCCACCCTGGCACCGTTCTTCGCGGCGCTGTTCTTTCCGCCGGGCAACGACACCGCCGCGCTGATGTCCGCCTTCGCGACCTACGCGGCGGGCTTCCTGATCCGTCCGTTCGGCGCGGTGATCTTCGGCCGAATTGGTGACATCGTCGGCCGCAAGTACACCTTCCTGATGACGATCATGATCATGGGCCTGTCGACGTTCGCGGTCGGCCTGTTGCCGACGTTCAGCGAGATCGGCTGGATGGCTCCGGTGCTGCTCGTGTCGCTGCGCCTGTTGCAGGGCCTCGCGCTCGGCGGCGAGTATGGCGGCGCCGCAACCTACGTGGCCGAGCACGCTCGCCCGGACGAGCGCGGCTGGGCAACGAGCTGGATCCAGACGACCGCCACGCTCGGGTTCTTCATGGCGCTGGTTGTCATCGGCGTTTCCCGCTTCTACTTCTTCGACCCGAAGACATTTGCCTCGGCGTCTCTGTTGGCTGGCTGGCGCTGGCCATTCTACGTGTCGCTGCTGCTGCTGATCTTCTCGGTCTACATCCGGTTGAAGCTCAATGAATCGCCGGTGTTCACGAAGATGAAGGAGGAGGGTCGCGGCTCGAAGGCGCCGATCACCGAGAGCTTCTTCCGCTACCCGAACAACAAGTACGTGCTTCTCGCGCTGCTCGGCGCCACCGCCGGACAGGGCGTGGTCTGGTACACCGGACAGTTCTATGCGCTGTTCTTCCTGACCATCACGGCGAAGGTGGATATCGTCACCGCCTACATCATGGTCGGCGTTTCGCTGCTCATCGGCACGCCGTTCTTCGTCATCTTCGGCTGGCTGAGCGACCGGATCGGGCGGCTGAAGATCATCCTTGCCGGATGCGCCATCGCGGCGGCGACCTACATGTACCTGTTCCCGGCGCTGCTGCAGGCGGTCAATCCCGACCTGGCCGTATTCCAGACCCAGCACAAGGTGGTGCTGACGACGGACACGAAGGAGTGCAACTTCCACATCTTCGTCGGTCCGTGGTCGAAGTTCACCGAGTGCGATCGTGCGAAGGACTTCCTGACCAAGGCCGGTCTCTCGTTCGATACCGTGCACAAGGACGGGGCGAAGAACGAGCTGCAGATCGGTCCGGAGAAGATCGCCACCTTCAACGCCAAGGACGCGACCGAGGCGCTGGCACGGCTGAAGTATCCGACCAAGGCAGATCCGGCCAAGATCGACTGGTTCAAGACGATGACGATCCTGACCATCTTCCTGATCTACGTGACGATGGTTTACGGACCGATTGCGGCGTTCCTGGTCGAGTTGTTCCCGACCAACATCCGCTACACGTCGATGTCGCTGCCCTATCACATCGGCAACGGCTGGTTCGGCGGCATGCTGCCGTTGCTGGCGACGGCTGTGGTCGCGTGGACGGGCAACATCTATGCCGGCCTGTACTATCCGATCGGTGTCTCGATCATGACCGTGGTGATCGGCCTGTTGTTCCTGAAGGAAACCAAGGATCGCGACATTACCATCTGATAGCGGCTTCGATCGAGCGAGGCTCATCCCGCGGCAGGCAACTGCCGCGGGAGTTTTTTGCGCGGGCGCCGTGCGCGGCGGCGTAGCCGCACCAGGCGGCAAGCCCGCCGCCCGGCGCATCGCGGATTGCACCGGCTGCTCAGTCCTGATTGATCAGGTAGTGGATCCTGTCGTTGAAATGCAGCGATGCCAGACTTGCCGGCGGCGGCAGCGGCGGCGGCGTGTCGAGAATGATCGGGATGATGTCGGGCAATTCGCCGTCGCCGCGCCGCCGCAGGGCGTATTCGGCCTCCTTGATGACCCATTCCGAGCGCTTCGCCGAGTGCGACCAGAACAGCAGGAACAGGTCGCAGCGGTCGATGTTCTTGTAGATCTCGCGCTGCCAGCGGTCGCCGGGGTCGAGGGTCAGGATGTCCTGGAAGAAACTGACCCCGGCGGCCTGCAGCGCCTGCGCGCGCTTGAGCACCTCCTTGCGGTCGTCGGAGGCATAAGACAGGAAGGCGTGCTCGTAACGCCGGGCGCTGTCGCCTTGCCGGGCCGATTGCGGCGCGGCCGCCCGCGCGTCGGCCTTGAGCCGGTACTTTATGCAGCCGACGAGGCCGCCGGATACCGCGATCCGCACCACCGGATGGAAGGTCCGGCCGTCGCTGCCTTGCGGCAGGGTGACGATGAACTGGCAGAACACCGGCTCGCCGCGCCAGGTGACCGTCTGCTCCGGCTCGTCGACCTCGAGGCCGGTCGCGGACAGCGAAACGGTTACCTTTGCGCCGCGCGCGATCGGCGTCAGCAGTGTGCTGGCGCCGCGCCGGGCCGCCGTCGGGTCCATCATCGCCGCCATCGCCTCGGCGCGGGCCGCATGCTCCGGCACGTGCAGGAATACCTGCACCAGCACGGACGTCTGCGGCGGCGCGGCGTCGGGCGAGAACACCGAGCAGTCGACGATGTCGGTCGGCGGCGTGGGCATGGCCTTGCGTTTGCCCAGGAAGCCGAACAACGGGAACACGTTGAGCTTGAAGCCGATGGTGGCGAGCAGCCTGCCGAGCACGTCCCGGCCGAGCAGGCCGTTGTAGAGCGCCCGCGTAGGTCACGATGGCGCCAGCGAGCAGGGACAGCGCCAGCAAGGGCCCCTGATGGCCGCCGGCCGACTTGCTCGCGGACTGGGCAGGTGTCCGACCGCGGCGGACGGGGCTTGGGACCGACAGCTTGCGGTGCGAGAATCGCCTCGCCCGCCCGCACCGGCCGATTGACGGCGACCGCGGACGCGCGCCACAGCCGCCATCGGGCGTTCGATCGGCGGCGAGGGCGCGAGCGGGGCGGCTGCTTCCGGTGGCGGTTCGCAGGCGGTGGGCCGAGCCGCGCGTCGGCCTCGCCCGGCGGCAGCGTCGCCAGCGTGCCGTCGGCCAGGACCTCGACCAGGCCGTCCCGGATCAGGCGCAGCAAGGCCGCCTCGACATGGAAGCCGGATTTCACGTCGAACGCGCCGGCAAGATAGCGCTCGATCGCCGCTTCCAATGCCGGCACGTCTGCCATGGTCGCGCGCTCCTTGGCGAGCGCACTGTAAAGCAGCATCTCCTCCTTGGTTTCCTGCTCGATGGCTTCATCGGCGAGCGTTGCGATCGCGCCGCGATTGTCCGCCATGGTATTGAAGTGGAGGCTTCGGCGCTCCGTCAGATACTGGCCACGGCGGCGCGTCAGGCTGAGCGCCCGCCCCAGCAGCAGCGCCGCGCCGCAGCCGATCACGCCGGCGAGCACCAATGGGTTCACGGCCGCGATGGCGATCTTGCCGGCC
>CAVVRF010000008.1:0-181502 GCA_963750535.1 uncultured Alphaproteobacteria bacterium | reverse complement strand
CGCAGTCCACAGCGCCGGCAGCTGGAACAGGCCGAAGATGTCGCGCGCCGGATAGAGCGAGATGCCGATCCAGCCCATCAATGGCACCACCACCAGCAAGCCGTAGAGCGACCAGTGGGCGACATGCGAGGCCAGCCGCTGCCACCGCTCGAGCGTCGGCTCGTCGGGCGGCGCGCCGTTCTTGAAGCGGTAGACGAGCCGCAGGACGACCACCCAGAACAGCGTGAAGCCAAGCAGCTTGTGGGTGCTGTAGAGGCCGTTGGTGAGGCCGTCCCAGATATTGAGCGTCTTGCCGCGGTGGGTCATGTAGAGGCCGAGCGGGTACATCGCCAGGAGGAACCCGACCGTTACCCAGTGCAGTGCACGCGCCGGCGGCGAATAGATGCGCGGCGCCAGGCGGATGACATTGTCCCTGCCGTTCATCTGCCGCGGCTTGCGGCCAGGATCAGGCATCTGTCACGCTCCGATCTGTTGACGCAGGTCACAATCGAACAAGACGTCGCCATCGGCAAGCACGTGCACGCTGGTGGCCGGGCGACGAGCCTCGGCGAGCCTGGCGATCGGCTTCAAGGCGAGGCCGGTCTTGCCCGAGCCGAGGATCATCGGCGCCACCAGCACGTGCAGCCGGTCGACCACGCCGGCGTCGATGAAGGCCGAGATGGTCCAGGCGCCGCCCTCGATCAGCAGCCGTCGCAGGCCGCGCGCGAACAGCGCGGCGACGATCTCGTGCGGCGCCATCGGATCGCCGGTGCCCGCGAGCCGCACCACCTCGACCCCGGCCGGCGGCGGCGGCGCCTCGGCCGCGCGCACGACCAGCCGGCGCACGCCGTCGTCCTGCAGGCATTTGGCAGCGTGCGGCATCCGCCCCGTGGGGTCGATGACAACGCGCGCGGGATGGCGCCCCTGGCAGCGCCGGACATTGAGCATCGGATCGTCGGCGACCACGGTGCCGACGCCGACCACCACCGCGTCGACCTCGGCGCGCAGCCGGTGCACGTGGTCGAGCGCGGCGGCGCGATTGATCCAGCGGCTCTCGCCGGTCGGCGTCGCGATGCGTCCGTCGAGCGACTGGCCGAGCTGGGCGACCACGAACGGCCGGTCGGCCGGAGCGTTGCGGATGGCGGCGTAGGCGGCGGGAAGGGTCATGGCGGCGACTGTATACCGATTTGCGCAGTGCCGGCGTCACTTAGCCGCCTTGCGGCCGGAAAGAAATCAACGTGCTGTGCCCCGGATGCCTCGGTTCCTGGGGAAAATTGGCGGCCGAGTTGGAGGCGTGTGCGATCCCCTGGGTCAACTGCTCGGCCTCACCCTCGTCGGGGGAGGCGGTTCGAGCATGGTCGCCGGCGCCGAGCGTAGTGCGAGATCGAGTGGGATGTCGCTCGACAAACCGTTGTTCTGTTGCTGCCGCCGGCGTTCCCGAACCTGGCGACAAGCGCTGCTCTGCCTCCCCCTCGAGGGGGGAGGACGGCGCGCCATGAGTTGGGCCGCGCTGCGGCGCACGGGCGCGGCCCAACTCATCCTCGGCGCGCCTAGGTGGGGGTGAGGATCATGGGCCCAGGTGGGGGTGAGGATCGCGGGTGACAGTATACTTTTTTGACGGACTAATCGATGGAACTGCTAGGCGCGGGGATCGGGAAAGCCGTGTACTGCGCACAGCTACGGAGTTATACGGAGTTAGATGGCTTGAGAAGATGTCCCAATGCCCAGTCCGCAAACCCGAACGCCCCAGCCGGCAGCCCGTTCCAGTACGTGCCGCCCGAGGGTGCGGCGAGGACGATGTCCGCCCTGCTGGGCGAGATCGTCTGGCTGATGTCGCAATCGCCAATTCACAAGTCTCATCTCATCACGGACCCGGAGTGGCCCGTCGCGAAAGCGACAAACAAAGATGAGCCGATGACGCCGGTGATCCTGAAGCAGTTCCGGCTGTTCTACGACAGGGAAAAGCCGATCGGCATGGTGTTCTGGGGCCGGGTGTCGGACGAGGTCGAGCAGAGGCTCGCCCAAGGCACCTCGAAGCTCAGGCCGCAGGACTGGACCAGTAGCGACCACCCTTGGGTGGTCGAGGTGATCGCCCCACAGCCTGCCCCGGCGAAGGCCGGGGCGGTGCGGAGGAAATGGTCAAGGACCTCAAGGCCGCCGTGTTCCCTGATCGCGACATCAAGATGATGGTGGCGAGGGATGGGAAAAGGGATGTGAGGGTGGTGTGGTGGCGACCACGAACAACGGATCAGAGCGAATGACGCATTGATAACGCACTTGGCGGTCGCCCAATTTATCGATGAAATTACAAAGGACGTTTCATTAATGGAACTTTTCCGGCAATGCAATATTTCCGACTCGCTGGATCAAGCGGCTTGGACAGATCAAATACATTATAAAGTCACGAATGCGTTTCCTTCTGCATCACCTTATGCCCGGGACGCCATACGCGACGCACTTAGGGTTTCAGTTATGAATTACTGGATTGCCAAAAAAATGAACTCTCAGAGAGAGAGCGTGAAAAAATAGAAACTTATGAACGTTTGTTCAAGAATTAGACTTTTGGTCATACGGGGGCATCAGTCACCGACTTTGACCGAAACCCAGCCGTTGCCCGGCTCCGCGCGCTGATCGGTGACTGTCCCCTCCCTTCGCCGAGACGGGGACAGTTACCGATTTCAGCCAATTCACTGCAGATACTGACGAATTATCCGATCGGTAACTGTCCCCGTATCCCACACCGGAAAGGAAATCCGGGACAGCATGCCGATTTTCCACTTCACTCTCAGCAGATTTGTCAAGCGATCCGCTGGGAAATCAGCACACAGTTCACTTCCCACACCAATTCAGAGTGCCAAGCCATTCATGCCATTCTTCGTTACTTCAGCGCAAGTGACGTGAGTGTGACCTGGGTCAGGTTCTCTGCCTCTATGTAGGCAGCTAATTTTTCGTTGACAACCAGGTGCGTCGGCAATTCCGCAATGCGCTGAATAGGAATTGCGCTCTGGAAGGTTGCCTTGTCGAGAATGATCGTCTCTGGAGCTGATAATTCGAGGCGACCGCAATGCTCGCAGGGAACCGGCACCAAGTCGGCCGAAAGCCTTGCGAGGGGCAAAGCTTCGATCTCGTAGAGTCGTGGCTTATCAGTCTTCTTTGTTTGCAGCCGCGCTGCAACCCCAATTACGGATACCCCGCTCTTGGCGAGGGCCCGCTTTCGCTCCAAAGTGATAAGAAGCGTGCTCACAACGCCCCCCCAGTCGAAATCGGAGACCGGTCTTTTCAATTTACCGACTAGTGGGCCAAATTGAGTGCCGGGCTGCAGCAATCGAAACTGAGGCAATAGGCGGTTCACCTCGCGGCGCAAGTTAAGCCAATCGCCAAGCGGAATCGGCCACGGATTAGATGGCCCGATGTGCTTCTCCAGTATTCTGTAATCAGCGGATGGGTAATATATCCCTGTCGTGGCCCACGTCCCACATTCGGGGCAGTTCACGCCGGGAAGGGAATATGCATGGATCGCATCAACAGAATTTCTGGAGATAGAGTCCCACCCAGGTTCGGAAGGAAGCAAGTGGTAAGCTGTCGTCATCTGCGTGCTCTAAAGCATGATATAATTGAAATATTTGGTAGGCTGGAAACTGGAGATGGAACTTAGAGACAGTTTACGGAGAATCGATGACAACATACAAATTTTCCACACCGCCGCCAGAGGTTCGATCGAGCACTCCGCCAAGAAGGCGGTGTACCGTCCCCTCCCACCGCCGCCCCCCACCCTGCCCTTGTTGCCGCCCCACGCCGTTGCCCTTAAAGGAGGCGATGCAGCACGCCGTTTCATGTGAGGGACCTGCCACTTGCCGGCATCTGGGATCAAGCGGGCGCGGCCGCGCTCGACGCGGGCCGACCTTTTGCTCGGGCTCGAGGCGCCGGCGCCGTCGTGGCCTTTCCTGCCAGTCGCCGTCCTGTTCGCGGCCGGCTGGCTGCTGTTCGCCTGGCCGTGGCTGTCGGGCAGCGTCACCATCCCGTGGGACGCCAAGGCGCAATTTGCTCCGCAAGTGCAATTCCTGGCGGCCAGCATCGCGCGGGGCATGAGCCCGTTCTGGGCGCCGTACAATTTCGCCGGCCACCCGCAGGTCGCCGACCCGCAGTCGCTGATCTTCTCGCCGCCGTTCCTGATCCTCGCCCTCTTCGACGCGGCACCGAGCCTGCGCGCGCTCGACGCCACCGTGCTCGCCTGCGTGCTCGCCAGCGGCCTCGGCGTGTTGTGGCTCGCCCGCGATCTCGGCTGGCACTGGGCCGGCGCCGTCATCGCCGCCCTCGGCTTCTGCTTCGGCGCCGCGATGGCCTGGCGGCTGCAGCACTTCGGGCAGGTGCTGAGCCTCGGCTACCTGCCGTTCGCTTTTGTGTTCCTGAAGCGCGGGCTCGAGCGCGGCAGCGCCGGCTACGGGCTCGCCGCCGGCATCGTCGCGGCGTTCATCACGCTCGGCCGCGACCAGGTCGGGCTGCTTTGCCTTTATGTCCTGGCCGGCTACGTCGCCTGGCATATCGCGACCGCGGAAACGCCCGGCGCCGCGATACGCCGTAGCATAAGGCCGCTGCTTGCCGGCGGCATCGGCGGCGCGGCGCTGGTCGCAATCCCGCTCACGCTGACGCTGCTGCTCGCCGGCCAGTCGAACCGGCCGGCGATCGACTATCCCGGCGCCGCCGCCGGCTCGCTGCATCCGGGCCTCTTCGTTACCGCGATCATTCCGCACCTGTTCGGGGCGGCCGGCGAGATGGAGAAATACTGGGGCCCGCCGAGTTTCACCTGGGAGGGGACCGGCCTCTACATCGCCCAGAACGTGGGCCAGCTCTACCTCGGCGCGATACCGGTGCTGCTGCTGATCGCCGGCCTGATGCGCGGGCTGCTGTGGGAGCGCGAGATCCGCTTCTACACCGTCGTCACGATCGCCGTGACGCTATACGCGCTTGGCGGCTACACGCCGGCGTTCCGCGTCATGTACGAGCTGCTGCCCGGCGTGAAGCTGTTCCGCCGGCCGGCCGACGCGGTGTTCCTGATCGGCGGTTTCGCGAGCCTGCTGGCAGGCTATGTCGCCCACCGGTTCCTCACCTGGTCGCTGCCGGCGGCGAAGCCCTGGCAGCGCGTCGCCGAGGCCGGAATCGTCGCCGCCGCGTTCCTATTCGCGATCGCCGCCGCCGTCGGCTTCGACCGGGTCGGCCGCGCGCTCGAGCCGATGGCGATCGCGGCCGCCTGGATGGCGGCGGGGGCGGCAGCACTCCTTGCCGCAGATACCATGAAGACGCTGCGGCCGGTCGCCGCCGCCCTCGGCCTGGTCGCACTCACCGCCGCCGATGTCGCCTGGAACAACGGCCCGAACGGAGCATCCGCGATCGATCCGCGCGAGATCGACATCCTCGAGCCCGGCACCCGCAACCAGACCCTTGCATTCGTCCGGCACCAGCTCGCCAGCAACACCGCGCCAGACCGCCGCGACCGGGTCGAGCTGGTCGGCCTCGGTTTCCATTGGCCGAACGCGTCGCTGACGCACGGCATCGAGCAGACGCTCGGCTACAATCCGGTCCGACTGAAGCTCTACGCGGAGGCGACCGGGGCGGGCGACAGCTCCGGCAGCTTGGACCAGCGCAAGTTCTCGCCGCTGATGCCGGGATATCGCTCTGCCGTCGCCGACCTGCTGGGCCTGCGCTACATCGTTTCGGGCGTGCCGATCGCGAAGATCGACGCGAACGCCAAGCCGGACGACTTCCGGCTGGTGACCAGGACGCCCGACGGCTACATCTACGAGAACCCGCGCGCGCTGCCGCGGGTGACTGATGGCAACGAGCACGGCGCCGGCCGACTTCGACAAGCTGCTCGCCGACGGTCCGATGCCGGATATCGACTATCGCTCGACGGTGCTGCTCGAGACTACCGAGCCGTTCACGCCGCGCCGACCCGGCAGTGCGCGCCTAATCCGCTACACCAACACGGCGATCGAGATCGAGGCCGACAGCCCCGACGGGGGCTTCGTGGTGCTGAACGACGTCTGGCACCCGTGGTGGTTCGCCGAGGTCGACGGCCGGCCGGCGCCGGTGCTGCGTGCGAACGTGCTGTTCCGCGCCGTTCCGGTGCCGCCGGGTCGGGCGCGGGTGACATTGACCTTCCACCCGGTGGCCGGCGCCTGGCGTCAGCTCAGCGGGCAATCGGCAGTCGTTCATTGACCGTTCAGCGAATTTCCTGTTCCTCGGTGTATTGAAGGGCTTTTCCGCGCGGACTTATCCTCGCGGGGAGCCGTCGAGCTATAGTCACCGCCGGTGTGACGATCGCGAGCTTCGCGACCGGGACGCCAACGCCCTTATCCTTCCTCGAGGATCGTGAACGCCAAATGCCCAACGCCAGCCCGGCACTACCGGACGGCCCCGCCCTGGCGCTCGATCGCCGGGTGATCATGGCGTTCGCGCGCCTGACGGGCGGCTTCTGGCGTGGCGACGGCTCCCGCCGGGCCTGGCTGATCACGTTTGCGCTGATCGCCTGCCTCAGCCTCAGCATCGCGGCGACGCTGGCGATGAACCACTGGAACCGCTGGTTTTTCGACGCGCTGGCGGCCAAGGACGGCGCCACGCTTGTTCGCGCGGTCGGAGTGCTCGGCCTGATCGTCGCCAGCATGGCCGCGGTCGGCGTCGGCATCGTGCGCTCGCGCGAGACGCTGCAGGTCCGCTGGCGCGAGTGGGTGACCAGGCAGCTGATCGACCGCTGGCTCGACCGCCAGCGGTTCTACCACCTCGGCCTGACGCGCACCGAGCCAGCCAACCCCGAATACCGGATCTCCGACGACACCCGCTGGGCGACCGAGATCCTGGTCGACTGCGGCATCGGTCTGTTCCTGGCGGTGATCGGCGCCGCCACCTTCATCTCGATCCTGTGGTCGGTCGGCGGCAGCCTCACCGTGCCGCTCGGCGGCTCGTCGATCACCATTCCGGCCTACATGGTGCTGGCCGCGCTCGCCTACGGCATTGTCGCCTCGACCTTGATGCTGCGCGTTGGCCGGCCGCTGATCGGCTCCGTCGTCACCAAGAACGAGGCCGAGGGCCATTTTCGCTTCGCCCTGATGCGCGTGCGCGACAACGCCGAGAGCATCGCCCTGTCGAACGGCGCCGCCGACGAGAAGAAGATCGCCGGCCGGCTCTACGACACCCTCGTCGGCCGCTGGCTGGCGATCGTCCGCCAGCACGGCAATCTGACCTGGATCACCAACGCCAGCGGGCCGCTGAAGCCGATCTTCCCGCTGCTGGTGGCGACGCCGAAGTACCTGTCCGGCGAGTTGAGCCTCGGCGAGGTGATGCAGCTCGCCGCCGCCTTCGTCGAGGTGCAGGTGGCGATCTCGTGGGTCGTCGACAACTACAACCGCATCGCCGACTGGTATGCCTCGGCGCGGCGCATCGTCGAGATCACCGATGCGGCGGATGCCATCGACCAGCGCCTTGCCGCGCCGGAGACCGTCGCGCCGCGCCTGACCCTGGCGACCAGCGCCGATTCCGCCCTGCGCCTCGCCGACCTCACCATCACCGACGCCCACGGCGCGCCGCTGGTGTCGCATGTCGACATAACCGCCCGCCCCGGCGAGCATCTCGTGGTGTCGGCGCCATCAGGCGGCGGCAAGACCTCGCTCGTCCGCGCCGTCGCCGGGCTGTGGCCGTGGGGGATGGGCCGCATCGAGCGTCCGGCCGACGCCAACCTGCTCGTCATCCCGCAGCGGCCCTACGTGCCGGCGACCAGCCTGCGCAGTGCGCTGCACTATCCGAGCAGCCCGAAGAAGGTCGACGAGGCGCGCTATGGCGCATGCCTGCGCCGGGTCGGGCTCGCGGGCCTCGTCGCGCGGCTCGACGAGACTGTCCGCTGGGACCATGCGCTCTCCAACGGAGAGCTGCAGCGGCTGGCGGTCGCCCGCATCCTGGTGCAGCGCCCCGACATCGTCATCCTCGACGAGGCGCTCGGCGCCATCGACGAGGCGAGCCGGCAGGACCTGCTGCAGGCGATTGCCGACGCCTTGCCGCGAACCTCGGTCCTGAGCTTCACGCAGAACCCGCCGCCCGACCGAGCGGGCTCCCGCCACATCGACCTCGCGGCACCGCGCCCTGCACGATCCGCCGCCGCCACCGACCTTCGTATCCCGGTGCCCGCCTGATCGCGACTGCCGGATCGCCAACCGCCGGCCGCCGCGCCGCTCCACCATCGAGGAACACGACATGCTGCACTACTGGAATCAGAGCTGGGACCTTCGCATCGCGGAATGCCCATGCGACATGCACTTCCTCGAATGGCTCGAGGAGAACAACGTCCGCGACTCCGCGATCTTCCATTTCGGCACCGGCAGCCACCACATCGTCGGCCTCAAGACCTCGGAGGACGGCTCCAACAACGCAGTGCTCGGCATCACCGCCTCGCCAGCCGAGTACGATGCCTACGTCAAGATGCTGATCGAGAAGCCGCGTCTGGGCCATACCTACAAGGCCTATTTCGGCGACATCTACCAGCTCGACCGGCGCCTGCTGCCGACATTCGACGTGGTCGCGCTGTTCCACGTCGGCGAGTTCCGCACCGAGAAGAACGATGCCTACGGGGCGCTCACGGATCTTGAGATGACCCGGGTATTGTGCGATCGCACCAGGACCGGCGGCTACATCGCGTTCTATTCCGGCTCCTATGCGTTCGATGTCGCGGAGCGGGTTTTCGGCACTTTGACCAGGGAAAAGATCCTGGCCGATGCCGGGACCTACAAGACCCTGCGGCTCTTCAAGAGGACCTGAGGAGGAAGACGCGCCAGCGCCATGAATCTGATCGGCATCTATCTGCGCGCCATCGGCATGATGCGCGCCGAGCGCGGGCTCGCCATTGCGCTCGCGATCTCGAATTGCGCCATCGCCATCGTGGCGCTGGCCGAGCCGTTGCTGTTCGGCCGCGTCGTCGACGCGCTGTCGAAGGGGCAGCCGACCGCCGGCACGATCGCCGCCTGGGCGGTGATCGGCCTGTTCGGGATCGTCGCCAGCGTGATCGTCGCCGTGTTCGCCGACCGCCTCGCCCATCGCCAGCGGCTCGCCGCCATGAGCCTTGCCTTCGACCGCGCCATTACCCTGCCGATCAGCTACCACGCGGAGAAGGGCTCGGCGGCGGTGGTTCGCAATATCCTTGCCGGGACCGACATGCTGTTCAGCACCTGGCTGACTTTCATGCGCGAGCAGCTCGCCGCCCTCGTCAGCATCGTGTTCCTGGTGCCGACCGCGATCGCCATGGACTGGCGGATGGCTGCCCTGCTGGCGGTCCTGGCAATCGTCTATGCCATAATCAACATCGTCACTGTCAATCGCACCTCCGACGGGCAGGCGGCGGTCGAGCGCTACCACATCCAGGTATCGGGCCGGGTCGGCGACGTGCTCGGCAACGTAACCGTGGTGCAGAGCTACGCGCGACTGCAGGCGGAAGCTTCCGAGCTGCGCCACCTGATGGGGCAACTGCTGTCGGCCCAGTTCCCGGTCCTGACATGGTGGGGGCTGCTCACCTGCCTCACCCGCGCCGCCTCGACCATCACCATGGTCTGCGTGTTCGCGCTCGGCTCGGTGCTGGCGGGGCGCGGCGAGATGACGGTCGGCGAGATCGTCGCCTTCGTCGGCTTCGCCGGGCTGATGGTCGCCAAGCTCGACCAGCTCTCGGGCTTCGTCGGCCGGGTGTTCATGATGGCCCCGCCATTGGCCTCGTTCTACAACCTGCTCGATGCCGGTGTCGAAATCCGCGAGCGGCCCGGCGCGACGCCGCTGCCCGACGTCAAGGGCGACGTGGTCTACGAAAACGTCAGCTTCCGCTATGGCACCAGCACGCAGGGCGTGTTCGATCTCGAGATCAGGGCGAGGCCCGGCGAGACCATCGCCCTGGTCGGCCCGACCGGCTCCGGCAAGACCACCACGCTCGCCCTGCTGCAGCGGCTGCGCGATCCCGACAGTGGCCGCATTCTGATCGACGGCCACGACATCCGTGACGTGACCCTCAACTCGCTGCGCCAGTCGATCGCCGTGGTGTTCCAGGAAGCCGGCTTGTTCAACCGCTCGATCGCCGAGAACATCCGCATCGGGCGCCCGGCCGCGACCGACGCGGAAGTCGAGAACGCCGCCCGCCTCGCCGAGGCGGACGAGTTCATCCGGCGCAAGGAGGACGGCTACGCGTTCGTCGCCGGCGAGCGCGGCGTCGGCCTGTCGGGTGGCGAGCGCCAGCGTGTCGCCCTCGCCCGCGCAATCCTGAAAAGTGCTCCGATCCTGATCCTCGACGAGGCCACCAGCGCGCTCGACACCGAGACCGAGGGCAAGATCAAGCGCGCGCTCGACACGCTGCGCAAGGGCCGCACCACCTTCATCATTGCCCATCGCCTGTCGACGGTGGCCAACGCCGACCAGATCCTGGTGCTCGACGGGGGCCGTGTCGTGGAGCGCGGCCGTTTCAGGGAGCTGGTGGCGCTCGGCGGCTTGTTCTCGCGGCTGGTCAAGGAAGGCGGCTTCACCGAGCCGACCGAGGAGCCGGCGCCGGCGTTCAACCCGGGGACGGCGGTTCCGGACAAGGTGGGCGGGTAGGTCTTGCCCTGGGCGCGATGTGGACGCCGCTTCACGCCGAACGTATGACGCCTCAACTGCCTTCCCGGGCGAGCGCGAGTAGCGCTGAGACCCGGGATCGCGTCCAGGGAATTGGGCAGGCGGGAACCCAGGCAGGTTTCAGCAAAGACTGGTCTCGCAATGACCACGCGCCTTCGGCAGCTCTCGAGGTCGCCAGCAGCCGACGACTCGCTGAGCTTGTCTGGGTCCCGCCGGCGCGGGAATGACGGATGCGGGAGGCGGGATCGGGTGCGCTCCACCTCGATCGGAAAGCTCTAGACGCTGCGCTGTGCGCCGGCCATGACGAGAAATTGGAACACGCGACGATCAGCATCCGCAGTGCCCCAAGAGACGATCAGCCTCATCATTGCTGGTTCCGGTGTGCAATCGATGCCAGGCTGACGCCAGGCGCCATCTGCTTGGATTGTGCACACTCCCTCAACTGCCTTCCCGGGCGAGCGCGAGTAGCGCTGAGACCCGGGATCGCGTCCAGGGAATTGGGCGCTCGGATCGCCACCGCGCAGGACCACTGCCGACGCGACCCCGGCTCTCCGCGCCGTCGCGCTGCGGCCGGGGAGGCAAGATCATGGGTCGGTGGCCGTCGAACTTAGCGCCGTTGCCCTGCGCGGCCATGACGAGAAATTGGAACACGCGACGATCAGCATCCACAGTCCCCCAAGAGACGATCAGCCTCATCATTGCTGGTTCCGGTGTGCAATCGATGCCAGGCTGACGCCAGGCGCCATCTGCTTGGATTGTGCACACTCCCTCGACTGCCTTCCCGGGCGAGCGCGAGTAGCGCTGAGACCCGGGATCGCGTCCAGGGAATTGGGCGCTCGGATCGCCACCGCGCAGGACCACTGCCGACGCGACCCCGGCTCTCCGCGCCGTCGCGCTGCGGCCGGGGAGGCAAGATCATCGGTCGGTGGCCGTCGAACTTAGCGCCGTTGCTCTGCGCGGCCATGACGAGAAATTGGAACACGCGACGATCAGCATCCACAGTGCGCCAAGAGACGATCAGCCTCATCATTGCTGGTTCCGGTGTGCAATCGATGCCAGGCTGACGCCAGGCACCATCTGCTTGGATTGTGCACACTCCCTCAACTGCCTTCCCGGGCGAGCGCGAGTAGCGCTGAGACCCGGGATCGCGTCCAGGGAATTGGGCGCTCGGATCGCCACTGTCCAGGACCACTGCCGACGCGACCCCGGCTCTCCGCGCCGTCGCGCTGCGGCCGGGGAGGCAAGATCATGGGTCGGTGGCCGTCGAACTTAGCGCCGTTGCTCTGCGCGGCGATGACGAGAAATTGGAACACGCGACGATCAGCATCCACGGTCCGCCAAGAGACGTTCAGCCTCATAATTGCTGGTTCCGGTGTGCAATCGATGCCAGGCTGATGCCAGGCACCATCTGCTTGGACTGTGCACACTCCCTCAACTGCCTTCCCGGGCGAGCGCGAGTAGCGCGAGACCCGGGATCGCGTCCAAGGAATTGGGCGCTCGGATCGCCACCGCGCAGGACCGCTGCCGACGCGACCCCGGCTCGCCGCGCCGTCGCGCTGCGGCCGGGGAGGCAAGATCATGGATCGGTGGCCGTCGAACTTGGCGCTATTGCTCTGCGCGGCCGTGACGAGAAATTGGAACACGCGACGATCAGCATCCACAGTCCCTCAAGAGATGATCAGCCCCATCATTTCGGGTTCCGGTGTGCAATCGATGCCGGGCTGATGCCAGGCGCCACCTACTTGGATTGTGCACACTCCCTCAACTGCCTTCCCGGGCGAGCTCGAGTAGCGCGAGACCCGGGATCGCGTCCAACGAATTGGCCGCTCGGATCGCCACCGCGCAGCACCGCTGCCGACGCGACCCCGGCTCTCCGCGCTGTCGCGCTGCGGCCGGGGAGGCAAGATCATGGGTCGGTGGCCGTCGAACTTAGCGCCGTTGCCCTGCGCGGCGATGACGAGAAATTGGAACACGCGCCGTTTGCCAGACGCGTGCGGACATAGACGGCTCGATCCAACAAAAAAGCCCCGCCGGACCGGCGGGGCTTTCGTTTTTCGGCGGCGTCTCGAGCGTCAGATCGTGTGCGCCATGCGCTCGCGCTTGGTGGCGAGATAACGCTCGTTGTGCTCCTGCGCCTCGATCACATGCGGCACCTGCTCGACAACGTTGATGCCATAGCCGCTCATGGCTTCGACCTTGAGCGGATTGTTGGTCATCAGCCGGATGTCGGTTGCCTCGAGGTCGCGCAGGATCTTGGCTGCGAGCTCGTAGTCGCGAGCGTCGACCGGGGCGCCGATGGCAAGGTTTGCGTCGACCGTATCGAGGCCGCGGTCCTGCTCGGCATAAGCCTTGAGCTTGGCGACGAGACCGATGCCACGGCCCTCATGATAGGGGAAGTAAAGAATTATGCCGTTCTCGCTCTCGACCACCCGGTCCAGCGCCTTCTGGAGTTGCTGATAGCAGTCGCAACGCAGCGAGTGGAAAATGTCGCCAGTCACACATCCGCTGTGCACCCGCACCAGCGGCGCGCTCTTGCTGTTGCCGGGCTTGCGATAGACCAGCGCCATAGCCTGGTACGAGGCGCTGTCGTCCTCGTAGGCGTGCGCCTCCATGACGACCTCGCGGCCGCGATACTCCATCGGCAGCACGGTGTGGGCAGTATCGCGAAAAATCGGCTGCTCCGACGGAAGCTTGAGCGCAGCACCGTTGGCATAGGCAGCGGCGGTGCGCCGCGACCCGATCACGTGCAGCAGGTTCGAGCCAGACCGGACGGGGCCCGTGTCCTGTGCCGGGGCGCGGACGTCCCGAGCGGCAGGCTGGACCGAGATAGTGGCATTCGTCATCTAAGGCCTCGGTTGAGATGTGCGCGTACGCACGTGGAACGGTAGTCTAGTGAAATGGTTGCAGGCGCTTGGAGTGAGCCGAACCTGTGCTTTCGATCATGAACGCTACCTGAATGGCCCGTTCACTCTCGCGACCTCCTCGAAATGTCCAGTTATCGTCCCCCGTCGATTCCATTGACACGGTCGATTCAAGGTCCATCTGCGCCACCTATATGACAATGGTAGCACCCAATCGCTCCGCGGTCGGCGCGTCGATCAGGTCGCTGCTGCGATATATTGAACCATGCATCCGCGCGCTTTTGCGTTTCAGACACGCCTCCCCGCGGAGCGGGCTGATTGCGCTCAATACCATTAGCTCACGTTGAAGTTTAGTACCCATTTGGGTTGCGACCCCGGTGCCGGCGACTTTTTTTCAATGTCGCCGTGCGGCCGGTAAGGTTAACGGCCCAGGCATCTCACGCAATGCGGCCGCCAAGCTCGTCGTCGAGGTGAACCTTTATGATCTCCTCGAACGTCGACTCGGCCTTGAAACCGAGACCTTCGGCGCGCCTGGTCTCGAAGTTTCGCGGCCAGCCGTCGACGATCCTGATGATCGCCGGGTCCGGCTCTCGCTTGATGCGGGCGACCACCTTGTCGCCGGCGACCTTGCGCAGCGCCGCGATCTGCTCGCCGACAGTCACCGAGAGGCCGGGCATCGAGAGGTTGCGGCGCGGCCCGATCCGATCGCCGTCGATCGTCGCCGCATGCAGCAGGAAGCCCACCGCCGAGCGCGGGCTCGCGTGCCAGTGGCGCACATCCTCGGAGACCGGCAGCACCGCCTCGTGGCCGGCGAGCGGCTCGCGAATGATGTTCGAGAAGAAGCCGGAGGCCGCCTTGTTGGGCTTGCCCGGACGCACGCAGATGGTGGGCAGCCGGATGCCGACGCCGTCGACGAAGCCCTTGCGGGTGTAGTCGGCCAGCAGCAGCTCGCCGATCGCCTTCTGCGTGCCGTAGGAGGTGAGCGGGGTCGAGAAGAACTCGTCACCGATCTTGTCCGGGAACGGCGCGCCGAACACCGCGATCGAGCTGGTGAACACCAGCCGCGGCTTGTTGCCGGCCTGGCGCACCGCCTCCAGCAGGTAGCGGGTGCCGTCCATGTTGATCCGGTAGCCCTTGTCGAACTCGACCTCGGCCTCGCCCGACACGATCGCCGCCAGATGGAAGATCACGTCCGGCTTGCCGGCGACGAGCTTCGGTGCCGATGCCGGGTCGGACAAGTCGCCGGTCACGATCTCGACCGGAAACCTGGCGGCGGCGGGCTTCTCGGCCGCGACCACGTCCTGCAGCGTCAGATGCGAGATTTCCTTGGCGCCGATGCGGCCATCCTTGGCCAGCCGCTCGGCGAGCTTGCGGCCAACCATGCCGGCGCCGCCGATGATGAGTACGCGCATGTGGTGTTTCCTCTTGTTTTTTTGAGCCCGACCAGTCGCTCTACCGACCGATTAATCGCCTGGACCCGGCCGCGCAAGCGCGGCAGCGAGTGGCCGGGATGCGATGGGGGCGGGGCGACGTTTAGTGACCTTCAACGGACGCAAACGAGCGAACACCGCTCCTCAGCTGCCTTCCCGGACGGCCTGCGGAAGCAGGCTGATCCGGGATCACGTCCAAGGGATGGGGCGAGTTGGATGCACGCCCGCTGCCGACGCGACCCCGGGTCTGGGCGCTATCGCGCCTGCGCCCGGGGATGCAAGTGGTGGGCCTGGTGCGAAATTCACCCCACCACCCTGACAATTTCACCCCACCACCCTGAAATGTACCTCGACCGGCTTCATGTTGTTGATCGGGATCATGTCCTGCGGGCACGCAGACATCGCGCAGATGCAGTCCATCTCGGCCCGCATGCGCACCCTGTCGCCGGCCTTCGACACCGGCGGCAGCCACTGACACGCCCCAGTCCTTGCCGACCGGGATGTTCATCCACAGATTGAACGGCTGCGGCACTTCCGGCACCGGCACGCCGATCGCCATCATCGCCATGCGCAGGTTGTCGGCGCAACTGTCGTGGTACTCCTTCACGCCGAGGTTGATGTAGCGGAACAGGTCGCAGGCCGCGATCAGGGTGTCGTGGATGCCGGGCGAGGTGTCCTCGACGAGCGTCAGGATCGGCCGCCGCCGGTTGGTGGCGAGGCCGTCGCCGACCCTCGGGATCACGCGGTTGATGAATGCCCGGCCGTGCTCCCACGACATGAACTCGCTCGGGTTCGCCGCCGAGAATGCCCAGAAGTCGCACACCTGGGTGCCGTGGGTGTTGATCACCTCGATCGTCTGGCCCTTGGCGACCCGCACCGCCCGCCCCTGCCGCGCCGGCACGTCGTAGAGGCGGCCGGGCTCCGGCGTGCCGTCGGCCGACACCGGATTGTGCAGCGTCGCGTTATGGCCGCAGGTCGCGGTGTTGGCGGACGGGTGATCGTGGATGTCGGCTGCGATTTTCATGACTTCTGTCCTGATGCAGGGGACGAACAACTCCCTCTCCCCTTGCGCTGCACTTGCAAGGGGAGAGGGTTGGGGTGAGGGGCGGCCGCTTGCTCCGCCCCCCTCGACGAGTGCTTTGTGCAGAACGGCCGCTTTCGAACAAGTGGCCGCCCCTCACCCTCGGACCATCCTGGCGGATGGTCCTCTGCCCTCTCCCCCGAAGGGGCGGGGGAGAGGGCGAAGTGTGCCGACTCCTTATCCCAGCGTTACGCCGCATGCCTTGGCCCAGCCGAGCCCCTCGACCGTGCCGCGGCGCGGCTTGTACTCGCAACCGACCCAGCCCTTGAAGCCGCTTTCGTCGATCTGCTTGAACAAGTACGCATAGTTGAGCTCGCCGTCGTCCGGCTCGCCGCGGTCCGGCGGGTTGGCGATCTGATAGTGGCGGGCGAGGTGCCCGAACTCCGCGATCGCCTTGGCGACGTCGCCTTCCATCACCTGGCGATGATAGAGGTCGAACTGCAGACCGACGTTGGGCTCGCCGACCTCGTGGATGATCGAGCGCGCCTCGCCGGTGGTGTTGAGGAAATAGCCCGGGATGTCGCGCGTATTGATCGGCTCGATGATGATATCGACGCCGGCGCCCTTCGCCATGCGGGCGGCGGTCCTCAGGTTGGCGACGTAGGTCTTGCGCTCGGCGCCGTGATGCCTGAGGCCAGCCATCGCGAACAGCCGCTTGCAGCCGAGCGCCTCGGCATAGTCGAGGGCGGCGCCGACCGCCTTCGCGAACTCCTGCTCGCGCCCGGGTATCGCCGACATGCCGCGCTCGCCCTTGGTCCAGTCGCCGTGAGCCATGTTGAACAGTGCCTGGGTCAGGCCGTTGGCCTTGAGGCGGCTCGCAATCTCGGCCTTCGGCGCCTCGAACGGGTTCAGGAACTCGACGCCCTTGAAGCCCGCTCTTGCCGCCGCCTCGAAGCGGTCCAGGAACGGCACTTCCGTGAACAGGAACGACAGGTTGGCGCAGAAGCGGGGCATGGAACGCCTTTTCGGGCAGCTTCAGGACAGATGCTTGATCATGTGCGTGATCGAGCGGTCGCTCAACACCTCGATGCGCTCGGTCTGATAGCCGTGCCGGGCATACCAGCCCGTGAGATGGGTGAGGACGGTGCCGGTATAGAGACGCACCACATCGTAGCCCAACGAGCGAGCCCGATCCTCCGCCGCCGTCAGCAGCGAACGCCCAAGGCCTTTGCTTTGCAGCGCCGGATCCGTGGCGATGCTCTCGATCATCAGGTCGCCGTCGCGCGGCTCCAGGATCAGCGCACCGGCGAGCGCGTCCCCTTCCTCGGCGAGCCAGACTTCCTTCTCGCGCAGCACGGCATGGTAGTCGGCCTTGAGCGGGATCGGCTCGACGCCGAGCAGAACGCGGTTGCGAGCGTAAGCGGCATGCTGCAGCGACACCAGCCGATCATAGTCGGCGGCAGTGGCGCGGCGCAGCGACCGGCCACCTGCACGCAGGGCAGGAGCCTCGCTCAAAGCGCGAAGCCGCCGTCGACCAGCATCGTGGTGCCGGTGGTGAAGGCGCTCTCGTCCGAGGCGAGGTAGACGGCGAGGGCGGCCACCTCCTCGGCGGTGCCGAGCCGGCCCATCGGCTGGCGGTCGACGAACTGCTGGCGGACCTCGTCCTTGGACTTGCCGAGCGCCTTGGCCTGGGCGGCGATGCGGTCGTCGAGCGACGGCGACTGGATCGTGCCCGGGCAAATCGCGTTGCAGCGCACACCTTTGCGGATGTAGTCGGCGGCGACCGCCTTCGACAGCCCGATCACCGCCGCCTTGGTCGCGCCGTAGACGTAGCGATTGGGGATGCCGCGCACCGAGCCGGCGCCGGAGGCGATATTGACGATCGAGCCGCTGCCCTTGGCCAGCATGCCCGGCAGGAACGCTCTTATGGTGCGGTGCATCGAGCGCACGTTGAGATCGAAGGCGAAGTCCCATTCCTCGTCGGTGCAGTCGAGGACGGTGCCGTGATGGACGAAGCCGGCGGCATTGAACAGGATGTCAACGGTTCCGGCCGCCTTGGCGGTCTTCTCCACCGAGGCGGTGCTGCGCACGTCGAGCAGATGCGTCTCGGCGACGCCCTCCTCGCGCAAGCCCTTGAGCTTGCCGAGATCGATGTCGGATGCGATCACCTTGGCGCCCTCGCGGGCGAAGGCGATGGCCACCGCGCGGCCGATGCCGGCGCCCGAGGCGGTGCAGAATGCCGTCTTGCCGGCGAGACGTCCGGTCATGTTTTCACTCCCTGGATCAGTTTGTTGATTGTCGCGAACGAAGCGGCCTCGCGGCCGTAGGTGAAGGTTCCGGCCGTGTGCATCTCCTCGGCGCCGCGCAGGAAGCCGCCGAGCGCCGCCCGCGCCAGTGCCCCGCCGACACTGATGCGCTTGACGCCGGCGGCTGCCGCCTCGGCCTGGGTGACATGCGCATTGCCGGTCGAGACAAGCAGATTGAAGGGCTTCCTAATCGCTGCCAGCACCGCCTTCACCTGGGTCATATCGTTGAGACCGGGCGCATACAGCACGTCGGCGCCTGCTGCCTCGTAGGCCTGCAGGCGCTTGATAGTGTCCTCGAGATCGGGGTTTCCCTGCAGGAAATTCTCCGACCGCGCGCACAACATGAATTTGAAGGGAAGCGCCCGCGCCGCCTTCACGGCCGCCTCGACCCTGGCGACGGCGTGCTCGAAACAATAGATCGGACCTTCCTTGCGGCCGGTCGAATCCTCGATCGAGCCGCCGACGAGGCCGACGCCTGCCGCCATTGTGATGGTCTTTGCCGCCTCGTCCGGCATGTCGGCGAAGCAGTTCTCGAGATCGGCCGCCACCGGTAGATGAGTTGCATCTACGATTTGCCGTGCGTTCTCCAGCGTCTCCTCGCGCGTCACCGCGCCAGTGCCGTCGATCTTTCCAAGCGCGAAGGCGAGGCCGGCGCTGGTCGTCGCAAGAGCCTCGAAACCCAGCGCCGTCAGGATCTTCGCTGTGCCGGCATCCCACGGATTGGGGAGCACGAAACAGCCCGGGCGGGCGTGCAGCCCGGCAAACGCCTCGGCCTTCTGTGCTTGCGTCGTCATCGCCCACCTATCACCAATTGCCGCATTCATGATCGGATCTTCCCGATCGCGCGGAACGTTAGTTGAAACCGGCGCGGCGACGAAGGAGAACATCCCGCCCGCAATTCCGGCCTGCGCGCACCGCATGTCTCGTTGGAATGGGCCGGCGGCGACTGCTGGCCAGCCGCAGGTAAAGATCCCGGACCGCCGCGCCCGCGCCTGTCATCGCGATTGGCAGGGATGGTGCGCGGCGTCCGGGAACGCGTGAATTGGAGAGCGAGGGCGATCGCAGCCACTTGCGTGAGATGCGACGACGGCCATGCGTGTCAAGGCCCACCATTTCCCCCGCGCGTTCCCGGAAAGACCGCGATAGCGGTCTTGTCCGGGATCCTTACCCGCTCACGGCTCGAAACCGTCGAGCTGCAGCACCTGGGTGAACAGGTCCGCCCAAGTCGGGTTCATCGCTTCAATCGCATTGATCTTCCAGTCGCGTCGCCAGCGCTTCATCAGCATTTCGCGGCGGATCGCTGCATCGGCGGTCTCGTGCCTTTCGAAATATACCAGGCGACCGGCCCAATAGCGTTTGGTGAAGCCATCGAGGACCCGCTCGCGATGCTCCCAAGCGCGGCCCGCCAAGTCGCTCGTCATGCCGACATAGATCACACCGCGCGGCCGACTCGCGGTCATGTAGACGAAGAAAATCTTGGTCGAATACTCGCGCATGGTCGCGACAGGACATCACGCCGTCTTGTTGAACAATTCGCGACCGATGAGCATGCGGCGGATCTCCGACGTGCCGGCGCCGATCTCGTAGAGCTTGGCGTCGCGCAAGAGGCGGCCGGTCGGATAGTCGTTGATGTAGCCGTTGCCACCCAGAAGCTGGATCGCATCGAGTGCGAGCTTGGTCGCCTTCTCCGCCGCGATCAGGATCGCGCCGGCGGCGTCCTCGCGCGTCGTCTCGCCGCGATCGCAGGCCTTGGCGACCGCGTAGACGTAGGCGCGGCAGGCATTCATCGTCACGTACATGTCGGCGATCTTGCCCTGCACCAGCTGGAACTCGCCGATCGGCTGGCCGAACTGCTTGCGCTCGTGGACGTATGGCAGCACCACGTCCATGCACGCCTGCATGATGCCGATCGAGCCGGCGGCGAGCACGCTGCGCTCGTAGTCGAGCCCCGACATCAGGATGTTGACGCCCTTGCCGACGGCGCCCATCACGGCCTCCTCCGGTACCTCGCAATCCTGGAACACGAGCTCGCAGGTGTCGGAGCCGCGCATGCCGAGCTTGTCGAGCTTCTGGTGGGTGGAGAACCCCTTCATGCCCTTTTCGATCAGGAATGCGGTGATGCCGCGCGGTCCGGCATTGGAATCGGTCTTGGCATAGACGACGAGCGTCTCGGCGACCGGGCCATTGGTGATCCACATCTTGTTGCCGTTGATGATGTAGCGGTCGCCCTTCTTCTCGGCGCGGGTCTTCATCGACACGACGTCCGAGCCCGAGCCCGGCTCCGACATGGCGAGCGCGCCGACGTGCTCGCCGGAGATCAGCTTCGGCAGGTACTTCTTCTTCTGCTCGGCCGAGGCATTGCGGCGGATCTGATTGACGCACAGGTTCGAATGCGCCCCGTAGGACAGGCCGACCGAGGCCGAGCCGCGGCTGACCTCCTCCATCGCGATGCAATGCTCGAGATAGCCGAGGCCGGAGCCGCCCCACTCCTCCTCGACCGTGATCCCGTGCAGCCCCAAGGCCCCCATCTTCGGCCAGAGCTGACGCGGGAACTGGTTCGTCCGGTCAATCTCCGCCGCGATCGGCGCGATCTCGTCGGACGCAAAGGAGCGGACGGTGTCGCGGAGCTGGTCGGCCGTCTCGCCGAGGCCGAAATTCATCGTCGGATAGCTGTTCGGGATGGTCATTGCGTGCTCCGCCTGGATGCTCTCGTCTGGTCGGGCCGATTGTGGCCCATAAGTCGCGCTATCTCCAGTATCGCTCTTCAAATCCCCGCCGACTTCGTTACAACGGGCACGGATGAGGTGAAGCCCGGGGACAGAGTGAGCACATGAATTTTCACCGGATGGGGGCAGTGGCGGCCCTTGCCGCGATGCTTGCCACCAGCGCGGCGAACGTCGGCCGCGCTCAGGAGCAGGCACCGGGCACGCCGGCCGTGGACGGCAAGCCGACGGCGCAAGCGCAGGAGATCGAGTTCTGGCAATCGGTAAAGGACACCAAGAGCCCCGACGAGATTAAGGCCTACTTGGAAAAGTATCCGAACGGTGAGTTCGCCGCCCTGGCCAAGGTCAGGCTGCAGTCTCTGGGACGCCCGACTGCGCCCCCCACACCACTACCGCCCGCCACTCCGGCCGGCGTCTTTGCAATGCCGCTTCCGTATGTACCATTGCCCTCGCCGCTGGCGGAAATGACCCCGGAAGTAATCATGGAGGTCCAGAAGAAACTCTACGAGATCGGCTTCGACGTGCCGAAGCCCGACGGCAAGATGTCCGACAAGCTCAAGGCCGCCATCGCCCGGCTGCAGGCCAATTCCCGCATGCCCGATACCGGCCGGCTGACAGCCGCCCAGTTGACGGCACTGCGATTGACGCCCGCTCTCGCGCCGTGGGCTGCCATCGCCTGGCAGGGGAGGGGTGGCTCGGCTGGTGCTTGGAACAGCAAATCCAGAGTGGACGCCGAGACGGCTGCATTGGCGGCTTGCAAGAAGCAGGGTCAAGGCTGCAACGTGGCCGCTGCTCCGAAGGACAACTGCATAGCTTATGCCTATTCCCAGGCCCGCATCGGCAATACAATTCATCACGCGAATGCCATGGGGATCGGAGTCGGCTTCGTTGAAGCCCGCGAGAAGGCAATTCTGTCTTGCCACGGGCTTTCCAAGGCGCCATCCACGTGCGCCGTCAAACAGACCGTCTGCCCGGATGGCAGTCACCAGACCGCCGAGGCCGAGACGGCCCAAGCCGCCGCCAGGCAAGGCGCCAAGAAGCGCCCGGAGGCCAGTCCCGCGAGCAAGCCGAAAGTGGCATTCCCGAACTCTGCGCGATAGTCGGCGACCGAGCCTGCAGCTATCTATACAATTCTCCGGTAAAGGCTTCGATGGGGCAACCGGCGCATTGGCTCGGGGCTAGCGGCGCGAAGACAGACGACATGAGCAGGGACCTGCGTGAAAAGGAGTCCGAGTTCATCGCCGGCCTCGCCGCGGATACCGGCCGGGATCTCGGCCAGTGGATGGCGCTGATCGACGGGCAGACATTCGCCCACCGCAACGACATGATCGACTGGCTGCGCCAGCAGGGCCTGACATTCGCCAAGGCGTCGCGGCTCGAGCGAATTCACCACAATGGCGGCAAGCCGCTCTATGGCGAGCGGCCCATTATCAGAATCGCGCCCGAGCCGCCGGCGGCACCAGCCGCTCCGGCCAAGCCCGAGATCGCACCGGCACCCGCGGACGTGGCGGTGGAGCCCGCCCGCCCCACCCCGCTTCCCGCCACTCCGGTTGCAGCGCCACCTCCGGTCGCTACCGCGAAGCCGCCAACGCCGCCGCCGCCGATCTTGGCCGATCTTTCGTCCTTCCTGGCGAAGGCCAAGGGCTATCGGCCGCTGGCCGAGTTGCTGCTGCGCGCCGTCCGCGAGGCGGTGCCTGGCGCCACCGTCCACCTGCAGGAAACGCACGCCGACCTTGCCGCGCCGCTGGTGTTCGGGGCACTGGCGGTGACGGCGAAGGACGTCCGCCTGGCGCTCGACCTCGGCGACCGCCCGTTCGAGGGAGATCTCAAGCGGCTGCGGCTGCCCGGCACCGCCGCCAATCTGACCCATACCATCGTGATCAGCGACGCCCGCCGGGTCGACGCCGACCTCAAGGTGCTGGTCGCAGCAGCCGCCGCCCGCGCCAACAGTTGAAATGCGCAGCCGGCATAACCACCATCGTGTTGCCGGATTTTCGGCGTCCTTGGCGGACGGGCAAGGAGGCCCCAGTCATGACAGCTCTCAGCGGGCGCAGGCACGCATCGACCGCCACGGCGGCGCTGGCGACGGTCATTCTCGGTGCGACCACCCTTTGCGCCGAGGCGCAGACGTCGGGCCGCGACGCCATCGGCGATCTGCTTTCGCGCGGCAGGCCCGCCGATCCGCAGCTGGCGCAGACCCAGCCGGCGCCGCGCGCCGCCGGCAGCGCCAATCGCGCCGCGACCGGCCAGCAGCCGGCGCCCGAGGCAGCCACGGCGGAAAAGGACCCGCGCGAGGGTGAGGCCGCCTACGAGCAGGCCAAGAAGCTGATGGCCGCCATCGACGCCGTGCTGCAGGACACCGCCCGCCACCGCGGCGAGGCGAAGAAGCTGCCGTCGAAGGACGAGTTCCTGGTCGCACCGCTGTGGACCGAGACCCGCGAGGACCGCGAGAAGAAGATCAGGGACCTGCTGGACGCCGCCCTCGGCATCGTCACCGACGTGCCGGTGGTCGACGTGCAGAAGCGCGTCGAGGAGCGGCGCAAGACCATCCGCGACGTCGAGGAGCGCATCGTCAAGCTGCGCGAGAAGCAGCTCGCGGCGCCGAAGGACGGCATGCTGCCCGGGCTCGTGACCGATACCGTCGACAGCCTCGGCAAGGACATCGACGACGCCCGGAAGAAGATCGATCTCAACCGCGAGGACATCAAGAACGCCAAGGCCGACATCGCCGCCGCCCTCGCCAAGTCGGGCATCCAGCTGGCGCCGGAGCAGATCGACATGCTGCTCGGCAGCGTGCTGTCGGGCGACCTCGTGCGGCTGGTTGCGGTGTTCAACTCGGCCAAGCTCGTCGACGCCCAGCTCGGCAAGCTGATGGCCTCGTCCGGCGACAATTCCGGCGCCGCCCGCAAATACTTCGCCATGCACGCCGCGCTCTTTGCCATGCTGGTGCACGCGCAGGACACGCTGATCGCCAAGATCGACACCAACTACCTGCCGAAGCTCGACGCCATCGCCAAGGACGTCGACGCCGCCCGCAAGAAGACGACCGAGCTGCTGCGCGCCGAGAACCGGCCCGACCAGAAGAAGGCGCTGGAAGCCAACCGCGACAGCCAGAAGCTCGCCGAGGAGGCGGCCAAGGGCTACCGGCGCTACATGCTGCAGCAGCGCGAGCAGATCGCGGCCGCCCGCAAGCGCGCCGCCCACGACCTGCGCATCGCCGACAACACGTTCGAGACGGTCGAGGCGAGCTTCCAGCTCAGGAACCTGATGCGCGACAGCTCGACCTCGTTCGAGGCGATCCAGAAGCTCGAGGCGCCGACTTTCGAGCAGATCTTCAAGAACGAGGAGCTGCGCCGCGAGTTCGAGAACCTGACCCGCAAGCTCGACGCGCCGAGCAGCTGAGACGGCAACAGCAGGCCGGACCGGCCAAGCCATCGGCCTGCCGGGGCTCACGCCCCGCGCAGCACCAGCACCTTGACCACCGGCTTCTTGCCCCATTCCTGGTCGATTGCCGCCCGCACCGCCCTGCGGATCGCCTCGCGGACCAGCTCGATGTCCTTGCGGCGCGCCGGCGGGATGCTCTCGATCGTACCTTCGACGGCGTCGAGCACGACATCCTCCATGCTCTCGCCCTGCTCGGTCTCGACCGGCACGCCGTCGATGGCGCAATCGGGATCGCCGACCAGCTCGCCCTTGCGGCCCAGCACCAGCGCCACCATCACGATGCCGGCGAACGACAGCTTGCGCCGCTCGCGCACCGGCCCCTCGCCGCTCGCGACGATCAGCTTGCCGTCGCGATAGAGCCGGCCGACCGGGATGTCGTCGACCACCATCGCCGGGCCTGGCGCCAGCCGCAGCAGCTTGCCGTCGGTCACAAGCTGGGTATCGCCGACGCCGCATTCCCGTGCCAGCCGCGCATGCTCGGCGAGATGCCGCGCCTCGCCGTGCATCGGCACCGAGATCTTCGGGCGGATCCAGCCATACATCTGCCTGAGCTCGTCGCGGCGCGGGTGGCCGGTCACATGCACCAGGGCGTCGCTGTCGGTGATGATCCGGCAGCCGAGCAGCGTGAGCGCGTTCTGCACCTTGCCGACCGCCTTCTCGTTGCCCGGGATGTTGCGCGACGAGAAGATCACCAGATCGCCGCGACCGAGCTTGACCTGCGGATGATCGTCCTCGGCGATGCGGGCGAGGGCTGCCCGTGCCTCGCCCTGGCTGCCGGTGCACAGGGCGAGCGTCTCGGCAGGCTGCAGGAAGCTCGCCTGGTTCTGGTCGAGATAGCTGAAATCGGGCGGCAGATGGCCGGTGTCGATCGCCACCTGGATGACGCGGTGCATGGCGCGGCCGACAACGACGAGCTTGCGCCCGGTCGCCGTGGCGGCATCGGCCACCGCGCGGATACGGGCGACGTTGGAGGCAAAGGTCGTCACCGCCACCCGGCGTTTGGCACCCTTGATGATCCTGGTCAGCGAGGCGGCGACCTCGACCTCGGACGGCGAGCGTCCCTCGCGCATGGCATTGGTCGAATTGCAGACCATGGCGAGGATCCCTTCCTCGCCGAGCGCCTGCAACCGCGCCGTATCGCTCGGCTTGCCGACCAGCGGCTCCTGGTCGAGCTTCCAGTCGCCGGTGTGGAACACGTTGCCGCGCGGCGTGCGCAGCACGAGCCCCGACATCTCGGGTATCGAGTGGGCGAGGTTGACGAACTCGCATTCGAACGGCCCGACCTTGAACCGCGAGCCGAGCGCCACCTCGGTGATCGGCAGCTTCACCCGCGCGCCGTTCTCGACCGACTTCGAGCGGAGCATGCCGGCGGTGAACGGGCTCGCATAGATCGGACAGCCGATGCGCGGCCACAGATCGACCACCGCGCCGATGTGATCCTCGTGCGCGTGCGTCAGCACCAGACCGGCGAGCCGCTTGCGCTCGCCGGCGATGAACTTGAGATCGGGCAGCACGACATCGACGCCGGAATCCGCCTCGCCCGGAAACGTCAGGCCGAGATCGACCATCAGCCAGCGCCGCTGGCGCGGCTCGCCGATCCCGTACAGGTAGGTGTTCATGCCGATCTCGCCGAGGCCGCCGAGCGCCGCGAACACGAGCTCGCCGTCTGCGACCCTGGTCTCGCGCACGCCGTTCGCGCGTGGCTCCGTCATGGTTCCGTCCTTTCGCAGGACGCGCCGGCGCCACCCGCCAGGCTCACATCCCCGTATGTCAATCGTCTCAGCATGCCATCGCCATCGCGCAGCAGCAAAGCGCCGCCGTCATCGATGCCGTCGAAGATGCCCTCGACGCGTGCCGTGCCGACGTTGACGCTCAACGGCTCGCCGGGAGCGCCGGCGCGCGCGAGCCACGCCGCCCGCACCTGCCCGAAGCCGTCGCCGCCGCGCCAGGCGTCGAGCCATCGCAGCATCGACGCGTCGAGCGCCGACAGCAGGACCGCGGGCTCGGCCGCGGAATGATCGGCAAGCCGTCCGACGCGCCGCCCTTCGAGCGCCGGTACGGCGGCGATATTGATCCCGACGCCGATGACCGCGATCGGCGTGCCGCCCCAGGTGGTGGTCTCGACCAGGATGCCGCCGGTCTTGGACCGGCCGATCAGGATGTCGTTCGGCCATTTCAGCCGCAGGCCCGCAATGGCGCCGCAAGTCTGCTCGATCGCATCGTGCGCGGCAACGCCGGTCAGCAGCGACAGCTGATGCAGGGTGGCGAGCTTTGCAGCCGGCGCGAACAGCAGCGATGCGGCGAGGTTGCCGCCAACCTGCGTCCACGATCGGCCGGCGCGACCGCGGCCGGCGGTCTGGCGCTCGGCCGTGATCCATAGCGGGCCACGCTCGCCAGCAGCCGCCCGGCGCAGACATTCAGCGTTGGTCGAATTCGACCTCGTCGAGCTTCAGGACAGGGGTGGCGAGCGGGTGATGTTTGGACGTCATCAATACCGGAAAGTCTTGGCCGCCGCGGTCGCCGCGGCGACGATCGGACCACCGATGAACGGCAATGAGAACAATAGCACGAACAGGCCCGAGAACGCCATTACCGCCAGGGTCTTGATCCGCACCGGCAGGAACGGCTCGGCCGCCTCGTCGAAGAACATGACCTTGACGATGCGCAAATAATAGTAGGCGCCGACCACGCTCGCCAGCACGCCGACCACGGCGAGAAACCACATGTTGGCGTTGACGGCGGCGAGAAACACGTACCATTTCGACCAGAACCCGGCGAGCGGCGGAATGCCGGCCAGCGAGAACATCAACATCGACAGGGCGAAAGCCATCGGCAGGTTGTGCCTGGCGAGGCCGGCGAGATCGGCGATGGCTTCCACCTCGCCGCCCTGCCGCCGCATCGCGAGGATGCAGGCGAACGTACCGAGCGTCATGACCAGATAGATCGCCATGTAGATCAGCACGCCCTGGGTGCCTTCCGCCGAATGGGCGGCGAGCCCGACCAGCGCGAAGCCAACGTTGGCGATCGACGAATAGGCCATCAGCCGCTTGATGTTGGTCTGGCCGATCGCGGCGAACGCTCCAAGCAGCATCGAGGCGAGCGAGAGGAACACGATGATCTGCTGCCACTGCTGGGTGAAGCCGGGGAAGGCGCCGAGCGTCGCGCGGCACAGCAGCGCCATGGCGGCGATCTTGGGCGCGGCGGCGAAGAACGCGGTGACCGGCGTCGGGGCGCCCTCGTAGACATCGGGCGTCCACATGTGGAATGGCACCGCCGAGACCTTGAAGGCGAGACCCACCAGCAGGAACACGAGGCCGAACACCAGCCCGATGTTGCCGGCGGCGATCTGGGCCTTGGCGACCCCGGCGATCACCGGGAAGCTCGTCGAGCCGGTGAAGCCATAGATCAGCGACGCGCCATAGAGCAGCATGCCGGACGACAGCGCGCCGAGCACGAAGTACTTGAGGCCGGCCTCGCTCGAGCGCACCTGGTCGCGGCGGAACGCGGCGACGACATAGAGCGCCAGGCTCTGCAGCTCGAGGCCGAGGTAGAGCGAGATCAGGTCGCCCGCCGACACCATCATCATCATGCCGACGGTGGCGAGCAGGATCAGCACCGGATACTCGAACTTCATGTGCTTGTGGTCGCGGAAGTCATCGAAGCTGAGCAGCAGCGCGAGGCCCGATCCGGCGAGCACCAGAAGCTTCATGAAGCGCGCCGAAATCATCGATGACGAAGGCGTTGTCGAACATCACTGCCGCGCCCGCCGGCTGCTTCACCACCACCGCGGCGGCGGCGATCAGGGCCAGAATGGCGACCCAGCCGATCCGCTCGCCGTAGGCGTCGGTGTCGGGCCGGAACACGCCGATCATGAGCAGCAGCATTGCGCTGCCGGCGATGATCAGCTCGGGCCACAAGGGATAAAGCGAGCTCAAGGTCATGGCGTCAGATACCGGTTTTGTGGTGGGCGGGCACGAACAGCGCGGATGCAGGCGCTAGTCGCCACAGCCGAGTTCCCTCTCCCCCGCCCCTTCGGGGGAGAGGGTTAGGGTGAGGGGCCGCCACGAAGGGACTCGGGCCACAGCAGTCTTGCTCCGGCGTTTGGGAGCCTTGCAGTTTTCGAACGAGCGGCCGCCCCTCACCCTCGGCCGGCCAGGCGGGGCCGGCCTCTGCCCTCTCCCCCGAAGGGGCGGGGGAGAGGGCGAGAGCACCTGATCTTGGCTGGGCGTCGAAGCTCATCTCGTCTGCCATCAATTCAGTGCCAATGCGGCGGTCTTGATTGCGGCTTCGTAGCCGGACACGAGCTTCTTCACCGATACCGCCGTCACGTCGAGCAGCGGCGCCGGGTAGAAACCGAACAGCACGGTCAGGACGACGAGCGGCGCCATGACGATGATCTCGCGCACGTTCATGTCGGCGATGGCGGCGAGCGACGGCTTGTCGAGCTCGCCGAAGATCATGCGCTTGTAGAGATAGAGCGCGTAAGCCGCCGACAGAATGACGCCGGTGGTGGCGATGAAGGCGACCCAGGTGTTGGCCTTGAACGCGCCGAGCAGCGTCAGGAACTCACCGATGAAGCCGGAGGTGCCGGGCAGTCCGACGTTGGCCATGGTGAACACCATGAACACGAAGGCATAGATCGGCATGCGGTTGACCAGGCCGCCATAGGCCTTGATCTCGCGGGTGTGCATGCGGTCGTAGACGATGCCGACGCACAGGAACAGCGCCGCCGAGACGAGGCCGTGCGACAGCATCTGGAAGATCGCGCCGTCGATGCCCTGCGGCGTTGAAGGTGAAGATGCCCATGGTGACGAAGCCCATGTGCGCGACCGACGAGTAGGCGATCAGCTTCTTCACATCCTCCTGCGCGAGCGCGACGAGCGAGGTGTAGACGACGGCGACCACCGACAGCGTGAACACCAGCGGCGCGAGCTCCTGGCTCGCCAGCGGGAACATCGGCAGCGAGAATCGCAGGAAGCCGTAGCCGCCCATCTTCAGCAGGATCGCCGCCAGGATCACCGAGCCGCCGGTCGGCGCCTCGACGTGCGCGTCGGGCAGCCAGGTGTGCACCGGCCACATCGGCAGCTTCACCGCGAACGAGGCGAAGAACGCGAGCCACAGCCACCACTGCATGTCCTTCGGGAACTTGAAGGTCATCAGCGTCGGGATGTCGGTGGTGCCGGCCTGCCAGTACATCGCCATGATCGCGAGCAGCATCAGCACCGAGCCGAGCAGCGTGTAGAGGAAGAACTTGAAGCTCGCATACACCCGCCGCTTGCCGCCCCACACCCCGATGATGATGAACATCGGGATCAGGCCGGCTTCGAAGAACAGGTAGAACAGCACGAGGTCGAGCGCGCAGAACACGCCGATCATCAGCGTCTCGAGGACGAGGAAGGCGATCATGTACTCCTTGACCTGCCGTCTCGATGCTCTCCCAGGAGGCGAGGATGCACAAGGGCATCAGGAACGTGGTCAGGATCACGAACAGCATCGAGATGCCGTCGACGCCCATCTTGTAGCGGATCGGGCCGAGCCAGTCCGCGTCCTCGACGAACTGGAACGCCGCCGAGGACTTGTCGAAGTTCCACCAGATCAGCAGCGACAGGCCGAAGGTGATCGCCGTTGTGTAGAGCGCGATCAGCCGGATGTTGCCGACCGCCTTCTCGTTCTGCAGCACGATGATCAGCGCGCCCGCGAGCGGCAGGAAGGTGACCAGCGACAGGAGGTAGCCGTTGGCGATCATTGGGCAACTCCCCCCCTCAGCATGAACCACGTGATGATCGCCGCGACGCCCGTCAGCATCCAGAATGCGTAGGTATAGACGTAGCCGGTCTGCAGCTTCACCACCCGGTTCGTCACCTTGACGACGCCGCTGGCGGTGCCGTCGATGGCGCCGTCGATGACGGCACCGTCGCCGCCCTTCCACAGCGCCCTGCCGATCCACAGCGCCGGCCGCACGAACAGCCAGTCGTAGAGCTCGTCGAAGTACCACTTGTTGAGCAGGAACAGGTACAGCGGACGGAACACCCGGGCGGTCGCCGCCGGCAGCCACGGCGCCTGGATGTAATAGAGGTAGGCGAGGCCGAAGCCGGCCAGCATCGCCGTGAACGGCGCCCAGCCGACCCATTGCGGGATCTCGTGCATGGCGTGCAGGACGTGGTTATCCTTGCCCTCGAAGATCGAGGCGGCCCAGAACGCCTTGTAGGGGTCGCCGTGATCGCCGTGGCCGACGCCGATGAAGGCGCTGTTGAACACCATGCCGGCGAGCGCCGCGCCCGTCGCCAGCAGCGCCAGCGGCACCAGCATGACGAGCGGGCTCTCGTGCGGCTCGTGCGCGTGACCGCCGTGACCGTGATCATCGTGCTTGTGAGCGCCGTGCTTGCCGTGGTCGTCGTGGCCGTGCGCGGCGTGGGCCCCGGCCCATTTCGCCTCGCCATGGAAGGTCATGAACATCAGCCGCCAGGAATAGAACGAGGTCATGAACGCGGCGACCACCAGCAGCCAGAACGCATAGTTGTTCGGCGTGTGCGCGGCAAAGGCGGCCTCGATGATCGCGTCCTTCGAGAAGAAGCCGGCGAACCCGACCGGCGTGTGCGGCAGGCCGACGCCGGTCAGCGCCAGGGTGCCGATCAGCATCATCGCCCAGGTGAAGCGGATCTTGGTGCTGAGGCCGCCCATGTGCCGCATGTCCTGCTCATGGTGCATGGCGTGGATCACCGAGCCGGCGCCGAGGAACAACAGCGCCTTGAAGAAGGCATGGGTGAACAGGTGGAAGATGCCGGCGGTATAGGCGCCGACGCCGCAGGCGACGAACATGTAGCCGAGCTGCGAGCAGGTCGAGTAGGCGATCACCCGCTTGATGTCGTTCTGCACGAGGCCGACGGTCGCAGCGAAGAATGCGGTGACGGCGCCGATCAGGGTGACGATCCGCAACGCGTCGGGCGCAAGCTCGAACAGCGGTGACAGGCGGGCGACCATGAACACGCCGGCGGTCACCATGGTCGCGGCGTGGATCAGCGCCGACACCGGCGTCGGGCCTTCCATCGCGTCGGGCAGCCAGGTGTGCAGCAGGAACTGCGCGCTCTTGCCCATCGCGCCCATGAACAGAAGCAGGCACAGCGTCGTCATGATATCGACGTCGTAGCCGAGGAACAGGAAGGTCTTGCCGACCGCCGAGGGGGCCGCCGCGAACACGGCATCGAGCTGGATCGACTTGAAGACGGCGAACACCCCGAAGACGCCCAGCGCAAATCCGAAGTCGCCGACCCGGTTGACGATGAACGCCTTGATCGCCGCCGCGTTGGCCGACGGCTTCTTGTACCAGAAGCCGATCAGCAGGTAGGAGGCGAGGCCGACGCCTTCCCAGCCGAAAAACATCTGCAGCAGGTTGTCGGACGTCACCAGCATCAGCATGGCGAAGGTGAACAGCGACAGGTAGGCGAAGAAGCGCTCCCGGCTATCGTCCTCTGCCATGTAGCCGATCGAATAGAGGTGGACGAGGCTCGACACCGTGTTGACGACGACCAGCATCACCGCGGTCAGCGTGTCGATGCGCAGCGACCAGCTGACCTCGAGGTCGCCACTGGCGATCCAGCGCAGCACCTGCACCTTGGCGGTCGCATGGCCGAAGCCGACCTGAAAGAACACGATCCAGGACAGGACCGCCGCCAGCAGCAGGAAGCCGGTGGTGATCAGCTCCGACGGCCGGGGGCCGATGACGCGGCCGAGAAAACCCGCGATCAGCGCGCCGGCGAGTGGGAGGAAGACAATGGCTGTGTAGATCATGGGTGGCCTTCTGAATTCCGAGCGGGTGACATTGGCGAATAGCCAATGGCCAATAGCCAATAGCAATCGGCAGCCCCCGACGCCGCCAGGACGCCAGCCCCTAATGGCAATTCGCTATTGGCCATTCGCCTCACTTCTCACCCTTTCATCATGTTGATGTCTTCGACCGCGATCGAGCCGCGGTTGCGGTAGTAGACAACCACGATCGCGAGCCCGATCGCCGCCTCGCCGGCGGCCACGGTGAGCACGAACAGTGCGAACACCTGGCCGACGAGGTCGCCCATGAAGCTCGAGAACGCGACGAGGTTGATGTTGACCGCGAGCAGCATCAGCTCGACCGACATCAGGATGATGATGACGTTCTTGCGATTGAGGAAGATGCCGAAGATGCCGAGCGTGAACAGCGTCGCCGCGACGGTCAGGTAGTGGCCAAGTCCGATTGTCATGCGTTGTCTCCTTGGGCCACGTGCCGGCAACCCACCCACAGCCGTCATCCCGGGGCTTGTCCCCGGGACCCATCGATCAGCAGCGACGGTGCCGGCCATCTTCCCGAAATCGCAACGCGCACCGAGCTCCGTCGCGCACGACACGGCTCGCAGCACCATGGGTCCCGGGGACGAGCCCCGGGATGACACCATTTTTGTTGCTGCTGTCGCGCCCGCCATCGCCACTCTCACTCCGCCGGTTGCGGCGCGGCCGCGGGCTTCTTCGGCGGGATGATGCTCTCGCCGCTGGCCACCTTCACAACTGCCATCGCCGTCGCCGGCTCGCGCGCCACCTGCACCGAGATCGACTGGCGCTTGACGCCTGCCCGATGGCGCAGCGTCAGCACGATCGCGCCGATCATCGCCACCAGCAGGATCAGGCCGGCGCCCTGGAAGAAGTAGATGTACTTGGTGTAGAGCACCCGCCCCAGCGCCGCCGTATTCGATACGCCCGACGTGATGGCCACCGCCGCCGGGGCGGTCGCCGTCGCGGGCTTCGCCACCTGGAAGCCCAGCACCATGATCAGCTCGACTACCAGGATGCCGCCGATCAGCGCTCCGAGCGGCGCGTTCTTGATGAAGCCGGCGCGCAACTCGGCGAAGTCGACGTCGAGCATCATCACCACGAACAGGAACAGCACCGCCACCGCGCCGACGTAGACGATCACCAGCAGCATCGCCAGGAACTCGGCGCCTAGCAGCACGAACAGGCCTGCCGCGTTGAAAAAGGTGAGGATCAGGAACAGCACCGCGTGCACCGGGTTCTTGGCGACGATCACCATCGCCGCCGACAGCACGGCGAGACCCGCGAACAGATAGAAAAACAAAGCCGTCAGTGCCATCGTTCCAGTCCTGCTTCGTGGGATGCTCGATTCCACCCCACCCACCACCGTCATCCCGGCGAAGGCCGGGACCCACGACCGTGGGCCACTCGCTCAACGTCCGCGGCAGCAATCCCGCTGCTGCATATTCATTCCACCCGCGACACCGCCCGGATGTCCGTTGCCGTAGGTCCCGGCCTTCGCCGGGATGACGGAGAGGAGGAAACCGCTCGCCAAGCCCGACCTACTCCTACTCCCTACTGCCTACTGCCTACTGCCTACTGCCTACTGCCTACGCCTAACGCCTACTGCCTACTGCCCATCCCTCACCGATACTTCGCGTCGAGCTCCAGGTTCTTCGCGATCTCGCGCTCCCAGCGGTCGCCGTTCGCAAGCAGGCGCTCCTTGTCGTAGAACAGCTCCTCGCGGGTCTCGGTCGCGAACTCGAAGTTCGGTCCCTCGACGATCGCATCGACCGGGCACGCTTCCTGGCACAACCCGCAATAGATGCACTTCGTCATGTCGATGTCGTAGCGGGTGGTGCGTCTGGTGCCGTCATTGCGGCGGGGACCCGCCTCGATGGTGATCGCCTGGGCCGGGCAAATCGCCTCGCAAAGCTTGCAGGCGATGCAGCGCTCCTCGCCGTTCGGATAGCGCCGCAGCGCATGCTCGCCACGGAAGCGAGGCGACAGCGGCCCCTTCTCGAACGGGTAGTTGAGCGTCTTCTTCGGCGTGAAGAAATAGCGCATGGCGAGGAAGAACGCCGCCACGAACTCGGTGAGGAACAGCGACTTGATACCGCGCGCGACAGCTGTCATAGCACGCCCTTTCCGAACTGCAGCACGGCGGCGGTCAGCACCACCATCGCCAACGACAACGGCAGGAACACCTTCCAGCCGAGCCGCATCAACTGGTCATAGCGGTAGCGCGGCACCATCGCCTTCACCATGGCGAACATGAAGAATACCAGCGTGACCTTGATCAGGAACCAGATCGGCCCCGGCACCCAGGTGAACGGCGCGACGCTGACCGGCGGCAGCCAGCCGCCGAGGAACAGGACGCTGGTCATCGCGCACATCGTCACGATCGCCACGTACTCGCCGAGCATGAACAGCAGATAGGGCGTCGAGCCGTATTCGACCATGAAGCCGGCCACCAGCTCCAATTCCGCCTCGACGAGGTCGAACGGCGGCCGGTTGGTCTCAGCGAGTGCCGAGATGAAGAATACCACGAACATCGGGAACAACGGCAGCCAGTACCAGTCGAGGAAGCTGCCAGGCAGACCGGCTTTCGCGCCGAGCCCGACGCGCTGCGCATTGACGACCTCGGTCAGGTTCAACGAGCCGGCGCACAGCAGCACGCAAATGATGACGAAGCCGATCGACACCTCGTACGACACCATCTGCGCCGCCGAGCGCAGCGCGCCCATGAACGGATACTTCGAGTTCGATGCCCAGCCGCCCATGATGATGCCGTAGACGCCGAGCGAGGAGATCGCCAGCACATAGAGGATGCCGACGTTCAGATCGGCGATCACCCACTTGCCCCACCAGCCTTCGTTGACCGGGATCACCGCCCAGGCGGCAAGCGCGAACGTCGCGGTGGCGAGAGGCGCCAGCAGGAACACGCCCTTGTCGGCGCCGGCCGGGATCAGCGGCTCCTTGAGCGCGAATTTCAAGAGGTCGGCGAACGACTGCAGCAATCCGAACGGGCCGACCACGTTCGGTCCCTTGCGCAGCTGCACGGCCGCCCACACCTTGCGATCCATCAGCAGCAGGAAGGCGATGATGACGAGCAGCGTGACCAGCAGCAGCGCGCTCAGGCCGGCGATGATCAGCACCGGCAGGATGTAGTCGTAGAAGAACGGTAGGAATGACTGCAGCATCAGGTCGATCCTGTCCTTATTCCGCCGCAGCCCTGGCGCCGCCCACGGCCGCCTTCAGCGCCGACATCTCGGCCATCACCGTGGACGCGCGGGCGATCGGGTTGGTCAGATAGAAGTCGGCGATCGCCGGGCGGAACGGCTCCTTGGCGACCACGCCTGAGACATTGGCGAGGGCCGCGACGCCACCCGCCGCGGCCGGCTGCAGCATGCCGATGCGGGCAAGCACCGGCGCCGCGCGATACATCGCCGCCCTGAGCGCCGCCAGATCGTCGTAGGGCAGCCGCTGGCCGCAGACATCCGACAACGCGCGCAGAACCGTCCAATCCTCCTTGGCCTGGCCCGGCGGGAACGCCGCCTTGGCCGTCATCTGCGCGCGGCCCTCGGTATTGACGTAGGTCGCGCTCTTCTCGGTGTAGGCGGCCGCCGGCAGGATAACGTCGGCCCGGTGCGCGCCGCGGTCGCCATGGGTGCCCTGGTAGATAACGAATGGCCCCGCCGGGACCGAGATCTCGTCGGCGCCGAGCAGGTAGACCACTTCCATGTCGGCGCCCAGCATGCCGGCGACATCGCGGCCGCCCTTGCCCGGAACGAAGCCGAGGTCGAGGCCGCCGACCCGCGCCGCCGCCGTATGCAGCACGTTGAAACCGTTCCAGCCTTCCCTGACCGCGCCGATCGCCGTCGCCGCCGTGGCCGCCTGCGCCAGGATCGCCGCGCCGTCGGGACGGGCGTAGGCGCCGGCGCCGACGATCACCAGGATGCGCTCCTTGCCGGCGGGAACCTGGGCGGCAATCTGGCCGATGCTCTCCGGTCCAGCGCCGAGGTAGACGTACTTGTAGCCGAGATCGGCCTTGTCGCCGATGACGCCGACGAACAGGCCGCCCTGCCGCCAGCGCTTGCGGATGCGGCTATTGAGCACCGCCGCCTCGAGCCGCGGATTGGTGCCGATCAGGATGATCGCGTCGGCCGCCTCGATGCCCTCGATGGAAGAGTTGAACAGGTAGGAGGCGCGTCCGAGCGCGGGGTCGAGCTTGGCGCCGTCGTGGCGGCAGTCGATGTTGACGACGCCAAGCCGGCTCATCAGATCCTTCAACGCGAACATCTCCTCGGCGCCGGCAAGATCGCCGGCGATCGCGCCGACCTTGGCCGGATCGGCGGCCTTGAGCTTCTCCGCCACCACCGCCAACGCCTCGCTCCAGGAGGCCGGTACGAGCCGGCCGTTCCGGCGCACGTAGGGCTGGTCGAGCCGCTGCGTCCGCAGCCCGTCGGCGACGTGCCGCGACTTGTCGGAAAGCCATTCCTCGTTGACCGCGTCGTTGTTGCGCGGCAGCACCCGCATCACCTCGCCGGCGCGGGCGTCGACGCGGATGCTCGAGCCCACCGCGTCCATCACGTCGATCGATTCGGTCTTCGTGAACTCCCAGGGCCGCGCATTGTGCGCCCACGGCCGGTGAGTGAGCGCGCCGACCGGACACAGGTCGACGACGTTGGCGCTCATCTCCGACATCATGCCCTTCTCGAGATAGGTCGTGATCTCCATGTCCTCGCCACGGCCGATGGCGCCCAATTCCTCGACGCCGGCAACCTCGGTCATGAAGCGCACGCAGCGGGTGCACTGGATGCAGCGCGTCATCGCCGTCTTGATCAGCGGCCCGAGATTCTTGTCCTCGACCGCGCGCTTGTTCTCGGCGTAGCGCGAGCCGCCGACGCCGAACGCCATCGCCTGGTCCTGCAGGTCGCACTCGCCGCCCTGGTCGCAGATCGGACAGTCGAGCGGATGATTGATGAGCAGGAACTCCATCACGCCTTCGCGTGCCTTCTTGACCATCGGCGAGGTGGTGCTGATCGCCTTGGGGCTGCCGTCCTTGTTCGGCATCAGGTCGTTGACGCCCATGGCACAGGAGGCGACCGGCTTCGGCACGCCCTGCACCTCGACCAGGCACATGCGGCAGTTGCCGGCGATCGACAGGCGCTCGTGATAGCAGAAGCGCGGCACGTCGACGCCGGCCTGCTCGCACGCCTGGATCAGGGTGATTCCGTCTTCGACCTCGATCGGTTTGCCGTCGATGATCAATTGCTTCGGCATGCTCGAACCGCCCGCTCGCTCGATCCCTTGCTGGCTCGTGCCCTGATTCCGTCCGGAATCACAGCCGTGGCCACCGGCAATACCGCACTTCTGTCACCCTCCGGCGGCGAACGCCAGGGCGCCAGGTGCGGCATGTCTTCTCGTCGCGGAAGCCATAACGGGTTGAAGTGCCGCTGCCAAGGTCGCTTGTGCAGGGCCGGGTCGCGCCGGCCGAGGTCCGCTGCCCCCTCCGGGCCGGCGTCCGGTCCGGAGGGGGTGCACCTACCAGGACCATGCGCGGGATCGAGGGCGCCGGGCACGAGCCTGGGAGGAGCGCGCGGCCGGTCAACCCGGCAGCATCACCGTGTCGACCACATGGATCACGCCGTTCGACTGCATCACGTTGGCGATCGTGATCCGCGACCGGTTGCCCTTGGTATCGGCGACGATCAGCCCCGACTTGCCGGCGCGCGTCACCGTCAGGGTGCCGCCGTTCACCGTCCTCAGCATGGTCATGCCGCCGCCGGCATCGACTTTGGCCATCAGGTCGGCGCCGGTCAGCCGTCCGGAGACGACATGGTAGGTGAGCACACCGGCCAGCTTGCTCTTGTTCTCCGGCCGCAACAGCGCCGGAACGGTGCCCTTCGGCAACTTGTCGAACGCCTTGTTGACCGGCGCGAACACCGTAAACGGACCGTTGCCGCTCAGCGTGTCGACGAGGCCCGCCGCCTTCACGGCGGCGACGAGCGTGGTGTGATCCTTCGAATTGACCGCATTCTCGATGATGTTCCTCGATGGATACATCGGTGCGCCGCCGACGATCTTCGCGTTCATCGCTTTCTGGGCGTGCGCGGGTGGGCTCACCAAGGCGAGCGCGAGCCCCATCGCCAGAGCCGATGCGCCGATTGCGCGGACGAGGCAGGATTTCGATACTGCTTGCATTGAAACCTCCGGTGCTGTGCATCTCCCGATCGAGAGATGACGCAGCTACGGCCTCGACGCCGGCCGGTTTCAGCCGGCAGCGGCGATCACGGGAACGTGCATCGGCGCCGCGCGCTCGCGCCGTGTACCTCTCGTAATCGCTCAGCACACCATTGTTGTATCGCCACATCCTGGCCGGGCGGTGCGCGCGAAATCGTGAACGGACACACCGGCGCGGCGCGCTAATGTCCCGGCCGAGGTCAGTTCAGCTGACGTTCATCGTGCAGGCAGTAGTTGCGTGACATCCGATCGCAGCTGCCTGTCGCATCGCCGTCATCGGGCGGCACTGCGGCAGACACGACCAACCAGGGAGAGGGCCATGCGCAAACGCTCGTTCCTAATGCTCGCCGGCCTCGCCTCCGCCGCCGCGTTGAGCGGGCTTGCGATCGCGCTCTCCGACGGCTCGCGCTCGTGTGCCAGCGCCGAGGGCAACACGTGCGTCTCGGCGTGCCGCGCGGCGCACAGCGAGTGCCGGATCAGGACCAAGGGCAGCCCGAGCTGCGATGCGCAGTTCCAGGCGTGCATGCAGAACTGCGTCAAGCGCTAACCGCCCCGCTCTCTTGACATGCTTGTCGGTTTTCCCCGAGCCTGCGTTGCAGGAACGGCAACGACAGGCGCATGCATCATGGCAGAGCAGGTCACCAAGCCAGGCATGGCTGAGATCGCCAGGGCGCTGGTCATCGGCCGCGACGAGGCCAAGAGCTACTGGCAGCCGGTTCCGGCCAACGGCTTCATCCGCAACATCCTCAGCCAGGCCATCACCGGCGGCGAGGCGAGCTTCTCGCTCGGCACGCAGACGGTGGCGCCGCAGTGCTTCATTCGCGAGCACACGCATTCGGACAACGAGGAGGTGATCCACCTGCTCGAAGGCCGTGGCATCGCCCGCATCGACGGCGTCGAGCACGCGATGGAGGTCGGCACCACGGTCTATGTCGGCCGCAATCGCCGCCACCACTTCATCAACCGCAATGATCAGCCGATGACGTTCCTGTGGCTGATGCTGCCAGGCGGCCTCGATCGGTTCTTCTCCGAGATCGGCCGCGAGCGCATTCCGGGCCAGCCGGCGCCCGAGCCGTTCCCGCGACCCGAGAACGTCGCCGAGATCGAGGCGCGCACGGTGTTCGGCTGGACCGACAAATCCTACGACCAGAAGAAGTAGAGGACACCGTGGCCGCATCACGCCTTGAGCTTGCCGATGGCGCCGAGCTTTCCGTCCATGTCGACGGCGCCGGGCCCGACCTGATGCTGGTGAGCGGGCTCGGCGGCACCGCGGCGTTCTGGGAGCCGTGCGTCGCCGCGCTCGCGCGCCATTTCCGCCTGATCCGCTTCGACCAGCGCGGGATAGCGGCCAGCACGCGCGGCACCGCCCAGACCGACATCGAGCGGCTCGGCCGCGACGCCTTCGCCGTGCTCGATCACGTCGGCTCGCGGCGCGCGGTCCTGCTCGGTCACTCGACCGGCGGGGTGATCCTGCAGTCGATGGCGCTCGCCACCGAGAAGCGCATCGCCGGCCTCATCCTCAGCGGCACCTGGGCGCGACCGAACCGCTACATGGCCGAGCTGTTCCGCTCGCGCGGCGAGGTCCTGAAAGTGCTGCCGCGCGAATATACCGCCATGCTCGGCTTCCTCGGCTACACCGCCGAATGGCTGAACTCGAACTGGGACAAGTACGCCGCGACCATCGCGGCGGCGCCGGTGACGGCTGAGCAACAGGCGGTGGTCGCCGAGCGCATCGCCGCGATCCTCGCCTTCGACCGCTCGGCCGACGTGCACCGGATCACCGTACCGACGCTGGTGCAGGGCGCCGAGGACGATCTCATCGTGCCGGCATTCCTCAACCGCGAGCTTGCCGGGCTCATCAAGCATGCCCGCCTGGAGATGTTTGCGAGCGGCGGACACATGTACCCGATCACCAGGACCGACGAGTTCGTCGCCGCCGTGACCAGGTTCGCGCAATCGTGCAAGGGGTAGAAGGCATGCGGCTCGAGGGCAGGATCGCGATCATCACCGGCGGCGGCTCCGGCATCGGCCATGCGACGGCGAAGGTATTCGCCGCCGAGGGGGCGACGGTGGTGGTCGCCGACAAGAACCTTGCCGCCGCCAAGGCGGTAGCGGCGGAAATCGCCAACGGCGCGTCGGCGGTCGAGGTCGACGTGGCGAGGAGCGCTTCGGTCAAGGCACTGGTCGACGGCACGGTCGCCCGCCACGGCCGCATCGACATCCTGTTCAACAACGCCGGCTACGGCATAACCGGCAACGTGGTCGAGACCAGCGAGGAGGACTGGAACGCGCTGATGGCGGTCAACATCAACGGCGTATTCTTCGGCTGCAAGTATGCGATCCCGCACATGATCCGCCAGGGCGGCGGCGCGATCGTCAACACCGCCTCGACCACGTCGCGCGTCGGCATCAAGGACCGCGCCGCCTATGTGACGAGCAAGGGCGCGGTGGCGGCGATGACGCGGGCGATGGCACTCGACCATGTCGAGCACAACATCCGCGTAAACTGCGTCGCGCCCGGAACGATCGAGAGCCCCTATTTCGCGAAGATCTTCGCCGAAAGCGCCGATCCCAAGGCCCTGCGCGGCGCACTGGAGGCGCGCCAGCCGATGATGCGGCTCGGCCAGCCGGAGGAGATCGCCAAGGCGGTGCTGTTCCTCGCCAGCGACGACGCCTCGTTCTGCACCGGCACTACGCTGTTCGCGGATGGCGGCTGGACGGCGCGTTAGCGTCCTGATCGGCCGCCGCCGTTCCGGTCATTACGTCACGAAGGTTATCCCCGGCACCGCGAGGCTGCGCTAGAATGTCCGCAGATCGCGTTCACCAAACCGGAGGCGCCGCCGTGCCAAGTGGTGTAGACACCCGCCCATGACATTCGAAACTGCGCTCACCGTTGTCGCCATCGTCCTGCTGCTGTTGCTGTCCGGCTTCTTCAACCTGAGCGAGACAGCGCTCACCGCCGCCTCCCGCGCCCGCATGCATGCGCTCGACCAGGAGGGCAACAGGCAGGCGGCGCTGGTCAACCGGCTGCTCGGCGCGCCGGAGAAGATGATCGGCGCCGTCCTGCTCGGCAATACGCTGGTCGACGTGCTGGCGGCGGCGCTGGCGACCAGCCTCGGGCTCGAGCTGTTCGGACCGGCCGGCGTTGCCTATGCCACCGGCATCGTCACGGTCCTGATCGTGATCTTCTCGGCGGTGCTGCCGAAGACCTTCGCCATGGCAGCGGCCGACCGCGTCGCTCTCTTGGTGGCGCCGTTCATGCGCCTCGCGATCGTGGGGCTGGCGCCGGCGACGACCGCGATCCAGTTCATCGTGCGCCAGCTGCTGAAGCTCACGCCGACCAAGGTCGACGACGCCGCCAACATTCTCGCCGCGCACGAGGAGCTGCGCGGCACCATCGAGCTGTCCGAGAAGGAGGGCACGGTCGCGCGCGGCGATGCCAACATGCTGGGCGGCGTCCTCGACCTGCGCGAGCTGCAGGTGCTCGACATCATGGTGCACCGCACCAAGATGGAGACGGTAAACGCCGATGACCCGCCGGCCAAGATCATCGACGACGTGCTGAAGAGCCAATATTCGCGCATTCCGATCTGGAAGGACGAGCCGGAGAACATCGTCGGCATCCTGCACACCAGGGATCTGCTGGCGGCGGCGGCCAGGGCCGAGTGGGACGTTGCCAAGATCGACATCATGAGCTTCGCCCTCGATCCCTGGTTCGTGCCCGATACCACCGGCGTCAAGGATCAGCTCAACCAGTTCCTGAAGCGCAAGGCCCAGCTGGCGCTGGTGGTCGACGAGTACGGCGAGGTGCAGGGCCTGATAACCCTCGAGGACATCCTCGAGGAGATCGTCGGGCAGATCACCGACGAGCACGACACCGGCGACTCCGCGATCCGCCCGCAGGCGGATGGCTCGGTCAACGTCGACGGCACGGTGGCGATCCGCGATCTCAATCGCCACATGGCGTGGGAGCTGCCCGACGCCGAGGCGACTACCATCGCCGGCCTCGTGATCCACGAGGCGCAGTCGATTCCCGAACCGGGTCAGACGTTTACCTTCCACGGCTACCGCTTCGAGATCCTGCGCAAGAGCCGCAACAAGATCACTGCCATCCGGGTCAAGCCGACCGGGCAAACGCCACCGAAGCCAAAGCCCGCGCCTGAGCAGGACCCGATGCTCACCGGCTGAGCCTGTTCCGGTCCCGGGCACTGCGCTGCACTGTATTAACTCTGTCAACAAGCTCCCGGCCCCCGACGGTTGCCGGAGCCACAATTTCGCTGAAAAGTAGAGACAGGCTGAACTTTCTTGAGCCTACAAGCGTTTACGAGTGAGAGATGTCAATCGTGTAACGCCGGACAAGTTGGTAGGTCGTGTCATGGGTGCAGTCGTTTACGATCTGGTCGAGTATGCGGAGCGGCGGCGCCGGTCGGGCGCCGGAGCTGGCGCGGCGAGCAGTCGGCCCGCGCCGGCGGCCGTTGCGCGCGGTGCCGCGGCAGGCGAAATCGACAAGCCCGGCATCGACTTCTGCTTCTGGCGTGGCGTATCCGGCAACCGCTACGTGCATCATGTCTATTCGCTGATCGGCTGCCCGCAGGTTCCCTGCGCGAATTACATCCTCGTCGGCCTCGACGATGCCGGCCAGCGCAAGGCGCTGCACATCGGCTGCGTGGAGAACGAGGGCCAGTCGCTCAACCTCGCCGACATCCGCCAGCGCGGCGCGAGCCTTGGGGCGTCGGAAGTGCACGTGCATCTGCTTGCCGACGATGCCGACGAGCGCGAGCTCGTCGCGTTGGATATCGCCGCCGCCCTTGCCGGTGCCTCCTCGACGCATTCACGTTCAGCCTGACACCTTCAGCCTGAACTGCCGCTACTGCAGCTCCGCAAGCAGGCACTTCAGCGTGCCGTAGTCGTAGCGGCCGTCGAGGGCTGCGTGCGCCGGACCGAGCTTGCCGCTGTCGAGAGTGCTGCAGCGCTCGAACGCAGCCAGGATCTCGTCGATGTCGGCCTCGTCGAGGCCGATCACCGCGCGCGCCTCGACCAGCCCGGCCTCGATCGCCTCCGCGAAATGCCCAAGGACCGTGGACACGTCGAGCTTGCGCTCGGACGCTATTGACTCGGCGCCCAATCCCGACAGGTGCAACGCGAGCGTCTGGTTGACGGTCGCCGACAGCCTGTTCTCGAGCAGTGGATGCTTCCTGAAACCGGCGATGCAGGCGATCAGCCGGGCGCCGAACCGCTTGATCTTGACCTCGCCGAGGCCATTGACGGCGGCCAATCCCGCGACATCGGCCGGTCGTTTCGCGGCCAGGTCGACCAGCGTCTTGTCGTGACAGATCACGTAAGGTGGCACCTTGGCCTCGGCGGCAAGCTCGAGCCGCAGCGCTTTCAAGGCCGCGAACAGGGCCTCGTCACCGGCGGCGACGCCGGCCGCCTTCTCACGTTTCGGTTTGGCCTTGCGTAGCGCCTCCCGCGGCTGCAAGCGCATGCGGAACTCCTGCTCCCCCTTGAGCAGGGCGCGGGCCTGCTCGCCGAGCATCAGCGAGCCGTGGCCGTCCTCGTCGAGCGTCAGGTACCCGCTGGCCGTGAGCTGCCGGAACAGGCTGCGCCAGCCGCTGGCATCGAGATCGGCGCCGATCCCGAACACCGACAGCCGGTCGTGACCATTGCGGCCGATGCGATCGTCGCTCTTGCCGGTCAAAACGTCGATGACATAGCCGACGCCGAAGCGCTCGCCGGTGCGATACACCGCCGACAGCGCCTTCTGCGCCGCCACCGTTGCGTCGCGCGTCGCCGGCGGATTGAGGCAGTTGTCGCAATTGCCGCACGGCTCGCCGAGGTGCTCGCCAAAATAGGCGAGCAGTGCCTGCCGCCGGCACGTCGGCATCTCGCACAGGCCGATCAGCGCATCGAGCTTGCGGCGCTGGACCTGCTTGAAGGCGTCCGAGCCGTCGGACTGGCCAATCCATTGCCGCAGCTGGATCAGGTCCTGCATGCCGTAGGCGAGCCATGCGTCGGCCGGCTCGCCGTCACGGCCGGCGCGGCCGGTCTCCTGGTAATAGGCCTCGATCGTCTTCGGCATGTTGAGATGGGCGACGAAGCGCACGTCCGGCTTGTCGATGCCCATGCCAAAGGCGATGGTCGCGACCACGATCAGCCCGTCCTCGACGAGGAAGCGTTCCTGCACGCGCCGGCGCACATCGGCTTGCAGCCCCGCGTGATAAGCGATCGCCGTCCGCCCCTTCCGGCTCAGGAACTCGGCCGTCTCCTCGACGCTGCGCCGCGACAGGCAGTAGACGATGCCGGCGTCGCCCTGATGCTCGGCCTCGATGAACTGCCACAAGCGATCGCGGGCGCTGCCGCTGCCCATCTCGGCGATGGTGTAGCGGATGTTGGGACGATCGAAGCTCGCGATAAAGCGCTCGGCGCTGTCGAGCTTCAGCTCGGAGACGATCTCGTCGCGGGTACGCTCGTCGGCGGTGGCGGTGAGCGCGACCCGCGGAACGTGCGGGAAGCGCTCGGCCAGAACCCTGAGTTGCCGATACTCGGGGCGAAAATCATGGCCCCACTGCGAGACGCAATGCGCCTCGTCGATCGCGAACAGCGACGGCTTCGCCTTCTGCAGCAACGCGAGCGTGCGCTCCTGCACCAGCCGCTCGGGCGCCACGTACAGGATATCGAGGTTGCCGGCGACGAGTTGCCACTCGATCTGCTCCTGCGACGGTCGATCAAGCGTCGAGTTGAGAAACGCGGCCCGGACGCCGACCGCCTTCAGGGCGTCGACCTGATCCTGCATCAGGGCAATCAGCGGCGACACCACGACGCCCGTTCCGGCCCTCACCAATGCCGGAATCTGATAGCATAGCGACTTGCCGCCACCGGTCGGCATCAGCACCAGCGCATCGCCACCGTTGATCAGCGTCTCGACGATCCGCTCCTGGTGGGAGCGGAAGCTCTTGTATCCAAATACGGTCTCGAGAATGCGCAGAGCTTCGGACATCGACTCCGCCGCATCCGACGAGGGCTTGAACCTTGCAGCGGCGCGCATGATGACAACAAGTTCCCCGGATGATCAACCACGCCGCAAAATAGTTCGATTCGGGCCTCCGATCGGCGGTCTCGCCCGACAATCGCCATCATGCACACGAAAAACCGCCTGGACCGGGCGTGCTAGTGTCGTGATCGCGAAGTTCGCTTCGTTCATACGAGCGCTCGGCCGCGAACTTCGCGATCTGAACGACACTAGCCAAGCATAGGATTTCTAGTGTGATTCAGATCGAGAAGTCCGTCAGAGATCCGTGCAACGACAATGAAACGGACTTCTCGATCATCACACTAGTGCCGGTTTCAAATGGGCATCCGGTCGGCTAAGCTCATATTCAGCATTGCTTGCGAGGAACCGATAGCAGCCATGGCGCGACCCCGAAAGGACGACAGCACGCCCACTCGCGTTGGCCGCGTGTTGAGCACGCCGCGGGTGTTTCTGGCGCGCATTTTCGTGACACTGATGCTGACGGGCTTCCTCGTCTCCATCCTGTCACCGCAACTGTCGACGGCGTTCAAGACCAACCCGTTCCTGAACAGCATGATCATCGGCGTGTTCGTCATCGGCTCGTTCTACGTCTTCTGGCAGGTGCTGCGGCTCTATCCGGAGATCCGCTGGGTCAATGCGTTCCGCATCGCCGATCCCGGGCTGGTGTCCGAACGCCAGCCGATCTTGCTGGCGCCGATGTCGACGATGCTGCGGGAGCGCACCGGGGCACTGTCGCTTTCGACCGCGGCCATGCGGTCGATCATGGATTCGATCGCCTCCCGCCTCGACGAGGCGCGCGACACCGGCAAGTATGTCGTCGGCCTGCTGGTGTTCCTCGGCCTTCTGGGCACGTTCTGGGGTCTGCTCGAGACGATGCAGGCGGTCGGCCAGACGATCGCCTCGCTGGACACCAAGGGTGGCGAGGGCGCCACCGCGTTCACCGAGCTCAAGGAAGGCCTCGCCGCGCCTTTGCGCGGCATGGGCACGGCGTTCTCGTCGTCGCTGCTCGGTCTGTCGGGCTCGCTGGTGCTGGGGTTCCTCGAGCTGCAGGCGACGCAGGCGCACAACCGGTTCTACAACGAGCTCGAGGAATGGTTGTCGGGCATCACCGAGCTCACACCCGGGGTCGAGCGGCAGCGGCGATCAACAACTCGGCCGCCAGATCTATGCCGCCGTCTTCGAGATGCAGCGCTCGGTGGCCGAGCTGAGCGAGCGGCTGGCGGCGATCGCGCCGCAGGCCACCATTGGCGGCGATCCGTCGGTCAAGGATCTTGCTTCGGGTGTCAACCAGCTCGTCACCCAGATGCGAAAGGAGCAGACCATCGTTCGCCAGTGGGTCGACGAGCAGGCCGCCCAGCAGGCCGAGGTGGCTAGTGTCTTGAAGGGGCTCGCCGCCAACGTGGCGGTCAAGCCGGAGCGGCGGAGCTGAGCGATGGCGCGCCGTGGACGCTCAGCGGAATATGGCGAGTTCTGGCCGGGATATGTCGACGTGCTGTCGACCCTGCTACTCGTCGTCACCTTCCTGCTCTCGCTGTTCATGATCTCACAGTACTACGTGAGCCAGGAAAGCAGCAGCAAGGACAACGTCCTGCGCCGCCTCAACCGGCAGATCGCGGAGCTGACCAACATCCTGTCGCTGGAGAAGGGCAAGGCGAAATCGGCCGAGGACGAGCTGGCCGCGCTGCAGGCGACGCTTGCCTCGCTTCGCGAGGACAATGCGCGACTGACCGGCATCGGCCTGGGCGCCGACGAGAAGCTGAAGGGCGCGAGCGGGCAGATCGCAGCGCTGACGAGCGAGCTCGACGAGAACAAGAAGATCTCGTCGGAGGCACAGGCCAAGGTCGACCTGCTGAACCAGCAGCTGTTGGCGCTGCGGCGGCAGATCGCCGCCCTCAACGAGGCGCTCGAGGCGTCCGAGAAGAAGGACCGCGACAGCCAGGATCGGATCAAGGACATGGGCGCGCGCCTCAATGCCGCGCTTGCCCGCCAGGTGCAGGAGTTGCAGCGCTACCGCTCCGACTTCTTCGGGCGGCTGCGCGAGCAGCTCAAGGACCGCAAGGACATCCGCATCGTCGGCGACCGGTTCGTGTTCCAGTCCGAGGTGCTGTTCCCGTCCGGGCAGGCGACGATGACGCCCGAAGGGCTCGCGGCGCTCGACCAGCTCGCACAGGCGATCGTCGATCTCGAGCGCTCGATCCCGAAGGAGATCGACTGGGCGCTGCAGGTCGATGGCCATACCGACCAGCGGCCGATCGCCTCGCCGCAATTCCCCTCCAACTGGGAGCTGTCGACCGCGCGTGCGATCTCGGTGGTGCGCTACCTGGTGAGCCGCGGGGTGCCCGCGAAGCGTCTTGTGGCGGCCGGGTACGGTGAGTTCCAGCCGCTCGAGGACGGCACCAGCGAGGAAGTCTACCGGCGCAATCGGCGCATCGAGCTCAAGCTCACGAACCGCTGAGCCGGCAGCGGCCGGCACGGCGTGCCGCACTGCACAGGCCGGCAATGGACCAAGTTCACTTGCGTCGCGATCATATGTGAAATTCAACCGGCTAGAATGGTGTCACGATGACAGCCACCCACCGCAATGCCGTTGCCGCCGCCGTCGCGTCGCGGGCCCGCACGGCAGCGCTGCTGGCCATGATCACACTCGCCGCGCTGGCATCGACGGCCGATGCCCAGACCCGGGCCGGCGACGTCACTGCGCTCAAGGGCGAGGCCAGCGCCGAGAACCAGAGCGCGAAGCGGGCGCTCGCCACGGGCGCAGCGGTATTCGTCGACGAGACGGTGACCACCGGCGCCGCATCGCGCATGACACTGAGCCTCGGCAAGGCAACCATCATCAAGCTCGGCGAGAATTTGCGGATGAAGATCGACCGGCACCTCGTCAATGCCGGCGGCGCCTTCGACCTGCAGAGCGGCGCGCTGCTGTTCGATCGCGGCGCCGGCGCGCCCAAGGGCGATACCGTCTTCCGCAGCCCATACGGCCTGCTTGCGGTGCGCGGCACCAGGTTTTTCGCCGGTCCGAGCAACGGCGTGTTCGGCGTGTTCGTGTTTCGCGGCCGGGTCGACGTGACGGCCGGCGGCAAGACGGTGCGGGTCACTCGCGGGCTCGGCACCAACATCGCCGCGCCCGGCGACGCGCCGACCAGACCGGCCGCATGGAAGGCGCCGCGGATCAAGGCGGCGCTGCAGAGCGTCCAGTAACGTCGCCGGCGAGGCGAGCCAGGGCCTTGTCCTGCGGATAGCGTGCGGCGAGCGCCTGCAAGCTCGCCATTGCCGCCGGCCGATCGATCTCGACGAGGCGCCAGGCCGCGATGAATGCCTGGCGATCGGCATGGCTCATCCTCGCCGGCCAGGGCTCGTACACCGCGAGCGGCTCGCTGCGGCCACGCACATCGAGCCGCCCCAGGGGCCGCAGCAGCGCTTGATCCAGTCGCGCCGCCGCGCCGGGGCCGATGCAGATGGTGGAGCCGAGCTCCTTGTTGGCGGCCTCGAGACGGGCGGCGGTATTCATGGCGTCACCGTGCGCGGTGTAGTCGAGGTGACGGCCGCCGCCGACGTCGCCCACGACGACCTCGCCTGTCTCGATGCCGATCCGGGTGCGCCCGAAGCCGAGCGCGGCGGGGTCGCCTTCGGCGCGGAACCGGTCGGAGAACGCCACGATCGCCCGGGCGCACTCGAACGCCTTGCCGGCGTGGTCGTCGAGGTCGAGCGGCGCGTTGAAGATCGCGTGCAGGCCGTCGCCGACAATCTTCTCGACCATGCCGCCATGCTCGATGACGATGTGCACGACGCCCTCGAAGTAGCGGTCGAGCATCTGCACCAGCCGCCGCGGCCCGGCCCGCTCGGTCATCGAGGTGAAGCCCTCGATGTCGGTGAACAAGGCGGTGACGAGCCGCGCCTCGCCTTCGAGCTTCAGAAGCTCCGGCGCGTCGAGCAGGCGGCGCACCACGGCCGCCGGCAGCTGCTGCTCGAACCGCCGCCGGATCGCCGCCTCCCGCACCCGCGTGCGCGACGCGGCGAGGAACGAGAACAGGGCGTAGGCGGCGACGGCAGCGATCGGCACCGAAATCGGATCGACGAGCAGTTGCCGTACATCGAGCGCGGCGAAGGTGAACAGGAACCAGCCGAGCACGAGCGCGGCAGTCACCCATGCCGCGCGCAGCGGCGGTTGACTGTTCGCCGCCAAGGCCGCCGCGGCAGCCGTCGCCACCAGCGCCAGGAGCTCGAGAACGCCCAGCCAGTCGGGATGATGCGGCTGATCGCCGGCGAGCATTTGTGCGACGGCGTCAGCCTGGATCTGCACGCTCGGCACCAGGTCTCCGGACGACGCACGCGCGCAGTCCGCCGATCTCGGGCGCGGAAGTGCCGAGCAGCACGATCGCGCCCCCGAGCCGCGCCCGGGCGGCTTCGTCGCGGACGACATCGATCACGGAAATGGCGCGGTCACGGTGCCGGGCCTGCTCGCTCGGCCTGAGCCGCAGCATGCCGTCGCTGGTGAGCGCGAACTGGCTGTCGCCGACCCGCAGTTGCCGCTGATCGCCATCGACGACGTAGGCGCCGCTGTCGGTTGCAAGCCGCACCAGCTCGACGGCCAGTCCAGGCCGCAGCTGCCCGGCCGCCGACACCAGCAGCGGCGCGTGCCGGATGCGGCCATCGTTGTCGCCCGGCAGCGCCATGATGCCAAATCCCGATGCCGCCGCGGCGATCGCCGGCGTCGGCCCGATTGCCCCCGGTGCGTGCCAGATTCCGGCAAGGTCCGGATCGCCGCCGACCAGCACCGCCGGCGCGGGCGGGGCATTGCCCATGCCTTCCGGGTCGAGCGCCAGCCCAAGCACGCTCGGGCCGCGTCTCAGCGCCCCGATCAACGCCAGGTCGCCGTCGACGAGGGACGATGCCAAGGCCGCGATCTCCGGCCGCCCGCTCGCCCTGGCCAGCGCCCGCGCCAGTGCCGCCGGCGATCGCTCGTCGGCCCCATCCATCAGGATGTCGAGCCCCAGCGCCTTCGGTCCGGCGGCGGCGATGAGGTCGACGACCGCCGCGAGACGATCCCGGCTCCACGGCCACGGCCCGAACTCCGCGAGCGCGGCCCGGTCGATATCGACGACGACGACGGGCAGGTCGGCGGGTGCCGGCCGGCGCAGCCCGAGCAACAGGTCCTCGGCGCGGTCCTTGAGCGTTTCATAGCCCGGCGTCGCGGCGGCTGCCGCGAACACGGCGACCAGCGCCAACAGAGGCACGATGACGGGCAGCGCCAGATCCCGGAATGTCGCGCGCAAGCCCACCGCGGCACTAGGCTCCTGTTCGCCGGCTAGTGTCCCGATCGCGAAGTTCGTTACATACTCCGCAAGTGCCTTACGAACTTCGCGATCGATAAGGACACTAGCAAGGCATTGATTCTAGCGTGATTCAGACCGCGAAGTCCGCCCTCCGACCTAGCTGCGAGAAAGCAGCGGACTTCGCGGTCATCACACTAGTCGGATTCCTCGCCGGCGGCATGCGCCGAGGCCCAAACATGCTATACCGCCAGCGAGCAACGCCATCATCGCCGCTGGGGATGCCGGATGTCGACCGCAATCGAGCAGGCCCGCTCGGCCCTGCGCAACGCGAGCTTTCTCGGCGGCCTTCCGGAACCGCTGCTCGAGCAGCTGGCCGCCCGCGCGCACATCACGCGTTATCCCAAGGGCGAGACGATCTACCGGCGAGGCGATGCCGGCGATACCATGATGGTGATCCTGTCGGGACGGGTGAAGATCACCAATGTCTCGGCCGAGGCCCGCGAGGTGATCCTGAATTTCCTCGGACCTGGCGACGTCAATGGCGAGATCGCGGTGCTCGACGGACGCGAACGCACCGCCAACGCGGTGGCGCTCGATGACACCCAGGCGCTGGTACTATACCGGCGCGACCTGCTGCCGGTGCTGACCGCCGATCCCGGCTCGATGCTCGAGATCATCAGCATCTTGTGCGACAAGATCCGCGCCACCTCGCAGATCATCGAGGACAGCTCCCTGCAGATGCAGGGGCGCACGGCTTCGGCGCTGCTGCGGCTCGCCAATCAGCACGGGCGCACGAGCGCCAAGGGCGTCATGATCGATCTCAAGCTGTCGCAACGCGATCTCGGCAACTACGTCGGACTGTCGCGCGAGAACACCAGCCGTCAGCTCAAGGACCTGCGCGAGGCCGGACTCGTCATCATCGAGGACCAGGCGCTCATCATTCCCGATCTGGAAGCGTTGCGGCAGCGGGCCGAGACCGGCGGCGAGGCGTGATCAGCGGGGCTGGCCGTCGCCGGCCTTGGCGACGTCATCCCGGCCCTCTCGCGTCTTGTGCGTCCACAGGAAGTAGAGGTTGCGGCCGTAGATGAAGACGCCGAACTGGCCGAGGATGATCACCGGATCGGCCTTGTGGAGACCGTACGCCATAACCATCAGGCCGCCGACGAAGCTGAAATACCAGAACGTCTCCGGCACGATCGAGCGCCGCGCCTTCTCGCTGGCGATCCACTGGACGAACCAGCGGCCGGTGAACATGACCTGGCCGGACAAGCCGACGCCGAGCCACCACAGCTCGGCCGGCGTCACGGCACTCCACCACGCGGCGAGCTTGGCTAGCAGATTTGCGATCAAGTCCTGGGTCTCTCGCCTGTTCTCTCGGATGTCGCCTCGAGCCCGCCGTCCGGCCACTGCTCGACGATCGTCGGCGCCTTGGTGCGCTTTCTGAGCCAGCTGACACCGATGAGATCGTAGATGCCGATCAGCGCCCTGCCGAAGTTGTTATATTTCGATTGCCCGGCCTGCCGCGGCCGGTCGTTGACCGGCACATAGGCAACCTCGCGGCCGTAGGTCAAGAACAGCGCCGGCAGATATCGGTGCATACTGGTGAAGAACGGCAGCAGCAGGAACGCCTCGCGCCAGTACACCTTGATGCCGCAGCCGGTATCCGGACAGTCGTCCTTGAGTATCGTATCGCGGATCCAGTTCGCCGCTTTCGATGCGAACCGCTTGGAGCCGGTATCCTTGCGGCTGGTGCGCACGCCACCGACCAGCGCCGGGCCCTGCGCTCCCGGCTCCGCCAGGCGCTCGATCAGGCGGGGGATATCCGCGGGATCGTTCTGGCCGTCGCCATCCATGGTGGCGATCACCGGATAGCGCGCGGCAAGTATGCCCGAGCGCATCGCCGTGCTCTGCCCGGAGCGGACATCATGCCGCAGGTAACGCAGATTTGTGAGGCGGCCGGAGGTGATCAGCGCCTTGATCTCGTCCGGCGTCGCGTCGGTGCTGGCATCGTCGACGACGATGACCTCGCCGAGCAGCGCCGGCGGTACGACCCGATAGGTCTCCTCGACCAGCCGGCCGATGTTGCCAGCCTCGTTCAGTGCTGGAATGACGACGGAAACGCGCATGCCGCCTCCTGGTTCGCGCATCTCTCCCCGGCAGCAGGGGTTGGACGCGGCTGCGGTCGGCGCCTAACTATCAGGCTTCCCGCAGTGCACACAACCTTGTATTTGGGCACTGCGAGTGGTCGCACCGGTGCCTTGCAACATGATGAAAATGGAGCGGCAATTGTCGACCTCGGCGATAGAACGGCTACCCTTCGGGATCGAGCGCACCGGTTCGACCGGCGCCCATGCGCTGGCGCTCGCGGTCGCGATGTTGATCCTGCTCGCCATTCGCGTGCTGGCGCTGCGCTACAATGCGACCGACCTGTTCTTCGACGAGGCGCAATACTGGTCGTGGAGCCTCGAGCCGGCGTTCGGCTACTACTCCAAGCCGCCGCTGATCGCCTGGGTGATCCGGCTCTCGACCGACGCCTGCGGGCTCTCGGAGTTCTGCATCCGGTTGCCGTCGCCGTTGATCCACGCCGCGACCGCGTTCGCCGTGTTCGCGGCGGCGACGAGGCTCTACGATGCCCGTACGGGATTTTGGGCCGCGCTCGCATTCGCAACCCTGCCCGGCGTGTCGTTCTCCGCCGGCATCATATCGACCGACGTGCCGCTGCTCCTTGCGTGGGCGCTGGCGCTGTGGGCCTACGTCGCGCTCGGCGACGGCCGCTCCTGGCTGCCGGTGCTGGGCCTGGGCCTCGCCATCGGGCTCGGGCTCAACGCCAAGTACGCGATGGCCTATTTCCTTCTGTGCATCGCCGTCGACATGATCGCGACGCCGGAACGCCGGCGCCTGCTGCGCGATCCGCGGCTGTGGGCGGCGCTGGCGCTCGCGGCGGCGCTGATCGCGCCCAACCTGATCTGGAACGCCGCCAACCGCTTTGCCACATTTTCGCACACCGCCGACAACGCCAAGTGGGCCGGCTCGCTGGTCCACCCGCTCAAGGCGCTGGAGTTCCTCGCGACACAGTTCGGCGTGTTCGGTCCGGTGCTGTTCGCCGCGCTCGGCGTGATCACGCTGCGCGCCTGGCGACACGGCCTGCCGGCCTCCGACCGGCTGCTGCTGGCATTCGCGCTGCCGGTGATCGCGGTGGTGACGGCGCAGGCATTCCTGTCCCGCGCGCACGCGAATTGGGCCGCCGTCTCCTATGTCGCCGCGGTCGTCCTGGTGACCGCGACCATGATCCGCGAATTGTCGTGGCGGTGGCTCACCGCTTCGCTCGCCCTGCACTCCGGCCTTCTCGTCGGGCTGATCGCGGCGACCTCCACCGCCGGCATGTTGTGGATGCCGGCGGCGGCCGACCCGTTTGCGCGCACCCTGGGCTGGCGCGAGGCCGCAGCTGCGACGCGCGAGATCCTGGACAGCGCGCGCCGGGAGGGGCAACCGTTCGCCGCGGTGATCACCGACGAGCGGGCGCTTTCGGCCGAGCTCCTGTACTATATGCGCGACGAGCCGACGCCGGTCCTGGCCTGGCGCGGCCGGCGCGAAGCCTACCGATCATTATGAGCTGACACGGCCGTTCACCGCGGCGACGACCGGCCGCGTGCTGCTCGTCGCGATGCGGCGCGACACCTCCCCGATCACCGATCGGTTCAGGCACGCCCGGCAACTCGTGGTGAAGGAATTGCCGGCGGGCCGGAACGCAACGCGGAGCTACTCGTTCACCGCCGTCGAGGGTTATGCGGGTCCATGAAACACCGGCCAGCCAAAATCGGTTCCTGAATTTCAACCCAGCGAGGATATCATGCAGCTCAAAGGCAAGAATGCCATCGTCACCGGCTCGACCTCCGGCATCGGGCTGGCGATCGCCCGCGCCTTCGCCACCGCCGGCGCCAATGTCGTGCTCAACGGCCTCGGGAGCGAGCAGGACAACGCCGCCGCGATCGAGCAGATCGCCGCGCTCGGCACGCGGGTCTACTTCGATCCAGCCAACATGATGCGCCACAATCAGATCGCGGACATGGTGGCGAAGTGCGAGAAGGACCTCGGCAGCGTCGATATCCTGGTCAACAACGCCGGCATCCAGCACGTGGCGCCGGTCGAGGAGTTCCCGATCGAGAAGTGGGACGCCATCATCGCGATCAACTTGTCGTCGGCATTCCACACCGTGCGGGCGGCGATCCCGGGAATGAAGAAGCGCAAGCATGGACGCATCATCAACCTGTGCTCCGCCCATTCGCTCGTCGCCTCGCCCTTCAAGAGCGCCTACGTCGCCGCCAAGCACGGGCTTGCCGGCTTCACCAAGTGCGTGGCCCTCGAGGTCGCCCAGCACGGCATCACCGTCAACGCGATCTCGCCCGGCTTCGTGTGGACGCCGCTGGTCGAGAAGCAGATCCCCGACGTCGCCAAGTCGGAGGGCATAAGCGAGGCCGCTGCCAAGAAGTTGCTGCTCGCCAAGCAGCCGACGCAGCAGTTCGTGACGGTCGAGCAGGTCGGCGAGCTCGCGCTGTTCCTCGCCGGGCCGGGCGCCGCGTCGATCACCGGCTCCAACTATTCGATCGACGGCGGCTGGACCGCCGAGTGAAGCGCGGAGGACGACCGTGACCATCAGGAAGATAAACGTCGCCCTGCAGGGCGGTGGCTCGCACGGCGCCTACAGCTGGGGCGTGCTCGACCGCCTGCTTGCCGACGATCGGATCGAGATCGAGGCGGTCTCGGGCACCAGCGCCGGCGCCGTCAACGCCGTCGTCATGGCAGAGGGCCTGGTCGAGGGCGGCCGCAGCAAGGCCCGCCAGCAACTCGCCGATTTCTGGCAGCGCGTCGCGTTCCGCCTCCCCGAGGCGTCGGTGGCCGGATGGAACCTGGACAATGGCTGGACGCGCTCGTGGGAGAAGGCGTGGGGCATCGAGCAGAACCCGGCCGTCATCCTGTTCGGATGGTGGACCCAGCTCGCCTCGCCGTATCAGTTCAATCCGCTCAACATCAATCCGTTGCGCGAGATCCTGGTGAGCGAGGTGAATTTCGACAAGGTCAAGGCGTGCGACTGCATCCAGCTGTTCATCACCGCAACCAATGTTCGCACCGGCAAGGCGAAGGTGTTCACCGACGGCGAGGTGACCGCGGACGCGGTCCTGGCCTCGGCCTGCCTGCCGACGGTGTTCCAGGCCGTCGAGATCGACGGCGAGGCGTACTGGGACGGCGGCTATATGGGCAACCCGGCGATCGAGCCGTTCCTCGGCTCGTGCGCAGCGTCGGACGTTCTGCTGGTCCAGATCAACCCGATCCGCCGCGACGAGCTGCCGAGGTCGGCACCCGCCATCATCGATCGCCTGAACGAGATATCGTTCAATGCGCCGCTGCTGCGCGAGCTGCGCAGCGTGGAATTCATCAACGCCTGCCTGCGCCGCGGCGAGCTCAAGGACCTCGGCTATCGCGAGATCTTCCTGCATCGCGTCGGTGGCGGTGCCGACATCGCCGCCTTTTCCGCGGCGAGCAAGCTCAACAGCGATTTCAGCCTGATCGAGGAGCTTCGCGACCTCGGCCACAAGGCGATGGACGAATGGCTGCAGCAGAACTTCGACAGCCTGGGCAAGGCCTCCACCATGCCGCTCGACGTCATCCTGCCGCCGAGCCGCCATGGACGGGCGCGGCAGGGCTGTTGAGCGGCATCAGCCGTCGCTGAAGATCGAGCCCTTCTGGCCAAGATTGCGGAACAGCTGCTTCAGGATGCCGTCGTCGTTCTGGTTGGCCGACGGCGTGGTCCGGCTGATGGTGTCGAACACCTTGCCGTCCTTGATGCCGTAGTTGGCGACCCGCTCGACCGAACCCACCTGGTTGAAGTAGACCGCGACCACTTGTCGATCCGTCTCCTTCGGCGTCAGGAACGAGGACTGCTTCATGGTCGACGACATGTAATAGTACGCATTGGCATTGCCGGCCGTCGACGTGGTGGTCGGAGTCCCGAGCGTCAGTTTCACTTGCTCCTGGCTCATGCCCGGTTGTATCTGCTGCAGGTCGGTTTCCTGGAACAGATGACCATGCTTCGTCACGGTTGCCGAGCAACCGGCAAGGCAGATTGCGGCGCCGGCGACGGCGGCCCAGGAAACCGCACGGCGCGTAACGTGGCGCACCGAATTGACGTTGGCGTCCATGACAGTCCCACCTTGGCTCACGAATTGCTTCCCCTTGTATCGCACGAGCTAAGGCCTCGATATTTGCATTGGCAATCTTGCCACCTCAATCAATCCGCAGGAAGTTGTGCGCTTCCATGGCGGGCAATCAAGCTGGATACGCCGACGTGCTCAACTGGTTCAGATCGCGGTCCAATACCGGCCGGACCGCATCAGCCCTTTATGGCTCGATCGTGGCGCAGGCCCGCGATTGTGCATTTTATGCCGACGGGGGTGTCCCGGATACAACGGAAGGCCGGTTCGGCATGATCGGCGTTCACATGTTCCTGGTGCTCGAGCGCCTGCGGACCGAGGGCCGCGCCGGCCAGGAGCTCGGGCGCGCGCTGCTCGAGACCATGATGACCGACATCGACGATAGCCTGCGCGAAATCGGCTTTTCCGACCTCGCTGTGCCGCGGCGAGTGAAGAAGGCGGCGGCCGCCCTGCACGAGCAGCTTGCGGCCTATCGCGCGGCGGCCGCCGGGGCGTCCGGCGATGCGCTCGCGAGCCTGCTCGCGCATCATGTCTATCTCGACCGCGAGACCGGTGCGCCGGACCGGCTGGCTGCCTATATGGCGGCTTCGGCACGCCACCTCGAGCAGCAGCCGCTGACGCGGCTTGCCACCGGCGAGGTCACGTTCCCCGCCTTCGGATCTTGTGGAGCATAATCGTGTCGAACGTTCTCTCCGATTGGTCGATCGCCATTGCCGAGATCGCGGAGACCGGCAAGCGCGTCAGCCGCGCGGCGACGGATGCCGAGCGCCGCGCGCTGGCCGAGGCGCTGGAGATTCTCGACTGCACCGCGCTCGCCTGCGATGTTCGCGTCGTGCCGCTCCGGGGTGGCCGTTTCCATCTCGCGGGCGAGATCTCCGCCGACGTGGTGCAGGCCTGCGTCGTCTCGCTCGAGCCGGTCGCCGCCCGCATCGAGGAACAGGTCGACGTGGAGTTCTGGCCGGCAGCCGAGATCCCGGGGCCGGTCAGCACGGCTCAGGACGAGTGGTTCGATCCTGGCGCGCCGGATGGCGCCGAGCCGATCGAGAACGGCCGGATCGGCGTTGGCCGCATCGTCTACGAGTGCGTGTCGGCGGGCCTCGATCCGTACCCGAGAAAGCCGGGAGCAAAGCTTGCCTGGCAGGAACGGCCCGAAGACAAGGCCTCGGTCCACCCGTTCGCGGCGCTGGCCAAGCTGAAGCCGAAGCAATAGCCGTGTCGCGCCCGTGCATCTTCAGGTCTGATCAACGTGCAGTAGTCGTTAAACGCGGCGCGCGAATGTTGTAGCCTCTCGAATCGTAGTTCACCGACTACTCGTCGCGGCGCCCGGTCGCGGCACGAGTAGTTCGAAGTTTGTCGACCGTGCGCGGGGGCACGGCATTCAGAAAGCTGGATCGATGGCTGCTTCACACATCATCGCACTGGATGCCATGGGTGGCGATCACGGCCCAGAGGTGGTTGTGCCCGGCGCCGCGACCGCGCTCGTGCGCCATCCCGACCTGTCGTTCCAGCTGTTCGGCGATTCGGCGCGGATCAAGACGATACTGGCGCAGCATCCGAACCTCGCCGCTCGCTCCGAGGTGTTCCATTCCGACCTCGTGATCCAGATGACCGACAAGCCCAGCCAGGCCCTTCGGCGCGGCAAGGGCTCGAGCATGTGGCTGGCGCTCGATGCGGTCCGGGAAGGCAAGGCGGCGGCGGCCGTGTCTGCCGGCAATACCGGCGCGCTGATGGCGATGGCAAAACTGATCCTGCGCCCGATCAGCGGCATCGAGCGCCCGGCGATCGCCGCCTTGTGGCCGACGGTGAAGAGCGAGTGCATCGTGCTCGACGTCGGCGCCAACATAGGTGCCGATGCGCGCCAGCTGTGCGATTTTGCGCTGATGGGCGCGGCGATGGCGCGTGCGCTGTTCCACCTGGAGAAGCCGACCGTTGGCCTGCTCAATGTCGGCGTCGAGGAAATCAAGGGGGCCGAGGAGGTCAAGCTCGCCCACAGCTGGCTGAAGGAGACCGAAGGGCTCCCGATCGACTATCGCGGGTTCATCGAGGGCGATCAGATCGGCCAAGGCGTCGTCGACGTCGTCGTGGTCGAAGGCTTTGCCGGCAATATCGCACTCAAGACAGCGGAGGGCACCGCCCGGCAGATCAGCCAGTATCTGAGGTCCGCGATGACCCGCACGCTGCTCTCCAGGATCGGCGCGACGCTCGCCCGCGGCGGCTTCAAGGTATTGAAAGAAAAGATGGATCCGCGACGGGTGAACGGCGGCACGTTCCTCGGCCTCAACGGCGTTGCGATCAAGAGCCACGGCGGAACCGACGCTCTTGGCTTTGCGAGCGCGATCGATCTCGGCTACGACATGGCCGAAAGTGGGCTGGTAGGGCGCTTGACAAGCGACCTCACGGCGTTCCACGGGAAGCTCGCCGCCATCGCGACCGGGTGAACCGGCGACGGCAATTCCTGGCAACGCCGGGCCATTGGGGGATGGCTTGGCCGCGCGCCTCAAACCGATGCCCGAGAGGGGACCAAATTGGCAGTCATTCGATCCGTGATCCGCGGCGTTGGCGCACATCTGCCCAAACGCATCATGACCAACGATGATCTCGCCAAGATCGTCGACACCACCGACGCCTGGATCACCGAGCGAACGGGCATCAAGCAGCGCCACATCGCCGACGAGAGCGAGCTCACCTCCGATCTCGGCATCGCCGCCGCCCACCAGGCGCTGGTACGCGCCGGCATCGATCCGATCGACATCGACCTGGTGATCTGCGCCACCGCCACGCCCGACCGCACGTTTCCGGCCACCGCGGTCAAGATCCAGGCGGCGCTCGGCGTCACCAAGGGCGCCGCGTTCGACCTCCAGGCGGTGTGCTCGGGCTTCATCTACGCCATGGCGACGGCTGACAATTTCCTCAAGACCGGCCAGTTCCAGCGTGCCCTGGTGATCGGCGCGGAAACGTTCTCGCGCATTCTCGACTGGAGCGATCGCAGCACCTGCGTGCTGTTCGGCGATGGCGCCGGCGCCGTCGTGCTCGAGGCGCAGCCGCAGAGCGGCAGCCGCAGTGATCGCGGCATTCTCGCCACGCGCATCCGCTCCGACGGCCGCTTCGAGGATCTTCTCTACGTCGACGGCGGCCCGGGCTCGACCAAGACCGTCGGCCACCTGCGCATGAACGGTCGCGAAGTATTCCGCCACGCGGTGCAAAAAATCTCCGGCGTGATCGAAGAGACGCTGGTGATGACCGGCTATTCGCCCAGCGACATCGACCTGTTCGTGCCGCACCAGGCCAACGCCCGCATCCTCGATGGCATCGCCCGCAAGCTCGGCGTCGCGCCCGGCAAGATCGTGGTGACGCTGCAGCGCCATGGCAATACGTCGGCGGCGTCGATTCCGCTCGCGCTCAACCAGGCGTTCGAGGAGCACAAGGTCAAGGAAGGCAGCCTGGTGCTGATGGAGGCGATGGGCGGCGGTTTCACCTGGGGCGCGGTCCTCGCTCGCTGGTAGTGTCCGCCCCGCCCGGCACCACGCCGTTAGCCTTTCCAAATTCCTCTCTAGATTTCAGCCGCTTGGCTGACACTTATCGTTGACCGCCGGCGTTTCCCTCGGCTACCATCCGCGCCAAGTCAGGGGCGGTTGGAGGCGTAAGCGGGCCATGAGTATAAAGACGTTGACACGTGCCGATCTGGCCGAGGCGGTTGTCGACAAGATCGGCTTGCCGCGCAACGAATCCCAGGAGTTGGTCGAACTGGTGCTGTCGGAGATTTCCAGTTCGCTGGCGCGCGGCGAGCAGGTGAAGCTGTCGTCGTTCGGCTCGTTCGGCATACGGTCGAAGGGCCAGCGCATCGGCCGCAATCCGAAGACGGGACAGGAAGTGCCGATCACGCCGCGGCGCGTGCTCGTGTTCAGGCCCAGCAACATCATGAAGGGCCGCATCAACCAGGGCCTGAGCCGCCGCAAGGCGGCGGAATAGTCCGCGTCCAGCAGCAGAATTTTTTCAGATCAATCCTCGGCGGCGTCGATCAGTCCCGGCGAGGGGCGAATCTCGTATATGATAAACTGATAATCGATTGTGAGGCGCGCGTTCCGGGGTTGCGCCAGAGGGAATTGGCGGAGGTTGAGCCATGGCGAAGGCGCTCGAGGCTTTCCGCACCATCAGTGAGGTGGCGGAAGAGCTGGACGTGCAGAAGCACGTGCTTCGGTTCTGGGAGAACAAGTTCCCGCAGGTGCGGCCGATGAAGCGCGGCGGTGGTCGCCGGTACTATCGGCCCGACGATCTCGATCTGCTGCGCGGCATCCGTTTCCTCCTGCACCGCGAGGGCTATACGATCAAGGGCGTGCAGAAGTTGCTGCGCGAGCAAGGCCTGGAGTTCGTCAAGGCCTGCTGGCAGGTGCAGCCGGCGCGGACCGCCGCCAAGAGCGAGGCGGCGGCACCCAAGGAGGCGCCCCGCAAGACGCGAGCGGCGTCTGCCGGCGGCACGCAGGGCGCGACCGCGGCGACCGCCGGCCCGGCGGCAAAGGCGACCGCGCAGCCCGCATCCGCGCCTGCCGCCTACAATCGCAATGAGCATGTCGCTCGCCTCAAGGCGCTGGTCGGCGAGCTCGAGGACTGCCGGCGCATCCTGCAGGGCGCCGAGGTCGGCGCTTCGGCCCGGGAGCGCGCTCCCGCCGTCAACAGGTGACGGCCACTTCCCATGCCGGCTCCGTCCGGTCTGCCGCCTCCGCGGACTTGGAGCTCTGGCTGATCGAGCGCGCAGCGCTGGCATTGGATCTCGCAGCCGCCGAGCAGGCGACCCCGCGTCTCTCCGCCGATGAGCTCGACCGCGCCGCGGCGATGCCGGATCAGGCGACAGCGGAAATGTGGTGCGCCGGCCGTATCGCGTTGCGATTGCTGCTCGAGCGCCACTGCGGCACCGGCATCCGGCAACAGCCATTCGATCGCGCACCCGGAGGCAGGCCCCGCCTCGAAGGCCGCGAGGTCGATTTCAGCTTGTCCGACAGCGGACCGTTCCTCCTCATCGGCATCAGCAAGCACTCGGATATCGGCGTCGATATCGAATTGCCGCGTTCATTCCGGATGTCGCCGCTACGCATCGACGGCATCCTCGCCGCCGCCACGGTTCTCGACGGCGGCGGCGCCGACGGCCGCGGCGCCCGACCTGCTCCGCTGCAGGCCTGGGTCCGCATCGAGGCATTTGCAAAAGCAGCAGGTCTGCCCCTCGCCAGCTGCTTGTCGCGACTTGGCATTCGCGGGCACGGCCGCGATCCCTCGACGCCTGCTGCGATCCGCGAGCAGGCGCGGCGCGCGTGCGAGGAGGCTGATCTGCGGACGCGCGATCTCTTGCTGCCGCACGGCCTCATTGGCGCAGTATCGCTTCGGGGCAACCTGGCCATGGCGTCGCCGCCGCCCGTGCAGTGCCTCGATCGTGAGATAATGGATCGGCTCGCGCGGCATCGCGATTGATCCCAATTGCAGATCGTCTGCGCCGGCATTGCCATCCGGGCCGCGATGCTCCACAATAGCAATGTTCCGAGGGGGGTCGGCAGTAGCCGACTGAGATGGGGCTGCAAGCTGCCCTGCCACCCTTAGAACCTGATCCGGGTCATGCCGGCGAAGGGACGGACATGGTTTCATCGCACGAAATGCAAACCGCAAGCGCGGAACAGTTGCGACAGGTTCTGTCGGCCGCGCACATCCTGCTGGTCGATCACGAGCCATCGATGACGGAACTCGTCACCGGGGTGCTGAAGCGCTATGGCGCTCGCGCCATCGAGCACGCCACCTCGGCCGACGAGGCCCTCGATATGCTGGGCTACACCACCCGGCCCTACGATCTCGTAATGCTGCGCGCCGGTCTGCCGAACCGCGAGGCGGTGCATGTGCTGCGTGTGCTTGCACGCCAGGGCGCGCGCTCGCGCGTGACGCTGCATGGCGCGGCCGACCTCGTCCGTCTCGAAGAGCCACGGTGGTATGTCGGCGTCGCCCGCTGCATCGAGGCGGCCGGCTTGCCCGGCATCGTGCGGGGCGTCGCGATCGTGCTCGCCTCGGACGCTACCATTGCCAACATCTTCCGCTCGAGCATCACACCCGAAACGATGTCGGCGGATTGGGCAGAGGCGATCTACGGCGCCCTGCCGGGGAACCCCACGCCGCGCCCGCTGAGCCGCTGAAACGCCGCTGCGGGCCGCACTTCAACCGGTCTGTCCACAAATTCCGAGGAGACAACAATGAACAAGATGGCGCGCCCGCAGGACATCATGCTGCCGACGGTCACGACGGGCCCGATCCAGGGCTCACGAAAGATCTACGATGCGCCCGCAGGCCAGCCCGACGTCCGCGTGCCGTTCCGCGAGATCACACTGCAGCCGGAGGCGAACGAGCCACCGTTCCGTGTCTACGATCCGTCCGGGCCGTACACCGACGCGCAAGCGACGATCGACGTCGAGCAGGGATTGCCGCGCCATCGCGCTGCCTGGATCACCGCTCGCGGCGGCGTCGAGGCCTACGTCGGCCGCGACGTGCAACCGGAGGACAACGGCAACGTCAGCGGCAAGGCGCTGGCCCGCGATTTCCCGAACAAACCGAAGCCCATGCGTGCCGTCGGCGACGCGCCGGTGACGCAGCTCGAGCTCGCCCGCGCCGGCATCGTCACCAAGGAAATGATCTACATCGCGCATCGCGAGAACCTCGGCCGCGCCGCGGCACTCGCCCGCGCCGGGGCGGCGTTGAGGGACGGAGAGAGCTTCGGCGCGGCGATCCCCCAGCACATCACGCCCGAGTTCGTCCGCGACGAGGTTGCCCGCGGCCGCGCCGTGATCCCGGCCAACATCAATCATGCCGAGCTCGAGCCGATGATCATCGGCCGCAACTTCCTCGTTAAGATCAACGCCAATATCGGCAACTCGGCGGTCACCTCCTCGGTCGAGGAGGAGGTCGACAAGATGGTATGGGCGATACGCTGGGGCGCCGACACGGTGATGGACCTGTCGACCGGCCGCAACATCCACAACACCCGCGAGTGGATCCTGCGCAACAGCCCGGTTCCGATCGGGACCGTGCCGATCTACCAGGCGCTGGAGAAGTGCGGCGGCGATCCGGTCAAGCTGACGTGGGAGCTCTATCGCGACACGCTGATCGAGCAGTGCGAGCAGGGCGTCGACTATTTCACCATCCACGCCGGCGTGCGCCTCGCCTATGTGCCGCTGACGGCGCATCGCGTCACCGGCATCGTCTCGCGCGGCGGCTCGATCATGGCCAAGTGGTGCCTGGCCCACCACAAGGAGAGCTTCCTCTACACCCGCTTCGAGGAAATCTGCGACATCATGCGCAAGTATGACGTCACCTTCTCGCTCGGCGACGGCCTGCGTCCCGGCAGCCAGGCGGACGCCAACGACCGCGCGCAATTCGCGGAGCTCGAAACGCTTGGCGAGCTCACCCAGATCGCCTGGAGGAAGGGTTGCCAGGTGATGATCGAGGGCCCCGGCCACGTGCCGATGCACAAGATCAAGGTCAACATGGACAAGCAGCTCAGGGAGTGCGGCGAGGCTCCGTTCTATACGCTCGGGCCGCTGACGACCGACATCGCGCCGGGCTATGACCACATCACGAGCGGCATCGGCGCCGCCATGATCGGATGGTTCGGCTGCGCGATGCTGTGCTACGTGACGCCCAAGGAGCATCTCGGACTGCCCAATCGCGACGACGTCAAGACCGGCGTCATCACCTATCGCATCGCGGCGCACGCGGCCGACCTCGCCAAGGGGCATCCGGCCGCGCAGCTGCGCGACGATGCGATCTCACGGGCGCGGTTCGACTTCCGCTGGGAGGACCAGTTCAACCTGGGGCTGGATCCGGATACCGCACGCTCGTACCACGACGAGACGCTGCCGAAGGATGCGCACAAGGTCGCCCACTTCTGCTCGATGTGTGGGCCGAAGTTCTGCTCGATGAAGATCACCCAGGACGTGCGCGACTATGCCGCGACGCTGAACGAGAAGCAGGCTGGCACCGCGTCAGGGCTTGCCCTGGAGCGGCAACAGGGAATGGACGCGATGTCGGCCAAGTTCATGGAAATGGGCGGGCAGGTTTATGTGGATGCGGACGTGGCGAAGGCGGCTGCTCCGGCGCCGGCCAGCGAGTGGCACGAAAGGGAAGAGGTAAAGGCGAGTAATCGCGAATTGGGATGAGTGCCGCGCTTCAAGAAAAATCGCAATTTCCGCTGTTCTATTTGCAATCAGGGGGAGTAATTCAACATGCCGAACTCGGTCAATACCGGAACCGTTGACGTTACGACGTCTGAGGCAAGGCCGGTTACCGAACTCTGGGATGTGCTTTCCGAACGGGAACGCGCTGAGTTCCGCGACTTGGCGCAGGAACTCAAGCAGGCAATGTCCTCGGCGCGCTCGCCAGAGGAAGCTCGAATTCGGATGTTGGCACTCCTCGAAACCCAGCGTCCAAGCTTCAGCGATAGAGCGCAGGAGTATCTTTCGTGGCTGAAAAAGCAGGGATGGGATGATCGAACCTGGGCACAGCGCCTCGCAATCTTGGGATTGATAGCAACACTACCACTTTCTGGCAAAGCAGCGGGATTAGCCGCCTTCGGCAATGCAGTGAGGATCGCCATTCCTGTGGTCGTCGCCGCCGGAGGGAGCCTTTTTGGCTCGGTCATCGACCTGATTCCAAAGCGAGACAAAGCTGGCTAGGTTGTCGACCAAAAAACACGTCGTAGAATGTTAGGGAGTTTTGCTTGTGGGCTCGCCGGTTCCGTCGCGCATCACCGTCAACCCCGAAGTCTGCGGCGGGCGTCCCTGCATTCGCGGCTTGCGCATTCGCGTGAAGGATGTCCTGGACATGCTTCCCGGAGGCGATGCGTGAAGAAATCCTCGCCGACTACACCAATCTCGAAGACGATAATATCACCGCGGCACTCGAATACACTGGGCGCCTGATGGATCACCCCGTCATCGCCGCGGCCGAGTGATGAAGTTCCTTGTCGACACCAAATTGCCACCAGCATTGGCGGCTTGGCTCGTGTCGGCGGGACACATCGCCGCACACACTTCCGACGTGGGCTTGGCACGAGCCGCCGGTCGCGAGACATGGCGCCACGCTGGCGACATCGGCGCTGTCGTCGTCACCAAGGACGAGGATTTCATCATCTTGAAGACCAGCGATCCCGCCGGTCCAAGCGTGGTGTGGGTCCGCATCGGAAATGCTGTCCGGCGCGTCACTATCGAGCGCGTCAGCAAAGTTTGGCCTACTGTCGTCGCCGAACTCGCGAGCGGCGAGCAAGTCGTCGAGATCCGATAACCCCGCATTTTCTCCGAGTTCCCACATGACCATCACCCTCTACGGCATCCCGAGCTGCGATACGGTGAAGAAGGCGCGCAGCTGGCTCGACGCGCGCGAGATCGCGTACACCTTCCACGACTATAAGAAATCCGGTGTGCCGCAGACCCACCTTGATCGCTGGTGCGGCGAGGCCGGCTGGCAAAAAGTACTGAACCGCGCCGGCACCACTTTCAAGAAGCTGCCGCCGGAAGTGAAGGACAATCTCGACGAGGCCGCGGCCAAGCGGCTGATGCGCGAGCAGCCGTCGATGATCAAGCGGCCTATCGTCGAGCATCCAGGTGGGCTGCTGATCGGCTTTTCAGCCGACGTGTGGGAGGTTGCGGTCGCGAAGTAGATGGTGTCCGCGCCGCGCCGCCACCGCATTGCTGCGGCACGATTTCAGCTACCGCACGGACTTGCCTTCCGGCTTCAGTCTCGATCAAAGCGCAAATGGCAATTGCGCGCACGCCTTCACCGACATGTTGAACACGGACCTTGTCCCGCGCAATGTGAAGCGGTAACTGCCACCATGCCTTGCAGCACGGACGATGGCAGCACATGTCGGAAACGAAACAGCCCATGGTCTCGGCCACGCTCCTCCTCGAGCGGCCGGCATCCATAGACGCGGCGAGCCTCACAAGCAGGCTCGGCAAGGCACTCAATTTCACCGCCAAAGATCTAATGTTCGGTGATACCGGCAGCGGCGTAGCCGTGATCGACGGCGAACTGGTCATGACGATGCACCTGGACCTGCCCTACCCGGCGGATCTCTCGAATTTGGCGCATTTCGCGCACTGGTGGCCGACGGCGCGACAGGACATCGCCCAGCACAGGGCGCACATGATGATCATGTCGGCCTGGTCGAAGCACTCGCGGCTCGACGCCCACTTGCGCCATTTGGCGCTGATCCGCGGATTGATCGACGAGCTTCCCGTAATCGGCGTCTTGTGGGGCAGCGTCCTGACGCCCGGCGCGAACTTCAAGGGCGAGTTCCAGGCGGCAATGAACGGCCAACTGCCCGTTCTCGTCTGGGTGCTCATCCAATATTCCCGCCAGCCAAATGGCAACTCGCTGATCTCGACCCTCGGCATGCGCGACTTCGGCCACATGGAGATCGAGACCGAGAGCTCGCTGCCAATGCAGGAAAGCTATGACATAGTTCGCTCATTGGCGACCTACGTCATAGCCAAGAACGTCCGCATACCGGACGGCGACACGTTCGGGCTCAGCGAGCAACAGCGCATCGAGGTGCGGCACCGCCGCTCCTTCCGGCCGGACCTCAACGATCCGGTCCTTTGGCTGGAGCTCGCCGCAAATCCGACCGTGAAAAGGCCTTCCGGTTTCTTTAGCCGTATCCTTGGCTCAGGCTTGAAGCAGTGATTTTGCGCGGCGCAGCCGCGAGTGTGGCCCGTGTCGCGGGGTCGCGCCGACCGCCGCACCAGCAATTGCCCGAGGGGCGTCTCGCCCTCCTGATGCCAACCAGGAGAAGGCAATTCCCATGGTCGTCAAGAACTGCAACGGCGCCGAATTCGCCGACGCTGACGACGTCACGCTGATCAAGGGCATCCGCCTTACCGGCGATCCGGCCGAGATCGAGGGTAAATCGGACAAGGTCAAGGGGCTGGTCTTGAGGACCGAGTTCGTGAAGAAGGCTTGAGCCAGAGCGCCCCGCAGCAGGGCAAGGGCTGCCACCCTTGAACCCGTTCGCTGGGGCCTGGCCCGCGATCCGGCCCGATATCAGCTCACCCCTTGATGCGCGCGGCGATGGCTTCGAGCGCCGCTTCGGCCTTCGAGGCGTCCGGACCGCCGGCCTGGGCAAAGTCGGGACGGCCGCCGCCGCCCTTGCCGCCGAGGGCTTCGGCGCCGGCCTTGACGAGATCGACGGCGCTGATCCTCGACGCAAGATCCGAGGTCACGCCGACCGCGAGGCCGGTCTTGCCTTCGGCCGACACGCCGACCATGGCGACGATGCCGGAGCCGACCTGTGCCTTGCCCTCGTCGACGAGGCCGCGCAGGTCCTTCGGCTCGAGGCCCTGCACCACCCGCGTCATCACCTTGATGCCGTCGATCGTTCGAACCGCATTGCCGGGCGCCGACCCGTTGGTCGCGCCGCCGCCCTGGCCGCCGCCGAGAGCAAGCTGGCGACGGACGTCGGCCAGTTGCTTCTCCATCGTCCGGCGCTCCTCGATCAGCGCCTTCAGCCGATCGACCAGCTCGTCCGGCTTGGTGCGCAGCAGCGCCGCCGCCTCGCGCAGCCGCTCGTCCTGCGCCAGCAAGTGGGCGCGCGCGCCGTCGCCGGTCAGCGCCTCGATCCGCCGCACGCCGGCCGCCGAGCCGCTTTCGGCGACGATGTGCACGAGGCCGATGTCGCCGGTGCGGCGGACGTGCGTGCCGCCGCACAGCTCGATCGACCATGGCTTGTTCGGCCGCTTCGCGTCGTCCGGCTGCCCCATCGCGACGACGCGTACCTCGTCGCCGTACTTCTCGCCAAACAGCGCCATGGCGCCGGTCTCGCGCGCATCCTCGATCGCCATCAGCCGCGTCTCGACGGCCGAGTTCTGCAGGATGACGGCGTTGGCGAGCGCCTCGGCGCGGTGGATCTCGTCGGCGCTCATCGGCTTGGTATGGGAGAAATCGAAGCGCAGCCGGTCGGGGCCGACGTACGAGCCTTTCTGCGCGACGTGGTCGCCCAGCACGCGGCGCAGCGCCTCGTGCACGAGGTGGGTCGCGGAGTGGTTGGCTCGTGTCGCCGTGCGCCGCCCGTGATCGACGATGAGCTCGACCGCGTCGCCCGCACCGAGCCCGGCGCCCTCGAGCTTGCCCAGGTGGACGAACAGGTCGCCGAGCTTCTTCGCCGTCTCCGTGACGCGGAAAATCGCGCCCTTCGGCCCCTTGATCACGCCCTGGTCGCCGATCTGGCCGCCGGATTCGCCGTAGAACGGGGTCTGGTTGACCACGATCGCGGCGGTGTCACCGGCCTTCAGCGACTTGACCTCCTTGCCGTCCTTGACGACCGCGACGATCTGGCCCTCGGCCGCCTCGGTGTCGTAGCCCAGGAACTCGGTGGCGCCGACACGCTCCTTGATCTCGAACCAGACCGTCTCGGTGGCGGCCTCGCCAGAGCCCTTCCAGGCCTTGCGCGCCTCCGCCTTCTGCTTCTCCATGGCGGCATCGAAGCCCTTGGTATCGACGCCGATGCCGCGCAGCCGCAAGGCGTCCTGCGTCAGATCGAGCGGGAAGCCATAGGTGTCATAGAGCCTGAAGGCGACGTCGCCCGGCAGCGTCGCGCCCGACTTGAGGCTCGCGGTTGCCTCCGACAGCAGGCCGAGGCCACGCTCCAGCGTCTTGCGGAACCGACGCTCCTCGAGCTCGAGGGTCTCGGTGATCAGCGGCTGCGCGCGAACGAGCTCGCCATAGCTCTCGCCCATCTGCCGCACCAGTGCCGGCACCAGGCGATACATCAGCGGCTCCCTGGCGCCGAGCAGGTGCGCGTGCCGCATGGCGCGGCGCATGATGCGGCGGAGCACGTAGCCGCGACCTTCGTTCGAGGGCAGCACTCCGTCGGCGATCAGGAAGCTCGTTGCGCGCAGATGATCGGCGATGACACGGTGGCTCGCCTTGTGCTCGCCCTTCGCCTCGACGCCGGTCGCCTCGACGGACGCCGCGATCAGCGCCTTGAACAGGTCGATCTCATAGTTGTCGTGGGTGCCCTGCAGCACCGCCGAGATACGCTCGAGCCCCATGCCGGTATCGATCGACGGCTTGGGCAGGTCGACCCGGTCGCCGGGCGCGCGCTGCTCGTACTGCATAAAGACGAGATTCCAGATCTCGATGAAACGATCGCCGTCGGCATCGGCCGAGCCGGGCGGGCCACCGGCGATCTTCGGCCCGTGATCGAAGAAGATCTCCGAGCACGGACCACACGGGCCGGTGTCGCCCATCGCCCAGAAATTGTCCGACGTCGCGATGCGGATGATCTTCTCGTCGGCAAAGCCGGTGAGCTTCTTCCAGATGCCGAACGCCTCGTCGTCGTCGTGATAGACGGTGACGTAGAGCCGCTTCGCATCGAGCCCGAACTCCTTGGTGATCAGGTTCCAGGCGAACGGAATCGCGTCCTTCTTGAAATAGTCGCCGAACGAGAAATTGCCCAGCATCTCGAAGAACGTGTGATGGCGGGCAGTGTATCCGACGTTGTCGAGGTCATTGTGCTTGCCGCCCGCGCGCACGCATTTCTGCGCGGTCACCGCACGCTTGTAGCTGCGCGTCTCCTGGCCGGTGAAGATGTTCTTGAACTGCACCATGCCGGCGGTGGTGAACATCAAAGTCGGGTCGTTGCGCGGCACCAGCGGCGAGGAGGCGACGACCTCGTGGCCGTTCTTCTTGAAGTAGTCGAGAAAGGTGGACCTGATCTGATTGACGCCACTCATCGCGCTGCTGTCCTCGAGGTGTTCCTGTCGCCGGACGCTGGCCGCCGCAGCCGCCTGACCGGCCGCGGCGCAAGCGCCGCAATTGAAATCCGCTGGCATCACACGCGCCTGCCCAGGCCATCCCCTGGCCGAGCCACGGGACATTCGGGCGCACACTCGCCATGCGGCTCGGCGTTGTACCGGCCAGCGCCGCCGGTGTCCAGGAATGCCGGAAGCCCGGCGGTCAGCGCTTGGCGCGGCCCGCCTTCTGGGCCGGTGCGGCGTCGCCGTCGAAATCCTCAGGCCCCTCGTCAGCCTCCACCGCCTCGCTGCCGTCCGGTTGGACCAGCATCTTGTCGACGATCAGGCCGGCATTCTGGCGCACCGCCTTCTCGATCGCCGCCGCGACTTGCGGATTGTCCTTGAGGTACTGCTTGGAGTTCTCGCGGCCCTGGCCGATCTTCTGGCCGCCGTAGGCGAACCATGCGCCCGACTTCTCGATGATGCCGGCCTTGACGCCGAGGTCGACCAGCTCGCCCGTCTTCGATACGCCCTCGCCGTACATGATGTCGAACTCGACCTGCTTGAACGGCGGCGCAACCTTGTTCTTCACCACCTTCACGCGGGTCTGGTTGCCGACCACCTCCTCGCGCTCCTTGATCTGGCCGATACGGCGGATGTCGAGGCGGACGGAAGCGTAGAACTTCAGGGCATTGCCGCCCGTCGTGGTTTCGGGATTGCCGAACATCACACCGATTTTCATGCGGATCTGGTTGATGAAGATCACCATGCAACCCGACTTCGAGATCGATCCGGTGAGCTTGCGCAGCGCCTGGCTCATCAGCCGGGCCTGCAGGCCCGGCAGGCTGTCGCCCATCTCGCCCTCGAGCTCGGCCTTGGGCGTCAGTGCCGCGACCGAATCGACCACCAGTATCTCGACTGCGCCGGATCGCACCAGCGTGTCGGCAATCTCGAGCGCCTGCTCGCCGGTGTCCGGCTGCGAGATCAGGAGCTCGCCGACATTGACGCCGAGCTTGCGCGCATAAACCGGATCGAGCGCGTGCTCGGCATCGATGAAGGCGCAAACGCCGCCCTTTTTCTGCGCTTCGGCGACGACATGCAGCGCCAGCGTCGTCTTGCCTGAGCTTTCCGGCCCGTAGATCTCGACCACCCGCCCCTTCGGCAAGCCGCCGATGCCGAGCGCGATGTCGAGCCCGAGCGAGCCCGTCGACACCGCCTCCACATCGATCTTGTGGTTGTTGGCGCCGAGCTTCATGATCGAGCCCTTGCCGAACTGCTTCTCGATGTGAGCAAGCGCCGCATCTAGCGCCTTGTGCTTGTCCATTGTGTCCCCTTCGACGACGCGGAGCTGTGGCGCGGTCATTACAGTCACCCTATGGCATGAGTTGCAGATGAGCAATTCATGGTGAATGTACTCTATTTGTTCTCATTTGTCCATTCACACTCAAGTCCTTGATATGAAATTGTAATCCGACCCGGGTTCGCGCCACGTTCCAGGCCGATAACCCGGCCTGTATCCCCTTGAAACATGGAGACCGATTCGCCGGTGGGGCGCCCGCCCTCAGCGGCCGAGCTGCTCCTTGACCTTGGTGGCGAGCTGCATCAGCGAGAACGGCTTCTGCAGGAAGGCGAAGTCGGTGTTCGGATCGAGCGTGTTCTTGAAGGCGTCGTCGGGATAGCCGGACATGAACACGAACTTCAGCTCGGGCCGCGCCCGCCGCAGCTCCTTCAGCAGGGTCGGCCCGTCCATCTCGGGCATGATGACGTCGCTGACGACGATGTCGATCGGCTTCACCGCCGCCTCGAACACTTCGAGCGCTTCGGCGCCGCTCGCCGCCTGCAGCACCTCGTAGCCCTGCCGCTTCAGCGCCTCCACCGCGAAGCCGCGCACCGCGTCCTCGTCCTCGACCAGCAGCACGCAGCCGGTGCCGGTGAGATCGGCGGCACGATCCTTGCGGGCCGCCTTCTGGTGAGGGATCTCCTCGACATTGTCGATGTGGTGGCGCGGGAGGTAGACGCGGAAAGTCGTGCCCCGGCCCGGTCCGCTCTCGGGGAACACGAAGCCGCCGGTCTGCTTGACGATGCCGTACACCGTCGACAGGCCAAGGCCGGTGCCCTTGCCCACGCCCTTGGTGGTGAAGAACGGCTCGAAGATCTTCGCCATCACCTCCGGCGTCATGCCATGCCCGGTATCCTCGACCTCGATCACGACATACTCGCCGACCGTGAAGCCGGGCTGGTCGATCCGCTGGCTCTCGCGCTCGCTCAGGTTGCGGGTGCTGATCTTGAGCGTGCCGCCGTCGGTCATGGCGTCGCGCGCATTCACGGCCAGATTGATGACCACCTGGCTCAATTGCGACCGGTCGGCCTTCACGTACCACAGATCGCGGCCCTGATGGATCTTGAGATCGATCTTCTCGCCGAGCAGCCGGTTGAGCAGCACCGACAAGTCGCCAAGCGTCTCGCCCAGCGCCAGCACCTCCGGCTGCAGGGTCTGCCGCCGCGAGAACGCGAGCAGCTGGCTCACCATGCCGGCGGCGCGATTGGCGCTCGACTTGATCGCCATGATGTTCTTGTAGGCAGCGTCGCTCGGCCGGTGCGTCTGCAGCAGCAGATCGGAGAAGCCGATGATCGCGGTCAGGACGTTGTTGAAGTCGTGGGCGATGCCGCCGGCGAGCTTGCCGACCGCCTCCATCTTCTGGCTCTGCGCGAAATTGACCTCGAGCGTCTTCTGCTCGGTCGCGTCCATGACGTAAAGCACGGCCGCGTCGGCGCCGGACGTCGAGCCGCCGAGCGGGCTCATCACGATGCGGCGGGTGAACTCGCCGGCCTCGCCGACGGTGACCTCGACCGGCGCAACCTCCGGCCGCTGCGCGATCGCAGCCGCCAGCGCCGCCTCGATGGGCGCCCGCAGTCCGCCGACCGCCTCCTTGCCGAGCAGACTTGCCGCCGGCGCGCCCTCGACGCTGCCGGTCGCGAGCAGCAGGCGGCCGAACGCGGCGTTGGCACGAGTGACGCGGCCGTCGCGGCCGACGAACGCGATGCCGAACGGCGCCGCCTCGAACAAGCGGGCAAAGCGCGCGGCACCGGTCTTCAGGTTGCTAAGACCACTCGGCTCCACGCTGCGCCTGAGAACGGCGGCGACGAAGCCGGCGGCGGTCGCATCGCCTGGCAGCCGGCGCTTCAGAACCAGCAGCCGGGCCGGCACGCTCTCGCCCTGCTGGCCGATGAGATCGATATCGATCGGTTGCGGCGCGTCGTGCTCCCGGCGCGACAGCGCGCGCAGCAGCTCGGCGCCGTCGGCCGCCACGAAGTCGGTCAGCCGCATGGCATGCGAGCGCGAGGCGGGCGAAATGCTCAGCCAATCGCCGAGCGTCTCGTTGAGATGCTCGATAGAGCCCGCGTCGTCGACCACCAGCAGCCCGACCGGCATCCGATCGTAGACCGCGAGCATCCGCTCGCGGCGGCGAGCGTCGAGCGCTTCGCGGTTGCGCTCGGCGGAGATGTCGCTCAACTGCCACAGGGAAAGCCGGCCCCGGCCGGCCGGTGCCGATCCCGCCGTCCACGGCTTCACCGCCAGGCGATACCACGATGGCGCCAGCTGGCCGGCACCTTCCGCGCCTGCCCGGCGGCGCGGCAATTGGAACGTCTCGGCATGCGCCTGGCCGCGCTCGGCGGCACGAGCCAGCCGGAACAGCGCCTGGGCCGCCCGCGGCTCGGCGGCAAGCACCTCCTCCAGCGTCCGCGGCACGCCGCCCGCCGTCGTACCCAGGAATTCGCGGAATACGCGGCTCGAATAGCGCACCGTGCCGTCACCGCCGGAAATCTGAATGCCGTCGTCGATCGCGTCGGCAGCGGCGCCGGCCAGCTCGACATCGCTCAGCCGGCCGGTGAGACGCAGATGGCCGGCCAGCGTGGCCAGGATGAAGAACACGCCGATCGTGGACAGGATCGCCATGATCGTGAGCACGACCGGCTCGCCCGTACCGGACGCGAGCACGGCGAATACCCCGACGGCACCGACCGCCAGGACGATTGCGGCGGTCGGCAAACCGCCTTCTCGCACAGTGGTCAGGGCATCCTCGGCGACCACTGCGGCAGTGCGCACGTTGCTCCCCTTCATACGCGGGAAGCTACCTTGATTCGATCCAATCAAGGACGTCGCGTGGCGAAACTGCGAGGAGAGCCATGCCCGGACCACGCTCAAAACCACATCGGCATCGCCCAGCACGGCCGATAGCCAGTTCCGAAACGCAGCCAAACCCGCGACTGCAATACCTAAACGCGACACGCTCGACCTCAATTCGCCGAATACCGTTGCAGCCGTGCACCAGGTGCCGCCTGCCTTGCTGTCAACAAATCGATCATCAGGGTTAAAATGGAGCTAAATACCGGATATAGCTCCCGTCGAACCGTGGTCCGATTCATGCCATCAGCCTGGGCTTGGATCACCGCGACGAGAATTTGACCCGAGCCGCGGGCATTTGGTCGTCCACAAACCAGGAGCGCGGGCCTAGCCCTGCGATGACGCAAAAATGTGGGATATTCTCTCCTGGCTCTTCTTCCTGGTGTTCATTGCCGCCCTGCTGGTTGTCGGCGGCCTGCTGTTGCGCGGCTACCTGACCACCGGCTCGCCAACCTCGGCGATCACCGGGGCACTGTTCGGCCCCAAGCCGCAGAAGCGGCTCGATGTCGTCGATCAGGCCAATGTCGACGGCCGCCGCAGATTGGTGCTGATCCGCCGCGACGACGTCGAGCACCTGATCATGACGGGCGGCCCCGTCGACGTGGTGATCGAGACCAACATCGGTCCGGCACGGCCGCGAACGGCGGAAGTTGTGGAAGTGCCCGGGCCGACGTATTCCAGGCCGGCGCGCACGCTCGGACAAGCCGTTGGCGAGAAATAAGTGCTTGCCGCTCGAGATTCTCCGGTGCGCTGCCTGGGCCAGCACGGGCTAGCCTCGCCGCGGATTCTATCTGGATTGCACGGAAAATGGCGGTGTTGCGTCGAATAACGATCCGGGCCGTGGCCGCGTGGCTGCTGATGGTGTTGGCGGCCGCGAGCACCGTCGCGCAGCAGCCGGCGCCCCAGCCGCCCGCAGCAGCTGGCCAGGCAGGCCCGCCGGCAGCAGTTGCCGCGCCACCGCAAGCGCCCGAGCCGCCGCCTCCGCCGCCACCCGAAGTTGCATTGCCCGCCGAGACGAAGGAGACGGTCGCCCGGCTCGGCGATGCGATCGACAATATCGAGAAGGCGGTCGAGCGCGTGCGCCAGCGCGACGAGGGCCTGGCGGCCCAGCGCATCGAGGTCGATACGCTGCTGACGGAATCGCAGAAACTGATCGAAAGCCTCCGCCCGCGCCTCGACGAGGTGCGCTCGCAATACGACAAGCTTGGCAAGGCGCCGGAAAAGGGCGCGCCGGCCGAAGCGGCGTCGATCGTCACCGAGCGCGCGCGGCTATCCGCGCTCGCCGCCCAGCTCGACGGCGCGATCAAGGCGGCCGAGCTGTTCGAGGTGCGCGGCCGCCAGCAGATCGCCCGCATCCAGGAGTACCGCCGCGACGTCTTCACCCGTGACCTGTTCAGGCGCACCCGGTCGCCGCTGCGCCTGACCACCTGGTACCAGGTCACCGACGAGGTGCCGCGGATCGGCTACCAGCTGTCGACGCTATGGGGCTACTGGTGGCGCGACGCACAGGCACAGCTGCCGTTGCTCGCATTGCTCGCCGCCGCCGTCATCGCGATCTATGCCGGCCTCGATCTCGCCGCCCGGAGGGTGTTCGCCGGCCGCCTGGCACCTGTCAGCGATCCGCTGCCGAGCTTCTTCGCCCGGGCGGCGTGCGCGACCTGGGTTGCCGCCTTGCGCGCGGCCCCGGCAATCGCGGCGACCCTGGCGCTATATCTCGGCCTGATGTTCCTGGGGCTGCTCGACTACCAGATCCAGCCCTACGCCGAGGCGATCACGGTGGCGGTCGTGATCGCCGCCGCCGTTTCCGGCCTCGCCGTCGCGATTCTGACGCCACGCTACCCGCACTGGCGCCTCGTCAATCTGTCCGACCGCAGCGCGGCGCAACTGGTGCGGCTCACGCGCGGCATCGCGATCGCGTTTGCCTTCGACCTCGTGCTGCGCGAGATGATCCGCCTGATGTTCCTGCCGCTGCCAGTGAGCGTCGCCCAGACGCTCATCAACAGCATCGTGTTCGCGGCCCTGCTGATCGGCATCGTGCGCACGCGCTTCGAGCCGGCCGGTCTCGTCACGGCCGAGCCGGTATCGCGCTACCGGCCGCGGTGGCTGAAGCTGCCGCTGCTGATCATCTCAATCGCGATCCTGACCTCCTCGGCGCTAGGATATGTCGCCCTCGGCAGCTACGTGACGAGCCAGGTGCTGCTGACCGGCAGCTGCCTCGTCGCGGTCACCCTGCTGCACATCGCGATCAAGGCCCTTGCCGCCGAGCCCGAGGACAACACGCGGCCGATGGGTCGGATGCTCGAGACCCAGCTGGGCCTCGACCGTGATCGCCGCCGGCAGGTCTCGCGCGGGCTCGACTGGTCGCTCAATCTCGGCCTTGTCGCACTCGCCATCCCGGCGATCCTGCTGTCGCTCGGTTTCTCGGGCACCGACATCCTCAATCACGCCAAAGCGCTGGTGTTCGGCTTCGAGATCGGCCACTTCCGGATTTCGCTCGCCCGCATTCTGGTGGCGATCGGCCTGTTCGCGTCGATCGTGTTCGCAACCCGCTTGCTGCAGCGCTGGTTGCAAAGCTCCGTGCTGACACCGGATCGGATGGATCCGGGCATTGCCCACTCGGTTCATACCGGCATCGGCTATGCGGGCATCGCGCTCGCGGGCCTGTTCGCGGTTTCCTATGCCGGCTTCGACATCACCAACCTGGCGATCGTCGCGGGCGCCCTGTCGGTTGGCATCGGCTTCGGCCTGCAGTCGATCGTCAACAATTTCGTATCCGGGCTCATCCTGCTCGTCGAACGGCCGGTGAAGGTCGGCGACTGGATCGTGGTCAAGGGCCAGGAGGGCTATGTTCGTCGCATCAGCGTGCGCGCGACCGAGATCGAGACGTTCGACCGCGCGAGCCTGATCATGCCGAACTCCGAGTTGATCACCGGCTCGGTGACCAACTGGACCCATCGCAATGCCATGGGGCGCATTACCATCAATGTCGGCGCCTCCTACCGCTCCGATCCCGAGCAGGTAATCAAGATCCTCACCGACATTGCGGCCAACTGCCCGCTGATCCTGCAGCACCCGAAACCGCTCGTCATCTTCGAGGACCTGGGGGCCAGCGCGCTGGAATTCTCGCTGCGCGCCGTCGTCCCTGACATCAATTCGGGACTCGAGGCGCGAAACAGCCTGCGGATAGCGATCTTGAAGGCATTCCGCGAAGCCGGCATCGAGATCCCGTACCCGCAGCAGGACGTCCACCTTCATGGCGCCGACAGCGCCACCGCCGCGCTCGCGACGGCTTTCCAGGCGCGCAAGCACGAGAAGGATGCCGCCGAATAGGCATCCGTGGCCCGCGCCGCGCCCATTCGGCATCGCAATCAGCACTCGATGGCGTCGCCTTGGCCGCCGAAGATTTCGATCACGGCGCCATTGCCGGCCAATGATGCCTCCCGATCCGAAACCGCCAGCAAGGCTATTCGCGACGCCGCCTGCACCCCGGCCATCGGCGGTGGCGTGACCGGACGGAAGCCCTGCAATTATTGGCGCCGCGCCGTCTCGATCCGGCACCGTCCGGCGGCTTGCTTGACAAGATTCGATCGATGTGCGATTGAATGAATGAACATTCATTCTATAAAAAACCGGACGGAGGAAGCTGCCATGAACTCAACGAGGAGAATGCTGCTTGTCGTGGCGTCGAGCGCCGCGCTTGCCGCGGCATCGGGCGCAATGGCGCAATCGAAGGACCCGCTGAGAATTGGCGTGCCGACCGCCCTGACCGGCACCTACGCCCAACTCGGCGACGAGGCGAAGCGGGCAATCGAGTTCGCGGTCGCGGAAGCAAACGCCGCCGGCGGTGTCGACGGTCGCAAGGTCGAGGTGCGCTATCTCGATACCGAGGCCAAGCCCGAGCTTGCCCGTCAGCAGGGCGAAAAGCTCGCGCTCGCCGGCTTCAACATCCTAACCGGCACGATCGCCTCCGGCGAGGCGCTGGCCATGGGTCCGCTGCTGGCACGCTGGAATGCGATCTTCGTCGCGACCATCAACAAGGCCGACGACATCACCGGCAAGCAGTGCCAGGCCCGCATGTTCCGGGTCAATCGCCCCGACTATTCCGACGCCGCCGTCGTCAAGCCGTGGCTCGCCACGCGCAAGGAGACCAAGTGGGCCATCGTCGGCGCCGACATCGCCTGGGGCCGCAATTCGGGCTCGAGCTTCAAGAAGGCCGCCGACGCCACCGGCAAAACCATCGTGTCGGAGAACTACCCGGCATTCGGCAGCAACGATTACGCTGCCCACATCCAGAAGGTCGCCGATTCCGGCGCCGAGGCGCTCTGGGTCGCGCTGGCGGGACGCGACGCGATCAATTTTGCCATGCAGGCCAAGCAGTTCGGCTTGTTCGACAAGGTCGTGACCGGCGGCGTCAGCTTCACCACCGACGGCACCGTGAAGGTGCTCGGCGACAAGGTCGCCGGCATCAATTCGATCATCAACTACAGCGCCACCCTCGACACGCCTGGCAACAAGAAGCTGGTGGCCGATTGGGCGGTCAAGTATCCCGGTACGGTGCCGACCAATTTCGAGGGCGAGACCTATATCGGCATGCAGGTGATCTTCCAGGCGGTCAAGAAGGCCGGCAGCGTCAAGCCGGAAGACGTCGCCAAGGCGATGGCGGGCGCCACGTTCGACACGATCCTCGGCAAGCAATTGATGCGCAAGGAGGACCACCAGCTCATCGGGCCGAACTACTTCGGCGCGGTGGCGATGGCGAACGGCAGCCTGCGCCCGGTCGTCAGCATGACCGTGCCGGCCGATGTCGCCACGCCAGTGCCAGGCGACTGCAAGATGTGATGGTCGGGAGGCATGGCCGCCACAGCGGCCATGCCACGTCACCAGACCACAACCGGCCCGGGTCGCGGTGAGGTTTTCGCCCGGTTTTCGAATGAATAGTCGTTCGCTTCCGCGCGGACGAGCACGCGCCTCCATGACGACCCGAGAGACAGCGGCATGATCCAGATCATCAACGGCCTCGTCTACGGTAGCTTCCTTTACTTGCTGTCGGTCGGCCTGGTGCTGATCTTCGGACTTCGCCGGGTCACCAATTTTGCCCACGGCGGGCTGTTCATGCTCGGCGCCTACATCGCGTTCGCGGTCTCCGCCTACCTCGGATTCTGGGCCGGGCTCGTCGTCTCGGTGATCGGCCTCGCGGCGCTCGGCGTGCTGCTCGACCGCTTCGTGTTCCGGCCGCTCGCCGGCGAGAACGAGATCGTCACCCTGCTCGTCACGTTCGGCCTGCTGTTCGTGATCGAGGACATCGTTCGCACGATCTGGGGCAAGGACTACCTGACCGTGTCGCCGCCGCCGATACTGTCCGGCGTCGTGCCGATGTTTGGCGCGACGTTCCCGGTCTACCGGCTGTTCGTGATCGCGGTGGCGCTCGTGGTAGCCGCGGTGCTGGCGCTCTGGCTGCGCTCGAGCCGTATCGGGCTCTATGTCCGCGCATCGAGCGCCGATCCGATCACCACCGGCATGCAGGGCGTCGACACCGACTGGCTGAGCGCCCTGGTGGTGGCGATCGGCACCGGGCTCGCCGGACTTTCCGGCACGATCGCCGGGCCGCTGCTTGCCCTGTCCCCCTCGATGGGCGGCTTCATCATCATCGATTGCTTCGTTGTCGTTGTCGCCGGCGGCCTGACCAGTTTCACCGGCGTATTTCTTTCAGCGATGCTGATCGGCCAGGTGCACAACCTGGGGATCGTGTTCGTTCCCGAGCTCGCCTCCATGATTCCGCTGGCGATCATGGCGCTGGTCCTGATGCTGCGCCCGCAAGGCCTCGCCGGAGCTGGAAAGTGAAAATGACCTCCACCGACACGGCCGTCGCCAACATCACCCCAGCTCAATCCCGCCCCTGGCCGCTGCTTCCGGCGGCGATGGTCGCCGGTGCCGTCGCGCTCGGCGCGGCAGTCCCGCTGGCGGTCTCATCCCAGCTCGCCCTGACGCTGATGACCCAGGCGGTGATCAGCGCCATCCTGGCGACCGGCATCGGCTTCATGATCCGGCAGAACGGTCTGACGAGCTTCGGCCATGCGGCATTCTTCGGGCTCGCCGCCTACACCGTCGCCCTCAACGGCAAGTTCGGCCTCGTCCCCGCCGAGGTGGCGGTCGTGCTCGCGATCGTGCTGCCGGCGCTGCTCGCGTTCGTTACCGGCCTCGGCATCGTCCGCCTGCCGGCGCTCGCATTCTCGATGCTGACGCTTGCCGTGGCGCAGGGTTTCCACGAGATCTTCCTGCGCTGGCGCGAGCTGGCGAACGGCGACGATGGCATCAGCGTGCGCCTGCCGTCGCGGCTGTTCGGCCTCGGCATCGGCATCTTCCAGCAGCCTTCCAGCATGTTCGTGGTGTGCTGGATCGCCCTCGTACTCGTGGTCGCCGTGTTGTGGCTCATCTCCCGCAGCCATTTCGGACTGCTGACGGTCGCCATCCGCGAGAACGAGGAGCGCAGCCGCTATATCGGCTACGAGACCGTGGCGCCGCGCGCGCTGATCTACGCGATCTCGGCCGCGGTCGGCGCCCTCGCCGGTGTGCTGTTCGTGCTCTACAATACGTTCGTCACGCCGGGCTCGCTGCACTGGTCGCTGTCGGGAGAGGCGCTCGTCATGGCGGTGATCGGCGGCGCCCGCGCGGTCTGGGGACCGGCGCTCGGCTCGGTGATCTTCTTCCTGCTCAAGGATGCCGCCGGCGATCTCACCGAGCACTGGCCGGCGATCATCGGTGTCATCCTGATCATCGTCACCGTCATGCTGCCCAACGGGGTCAGCGGGCTCATCACCGATTTCGCAGCGAAGCTGAAAGCGAGGACGCGATGAGCGGTTTCGCACTCGAGGGCGTCGGGCTGACGCGCCGATATGGCGGCTTCGTCGCGCTCGATAGCGTGTCGATAGCGTTGTCGCCGGGGGAGATCCGCGGCCTGATCGGGCCCAACGGCGCCGGCAAGTCGACGCTGATGGACGCGTTGTGCGGCCGCGGCAGCGGCACCACCCACGGCGTCGTCCGCTTCCAGGGCCGCGACATCAGCACGCTGCCGGCGCGGGCCCGTCGCCGCACCGGGCTCGCCCGCTCGTTCCAGAAGACCAACATCTTCCCCGACCTCACCGTGCACGAGCAGATCGGCCTCGCCGCCCGCGTCGCCGAGCGTGACAACACGTCGGAAGTGATCGATGCGCTCGGCCTGACGAGCCTCGCGGATCGCCGGGCGGCCGACATCTCGTACGGCGACCAGCGCCGGCTCGATCTCGCCCTGGCGCTGGTCGGCCGCCCGTCCGTGCTGCTGCTCGACGAACCGGCGGCGGGGCTGTCGATCAGCGAGTTGATCGTGCTGGCCAAGCTGCTGAAGGAGCTGGCGACGAGCTGGCATGTCACCGTGCTGATCGTCGAGCACGACATGGACGTCATCTTCTCGATCTCGGACCGCATCACCGTCTTGCACCTCGGCAAGGTTCTGGCCGACGGCCCGGGCGACGAAATTCGCGCCAACCAGGAGGTTGTTCGCGCCTATCTCGGGACCAGCATCGCATGAACCTGCTCCAGATCGAGGGCGTCCATGCCTACTATGGCGAGGCGCAGGTGCTGCACGACTTATCGATCTCGGTCGACCGCGGCGAGCGCGTCGCCATTCTCGGCCGCAACGGTGTCGGCAAAACCACCGTCGTCAACTCGTGCACCGGGATCGCGCGCGTGCGCAAGGGCAGGATATCGTTCGCCGGCGAGACGCCCTCGACGATCCGCCATTTCACCGCGGCGCGCTCGGGCATCGCGTTCGTGCCGCAAGGCCGGCGGATCGTGCCCGGACTGACCGTCAAGGAGAACCTGCTGCTGGGCGCCGCCGTCGGCCGCAAGGGGCCGTGGACGGTCGACACCGTCTGCGAGCTGTTTCCGGTCCTGCGCCAGCGCGCCGACAGCCTCGGCACCGCGATGAGCGGCGGCCAGCAGCAGATGCTGGCGATCGGCCGCGCACTGATGGCCAATCCGGCGCTGCTGGTGCTCGACGAGCCGAGCGAGGGCCTCGCGCCGGTGATCGTCGACGAGCTGGGCGAGACGCTGGTGCGGCTTGCAGCCGGCGAAACCAGCATCCTGCTGATCGAGCAGAATTTCAGCCTCGTGCATCGGGTCGCCGAGCGCTACTACGTCATGTCCAAGGGGGCCGTGGTCGAGGAAGGCAACCTCGCCGGGCTCTCCAAGGAAAGCCTGAAGAAGCACGTGGCCGTATGAGGCCGCAAATGTCCGTTCTCGCGCAGCAGAGGTAGCCATGACCGACGTCTATGCGAAATATCAGCGGTTGCGTTTCGACCGTCCGCATCCGCGCGTTCTGCGCATCACCATGCACAATCCGGAGCGGTTGAACGCCGCCGACGAGGTGATGCATTCCGAGCTTGCCTCGATCTGGCAGGATATCGACAAGGACCCGACCGTCTCCGCCGCGATCTTCACCGGCCACGGCAAGGCGTTCTCCGCCGGCGGCGATTTCAAGATGATCGAGGCGATCATCAATGAGTTCCCGGCGCGGGCGCGCACCTGGAAGGAAGCGCGCGACATCGTCTACAACATCATCAACTGCTCCAAGCCGGTGGTCAGCGCCATGCGCGGGCCGGCAGTCGGAGCCGGCCTCGTCTGCGGGCTGCTGGCCGACATCTCGATCGCGACCAAGGACGCGCGCATCATCGATGGCCACACCCGGCTGGGCGTCGCCGCCGGCGATCACGCCGCGATCATCTGGCCGCTGCTGTGCGGCATGGCCAAGGCCAAGTACTACCTGCTGCTGTGCGATCCATTGTCCGGTGCCGAGGCCGAGCGGATCGGCCTCGTCTCGCTTGCCGTCGACGACGGCGAGCTCGAGGCCAAGGCGCTTTCCGTCGCGACGCGACTGGCCGAAGGCGCACCCAACGCAATCCGCTGGACCAAGTACGCCTTGAACAACTGGCTGAGAATGATGGGGCCGACTTTCGACACCTCGCTGGCGCTCGAATTCATGGGCTTCAATAGTCCCGACGTCAAAGAGGGGCTTGCTTCCCACGTCGAGAAGCGCAAGCCGAAATTCGACCCCGAGACGCCACTCTGACCGGGCCGGACATTGTGAATTTGTGCGGATGGATAAGGCGCCGCCGGCCTGCCCCTCGAGGAAGCGCCCGCGGCACAAGGAGAGGACGATGAATTCGGACAGGTTCGCGGCAAGACGCGCGGCCATGGTCAAGGCGGGGTTCTGGAAGGACCGGCTGCTGCTCGACTATTTCGACGCGCTGCTGAGCCAGGCTCCGCAGGCGCCCGCCATCGTTGCCCACGACGTGACGACCGGGGCATGTACGCGCCTTTCCTACGCCGAGCTCGGCGACAAGGTCGATCGCATCGCCGTCGGATTGGCCCGCCTCGGCGTCGGCAAGGGCGACGTGGTCTCCTACCAGCTGCCCAATTGGTGGCAGTTCAGCGCGCTTCACCTCGCCTGCCTGCGCATCGGCGCGATCACCAACCCGATCATGCCGATCCTGCGGCGGCGCGAGCTCGAATTCATGCTCAACCACGCCCAATCGAAGCTGATCGTGACGCCGGGCCGCTGGCGCGACTTCGACTACGCCGCGATGATCTCCGGCATGCGCGGCGCGCTACCGCACCTCAAGCACGCGCTCGTCATCGGCGGGGAAGGGGAAGCGGCCTTCGAACGGCTGCATGCGAGCCCGGTCGATCGCTGGGAAGCCGACACCCTGTTCGCCGCCCGCCGGCCGACGCCCGACGACGTGATCCAGGTGCTCTACACCTCCGGCACGACCGGCGAGCCCAAGGGCGTGATGCACACCTCGAACACGCAGCTCAGCAACCTCGGGCCGTACATCGAGCGTTTGCACATCACCTCGTCCGATGTCGTGTTCATGGCGTCGCCGCTCGCGCATCAGACCGGCTTCATGTACGGCCTGATGATGCCAATCGTGCTTGGCACCCACGTCGTCCTGCAGGATATCTGGAACCGCAAGGTTGCCGCCGACCTGTTCGAGCAGGAGAAGCCGACCTTCACCATGGCCTCGACGCCGTTCCTGGCCGACCTCACCGACGAGGCCGAGACGCGGCCGCAGGCGTTCCGGTCGCTGCGGGCATTCCTGGCCGCCGGCGCCCCGATCCCGCGCGTGCTGGTGCGCCGGGCGACCGAGCACATGGGTGCGATCATCGCGTCGGGGTGGGGGATGACGGAGAATGGCGCCGTCACCTTGACACGGCCGGAAGACCCGCCGGAGAAGGCGTTCGAGACCGACGGCCGGCCGCTGTCGGGAATGGAGATCCGCGCCGTCGACAGTTCCGGCGGCCTTTCGCCGGCCGGCATCGAGGGCCGCCTGCAGGTCCGCGGCTGCAGCAACTTCGTCGGCTACCTCAACCGGCCCGATCTCAGCGCCACCGACGCCGAGGGTTGGTTCGACACCGGCGACCTCGCGCGCATCGATGACGAAGGCTACGTCCGCATCACCGGCCGATCGAAGGACATCATCATACGCGGCGGCGAGAATATCCCGGTCGTCGAGATCGAGGGCCTTGTCTACAAGCACCCGGCGGTCGCCGACGTCGCGATCGTCGCCATGCCCGACGCACGGCTCGGCGAGCGTGCCTGCGCGTTCGTCACCCTGAAGCCCGGCGCGACCGTCTCGCTCGACGAATTGACGGCTTTCCTGCTGCGGCACGACATCTCGAAGAGCTACCTGCCCGAGCATCTGGAGATCGTCGAGGCATTGCCGCGCACCGCAAGCGGCAAGATCCAGAAGTTCCGGCTGCGAGAGATGGCACAGACGATGAAGCCTGCCCGGTGAATAGCCGCGCACGCTTGATGGAGGACGTGGTGAAAGCGGTTGTCGTCGAGCGGTTCGGACCGCCTAGCGATCTCGTGGTGAGGGACTGGCAGCGGCCCCGCCCCGCGGCCGGCGAGGTGACGGTCGACGCGCATGCCTTCGGCCTGAATTTTCCCGACGTGCTCGTCGCCGCGGGCAGGTACCAGACGCTGCCCGCCCTGCCGTTCGTGCTCGGCAAGGAGCTCGCCGGCACCGTGGCCGCGCTCGGCGAAGGCGTGACCGGCCTTGCCGTCGGCGACCCGGTCATGGGTCAGCTCGAGAACGGCGCCTTCGCGGAGACCGTCGCCGTGCGCGCCGAGCACTGCTTCAAGATCCCGGCCGCCCTGCCGATGCCCAAGGCGGCGGCGATGGGCCTCACCTACCAGACGGCATGGTTCGGCCTGATCGACCGAGCACGCGTAGAGGCGGGCGAGACCGTGCTGGTGACCGGGGCGGGCGGCGGCGTCGGCGTCGCCGCCGTGCAGATCGCCAAGGCGCGCGGCTGTCGCGTGCTGGCCGGAATCGGCAGCATGGACAAGCGCGATTTCGTGCTGGCACAGGGTGCCGACGCCGTCATCGACATGAGCGGCAAGGATCTTCGCGACGCCGTGCGCCGCCAGGTCCAGGCCGCGACCGACGGCCATGGCGCCGACGTGGTGATCGAAAGCGTCGGCGGCGGCGTATTCGAGACCAGCCTGCGCGCGCTCGCCTGGGCCGGACGGCTGATCGTCGTCGGCTTCGCCGGCGGCGAGATCCCCTCGGTCAAGGCCAACTATCTGCTCGTGAAGCACATCACGGTCAGCGGCCTGCACTGGAGCGACTATCGAGATCGCACGCCGCAGCTCATGCGCGACGCGCAGAACGAGTTGTTCGGCTGGGTCCAGCGCGGATTGATCGACCCGCCGGTCTGCGCGGCGCTGCCGATGGAGGAGGTCGCATCGGCGATGCAGCTCATCGTCGAGCGCAAGGCGCAAGGCAAGGTCGTGCTGCTCACCGAGCGCGGCCGCGCCGGCCGGACTTCGCACTAAACGGAAGGAGCGACTTGAGCTGCCCATGAAACGCACCTTTTCCGATGCCATTCCGCAAGGCTACGAGCCGTGCACCATGGACGACGGCGATTTCGGCGCCAGCCACGGCCCGCTGTACTGGTCGCGCGACCGCAAGCGCTTCGCGTTTCGCGCCGAGGAGCGGCACCGCAACCAGAACGGCCATGTCCACGGCGGCATGCTCATGACGCTGACCGATCAGGTGCTCGGACTGACGGTCGTGCAGGCGCTCGACGGCCATCCGGCGGCAACGGTCAGTCTCAACTGCGATCTGATCGACAGCGCACTGCCGGGAGACTTGATCGAAGGCGAGGCGCGTGTCACCAGGATCACCCGGTCCGTCGTGTTCGTGCAAGGCTCGCTGCACTGCGGCGATCGCCTGCTGTTGTCGGCGAGCGGCCTGTGGAAGCGAATCCGCCCGCGGCATGTGAACGGCTGAGCCCATCGACATGAAGACGAAGCCGACCAGGACAGGACCCAATCGTGCAATGACCAAGCCAGCCGCGCCCTCCCGGATGGCCTTCGACCAGAAGGTGGTCAAGAGCCAGGTCACCGACGAGAAGCTTGTCATGCGCCGGCGCGAGCAGATCGTGGCCGCGGCGATCGAGCTGTTCTCGGAACAGGGCTACTATCGCACCAGCATCCAGGATATCGCCCGCAAGGCCGGTGTCAGCATCGGGCTCATCTACCAATACGCACAGACTAAGGAAGACGTCCTGCTGCTGTCGCTGATGAGCGTGCTCGAGTCCTACAAGCAGGAGATCCCGCAATCGGTGCAGCCGGCCGACGACCCGCTCGAGGCGCTGTGGTCGACGCTCGCCACCTATTGCCGCATCATCGATCGCCGCCGCAGCGCCGCCGTTCTCGCCTACCGCTCGACCAAGTCGCTGCCGCGCGAGCAGCGCGAATTCATCAAGCAGCTCGAGATCGAGACCAACGAGTTCGTTGCCCAGCGCCTGCGCGACTGCATCGCGGCAGGATTGTTCCGCGAGGTGAACGTCAACCTGGTGACCTACCAGCTGGTGCTCTACGCCCACACCTGGGCGCTCAAGCATTGGCGATTGAGCCAGATGGTGACGATCGAAGAATATATCGAGCAGGGCTTCGACTTCTTTGTGCACGCGATGGCGACGTCGAAAGGGCTGGTCCGCTACGGCCAGTTTCTGGCCGACCAGCGCCGCAAGGCATGACCAGCGACTACTGAAGGAACGCCAGCTCGGCAGTTGACGAAGGAAGGGCCTTTGCACTATCCGAAACAAATGAATGATCATTCATTCGCTCGCAACGCGAAGCAGCGTCGAGCCACCCAACGGTTGAGGACCAAGACATGAACTTTCAGGGAAAGACCGTCGTCGTGACGGGTGCGGCATCGGGCATTGGCCTCGCAACCGCGGAAGCGTTCGCACGCGCGGGCGCCAGCGTCGTCATCGCCGATCTGTCCGCCGAGAAGGGCGGGAAGGAAGCGGCCAGGCTCGCCGCGGCCGGCGGCAAGGCGAGCTTCGTGCCGCTCGATGTCGCCTCCGACGACTCGATCGAAAGCTTTGCCAAGACAGTGCTCGGCCGCGGCGAGGTGCACGTCCTTGTCAATTGCGCCGGCTTCGGCAAGGGCCAGCCCTTCCTCGAGAACGACAAGGCGTTCTGGGAGCGCGTCGTCGACATCAACATGCTGGGCCCGATCAAGCTGACCCGCGCGCTCATCGATCCGATGATCGCGCGCAAGGCCGGCAAGATCGTCAACGTGGCGAGCGATGCCGGCCGCGTCGGAAGCTCCGGCGAGACCGTCTACTCCGGCGCCAAGGGTGGGCTGATCAGCTTCAGCAAGGGGCTCGCCCGCGAGATGGCGCGCTACTCGATCAACGTCAATTGCGTCTGCCCCGGTCCGACCGAGACGCCGATGCTGATGGCGCTGCCCGAGAACCATCTCGAAGCATTCAAGCGCGCAATCCCGATGCGCCGCTTCGGCAAGCCGTCCGACGTCGCCAACGCGATCCTGTTCCTGGCGAGCGACATGTCCGACTACATCACCGGCCAGACGCTGAGCGTGTCCGGCGGACTGACCATGGCCTGAACCGGCCGAGACCAATCGTAGGAGACGCAAGATGCAGAAATTCAAGGCCGCAAGCTATGAGGCGACGCACTTCAAGTGGGAGGTATCCGGCAAGGTCGCGACGATCACCCTCAACCGGCCGGAGCGCAAGAACCCGCTCACCTTCGAGAGCTACGCCGAGCTCGGCCAGCTGTTCCGCAAGCTCACCCATGCGAGCGACGTCAAGACCGTCGTCGTCACCGGCGCCGGCGGCAATTTCTGCTCGGGCGGCGACGTGCACGAGATCATCGGTCCGCTGGTCGCGATGCAGGAGGCCGACGACATGCAGGGCCTGCTCGACTTCACCCGGATTACCGGCGAGCTCGTCAAGGCGATGCGGCACTGCCCGCAGCCGATCATCGCCGCGGTCGACGGCATCTGCGCCGGCGCCGGTGCGATCATCGCCATGGCCTCCGACATGCGGATCGGCACACCGCGCACCAAGACCGCATTCCTGTTCGTGCGGGTCGGACTGGCCGGCGCCGACATGGGCGCCTGCTCGATCCTGCCGCGCATCATCGGCCACGGCCGCGCCTCGGAGCTGCTCTACACCGGCCGCGTGATGACCGCCGAGGAGGCCGACAAGTGGGGCTTCTACAATCGGCTGGCTGCGCCGGAGCAGGTGCTCGCCGAGGCGCAGGCGCTCGCCAAGGAGCTGGCCGACGGCCCGACCTTCGGCCACGCCATGACCAAGACCTGCCTGCACCAGGAATGGGCGATGGATGTCGACAGCGCGATCGAAGCGGAAGCCCAGGCGCAGGCGATCTGCATGCAGACCAAGGACTACGGCCGCGCCTATCGCGCGTTCGTCGCCAAGCAGAAGCCGGTGTTCGAGGGCAACTGATGGCCGACCGCAGCTTCCTCGCCTGGCCGTTCCTGGAGCCGCAGCACCGCGCGCTGCACGATCGCGTCGAGGCGTGGGCGGCCGCCAACACCGTCCTGCTCGACGAGGAGGCGGGAACGAGCGCGGCAGCGGCGGCGCATGTCCGCAAGCTGGCAGCCGCGATGGGGCAGGACGGCTTCCTCGCCACCGCCACCGGCGGCGGCGCCACTGCCGCCCACGGCCAGCTCGATGCGCGCAGCCTGTGCATCTGCCGCGAGGTGCTGGCGCGGCATGCCGGCCTTGCCGACTTCGCCTTCGCCATGCAGGGGCTCGGCACCGGTCCGATCGGCCTGTTCGGCTCGCCCGAGCAGAAGAGCCGTTGGCTGCCGGCGGTGGCCAAGGGCACCAGCATCTCGGCGTTCGCTCTGTCCGAAGCCGAGGCCGGCTCCGACGTCGCCGCACTTGCCACGACGGCTCGTCGCGATGGCAACCAGTGGCGCCTCGACGGGTCCAAGACCTGGATCTCCAATGCCGGCATCGCCGACCTTTACGTCGTGTTCGCCCGCACCGGCGAGGCACCGGGCGCCAAGGGCCTGTCGGCATTCGTGGTCGAGGCGGGAACGCCCGGATTCGAGGTCGCGAAGGTGATCGACCTGGTGGCGCCGCATCCGATCGGCACGCTTGCGTTCGACGGCGCCAAGGTGCCGGCCGAAAATCTGCTGGGCGCGCCAGGCGAAGGCTTCAAGATCGCGATGGCGACGCTCGACGTGTTCCGCGCGACGGTCGGCGCGGCGGCGCTGGGGTTTGCCCGCCGCGCGCTTGACGAGACGGTCCGGCACGCGACGACCCGCAAGCTGTTCGGCCAGCCGCTCGCCGATCTGCAGCTCACCCGCGCCAGGCTCGCCGACATGGCGCTCGCGATCGATGCCTCTGCCCTGCTGGTCTACCGCGCGGCGTGGACCAAGGACGTGCTCGGCGCCCGCGTCAGCCGCGAAGCGAGCATGGCCAAGCTCCACGCCACGGAAGAGGCGCAGAAGGTGATCGACGGCGCGGTGCAGATCTTTGGCGGCCTCGGCGTCACGCACGGCCACATCGCCGAGCGGCTCTATCGCGAGATCCGAGCCCTCAGGATCTACGAGGGCGCCAGCGAGGTACAGAAACTGATCATCGCCACCCGCCTCCTGGCCGATGCCGGCTCCTGACACTCGAGAAGGACGACGACACCGATGATCCTCAACGAGCAGCAGTCGATGATCCGGGACATGGCCCGCCAGTTCGCGCGCGAGCGGCTGGCGCCCAACGCCGCGAGGTGGGACCGCGAGGCGCATTTCCCGATGCAGGAGTTGCGCGACATGGGGGCCCTCGGTCTCCTCGGCATGAACGTGCCCGCCGAATGGGGCGGCGCCGGTGCCGACTACCTCTCGACGGCGCTGGCACTCGAGGAGATCGCCGCCGGCGATGCCGCCACCTCCACCGTGATGAGCGGTCACAACTCGGTCGGGTGCATGCCGGTCGCCAAGTTCGGCAGCGACGACCAGAAGAAGCGCTTCCTGCGGCCGATGGCGGAAGGCCGGATGCTGTCGGCGTTCCTGTTGACCGAGGCGCACGGCGGCTCGGATGCCGGCGCATTGACGACCAGGGCGGTACGCGACGGCAGCGCTTACGTCCTCAACGGCACGAAGCAGTTCATCACCACCGGCAAGAACGCCGACGTCGCCTTGATCTTCGCCCGTACCGGCGCCGACAGCGGCGCCAAGGGAATCACCGCCTTCATCGCGCCGACCTCGACGCCGGGCTACACCGTGGTGCGGGTCGAGTCGAAGCTCGGCCAACGGGCGTCGGACACCTGTCAGATCGCATTCAATGACATGCGGGTGCCCGTCGAGAACCGGCTCGGCACCGAGGGCGAGGGGTATCGGATCGCGCTATCGAACCTGCAGGGCGGCCGCATCGGCATCGCCGCGCAAGCGGTCGGCATAGCGCGCGCCGCCTACGAGGCAGCCCTCGAATATGCCCGCGAGCGAAACGTGTTCGGCAAGCCGATCATCGATCACCAGGCGGTCGGATTCCGGCTTGCGGCAATGGCGACCCGCGTCGAATGCGCCCGCCAGATGGTACACCACGCGGCGGCGCTGACCGATGCCGGCCAGCCGTCGCTGATGGAAGCTTGCATGGCCAAGCTCGTCGCATCGGAGGCGGCCGAGTGGGTGTGCTCGGAGGCGATCCAGACCATGGGCGGCTACGGATATCTGAACGACTTCCCCGTCGAGCGGCTCTATCGCGATGCCCGCGTCTGCCGCATCTACGAAGGCACCAACGACATCCAGCACCTCGTCATCCTGCGCGAGATCGAGAAGCGGGGGTGATGCTCTGCATTGCCGCATCCGACTCCGCTCCGCGGAGCCGGCCGGATGCGGCGGGTCACCTTACGTGTCCTTCATCGCAGCGCGTACGGCCTTCAGGTCGTCGACGGCTTCCGGATTGACGAGCCCGGACAGGTCGCCGACCGGCTCGCCGAGCCAGACCGAGCGCACCACCCGGCGCATGATCTTCATGCTGCGGGTCTTCGGCACGGCCGATACGAATGTCACCGCCTTCGGGCGGAATGACGCTCCGAGGCCCGCCACCACCGCTTGTCTCAATTCGTCGGCGAGCTCTGGCGTACCGGTGACGCCCCGGGCAGGAACGCAAACGCACACCACCGCCGAACCCTTCACCGGATCGGGGATGCCGATCACCGCCGCCTCGCCGACCTTGCCCGTCGCGAGCAGAACGCCTTCGACCTCGGCCGGTCCGGTGCGCTTGCCGGCGATCTTGATCGTATCGTCGGAGCGGCCATGGATGAACCAGTGGCCTTGCGCATCGACCGACGCGAAATCGCCGTGGATCCACATGCCCGGCACTTTCTCCCAGTACGCTTCGAGATAACGCTCCGGCGCGTTCCACAAGCCGCGAGTGAGCCCGATCGACGGCACGGTCAGCGCCAACTCGCCGACCTGGCCGCGCGGCAACGGCTTGCCGTGGTCATCGACGACGGCCGCGCCCATGCCTGGAATTGGCCCGGCGAACGCACCCGCCGGCAGGTCCCGGTGCATCATCGTGCCGGAGATGATGCCGCCGCCGATCTCGGTGCCGCCGGAATAGTTCAATATCGGCGCGCGCCCCTTGGTGACGTTGGTCTCGAACCAGTTCCAGGCTTCCGGCGTCCACACTTCGCCGGTCGAGGCGGTGGCCCTGAGCGAGGAGAAATCGAACCCCTTCACCACCTCCGGCGGCTGCTGGATGAAATTTCTGATCATGGTCGGGGCGACCCCGAGGAACGTCACCTTGTGATCCTGGGCCAGCCGCCATAGGCGTCCCTGGTCGGGGAAATCGGGCGTGCCTTCGGCGAGGACCATGGTGGCGCCGACCAGCGGGACCGCGACCGCGAGGATCGGGCCGGTAAGCCAGCCCATGTCGCTCATCCACAGCAGACGATCGCGCTGCGTCAGGTCCAGTATGATGCCGAAATCGAGCGCCACCTTGACCATGAAGCCGCAGTGGCTGTGCACCGTGCCCTTGGGCTTGCCGGTGGTGCCCGAGGTGTAGACGATCATGCACGGCGCATCGGCCTCGATCTGCTCGGCCGGACAGGTCGCGTCGACGGCGACGAGGTCGTGCCACCAGAGCCGCTTGCCGGCCGGCTTGCCGGGGTGGCGGGCGACCACAACCACGTGCTGCAGCGAGGGAATCTGCGGCTTCGCCTCGTCGATGACGTTCGCCATCTGGATGACGTTGCCGCGGCGATAGGTGATGTCGACGGTGATCACTGCCTTGGCCTGGGCATCGCCCAGCCGGTCGATCACTGCCTGCGAGCCGAAGCCCGAGAACATCGGCAGCGCGATCCCGCCGATCCGGGTGATGGCGAGGAACGCCGCGATCGTTTCGGGCAGGAACGGCATGTAGATGCCGACCACGTCGCCCTTGCCGAGACCGAGCTGCTTCAGCCCGGCCGCGGCGCGTTCCGCCTGAGAGCTGAGCTCGCGATAGCTCCAGGAGCGCTGCTCGCCGTCCTCGCCCTCCCACTCGATCGCGATCTTGTCGGCGCCCACAGCGCGCGATCGTGCGCTCCATGCAATTGTAGGCGAGATTTGTCGTGCCGCCGATGCACCACTGCGGCCATGCCCTGCCCTTCGAGACGTCGAGCACGCGGTCGAAGGCGCGGAAGAACTTGAGGTCGTGGTATTGCATCACCGCCGGCCAGAACCATTCCGGGTCGCGGTCGGCACGCTCGATCAGCGCCTCGTAGCTGGCGAAGCCATGCAGCTTCATGAAGCGCTCGAGTTCGTACGGCTCTCTGGACATCGGCTCTAGGCTCCCTGATCGGTATCGAGAACGACGATACGGGCCATGCGCGTCGACATGAACGCCTTCATCTCCTGATGCACCGGCGAGACCTGGTACGCATCGTGCGCGGCCGAGCTCTTGAACACGCCGATGATGCCATGCGTCAGCCCATCGCCACGGCTCGCCACGTTCTCACTCATGAAATAGCCGATGACCCCCTCGCACTCGGCCTTCACCCGCTCCACGTAGCGCTGCGCCTGGGCGAAGAAGTCGGGTCCGGCCTCCTTGGTGAAGCTCATCAGGACGATATGGTGGAACATGGTGCGATCCTTTCCAAGGCGACACAGGCGGTCAGCCCGCGGTCCAGCCGCCATCGACGACGAGCGACGAGCCGGTCATCAGGGCCGAGGCATCGGACGCCAGGAACACGGTGGCGCCCATCAGATCCTCGACCTTGCCGAGCCGGCCGAGCTTGATCTTCGACGTGACGAACGCCTTGAACGCCGGATCGGCGAGCGCCGGACGGGTCATGTCGGTCTCGATGAACGTCGGACAGAGGCTGTTGACGCGGATACCGCTCGCCGCGAGCTCGACGGCCATCGCCTTGGTCATGCCTTCGACCGCGAACTTGGTCAGCGTGTAGACCGAGCGGCCGGCGGCGGCGATATGGCCCGCCTGCGACGAGAGGTTGATGATCGTGCCGCGCGTCCCGGCGGCCACCATCCGCCGCGCCACCGCCTGGGCTGCGAAGTAGGCTGCGCGGACGTTGAGATCGGCGAGCGTGTCGAAGTCATCCTCGCTCACTTCCAGGAACGGACGCGGGCGATTGGTGCCGGCATTGTTGACGAAGACGTCGAAGGCGGGCAGCGCCGCGATCGTTGCCTGCATCGCCTCGGTGTCGAGCACGTCGAGGCGTAGCGCCTCGGCCTTGCCGCCGGCGTCGCGGATTTCGGCGGCTGCCGCCTCGACCTCGGCCTCGGTACGCGCGGCGAGCGTGGTCGCAGCGCCGGCGTAGGCGAGCGCCGCGGCCAGCGCCCGGCCGATGCCGCGTCCAGCTCCCGTCACCAGGGCTCGCTTGCCGTCCAGCCGGAAGCTCGGGGTCTGCGGCAGCAGCATGCTCCCGTGCTCCATCAGCCGAACGCCAGGTAGCCGCCGTCGACGGTCAGCACCGATCCATTGACGAAAGCCGCAGCGTCCGAAGCCAGATAGACCGCGGCCGGACCGATATCGTCGGGCCGCCCCCAGCGCCCGGTCGGCACTCGCTCCATCAACTTGGCGGTGAACTCGGGATTGCTGTGCAGCACACGGGTGAATTCGGTGGCGATGTAGCCGGGGGCGATCGCATTGCAGGTAATGCCGAGTGGACCAAGCTCGATCGCCAGCGCGCGCACCAGCGACGTGAGCCCACCCTTCGCCGCGGCATAGGCCGGGATCTCGGCCTTCGGCGACTGCACGGCGATCGAGCCGATCATGACGATGCGGCCGAACTTGTTGGCCGTCATCTGCGGGATCGCGGCTCGCGTGCACAAGAACGCACCGTGCAGGTGCGTCTCGATCACCGCTCGCCACTCGTCGTAGGCGAAGTCGACGAACCGCTTCCGCTTCTGGATGCCGGCGTTGTTGACCAGGATGTCGAGCCGGCCGTGCTCCGCGACGATCGAGCCGATGCCTTCGGCGACCGCGGCCTCGTTGGTCACGTCGAAGGCGCGTGCCGAGCCCTTGCAGCCAGCCGCCCCGAGCTCATCGAGCTTCGGCGCCAGCGCCGCCGGATCGAGATCATTGAGCACGACATGCGCCCCGGCTTCCGCCATGGCCCGCGCCATGCCCCAGCCGATGCCGCGTGCCGAGCCGGTAACGAGCGCCACGCGTCCGGATAATGAGAACGTCTGCTGGTGACTGGCGGTGCCTTGCATCGCGCGCTCCGTGTTTTCTGTCAGGCGATCGTCAGGCCGCTATCGACCGCCAGGATATGGCCGGTCGTGCGCGCCGAACTCGTCGGAGGCGAGGAACAACGCCGCATTGGCGACGTCCTCGGGCTCGGCGAGGCCGACGAGATGGCGTGCGGCGAGCTTCTTCGTCGTCTCCTGGGCGGCGAGCTGCGCCAGCACGCGCGGCGTCTTGGTCACGCACGGCGCAACCGCATTGACTCGCACATTGTGCTGCGCGAACTCGGTCGCCATCGAGCGAGTCAGCGCCGAGATTGCGCCTTTCGATGCCGTGTACGCGTCCTTGCCCGGCCATCCCATCAGCGCGACGACCGACGAGGCATTGATCACCGAGCCGCCACCGCACTTGACGATTTCCGGGATGCCGTGGCGGCTGACCAGCCACGTGCCGAGCAGGTCGAGCTTGATCGCGCGCCAGAACTCTTCGATCGGCGCCTCGGTCAGCGGACCGTCGTGCATCGTCGAACCGCCGGCATTGTTGTAGATGATGTGCAGGGCGCCAAACCGTGCGACCGTAGCTGCGACCGCCGACTTTACACTCGCCTCGTCCGTCACATCGGTCTGGACGAACAGTGCCTTGCCGCCGTTCGCGGTGATCGCATCGGCGGCCTGCTGCCCGCTGCTGGCGTCGAACTCGGCGATCACCACGCTCGCCCCCTCGCGCGCAAACAGCTCAGCGGTGGTACGCCCGATGCCGCTGCCCGCGCCGGTGATCAGTGCGACCTTGCCCTTGAGCCGAGCCATCGGTTCCCCCAATGCGTTTTGAATTCCGGTCAGCGCATGTAGGCGCCGCCGTTGACGTCGAGCGTGGTTCCGCAAATGAAGCTCGCGCCCGGCGAGCACAGGAAGGCGATCGGCCAGGCCACCTCCTCGGGACGCGCGAACCGCGGCACCGGGATCGATTTCACCGCACTGGGGTCGGCTGTCGCCAGCATCGGCGTATCCGTCGAGCCCGGTGCGATGCCGTTCACCAGGACTTCCGGCGCCGCCCGCCGCGCCATCCACCGCACCATGCTGTGCACGGCGCCCTTGGTCGCGGCATAGTGGAGCGGCGAATGGGCATAAGTGCCGCCGGTGTGGGCCGCGATCGAGCCCAGCAGCACGATGCGTCCGCGGCCACGCGACTTCATGCCCGGCAGCAGGCATCGTGAGAAGTGCGCCGGCGCCTTGACGTTGATCGCCATCGCGTTGTCGAACTCGCCGTCCCATCCCTCGTCGGCCCAGTTGGCGAGCGGGAAGATGCCGGCATTCAGGATCGCCGCGTCGACCGGGCCGGCGGCCGCGCACATGGCCTCGATCTCCCGCTTCGAGGTCACGTCACAGGCGATGAAGCTGTGCTTGCGCCCGCCCCTGCCGAGCTCATCGAGAAAATCCGGCGCGCCGGCGCGGTCGGTGAGCACCAGGTCCGCACCGAGGTTCGAGCACAATCGGGCGGTAGCGCGGCCGATGCCGCCGAATGCCCCGGTCAGGAGGATACGCTGGCCGCTGAGGTCGTAAGGCCGCGCCGACAGATCAATCGAAGCCATCTCACGTTTCCAACCATATTTCTTATATGACGAGACAATTAGACAGCAAGACCAGTCTGTCAATCGATAAAGTCGAATGGCCGTTCAGTGGATGTGGTAGCCGCCATTGACGTCGACGACCACGCCGGTGAGGTAGCCTGCCAGCGGACTGGCCAGGAACAGGATGACGCGCGCGACGTCGTCGGCGGTGCCAAAACGCCCGAGAGGGATCGTCTCGCAGATCGCCTGGCGTCGTTCCTCGTCGTATTTGCCGGCGGTCATGCCGGTGTCGATGATGCCGGGCGCGACGGCGTTGGCGCGAATGCCGAATGGCCCGCACTCGCGCGCCGTCGCCTTGGTGAAGCTGATCACCCCGCCCTTGGCCGCAGCATAGTGCGACCCGCCGAGCAGACCGCCGCCGCGCTGCGCGGCGATGGAGCCGACGTTGACGATCGCCGGACCGCACGTGCTGCGCTTCAGATAGGGCAAGCCGGCCTGCGTTGCATTGAAGGTTCCGACCAGATTGACCTCGAGCATGCGCGCGAAGTCGCTCGCCGAAAGATCGGGAATGCGGGTCGGCGCGACGATGCCGGCGTTGTTGACGATGATGTCGATGCCGCCGAGGGCCGTCGCGGCCTGCTCGACGGCTTTGCGGCAACTGTCGGCGTCGCTGATGTCGGCGCTGATCGCGGTCTGGCCCTGCGGCAGCGACGCCGTCCAGAACGTGCGGTCGAGAACGGCGACCTTCGCCCCGTGCTCGACGAATATCCGGGCTGTTGCCTGGCCGATGCCGGCCGGATGTCCGCCGCCGGTCACGATCGCCTTGCGCCCTGCAAGTAGTGCCATGCCACACCTCTGGTGCCGAGCCTTGCCATCACTTCGGCGGCAATCTTGATCACAGAAAACTCACAAACGTCAAATTACGAGATAAATTATTGTATGACACTAGCGGCCATTTCTGCCAGAGATTGGGCCTCCGCTGCGTGTCGCACCTCGGTCTGGAATGCGCATGACCAGCCTCGCAAGAATGCTGAAGATCCTCGATCTGTTCGACGATGCCCGCACCGGCATCGTGCTCGAGGACGCGGTCACCGCCACCGAAGCATCGCGGGCCACCGTCTACCGCTATCTGAAGGCACTGTCGGCGGCCGGACTTATCGCTCCGGCAACCGGCGGCACCTACGTCCTGGGATCGCGCATCATCGAGCTCGACCGCCTGATGCGCCGCACCGACCCCCTGGCCACCAGTGCGCGCCCGATCATGGACGCCGTCAGCGCCCGCCTCGGTCTCAATATGATGTTGTGCAGCTACTACGGCGACAACGTCATGTGCTCGGAGATCGTATGGCCCGACCGTTCAGTCGAGCGGGCATACGAGCGCGGCCAGCGCATGCCGATGTTCCGTGGCGCGATGGCGAAGCTGATCCTGGCCAATCTGACGCCCTACCAGTTGCGCAACATGATGTTGTGGCACGCCGACGACATCCGCGCGGCAGGCCTCGGCGCATCATGGCCCGAATTCCGGCAGGCGATGGCCCGCATCCGCAAGGACGGCAGCTGCGTGACTCACGGCGAGGTCGTGTCGGGTCTTGTCGGCGTCGGCGCTCCGGTGTTCGATCGCGATGGCCGCATTCTTGGCAGCATCGTGTTCGCCGTCTCGACCGCCAGGGTCGCCGAGCTTGGCGAGGAGGCGTTGCGCGGCGAGATCATCGAGGTCGGCCACCTGATCGGCGCCGGCATCGCCGAGGCCGAGCCCGGCAGCGCACAAGCGGCTGCCAGACCGGCCCGGCCGCGCCGGGTCGCCTCGCGCGGCTGATGCCCGCACGGCCGGCGACGGCAGTCACGCCGCCGCCGGCAGCGTGATACGGTCGATCTCGGCGAGATCGCCAGCCGACAAGGACCAGCTCAGCGCCTGGACGTTCTGCGCGACCTGCTCCGGCTTCGTCGCGCCGGCGATGACGCTCGCGATCACCTGCTTGCTCGCCAGCCAGCTGAACGCCAGCTCGATCAGCGAATGGCCGGACTTGCGAGCGAACGCCTCGAGTTCCTCGACGATCCGGAAATTGTGGTCGGTGGCGTATCGCTTGGTGTGGCGATCGATTTCGGTGATGCGTCCCCCCGCCGGCATGGCACCCTTCTTGTACTTGCCGGTCAGAAGCCCGCTCGCCAATGGAAAGAACGGCAGCATGCCCATGCCGTAGTGCTCGCCGCATGGCATGACGTCCTTCTCGTTGTGCCGCACCACCAGCGACAGCTCGTCCTGGAACGAGATGAAGCGCTCGGTGCCCAATTGCGCCGACCGTTCCTGGGCGGCCGCCATCCGCCAGGCCGGGAAGTTCGAGCAGCCGACGTAGCGCACCTTGCCGGAGCGCACGAGATCGTCGAGCGCGCGCAGCGTCTCATCGATCGGTGTGACCGGATCAAGCTCGTGCATCTGGTAGAGATCGATGTAGTCGGTCTGCAGGCGGCGAAGGCTGTCGTGGACTGCCTTCATGATGTAGCCGCGCGATCCGCCCTGCTTGCTGCCGTCGTCGGCCATTGCCATGCCGAACTTGGTTGCGAGCACGATGTCCTTGCGCCGCGGGCCGAGAATCTTGCCCAGACACTCCTCCGAGCCGCCGCGATGGCCATAGATGTCGGCGGTATCGAAAAACGTGATGCCGGCATCGAGCGCCGCGTGCACCACGCCGCGCGAACCTTCGAAGTCGATCCGCCAGCCGAAATTGTTGCAGCCGAGACCGGACAGCGAGACCCTCAGGCCGGATTTGCCGACGTAGCGATACTTCATGAATGGCACTCCTCGGCGACCACGGCGCGCTTAATTCTTCCCCCCGACGGGCTCGATCTGTCAATTCGGATGCCGCCATCGGTCCGCGTCGCCGGTGACGGAGCGCGGCGGCTGGCGTCCGATATCGAAAGATTTGACGATGCCGATCACCGCATTACGGGAGAACAGCAGCGGGCGGCTCAGGTGCGTCCGGCCGCCACAGCGTGGCAAGCCACCGTGCGGGCGCCGTCGGCGATCGGCTGCGGCACCTCCCTGCGGCATAGTTCGAACGCCAGCGGGCACCGCGGATGGAAGGTGCAGCCGGGCGGTGGGCTGATCGGATTTGGAATCTCACCCTCGATCATCTTGCGCGGCCGACCACTCATCTTGAGGTCCGGCACGGCGTCGAGCAGCATGCGCGTGTAGGGGTGGCGCGGCGCCTTGAACAGCTCGGCCGAGGGCGCCGTCTCGACCAGGCGACCGAGATACATGACGCCGATCCGCGTCGCCATGTGCCGCACCACGGCCAGGTTGTGGCTGATGAACAGGTAGGTGAGCCCGAGGCGGTCCTGCAGGTCGCGCATCAGGTTCAGGATCTGCGCCTGCACCGAGACGTCCAGCGCCGACGTCGGCTCGTCGCAGACGAGGAACTCGGGATCGGAGGACAAGGCGCGGGCAATGCAGATCCGCTGCCGCTGGCCGCCGGAAAACTCGTGCGGATACTTGTGCATGTCGGCCGGGTCGAGACCAACCAGGCGAAGCAGGTCGGCGACCTTGGCCTCGGTCTCGGCGGCGTCCTTGGTCAGTCCGAAGGCGTTGAGCGGATCGGCGACGATGGCGCCGACCCGCCAGCGCGGATTGAGGCTGGCGTATGGGTCCTGGAAGATCATCTGGATGCGGCGGCGCAGCGCCGTCATTTCGGCTCGCGATGTCGCGCCCCACATGTCGACGCCGTCGATGGTGACCCTGCCCGATGTCGGCGGCAGCAGGCCAACCACCATCTTCGCCACGGTCGACTTGCCCGATCCGGACTCGCCGACGAGCGCAAACGTCTCGCGCCGCCCGATCTGCAACCCGACGTCCTGCACCGCTTTCAACAGCAGCCGCCGCTCGCCTTCGAGCACACGGTTGAGCCACGGCTTCGAAACGTCGAAGATGCGCGTCAGCCCGTCGACCTCGACCAGCGGCGGGGCGCTCATCGGGACGCTCCCGCCGGCGCATCGGCGGCAAGCCAGCAGGCGACCTCGGACTTGCCGACGGAGATCGGCTCGGGCCGCTCGCGGCGGCAGCGGTCGAACACGCGATCGCAGCGCGGGTTGAATGCACAGCCCTGCGGGATGGCAGTCAGTCGGGGCATCGAGCCGGGGATCTGCATCAGTCGCGTTTCATTGCCCTCGAGTGTCGGGATCGAGCCCATCAGCCCCTTGGTGTAGGGATGCTGCGGGCGCTGGATGACGTCGCGCACCGGACCGATCTCGGCGATGCGGCCGGCATACATGACGCAAACCCTGTCCGCCGTCTCCGCGATGACCCCCATGTCGTGGGTGATCAGCATGACGGCGGCGCCATGCTCCCGGCACAGGCGCTTCAGCAGCTGGATGATCTGCGCCTGGATCGAGACATCGAGCGCGGTCGTCGGCTCATCGGCGACGATCAATTCAGGCTCGGCCGCCAGCGCCAGCGCCAGCACCACGCGCTGGCGCATGCCGCCCGAGAACTGGTGCGGATAGCTGTCGAGCCGATCGCGCGCGCCCTGGATGCCGACCTCGCCCAGCAAATCGATGGCGCGCTGCCGCGCCTGCGCTTCGCTCAAGGGCAGGTGAGTGCGGATCGTCTCGATGATCTGGTCGCCGATCCGGTACAGCGGGTTGAGGCTCGTCAGCGGGTCCTGGAACACCATGCCGATCCGCTTGCCGCGGATGCGGCGCATCTCGTCCTGCGACAGGTTGTCGATGCGCCGGCCTCGCAGCAGGATCTCGCCGCCGGCGATGTGCCCGGGCGGCTCGATGAGACCGATCACGGCGGAGCCGGTCATCGACTTGCCGGCGCCCGACTCGCCGACGACGCCCAGCACTTCTCCCGGCGCGATGTCGAACGATATGTCGTCGACCGCCACCAGCGTGCCGCGACGCGTCGGAAACTCGACGCGCAGATTTCGGACGGAAAGGACGCTCTCGGTGCTCGTCATCAGCGCAGCTTCGGATTGAGGGCATCACGCAGCCAGTCGCCGAGCAGATTGACGCTCAGCACCAGGGTTGCGAGCGCCAGCCCGGGGAACAGCACCATCCAATAGTCGCCCGACAGCAGGAACTCGTTGCCGGTGCCGATCATGGTGCCGAGCGACGGCTCGGTCGGCGGCAGCCCGACCCCCAGGAACGAAAGCGTCGCCTCGGTTATGATGGCGAGCGCGAGATTGATGGTGGCGATGACCAGGACCGGCGACAGCACGTTCGGCAGCACGTGGCGGAACATGATCGCTATTCGGCTCATGCCGATCAGGCGCGCGGCCTGGACGTAATCCTTGTTGCGCTCGACCAGGGTGACGCCGCGCACCGTACGGGCGTACTGGACCCAGTACGACAGACCGATCGAGACCACCAGGATCCAGAACTTGGCGCCGCCGCCGTCGTGATGCTTGAAAATGACGCTGGCCACGCCATCGACCAGCAGCGCGGTCAGGATCGCCGGGAACGTCAGCTGCACATCGGCGATGCGCATGATCAGCATGTCGGTCCGGCCGCCGGTGTAGCCGGCCAGCAGGCCAAGCGAAACGCCAAGCAGCATTGCAAGCGACACCGAGAGGAAGCCGATCAGGATCGATGATCGAGTGCCGTAGAGCATCGTGGAGAGGATGTCGCGGCCTTGATTGTCGGAGCCGAGCAGAAATTTGCGCTCACCGTTGGGCTCCCAAACCGGCGGTGTATTGGCGTCGAGCAGGTTGACGCTGTTGAGGTCATACGGGTTCGACGGCGCGATCAGCGGTGCGCACATCGCCGCGAGCACCATCAGGAAGGCGACGACTGCCAGCAACGACGACAATGCGCGAGCGCATGAAAGCTCGCCGCGATGTCGCTGTCGAGCATGCGGGCGAGCCGCCCCTCGGCGAGGCTTGGTCCCATTCTTTGGTCTGTCGGCGAGGTCGCCCATCAGTGCCCCGCGCCGCTGCCGGCGATCCTGATCCTGGGATCGATCGCGACGTACAACAAATCGACGATGAAGTTGATCGCCACGAACATGAACGCGACCAGCAGCAGATAGGCCGACATAACCGGAATGTCGGCGGTCTGAACCGACTTGATGAACAGCAGCCCCATGCCCGGCCACTGGAAGACGGTCTCGGTGATGATCGCGAACGCGATGATCGACCCGACCTGCAGTCCGATGATGGTGACGACCGGCACCAGCGTGTTCTTGAGCGCATGCCCGAAATAGACCGACCGGTCAGAGAGGCCGCGGGCGCGGGCGAACTTGATGTAGTCGGTGCGCAGCACTTCGAGCATCTCGGAGCGCACGAGCCGGGTGATCAGGGTCATCTGGAACAGGCCAAGCGTGATGGCCGGCAGGATCAGCGCCTTGAGGCCCGACCACGTGAACAGGCCGCTCTTCCAGAAACCGATCTGCACGACGTCGCCGCGTCCGTACGACGGCAGCATGCCGAGCTTCACCGAGAACAGATAGATCAGCAAAATGCCGATCAGGAAGGTCGGCAGCGAGATGCCGACGAGCGACACCGTGAGGAAGGCCTTGGACAGCGCTTTATCGCGGTGGATGCCGGTATAGACCCCCATCGGGATGCCGAGCATGATCGCGAACGCCGCGGCGACGACGGCAAGCTCCAGCGTCGCCGGGAAGCGGTCGGCGATCAGCGTCGTCACCGGCTGCTTCACCTGATAGGAGATGCCGAAGTCGAAGTTGACGGCCTTCCAGACGAAGCGGCCGAATTGCAGCGGCACCGGGTCGTCGAGACCGAGGTCGGCGCGCAGGCGAAGCCGTTCCTCGAGTGTCGCGTCCTGGCTGACGATCTGATTGACCGGATCGCCGACGAAGCGGAACAGGACGAACGACAGCAACGCCACCGTCAACATTACGAAGGTTGCTTCGATCAAGCGGCGAATGGCGAAGGCGAGCATCTGGATTAGGTTACTCGTGGTGGGGGCGTCGTGTTCGTCGGAGTTCACCGCCCGTAGGTTGGGTTAGCGCCACTTCGGCGCGTAACCCAATATTTCACGGGTGGTGCAAAGTGTTGGGTTAGGCCGCCAATCGGCGGCCTAACCCAACCTACGCCGCTCAGTTCTTCGTCGTCAGGTAGAAGTGGATCTGGTTGTCGGCGCGCTGCACCATCTTGATCGACTTCGACACGCCCCAGGCCAGCGACTGCTGGTGCAGCGGAGCGAGGCCGACCTCTTCGTGCACGATCAGGTAGGCTTCCTTGATCATCGCATCGCGCTTGGCTTTGTCGGTCTCGGAGACGATGAGCTTGGTCAGCTCGTCGACGCGCTTGTTGCAATAGCCGCCATAATTAGCGGTGCTACCGGTGCCCTTGGCGTCGCGGCAGCCGATGATGTTCGCCAGCACGTTCCAGCTGTCGAACGAGCCCGGGGTCCAGCCGAGCAGGTTGAACGAGCTGTCGAAGCCGCCAGTTGCGCCGGCGAATTCGAAGTACTTCGCTTTCGGCTGGGCGTTGAGGGTCACCTTGACGTTGATGCGCGCCATCATCGCCGCCACCGCCTGGCAGATCGCCGCGTCATTGACGTAGCGGTCGTTCGGGCAGTCCATGCGCAGCTCGAATCCGTCGGCGTAGCCGGCATCCGCCATCAGCTTCTTGGCCGCTTCGACGTCATAGGGATGGCGCTTGAGATCGGCGAGCGGCTGGAACAGCAGCGGCGAGATCAACAGCGCCGAGGGCACCGACATGCCCCGCATCACCTTGGTCTTGATCGCCTCGATGTCGATCGCCTGATAGAAGGCTCTGCGCACGCGCGGGTCCTTGAACGGGTTCTTGCCCTTCACGCTCGAATACAGGAGCTCGTCGCGGAAGCTGTCGAAGTTGAGGAAGATGGTGCGCAGCTCCGGCCCGATCAGCACGTCGGTGGTGGCGTTGCCCTTGATCCGGTCGATGTCCTGCACCGGCACCGGATCCATCATGTCGATCTCGCCGGTGAGCAAGGCGGCGACGCGGGTCGCGTCCGACTTGATCGTCGTGAATATCACCTCGTCGAGATTGTGGACCGGCTTGTCCCACCATCCGGCGTAGGGCTTGAATACGGTTTTCACGCCCGGCTCGTGGCTGACGACCATGAACGGGCCGGTGCCGTTGGCGGTCAACGCCCACGCACTTACCGAGGTCGCCTTGCCGGATTGCGGCTTGGTAGCGCCCACCTTCTCGGCCCACGGCTTCGAGAAGATGTGAATCACGTCCCATTCGTAATGCAGGATCGGATTTGGCTTCTCGAGCTGCACCTCGATGGTGTGGTCGTCGATCTTGATGAACTTGGCGTCGGCCTGAACCTTGTTGCGGACCTGGCTGTCGGGCACGCGAGCGCGATCCATCGACATGATCACGTCGTCGGCGGTGAACGGCTCGCCGCCGTGGAATTTCACGCCCTTGCGCAGATAGAAGCGCCATTTCAGCGGATCGACCACCTCCCAGCGCTCGGCGAGGCCCGGGATGATCTTGAGGTCCTTGTCGCGCCGGATCAGGCCCTCCATCACGTTGCTCATCATGCCTTGCGTGAAGGTCTCGTTGAGCGTGTAGGAATCGAGCGCATTGAGATCGCCCTGGAAGGCGAACTTGAAGGTCTTGGCGTCGGCGGCGCCAGCAAGCACGAACGACAAGGCTGCCGCCGCCAGATACGATCGAATTCCTCGCATGTGTTACTCCCGGTTGCATTTAACACTCGAAGGCCAAGAGCTGATCGCCCCGGCCTTCAACCCGATCCCGCTATTTCTTCTGCGCCCAATAGAACAGTATCTGATTATCGGCGCGTTGCCAGATGGTCGCCGATTTGGAAACGCCCCAGGCCAGAGCCTGCTGGTGCAACGGCATCAGGCCGACCTCGTCATGAACGATCTTGAACGCCTGGTAGATCATCTCGTCGCGCTTCCTGGGATCGGTCTCGACGCCGATCAGTCCGGCCAGCTCATCGACCTTCGGATTGCAATAGCCGCCATAGTTGAAGAGGCCGCCTTTGCCATCGGCGTCCCGGCATCCGGCGATATTGGTCAGCACGTTATGGCTGTCGAACGAGCCCGGCGTCCAGCCGAGGATGTTGAACGAGCTGTCGTATTTGCCGGTCGAGCCGGCGAACTCGAAGAACTTCGCCTTCGGCTGGGCGTTGACCGTGACCTTGACGTTGATGCGCGCCAACATGCCGGCCACCGCCTGGCAGATCTCGTCGTCGTTGACGTAGCGGTCGTTCGGGCAATCCATGCGCAGCTCGAAACCATCCGCATAACCTGCTTCCGCCATCAGCTTCTTGGCTGCCTGCACGTCGTAGGGATGGCGCTTGAACTCATTCGAGCGGGAGAACAGCAGCGGCGAGATCAGCAGCGCCGATGGGCTCGACTGTCCCCTCATCACCTTGGTCCGGATCGCCTCGATGTCGACCGCCTGATAGAACGCCTTGCGGACGCGAGCATCCTTGAACGGGTTCTTGCCCTTGATGCTGGCGTACTTGAGCTCGTCGCGGAAGCTGTCGAAGTTGAGAAAGATCGTGCGCAGCTCCGGTCCGGTCATGACGGTCGTGGTCGGATTGCGGGCGATGCGCTCCATGTCCTGCACCGGCACCGGCTCGATCAGGTCGACCTCGCCGGTGAGCAGCGCCGCGACGCGGGTCGCATCCGACTTGATGGTGGTGAAGATCACCTCATCGAGATTGTGCTCGGGCTTTCCCCACCAGTTCGGGTTCTTGCGAAATATCGTCCTGACGCCCGGCTCGTGGCTGGCGACGACGAACGGACCGGTGCCGTTGGCGGTGAGCGCCCAGGCGCTCAGCGACGTGGACTTGGCCGATTGCGCCTGCGTCGCGCCGACGGCTTCCGACCACTTCTTCGAGAACATGTACCAGGTGTCCCATTCCGCATTCAGGATGGGATTGGGGCGCGCCAGCACAAAATCGACCGTATGGTCGTCGACCTTGACCGCCTTCATGTCGGCTGGAGCACGGCTCTTCAGCTGTGATCCGTCCGAGCGCATGCGATCGAGAGAGAACAGCACGTCGTCGGCGGTGAAATCCTCGCCGCCATGGAACTTCACGCCTTTGCGCAGGTAGAAGCGCCACCGCGTCGGCTCGACGATTTCCCAGCGCTCGGCAAGGCCCGGAATGATCTTCAGGTTCTTGTCGCGCTTGGTGAGGCCTTCCATCACGTTGCCCATGGCACCGAGCGTGAAAGTCTCATTCAGCGAATACGGGTCGAGCGCATTGAGATCGCCCTGAAAGGCATAACGCAAGGTCGTGGCGTTCGAGCTCGTTGCCCCGAAAGCCATCGCCCCGGCCACAGCCAGCGCCATCCACCTGATCATTTCGTGTCCTCCAGCACCCTGCCCGCCACCGGCTCCGTCCAGCCGTGGCCCCTGCATGCGGACGCCGCCATAGTGGCGCAAGAGCAACCCGCGGTCTAGGCGTTGCTTCAGTCGGCGCGAGACGAGATCAGCCCTCCGCTCCCAGCGACCGGCTGTCCCGCACGCCGGTGCGCGATCGTGTCGGCGCGCTTGACTGAGGACGCAGCGCTCTCTCAACTCACCGCCCACGACATCAGCCAATCAGACTTCAGCCAGGGAAGGCCCCCGCACGATGCCGATCGTTAACCGAGTTGCTGCATTTGCCGACGAAGTTGCCGATTGGCGTCGTGACCTGCATCGGCATCCCGAAACCGGCTTCGACGTGCAGCGCACTGCCGCGATCGTCGCCGACAAGCTGCGCTCGTTCGGCTGCGACGAGATCATCACCAGCTTCGCCAGGACCGGCGTCATCGGCATCATCAAGGGTCGCAGCACCGCCTCGGGAGCCGTGATCGGGCTCAGGGCCGACATGGATGCTCTGCCGATCCGCGAGACGACCGGACTGCCGCATGCCTCCACGGTCGAGGGCAAGATGCACGCCTGCGGTCACGACGGCCATACCGCCATGCTGCTCGGAGCCGCGCGCTACCTGGCCGAGACCCGCAACTTCGACGGCACGGCGGTGCTGATCTTCCAGCCGGCCGAGGAGGGCGAGGGCGGCGCGCGGCTGATGGTGAGCGAGGGGCTGATGGATCGCTTCGGCATCGGCGAGGTGTACGGGATGCACAACTGGCCGGGAATACCGATCGGACAGTTTGCCATTCGCAAGGGTCCGCTGATGGCGGCCGCCGACCGCTTCAATATCCGCATCCACGGCCGCGGCGCGCACGCCGCGCAACCACACATGAGCATAGACACGGTCGCGATCGGCTGCCAACTGCACCAGGCGCTGCAGCACATCGTCTCGCGCAATATCGACCCGCTCGAACTCGGCAGTGATCTCCGTCGCGTTCTTCCACGCCGGCACCACCCACAACGTCATCCCGCCGGAGGCTCATCTCGGCGGCACCGTGCGCACGCTGCGCCAGGAGACCAGGGCAACCGTCGTGCAGCGAATGCAGGACGTCGTCGACAGTATTGGCCGCCTGCACGGCGCGCGGGTCGAACTCGAGTACATCACTGGTGTCGGCTGCACCTTCAATCATGACCGCCAGACCGCCAGCGCGATCGCCGCGGCGCGCGACGTCGTCGGCGACGGGCAGGTTCAGACCGAGGCGCTGCCGACGATGGCGGGCGAAGATTTCGCACTGATGCTCGAAGCGCGGCCCGGCGCCATGATCTTCATCGGCAACGGTGATAGCGCCGGCCTGCACCATCCGGCCTACGATTTCAACGACGGCGCCATCGCGACCGGCATTTCCTACTGGTCCCGTCTGGTCGAGACGAGGATGCCCACCTAGTGTGGCGATTTCGAAGTTCGCTTCATACTTGCGGCATACTCCAGTGCGGACCTCGAAATCATAAGCCACACTAGAAGCTTGGATTTACTAGTGTCCTTATCGATCGCGAAGTTCGTCCGATAGCCATGCGAATGAAGCGAACTTCGCGATCGGGACACTAGTCGCGAGTCCCGCTGCTACCGTGGAAGGAGCTGCTCATGGCACTGTTCGAGATGCGTACCTACACGCTCTATGTCGGCAAGATGGCGGAGGCGGTGAAGCTCTACACCGAGGTCGGCTATCCGGCGATGCAGAAGGGCGGGCAGGACAAGAAGCTCGTCGGCTACTTCCTGAGCGATGTCGGCACCATCAACCAACTCGTGCATTTGTGGAAGTTCGACGACGACGCCGACCGGCGCGCTCACTGGGCATCCCTGTTCTCCAACAAGGACTTCGTCGAAGGCTTTGCCGCGAAGTTCCGCCCGCTGGTGATGACGCAGGAAGTGAAGCTGCTGCTGCCGGCACCATGGGGACCGCATCCCTAGGCGCAAGGCGCGCCGCGAGATCCCCTGCCGCTATGGGGCCGACTACCGCAATGGGGCAATCGGCACGCAGCGCGGCACGGCGAACGTTGTCGCCGCCCCCGCGAAGCACCAGCCACGAGCGCCGGTACTCGCTTGCCCTGCGCGCGTCGATGCCCGCGACTGGCCGGCCGCGCTCCCCGCCAAGCCTCAATACCTGCGGATGAGCCCGACCAGCCGTCCTTGGATCTCGACCTGATCGGGTCCGAAAATCCGCGTCTCGTACGCTGGATTGGCCGCTTCGAGTGCGATTGCCGCGCCGCGCTTGCGCAGGCGCTTCAGCGTTGCCTCCTCATGCTCGACGAGGGCGACCACGATGTCGCCGTTCTCGGCGGAATTGCAGCGCCGGATGATGACCGTGTCACCATCGTGAATGCCGGCGTCGATCATCGAGTCGCCGCGCACCTCGAGCGCATAATGCTCGCCATTGGTCAGCAAATCCGGCGGGCAGGCTATGTCGTGGCTGTGGTTCTGGATCGCGCTGATCGGCACGCCAGCCGCAATCCGCCCCATTACCGGCACGGACACGGTGCGACTGTCGATCACCGTCGACGGCGGTGGCACGAACTGCTGCTTGCCGCGACTGCCGTCGATGACGCTTGGCGTGAAGCCTTGTCGCTTCGGCGTCGGCGCTGGATCAATCGCATTGTCGGGCAGCTTGATCACCTCGAGCGCCCGCGCCCGGTGCGCGAGGCGGCGAATGAAACCACGCTCCTCGAGCGCCGTGATCAGGCGGTGAATGCCGGATTTGGACTTGAGGTCGAGCGCGTCCTTCATTTCGTCGAAAGACGGCGGCACGCCCTCCTCCTGCATCCGCTTGTGAATGAACAACAGCAACTCTTTTTGCTTTTGCGTGAGCATTGGGTACCTCCCGGCGCTCGTGTCCAGCGACCAATCGATGCGAAGTTGGGTTCGTAAAACGCCACGACACGAACAAACAAACCGAGAACGTACGCTAACCGTTCCCTTGCTGTTCTGCAAGTGCATTTACGCTGCGCCCACAAGCCAACCGCGAGGGCCGGGCTTGAAGCGTCACTCGCTTTTGCCCTGAAATCACCTTATGTTTGATGTTGGTTCAATTAGTGTTCAGGTCAATCGCAGCCAGGAAGCGCATGGCCGCTCGCGACGCGCACGATCGGGAAATTACGCCGCAAGTGCTGCTCAAGGCATATGCCTGCGGCATATTTCCCATGGCCGAGAGTGCCGACGACGCACAGCTCTATTGGATCGAACCGATCAGCCGCGGTGTTCTGCCGCTCGACGCGGTGCGCCTTCCCAAGCGTCTCGCACGCACTATGCGGCAGGCGCCTTTCGATGTCCGCGTCGATACCGACTTTGACACCACCATCGCCGGCTGCGCGGCATCACGCCCCGGCCGCCGAACGACCTGGATCAACGATCAGATTCGCTCGCTCTACCGTGAGCTCTACGACCTCGGTCATTGTCACACGGTCGAGGTCTGGCACGGCGCGAAGATGGTCGGCGGGCTCTATGGCGTGGCGCTTGGCGGCGCGTTCTTCGGCGAGAGCATGTTCTCGACCGAGACAGACGCCTCCAAGATCGCGCTCATGTATCTTTGCGCGCGCCTGATTCATGGCGGCTTCACACTGCTCGACACGCAATTCGTGACCGACCATCTGCGGCAATTCGGGACGATCGAGATCGAGCGGGCGGCGTTTCACGGAGCGCTCGAGCAAGCGCTGCGCCGGGATGCGGATTACAGTCGTCTGCGTATGGACGCGAGCCCGGCCACCATCATTGCCACCATCGAAGCCGCGCACAAGGTCTAGACCTTCTCACAGGGTCGCGACCCAGTGAGAAGGGCGGTCTAGCGGGGTGGACGCCGCCGCGTGGGTAAAGTGGCGGGCTCTTCGCGCGCCGCGCCGGCGGTCACCGGCGGCGTCGTTGCTGGCTTGCCGTCCCGTGCCGCGGCGCCGGCCGATCGCCCCGGCTGACCACAATCGGTGAGCCAGACGTCGAACACCGGGTGCTCGACGGCATTGAGGCCAGGGCTCTCGGCAAACATCCAGCCCGAAAACAGACGCTTGACCTGGCCGTCGAGCTGGGTCTCGTCGACTTCAACGAAGCTCGTCGTCTTCGGCGGCTCGGTCGGCGGCCGCGAATAGCATACCCGTGGCGTCACTTTCAGCGATCCAAACTGGACCGACTGATTGAGCGGCACCTCGAGCTTGGAGATGCGCGCGGTTACCTTGTCGAGGGTGGCGAACACCGCGACTTGATTCTCGATCCGGTCCGCCAGCGCCGATCCGCAGCAGAACAACGCGATCAGCAGCGCGGCGGCCGGCCATTTCGCATCCGAGATCAAATTGCAACTTCCCCGTCGTGGGAGCCGTTATGACGGCATCTGCCGCAGGATATCGCGCGCAAAGTTGTCGTGACTATGGTGCCCCCCGATCACTCGGGACGCCAGGCCTTGTAGTCGGCGGCGACCCGCGAACGCACGCCCTTGCCGAGTATCGAGCCTTTCGGCCTCCACGCCTGGGGCGAGCCGGTCAGGTTCATGACGTGCGGCTTCTGCCACGGCTTGGCAACGTAGCTCTCCTTCGTCGGCGGCGTGTCGACAGTATAATGCAGCCAGCCGTGCCACTCGGGGGGCACTTGCGACGCTTCGGCGAGATTCTGGTATATGACCCAGCGCCGCGGCACCCCGAGCGGTCCCACCCCTTTGCGCTGGATATAGTAGCGATTGCCAAGCTCGTCGCGGCCGACCAGCTCACCCCGGCGCCAGGTGAACAGTCGGGTTCCCCAGGTGTTGCCACCCCACCAGCTGAAGATCTCGGTGAATATGCTCATCGTTGGCCTCGCGCGCGCCGTCGGCACGGTTGGGGTAGCGCAGAGCTTCAGGGGGCGCAAGCGCCTGAAGTCGTGCTGCAGATTTGCAACATGAGGCGGTTGCGGAATCGCACTACCATTTGTGCGCCCGACATCATCGGCGTGAACTTACCCCCAAAGTGAAGTTCCGTTCGAGAGCAGGCAAGTCGCCGCCGGGAGCCCATTTCTGGCCGCGCCATCCACATCGGTGGAAAACCGAAAATTAGCCATAGACCCTACATCTAGTGGGGTTGCAGCAGCGACCCACAAGCGCTTGGAGTTCTGCTTCGAATCGCCTAGCTTTCAATCATCAAGTTCGGCCACCTCGTTCGCGTCGGCCTCCCACTCAAAATCCAACGTATCATGCTGCGTTCATCGGTCCGGGGGCGGCTCCTTGAGTCGTGCTGATCGATTGGCGTGTGGTTGGCCGCACGGCCGTGCAGGCGGCGTCGTGCGGGGTAGCATTTTCAGTCTCAGCGTCCGCCCGGACGGGGTCCGGGCTTTGTAGTGCGTCCAAACCGTAATCGGTCGCTGGTCTGGCCGAGCCGTCGCGGCGGCTCGATGCAAGCTCGGCTGCCATAGAAAAAACGCGAAGAGACGCGGGGATCAAGATGAAGATCACACGGCGCTACACCGAAGCCGGAAAGTCACCCTACGAAACAATTCCATTCCGTAGCGCAATCAGTGAGATCAAGAACCCCGACGGCTCAGTCGTCTTTCGCCTCGACGGCTTCATGGTGCCAGAGCACTGGAGCCAGGTCGCCGCCGACATCCTCGCCCAGAAGTATTTCCGCAAGGCCGGGGTGCCAAAGCGGCTGCGCAAGGTCGAGGAGACGCAGGTTCCCTCATGGCTGTGGCGCTCCAGCCCCGACAGCAAGGCGCTCGCCGACCTCTCCGCGAAGGAGCGCACCGGCAGCGAGATCGATGCCCGCCAGGTGTTCGACCGTCTCGCCGGCACGTGGACCTACTGGGGCTGGAAGGGCGGCTACTTCTCGACCGAGGAGGACGCCCGCGCGTTCTTCGACGAGCACCGCTACATGCTCGCGATGCAGATGGGCGCGCCGAACAGCCCGCAGTGGTTCAACACCGGCCTGCACTGGGCCTACGGCATCGACGGCCCCGGCCAGGGTCACTTCTATGTCGATCACCAGACCGGTGATCTGGTGTCCTCGACGTCGGCCTACGAGCATCCGCAGCCGCACGCCTGCTTCATCCAGTCGGTCAATGACGATCTCGTCAACGAGAACGGCATCATGGACCTGTGGGTGCGTGAAGCCCGCCTGTTCAAGTACGGCTCCGGCACCGGCACCAATTTCTCCTCGCTGCGCGGCGCCAACGAGCGCCTGTCGGGCGGCGGTCGCTCGTCCGGCCTGATGAGCTTCCTCAAGATCGGTGACCGCGCCGCCGGCGCAATCAAGTCGGGCGGCACCACCCGCCGCGCCGCCAAGATGGTGGTGGTCGACGTCGACCATCCGGATATCGAGGAGTACATCGACTGGAAGGTGAAGGAGGAGCAGAAGGTCGCGGCCCTCGTCACCGGCTCGAAGATCGCGGCCAAGCGGCTCAAGGCGATCATGAAGGCCTGCGTCAACTGTGACGCGGAAGGCGGAGTTGCGACCGAGGGCGGCACGCTCAACGAGCGCTGCTTCGATCCCACGAAGAACCCGAAGCTCAAGGCCGCCATCAAGGAGGCCCGTCGCGACCAGATACCGGACAACTACATCCGCCGCGTTATCCAGTTCGCGCGCCAGGGCTTCAAGGAGATCGACTTCTCGACCTACGACACCGATTGGGACAGCGAGGCCTACCTGACGGTGTCGGGCCAGAACTCGAACAATTCGGTTCGCGTCAACGACGAGTACCTGCAGGCGGTCGTCGAGGACAAGGACTGGCAGCTCACCTACCGCAACTCGGACAAGGTCGCCAAGACCGTCAAGGCCCGCGCGCTGTGGGACAAGATCGGCCACGCCGCCTGGGCGTCCGCCGATCCCGGCATCCAGTTCCACACCACCATCAACGACTGGCACACCTGCCCGAAGTCGGGGCCGATCCGCGCCTCGAATCCGTGCTCGGAGTATATGTTCCTCGACGACACGGCATGCAACCTTGCCTCGCTCAACCTGATGATGTTCCGGGCCAAGGACGGCAGCTTCGATACGGCGAGCTTCGAGCACGCCTGCCGGCTGTGGACGGTGGTGCTCGAGATCTCGGTGCTGATGGCGCAGTTCCCCTCTCGGCAGATCGCGGAGCTGTCCTACCGCTATCGCACCCTCGGGCTCGGCTTCGCCAACATCGGCGGCCTTCTGATGGCGGCGGGCATCGGCTACGACAGCTCGCAAGGCCGCGCGATCTGCGGCGCGATTTCGGCGATCATGACCGGCGTGTCCTACGCAGCAAGCGCCGAGATGGCGAAGGAGCTCGGGCCGTTCCCCGGCTACAACGAAAATGCCAGCGACATGCTGCGGGTGATCCGCAATCATCGCCGCGCGGCCTATGGCGAGAAGACCGGCTATGAGCGGCTGAGCGTGCCGCCGGTCCCGCTCGACCACGCCTCCTGCGCCGACAAGCGCCTGGTGTCGGCCGCGCAGCGCGCCTGGGACCGCGCCATCGAGCTTGGCCAGGCGCACGGCTTCCGCAATGCGCAGGCGACGGTGATCGCGCCGACCGGCACGATCGGCCTCGTCATGGATTGCGACACCACCGGCATCGAGCCCGACTTCGCGCTGGTGAAATTCAAGAAGCTCGCGGGCGGCGGCTACTTCAAGATCATCAACCAGGCGGTGCCGCAGGCGTTGCGCACGCTCGGCTACCGCGAATCGGAGATCGCCGAGATCGAGGCTTACGCCGTCGGCCACGGGTCGCTGCGCCAGGCGCCGGCGATCAATCATGCGACGCTCAGGAGCAAGGGCTTCACCGACGAGGTGCTGGCCAACATCGAGGCGGGCCTCGGCGCCGCGTTCGACATCAAGTTCGTCTTCAACAAGTGGACGATCGGCGAGGCGTTCCTGACCGGTCCCTTGAAGGTGCCGGCGGACAAGCTCGATGATCCAGCCTTCGAGCTGCTCGCCCACCTCGGGTTCACGAAGAAGGACATCGAGGCCGCCAACGAGCACGTCTGCGGCTCGATGACGCTCGAGGGCGCGCCGCACCTGAAGCCGGCACACATCGGCGTGTTCGATTGCGCCAATCCCTGCGGACGCAAGGGCAAGCGCTACCTGTCGGTCGAGAGCCATATTCACATGATGGCGGCAGCGCAGCCGTTCATCTCGGGCGCGATCTCGAAGACGATCAACATGCCGAACGAGGCCACCGTCGAGGACTGCAAGCAGTCCTATATGCTGTCGTGGAAGCTGGCGCTGAAGGCCAACGCACTCTATCGGGACGGCTCCAAGCTGTCGCAGCCGCTCAACTCGCAGCTGCTCGCGGACGATGCCGATGCCGCCGACGAGGTGGCGGAGCAGATGCTCGCCGACAAGCCGATGGCGGCGCGCGCCGCCATCACCGCCGAACGCATCATCGAGCGCATCATCGAGCGTGAGCGCGAGCGCGAGAAGCTGCCCGGCCGCCGCAAGGGCTATACCCAGAAGGCGACGGTCGGCGGCCACAAGGTCTACCTGCGCACCGGCGAATACGAGGACGGCCGCCTCGGCGAGATCTTCATCGACATGCACAAGGAAGGCGCCGCCTTCCGCTCGCTGATGAACAACTTCGCGATCGCGATCAGCCTCGGCCTGCAGTACGGCGTGCCGCTCGAGGAATATGTCGAGGCCTTCACCTTCACGCGTTTCGAACCCGCGGGATTGGTCCAGGGCAACGAGACGATCAAGAACGCGACCTCGATCCTCGACTACATCTTCCGCGAGCTCGCCGTCTCCTACCTGGAGCGCAACGATCTCGCCCACGTCGACCCGAGCGAGATCGTGAAGGGCACCGCGCTCGGCTCCTCCGACGAGGACCTGGACGACGATGCCCAGCCGATTATGCCGGCAACCAAGTTCGTGTCGCGCGGCCTCGTTCGCGGCTCGGTGATCCCGTCGCGCGGCACCGGCAGCCGCAATATCGGCGGCGGCAATGCATCGATGCAGGGCGACGTGGCGGCGAGCTTCGCGGCGGCAACCTCGTCGGTCGGCCAGACGCTGATGTATGCTCGCAATACGACGACCGAGCTGTTCAGCCAGGCAGCGTCCGTCACGCAGGGCAATCTAGCGATCAAGGCCAACCCGGCCGACGAGTTGCGCGCCCAGGCCCGCATCCGCGGCTACGAGGGCGAGGACTGCCGCGAGTGCGGCAACTTCACGCTCGTGCGCAACGGCACCTGCCTCAAGTGCGACACCTGCGGAAGCACGAGTGGGTGCAGCTGAGGACCGCCGATGAGCCGCGCGCCCCACATGCCTGAGATCGAACGCGCCGGCGATGCCGGCCGGGCGGGAGTGTCGTTGCCACACTCGCCCGGCACCGATACCGGGTCGAATCCGGTCGTCGGCGTCGACATCCTCCACCTGGCCGAGCTGGTGCCGATCGTACGCGAACGCTTCGCCCTGCCCGATGGGTTCGCGGACGACGCCATCCTGGCCAGCCTGCGGGTGATCGCGGGGCACTCGCAGCCGCGCGACCGCTGGCGCGCCGCGTTCGCGTCCAACCTCGGCGCGGCTCTGGCCCACGCCGGCTGCGACCTCAACACGGCGCTCAATACGCTGCTCGCCCTGCTGCCGAGACCAACATCATGAGCGCGTCGTCGAGACCACCGATCCCGGCGTCGGTCTACCTCGTCGCCGACAACCTCGATGCGGTGCTGGCTGCCGGCGAGGACCTGCTGGCGCTCAGCCACGACAGCGAGGCCGACCCGCTGCGCGCGGCGGCCGCCGACCGCGAGTTCGCCGATCGCGTCCGTACGCTGGAGATGGTGGTCGCGGTGCGTGCGCTGCAGGCCCGCGCCCGCGCGGCCGAGGTTCGGGCGGCCGATCCGCGCTACAAGCCACTGATCGATCTCTTCATCGCCGGCACCGCGCCGCTGAGCGATGCCGTCGCCGAGCTCGGCGATTCCACGTCCGTCGATTTCCATGCCGGAAGCGACGTCGTCGCCTATTTTCGCGCCCGCGGCCTCATCGCCGCCGATGCGCCGGGGCTGCACCGCTTTGGCCCGCTGCAAGTCGGCGAGGGCTTCCTCGTCGCCGAGCGGATCGAGCTCGGCCTGCTGATGAACCTGTGCGCCACCTTCCTCGACCGGCTCGAGGACCACTACGAGTTGTATGTGGACATGAGGGAGGTGGAAATTGCGCCGACCGGGTCCGAGGCCAGCCGGGAAGCCGGCTCCTCGCGCGAGGCGTGATGCGCGCTGCATGAGCGCCTGCTACCAGGCCACCTGCTTGCGGCTGTCGAAGAAGCCGCCGGTCGGGCCGTCGTCGGGAAGGGTTGCCAGCCAGACCGCGGTATCGGCGCCCTCGACAACGGTCCTGGTCGCATCCGGTCCGCCCATGTCGGTCGCGACCCAGCCGGGGCTCATGGCATTGACCTTGATGTTGGCCGGGCCGACCTCGGACGCCACCACGCGCGTCAAGGCATTGAGCGCAACCTTGGACATGCGGTAGCCGGGATAGCCGCCACCCATGTCCTTCAATTGCGCGAGCATCGTCGACACGTTCACGATCCGCCCGTACCCGCGCTCCCTCATACGCGGGATGACGGCCTGCATGACAAGCAGCGGGCCGATCGCGTTCGTCACGAACTGCCTGGACACCACGTCCGCCGACACATCGAAGACGGACGTCCTCTTGTCGAGCAGAATGCCGGCATTGTTGACCAGGATGTCGATGTGGCCATGAAACTGCGCGGCATCGGCGACGCCACGCGCGATGCTTTGCGGGTCGTTGACGTCCAGTTGCACGACCGGCGGATCAAGACCCTCCGATCTGAGCTCGGCGGCCGCCTGATTTCCCTTGCCGACATCGCGCGCGGCGATCACCGCCACCACGCCCAGCCGGCTGAGCTGGCGCACGATCTCGAGCCCGATGCCACGATTGGCACCGGTCACCAACGCCACGCGAGTTCTCGGTCATCGACCTTTCTCCATTCCTGCTCGGGTCACGCGCGCCCCGAGAACACGAAGGCGGCGCCGGCCGCGATCAGCATGAAGCCGACGGCATGATTCCATGTCAGCGGCTCCTTTAGATAGACCACGGAGAACCCGGCGAACACCAGCAGCGTGATCACCTCCTGCATGGTCTTGAGCTCGGCCGCGGAGTAGACCGCGTGGCCGATGCGATTGGCCGGAACGGCCATGCAATATTCCACCAGCGCAATGCTCCACGACGCGACGATCGCGATGACGAGCGCCGTGCTCTTGAACTTCAGGTGGCCGTACCAGGCCACCGTCATGAATACGTTGGAGCCGAGCAGCAACAGCACCGGCGCCAGGTGCGGCCAGGCCGAGATGGCTTTGATCACGCAGCAGGTTCCCTCTTCCGTTAACCCCGTCGATGCGGCAGCGCGTGCCGCACCCGCGGCGCGCGACAGCGCGCGACCGGGCACATCGCTCCGGCCGATTGGATCGTAGCCGGGTCGGAGCGGCACATGCCAGCCTTGCGCCGGCAATGCTTCCACGCACTGTTGCCGGGTGATTACATCGCCGAAACACCGGCGGCGGCGAAGCCGGCAGCAGCATCAGGGGGCACGTCCATGAACAGGCTCGACGGCAAAGTAGCGCTCATTTCCGGCGCTGCACGCGGCATCGGAGCCGAAACCGCTCGACTGATGGCAGGAGCCGGGGCCGCGGTGGTCGTGGGCGACATTCTCGTCGACCTTGGGACGGAAACCGTTCGAGGCATCAAGGCGGCTGGCGGCAAGGCCGCCTTCGTCGACCTCGACGTGACCAGCGAAGCCTCGTGGAAGGCGGCGGTGGCGGCGGCGTCGCAGCAGTTCGGCAAGCTCGACATCCTCGTCAACAATGCCGGCATCTTCACCGGCCGCGATTTCGAGGAGGCGACGCTTGCCGATTGGAACCGCCTCGTCGCGGTCAACATGACCGGCGTCTTCCTCGGCACCAAGATCGCCGCGCCGGCGCTGCGCGCCAGCGGCTCAGCAAGCCCGCACGGCAGCGCCATCGTCAACCTCGCGTCGATCGCAGGCATCGTCGGCTCGCACCTCGATCCGCTCTATTCGATGACCAAGGGCGGCGTCACCCTGTTCACCAAGTCGACCGCTCTCGCCTTCGCCCGCAAGGGCGATCGCATCCGGGTCAACTCGGTGCATCCAGGCGTGATAGAAACCGACATGGGCGAGCAGACGTTCCAGCGCCGCATGACACTGCTCAAGACCAACGATATCGAAGTCGCCAAGGAGAATTCGCGGGCGATGCACCCGATCGGCCGCCTCGGAACCGCCGACGACATCGCCCGGGCGATCCTGTTCCTCGCCTCCGACGATGCCAAATTCATGACCGGCTCTGCGCTGGTGGTCGACGGCGGTGTGACCGCGGCATGAGAGAGAGCGATAGCGCCATGGCCGATCCGAATGCTGCCATCGACCGGTGGCTCACGTCTTTTTGCGACGCGCTCGCGCGCCGCGACATCGCCGCGGTGACGGCGCTTTTCGATCCCGCCGAGTGCTTCTGGCGCGATCTCGTCGCCTTTACCTGGAACATCACGACGCAAGACGGCCGCGCCGCCATCGCCGACATGCTGCAGGCCCGGCTCGCCGATACGCTGCCATTCTCGGCGAAACGGGTGGCGGACGCGCAGAGCGACGGCGCCGTGATCGAGGCGCGGTTGTCGATCAAGACCCGCCTCGGCAACGGTGACGGCTTCGTCCGCCTCAAGGACGGCCGCTGCTGGACGCTGCTGACCTCGCTGCGCCGCCTCGATGACTATCCCGAAAGGCAGGGCTTCCTGCGCCCGAACGGCGCGCTGCACGGCGTCCATCGCGGGCGCAAGTCGTGGAGCGAGGTCAAGCGGGCCGAGGAAGCCGAGCTCGGCGTTACCCGCCAGCCCTACTGCGTCGTGGTCGGCGGCGGCCAGGGCGGCATCGCGCTTGGCGCCCGCCTGAAGCAGCTGGGCGTGCCGACGCTGATCATCGAACGTCATCCCAAGGCCGGCGACACCTGGCGCCAGCGCTACCGGTCGCTGTGCCTGCACGACTCGGTCTGGTACGACCATCTGCCGTATATTCCGTTCCCAGCCCATTGGCCGGTGTTCTCGCCCAAGGACAAGCTCGGCGACTGGCTCGAGATGTACACCAAGGTGATGGAGCTCAACTACTGGGGCTCGACCGAGTGCAAACGGGCCGCCTACGACCCGGCCAAGGGCGAGTGGCGCGTCGACGTCGTGCGCGAGGGCAAGCCGATGACGCTGGCTCCGAAGCATCTGGTCCTGGCGACCGGCATGTCCGGCGTGCCGAACTACCCCTCGTTCCCCGGCCAGGACCTGTTCAATGGCGAGCAATGCCACTCGAGCGGCTTCGCCTCGGGCGCGCCCTACGCCGGCAAGCGCTGCGTCGTCATCGGCTCGAACAACTCCGCCCACGACATCGCGGCCGAGTTGTGGGAGCACGACGCCGAGGTCACCATGGTGCAGCGCTCGCCCACCATCGTCGCCAAGTCGGAAACCTTGATGGAGCTGGCGTTGGGGCCGCTCTACTCGGAAGCAGCGGTCGCCGGCGGCATCACCACCGAGATCGCCGATCTGATCAACGCCTCGGTGCCCTATCGCATTGCGCCGCGCCGCCACATAAAAGTCTACGACAAGATCCGGGAGCACGATCGCGATCTGTACGAACGCCTCGGCAAGGCCGGGTTCATGTACCACTTCGGCGACGACGGCTCGGGCATCCACACCTCCTACATCCGCCGCGGCTCCGGCTACTACATCGACGTCGGCGCCAGCGAGCTGATCGCCAGCGGCAAGATCGCACTCAAGTCCCGTGTCGAGGTTGACCGGCTGGCACCCGATGGCGTGCGCCTCAGCGATGGCTCGCGGCTCCCGGCCGACCTCATCGTCTACGCCACCGGCTACGGCTCGATGAACGGCTGGGCCGCCAGACTGATCAGCCAGGAGGTTGCGGACAAGGTCGGCAAGTGCTGGGGCGTCGGCTCGGATACGGCCGGCGACCCGGGCCCATGGGAGGGCGAGCTGCGCAACATGTGGAAGCCGACCGCGCAGGAGAACCTGTGGTTCCACGGCGGCAACCTGTTCCAGTCGCGGCTCTATTCTCTCACCCTCGCCTTGCAATTGAAGGCACGCTTCGAAGGCGTCCCCACGCCCGTCTACGGCCGCAGCCAGGTGCACCACAAGAGCTGACAGCCGAGCACGGCCCACTGCCGTCGCGGCCTCAGGTCGGCACCTACTCGAAACTCGTTTTCATAATATCGAATGTCATTCTATATTGCCGCAAGGAACACCCCGAGACGGAAGCGGCGGTGTACCGGATGAATGCAAGCGTGGAGGGCGCCATGACGCGCATGAAGGGTGCGGAGCTCATCACCGAGCACCTGATCAACAACAAGATGCCGTACGTGTTCGGCATTTGCGGCCACGGCAACGTCGGTCTGCTCGACGCCCTGCACGCGCACCGCGACCGCATCAAGCTGGTCTCGCCGCGCCACGAGCAGGTCGCGGCGCACATGGCCGATGCCTACTTTCGCGTCCGCCACGAGGCGGTCGCCACTCTCACCTCCTGCGGGCCGGGATCGTGCAACATCGTGATGCCGCTGGCGGTGGCGTTGTCCGACTCGTCGGCCATCCTCGCCATCACCGCCAACGTTCCCACCGGCCAGTTCAATCGCAGCCCGTTCCAGGAGATCAACCGCCACTTCCAGGCCGACTTCCCGAACATCATTCGGCCGGTCGTCAAGCGCAGCTTCCAGCCGACGCGCGTCGACATGCTGCCCCTGGCGCTTCGCCAGGCGACGACAACGATGCTGCAGGGCCGCCCTGGCCCGGTCAACGTCGATATTCCGTTCAACGTGTTCCAGGAGGAGGATGACGTCGAGCTGCCGCCGGCGTCGCCCAAGCTCAATGCCCAGCGCAGCGGCGCTTCGCCGGATGAGGTTTCAGCCGCCCTCGACCTGATCCTCGCCGCCAAGCGGCCGGCGATCTTCATCGGTCACGGCGTGACGCTGTCCGAGGGCAGCGCCGAGCTCACCGCGTTCGTGCACAAGCTCGGCATCCCGGTGATCTCCTCGCCCAACGGCATGGGCTGCCTCGACATGACGGACCCGCTGTCACTCGGCTTCATCGGCCGCAACGGCGCCTACCCGGCAAACCAGGCCGGCCGCCACGCCGACGTGGTGCTGACCCTCGGCGCCCGCTTCGACGACCGCTCGGCTTCATCCTGGCTGCCCGGCTACTCGTGGAACTTCCCGCACACCAAGCTGATCCATGTCGACGTCGACCCGAGCGAGATCGGCCGCAACTACCCGCCGGACATCGGAGTCTTGGCCGATGCCCGCACCTTCCTGCGCCAATTGCTGGCCGACCTCGATCGCCGCGGCGTCAAGCGCGGCGGTACGCTCGACGCCTGGCACGCCGACATCGAGACGTGGCGCGCCGCGTGGGACAAGTTCACCGCGCCGAGCTTCGCCATGCACGCGTCGCCGATTCGCCCCGAGCGGGTGGTGGCGGACTGCCAGGCGGTGCTGCCCGACAACGCGATCCTGGCCTGCGACGTCGGCGTCAACCACAACTGGTACATGCAGTTCTGGAATGCCCGGAAGCCGCAGACGATGCTGAACTCGTGGGGTTTCTCCGGCATGGGCTTCGGCGCCGCCGGGGTGCTGGGCGCGAAGCTCGCCGCGCCGGACCGGCCTTGCGTGTCGATCGTCGGCGACGGCAGCTTCACCATGGTGCCGCACGTGCTGTGCACCGCGGTCGAGTACCAGATCCCGGTCGTCTGGGTGTTGTGGAACAACTTCGGCTGGGTCTCGATCCGCGACATCCAGCTCGGCATGTTCGGCGGTCGCGAGCTCGGCACCATGTTCCACTCAGGCGCCAACAACACTCCCTACAATCCGGACTTCGCCGGCTGGGCCAAGGCCTCGGGCGTCGACGCGCTCACGATCACCAAGTCGGAGGATTTCAAGGGCGCGCTGGAGCACGCGGTGGCGTCAAACAAGCCATTCCTGCTCGACGTGCACGTGGACGCCGAGGTGCGCCCACCGGCCACCGGAAGCTGGCATCTGCCGCCGACGCCCTATCGCGAGCCGGGCTTCGGCAAGCCGTGGGTGCCGGGGCAGACCTAGCATCCAGCGCCATCACCTGCGCACCGCCCCCCGCGAAGGCGGGCATGGCAGTGTGAGAGGAGCCATTCACCTGAAGGATTGCATACGATGACCAACCCCACCCCCAAGGCGTTCATTCGCAACATTGCCGAGGTGCCGTGGCGCGAGTTTCCGAACCATTTCGGCGGCGCGCTCTCGAAGCCCCTGGTCATGCCGGAGACGGCCGGATCGAAGCACCTCGACTATCGCATCTCGATGTACCAGCCGATGGCCCGGGTCGCGGTGCACACCCACAAGGTTCAGGAGCAGATCTATCACGTGCTCGAGGGCGAGGGCCTGATGGAGATCGCCGGCAAGAGCCAGGTTGTCCGCAAGCACGACGTCATCTACTTGCCGCCGGGCATCGAGCACGCGATCTCGAACTCCGGTTTGGCCGACCTGGTGTTCCTGGTGATAACATCACCGGTAACGGACGAGGTCGCAGGCTGACCGGTCGGTCGCAGCAAGCGCCACGCTGGTGGACACGAGGAGACAGCATGCCGGACGTGGCGGTGATCGGCGGCGGCATCATCGGACTGAGCACCGCGCTCAATCTGGCGCGCGCCGGCAGCAGTGTGACACTGCTCGAGGCGCGCGGGCTCGCGGCGATGGCGTCCGGCTGGACACTCGGGGGTGTGCGCCAGTCCGGACGCGATCCGGCCGAGCTGCCGCTGGCGCGCGCCGCCGTCGAGATGTGGCAGACCCTCGGCGAGAACCTCGATGGCGATGTCGAATACCGCCAGCGCGGCAACCTTCGGCTTGCCCGCACCGAGGCGGAGGTCGAGACCATCCGCTCGATGGTCGCCAGCCAGGCCGACCTCGGCCTGAAGCTCGATCTCCTCCTGGGCAACGCAGCCGTACGGGCAGTCGCGCCGGCGCTTGCCCCGACGGTGCTCGCGGCATCCTTCTGTCCGACTGACGGTCATGCCAACCCGGTCAAGACCGCGCATTGCCTTGCCGCCGCCGCACGGCGCGCCGGCGCCGTGATCCGCGAGGGGGCAGCAGTCGAGCATATCGTTACCAGCGGCGGTCGCGTCACCGGCGTCGCCACGGCCGACGGCATTGTCTCGGCCGATCGCGTCGTCATTGCCGCCGGCGTGCATGCGCCCGAGCTGCTCGCACCGCTCCGCGTCGACTTGCCGATGCAGCCGATGATCGTTTCGGTGCTTCAAACGGTGCCGGTGCCTTCGGCGTTCGAGCAGGTGTTCGGGGTCGCCAACGCCGATTGCGCCGGACGTCAGGAAGTCGACGGGCGCCTGCGCATCACCACGGGTATCGGCGGCTGGCCAAATCGGCTGGCCGGATGGCGGCAGGACGACCTCCAGCCGGATGGTCGAACGGTGGCCGAGATGATCCGGCGGGTCGGCGCGGTGCTGCCGATCGTCGAAACGGCCGGGGTCGCAGCAGGTGTGGGGCGGTCTGATCGACCTCACCCCCGATGCACTGCCGGTGATCGATGCGCCCGAGGAGGTCGAGGGGCTGGTAATCGCCGCCGGCTTCTCCGGCCACGGCTTCGGCATCGGCCCGATGGTCGGCCGGCTGGTGGCCGAGCTTGCACTTGGCCGGCCGACCTCGCTGCCGCTCGACGCTTTCCGCGTCGCCAGGTTCCGCGCACCGCCGGCGGCGCAGGCGGCATTGACGTTGCACGGTTGAGGTTACTCCGATGCTCGATCCCAAGGGCCGTGTCGTTCTGATTTCCGGCGCCAACCGCGGCATCGGCAAGGCGATCGCCGAGGAGTTGTACAGGCGCAGCTACAGTCTTTCACTAGGGGCGAGGCAACCAGAGGCACTCGCATCGATCGTCCAGGGTTGGGACGCATCACGCGTGCATCTGGCCCGTTACGACGCGGCTGACTGGGGTTCCCAGAGCGCGTGGGTAGCGGCAGCCGCGGCTCGGTTCGGCCGTATCGACGGCCTCGTCAACAATGCCGGGATCAGCCGAAACATGACGATCCGTAACGCCGACGAGGCGACGCTCGACGAAATCTGGGCGGTGAACTGCAAGGCGCCGCTCAACATGATCAAGTGCTGCCTGCCACACCTCGAAGCCACCGGCAGCGGTCGGGTCATCAACGTGGCGTCGCTGTCCGGCAAGCGGGTGCGCAACGACAACGTCGCCTACAACATGACCAAATTCGCGGTCATGGCCCTGACGCATGCCACCCGCCGCCTCGGCTGGGACAAGGGGGTCCGCGCCACCGCCGTGTGCCCGTCATTCGTCCGTACGGACATGACCGCCGATGCGACGAAGATATCCGCCGCCGAGATGATCGACCCCGGCGATCTCGCGGAATTGGTGGCGACCGTCCTGGCGCTGCCCAACACGGCCGCAGTCGCCGAGCTGCTGGTCAACTGCCGGCTCGAGGACAGTGTCTGACTGCTGTTCCGCCGCCGCCGGGTCGCCATCGCGCATTTTCTGAAAAACCGCCGGAATCTCAACGCACTTTCATGTCACTTAAGTGTCATGTAGGCTAGCCGAAGTGTTGGCCAGCCGTGCGATAGGGCACACGGTGCAATGAGCGTGGTGACCTTGGTTCCGGCGGCATCGGTGTCGACCCGCCGCGCTTTGTGGGGTGGCGCGCTCCTGTGTGCGGCCGTGCTTGCCGCATACATCAGTTGCTTCGAGGGCGGCCTCTACGAGATCCTGTTCGCACTCGCAGCACCCGCGACCATGGGCGGGCTGATCCTGGTCGTTTCCCGCAAACCGCTGTTCAGCCTGGTACTGACGACCCTGCTGGTCGCGCTCATATTCTTCGCGTCACGGGCAAAGCAGGAAACCATGAACATGGTCCTGCACGCCTACGACATCATCTTCTATTTCAGCTCGTGGTCGACAGTCTCGTTCCTGCTCACGAGCTACCGCAGCCATATGATTGCCCTGGCGGCGGCGGTCGTGGCCGTCGCCATTGCCGCCAGAAGCATGTGGCGGATCGACGAAGGCCGGGTGCGCAGGGGCTTCGCGCTCGCCCTGACATTCGCCTTCGCCGGAATTACCGGTGTCGCGGCCAATCTGCGCGCGCCTTTGCACGAAGCTGTCTTCTTCACGGACGACCGCTACGTCTCGGCGTTCTTCTCGTCGCTGTCGGAGACGGCTGCCGTGCTGTGGCGGGGCAACCTCGCCGAGGCCGCGGTGAATGCCACCGGTGGACCGTTCGTCGGCGCCCGGTCCTGCGCGCCGGTCGCGGCGGCACCGCACATAATCCTTATCCACCAGGAGTTCGACGGTCCCGCCGTCATATTTCCCTGCGCTCGAATATGATCACAGCATCGATCCGTTCTTCCGGTCGGCGGATGGCAGCGTGCGCAAGCTGCGGGTCGAGACGTTCGCCGGCGCGTCGTGGCTCAGCGAGTTCTCGATCCTGGCCGGCATGTCGACGCACGCATTCGGCAGCATGCGCCCCTACGTCCAGGCCGTGATGGCCGGCAAGCTGCGCGATGCGCTCCCGCAGTTCCTCGAGAATTGCGGCTATCGCAACGTGCTGGTCTATCCAATGCTGCGCAATTTCGTGGCCAACGACCAGTTCTACTCCAGGATCGGGCTTCACCAGGTCCTCGATGCCAACGATCAGAAATCCCGGCGCCCGAACGAGCGCGATCGGTTCTTTTACGAGACCGGCCTCGACGTGATCGCCAGGCAAGTGAAATCCGGCACGCAGCCGCTGTTTCTCTATATCCAGACCCAGGCCACGCACGGTCAATATGACTTCGTCTACGAGCCCAAGGTGAAGGTAGCAGGCGGCGGTCCCGGCACGGACAAGGAGGTCCACGAATACCTCCGCCGACTAGGCATGGCGGCGATCGACTATCGCTATCTGAAGAAAGAACTCGCCCGGCGGTTCCCCGGCGAGCGGTTCCTGATCGTCAATTACGGCGACCATCAGCCCGACATCACGCGCAAGCTCCTGGGGCCCGACTATCGCCGCGGCGTCCTGACCATGGAGCGCCACCCGAACGCGTTCGTCACGTACTACTCGGCCGACGGCGTCGGCTACGAGCCCGCCGATCTTCCCGACGTCAACGTGCTCGACGTGCCTTATCTCGGAGCCGTGATCATGGAAGCGGCGCGCTTGCCGTTGCCCGACACATATCGCGAACGCATGCGGTTGATGACCCTGTGCAAGGGCAAGTACCACGGCTGCGAATACCGCGGCGAGATCCTCGCGTTCCACCGTCGGCTGCTCAACTCCGGCCTCATGGACCGGTTCTGACGCGCCGTGCCGGATCTGCGCCGGCCGACAGCTTGGATCCCGGCCGACGCCGGCTCAATCGGCGCGGAAGACGCGCTCGCGCCGTTCGTGACGCTCCTGCGCCTCGAGGCTTAGCGTGGCGATGGGTCGGGCCTCCAGACGGCGCAAACCGATCGGCTCGCCCGTCTCCTCGCAGTAACCGTAGCTGCCGTCCTCGATGCGTGCGATCGCCGCATCGATCTTCGCAATCAACTTGCGCTGACGGTCGCGGGCTCGCAATTCGAGCGCCCGGTCGGTCTCGGAGGTTGCGCGATCTGCAATATCCGCATGTTGCGACGAGTTTTCGTTCAATCCCTGCACCGTCTCGCGCGTCTGGCGGATGATCTCTTCCTTCCAGGCGATCAGCTTTCGCCTAAAGTAGATCCTGTGCCGTTCGTTCATGAACGGCTCTTTTTCGGATGGCCGGTAATCCTCAGGCAGGATTATGTCAGAGGCGGTAGCTTGGGATTTCTTGGACTTTTGCAAGGGATCTGGACCCGGCTGAGTAGCAGTCTTGGGGGCAGGCTTGGAGGCTGCCTTGCGGTCTTTTTGGCCCATCCTGGCCTCCGAGATGCGATGCGTGCTCCGCCGGCCGGAAGTGCCGGCTGCATTGTCGGAGATCCTTTTAAGTATCTGTTTTTCCAAGTCAAGTGGTTACCTGAGCATCTGCGAGAATGCACCTGTTTACGGTTGATTGCGGCCTATTGCCTCAACTCCAAGGAGATGTGTCAGGCCCCCCGACAACGGGAGAGGCGGCGCGCTGATTCGCGATTTCAACCATTGCGTGCATAAAAGCCGACGTCATCCCTAGATGATCGTATTCGCCGCCGGAAGGGGTCAGTCGGTCGGTTGCATAATTATTGGGCAGTGAATAGCCGAGCCGATCCGTCATCGCTGTCGCACATTGTGCACCCCTGCATGCCCAATTGTGCGCGATCGATATTCATAGACGCCTGCGGCCCGTCGCCGTTATGCGCGTCTGGCGAGGCCTTCTTTGCGCAGTTCGTGCGATTTCGGCTCGAGTACCGCTGGATGATGCGCCGAATGAGCCCTTGCTGCTCGCAGCGGCCGCGCACTAAGTTCGCCTGGGAAAAAACATCGGAAAGACCACCAACGTGACTGCCAAGTTTCAGGGCACGCCCCACTATGTTGCCACCGACGACCTCAAGGTCGCCGTCAACGCCGCAATCACCCTGCAACGTCCGCTGCTGATCAAGGGCGAGCCGGGCACCGGCAAGACGGTGCTGGCGATGGAAGTAGCCAAGGCCCTGAACAGCCCGCTCATCGAATGGCACATCAAGTCGACCACCAAGGCACAGCAGGGCCTTTACGAGTACGACGCGGTGTCGCGGCTGCGCGACAGCCAGCTCGGCGATGCCCGGGTGCAGGACATCCGCAACTACATCAAGCGCGGCAAGCTTTGGGACGCATTCGAAGCCCCGCGCCGCCCGGTGCTGTTGATCGACGAGATCGACAAGGCCGACATCGAGTTTCCGAACGACCTCCTGCAAGAGCTCGATCGCATGGAGTTCTTCGTGTACGAGACCGGGGATACGGTGAAGGCGGCGGTGCGGCCGGTCGTTCTCATCACCTCCAACAACGAGAAGGAGTTGCCCGACGCTTTCCTGCGGCGCTGCTTCTTCCACTACATCAAGTTCCCCGATCCGGAGACGATGAAAGCGATCGTCGATGTGCACTTCCCCGGCCTGAAGGGGCGATTGGTGAAGGAAGCGCTCGCCGTGTTCTACGAATTGCGCGAGGTGCCCGGCCTCAAGAAGAAGCCGTCGACATCGGAGCTGCTCGACTGGATCAAGCTACTGCTCAACGAGGACATTTCTCCTGAGACGCTGCGGGAGAGCGACCCGCGCAAGGTGATCCCGCCGCTCGCCGGTGCACTGTTGAAGAACGAGCAGGACGTGCACCTGTTCGAGCGCCTGGCATTCCTCACGCGCCGAAAAGGCGACTGAGCCTGCGGAATGGCGGCTGCCTGGAATCGCGCGGGCTTTTGCTCAAGCCGGGCATAGATTCCCATTGGTCACTCGGCAGCACAATTGCGTGGATCGCACCGGCCTGGCACGTCTTCTCCCGACGAAATCCACTAGCACCACGCCGCTGAATTTAGCATAATACCTATGCCGAACCGACGAATAATTGGGGGACGGGGTGGCATTAATTCCGTGTTGTGATCATCGTCACGCAGTGGGACGTATTGGTTCCGCCAGATCCATCGCCTGGCTGCTTCAAGCAGCGGCGATCGCAATGGCTGTTGTCACGTCGTTTGCCGACGTCCCGCTCAGGATGCTGAGCAAAGACATTGCCGCCTACGTAGGCGATTCGGCAGCGCAGGCCGGCGGCCGGAACTCGGATCGCCAACGGGACGATCAGGATCGCTCTCGTGAATTGTCTCGGCAGGCCGAAGAGCGCGCGAGGGAGTTGGCGCGGCAAGCGCAGGAACGAGCACGGGAGCAAGCCAGACAAGCGCAGGATCGCTCCAAGGACGACGACAAGAGCGAGCGGGCGGCGCGAGACCTCGTCGCAGAAGAGCGGAGGCTCGCAGACGGCCAAGACTACCGACAAGAGCCGGAACAACGACGATACGGACGACGACGACACGCCCGCCAGGACCGAAAAGCGCGGCAAGGCCAGTGCGGCCATCCAAACGAAGGAGCCCGAAGGCCCGCCGGAAACAATCGCGGAGCTGTTCAAGCGACTCAGCACGCCGCAGGAGCAATCGCAGCAGCCGGCGACCGGCCGGCACGTCCCGGCTCCGCCGTCGAAGGCACCGGCGCCGGTCAAGCCTGCCGCGCAAAGTGCCGGCAAGCCGCGATCGACGCCACCGGGTCCTCACCTGCCCCCACTGCCGAGCAATCCGGCGCGCGAGGTGCTCGCCGTCAACCCAAGCAAGAGCGCACTTGCCCACGCCGCCAAGCTCGGGTTCAAGGTCGCCCATACGACCGGGCTGCCGGCTTTGGGCATGTCGATTACCAGGCTGGTGCCCCCCGACGGAATGAGCGTCGCGGCAGCCCGCGCAGCGCTTCGCGAGAGCGACAGCGATTCCGTATTTGCCGCCAACCGGCGCTACCAGCCCTACCGGACCGCGACTGCGCCAGCGGACAACGCCTCCGGCAAGCCGCGCGACGCGATTCGCGCCAGCACCGGCAATGGCTGCGCTCCCGAGCGCTGCTTCGGTGCTCAGGCCATAGGCTGGAAGAACGAGTTGCGGTCGTGCACGAAGGGGCTGAAGGTCGGCGTCGTCGATACGATGGTCGATCACCGCCACCCGGCGTTTGATGACGTGCACATCAATGTCGGCACGTTCATCAGCGAAGGCAGCAAGCGCGCGCCCTCCGCGCACGGTACCGGCGTTCTTGCAATTCTTGCCGGCGGCGAGCGGAGCGGAACTCCGGGCTTGCTGCCCGATGCCGAGTTCTTCGTGGCTGACATTTTTCACATCGACGCCGATGGTCAGCCGTCCGCCGATACCGTGTCGCTGCTGAGCGCCCTTTCATGGATGGACGCATGGGGCGTGAAGATCGTCAATCTCAGTGTCGCCGGACCTCACGACGAACTGATGCAGAAGGCGATCGAGACGCTGAGCAACAAGGGCATGATCTTCGTTGCTGCCGCCGGCAACGAGGGGCCGAATGCCCCGCCGATGTATCCGGCGGCGTACAAGAAGGTGGTCGCCGTGACCGCCATTGCCAAGGACATGCGCAGCTATCGCCATGCCAACCGCGGCGAGTATATCGACTTGGCCGCACCAGGCGTCGACGTGTGGACGGCGGTGCCCGGAGCCAAGGAGAGCTATCAATCGGGCACGTCGTTCGCCGTTCCATTCGCGACCGCGCTGCTCGCAACGATCTACGACGACGCCCAGACCAAGACCAAGGAGGGGCTGCTGTCGAAGCTGGCGTATAACGATCTTGGTCCACCTGGCCGCGACCCGGTATTCGGCCGAGGCCTGATCCTGGCGCCGCCCCGTTGCGGACCGCAACCGCGCGAGATTGCGCCGGAGGTTTCCATGGTTCGCGCGCCGGCGAACGCGGGACCGCCGCCGTTGTGGCAACCAAGCGTATCCTACGGTTTCGCGCCGACGAGGCCCTGACCTCGAACCGAGGGCCTGCGCTGCTCAAGAGTTGATGCTTGTAGTTGACGGGCGCCCTGGGCCAAACGAAATCCGGCGGTCCATGTCGGACCGCCGGCAAGCCTTACGGCTTCCACCTGCCCTCGATCGTGCGCTGTTCCTCGGCGGGATCCAGAATGCCGCCATCGATCACACGTTCGACCTGCGCATCGAGAGCGCTCGGCTGCCGGGAACCAGCCGGCGCGATCTTGCCTGACCCGGCGACGCGCGGCGCCTTCTCGGCATGGAACTTGATCTCCCAGGCACCGGCCGCCTGCCTGCAGGCGACGCCTTCGAACTGCGCTACACCGGAACGGCCAAGCTCGTACTGCCTGCAGAACTGCTGATCCTTGCTGCGAAACGTCACCACCGGCTTGACCTCGGCCAAGTCAGCCGAGCTGGAGCGAACAATCTCGCCGCTGCGACCGGTCTCCAAGGCGTGCCGAACGATCCCCTCGGCCACCAGTGCGAGAACTTGCAGGTCCACGCTCCGCCGGCTTGCCGAACCACGCCCCGGCCGCGCCGATCATCAGGCCAACCGAAGCGGCAAGCGCCACCGGCCGCCATGACGCGCTCGACCGCGCCGAGCCGGACAACGGTTCCGGCCGGACTGCCTTGCTCGACACTCGCGCAGCGCGCTCACGAGCAAGATCGGCTACCGCACCGCGGTCCACGGCCGACCGCCTGATGAGGTCGACGAGTGCGCTCGGCACAGCCTCGCGAAGCACAGGGTCGTACGCTTGCTGAAGCGGCAGCCGGGTCATCTCGAACCGGCGGACCTTGTCCTGCAGTTCAGGACTATCGGCCAGCAGCGCTTCGACCCGGCGACGTTCGACCGGCTCCAGCTCGCCATCGGCGTACGCCATCAACAACTCATCGGATAACTCGGCCACGGTGCCACTCCGATCCTTTCGAACTATCGCCTGCTGTGTCACCGAACACTACCTCGTGAAGCGCGAGCCTAGCCCTGCTCAGCCGGCTCATGACAGTACCTATCGGCAGGCCCAGAACCGCGGCCGCCTCCTTGTAGGACATGCCTTCGACGCAAACCAACGCGACTACCACCTGCTGCTCGGCCGCAAGGGCCTCCATTCCACGCGACACCGCTGCTAGCGTCATCCGGCTCTCGGCGACGTCGCGACCATCCGAATCCATCACTTCGTGCGCGGCGTCGATTTCGACCGCCTCCCCGCGCGCCTTCTCAGCCCGCACCCGGTCGAGCCAAATGTTCTGCGCGATGCGGAACAGCCAGCTGTCGAACCGTGTGCCCGGTTGCCAAAGCTCGATTTTGGCAAGGGCTCGAGCACAGGTCTCTTGCACCAGATCGCCGCTCTTGTCGTGATCGCGGCATAGCGAATATGCGAAGCGTCTCAGACGCGGCAGCAGCCGAACCAACTCTTCCCTAACGTCTGTGGTCATGCGATCCGGCGGTTGCTCATGGTGACAACGATAAGAGGCATGGGTTATTCCCCCGCTGCGCCCACAGCGGCGGTCGATGCGGGGTCTTGCGCGCTTTTGGTTCTAGTGTTGCCCATTTGCATCCGACCCCTCGCTCGAGTGATGCGTCACTCGAATTCCCTTATTTCCGCGCAAGTGTCGGCCCCCCAGCTGGCCCCTTGACGGCAGCACCTGTCGTCATACGTCCATCGGACGTAGCGACCGGATTGTGAAAGCGTCATGGAAGAGGCAATTCAGGCTTCGGCAGAGAATCGTATGACCATAGTCTCCCCCGAAATAACAGGTGCGGCCACGACGGGCTCGCGAATGCCATGCACGCATGTTGGACTGGGGGAGTATTTCATCCAGCGAATGATGGCTTCCTCGGTGCCGAACACGGCAGAATTTTGTCCCGGCCAGCCGACGGGAGCGGTCAAGACTGACTTTTTCGATCGGAGTGAAATTTTTTCGGAATAAGCGCGGCAACCAACCGTTGTAAGCTCAGGTATGCACCCAACGGAAACGTTGCACTACCAGATGATGGCCCTCACCGTCGTCGGCAGCCGAGTGGTTTATTCCGCGTGGCTCACTGCTCCGAAGATTTTTGGGACCGGGCCCCCGCCCCGGACTCAAAATGGCGGCCTCGCTGAGCAATCGGCGAGGTCGTCCACTTTGTTTTGGTGACTGCCATTCGCCGCGGTGCGCTGTTTCCGGCGCACTAAGAAGAATCCTCCTTCGACCTTGTCGGATCTAGGCCGCGCCGGACGTCTTGAAGTGACGTCGACGGACAGGCGAGGCTTGCCCGTGACGCTGCTTGCCGGATGCAAGCTTGGGCTTGGCGGCCCGAGCCGAGGCGTCTAGATAACGGGTCCCATGTCATCGATCATCACCATCTCAGGCCTGTCGAAGACCTATGCCAGCGGTTTTCGCGCGCTCACCGACATCAATCTGGAAATCGAGCGCGGCGAAATCTTCGCTCTGCTTGGCCCGAACGGCGCAGGCAAGACTACCCTCATCAGCATCGTCTGCGGAATCGTGAACCGCAGCAGCGGGGACATCCGGGTCGATGGCCTCGACATCGCTGCCGACTATCGTCGCGTACGCTCGATGATCGGCCTGGTTCCGCAGGAATTGACGACGGACGCGTTCGAAACGGTCTGGGCCACCACGAGTTTCAGCCGGGGGCTGTTCGGCAAGCCCTCGGATCCGGCCCACGTCGAGAAGATCCTGCGCGCGCTATCGCTGTGGGAGAAGAAGGACGCGAAGATCATGACGCTTTCGGGCGGCATGAAGCGTCGCGTGATGATCGCCAAGGCGCTTTCGCACGAACCGCAAATTCTTTTCCTCGATGAGCCTACCGCCGGTGTCGACGTCACCCTTCGCAAGGACATGTGGCAGGTCGTGCGCGACCTGCGCGCATCCGGGGTCACGATCATCCTTACCACCCACTATATCGAGGAAGCCGAGGAGATGGCCGACCGCGTCGGTATCATCAGCAAGGGCCGCCTCGTCCTGGTCGAGGGCAAGACGGAGCTGATGCGCAAGCTCGGCCGCAAGCAATTGACACTGCATCTGGCGGCAAGGCTCGACAACCTCCCGGCCGGCCTCAACGGCCATGCGCTGCGGCTCGCGGCCGATGGCACCGAGATAGTCTTCACGTACGACACGCAAGCGGAGCGCACTGGCATCACCGGTCTGCTCACGGACCTTGCCGCCGCCGGGATTCGCTTCAATGACCTGAAGACGACCCAGAGCTCGCTCGAGGATATCTTCGTCGATCTGGTGAGGGCCGCCGAATGAACCTGCACGGCACCGTGGCAATCTACCAGTTCGAGATGGCGCGTACGTGGCGTACGCCCCTGCAGAGCATCCTGTCGCCGGTGCTATCGACCGCGCTCTACTTCATCGTTTTCGGCGGCGCGATCGGCGGCCGCATTGAGCAGATCGAAGGTATTTCGTACGGCGCCTTCATCGTGCCCGGCCTGGTGATGATGTCGCTGTTGACACAGAGCATCTCGAATGCGTCGTTCGGCATCTATTTCCCGCGTTTCACGGGCACCATCTACGAGCTGCTGTCGGCGCCGGTTTCGCCACTCGAGATCGTGATCGGCTATGTCGGCGCAGCGGCGACGAAATCGGTCCTGATCGGCCTTCTTACACTCGCGACCGCGGCCCTGTTCGTGCCGCTTTCGATCGCGCATCCGCTGGCCATGATCGCGATCCTGATTCTGACCTCTGTTGCGTTCAGCCTGTTCGGCTTCATCATCGGAGTCTGGGCCGACGGCTTCGAGAGGTTGCAGCTGATCCCGATGCTGGTGGTGGCGCCGCTCACATTCCTGGGCGGAACATTCTATTCCATCGATATGCTGCCACCCTTCTGGCAAGCCGTCTCGCTGTTCAATCCCGTCGTCTATCTCGTCAGCGCCTTTCGTTGGAGCTTCTACGAGATCGCTGACGTCAACATCGCGATCAGTCTGCTGTTCACGCTCGGCTTCCTGGCCGCGTGCCTCGCGTTGGTATGGTGGATATTCAGGACCGGCTATCGGCTGAAATCTTGATTCGCGGCTCCTCCAGCGCGGCCAGCAATGGCGCATCGGCCAGCAGGCTGACGCCTTCGAGCGCCAGCAGGCGCCCCTTGGTCACGGTACCGCCGAACGCGGAAAACCCGCCGATCTTGCGGCCGCTTGCCAGCACCCGGTGACATGGGATGATGATCGGCACCGGATTGCGCGCCATCGCCTGGCCGACCGCGCGCGCTGCGCCCGGCGAGCCAGCCCGCTGCGCAAGATCACCGTAGGTCGCGGTTGCGCCCCATCCGACCTCGCGGGCACGGCGATAGATCTCGGCGAAAAACGGCGGGACGCCAGCTAGATCGACGGGAACGCTGGAAAGTTCGATCATTTCGCCGCGAAAATAGCGCTGCAACGCTGCGATCGAGGCCGCAATGGGCGGCGGCGGCAACGCCGGACCAGCGGTATCATCTTTCCGCAATCGCGCCTCGGTCGCCCCGATGCTGCGCTCGGGCAGCTGCAGCCGGATGACGCCGGCCGCACTCCAGGCGATCCCGCAGACGCCGAATACGGTGTCGAACAGCCGATAGCCCTGCCTCGGGCTTTGCATCGTTGACGCCTGCATTACCGCCTCCATGTCAGCAACGCTCAGTCACGACCACAGAAAGCCTCGATGCGGTAGCCGTCGGGGTCGACTACGAACGCCGCGTAATAATTGGCGCCGTACCCCGGCCGCAAGCCCGGCTCACCGTTATCGCGGCCGCCCGAGCGCACAGCCGCCTTGTGGAACGCATCGACGCTGGCCCTTGTCGGTGCGTCGAGGCAGATATGCAGCCCCGACTTCTCGTCGGCCGCCACCGGCCTCTCGGCGGCAACCACCCAGAACGCGGCATCGCCGATGCCGTAGCCGAGCGAATCTTCCGACTGGCTGAGGCAAGTATATCCGAGCGGCTTCAGCGCGGCATCATAGAAGCGCTTCGCCGTGGCGATGTCGTGCACGCCGATCGAAAGGTGATTGATCATTGGCTTTCTCCTGTTGCCTTCGCCTGATCGCTTTCCGTGGCGGCCGGGCAATCCCGCAAGATTGCCCGCCGAGAGCGAATTTGCCGCCATTGGCCTTGCCGGGCCGCGCGTCAGCCCCGCCAGGCGGCACCGCCGACATCGACATACCGCTGACGCCGCCCGGCGGCCTTGGAGCGCACGATTGCCTCGATCTCGCTGCGATCGACGCCGATGTCTTTCAAGGTGCGGTCGTCGAGCCCACGGAGGCCGTTGATCGTCGCCTTGAGCCGGCGCTCCCGACGGAAGTGCAGCCAGCCCGCTGCGAGTCTCGCAAGCGCCCGGTCAATCCAGGAACTCATGCTCGGAACCGACCGGTGTGGTGAGTGTGAAGTGGCGCATGACATCTCTCCTTTTGGGTGTTTTCCCGGGTTCCGCGGCTTGCCGCGCCACCCGACTGAACGCACAATGCGCCACCCCCACTGACAGCATGGTGTCAGGAGCCCGGACACACTCCTGACAGCGTGGTGTCAGGAGGGTTAGCGTAGGGAAATGGGCACTCCCTCCTCGCCCCAGGAAAAAGCCACGTGCGCCGAGCCGACCGATTGTTCGAGATCATCCAGCTGATGCGCCGCAAGACGCACGGTTCGACGCGCGCGCGCGACCTCGGCGAGGCACTGGAGGTGTCGGAGCGCACGATCTATCGCGACATTCAGGACCTGATCGCCAGCGGCGTCCCGATCGAGGGCGAGGCCGGCGTCGGCTACGTGCTGAAGGCCGGCTTCGACATGCCGCCACTCATGTTCAAGGAGCAGGAAATCGAGGCACTGGTGCTCGGCGCCCGCATCGTCGAATCCTTCCTCGATCCCGAACTGGCTTCAGCCGCCACCGACGCCATCGCCAAGATCGAGGCGGTGGTGCCCGACCGGCTGCGCGGCTACATGGCGAACACCGCCCTGCTGGCGCCCTCGCAGCACTACATGGAGCCGGTGATGTTCGATCTGGCCGATCTGCGGCGCGCACTGCGCAACCGCCTCAAAGTTCACTTCCGCTACACCGACGTCGTCGGGCAGGGGAGCGAACGTACAGTGAGGCCGCTGTCACTCGCCTTCTTCGGCCCGGTCTGGCTGCTCGCCGCCTGGTGCGAGCTTCGCGACGATTTCCGCACCTTCCGGCTGGACCGGATCGTGGATTTCAGGCTCGAGACCGAGCAGTTCCGCGCCGAGCCTGGCAAGACGCTGCACGACTTCCTGAAGCGGCCTCAGGCCTGGTCGCGCGGGTCGCGGCGCTTGCTCGACACCGACGACCCGAACCCGAACGCCGCGTGACGCAACACAGTCAGCGTCCACCCGTTGCCGCCGGAGCGGCAAATCCCGCCGTGCCGGCGTAACCCTTTACGATCGCTTCGCGTTCCGCGAACGGCAATACGCCGTCGATGTCCTTGAAGCCAGCGGGCGCCCGTTTCTCGACCTCGTCGATCACCCGCTCCGGCCCACCCTTGCGATTGAGACGGACGATCTCGGCGGTTTTCGGCAGTCGATCCTGCTGGTACATCGCCAGCGCCTGCATCGGATGCTCGGCTTTGCGCAGCCAGTCGGTCAGCGAGCGGGCATCGAGGATTGCCTGTGCCGCCCCGTTCGAGCCGACCGGATACATCGGATGCGCCGCGTCGCCGAGCAGCGTGACCCTGCCGAAGCTCCAGCGCGGAAGTGGATCGCGATCGCACATCGGGTATTCGAAGCATGCCTTGGTCGAGCGTACCAGCGCCTCGACATCCATTCCCGGCACACGAAACCGGCGCGAATAGGGGATTACATCGTCGGTGCGTCCCTGCCGCGACCAGCTCTCGCGCGGCGGCGGTGTCGTCGCGCCATCGGCGACGCGGATCGCGATCGCCCAGTTGGTCAGCCTCGCGCCGGGCGCCACGCCCTCGGCGATCGGATAGAGCGCGAGCTTCGCGCCCATGCCGCCGCCGATGATCATCGAGCTGCCGGTAAGGAATGCCGGCGCATCGGCCGCTCCCCGCCACAGCATCACGCCTTGCCAGCTTGGCGCCCCCTCCGCCGGATAGAAGTGCCGCCGCACGACCGAGTGGATGCCGTCCGCGGCGATCAGCACCTCGGCCCGCACCGTCTCGCTGGCGAGCCCGTCGTGGGCGTCGACAAAGTGGGCGGTAACCCCGCCCTCGTCCTGCATGAAGCCCGCCAGCCGGCGGCCGGTGCGCACGCTGCCCGGTCCCAGCCGCTCGATGACGGCGGCATGCAGCACCTTCTGCAGGCGGCCGCGATGAATCGAGAACTGCGGTTCGGAATGCCCGGCATCGAGGCCGCGCGGCTCCCGCCAAACCTCCTGGCCAAGACGATTGAGGTAGATCAGCTCCTTGGTCCGGATAGCGACCGCGTCGAGCGCCGGCAGCAGGCCCAGCACCGACAGCTCGGCGACCGCATGCGGCAGCGTGTTGATGCCGACGCCGAGCTCCCTGACCTCGCTCGCCTGCTCGTAGACCACTGCCTTCCTGCCATGCGCATGCAGCATCAGCGCGGTGGTGAGGCCACCGATGCCAGCGCCCGCGATGATGACCGTCATTTCGTTTCCTCGGGCGGTGGCAGGAAGTCGACCTCGTGCTTGGCGGACAGCGCCACGACCTCGGCAGGCGTCTGCTCCGCCATGTTGTGGATCCCCCAGAACAGGTCGTAGAGCCGCCGCGTCGGCGTCACCCAGAACAGGCATTTCACAATGCCGTCGGACTTGTTGAAGATGCCGTGCGGTATGCCCATCGGCATGCGGATGAGATCTCCCGGCAGCGCCACGTGGTCCTTGTGGTCGAGCATCAGGTCGATGCGGCCCTCGAGCATGTAGATGAACTCGTCCTGGGTCGGGTGGATATGCGGCGGCACGAACGTGCCCGGCGGCAGCGTCGCATGCCAGGTCATCGAGGTCTCGCAGACCTGTTTCGGCACATAGGTCTGCCCCATGATGCTCCAGCTAATGGCGTCGATGCCGCTGCCGGCGCGCGTTATGCCGGGCGACATTGGGGCGAACGAAAGCGGCGACATGTGCGTCTCCAGGTCAGTGTTGCACGGTTCCGAGATGCAGGTATTGGTCCGCGATCGTGCGGTTCGAGGCAAGCCCCGCGCTGGTGCCGGTCCACACCACGCGACCCTTCTCGATGACGACGTGGCGGTCGGCGAGACGGATCAACGCCTCGATCGACTTGTCGATGACGATGATCGCCTCGCCTTCGTGCTTGAGCCGGGCAAGGCAGCTCCAGATCTCGGCACGCAGCAGCGGCGCCAGGCCCTCCGTCGCCTCGTCGAGCACCAGCAGCTTCGGATTGGTCATCAGCGCCCGGCCGATCGCCAGCATCTGCTGCTCGCCGCCGGAAAGTTGCGAGCCGAGATTGCGCCGCCGCTCGGCCAGCCGCGGAAACATCTCGTAGACACTGCGCAGCGTCCACCGGGCGGGGCCAAAACGCGCTGCCGCGGTGGCAATCAGGTTCTCCTCGACGGTCAGCGTCGGGAAGATCTGGCGCCCCTCGGGCACCAGCCCGAGGCCGTGCTGGGCGATGACGTAGGGCGGCTTGCCGGTCAGGTCCTCGCCGTTGAGCGCGATGCGGCCGGCGAACGGCCTCACCAGGCCGAAAATCGACCGCACGGTGGTCGTCTTGCCCATGCCGTTGCGTCCGAGCAGGGCGACGACCTCGCCCTGCGCCAGTGCCAGGTCGATGCCGAACAGGACCTGGCTGTCGCCGTAGGCTGTCTCGAGGCCCTCGACGCTGAGCATCAGATCAGCTCCTTCTCGTCGCCGAGGTAGGCCGCCCGCACTCGCTCGTCGTCGCGAATCTGCTGCGCCGTGCCGGTCGCGATGACGCGGCCGTAGACCAGCACCGTTATGCGGTCGGCGAGCGCGAACACCGCGTCCATGTCGTGCTCGATCAGCAGCATGGTCAGCCGCGGCCGGAGCGATTGCAACAGCCCGATAAGAAACGCGGACTCTTCCCTGCCGACCCCGGCCAGGGGCTCGTCGAGCAGCAGCAGTCTCGGCGCGGTCGCCAGAGCCAAGGCAATCTCGAGCTGCCGCTTTTCGCCGTGCGACAGCGCCGAAGCCGGGGTGGCGGCGCGGGCTCCGAGGCCGACGCTCGACAATATCTCCATCGCCGGCTCGTTGAGCGCGCGCTCCTCGGCCACCTTGCCCCACAGCCGATAGCTCGAGCCCGAGCGGGCCTGGACGCCCAGCGCGACGTTTTCCAATGCCGTGAAGCCCGACAGCACCGAGGTGATCTGGAACGAGCGGGCGAGACCATGCCGGACGCGCTCGGCGACAGGCATCCGGGTGATGTCGCGGCCGCCGAACACGACACGGCCGGAGTCCGGATGTACCGCCCCCGAAAGCTGCTGGATCAGGGAGGTCTTGCCCGCGCCGTTGGGACCGATGATGGCGTGCAGCTCGCCCCGGGGAATATCGAGGCATACGTCGTCGGTGACAGCGAGCGCGCCGTAGCACTTGCGCAGGTTGACGATCGACAACAGCGGCTCAGCCATGGCCGGCACCGCTGCGTTGTCCGGCGAGGCGCCGCGCCGCCCCGGCGATCCCGCCACGCGCGAACAGCACGACGAGGATCAGCATCGGCCCGAAAATCATCTTCCAGTGCTCGGTCAGGTGCGACAGCGCGTCCTCGACCAGCAAGTACGTGGCGGCCCCCAGCACCGCACCATAGAGCGTGCCGATGCCGCCGAGGATGACCATGATCAGCAGCTCGCCCGACCGCTGCCAGGTCATGTAGGCGGGCGACACGAACTCGGACTGATTGGCGAGCAACACGCCGGCCAGGGCGCAGATCATGCCCGAAATCACATATGCCGTGAGCTGATATCCGAACGGCTCGAATCCGAGCGCCCGCATGCGCTCCGGATTCTGCCGCGTGCCGATCAGAACGCGGCCGAACCGCGAGTCGACAAGACGGCGGCAGAACAGGTACGCACCCGCCAGGACGGCAAGGGCCAGATAGTAGAACGCCAAATGGCGGCCGAGCGGATCCGAACCGAGCACGCTGCTTCGCTTCGCGAGCGTAATACCGTCGTCGCCTCCGTAGGCGGACAGCGACACCGCGAGAAAGTACAGCATCTGGCCGAACGCCAGCGAGATCATGATGTAGTGCACCCCGGTCGTGCGCAGCGAAAGCGCGCCGGTCACCCCGGCAAACAGCGCCGCCACGACGACGGCCACCGATGCCTGCAGCAGCAGATCGGTGAAACCATGCACCGACAGGATGCCGACCGCATAGGCGCCGATGCCGAGAAAGGCGGCATGACCGAATGAGACCAGCGCGCCAAACCCGAGGATCAGGTCGAGCGACAGCGCCGCAATCGCGATGATCACGACGCGGCTGGCGACGCCGAGGATGTAGCTCTCGGCGCCGGCCCTCGCCGCCACCGGCAGCAGGGCAAGGACCAGGAAGCCGCCTGCGATCATCCAGGGGCGTTGCGCGACGGCCGAGATCATTGTTTGACCGGGAACAGGCCCGACGGGCGGACACAGAGGACCGCCGCCATCAGGATGTAGATCAACATCGGCGCCAGCGAGCGACCGGTCTGGCTGGCGGCTGCCGGCTCCATGAAATAGCGCAGCATCTGGGGGCCGAACGAGCGGCCGAGCGTATCGATCAGCCCGATCATCAAGCTGGCGATGAAGGCGCCGCGTATCGATCCGATGCCGCCGATGACGATAACGACGAAGGTCAAGATCAGCAGGTTGTCGCCCATTCCGGGCTCGACCGAAAGGATCGGAGCCACCATCGCGCCGGCGAACCCGGCCAGCATCGCTCCGAAACCGAATACGATCATGAAGAGCCGATGTATGTCGACTCCGAGCGCCGATACCATCGGTGCATTGGTGGCGCCGGCCCGCACCAGCATGCCGATCCGGGTTCGCGTGGTCAGCACATAGAGCAGGGCCGCGGTCATCAGCCCCGCGACGATCAGCGCGATGCGATAGACGGGATAGAGCAGCCCCGGCATCAGCATCACGCTGCCGGACAACGCTTCCGGCACCGGCACGCTCAGCGGCGCCGCGCCCCAGATCAACCTGACCGCCTGGTTGAGGAACAGGATCAGCCCGAATGTCGCCAGCACCTGCTCGAGGTGGTCGCGATCATAGAGGTGGCGGTAGACCAGGACCTCGAGCAGGAGCCCGAACGCCAGCGCTGTCGGCAGGGTGAGAAGCAGGCCGAGAAACAGATTGCCGGTGACAGCCGTGAAGGTCGCCGCAAGATAGGCGCCGACCATGTACTGCACGCCGTGCGCCAGGTTGATGAAATCCATGACGCCGAACACCAGCGTCAGGCCGGCCGCGATCAGGAACAGCAGAATGCCGAACTGCAGGCCATTCAGCGTCTGAACCAGGAACAGTCCGCCGGACATGGCCTATTCACTCGCTCGACATTCCGGACGTCGCCGTCACTTCATCTGGCACTCGGCGGCGTAGACGTCGACGTAGTCCCCGAAGACCTTTTCGGCAATTTCGGTCTGGTACTTGCCATCGGCACGCTTCGCCACCTTGACGAGATAGAAGTCCTGGACCGGGTAGTGATTGTTGCCGAACTTGAACTTGCCGCGCAGCGACTTGAAATCGGCCTTGGCGAGCGCCGCCCGCAGCGCATCCTGGTTGCCGAGCTTGCCGCCGGTGGCCTTGACGGCGCTGTCGATCAGCAGGGCCGCGTCATAGGCCTGCATGGCGTAGGTGCCCGGCACGCTCTTGTAGGCCTCCTCATAGGCTTTGACGAACGCCTTCGACTGCGCGTTGTCCATGTCGGGCGCCCAGTTGGCCCCCGACAGAAAGCCGAGCGCTGCATCCTGCTGCGCCGGCAGCGTCGACTCGTCGGTGGTGAACGCCGACAGGAACGGGGTAGAAGCGAGCCCCGCCTGCCGGTACTGCTTGACGAGGTTGACCCCCATGCCGCCTGGCATGAAGGTGAAGAAGGCATCGGGCTTGGCCGCGGCGATCTTGGCAAGCTCGGCGGAGAAGTCGAGCTGGCCGAGCGGCGTGTACATCTCCTCGATCACCTCGCCCTTGAAGTGGCGCTTGAACCCGGCGAGCGAATCCTTGCCCGCCTGGTAGTTGGGCGCCAGCAGCATCACGCGCTTGTAGCCCTTGTTCTGGGCGTACTTTCCCAGCACCTCGTGGTTCTGATCGTTCTGGTAGGACGTCACGAACAGGTTCTGGTGGCACTGCTTGCCGGCGAGGCTCGATGTTCCGGCATTGGGGCTGATCAGGAACGCCTTGCTTTCGGTCACCGGTTTGCTGATCGCCATCAAGATGTTCGAAAATATCGGGCCGACCACGAAATTCACGCCGTCGCGCTCGACGAGCCCCTTGACCTTGGTCACCGCGGCGTCGGGCTTCAACTCGTCATCGACCACGATGACCTCGGTCTCGACCCCGCCGAGCTTGCCGCCCAGCGACTTGATCGCCAGGTTGAAGCCGTCGCGGACCTGTCCGCCGAGCACCGCCGGCGGTCCGGACAGCGTTACGATGATGCCGATCTTCAGCTTTTCCTGGGCCTGCGCCGCCGAAAACATCGCCAGCGTCGCACAGGCTGCCGCGATCCCCGCCCTCAATCCCCGTCCCGACATCAGTTACGCTCCCCAAAAGCCGCCCCGGCACCCTGCCGCACTCCAGCCTTCGGGCACTATCACGGCTCGAGCCAGACATGCAATTGGCGACATTACAATCCGGCCCGAAACGGCCCACTGAAGGGCGCATTCCCGAGGCGGCTCGGGGCAAGATGGGAACGGTTTGGAAGTGGCGGCCGATCAGGAGCGGCCACCGTCGACCGAAATGATCTGCCCTGAGATCCACGCCGCCTGCGTGCTGGCGAGGAACAGGGCGGCGGCTGCAATGTCGGCCGCCTCGCCGGTTCGACGCGTGTGGATGCTCTCCACCAGTCGGCGCTGGCCGTCCGCGCCGTAGCTTTCCCACTGCCGCTCGGTGGTCGGGTTCGAGCGCACGAAGCCGGGGGCGATCGCGTTGCTGGTGATGCCGAAGCGGCCCAGATCCTGGCTCAGCTGCTTGGTCAGCCCGACCAATGCGTGCTTGGCGGCGGTATAGGCCTGGATGCCGGTGAGGCTCGGACGCAACCCGGCGCCCGACGCGATGAAGATCAACCGGCCGAAGCCGGCCTCTCGCATCGCCACCGAGGCGGCCTGGGCGAGCCAGAAGGCGCTGTCGACGTTGGCTTCGAAAATCGCGCGCCAGTCGCTCTCCGATACTTCCTCGAGCGGCCGTCCGACTTGTCCGCGCACGCCACCGGCGGCATTGACGACGATCGCGAGCCGGCCGTCGGCCTTCAGGACGCGATCGACGAGCTCGTGTGCCGCGTCTCGATCGCCAAGATCGGCCCGATGGCAGGTGAACGCGCTTTCCGCCTCACCGGCTGCCCAGTCGATCGCGGCAATGTCGGCAAGGTGCACCTTGGCGCCGGCGCGCTGCAGGCCGACCGCGATGGCGCGCCCGATGCCCTGCGCGGCGCCGGTTACGAGTGCGACCTGGTCGTCGAAGCGGATGTGCATGTCTCGATCAGGCTCCGAAATGTCTCGATGGCCATCGGGCGGCGGCCGTCCTCGATGTCGTGGATGAGCGCCACGAGCCTGATCGAGCGCCGGCGTCGCGACACCGGCCTCGCGTCCGAGCGCGCAAATGATCGCGATCTGCGGATCGACCTCGGTGCGACGCTTGCGGACGGCGAGGTCGCGATAAATGCCGGAGTGCGTCTTCGCGCTCCGCGATGTGTAGTCGGCGAGCCAGTCGATCACCTCCCGCGCGCGACCGGCAGGCTCACCCGGCAGGAATGCGCTCGGATCGAATTCGCCGAAACCGACCGGTTTGACTCCGCGCGCCGCGGCGACCGCCATCACCTCGCGCCCCAGCGTTTCGAATACGATCCTGCGGTCGGGATCGGCGAAGTTGGCCGACATCGAGTCCGGCGTGAGCGCGGTTGCGAACAGCATGGCGCCGTACGCGAGCTTGCCCCACAAGTAGCCCCAGATGTTGTCGGTCAGGATGGCATCGGGCTCGAACCGCTGCAGCAGGGCGAACATCTCGCGGGTGCGCGGCCGCGGGGCTCCGTCGATCTCCCCCACCACGACCGCACCGCGATTGCCGTACAGAATCCGGCCGGGCCCGAGCCAGTCGGCGCCGAAGTTGACGAAGCAGCCCATCGTGCGCTCGGCCCCGACCGCATCCGCGATCGCCAGCTCGTTGAGGCCGTTCTGCGCCGACAGTACATAGCCGTCGGGAGCGAGGTGCGGCAGCAGCTGACGTACCGCCGCGCCGGTCGCCTGCGCCTTCACCGCCAGGACAATGCGCCTGTACTGACCAGTCAGCGCCTCGGGAGTTGTCGATGGCACGATCGTCGTGAATTCCTCGATCGGGCCGGTGATGCGCAGCCCACTCGGTGCGGCACGCCGCGACATGATCGGCCACGATGTCGACGAGCAGGACCGGCACGCCGGCGCGCGACCAGTAGGCTGCGATCGTGCCGCCGATCGCGCCGCCGCCCCAGATGATCACCGGCTCAGCGGTCATCCAATCCTGCCCAGTCTATGCTCGCGCTGGTGGGTAGCGACCGTCAGCTCGCCGTCGGGCGTAACCCAGCCGCGATACATGCCGAGTGTATTGAACGGCGCGCAGATGTTGCCTTGCGCGTCGCACGCCACCATGCCGGCGCCGATTTTGTGCGAGGCAAGGACCTCGAAGACGAGCGCCTTGGTTGCCGCATCGAGCGTCTGCCCGGCGTACATCATGCGAGCGGCCACGTCATAGGCGGCCGCACGCTTGATGAACACCTCGCCCTGGCCGGTGCCGGAGACCGCGCATACGCCGTTGCGGGCGTAGGTGCCGGCACCCAGGATCGGCGTATCCCCGACGCGGCCGACGGGCTTGTTGTTGAAGCCGCCGGTCGAGGTGGCGGCGGCGAGATTGCCGGACTGGTCGAGCGCCACCGCGCCGACGGTGCCGTGCTTTTCGGCTTCGCTCGCCATCTGAATGGTGCCGGACGCGGCGCGCGCCCGCAGTGAAGCGAGCGCCGCGACCCGGCGCTCGGTGGTGAAATAGCTGTTCGGCACGGTCTCGAGACCGCAGGCGGCGGCGAAGGCGTCGGCGGCGGCCCCGGCGATGAGCACGCACTGGCTCTTCTCCATCACCGCCCGGGCAGCCTGGATCGGGCTGCGAATGGTACGCGCGCCGCAGACCGCGCCACCGCCGAGCGTCGCCCCGTCCATGATCGAGGCATCGAGCTCATGCTCGGCGGCGGCATTGAGAGCGGCGCCATAGCCGGCATTGAAATGCCAGCTGTTTTCCATCACCACGACGGCGGCCTCGACCGCCTCGACGCTGGACGCCCCCTTCGTCAGCAGGGACCATCCTGCTCGAAGCGCGTCGGCGAGGTGCTGCCGCGCCTCGGTCCACTCGGCCTCGGTCATCAGCGACTGCTCGAGCGTGCCGCAGCCGCCGTGGATGCCGATTGCGATGGGTGACATGCTTGATCCTGACCGATGGCTGAGGCGGAGCCGGGCGCGACTGTCCGCCCCCTCCCCCGGCCTGTGCTATTTCGCCGGCTTGATGTTCATGGCGAGGGTATCCTCGTCCACGCGCGCGGTGATCTTCACCTTGTCCTTCTGCATCGCCCAGGCCGAGCCGACCGCGACGATCGGCAGCCGCTGGCGATCCTTCAGCACGAGCTCGTTCGCCTTCTCGAGAAAGCGGCTGCGCTTGGCACTCATCCATCTCGACCGCCGCGTCCTGCAGCAGCTTGTCCATCTCCGCGTTCTTGTAGTTGAGCACATTGAACGCACCCATCTTCTTTTCCTTGTCGTTCGAATGCGCGAGCGACGACAAGGTGTAGTGCGCCTCGCCGGTCAGCGTTCCCCAGCCCGACATCGACATCGAGAATTCGCCGCGCGTGCGCGCCGGGAAGAACACGTTCGCCGGCTGCGCGTTCGCCGCCGCATCGATGCCGATGGCGGCAAGCATCTGCGCGATCGAGGTGCCGACCTGGGTGTCGCCGGGCAGGCGGTCCTTGGTGAACGAGAACTGCACCTTGAAGCCATTGGCGAAGCCGGCGTCGGCGAGCAGCTTCTTCGCCGCCGCGACGTCGTACTTGCGTTCCGGCAACGCCTTGTTGAAGCCGAAGATCGACGGCGTGACGAGCTGGTTGACCGGCTTGCCGAGCCCTTCCATCGCTATCTCGGCGAGCGTCTTGCGGTCGATCGCGAGATCGATCGCCTCGCGGACACGAGCGTCCTGGAGCGGGTTCTTGGCCAGCGGCGAGCCGTCCTTGGCCGAGATCTGCCCGGCCGGCGTCGCGTCGCGCTGGTCCATTTCGAGATTGAACACGTAGACGGTATCGATCGTCTGGACCGTGAGCTTCGGATCGCGCTTCAGGGACGCAACATCCGTCGCCGGCACGCGCGTGATCAGATCCAGCTGACCGGCCTTCAATTGCGCGACGCGGGCGGCATCGTTCGGGATCTCCTTGCGGACGTGCCGCGCCCACGGCTCCTTCGGCGCCCCAATAGCCATCGAAGCGATCCATGACGAGATCGCCCTTCGGCGACCAGGACACGTACTTGTACGGACCGGTGCCGATGGCCGCCTTGCCGCTGTTGAAGGCCTCGTTGGCCGTTTCCTTGGTGAGGCCGGCCGCTGCCTTCGACGATACGATGAACAGCCGGATGAAGTCGTTCGGCAGCACCGGCGCCGGGCCATCCGTGATGATGTGGATCGTGTGGGGGTCGACGACCTTCGCCTCCTTCACGCGCCGCACATAGATCGTGGTCGGATTGGGGCCGGCGACGACCGGGATGCGCTCGATCGAGAACTTGACGTCGTCGGCGGTGAAATCCGAGCCGTCGTGGAACTTCACGCCCTTGCGCAGCTTGAACTCCCAGGTCGTGGCATCGAGCGCCTTCCAGCTCTCGGCGAGGCGAGGCTCGACCTCGAGACCGTCGCCGGACCAGGTGAGCGTATCGAATATGTGCTTGAGCGACTCGGCATGCGTGCCGGTGGCGGTGAAGTGCGGATCGATCGAATCAGGCCCGCCGCGAACCCCGATCGTCAGCGTCTGGGCAGTCGACGCGGTCACCGAGGCGCCCGCCAGCAGAGCGGCAATCGACAGCGCCATGAACCAACTCGATTTCGGCTTCATGCTCTTCTCTCCTGGTCAATGCGTGTCGGCCACGCGTTTTTGTTGAGTACTAGCTTGGTCAGAGAGCTGGTTGAGCAGTCGCTGCTCGGCGGCGGACAGGACCGCGACCATGTTCCGCTCGATCGCGACCAGGGCGGGCACGGTCTCGTCGACGATCCGCCGTCCGCGGCGGGTGAGGTAGAGCTGCATGCGGCGCCGGTCGGTCTTGTCCTGCACTCGCGTAAGGAGGCGCTTGGCCAGCAGCGAATTGACCGCGCGGCTCAGCGTGTTCTTCGGCCGCGCGGAGGATGCGGCGACATCATCGGCCGTAATGCCCTCCTTCAGTCCCACGGCATAGAGCACGACATGCTCGGGTGCGCTCAGCTTGTAGAACCTCGCGATCCAATCATAGATCGGCTGATTGAAATGGTGGGCGATGAAATTGGCCCGGAACGACAGCCAGCAGGGATTGTCCCACAACTTGGTAGCGATCATCGGATGGAGGTCGGCGGGGACCGATGTCGGCGTCACCGCCGGGGACCGCGACCGCAGCTTTTCGCGACGCAACTTGTCGAGCATGGCCTACCCGGGCGATCGGTTCCAGATGGAACTTGACGCACAAACGCGCGTGCCGTCAAGATGAGTTCCATCTGGAACCAATCGCCCGGACATCCGATGCGTATCGCCGACATGAACTGGATGCAGGTGCGCGATCACGTGGCAGGCGACGACCGGGCGGTGCTGCCGATAGGCTCGACCGAGCAGCACGCCTATCTTTCGCTGGCAGTCGACGCGATCCTGGCCGAGCGTGTCGCGGTTGAAGCGGCCGAGCCGATCGGGGTCGCGGTTTTCCCCGTCGTCAACTACGGCCTGACACCGAGCTTCGTCGAATATCCGGGCACCGTAACGCTGAGGATGTCGACGTTCTGCGCGGTGGTCACCGACCTGCTCGACGGGATCGCGCGCGCCGGCTTCAAGAAGATCACGATCGTCAACGGGCACGGCGGCAACTCGCCCGCCCACGGCGCGGTGCTCGAATGGCTCGACCGCCATCCAGGAGCCCAGGTCAAGTGGCACAATTGGTGGAACGCGCCGAGGACGCTTGCCTGCGTCCAGGCGATCGATGCGGTGGCCTCGCACGCGTCCTGGATGGAGAACTTCCCATGGACGCGTCTCGCCAACGTGAAGATGCCGGCCACGCAGAAGCCGATGATGCGGATCGACCGCTTCCAGCAACTCGACCCCGTGCGCAAGAAGGAGTTGCTGGGCGACGGCAACTACGGCGGCCTCTACCAGCGCAGCGACGAGGATATGCTGTCGATTTGGAAGGTAGCCGTCGAGGAAACCCGCGCGATCATCGCGGAGGGCTGGGCCTGAGCCGGCTCGGGATGACGTCATGATCGGGTTCGTGATCCAGCGTCTGCTGCAGGCATGCGTGGTCATGCTTGTGATCTCGATGCTGGTGTTTGCCGGTGTCTATGCCGTCGGCAATCCGATCGACGTGCTGCTGTCGCCGGACGCCACCCAGCAGATCCGCGAGCAGACGATCAAGGCATACGGCCTCGATCAGCCGCTGTGGCGGCAGTATTTCGCATTTCTCGGCCGTCTCTTCTCCGGCGATTTCGGCCGCTCCTTCATCTTCAACATGCCGGTGCTTCAGCTCATCCTCTCGCGCCTGCCGGCGACGCTCGAGCTGACGGTGATCGCCGTGCTGGGGGCCACCCTTGTCGGCGTCCCGCTCGGCATGTTCGCCGGCTACAAGCCCGGCAGCGCCATCTCGAAATTGATCATGGCGGTCTCGGTGCTCGGCTTTTCGGTGCCGACGTTCTGGATCGGACTGGTGCTGATCCTGACCTTCGCGGTGACGCTCGGCTGGCTGCCGGCCGGCGGGCGCGGCGAGACGGCGCCTTTGCTCGGTGCCGAGTGGAGCTTCCTCACGCTCAACGGCTGGCATCACCTGATCCTGCCCGCGCTCAATCTGTCGCTGTTCAAGTTTGCCATGATGGTCCGTCTTGCCCGCGCCGGCACGCGCGAGACCATGCTGACCGATACGGTGAAGTTCGCCCGCGCCGCCGGCGAGAGCGAGTGGACGATCATGCGTCGCCACGTGCTGCGGCTGATCGCGATTCCGATCGTCACGGTATTTGGCCTCGAGTTCGGCTCCACCCTGGCGTTCGCGGTGGTGACCGAGACGATCTTCTCCTGGCCGGGCATCGGCAAGCTGATCATCGATTCGATTTCCTCGCTCGACCGGCCGGTGATGGTCGCCTACCTGATGCTGGTCGCTCTCGTCTTCATCATGATCAACCTGCTGGTCGACATCGCATATGCGGCGCTCGACCCGCGACTGCGGGCGAGGCAGGCATGATCGATCGCGCATCGCCGATCGCGCGCTTCTGGGCTGAGTTCCGCGAGAGCCGCGTCGCCTCGATCGCGCTGCTGATCGTGCTCTCGATCATCCTGCTCGCGGTCATGGCTCCGTTGATCGCGCCACAGAACCCCTATGACCTCTCCAGCCTGGTGCTTGCCGACGCGCGCCGGCCGCCGGGCTACGTCGGCAGCGGCGGATTTACCCATTGGCTCGGCACCGATGCCCAGGGCCGCGATCTTTGGTCGGCAATTCTCTACGGCCTGCGGATCTCGATCCAGGTCGGCATCGTCGCTGGCGCGATCGCTTTCGTCATCGGGGCAACGCTCGGGTCGGTCGCGGCGTTCTTCGGCGGACGGCTGGAGGCGCTGATCATGCGCATCATCGACCTGCAGCTGTCGTTTCCCGCGATCCTCCTCGCACTGGTGCTGGCGGCATTGCTCGGCCAAGGCAAGTGGCAACTCACCGCCGCGCTTGTCGCCGCGCAGTACGCCTACTTCGCCCGCACCACGCATGGCGCCGCTTCGACCGAGCGCGCCAAGGAGTACGTCGAGGCGGCAATGTCGACGCCGCTCAGCTCCGCCCAGGTGATATTCCGCCATATCCTGCCGAATTGCCTGCCGCCGTTGATCGTGGTCGCGACCGTGCAGGTCGCAAACTCGATCGCCCTCGAGGCAACGCTTTCGTTCCTGGGCCTCGGGCTGCCGGTCACGGAGCCCTCGCTCGGCTCGCTGATCGCCAACGGCTTTCAGTACATGCTCTCCGGCCGCTACTGGATCTCGATCTATCCCGGAATCGCACTGATCATCCTGATCGTCGCGATCAACCTCGTCGGCGATCAGGTTCGCGATCAACTGAACCCGAGGCTGCGGCGATGAATGGACCGTTGCTGCAGGTTCGTGATCTCGCGACGCACTTCGACACGAAGGCCGGCGTGGTGAAGGCGGTCGATGGCGTGACTTTCGACGTCGCGGCCGGCGAGGTGGTGGGCCTCGTCGGCGAATCCGGCTCCGGCAAGAGCGTGACCGGCTTCTCGATCCTTGGACTGATCGATCCGCCCGGGCGGATCGTCGGCGGCTCCGTGAAGCTCGATGGCGTGGAGCTCGTCGGGAGGAGCCAGGCAATGCTTCGCCAGTTGCGCGGACGGCGCATGGCGATGGTGTTCCAGGATCCCTCGACCACCCTCAATCCGGTGCTCACGATCGGCGCGCAGATGCGGCTCGCCCTCGAAGCGCACGAGCGGATCTCGCCGCGAGCCGCGATGGATCGATCGGTCGCCGCCCTGACGACGGTCGGCATTCCCGACGCCGCACGCCGGCTCGACGCCTATCCTCACCAGTTCTCCGGTGGCATGAGGCAGCGGGTGGCGATCGCCATTGCCCTGCTCAATCGGCCGGCGCTGATCGTGTGCGATGAGCCGACCACCGCGCTCGATGTGTCGATCCAGGCGCAGATCCTGACGGAGATGCGTACGCTCGTGCGCGAATTCGGCACCGCGCTCATCTGGATCAGTCACGATCTCGCGACCGTGTCGTCCCTCGCCACCCGCATCCTCGTCATGTACGCGGGGCGGTTGATCGAGGAGGGGCCGACCGCTGCAGTGCTGCGCGCACCCCGCCACCCATATACGCAAGGGCTGCTGCACTCGCTGCCTGCCAACGCCCGGCCCGGCCAGGACCTGGCGCAGATCCCGGGCGCCACGCCCTCGCTATCGAACTTGCCGCCCGGTTGCGCGTTTGCCCCGCGATGCGCCCGCGCCGGTCCGGCCTGCAATGTCGCGCCCGCATCGGTGCGCAGCGGTGAAAGAGCCGTGCGCTGCCATTATCCGCTCGCCGCAGAGGTGTCGGAATGAGCGCGCTCGTCGTGGTCGACAACGTGACCCGCAACTTCGCGCCCGCCCTGACGATCGGCGAGCGCATCGCGGCAAGGTTCGGCGCCGCATATGAGACCCGCACGGTCCATGCCGTCGACCGTGTCAGCCTGCAGATCGAGAGAGGCGAGGTGCTGGGGCTCGTCGGCGAGTTCGGTTGCGGCAAGTCCACGCTCGGCCGCGTCATCTCCGGCATCCTGCCGCCAACCTCCGGCACCGTCTCGATCGACGGCGGTGCGGTGATGCGTCCGGGCCGCAAGCCGGTGAAGGCCACGACGCGAGTCCAGATGGTATTCCAGGACCCGTTCGCGTCGCTCGATCCGCGGATGCGCATCGGCGATACGATTGCCGAGGGTCCGCTCGCGCACGGTCTCGTCCGTTCGGCCGGTGCGCGCGACTATGTGGCGACCTGGCTCACGGCGGTCGGGCTCGATGCCGAATTCGGCCGACCGCTTCCCGCACCAGTTCTCGGGCGGCCAGCGACAGCGCGTCGCGATCGCCCGCGCCTTGGCGATGCAGCCCGACGTACTGGTGTGCGACGAGCCGGTCGCCTCGCTCGACGTGTCGATCCAGGCCCAGATCATCAACCTGTTCCTCAAGTTGCGCCGCGAGCTCGGACTGACGATGCTGTTCATCAGCCACGACCTCGCCGTCGTCCGCCACGTCAGCGATCGCATCGCCATCATGTATCTGGGCCGCATAGTCGAGACCGGCCGGGCCGGCGAGATCTACGCTGCGCCACGTCATCACTACGCGCGGGCGCTGCTCGACAGCGTGCCGAAGCTCGAGCTCTCCAGCGATAGCCTCGTATCGTTCCGGCCGATCGCGGGCGAATTGCCGTCGCCGCTATCACCGCCGAGCGGCTGCCACTTTCATATGCGCTGCCGCAGGGCAGAGGCCCGTTGCCGCTCGGAGGTCCCGACGCTGGCGCCGGTCGGCGCCGGCCGCCAAGCCGCATGTCACTTTCCAATTGAGCCGTGAGGAGGACACGATGGAACCCTGGCAATGGCCGGAGCAGGAATGGCGCCGGCGAGTCGACGCCGTGCGCGCCGGCCGATCCCTGAAGCCGGCTGCGTGGCCGGGCGGTGCGCGCTGCGCGGTGGCGCTTTCGTTCGATTCCGATCATGAGACCAACGAGCTGCGCGACGGTGGCAACTCGATCGGGCGGATGTCGTGGGGCGAGTACGGTACCCGCGTCGGCGTGCCGCGCATCCTCGAGGTGCTCGGGCAGTCGACGATCCCGGCATCATTCTTCGTGCCGGCCGTCTCGGCGCTGCTGCATCCCGATGAGCAGCGCCGGGTCGTGAAGGAGGGCCACGAGATCGGCCTGCACGGCTGGATCCACGAATTGAACTCGGTGCTGCCGGAGGCGGACGAGCGCGAGCTCCATTTCCGGGCTGCGGACACGCTCGAGAAAGTTACCGGAGTCCGGCCCGTCGGCATGCGCACGCCTTCATGGGACTTCTCGCCCGCGACACTCAAGATCGAGCGCGAGCTGGGCCTGATCTACGATAGCTCACTGATGGCCGACGACGATCCGTACGAAATCCTGGAACGGGGCGAGCCCACCGGCATCGTGGAGCTGCCGGTCGAGTGGATCCGCGACGACGCGGTGTACTTCAACATGCACCGCCACAGCGCGCTGCGACCCTATACCCCGCCGGCGGCCGTGCTCGAGATCTTCCGCCGCGAGTTCGACCGCGCCTGGGACGAGCGTGGCCTGTTCCTGCTCACCATGCACCCGCACGTCACCGGCTACCGCTCACGGATCTTCATCCTGGAAGAATTGATCGGACACATGAGGGCGAAGGGCGAATGCTGGTTCGCGACCCATGCCGATATTGCCCGGCATTGCGCGAAGGGATAGCCCCGAGCCGAAGTGGGCGACCGATCACGATTGGCCAGTGGCGCAAACGGCCGGTGGCGGCGAGCACTTGATCGATGCCAATTGCAATCGGCTTCGCCTCCACTCTGTCCGCGAACACCCGTCCAATGCCGACCAGCACCGGGTTCTCGAGCCACGGCGGCAATCCCGATTGCGCCAGCTCGTCGAGCGTGGCGGCCCAGCGCTTTTCTTCAGGCCGCGAGAGGGATGCAACCGCAACGACCGCCGTCTGCGGCCCGAGGCCCTCGCCGATCAGCCGTCGCGCCAGCCCCGCGGCCGTGCGTCCGCCCATGTAGACCACGAGCGTGGTCTGCGGATCGGCAAGCCCCCTCCAGTCGAGCTCGGCCGGCAGCTCGCCCGAGCGTGCGTGGCCGGTGACAAATCGCACCGAATGCGCGCAGTCCCGATGCGTCAGCGAGATGCCGAGAGCCGCCGCCATCGCCGATGCCGACGTGATGCCCGGAACGATTGCGACCGCGATGCCCTCGCGCTCGAGCTGCTCGATCTCCTCGCCGGCGCGACCGAAGATCATCGGATCGCCGGACTTCAGGCGCACCACCTGCTTGCCCTGCAAGGCGAGCTTCACCATCAGCGCGTTAATGTCGCTCTGCTCGCAACTCTCCCGGGAGCCGCGCTTGCCCACCATCATGCGCTTGGCCTCGCGGCGGGCGAGCTCGAGCACCTCGTTCGAGACGAGGTCATCGTAGAGTATGACGTCCGCCGCCTGCAGCGCGCGCACCGCCTTGAGGGTCAGCAGCTCGGCGTCACCGGGCCCCGCGCCAACCAGAGTGACGCGGCCACGACCAGCATCGTCCTTGCGTGCGATCTCATCGACCAGGCCTGCGAGCCATCCCTGATCGCCGACGGCAGGCGCCGCGCCGAACGCGCGCTCGGCGAATCGTTCCCAGAACAACCGGCGCGCCGGTCCGGGAGCAATGCGTGCGCCGACAGCTGCTCGAACCTCCTTGGCAAGACGCCCCCAGGCGGCGATCGACGGCGGCAGCAGCGTCTCGATCCGCCGTCGGATCGCCTGGCCCAGGATCGGCGCGCCGCCGTCTGTCGAGATGCCGACGACCACTGGCGAGCGATTGACGATCGAGCCGAACTGGAACTGGCAATAGGCTGGCTTGTCGATGACATTCACCGGCACGCCGGCCGCCTGCGCGGCGGAATGGAAAGCCCGTGCATCCTCGCTGCTTTCGACATCGGCGAGGGCGACCGCGGCGCCGGCGAGGATGTCTGACGACCACTCCCGCGGGTGATGCTCGAGCGTCCCGGAGGCCGCGCCTCGATACAGCAGCGCCTGCATCTCAGGTGACAACTCGGGTGCGTAGACCTCGACTCGCGCCCCGGCCGCTGCCAGCAGCTCGGCCTTCCATGCGGCCGGCGCCGAACCGCCGGCGACCACCGCGCGCTTGCCGGCAAGATCGAGAAACACCGGCAACTTGGCGAGCGCGCCCATGCGGGCGGGCGCTGCCTCAGCCGGCTTGCGCGAGACGAGCCGCATCGATCAATCCTCCGATCTCGGCGCGGCAGGAGCCGCAGTTGGTTCCGGCACGCGTCACCCGGCCGACCGCCTCGACCGTTGCCGCTCGGCCCGAGCGGACGGCATCGAGGATTTGGTTGCGCCCGACCTCGAAGCAGGCGCAGACGATCGGCCCGGTATCGCGCACCTCGCCGCCCGGCCGACCCGCCAGGACCCGATAGCGGCTGGCGGCGTCCTCGAAGCGCTGGCCGATCTGCTCGGCGATGAAGGCTCGGGCGCAGATCACCGGCTGCGGGGCAACGAACAGTGCGGCGGCCAGGACGTCTCCCTCGAACACGGCGAGCCGCGCCTCTCCCCGGGCGCTGTCGTGATAGGCAAGCACCTCGGCGCGAGCGGCGGAACCCGGCCACAGGCGCTCGACCAGGGCAGATCCGTCCGGCGCCGCCGCCAGGTCGGCGAGCTCGGCGCGCCATCCGGCTTTGGCGCGGCTGAGCGCCCAATAGCCAAGCCCGTCGGCGCAAGGCCGCGACCGGCCGATGGCAAATGCGAACCAGCGCGCCGGAAAAGGAGCTGCGTCGACCGCGGTGTATTTCAGTGCCGGCTGGCCGGAGACCGGGTCGACATGCGCACCGACGAGCGCGTCGATGCGTGCGCTGCTCGCCAGCTGGTCGTTCCAATGGATCGGCGCGAACACGCTGCCGGGCTTCACCCGCTCGGTCACCAGCACGCGCATGACGACCTCGCCATGGGAGCTGGCGAGCCTTGCGAGCCCGGCCGCCTGCAGGCCCAGCCGGCTTGCATCCTCAGGGCTCACCTCGACGAAGGGCTCGGCCATGTGGTTCAGCAGTCGCGCGGTCTTCCCCGTCCGCGTCATCGTGTGCCACTGATCACGAATGCGGCCGGTGTTGAGAACGAGCGGATAGCTGGCCGACACCGTCGAAGCCGGCGGCCGATAAGGTGTCGGCACGAAGCGGGCGCGGCCATCGGCGGAGAAGAAGCCACCATCGGCGAAGAACCGGGTCTGGCGCGCTGCCTCCCCTAGCGGCTGCGGCCACTGGAACGGCGCCAGCGCTTCGTACTGCTCCGCCGTGATCGCGCCATGCGCCGCGATGTCGAGATCCCTCGTGCCAGCGTTCCCGGCACCGGTCAGGGCCGCGTACTCGGCGAAGATCTCGCCCGGGTTGCTCCAGGAGAACCCGTCGCGAAAGCCCATGCGCCTGGCGACCTCGGCGATCTGCCACCAGTCGTGCCGCGCTTCGCCGGGCGGCGGCAGGAACGGCCGCTGGCGAGAGATGCAGCGCTCCGAGTTGGTGACCGTGCCGTCCTTCTCGCCCCAGGCGGAGGAAGGCAGCAGCACATGCGCAAGCGCGGTCGTGTCGGTATGCCGCTCCACGTCCGACACGACCACGAACGGGCAGGCTCGCAGCGCATCGCGCACCCGGTTGGCCTCCGGCAGGCTCACCACCGGATTGGTGGCCATGATCCACAGCGCCTTGATGCGGCCATCGCCGACCGCGTCGAACATTTCGACCGCCTTGTAGACCCGGCCTGCTGGCGATCCGCGGCGACTTCCAGAACTCCTGCACGATGCGCCGGTGCCCGGCATCAGCGAGTTCCATGTGGGCGGCCAGCATGTTCGCGAGACCACCGACCTCGCGTCCGCCCATCGCGTTCGGCTGTCCGGTGACCGAGAACGGCCCCATGCCCGGCCTGCCGATACGGCCTGTCACCAGATGGCAGTTGATGATCGCATTGACCTTGTCGCTGCCGGCCGATGATTGATTGACGCCCTGGCTGTAGACGGTCACCACCCGCCGGGTCCGCTGGAACAGGTCATAGAACTCGCGCAGCGCCGGATGCGACAGGCCGGTGATGCGCGCGATCCCGGCAAGCGGCATCCGGCCTGCGGCCTCGAGCGCGTCGCGGAACCCGCTGGTGTGGCTGGCCACATAGTAGCTGCTCATGGCGTCGCCGCCCGCAAGCCTGACGAGCAGGCCGTTGAACAGTGCCACATCAGTGTCCGGTGCAATTGCAAGATGCATATCGGCGATCTCGCACGTCGCGGTGCGGCGCGGATCGATCACCACGACCTTCGTGCCGTGCTGCTCGCGCGCCGCGACGAGCCGCTGGAACAGGATCGGATGGCACCATGCGAGGTTCGAGCCGACGAGGACCACGAGATCGGCCTGCTCCAGATCCTCGTAGCAGCCGGGTACCGTATCGGTGCCGAACGCGCGCTTGTGGCCGGCGACCGAGGACGCCATGCACAGTCGCGAATTGGTGTCGATGTTGGCCGAGCCGATGTAGCCCTTCATCAGCTTGTTGGCGGCGTAGTAGTCCTCGGTCAGCAGCTGGCCGGAGACGTACAGCGCGACGCTGTCGGGCCCATGTGCCTCGATCGTTTCCGAGAAGCGGCCGGCGACGAGGTCGAGAGCCTCGTCCCAGCCAGCACGCACGCCATGGATCGAAGGTTCGATCAGGCGGCTTTCGAGCGCCAGCGTCTCGCCGAGCGCGCTGCCCTTCGAGCACAGCCGGCCGCGATTGGCCGGATGGTCGGGATCACCCGAAATTTCGACACTCCCGTCGGCAGCGGGTCGCGCGATCACGCCGCAGCCAACGCCGCAGTAAGGGCAGGTCGTTCGGATCGGAGCAGCGTTCATGGCTCGGCTCATGCCGCCTTCGGCGCGGCGACCGCCGCGCGGTCGAGCAGCAGCCGCCCCTTCTCGATCCTGAGCGGGAAGGTCCTTACCGCGCCCTCGTCGGCCCCGAGCGCCATGCCGCTTTCCAGGCTGATCACCCAGTTGTGCAGCGGGCACGTCACGGCCTTGCCATGCACGATGCCCTGGCGACAGCGGCCCGCCCTTGTGCGGGCACCTGTCCTCGATTGCGAATGCCTCGTCGGCGGCAGTGCGAAACACGGCAATGCATCCGAGCGGCGACTTCACCACGCGTGCGCCACGCACCGGGATGTCGTCGAGCGCGCCGATATCGAGCCACCTCGACCGCTCCGAGCTCATTCCGCCGCCTCCTTGAGCGAGAGATCCGCCAGCGGCGCGAACTCGTGCGCATCCTTGCCGGCGACCCGCTCGGCCCACGGATCGATCTGCGCGAATTTCTGCGAGAAGACGAAGCGATCGTACAGCGCCTTCCGCCGCGCCGCGTCGTCGAGCACCTGCTGCCTTATGGTGTCGATGCCGACCCGCTTGGCCCATTTGTAGATGCGCTCGAGATAGCGGCCCTGCTCGCGATAAAGCTGCACGAGCGCGGCGATCACTTCGATCGTCCTCGGCCTCGGTATCGACGTGGCCGAGCACCTCCGTGCCCTTGATGTCGAGACCGGCGGCACCGGCGAAATGGATGTCGTAGCCGCTGTCGACACAGATCACGCCGACGTCCTTGCAGGTGGCCTCGGCACAATTGCGCGGACAGCCCGACACCGCCATCTTGACCTTGGCCGGTGTCCACGAGCCCCACATGAACTTCTCGATCTTGACGCCGAGCCCGGTCGAATCCTGGGTGCCGAACCGGCACCACTCGGAGCCGACGCAGGTCTTCACCGTGCGCAGGCCCTTGGCATAGGCCGCGCCCGACACCATGCCGGCGCGATTGAGGTCGGCCCACACCGCCGGCAGGTCTTCCTTGCTGCACGCCCAGCATGTCGATGCGCTGGCCGCCGGTGACCTTGACCGTCGGGATCTTGAACTTGTCGACCACGTCGGCGATCGCGCGCAGCTCCTTCGCGCTCGTCAGCCCGCCCCACATGCGTGGCACCACGGAGTAGGTGCCGTCCTTCTGGATGTTGGCGTGGACCCGCTCATTGATGAAGCGCGACTGGCTGTCGTCCTGCGTATTCGCCGGGCCACGTCGCGAGCAGATAGTAGTTGAGCGCGGGGCGGCACTTGGCGCAGCCGCACGAGGTCTTCCACTCGAGCGCCTGCATCAGGTCCGGGATGGTCTTGAGCGCCTTGGCGACGATCAGCCGGCGCACGTCGTCGTGGCCGAGGCTCGTGCAGTTGCACATCGGCTGCACGGCGGCGGGATTGTAGGCGTCGCCGAGGGTCACCTTGAGCAAGCTGCTCGACGAGGCCGGTGCAGGAGCCGCACGAGGCCGATGCCTTGGTGTGGGCTCGAACATCGTCGAGCGAGGTCGAGGCCAAGCTTCGTTGATCGCGCCGGTGATCTTGCCCTTGCAGATGCCGTTGCAGCCGCAGATTTCCGCTTCATCCGGCAATGCTGCAACGGCCGCCGTAGGGTCCAGCCTGGTCCCTCCGGCAAAGCTTGGCCCGAAGATCAGGGTCTCGCGCAATTCACGCGATATCGGCGCCCTTCTTCACGAGGTCGAAGAACCAGGCGCCGTCGGTGGTGTCGCCGTACATCACGACGCCGATCAGCTGTCGTCCTTCAGGACGAGCCGCTTGTAGACGCCGCGCGCGGCGTCGCGCAGCACGATCTCCTCGCGGTCCTTGGCATCGGCGAAATCGCCGGCCGAGAACAGGTTGATGCCGGTGACCTTGAGCTTGGTGGCAACGGCGCTCGGCTTGAACTCGGCGGTCGCGTCGCCGGCGAACTGCGCGGCGATCACGCTCGCCATGTCGTACAGCGGCGCGACCAGGCCGAACACCTGGCCGTGCGCCTCGGCGCACTCGCCGACCGCGAAGATGTCGGGATCGCTGGTCCGCATCGTCGCGTCGACCACGATGCCGCGATTGACGCCGAGGCCGGCATCCTTGGCGATCTGTGCGTTGGGGCGGATGCCGACCGCCATCACGACGAGGTCGGCCGGGAGGCGGGTTCCATCCTCGAGCAGAACCGCCTCCACGCTCTTCTCGCCGAGGATCGCCTTGGTGTTGGCCTTCGTTATCACGCGGATGCCGCGCCCCTCGATGGCCTGCTGCAGCAGATGCCCGGCGGTCGGGTCGAGCTGGCGTTCCATCAGGGTCGGCATCAGGTGCAGCACGGTAACGTCCATGCCCTGCTCCTTGAGGCCGGCCGCCGCCTCGAGCCCGAGCAGGCCGCCGCCGATCACCACGGCGTTGCCGCGCGACCTGGCCGCGATCAGCATCGCTTCGCACGTCGTCGAGATCGCGATAGGTCAGGACGCCGGCGAGCTTGTGCGCCGGGCACCGGGATGATGATCGGCTGCGAGCCGGTGGCGATCATCAGCTTGTCGTATGCCACCGTCATGCCGCGAGCGGCGGTCACGGTCTTTGCCTCGGTGTCGATCGAGGTGATCGTCGTGCCCTTGTAGAGCGTGACGCCGTGCTTGACGTACCAGCCATCGCCGTGGATGACGATCTGCTCGAATGTCTTTTCGCCGGACAGCACCGGCGAAAGCATGATGCGGTCGTAGTTGACCCGCGGCTCGGCGTTGAAGATCGTCACCTCGTAGGCATCCGGCGCCAGCTCGAACAGCTTCTCGAGCGCGCGCCCCGGCGCCATTCCGTTGCCGACCACGACGAGACGCTGCTTCCTCCGCAGCACTTTCTTCCCGGCGGTCGCGATCGCGGCCGGCGCTTGCACCTCCATAACCGTCGTCATGCCGCCGCCTCCACGTAGCGATGGCGCTCGTAGAGGAACTTCATCACCGCCTCGCGGCAACGGATGTAGGTCGGGTCGGCGACCATCTCGAGGCGATTGCGCGGTCGCGGCAGGTCGACGTCGAGCACCTCGCCGATGCGCGCGGCGGGACCGTTCGTCATCATCACGATGCGATCGGAAAGCAGCACCGCCTCGTCGACGTCGTGCGTGATCATTACCGCGGTGTTGCCGAGCCGGGCATGGATCTGCATCACCGAGTCCTGCAGATTGGCCCGGGTCAGCGCATCGAGCGCGCCGAACGGCTCGTCCATCAGCAGTATCTTGGGCTCCATCGCCAGCGCCCGCGCGATGCCGACGCGCTGCTTCATGCCGCCCGAGATCTCCGACGGTCGCTTGTCCCTGGCGTGCCCCATCTGCACGAGATCGAGATTGTGCAGCGTCCACTCGTGCCGCTCCGACCTGCTCTTGCTGGATGCGAACACCTTGTCGACCGCCAGGCGCACGTTGTCGTAGACCGTGAGCCACGGCAGCAGCGAGTGGTTCTGGAACACAACGGCGCGATCAGGGCCGGGCGAGTTGACCTCCTTGTCCTCGAGCAGCACGGCTCCGGCGGAGACCTGCGTCAGCCCCGCGATGAGGTTCAGCAATGTCGACTTGCCGCATCCGGAATGGCCGATGATGCCGACGAACTGGCCCTTGTCGATGGTCAGGCTGACGTCCTTCAGGACATGCGTGGTCTTGCCGGCACGCATGAAAGACTTGTCGACGGCATCGATCTTCAATTGAGCCTGGCCGGCACGATGGGAAGCGGGCTGCGTGTGCAGTCGGGGTTCGACGGGAGCGATCATGATGTTCTCCTCAGGCTGCTGCAGTGCCGCGGGTCGCCAGCGAGCCGACGGCCGCCACCAACCGGTCGAGAACGAAGCCGACGACGCCGATGTAGACGAGAGCGACGATGATGTCGGACAGGCGCGAGGAGTTCCACGCGTCCCAGATGAAGAAGCCGATGCCGACGCCGCCGGTGAGCATTTCGGCGGCGACGATGGCCAGCCACGACAAGCCGATGCCGATCCTCAGACCGGTGAAGATGTAGGGCGCGGCCGACGGGATCATGATGCGCCAGAAGAACTCCGCGTGGTTGAGGCGGAGCACCGCCGCGACGTTGCGATAGTCCTGTGGAATGTTGCGAATGCCGACTGCGGTATTGATGATCACCGGCCAGATCGCGGTGATGAAGATGACGAAGATCGCCGATGGATAGGCGTCGCGAAACGCAGCGAGCGAGATCGGCAGCCAGGCCAGCGGCGGCACCGTGCGCAGCACCTGGAAGATCGGATCGAGCCCGCGCATCGCCCACTGGCTCTGGCCAACCAGGGCACCGAGCAGAATGCCGACGACGGCGGACAGACCGAAGCCGATGGCGACGCGCTGCAGCGACGTCAGCACCCGCAGGCCGAGGCCGATGTCCTGGGGACCGTTGACGAAGAACGGATCGACGATCAGATCCTTCGCCTCGGTCCAGATCCGCGACGGCGACGGCAGGCTCGACTTGGGCCCGGACGAAGCCAGCTCCCAGATCAGCAGCAGCACGACGAGCACCAGCAGCGACGGCAACGCCCCTGCAAGGAAGCCGCCGATCGCGCGCAGTGCCCGCGCCACGATCGGGGGTTGCGGCACCGGCAAGGTATGTACGACGCGCGAGTGCTCGTCGAACGTGGCAGCTGCGACGCCCGCCGGCATGGGGCCGGCGGAAGTCTCGACGGTTCGAAGCTTGAGAACTGAGGCGCTCATCTTTGGGATCCCGGGTTCCGTTTGCATTGGCTGGGCGAGGCTGACGGTACGAGCGGGGCGCATTGGTCAAACCATCGCGCGCTTGATCGTCAGCGACTTCAGGTAGGCAAGCGGATCCGCCGGATCGAACACCTTGCCGTCGAAGAACGTCTCCTTGCCGCGGCTGTCGCCCGTCGGCGCGCCTGCAACGCCGAGCCCCTTTGCCGCTTCGCGCCACAGATCTGAGCGATTGGTCTTGTCGACCAGCGCCTTCACATCGAGGCCGGGCTCGAACTTGCCCCAGCGGATGTTTTCGGTGACGAACCAGGTGTCGAGGCTCTTCCAGGGATAGGACGCCGCGCCGCCCTCGCCCCAGAATTTCATCGCGAGCTTCGGCTCGCTCACCTTGCGGCCGCGGCCGTAGTTGATGTCGCCCTTGATCCGCCCGATGATGTCGGGCACCGGCACATTGAACCATTGCCGCCGGCCGATGATCTCGGCCATCTCGGCCTTGTTCTCGGCCTTGTCACACCACTGCTGCGCTTCCATCGTCGCCATCATGATGGCGAGTGCGGCCTTCGGGTTGGCGTCGACCCAGTCGGCGCGCATGCCGAGGATCTTCTCGGGATGCTTGAACCAGATCTCGCCCGTCGTTGCAGCGGTGAAGCCGATGTCCTGGTTGACGAGTTGCTCGTTCCATGGCTCGCCGACGCAGAAGGCGTCCATGTTGCCGACCTTCATGTTGGCAACCATCTGCGGCGGCGGCACCACGATCGTGGAAACATCCTTGTCGGGGTCGATGCCGCCCGCAGCCAGCCAGTAGCGGATCCAAAGGTCGTGGGTGCCGCCGGGGAAGGTCATCGCGACCTTCACCTCCTTGCCGGACGCCTTCTTCTTCGCGAATGCCTCCTTCAACGCCGACGAGTCGGTGCCGACCTTGAGGTCCTTGTACTCGTTCGAAACGGAAAGCGCCTGGCAGTCCTCGTTGAGATTCAGGAGGGTATACATCGGCAGCGGCTGGTTGTTCTGCATCACCTTGCCGGTCGCGTAGAGATGCGTCTTCGGACGCAGGATGTGGCCGCCATCGATGCCGTTGGCCTTTGTTCCGAGCGCCATGTTGTCGCGCGTCGCCCCCCACGAGGCCTGCTTGGCGACATCCATCTCCGGAAGACCATGCTTGGCGAAGAAGCCCTTTTCCTTGGCGATCACCAGCGGTGAGGCATCGGTGAGCGCGATGTAACCGAGACGCGTGCCCTTGACCTCCGGGCCGCTGCCCTGCGCGAAGGCGCCGGCCGGAAAAGCGGCGCGGATCGCCGACAGCAGCGCCGCGGTTGCCGCCGTCGCCGAGGCCTGCCGCAGCATCGAGCGACGGCTGAGTTCGACGGCAACGGTGCGGCTTGGCTTGGATTTCATGTTGCTCGCTCCAGATCAATGCAGGCTCAAGTCGGCGGATCGCGCCCAAGACGCTCCGGATCTTCCGAGGTTCCAAGAGGCCGCGCTTCGGCACAAAAAAAAGCGCTGCGGCACTGCATCGACGCGTCCTCGTGGGAGGGCACATCCATCAGTGTCGGCAGCGCTGCCGTCGGCTCGTCGTTGAGCCTCTTGAAACGTCGGTCGATCGACGTCGTGAACCCAAACGCACGATCCGTGCCAGCTTTCGAAATCACGTTATTTCATTATAATTCAATATGTTACTTGATGACCACAAAACGAGCAGGTGGCCTGCGCGCGCCGCATCGCTGGGCGACAAGGCGAATTTTTGTGCAATGCAGCACGGCGATTATCATCGCCGCAGCGCTCAATTTCGCCCGGCCGGCGGCGGCGCGACATGGTCCGGATCGAACACCGCGCCATCGAAGAAAGTGTCTGGGCCGATCGCGAGTTGCCCCGTCGTCGAGGCGACCAGGGTCTCGCCGGCAAGCATGCCTTCGACCTTGCTGCTGGCGATCGGCATCGGCACGCCAAGCGGCTGCAGCGCCGCACGATAGAGGTCGGGACGATAGGCGGAGCGCGCCATGTCCAGCGCCGCGTCACTCATCTCGGCGTCACCCCAGCGCACCATCTGGGTGAAGAACCAAAGCGCATGGCTGATCCAGGGGAACGTCCCCGAGCGTGCCGCAAATGACAGGAAGCCGTCCACCGCCCGCTGCTCGCCGCCAGCCGTCACGAGCCGCCGTTCCAAGCTCCCTCGAATGATGCCTGCCGGCATGGCGAGCAGGTCGCTGGCCGCCAGCATGTCGGCCAGCGCGGATCGATTGCCGGGCTCGTCGCACCAGAGGCTGGCGCGATAGACGGCGCGGACGAGCGCGCCGAGCCGGTCGCCGTCCTCTTCCGCCCATGCCGCCCGCACGCCGAGCACCTTCTCCGGGCTCGAGCGCCAGATACTCGCATTGGTGGTGAGAATGCACCCCGCGTTTGCTGCCACCGCCACGCTGCCCCAGGGCTCGCCGGCCGAGAAGGCATCGATCTGGCCGCCCGCCAGCGCGTCGGCGGTGAGTGGTGGCGGAACGACGACGAACTCCACGTCGCGGTCCGGATCGACGCCGGCCGCCGCCAGCCAATAGGCTACCTGATAGCGATGTGCCGAGTGCGGATGGACCACCGCGAGGCAGAGCCGAGCCCTTCCCTCCGCCTTGCGCGCCCGCACCACCGCGGCAAAGGCATCAGCCGACCGCCTGGCATCGAAATCGGCGGTTGCCCCCTGCCGCTCGAGATCGTGCCAAAGCGCGCGCGAGACGGTGATGGTGTTGCCGCCAAATCCGAGCGCCATCGGCGCGATCAGCCGCGTCGGCAGCTGCGTCAGACCCAGATTGGCGGCGATCGGCATCGGCGCCAGCATATGGGCGACATCGAGGTGGCGAACCGCGATGCGATCGCGCAGCGAGGCCCAGGTGGTCTCGCGCACGAGTTCCAGGTCGACGCCCTCGGCCTCGGCGAAGCCCGCCCTGGCGGCAACGATCAGCGGAGCCGCGTCGATCAGCGGGATGAAGCCGGCTCGCACCATGTCACGTCCATTCCTGTGCGATGGACCAGGCTTTGCCGTCATTCGTCCTGCTCCCCGCCAAGCAGGCCCGACGCAACGATCAGGCTCTCGGCGATCTCGGCCATTCGGCGGCCCTGGTTCATGGCGGTACGGCGAAGCAGCGTATAGGCCTCGTCCTCGCTCATGCCGCGCGTCCGCATCAGGATGCCCTTGGCGCGATCGATGGAGCGTCGCTCCGCCAGCTTGCCTTTCGCTTCCTCGAGTTCCCGGCGGAGGCGGTCGAAAACGTTGAAGCGGCTGATCGCGGTGTCGAGGATCGGCTTGATGCGCTCCTTCTTCAGGCCGTCGACGACGTAGGCCGACACGCCCGCGTCGATCGCCGCCTCGATCGAGCCCACATCCGACCGGTCGACGAACATCGCGACCGGCCGCTTTGCTGCCCGTGACACCTGGAACATGTGCTCGAGCACGTCCCGGTTGGGGTTTTCCAGATCGATCACGATGACGTCCGGGTCGACCTCGACGACGCGTCGCATCAGCCGGGTCATGTCGTCGATCACCGTGACACGATCGTGCCCGGCGCTGCGCAGCCCGTCTTCGATGATGGAGGCACGAATTCGGTCAGCGTCGATCACGAGGATGTGCAGTGGCTTGTCCGGCTTCTCGACCATGCGCCATAATGTTTGCATTGCAAAACGGACGCAAGGCGATCGTGGCGTGACCGGTCGCTTGTGCGTGCCGCGGGCCAGCCCGTGCTACCGGGGATCGATCGGAGAAACCGGCGTGCCGCGCTGCTCCAGCGCCTCACCGGCCTGTAGCAGGAGATCCTCGCGAAACCGCCCGGCGACCAGCATCACGCCGGCGGGAACGCCGCCGATCGGATCCATGCTGACCGTCAATCCTGGCACTCCCATCAACGGCAGGCCGATCTGGGTCAGCTGTGCCTCGACCACGCGCCGAAAGGCCGATGGCAACTCGACATCGAGCAGATCGGGAAACGGCAGCTCGGCCGAAACCGGGCAGATCAGAATCGGATGCTCTTTCAGGAACAGATACCATTCGCGCGCAAACTCCATTCGCGATTGCAGGCCGTCGAGCATCGAATCGAGATTGGGCTCCGGGCACAGCGCCGCCATCTGCTCGTAGACGAAGCTGGCGTCGGGATCTGCTTCCTCGCGGATCGCCTTGCCGGCGGTGCGGCGGAATTCGGCGAGCCACAGCATGAGTTGCACCGCCACCGGTTTGCGCAGCGGCGGGCAGTCGGTCTCGATGACCTCCCAACCCGCCTCCTGCAAACGTCTGCCGGCTTCGCGCAGCGTTTTCGCCACCTCAGGCGTTACCGCCATGCCGTCCGGCGCGATCGTGAGCGCCGCGCGCCTCGGCGCCGCACCGAGCTCCAGCGGGACAGGCGTCCACCATGGGTCGCGCACGTCTTCCGCGGCCATCGCATGAAATGCCAGCCGAACGTCCGCGATGGTACGTGCCAAAGGTCCGGACACGGCCATCAGCTGACCGCCGATGAGACGGTCCTTGCCCGTGAAGTTGACGGCCGGAATGCGGCCGAGCGATGGGCGCAAGCCCTGAATGCCGCAGGCGTAGGCCGGGTAGCGGATCGACCCGGCTATGTCGGTTCCGTGGGCGATCGCCCCGATGCCCGACGCGACCGCTGCCGCCGCTCCGCCCGATGATCCGCCCGGCGTGATCGATCGCCCCCACGGATTGAAAGTGTGCCCATGCAGACTATTGCGCGTGAACCAGCGCAGCGAGAATGCCGGCGTGTTGGTACGCCCGATGATGACGGCTCCGGCCTTGCGGAGATTGGCGACGACCGGGCTGTCGACTTTCGCGATCAGGTCGCGCTGGATGCGCAGACCGTTGGTGGTGGCGTGGCCGGCCTGGTCGACGTTGGCCTTGATCGTGATCGGCACGCCCGCCAGTGGCCCGGCCGGCTCGCCGCGCGACAGTTGCCGATCAATCGCCGCGGCAGCCTGCAACGCCTCGTCGGGAAACTCCTCGATCACCGCATTGATCATCGGATTGACGCTGGCGAGGCGTGCAAGCGCACTCTCCACGACTTCCTTCGCCGAAGCCCGGCGCGAGCGCACAACTTGCTGCAAGTTCACCTGCCGACATGCGCCACAGATCTGTCATCGCGCCGCTCCGCTGCTGAATTCGGTCTGCTTCGTACAAGGTTGTCCCTCGCCCGGAGCGTTCCAGTCAATCGCGCGGCCTGCGGTCCGATGCTTCGACGATGAGGACTCTTGCGGCGAACCGCTGTAGCTTGAACGGCAACCTGCGGCGGCACTCGAACCCTCAATTTCCGGGATGGCAGGCTTGCCCTCATTCGATCGATCAATCGGCGGGATCGCCGTGACTTGGGTGACCTGGCCCAGGGTCCGCCAAGCGATCCAAACGACCGTCGCCGCCGTCACAGCCTATCTCGTCGCGACGTATTTCGCGCTGCCGCAGGGCTACTGGTCGGTAATGACCGCAATCCTGGTCGTGCAGGCGAGCGTCGGCGGCTCGCTCGGCCTCGCGATCGACCGATTGCTTGCCACCGTGCTCGGCGCCGCCATCGGCGGGGTCCTCGTCGCTGTATTCGGCGAAGCGAGATTGCCGCTGCTGACGGTGTCAGTATTGACACTCTCGTTCCTTGCGACGCTGCGAAGCTCCTTGCGGCTGGCCCCTGTCACGGCGGCGGTAGTGATCCTTGGCGACCCCCACTTTGGCAGCCCGCTCGCCTCCGCGCTGAACCGGGTCATCGAGATCGGCATCGGCGCCCTGATCGCGATGCTGACGTCGCTGCTGCTGTTTCCCTCGCGGGCCGGCGCGGCCTTGGCGGCGCACGTCGGGCGGACGCTGCCGCTGTTTGCCGGCCATCTGGTCGATACCATCGACGCGGCGCTCGGCAAGGAGCGAGCGGAGGACGATATTCTGCGACTGAACGCCAAGGTTCGCGCGGCCCTGACTGTCGGCGAGAGCCTGGTCGCCGAGGCCCGCAGGGAGCGCGCCGGCCGCATCGCCGATCATGCCGATCCAGCGGCGGTGCTGCGCACGATGCGCCGCCTTTGGTACACCCTGGCAATGGCGGCCCGTGCCGCGCGCAGCCCTCTGCCGGCGGAAGCGGCGATCAGGCTCGCGCCATCACTGCGCGAGGTCAGCGACGCTGCAGGAGACGCCATTGGCCAGACTGGGCACGGCGTACACTGGCGAGACCCCTCGGCCCGACATGGCGCGGGTTCAATCGGCACTCCAGTCATTCGACGCCGCGATGGCCGACCTGCGTCGATCGGGTGCGCTTCGCCCGATGGGCACCGACGACGCGGCGCGCATCTTCGCGTTTGCATTTGCGCTCGGACAGTTGAGCCAGAACCTCAAGGACCTGGGCGACCGGTTCGGTGATCTTGTCGGGATCGACGGCACATCCGGGGCAACAGCCGACGCGGAGCGAGATCCAGGCTGACGCCGGGCATGCGCGATGGTTCGTGCGCCCGGTGCCGCACGCAATCCTGATCCCAGCCAGCGGCCAATGCTCGCCCGTGGCATCCGATTGACACCGAAACGCGGCCACCCCATGCTTGCCGAAAAGTCTTAGCGGGCAGGGATCGACGATACGTTGACAGGTTCGTGCCGGTGCCGGGGTCCGTCTTGCCCGGATGCTCGCGGTGCGAGTACTCGGGAGATGCTGGATGACCGGCCGATGGATTGCGATTTTTGACCGGGCAGGCGCGCCAGCCTGCCACAATGCATGACGCGGCGTGGCCTGCCGATGCTGCTTGCGGCCGTGCTGGCGATTGTCGGCGATTGGACGCCGGCGCGCGCGCAATCCAAGGAGCCGGTCGTGGTCGGCGTGTGCGGCCCGCTCACCGGCCAATACGCGCAATATGGCGCCCAATGGAAGAAGGGCTTCGACCTGGCGCTCGACGAGATCAACGCGTCGGGCGGCATCAACGGGCGCCCGCTGCAATACGTGTTCGAGGACAGCCAGAGCGATCCGCGGCAGACGGTCGCCATCGCCCGCAAGTTCGTCGCCGACGAGCGCATCGTGGTCGAGGTGGGCGATTTCTCGAGCGCCGCCTCGATGGCTGCATCGCCGATCTACCAGGCAGCAGGCCTGGTCCAGTTCGGCTTCACCAACTCGCATCCGAAGTTCACGCAGGGCGGCGATTACATCTGGAGCAATGCCGTCAACCAGCAGGATGAAATGCCGCTGCTGGCGGATTTCCTGCGCGATCTCGGCCTCAAGCGGATCGCGATCCTGCACATCAACAGCGACTGGGGCCGGACTGCCAAGGATCTGCTGGTCGAGGCGGTGAAGCAGCGCGGCGGCACGGTCGTTGGCGCCGAGGGCTATCTCGCCGACGAGAAGGATTTCAGGTCGGCGATCGTGCGGCTGCGCGACGCCGATCCGGACGGCATCGCACTCGTCTCCTACTATCCCGACGGGGCCCAGATCACGCGGCAGATCAAGAATGCCGGCCTCAAGCAGCGCATCGTCGCCGGCGGCTCGGTCTATTCGCCGAAGTTCATCGAGCTCGGCGGCGACGCGGTCAACGGCGTGTTGACCACCGTGCCGTTCTTCCCGCAGGACCCGCGGCCCGAGGTGCAGAAGTTCGTCAAGGGCTTCGTCGCCAAGTTCGGCGAGCAGCCCGACGCCTACAACGGCAGGGCCTACGACACGATGATCCTGCTGGCATCGGTCATGCGCAAGTCGGGCACCGAGCGCAAGAATATCAGGGACGGGCTGGCGACGATCTCGGGCGTGCCGAGCGTCGTGTTCGGCCAGGTCAAGTTCGATCCGAATACCCGCAGGGTGGCCAATCCCATCGTCAGCCGGATCGGGATCGAGAAGGGCGAGTGGATACCGTGGTCCGGCAAGCAGTGAGCGCAGCCATGCCGCCGTGCGGTGCTGCCCGCGCCGGTCGCATTCGGCGGCGCGCGAGGCGAGGGCTGCAACGGCCGGTGAGCCGGCGGTCGAGTGATTTGGCATGAACTCCTGGCTCGGGCCCTGGCTCGATTACACGATCAACGGCATCGTCGTCGGCAATATCTATGCCCTGCTGGCAGTCGGCCTGGCGCTGATCTATGGGGTCTCGCACCTCATCAATTTCTCGCACGGCTCCATCTACATGGTCGGGGCCTACATCGGCTGGCTGTCGATCACGCGCCTCGGAACCCCGCTGCCCCTGACGCTCGCGTGCGTCGTGGCCGGCTGCGCGCTGCTCGGCATGCTCATCGAGCGCCTGGCGCTGAGGCCGCTGATCAATGCGCCGCGCATCGCGCCGCTGCTTTCCACGATCGGTGTCGGGCTGGTGCTCGACCAGACCATGCAGCTGCTGTTCACGCCCGATCCGCGCGGCGTGCCGAGCCAGGTGCCGGATTGGCGCATCCAGATCGGCGGCGGCACCATCGGCGCGCTCGACCTCTTGATCGGCGGTATCGGGCTGGTCAGCGCGCTGCTGCTGTACCTGTTCCTGCGCTTCACCAAGCTCGGATGGGCGGTGCGCGCGACCGCCCTCGACCGCGATGCCGCCCAGCAGTGCGGCGTCGACGTCAACCGCGTCAACAGCACGGTGTTCGCGATCGCTGCCGCATTGGGCGGGGTCAGTGGACTGCTCGTCGGCATGTACTACAACAACATCGATCCCAACATGGGCTTCCATGCAGGACTGAAGGGCATCGTGGCGCAGATGATCGGCGGCATGGGCAATGTGCCCGGCGCGATCGTCGGCAGCCTGCTGCTCGGTCTGATCGAGAGCTACGGCATCGCCGTGCTCGGCACCAGCTACCGCAATCTCTTTGCGTTCGTGGTGATGATCCTGATCCTGGTGCTGAAGCCCAATGGCATCTTCGCGCGCGGGCGACGTTTGCCGCCCGAGCCCCTGACCGGAACCTTCATTGCCCCGAGCGCGCCGGTGCGGCTGTCGTGGCCCCTGGTTCTGGGAGCAGCGGCGGCGGCAGCTGCCTTGCCGCTCTTCGTGCGAAACGGCTACATCCTGCAGACGCTCGGGATCAGCTGGCTGTACGCCATCCTCGCCATCAGCCTGACGCTGGTCGCCGGCACCGCCGGACAGATCTCGCTCGGGCATGCGGGCCTCCTCGCCATCGGCGGCTACGGATCGGCGCTGCTGTCCATGCGCACGGGCCTGCCGGTCGCTCTCGCCATTCCGGCGGCCGGCCTGCTGACGGCGCTGTTGGGCACGCTGCTGCTGTACCCGTCGTTTCGACTGCGCGGCCACTACGTGACGATCGCCACCCTCGGGGTCGGCGAAATCGTCACGCTGGTGATCCTCAATTGGGACAGCCTGACCGAGGGACCGGTCGGGCTCTCGGGCATCCCGCCGTTGTCGGTAATGGGCGCTCCCGCGATCAGCGGGATGTGGATCTACGAGATCTCCCTGGCAGCACTGCTGCTGGTGGCGGGCCTCCACCATCGGTTGCTGTCGTCCCATCTCGGGCGGACACTGCGCGCAATTCGCGACGACGACGTGGCGGCGCGCAGCTATGGCATCGCGCTCGATCGCTACAAGAGCCTGGCCTTCGCGGTGGGTGGCTTCTCGGCGGGCGTGGCGGGTGCAATTCTGGCGCACATCTTTTCCTACGTGAACCACGAGACCTTCTCCTCCCAGGTGTCGCTGCTGGCGTTGACCATGGTCATCCTGGGCGGCCTCGGAAACATCGCGGGCGGGGTCCTGGGCGCGGTGCTGTTGGTGAGCCTGCCGGAGCTGTTCCGGGCCGCGGCGGAGTACCGTATGCTGATTTACGGCCTGGCACTGCTGCTGTTGATCCGCTTCCGGCCGCAAGGCCTGCTCGGGACCATGTGAGCGATGGCGAAGCTGCTCGAGATCAGGAAGCTCACCCGACGGTTCGGCGGCCTCGTCGCGGTCAACCAGATCGACCTCGACGTTGCCGAGGGCGAGCTCGTGAGCGTAATCGGCCCCAATGGCGCCGGCAAGACGACCCTGTTCAACATCGTGACCGGTCTCGAGCCGCCGGATTCAGGCACGGTTGAGCTTGAAGGGACGGATGTCACCGGACTGCCGGCCGAGCGTCTGGCTGCGATGGGGATCGCGCGTACATTCCAGCACGGCCGGGTGTTCGGCAATCTGAGCGTGATGGACAACGTGCTCGTCGGCGCGCACACCCGGCTCGTCGAGGTCAAGCCGCGTTGGCCGCTGCTCGGACCGGTGGGCGAGCTGGTGCTCGCACTGGTGCAACCCAACCGGGTGGCGGCCGAGGAGGCGCGACTGCGCGCCGAGGTCAAGGACATCCTGGCCATCTTCGGCGAACGTCTGCTGCCGAGGGCCGACAATCCGGCGTTCAGCCTGTCCTATGCCAACCGTCGGCGCATCGAGATCGCGCGTGCGCTCGCGCTGCGCCCGCGCCTGCTGCTGCTGGACGAGCCGACTGCCGGAATGAACCCCACCGAAACGGCGGAAATGCTCGAGATCATTCGCGGCCTGAAGCAGCGCGGGCTCACGATCCTGCTGATCGAGCACAAGCTCGACATGGTGATGCAGCTGTCCGATCGGGTGATGGTGATGGACGGCGGAGCGAAGATCGCGGAGGGCTGCCCGGCAGAGGTGGCATCCGATCCGCGCGTGATCGAGGCCTACCTCGGCCATGGCCAGATCGGCCGGGACACCGCGGCGGCCCCGGAGGCAGTGACATGAGCGGTGCAATCGCGAACGCCGCGCCGCCCGGCAGCGGGCCAATTCTCGAACTCAATTCGATCAATTCGTTCTACGGACCGACGCAGGTCCACTTCGATCTCACGATCGAGGTCGGGCGCGGCCAGATCGTTTGCCTGCTCGGCGGCAACGCGAGCGGCAAGTCGACGACCATGAAGTGCATCCTTGGACTGCTTCGGCCGCGCTCGGGCGAGGTAATGCTCGACGGCACCGCGATCACCGGCTGGCCGACGCCGCGGATCATCCGGCAAGGGATCGGCTCGGTGCCGGAGGCGCGGCGCCTGTTCGGCGGCATGTCGGTGCGCGAGAACGTGCTGATGGGTGCCTACACGCGTGACGACGCGACCGCGGTCGCGGCGGATTACCAACGGATGCTGCAGCTGTTTCCGCGGCTGGCCGATCGCAAGGACCAGCTCGCTGGCACGCTCTCGGGCGGCGAGCAGCAGATGGTGGCGATGGCGCGGGCGCTGATGGGGCGGCCACGGGTGTTGTGCATGGACGAGCCGACCATGGGCCTGTCGCCGCTCCATGTCGATCGCGTGCTGGCGCATATCCGCGAGATCAACCGGCAGGGCGTGACCGTGTTCATGGTCGAGCAGAACGCCCATCTCGCGTTGCAGATCGCCGATTTCGGCTATGTCCTGCAAAATGGCCGCATCGCGCTTGCCGGTCCGGCACGAGACCTGCTGCGCGACAGCCGCATCCGCGATGCCTATCTGGGCGGCGGAACCGGCCCCGGCCAATTGCCGGGCCAGCCGGCGGAGCGTCCCGCATGACCGGACCCTCTCCGCTGCTCAATCGATCCGGCAAGGCGGGCGCCGATCCAGGTGCCGCGTCCCTTGCCGAGCTCGAAGCACGTTTCAGCCGGGAGCTCGATCTGCTGCTGGTACCGCCGGCGAAAGCGTGGCTGGAGCCGCGCCTGCATCCCGACCATGGACCGATGCTCGACGTGGCAATCGTCGGCGCCGGCATGGCCGGGCTCGCGGCGGCCCTGGCATTGCGACGCCTGGGCATCACGCGCGCCGCACTCTTCGATCGCAGTCCCGAAGGGCACGAGGGGCCGTGGCTGACATACGCGCGCATGGAGGTACTGCGCTCGCCGCCGGAGCTGACCGGACCGGCGCTCGGCTTTCCGAGCCTGACCTTCCGCGCCTGGTACGAGGCGCAGTTCGGACACGAGGCATGGCCGCGGCTTCACCGGATACCCCGTACGCAGTGGATGGACTACCTGCGCTGGTATCGCCGGATGGTGGCGATGCCGATCGAGAACGACTGCGAGGTCACTGACATCGATGGCGGTTCGGACCATGTGGTGCTGACCTTGCGGACCGCCGCAGGCGTCCGCCGTGTCGCGGCGCGGCGGGTGATACTGGCGAACGGCCGCGACGGTCTCGGCGGCGAGTTCGTACCCGAGCTGTTCCGCGCCATTCGAGGCGAGCGGTGCGCGCATTCGAGCGACGCGATCGACTTCGCCGGCCTTGCCGGCAAGACGGTCGGCGTGATCGGCGCCGGCGCCTCCGCGGTCGACAATGCGGCCGAGGCCCTCGAGCATGGTGCGAAGCGGGTCGCAATGCTGGTGCGGCGATCCGACGTGCCGCGCATCAACCGCGGCATGGGCATCGGCAGCCCGGGGATGTGGCACGGCTTCCATCAGCTGCCGCCGGCGCAACGCTGGGCGATCGTGCAATTCATCGCCGACAGCGCCATTCCGCCGCCGCGCGACTCGATGCTCAGGTGCTCGCGCCACGCGAATTTCTCGGTCATCACCGGATGCGAGCCTCGGTCGGTATCCAACGAGGGCGATCGGATCCTGATCGATACCAGCCGCGGTCTCCTGGCATTCGATTTCCTGATCCTGGCGACCGGCTTCACCGTCGATTGGTCGCGGCGGCCGGAGCTCGACAGGATCGCGCGCAACGTCCTTCTGTGGCGCGACCGCTTCGAGCCGCCGGATGGGCGGCCGCTGGAGCAGGCCGCGGACCCCTTTCTCGGACCGGCATTCGAATTCCTCGAGCGCACGCCCGGCACCACGCCATGGGTGGAGCGCGTGCACTGCTTTTCGTTTCCGGCGTTTCTCAGTCACGGTCCACTGACCGGAGACATTCCAGCGATCAGCGTCGGCGCCGAGCGCATGGCCCAGGGGATCGCCGGCTCGCTCTTCTGCGAGGATTTCGGGCGCAACTGGCAACGCCTGCTCACCTTCGACACGCCCGAATTGCGCGGCGACGAGTTCACCGCCGCCTCGGACATCAGCGCATTCTTTGCGAAAGGAACCTAGCTCATGGCCGTGTCCGCCGATTCCGACGACGTAATGAACAAGCTGGCCGGCGTCGCTTCAGGCAGCGCCCTGGCCGAGCTCAGAGCCGAACGGAGCGACGTGGTGCGCTTCACGCAGGCGAGCGACGACGCCGTTTTCCGTCCCGCCACGGAAGCAGGCCTGTCACGGGCCGAGCGGGCCGCCGCCGGATTGCGCATTGCTTGCCTGCTGCGCGATGGCGCGCTGGAAGCCCACTATCAGGCGCTGCTGCGGCCCATCGATCCGGACGGACGGCTTGCGTCGTCAGTGCTGGCGAAATCCCCGGCGGCGGCCAATGAGCGATGGGGCCGCATCCTGGCACACATCGACCGCGTCACGCTCGATCCGGAATCATCGCAGGCCGGCCATATCGGTGCGCTCGCCGACGTCGGTCTGTCGCCGCAGGCGGTGGTCGCGCTGTCGCAAGTGATTGCGTACGTCAATTTCCAGGCGCGGGTGCGCGCCGGCCTGGCCATGCTCGGAGGCAAGCAATGACGAAACCGATGCGTGATTTCACCAAGGGCGAGCTCGGATGGCAGCCGTGGCTCGCTCCGGTCGATCTCGATGCCGCCACCGCCGAGCAGCGCGAAGCGCTCAAGATCACGCCGTCAAATCGCGCCGTTGGCGCCTATGCGCTCGTTCTGGCCCACGATCCCGAAACCGTCAGGGAGCGCTCGCCGCTCTACAACGCCATCATGTTCGGGCCGCGGGGATTGCCGCGCGCCGACCGCGAGCTCGGCGCGGTGGTGGCGTCGCGGATCAACGGCTGCGCCTACTGTGCGTCGGTCCACGCCAAGCGGTTCAGCGAGCTCGCCAAGGCGCCGGAGGTGATGGAGCGATTGCACCGGGATGGAGTGGAGGCGGACCTCGATACACGACGGTCGGCGATCGTCGCCTTCGCGGCCAAGCTCACGCGGGACCCGGCCTCGCTCACTCCGGGCGACGCCGAGCCGCTCCGCGCCGTCGGATTGAGCGACGGGGAAATTCTCGATCTGACGCATGCCGTCGCGATGTTCGGCTGGGCCAACCGACTGATGCAGTCGCTGGGCGCGACCGTATAGGTTCAGTGCCGGAACACCTTGGAGAGGAATGCGCGGGTCCTCGGCTCCTCCGGCGCGTCGAAGATGCGGCTCGGCGGGCCCTGCTCCACGACCCGGCCATGGTCCATGAACAGGACCTGGCTCGCCACGCCGCGGACGAATCCCATCTCATGGGAAACCACCGCCATCGTCATACCCTCCTCGGCGAGCTCGATGATGAGGTCGAGCACTTCCTTGATCATCTCCGGGTCGAGCGCCGACGTCGGCTCGTCGAACAGCATCACCTCGGGGCGCATGGCGAGGGCTCGCGCGATCGCCACGCGCTGTTGCTGCCCGCCGGAAAGCTGCTCCGGATAGGCCTGCGCCTTGTCGGGAAGATGGATGCGCGCCAGCAGGCGGTGGGCCTCCTGCTCCGCCTCGGATTGCAGGCTGATCCCCGCCCGCACGGGCGCCAGAGTGATGTTGCCGAGCACCGTCAGGTGGGGAAACAGCGCGTAGTCCTGAAACACCATTCCGACGCGCTGACGCAACCGCCGCCAGTCCGACTGGGATTTCATCGCGATCGGCCGCCCCTGGAAGCTGAGGCTGCCCAGGTCGGGTGTCACGAGACCGTTGAGACAGCGGATGAGCGTGCTCTTGCCGGAGCCGCTCGGTCCGATGATCGCCAGCCTCTCGCCGCGTGAGATGCCGAAGCTGACGTCGTCGAGCACCCGGTGCCGGCCGAACTGCTTCACCAGACCGGATGCCGCGATGATCGGTACGTCGACCGTGCCCAATGCCAATGCCCTCCAAGCCGGCTAGACACTCTCGCGAGCCGCGCGCGCTGCCGGCAGCGGCTGCCGGCCGGTCCGCCGCAATCGACGCTCGAGATGATTGGTCAGTCTCGTCAGCGCCGAGCAGATCACGAAATAGACCACCAAGGTGAACCCGAAGACCAGAAATGCCGGGCTGTGGCCGAGCTGCATGGTCGTTCGCTCGACCACGATCTGGTTGACGCGAAAGAACTCGGTGACGCCGACCAGCGACGCGAGCGAGGTCGCCTGGATCAGCGTCGTGAACAGGCCGGTCATCGGCGGCAGTATCGGCATCAGCGCCTGGGGCAGCACGATGAAATAGAAGGTCTCCCAGCGCTTGAGGCCGAGGGCCGTCGCGCACTGATACTGGTGTTGCGGCACCGACCCGATGCCGCCGCGCACGATCTCGGCGCCATTGGCACCGCCCCACAGTGTCAGGCTCAGCAAAGCGGCGGCAAATGGACCAAGGGGAACACCGATCAATGGCGCGCCGAAGTAGACGAACAGCAGGTTCACCAAGAGCGGAATATCGCGCCAGAACTCGACGTAGCAGAGCGCCAGCGTCCGCAGCAGGCGCGATCGCGCCACGCTCATCAGGCCGACGCCGACCGACACGACACTCATGCAGGCATTCTAGAGGAGCGCGCCGCGGCGCGCAGGGGGGGTCTGTGCGCTCAGCGGCCGTCGCCGTAGCGGCGTTTGACGTCGGACCAGGTCGCCGGCGCCACCGGCACGTTCAGCCACGACGTGCCATCCAGACTGCGGAACACGCCTTCGCTGCCGCCGACGGCATAGAAATAGACGCCATCGTGGTGCACGCCGGCGAGCGTCACCGCTGATCCCGGCGAACCGGCAGCCAGCTGCCGGGCGCCGCATTCGTGCCGCTCCGTACCACCGTACCGCCCGCGCCTGCGGCGACGAAGCGGTTGGAGAGGTCGCTCGCGACGTCGTTCAAATCGGCGGTCACGGCCGGATTCGACACCTCTTCCCAGGAGAATCCGATATCGGTGCTGCGGAAAATCTTCCCGCCCTGGCCCACGGCTACGAAGTAATTGTTGAACGAGCCACCGGCGACGCCGCGCAGGTTGGGAGCGCCGGGGAAGCGCCGCAAGCACCGACCACGTGATCCCCTGATCGGTACTGCGCAGAATCGTGCCCGCGTTGCCGACCGCGACCAGAATGCCCGGATTCAGTCCATTGGAGGCCACGGAATACAGCGCCTTCGCCGTCGGCGACGCGGTCGTGTCCCAGGCCGCGGCCGAAGTGACCTTGCGCAACGTCGTCCCGGTGTCGCCGACGGCGATGAAATAGTCCCCATTGGCGTGCGCGGTGACCTCACGCAGCCGCGACGTGGTGCGCGAATTGTCGGCGGCCCAGTGGAGACCGGTGTCCGAGCTGCGAATCGCGCGCCCGCTGTCGCCGACCGCCACGAACCACGTGCCGGCGAACGCCACCCCGTGCAGCGGCTTCGCACTGCCGGTCGAGACGACGTTGTAAGTGACGCCATTCGTGTTGCTGCGGCTCACGGCGCCGTCGTCGCGCACCGCGACGTAGATGCCGCCCGTGGAATGGCTCATGTCCTCGAGCCCGGCCGCGTGCCCCGTCACGGCCGCGCATGCCGCCACCGCGCCGAACGCCACGTCGACCACTGGATCTTCCGCATGCTTCCTCCCACGTCCGCATCGTGCCGCGTCCTGCCGGCCCCGATCTGGACAAAGGAAGTTTCGTTCCAGAGTGGTGCCCGCGTCGAGTGCCAATTCAGAAGCGTGGGCCGCCGGCCGCCGTGGGCGGGACTTCGCCCGAGCGGACGGACCGGCGGCGCCACACCACCCGGTGCGTCCCGGAGCCCCGGAACTCCCCGGGCCGGACGACCGGGGTCCGAGAACCGCGCCTCCACGCCGAGCGTGGGAGGGTCGGCAGCATGCGGACCACGTAGCGAGCCGTGTAGGCGGGGTTGTAGCGCACCTGATAGACGTTGTCGGCCGCGGTCACGTTCAACACGTCGGCATACACGCTCCAGTCCGCACCAGCACCCTGAAACTGCCGTTGCAGGCGCATGTCCAGACGCCGGTACAACGGATACCGGGCGCTGCCTTTGTCGCCCACGATGCCGTACTTGGTGTTCAGAGGGTCGCTCGCCACTTCCACGACCGGGGTGTACGGCCGGCCGGACGCCAATTGCAGGCGCGTTCCAACCCGCCAGCCGCCCAGTTTCCAGTCGGCGTCCACGGCGAGACGTAAGGGTTCGTCCTGCGCCGGTCGGTACCAGTGCGGGGTCTCGTACACCGGATGCCAGAAGTCGTCGAGTCCCTGCGCGTGATAGTCCGGCAGACGCCGCCATGCGAGCGGGTCGAGCTGACGCGTGTGCGACCAAGTGCATGCGAAGCCGGCACGCATGGGCCGGCTGTGGGACTCCCACCGGCCCCACAGTTCGAGGCCACGCGCGCGCCCGGTGCCGCCGTTCGCGAATTGGGCGGGCGCGCTCTGA
>CAVVRF010000007.1:0-66958 GCA_963750535.1 uncultured Alphaproteobacteria bacterium | reverse complement strand
TAGGCATAAGACGAGACGCTCCTCGAAAGCGTCCAGGAACACTTCGCTCGATGCAGCCGGAAGACAGCAAGAACCCCTCGGCCAGCCAGCTCGCGGCCGCGTTCGACCACTCGATCACGTGGGAGGACGACATCTGGCGCGCGGACCCCGTCGACGTCGAGGAGGTCCACAAGAAGGCGAGGGTAAAATTCTTCGACCTGCTCGATGCGGTCGCGTCGCCCGAAGGTGCCCGGTCGCAGGCCAGAATTCTGTTGTTTCACGGCCAGTCGGGCGCCGGCAAGACGCACTTGATCCGCGCACTGCGGACCGGCGCCCATCGTCGCGGTTGCGCCTATTTCGGCTATGCGCAGATGACGCCGGACGTTTCGAGCTATGCCGACTACTACCTGCGGCGGCTGATCGCCTCGCCGAGAAGCCGTACGATCCGGACGAGGGCGGCGAGACGGGGCGTAGCCCGCTGACCCGCCGGTGGAGTCGAGGATGCGGACGTGACGCCGCTGGGCGAGCTCGAGAAATTGCGCGAGGCGGTGCTCGACGAGCAAGGCCCGCCAAGCTGATCAACACGCTGGCCGACGATATCGTGGCGCGCCTGGTTCGCCGACCAGGAGCCGACATCACACCGTGCGCGCGCTGCCGACCTGGAGTGCGTCGACCCGCGCATCGACCAGCGCGTCCGCGAGTATCCGACGGCCGGCCGCTCGACGAGCTGTCGCTGGCGGCGGTCGCCGGCCTCGACCCGAACACCGGCGACGGCCGTGCATCGAGACCATCGAGAGCCTCGGCAAGCTGATGTGGACGGTGGACCGCTCGGTCCTCGTCTCCTGCATCGACGAGGTCGAGGACCTGCGGTTCTCGAGGACGCCGAGGAGCGGTTCAGCGGGCGGTGCGCGATCTGATCCAGATCGCGAACCGGCTGCGACCTCGATCATCATCATCTCCTGCCGGGAGGACTTCGACGGTCAGGTGCGCGGCGTGCCGGCGCAAAGCTACATCGACCGCATCGAGAAGGCGGGCCCGGTGGCGCTGCTCGAGACCCGCCACAAGAGGAAGCCCGCCGATCATCGCACGCCGCCCGAGCACGACGCCGAGACGCGCGCCGGCGGCCTGACTTTCCCGACGCTTCCGTGTTCTTCGGACCGAAGTTCTTCGAGGAGTTCGGCGGCTGTCGACCCGCCGCCTGCTCGAGCATGCGCAGAGCCGGCTGCGATCGGAGCAGGACAGCGAGCAGGAGGAGCGAAAGACAAGGAGAAGGCCGGCTTCATCTCGACGCTGGCGGCGGCGCTCGGCCTCGCCTCGTCGAACGACGACGTCGACGACGAGATCCTGCACTCGACATCGATTTCGCCGAATCGTGGAGCCGCTCGTCAGCGCTTCGGAGGCCGAGACCCCGTCGACCGACGACGACCTGATGGACGTGCTCGTCACCCGCGCTCGGGCTGGCGAGGACGAATGGGGCGCGGCCAGCTGTCGGTCGAGCGGCTGGAGCCGCCGACGATCGCCCGTCATCGATCTCAAGGTCGGCCAGAAGAATGGCCTCGCCTACGAGGGCCGGGTCTCCGGCGGACCGACCGACACAGGGCGGCGGCCTCCAAGCGCCAGCCGACCGCGTGCGACCGCGATGCAGGGCCGCGCCTGCTCCATGTTGCGGGCCAGCGACTTCCCACCCAACAAGAAGAACGAGACCGCGCAGGCGTTCCGGAGTTCCGCGACAACGGCGGCCGCTCGATCCTGGTGCCGATCCGGGACGGGAGCGGACGACGACGTGCGCGAGTTCGATGCGCACCACCGCTTCGACTCGTCGCTCCGCACCTGGTTCGAGCAGGCAAAGCTGCATCCGCTTGGCGCCGCTGGAGCAGCCGCTGCGGCCCGACCTGCTGTTCGGCCGGCGCCGCGCATGGAGCTGCCCGCGGCGGTGATCGCGGCAGGCGGCGAGACCGTGCCGACCGCTGTCGAACGAGCCCACCCCGCCTGGACGGAATGGAGCGGACCTGCCGACGGCGAGGCCGAGCCGATACCGCAACGACGACGTATCGCCGCTATCGGTGACCTCGACGAAACGGCGACAATGCCCATAGCATCTTCGCCGGCCGCGAGTCGGCGGGCGCAACAAGGCGGTCACCCTCAACACCAGCGTGCTGAAACGCCATGCCGGGGTGCCGGTGGCCCGGCTCGGGCAACGACACCGGCGTCGAGCCTGATCGAGCAGCTGCTGGTCGCGGCATTCCAGCGGTCCTCCTCGACCGCAAGGGCGACCTGTGCAGCTACGCGATCCGCACGTCTGCGCGCGAACGAGGACGAGTTCCAGGAGCGGCGTGCGAGTGTGAGAAGCCGCGACGCGATCGACGTTGCGGTCTACACCCCCGGTCGGGCCACCGGCGACCCTTTCCATCACACCGTCGCCGAACGGCATCAACGAATCGCCTGAGCACGAGCAACAGCCGCCGCCAACCTGTCGTCGGCGGCGCTCGGCGACACGCTGGATCTGAAGAACTCGGCCACGCACCAGAAGCAGTCGGGCACGCTATCGGTCGTGCTGCGGATCCTCGGTCGCGCACAGCCTGAGCGGACGCTGCCAACCTGATCCTGCTGCTGGGGGACGAGGACGCCAGCCCACCGATCGTACCCAGCGCAATGGACCCGTCCGCCAAGATCCGCGCGACCCGTCGCCGAGCCGAGAGCCGCGGCCCCGCAACGCCGCGCTGTCGAGGCGCGGCGAGAGCCTGAGCATGGAGGCGCTGCTCGGCATCGGGACCTACGCCGAGACGGTGAACGCGGCTGTCGGTGATGACGCCGGCTTCTCGGCGACAACGACAACATCCTGTTCTGGCCGTCGCAATTCCTATCCGAGGCATCGCGGTTCTGCCAGCGCAACCCCAACGACGCGCTGCAGGCGATCGTCATGTTCGACGAGGTCGATCCTACACCCGGCTCATTCGAAGCGGTCCACCGCGAAGCCGCTGCAGAGCCTGTCGAAGCGTGCACGTCGGCCGGTCTCGGCATCATGCTCGCCACCGAGTCGCCCGGCGACCTCGACGACAAGAGCCGCGATCAGGTGACGAGCCGGTTGATCGGCCGTGTCCGCGAGGAGACCGCGCTGCGTAAGCTGCGCGCGGCCTTCCAGAGCGAAGCGGCCTCATCCCGCGCGGGTGTTGCCGAACCAGACGGTTCGGCGAGTTCGATCTCGTCCAGGAGGGCCTGGCGCGGGCAATCAAGGCGCAGCGGTCTCGATCATGGCCGAGCAGGTGCCGTTCGACCGGATCGAGCAGCTCGCCCACGAAACCAAGGGCCAGGACGAGAAGCCTCCGCCGTCCGGCATGGGAGAGCGGCAGCGCCACAGGCCGCGAAAACAGGCCGAATTTCGTTGCCAAACAGCAACAATGGCACCTTCGAGAGGTGCCCTTCCGGGGGGCAATCCTGCTGCAGCGCACTCGCGCGCTTCGCGACGCAAACATATGCACTTCGCGAATGCCAAGACGGATCAAGCAAGTGTTCAAAACGGCTATTTTCGGCGACTAACAATGCGGGATTATGCTCGGTTTTGAATGTTACGAAAAATTATGTGGCAATTCCGTCATAAGAATGTATTCTTCTCATCGAGCTGAGCGTTGAGGGACGTTCAGTTTCGTGGCAACGGGGTTTTTTTACCGTTGGACGGAGCGTTGGTAGCGTGCGGGAGTAATAGTCATGGTGGCGAAGCCCTTTGTCATGATGGTTTTGGCAACCCTACTCGGGCCTGCGCTCGGTGTGGGGCTTTATGTGTTGACGCAAGTCCTTTGACGGCGACGCAAGGCGTCGATCTCGGCAATTGACCTGGGCAGGATGACGTCGATCGGACGGCGCGATCGGCGGTACCACATTTCTTTTCGGAATTGTCGCGCCAGCGGCTCATGACCGACTGGCCTATGAGGGCTTGCGCCGCGGCTTCCGTTCAACAACAGCTTTCCGCAATCGGCGCAGCGCTGATATCCTCATGCGCATTCCGCCGTTCGGACAGGCTGCCGCATGCCAAAACCAGCACTCGATGACTGCTTTGCGCACGGCGACCGCCGGCTGACGCACGCCGAGGCCCTGGCGCTGTTGCAGCAAAGCGTTCAGCCGATCGCCGGGATCGAGGTCGTCCCGCTTGATGCTGCCATCGGCAGACGGATTTCCGCGCCGGTTATTGCGAGCTCGCCTGTGCCGGCGCATACCAATGCGGCGGTCGATGGCTATGCCTTCGCGCATGCCGATTACGACCGGGCCTCCGGCGCCACATTCGAAATCGGTGGCCGCGCGGTCGCCGGTCGGCCGCTCGGCGCCCTTTTGGCGAGAGGTACCGCTGCTCGCATCTTCACGGGCGCCATGATGCCGGACGGTGCCGACACCGTCGCCATGCAGGAGGATTGCCGGGTCGACAACGGGAGGGTCCGGATTCCGGGCGGATTGAAGCACGGGGCCAACGTTCGCCAGGCCGGCGAGGACGTTGCGGCCGGCACCACGCTGTTCGAGGCCGGACACACGTTGCGCCCGCAGGACTTGGCCGGGCTGGCCTCCATCGGCCAGGCAACGGTGGCATGTCATCGCCCGCTCCGCGTCGGGGTGATGGCAAGCGGCGACGAGGTCATCGCCGTTGGAGCGTCGTCCCTCGGCCCCGGGCAGGTGTTCGACGCCAATACGCCGATGCTGCGGTCGCTGGTGGCGCTTGCAGGCGCGGCGCCAGAAAGCCTCGGGATCTGGCGCGACGATGCGCAACAGGTCAAGGAAAGGCTCGCGGCGGCGGCCGAGGCGTACGATGTCGTCATCACCACAGGCGGCGCCAGCCGGGGCGACGAGGACCATATGGCAGCCGCGCTCGCAGCCCTCGGCTCGCGCACCTTCTGGCAAATTGCGGTGAAGCCAGGTCGCCCGATGATGTTCGGGCAGATCCGCCGCAGAAGCGCGCCGATGCTGCCGCCTTGCCTTGTGGTCGGCCTGCCGGGGAACCCCGTCGCGGTGTTCGTGTGCTTCCTGATGTACGTGTTTCCGCTGCTGCAGCGCCTTGGCGGCGGAACCTGGCGGGAGCCGATCCGATATCGGCTGCCGGCGGCCTTCTCGTTCACCGGCCGCAAACCGGGACGCCGGGAATTCTGGCGCGGAATGCTGGTCGACACGCCAGCGGGCCTCGCCGTCGACAAGTTCGCGCGTGACGGTTCCGGCCTCATCTCCGGGCTGCGCGTCGCCGACGGCCTGATCGACATACCGGAGAGCGCCGGCGACATCGCCCGCGGCGACGCGGTCGACTTCATCCCGTTCAGCGAGTTCGGAATCACGGGCGGTTAGAGGTTTTCCGACCGAGACTGAATCGGTCGAAACTTTCTCGCTGGCGCAAAGCTCCCCAGTGACGTCATTCTCGCGCAGGCGGGAACCCAGACAAGCCTCGGCGAGTCCTCGGCTACTGGCGATCTCGAGAGTTGCCGAAGGCGCGTGGTCACTGCGAGACCAGTCTTTCTGAAACCTGACTGGGTTCCCGGCCTTCGCCGGGATGACGGATACAGGAGGCGGGATGGGTGCGCTCCACCTCAATTGGAAAGACTCTAGCCCGCCCTTCTCACAGGCTCGCGGATCGTCATCGCGACCGGCGCAGCGGATCCGCCAGGAGGGCGGCGAAAAGCGTAGCCGTCGCATACGGTTGAACCGCCCGACGCCGCGGGCCGCCCGCCGGCCGCGACCCGCAGGGCGGGGTGAAAATGACGACAGAGTGCGTCGCGTCGCTTGACCATAGTGGCGCTATGCTCGGCGCGCCGCTCCTGCTCTGTCGTCATTTTCCCCTCCGTGCCGACCGCGAGCCTGTGAGAAGGGCGGGCTAGCCTCGGTCCCCCAGCACACAGGCGAAGCGCGACGAGCCCGACGTCGCCATCATCCGGCCCTCGATCGTCGACGCCAGGCGCTGCGTTCCCTGGCCAGGCCTGCCGGCGATGCGCTCGAAGGGGTTGGGCAGCGCTACCGCCAGCAATGCCGCCTCTCGTCGGGTCAGGCGGCTGGACGGCTTGCCGAAGTGATACCGACTGGCCGCCTCGACGCCGAAGATGCCGGGCCCCCACTCGGCGACGTTCAAATAGACCTCCATGATGCGCGTCTTCGGCCAGAGCACCTCCATCGGCAGGGTGATGCCGATCTCCAGCGCCTTGCGCGCCACGCTCCGATCCGGCCACAGGAACAGGTTCTTGGCGACCTGCTGCGTGATCGTGCTGGCGCCGCGCAATGCGTCCTCGCCCTCCCGCTCGGCCTTTTTCAGCGCCGCGCGCATCTCGGCAAGATCGATGCCCCAGTGGCTGCAGAACTTGTTGTCCTCCGACAGGATCACCGCCCGTACCAGTTGCGGTGAGATGCGCGACAGCGGCACCCATCGGCTGTCGATCTCCTGACCAGATAGGCGCTGCATGAGCATAAGTGCCGACGCCGGCGGATCGACGAAGCGAAACAGCAGCAGCATTACGCTCGCGACGGCGGTGCCGCTGACTGCCAGCATGGCGAGCGTCCATGTGCCCTTGAATACGCTTGCCCGGGCGCAAGGCATGATATGCGGCGCCATCTCGGCGAGCATGCCGCGCCGCCGCGGCTGCACGCGCAGCGGTGCGCGCAACCCCGGATGATCCGGCGCGGAATGCGGCGGCGGCGCGTCGTTCATCTGGCTGCGACCTCGATTTTCGTGACATAACCGGGCGACAGGAAGCACGAGCGCCGCGTGCGGCAAGCGTGATCATCCGACCGGCAGTTTGTATAGGATTCCAATCGTGTTCAACAAAAGGCTGGCAGAGGCCCAGTCCGCCGTCGAGCAGCAGCTCATGCGGTGGCTAACGGACACGGCGACCCCCGACCGGCTTTCACTTGCGATGCGGCATGCGGTCCTGGGTGGCGGCAAGCGCGTGCGACCGTTCCTGGTGCTTGAGACGGCCGGGCTGTTCGATGTCGACCGACATTCGGGGCTCGATGTCGCCGCCGCGCTCGAATGCGTGCACTGCTACAGCCTCGTCCACGACGATCTGCCGGCGATGGACAACGACCGCCTTCGACGCGGCAAGCCGACGGTATGGGCGGCCTACGACGAATGGACAGCTATCCTCGCCGGCGATGCGCTGTTGACGCTCGCCTTCGAGATCATCGCCGACGGCGCTGCCGCCTTGCCGGCGGCCACGCGGATCAAGCTGATCGGCGAGCTCGCCGCCGCCTCCGGCCGGTCCGGCATGGTCGGTGGGCAATGCCTTGATCTCGCTGCCGAGAAGCTCGCGCCAGCCGCCGCGCCGACGCTCGATGGCATACGCCGATTGCAGGCGATGAAAACCGGCGCCCTGCTCCGCTTCGCCTGCGTTGCGGGCGCGATCATGGGCGACGCCGGCAGCAGCGAGCATCGGGCGCTCGCCGCGTACGGCGACGGCATCGGCTTCGCCTTCCAGATCGCCGACGACCTGCTCGATGCCACCGGCAATCAGGCCACTGTCGGCAAGGCGGTGGCGAAAGATGACGCCGCCGGCAAGGCGACCCTGGTCGCGCTGATGGGCGTGGACGCGGCACGCCGGAAGCTCGACGAGATCACCGCCCAGGCAGTTGCCGCGCTCGACGTCTTTGGCGGCCGGGCCGAGGCACTGCGGGACGCCGCCGCCTTTATCGCCAACCGCACGAGCTGACGCGTCAAGCCGATGCCGAGCGCTGCACCCGCAGGCGCTGTATTGCAACGGCGGCCACGGCGATCGCGCACCCGATCACTGTCGGATAGGCGATGTTGAGGCCGATCAGCGACGACGAGATCGCCCGAATCAGCAGCGGGAATACCAACAGCAGCCCCGCCAGCACGAACAGCGCGGTTTCGAGCACGCTACTGCGCCGGAACAGCCACGCCTGTGCCGCCACGCCGAGGAATGCGATGCCGAGCGCAGACTTGAGCGAGACCTCTACCGCGTCGAGCCAGCCGAGTCCCTTTGGGAACTGCAGCAGCAGCGCTGGTCCTTGCGGATCGAGCACGAATACGAACGGCACCAGGAACGCCGGCATCGTGTATTTCCACGACTGCAGGGTCGTAAGGTAGGGATTGCCGCCGGTGATCGCGGCGGCCGCAAACGGTGACAGCGCCGTCGGCGGCGAGACCTCCGACAGCACTGCATAGTAGAAGATGAACATGTGCGCCGCGAAATCGGGGACGCCGAGCTTGGTGAGCGCCGGCGCGGCGATCACCGCGCAGATGATGTAGGACGCCGTCACCGGCACCGCGAGGCCGACGACCCAGACGATCGCGGCGGTGTAGATCGCAGTCAGCAGCAGGCTGCCGCCGGCGTAGTCGATCGCGATCGACGAGAATTTGAGACCGAGCCCGGTCAATGTCACCACGCCGACGATGATGCCCGCCGACGCACACGTCGTCGCCGCGTTGAGCACGCCGATCGTGCCGTCGGCCAGCGCCCGCTTGAGCTTCGGCGGCACCAGCGCCGTGTCCTTGCGCAGGAAGCTCGAGGCGATCGCCAGCATCGTCGCCCAGAAGACCGACAGCACCGGCGAGAAGCCGAGCAGCATGAAGGCGATGATCGACACCAGCGAGCCGAAGTGGAACCAGTAGGACTTGGTCAGCGCCCACAGATTGCCGGTCTCGATCAGCACGGTCTGCCGCCGCCATACTTGGCGCTGTCGAGCTCGACCATGATCAGGATGCCGAGATAGTAGAGGAGGGTCGGGATCGTCGCCATCAGGATCACGTCGAAGTACGAGATCTTGAGGAACTCGGCGATCAGGAAGGCGGCCGCGCCCAGCACCGGCGGCGAGATGATCGCACCGAGACCGCCCGCCGCCAGCAGGCCGCCGGCGGCGTTCTTCTCGTAGCCGGCCTTGGCCAGCATCGGGTAGGCGACGGCGCCGATCGTCACCGTGGTCGCGACGCCAGAGCCCGACGGCCCACCCATCAGGAACGACGACAGCACCACCGACCGGCCGGCGGCATTGCGCTTGCCACCCATCGCGGCGAGAGAGAAGTCGATGAAGAACTTGCCGGCACCCGAGTACTGCAGGATCGCGCCGAAGATCGTGAACAGGATGATCAGGCTCGACGATACGTCGACGGCGGTGCCGAAGATGCCCTCGAGCGTCATGTAGAGCTGGCCGACGAGCCGGTCCGGAGCATAGCCGCGATGCGTCCAGGGCGCCGGCAGGTACGGCCCGAACAAGGCATAGGCGATGAACATCAGCGAGATCACCGGCATGATAATTCCGGTGGTCCGCCGGGTCGCCTCGAGCAGCAGTGCGATGAATACGACGCCAATCGCGAAGTCGAGCGGGTCTGGCGATATCGCCCGGTCACCGAAGTCGTCGCCCTGGGAGATGATGTAGCCGATGATGGCGGCGCTGGTCAGGGCCAGGACGATGTCGAGGATGGTCAGCCGGTTGCGCAGCCGCGGCATCATCGGGAACAGCAGGAAGGCGAGGAACATCACCATGCCGACGTGGATCGGCCGCAGCAGGTAGGTTGGCACCACGGGCGCCCATTGGAACGGCCAGGCGCCGGCGGCGGCGGCGTAGAGGTGGAACAGCGTGACGAAGATCGCGAACCAGGTGACAGCCGAGCCGGCCCATCCGCCGAGCCGGTTGGTCGCGCCTTCGTCCTCCTCGATGTACTTCTCGGCTAGCTTCAGCTGCTCTTCGCTGATCACCGTGTCAGCGGTGTCCTTGTCCGTGGCCATGGGCCTTCCCCCTGATATCCCGCTCGGGCCGCTCGACGGCTCTTGATCGCTTCTAGTCTCTTCGGCCGCGGCAAGGAAAGGGTGCACCTGCAATTAGTTAGCGGCTGGGGGCGTTGGCGACGAAAAAAATGGCCGGACAGTGTTGCCCGGCCAACCTTGGTGCCGATCAGGTCGAAGCTTCAATCGACCTTCAGGCCCTTCTCCTTGAAGTATTTCAGCGCGCCCGGATGCCAGGGAATGCCGGCATTCTTCGAGGTCTGGTTCTCGTCCTTGATATTCAGGGCTTCCTTGTGGACCTGGGCCAGATCGGCGCGGTGCTCCAGCATTGTCCTGGTCAGGTCGTAGGCAAGCTTTTCGTCCATCTTGCCGTTGACCGCCATCAGGTTCCACACCGCGATGTTGGCATTGTCGGCCGCCATGCCGGGGTACGTCGACTTCGGAATGATCGCGGCAGTGTACAACGGGCCGTACTTGGCGTTCATCTTCTCGGCCAGCGGCGCGATGTCGAGCAGCTTGATCTTGGTCGACGGCGTCGCCGCGAGATCGGTCACCGCCGCAGTCGGCAGGCCGCCCACCCAAAGGAAGGCGTCGATCTTCTGGTCCTTCATTGCATTCACGGACTCGGCGACGCCCAGTCGCTCGCGCTTGACGTCCTTGTCCTTGTCGAGACCGGCGGCTTCGAGCACGCGGAAGGCGAATACCTCGGTGGCCGAGCCCGGCGAGCCGGTTGAGATACGCTTGCCCTTGAGGTCCCCGATCTTGTTGATGCCGGTGCCTTCCACGGTCACCACATGCATGTGGTTGGGGTACATAACGACCAGGGCCTTGATGTCGAGCTTGCCGCTCTTGAACTTGTCGAGACCGCTGATCGCATCCCAGGTGGCATCGCCCTGGACAAAGGCGAGATCGGCCTTGCCGCTGCCGATCAGTTTCAGGTTGTCGACCGAGCCACCGGTCACCTCGGCGGTGGCGGTGACGCCAGGCAGCGCCTTCGACAGGATGTTGGCGAAGCCGCCGCCGAGTGGATAATAGACGCCGCCGGTGCCGCCGGTGGCGATCGACAGTTGCTTTCCGGCCTGCGCGACGGCGATGGCGCTGCCTGCGATCAGTCCCAATCCCAATACCAATGCCGTTCTGATCTTCATGATGTCTCGTTTCGCTCCCTGACTTGCGGCAGCAGCCATTCCTGCGGCTGCGCCTACGTTTTTCTAGATAGGCGAAATGCCGTCCGAGAAAAAGCGTGCAGTTGCGCTAAATTGCGAGAACGAGCTTGCCGGTAACTTCGCGACGATCCAGCATCGAGATCGCCTCGCCGATGCGCTCGAACGGCATCACCGCATGGACATGCGGCCGCAGCTTGCCGTCGGCCACCCAGGCCAGCACCCGGACGAGGTTTGCGGTATGCGGCTCGGGGTCGCGCGCGGCATTCTCTCCCCAGAACACGCCGATGATGTCACAGCTCTTCAATAGCGTCAGGTTGAGCGGGATCTTCGGGATCTGTCCGGCGGCGAACCCGACAACCAGATAACGGCCCATCCAGGCGATCGTGCGCAACGCCGGCTCGGCGTAGTCGCCGCCGACGCAGTCATAGATCACGTCCGGGCCCTTGCCGCCGGTGGCGTCACGCAGCGCCTGCTTCAGATCCTCGGCGGCGTAGTTGATCACCGCGTCGGCGCCATGCGCCGTGCAAACCGCAAGCTTCTCGGCGGACGAAGCCGCCGCCACGACCTTGGCACCCAGCAGCTTCGCCAGCTCGACTGCGCCAAGCCCGGCGCCGCCGGACGCACCGAGCACGGCGACCGTCTCGCCGGCCTTCAGCCGCCCGCGATCGACCAGCCCATGCATCGCAGTGCCGTAGGTGACGCTGATGCCGGCCGCCACCTCGTCGCTGACCCGGTCCGGTACCGGAGCCAGTGCCGCCGCCTTGGCGATGGTATACTCGCGCGCGCCACCCCAGCCGAGGAAGCCACATACCCGCTGTCCGACCTGGAGCCTGCCGACGCCTGGGCCCAGCGCATCGACCACGCCGGCGATCTCGCCGGCCGGCGAGAACGGCAAGTCAGGCTTGTACTGGTACTTGCCGCGACAGATCAGCGTATCGAGGAAGTTGAGCGCCACCGCCCGCACGCGCACACGGACCTCGCCAGGGCCGGGCTCCGGCGTCGGTATATCCTCGATGACGATCGCCGACGGTCCGTCGAGGGTCTTGCACAACGCGGCTTTCATCGCGGGGCTCCGGCAGGATCGCTTGCGGTCGCGCTGCAGTGGCTGTCGACTGTCAACGAGTGCGGAACGGCCGACCTCGGCCAGCTTGCCGCCGGGAAGGGGCTGCTGCCGGCCGCCGCCACGCCAATCTCACCGGGTCGGCATGGGCTTCTCGCCGCGATAGTCGTAGAAGCCGCGCTGCGTCTTGCGCCCGAGCCAGCCGGCCTCGACGTATTTCACCAGCAGCGGGCAAGGCCGGTACTTGGAATCCGCCAGCCCCTCGTACAGGACCTGCATCACCGACAGGCAGGTGTCGAGGCCGATGAAGTCGGCGAGCTCGAGCGGTCCCATCGGATGATTGGCGCCGAGCTTCAGCGCCTTGTCGATCGCCTCGACGGTGCCGACGCCCTCGTAGAGCGTGTAGACCGCCTCGTTGATCATCGGCAGCAAGATGCGGTTGACGATGAAGGCGGGGAAGTCCTCGGACACCGCGATGGTCTTGCCGAGGCTGGCGATGAACGTCTTGGCGGTGGTGAACGTCACGTCGTCGGTGGCGATGCCGCGGATCAGCTCGACCAGCTGCATCAGCGGCACCGGATTCATGAAGTGCATGCCAATGAAATGCTCGGGGCGGTCGGTCGCCGCCGCGAGCCTGGTGATCGAGATCGATGACGTATTCGAGGCCAGCAATGCGGAGGGCTTCAGGCTCTTACACAGCTCGATGAAGATCTTGCGCTTGATCGCCTCGTCCTCGACCGCCGCCTCGATCACGAGATCACAATTGCCGAGGTCACCATAGGACGCGGCATAGCCGATGCGGTCGAGCGCCGCCTTCTTCTCCGCTTCCTTGATGATGCCCTTCGCCACCTGCCGCGACATGTTCTTTTCGACGGCGGCCAGTCCCTTGTCGACCCTCGACTTCTCGATATCGTTCAGGGCGACCGAATACCCCGCCATCGCGATCACATGCGCGATGCCACTGCCCATCTGTCCGGCGCCGATGATGCCGACGCGCTTGATCGTGCTGGGTGTCTCGGTCGTTGCAGAAGCCTTGGTTTTCACTGCGGCATCCATGATAGCGGAATCCTTGTGTGACGTGGCCGGATGCGGCCGGGCGACTAGCGCCCGGCCTTCTGCAACTCGGCGTCGAGCTCAGGCAGGGCCTGGAACAGATCGGCGACGAGGCCGTAGTCGGCCACCTGGAAGATCGGCGCCTCGGCGTCCTTGTTGATTGCGACGATCACCTTCGAGTCCTTCATGCCAGCCAGGTGCTGGATGGCGCCCGAGATGCCGACGGCGATGTATAGCTCCGGCGCCACCACCTTGCCGGTCTGGCCGACCTGGTAGTCGTTCGGCACGAACCCGGCGTCGACGGCGGCGCGACTGGCGCCCATCGCCGCGCCGAGCCGGTCGGCCACCGGCTCGATGTATTTCTTGAAGTTCTCGCCCGATTGCATGCCGCGACCGCCGGAGATGACGATCTTCGCGGACGCAAGCTCGGGCCGGTCGGAACGCGCGATCTCGGCCTTCTCGAACGTCGACAGGCCGACCACCGCCGGCGCAGTGGCGCTCTCCACCGTGGCGCTGCCGCCCTCCGGCGTCGCCGCGAACGACGCCGTCCGCACCGTGATCACCTTCTTGGCGTCGGTCGATTGGACTGTCTGGATCGCGTTGCCGGCGTAGATCGGCCGCTCGAACGTATCGGCCGACTTGACGGCGGTGATCTCAGAAATCTGCATCACGTCGAGGCTGGCGGCGACCCGCGGCATGAAGTTCTTGGCCTGCGCCGTGGCCGCGGCCACGACGGCGTCGTAGCTCGCCATCATCGGCACGACCAGCGCGGACACTTCCTCGGCGAGCTGCTGGGCATATTGCGGGGCGTCGGCGACGATAACCTTGGCGACGCCCTTGAGTTTCGCCGCTGCCTCGGCCGCCGGCTTGCAGCCGCTGCCTGCCACCAGGACATGAACTTCGCCGCCGAGCTGGGCCGCCGCAGTCATCGCCTTGGCGGTCAGTGCGTTCAACGCGTCGTTCGAATGCTCGGCAATGAGAAGCGTCGCCATCAGATCACCCCCGCCTCGGACTTCAACTTGGCCACCAGCTCGGCTGGCGACGCGACCTTCACGCCGGACTTGCGCGCCGGCGGCTCGGTGGTCCGCAAGACCTTGAGCCGTGGCGCGACATCGACGCCGAGGTCGGCCGGCTTCTTGACGTCGAGCGGCTTCTTCTTCGCCTTCATGATGTTCGGCAGCGACGCATAGCGTGGCTCGTTGAGCCGAAGATCGGTGGTGACGATGATCGGCAGCTTGAGCCCGAGCGTCTCGAGGCCACCGTCGATCTCGCGGGTCACGTGCGCCTGCTGGCCGTCGATCACGATCTTGGACGCGAATGTTGCTTGCGGCCACCCCAGCAAGGCTGCAAGCATCTGGCCGGTCTGGTTGCAGTCATCGTCGATCGCCTGCTTGCCCAGGATCACCAGGCCCGGCTGCTCGGCGGCGACGACGGCCTTGAGCAGCTTGGCGACGGCGAGCGGCTCAACCGCCTCGCCCTCGGCGGTCTCGATCAGGATGCCGCGGTCGGCGCCCATGGCAAGCGCGGTGCGGATCGTCTCCTGCGACTTGGCCGAGCCGATCGAAACCGCGACGATTTCGGTTGCGGCGCCCTTTTCCCTCAGGCGGATCGCCTCTTCGACCGCGATCTCGTCGAACGGATTCATCGACATCTTGACGTTGGCAAGCTCGATACCCGTGCCGTCAGGCTTGACCCTGATTTTTACATTGTAGTCGACCACGCGCTTGACGGGCACGAGGATTTTCATGGTTTAGCGAAGCTCCAGAGCCGGATTGTTTCTGAGCGCCGCGACGAGCACCGGAAACAGCACATTCCTGCGCTGCCGGTTGAACCTGTGGCGCCGAGACATTTTTGTCTCAATGACTTGCATATGACTGACTTATAGGCGCGCCGGCCAACCGGCCTTCGCATCTGCGAGAAGCAGCGTATGCATGAGGTTCGGCGGTGTCAATTGTGCCCTAGGGCACAAATGCAACATTATAGGTATGCCAAAATTTTGGGCAACTCCACCTGCCGGCCGGGCGGCCGGCCTCAGGCAAACAGGGGAACCCCCGGCCGGCGCAGAACCAGCACCAGCAGGGCGCCGGCGGCCAGCCCGCCAATATGCGCCCACCAGGCGATCGGCAGCGCCGGACCCGATTGCGGCAGCAGCACCATGACGAGCTGGGTCAAGATCCAGGCGCCGATCGCGAAGCCTGCGGTAATATGCAGCGGGATGATGCGGAAGGCGAGCACCCAGACCATGACCCGGGGATAGAGCATGACGTAGGCAGCGATGACGCCGGCCACGGCACCGCTGGCCCCAATCAGCGGCACCGACGAGTTCGGGCTGCATGATGGCGTGCGTCAAGCCGGCGATCACCCCGCACGCGATGTAGAACAGCAGGAACCTGACGTGCCCCATCGCGTCCTCGACGTTATCGCCGAACACCCACAAGAACAGCATGTTGGTGCCGACGTGCACGATATCGCCGTGAAAGAACATGTAGGACAGCAGCGTCGCCCACGGCGGCAGGTCCTGGAAGCCGACCGGCAAGGCCGCCGTGCTGGTTGCCAGAGGTGCGGCAAGCAGCCTGGCCGGCACGACGCCGAAACTTGCCACCGCCTCCATCCGCATGCCCGCGACCTGCAGCAGGAAGACCGCGAAGTTGAGGACGATCAGGCCGACTGTCACGTACTGGAAGCGAATTCCGCGCAACGGATTGTTGTCGTAGACGGGCACGAACACGTCAGCCATCCTTCTGCCGCGGGCGCCCAAGCACACCCGATCCTGATCATCACGACCTCGGGCCCCAGGTCGGGTCGAGCTACCGGTTCTGGCCGGGGACCCAGAGCACGTCTTTGTGGCCTTTGTCGTTCACCCAGCGACTGGCGACGAACAGGAAGTCGGACAGGCGATTGACGTAGGATATGGCCGGCGCGCTCACCGGCTCGTCCGGCTGGGCCTGCAACTCGACGATCAGGCGCTCGGCCCGACGCGCCACCGTGCGCGCCACGTGCAAAGCCGCGGCGCCGGCCGAGCCGCCGGGAAGGACGAACGAATTGAGCGGCTTCAATTCGCCGTTGAGCTCGTCAATCTCACGTTCCAGCCTGGCGGTCTGCGCCGCCGTGATGCGCAGCGGCTCGTAGCCGAGCTTCTTGCCGCGGTCGGGAACACAAAGATCGGCGCCAAGGTCGAACAGGTCGTTCTGGATGCGAACCAGCATGGCATCGATCTTGGCGTCGACGCCGAGCAGATGCACGCGCGCCATTCCGATGGCGGCGTTGGTCTCGTCGACCGTGCCGTAGGCCTCGACCCGCAGACTATCCTTGCGCACGCGCTCGCCGGTGCCCAGCCCGGTCGTGCCGTCGTCGCCGGTGCGGGTATAGATCTTGTTCAACTTGACCACGGCCGCTCCATGTCGATTAGCGCCGGAAGTAGACCGCCAGCATGATAACGATGATCGCCACGAACTGCAGCAAAACGCGCCACCGCATGAGCTTCTGGCTGAGATTGGGGTTGTCGCCCTTCATCATCGTGCGCAGGCCGAACAGTAGAACGACCAGCACCGCCAGCGTGGCAATCGTCGTAAGGTGATAAAACACGACAGACATGCGGATTCCAGTCTCCAATGAGATTTCGGCGGTCTTAGAGCCTGTCCGGGCGCGGTGCAAACAGCCGGTTGACCGCCAGCCGCATCCGCCTCGCGCGATTGCGGGCCAGATCGCGCCTCTAACGCGGCTTTGTGAGTTGCACTGCAAAACAATTGCCGTAATCCTGGCATTGTTGGAGAATCATTGGTCTCGGGCTGCCAGCGGCCGGGCCACTGCAAGCACCGATTCGTACCGATTCATGTGGTGGGTCACGCCCCGGATATGCCGAGCAGCGCAAGCGGTCATCCCCAATGGTTGTCGAGACCGCGTCGCGCGGATCGCGCCGGGATAGCTGCGTTCGCCGCCCTGCTGCTCGTCGCGCCAGCGCTGGCGCAGGATCCGGCCGCCGCGCTGAAGGCGAACCGCGAACGGCTCGAAGCCGCCGAGAACCGCGCCAAGCTGCTGCAGGCCGATGTTGCCCATATCGATGCCGATCGCGCTCGCCTCAACGTCCAGTTGCAGGAAACCGCGCGGCTGATCCAGCGCTCCGAAGGCCAGATGACCGCGATCGAAGCCCGCCGCGACGAGCTCGAGAGCCAGCAGAAGCTGCTGCAGGGCTCGCTCGCGCAGCGCCACGGGCAGATTTCCAGCCTGCTGCTGGCGATGCAGCGAATGGGACGCAATCCGCCGCCGGTTATCATCACCAAGCGCGAGGATGCCCTGCAGATGGTGCGCAGCGCGATGCTGCTCGCCCGCGCGTTTCCAGAGCTGCGAACCCAGGCCGAGGAGCTTGCCGGACGCCTTGGCGATCTCGCCAGGGTCATGGGCGACATCAAGAAGGAACGCGACAAGCTCGAAACCGAGACCGCGCGGCTCAAGGATGCCCAGCTGCGCCTCGCAAGCCTGATGGAGACCAGGCGACAGTCGCTGTCCGAGCGGCGAGAGCAGCTCGATGAAGTCCGCAAGGCGGCGGCCGAGATCTCAAAGAATGTCACCGATCTGTCCGAGCTGATCACCAGACTCGACCGGACGGTGGCCGAAAACACCAGCCTTGGCGCCTACGAAAAGCAGACGGCCGCCGCACCGACAGCGGTCGCGGTGCCCGCGCCGGCCCAGTCCGCGGCGCCAGCCGGCCCGACCGTGGCGGTCGTGATCTCGGCGCCGCAGGCGGTACCGGCAGATCCGACGCCGCCGGCGGCCAAGACGCAGCAGCCGGTCGTCGTCGCCGCGCTGCCGAAAGCCACCAATCCGACGATCGAGCTCGCCCCGCAAGGTGGTTCGCAGTCGAGCAATCAGAGCCGCCTGATGCCGGCGACGCCGTTCCATCTCGCGAAGGGCCATCTGCCGCTGCCGGCCCAGGGAAAGCGGGTGATCTCGTTCGGCGAGCGGATGCCGTCGGGCGGCAGTTCCAAGGGCATGGTGATCGAGACCCGCCACAACGCCCAGATTACGGCGCCTTGTGATGGCTGGGTGTTGTACGCCAGCGAGTTTCGTTCCTATGGCCAGCTCTTGATCATTAATGGCGGCAATGGCTACCATGTTGTACTTGCCGGTTTGTCGCAGATCGACGTGCAGCTCGGCCAGTTCGTGTTGGCCGGCGAGCCAGTCGGCACAATGAGTGCTGCTCCTAAAGGCAAAGCGCAGGACAATGCCCCCGTCCTGTATGTAGAGTTCCGCAAGGAGGGGCGTCCTGTGGATCCCGAGCCCTGGTGGGCGGAAGGTTCAAAAAAGGTGCAAGGATGACGCGCAAATCCGACTTCGCATTCTGGTCGTTCATGCTGATGGCGGGTCTCGCCGGCGTGACGACCGTGTTCAATGTCAGCCGCACCTACTCCGCGACGACCCCGAACTCCGAGATCTACCGCCAGCTCGACCTGTTCGGCGACGTGCTGGAGCGGGTCCGCTCCGACTATGTCGAGAAGCCGGACGATGCCTCGCTGGTCGAGAATGCCATCAACGGCATGCTGGCGGCGCTCGATCCGCATTCGGCTTACCTGTCGCCCAAGCACTTCCGCGACATGCAGGTGCAGACCCGCGGCGAGTTCGGCGGCCTCGGCATCGAGGTGACGATGGAGAACGGCGTCGTCAAGGTCGTCTCGCCGATCGACGACACTCCGGCGCACAAGGCTGGCGTCCAGGCCAACGACCTGATCACCCATCTCGACAACGAGCAGATCGTCGGGCTGACCCTGGAGCAGGCGGTCGAGAAGATGCGCGGACCGGTCAACACGCCGATCACCCTCACCATCGTGCGCAAGGGCCGCGATGAGCCGTTCGAGATCAAGGTGACGCGCGACGTGATCCGCATCAACGCCGTCAAGTCGCGGCTCGAGGCGGACGGCGAGGTGATCTACGCCAAGGTCTCGACCTTCAACGAGCAGACGCACGCCAATCTGGTCAAGCAGATCGACGCACTGAAGAAGCAGACCACGAAGAAGATCAAGGGCTACGTCATCGACCTGCGCAACAATCCGGGCGGGCTGCTCGACCAGGCGGTGGCGGTGTCCGACGACTTCCTCGAGAAGGGCGCGATCGTCCTCACCAAGGGCCGCAATCTGGAAGAAACGCAGCGTAGCCAGGCGCGTCCGGGCGACATCACCGAAGGCAAGAAGGTCGTCGTGCTGATCAACGGCGGCTCGGCTTCGGCCTCCGAGATCGTCGCCGGCGCGCTGCAGGATCACAAGCGGGCGACGGTGATCGGCACCCGCTCGTTCGGCAAGGGCTCGGTGCAGACGATCATTCCGCTCGGCGCCAACGGCGCGCTGCGCCTCACTACCGCCCGCTACTACACGCCGTCCGGCCGTTCGATCCAGGCCAAGGGCATCGAGCCCGACGTCATCGTCGAGCAGGAGCTGCCGGACGACTTGAAGGGCAAGGAGAAGCCGCGTGGCGAATCGAGCCTGCGCGGCCATCTCAAGAACGATCCGAAGGAGAAGGAGCAGTCGGGCTCGTCCGCCTATGTGCCGCGCGAGCCGGAGAAGGATACCCAGCTGCAGTACGCGCTGACGATGCTGCGCGACGGCGGCGACACGGCGCAGGTGCCGGCGGCGCCGCAGCCAGAAAAGAAGCCTAACTGACCCGGCACGGCCGCCGCACGCACGCGGCTCGCCGGCCAAAGCAGCAGCCTTGGGCGCCCCACCGGGCGCCCAAGCCATTTCAGGCCCGCTGCCAGAACGAGAAAGGCAACAAGCCATGGATCCGTCAAAACTCGGCTACCGGCTAAATGTCGGCATCATGGTGCTCAATCCGCTGGGCCTCGTCTGGGTCGGCCGGCGGAACGACGCCCCGACCGACCCCGAGGGCCCCGGCACGTGGTGGCAGATGCCGCAAGGCGGGATCGACGACGGCGAGGACCCGGCGAAGGCGGCGTTGCGCGAGCTGCGCGAGGAAACGGGGATGCGCACCGTAACCCCGCTCGCCGAAAGCCGGGATTGGCTGACCTACGACCTGCCGCCGGAGTTGATCGGCAAGGCGTGGGGCGGGCGCTACCGTGGCCAACGGCAGAAATGGTTTGCGGTGCGCTTCGAGGGCGACGAGGCCGAGATCGACATCGCGCCGGTTGGCGGCCATCCAGCCGAATTTGTCGCCTGGCGTTGGGCCAGGATGGCCGACCTTCCCGACCTCATCGTGCCATTCAAGCGCGAGGTCTACGTCAAGGTGCTCGCCGAATTCTCTCACCTTGCCGGCGCAGGCGCCTGAAGCCTCCCGGCCATGGCGCCGGCGCGTGCGCAATAGTTCAAATTGATCACTCCGGCGTCATAAAGTCGTGGTGGAATCATCATATGCTTTGTCACAAACGGGGGATTTCAAACAGTTGATGGTCAATACCGCTGTGGCGCGCACGTCCCAAACGCTTGCAGATGCACTGCCCTATCGGCCCTGCGTCGGCATCATGTTGATCAACGATCGGGGCCGGGTCTGGGTCGGTCGCCGCTCGCCCAAGTGGCTGAGCCAGAAGGCGATGCCGATCTGGCAGATGCCGCAAGGCGGGATCGATCCCGGCGAGCCGCCCGAGCATGCTGCGCTGCGCGAGCTCGAGGAGGAGACCGGAGTTCGCAACGCCCACATCATTGGCGCGATCCCGGACTGGCTGACTTATGAGCTGCCTGACAATCTGCTCGGGGTGGCCCTGAAGGGCCGGTTCCGCGGCCAGAGGCAGCGCTGGTTCGCGATGCGGTTCACGGGTGTCGACCGGGAGATCGATATCTCCGGCTGCAGGGGCCAGAAGCGCGAGTTCGATGCCTGGAAGTGGGTCGACATCGCGAGCCTGCCGACGCTGATCGTCCCGTTCAAGCGGGAGACGTACCTGACCGTGGTGCGCGAATTCCGGCATCTGGTCGGCTGAGGCGGGCAGTTCTGCCGCGCGCCGCCGAACGGGCGGCCATCGATCCAGCAGCACGAACGACACCCGGCCTTCAGGTCAAGGCGTTACCTTGTTGCCAACCAGGGTACGCAGCTCGTCGATGGCGCGGGTGATATGCAGGCGCGCATCGTCGCTGAGACCGCCGTTCAATGCCGTCTGCGCCAATTCGAGCTCGCTCTCGATCTGCCGCGGATCGACGTCGTCGGTGATGAACGCGCGCTCGGCGAGCACAGTGACATTGTCGGGGCCGACCTCGGCGAAGCCGCCGTTGACGAAGATGCGCTTGATGCCACCGGCAAACGTGATGCGCGCAACGCCAGGCAGCAAGGTCGTCACTACCGGTGCGTGCCCGGCAAGCACGGTGAACACCCCGTCGGCGCCGGGCAGGATCGCCTGCTCGGCATCGGCCGACAAGAGCACGCGCTCCGGCGATACCAGCTCGAACTTGAATGTGCCTGCCATGGATCGAAGTCTTTCGTCTTGGTCGTTCGGAAACTTCAGCTCGCCGTGCCGGCATCGCTGCCGACCTTCGCCTTGACCTCCTCGGCCGTCTGCAGCTTGGTGCCGCAAAACGGGCAGAAGAACAGCGGGTGATCGACGAGGCCCGGCTCATCCTCCTCGAGGTCGATCAGCCCGACCGCCATATAGAGGACGCCGTCGTCACCCTCGGTGATCAGGGGATCGAAATCCTCCCCCGCCATCGCTTCCTTAAGCTCGGTGCAGCAGCCGCCGAATTTCGATGCTGCCGCCGTCAATTCGTCATCAGCCATGGCTCAGGCCCCCAACCGCGTCCGCCAGCCGGCAGAGCGCCGGCTCGTCACGCAGCTTCAGCCAGCTTCTCGGCCTTGGCAATGGCTTCCTCGATGGTTCCCACCATGTAGAACGCCTGCTCCGGCAGATGGTCGTAATCGCCATCGCAGATGCCCTTGAAGCCCTTGATGGTGTCCGCGAGCGGAACCTGCACGCCGTCGGAGCCGGTGAACACCTTGGCAACGTCGAACGGCTGCGACATGAAGCGCTCGATCTTGCGGGCGCGGGCGACGGTCACCTTGTCCTCTTCCGACAACTCGTCCATGCCGAGAATGGCGATGATGTCCTGCAGGGACTTGTAGCGCTGCAGCACCGCCTGCACCTTGCGGGCGACCGCGTAGTGCTCCTCGCCGACGACGCGAGGGTCGAGCAGGCGCGAGGTCGAGTCGAGCGGGTCGACCGCCGGATAAATGCCTTTCTCAGCGATCCCGCGCGACAGCACGGTGGTCGCATCCAAATGCGCGAACGTGGCGGCGGGCGCCGGGTCGGTCAAGTCGTCGGCGGGCACGTAGATCGCCTGCACCGAGGTGATCGAACCCTTCTGGGTCGAAGTGATGCGCTCCTGCAGAGCGCCCATGTCGGTGCCAAGCGTCGGCTGATAGCCCACCGCCGAAGGGATACGGCCGAGCAGCGCCGACACTTCCGAGCCGGCCTGCGTGAAGCGGAAAATGTTGTCGATGAAGAACAGCACGTCCTGGCCCTGGTCGCGGAAGTCCTCGGCGACCGTCAGGCCCGACAGCGCGACGCGCATGCGCGCGCCCGGCGGCTCGTTCATCTGGCCGTAGACCAGCGCGCACTTGGAGCCCGCGGCCGAGCCGTTGTTCTTCTTCGGGTCCTTGTTGACGCCCGACTCGATCATCTCGTGATAGAGGTCGTTGCCCTCGCGGGTACGCTCGCCGACGCCGGCGAACACCGAGTAGCCACCGTGGGTCTTGGCGACGTTGTTGATGAGCTCCATGATCAACACGGTCTTGCCGACGCCGGCGCCTCCGAACAGGCCGATCTTGCCGCCCTTGGCGTACGGCGCCAGCAGGTCCACCACCTTGATGCCGGTGACGAGAATCTCGGCTTCCGTCGACTGCTCGGAGAAGGTCGGGGCCGGCTGGTGAATGGCGCGGCGGCCAGCGGTCTTGACCGGGCCCGCCTCGTCGACCGGCTCGCCGATGACGTTCATGATGCGGCCGAGCGTCTCGTCGCCGACCGGCACCGAGATCGGGCCGCCGAGATCGGTCACTTCCTGGCCGCGGACGAGGCCTTCGGACGAGTCCATGGCGACGGTGCGCACGGTGTTCTCGCCCAGGTGCTGGGCGACCTCGAGGATCAGGCGCCCGCCCTGGTTCTTGGTCTCGAGCGCGTTCAGGATCTCCGGCAGGTGGCCGTCGAACTTCACGTCGACGACGGCGCCCATCACCTGACTGATTTTACCGACCTTGTTGCTCGCAGCCATGTTCCCAAGTCCTCGTGTGCGTGTTCTTTAGAGCGCTTCCGCGCCGGAGATGATTTCGATGAGCTCTTTGGTGATGTTTGCCTGACGCAGGCGGTTGTACTTGATCGTCAGCTTGTTGATCATGTCGCCGGCATTGCGCGTGGCGTTGTCCATGGCGCTCATGCGTGCGCCCTGCTCGGACGCGGCATTCTCGAGCAGGCCCCGGAACACCTGGGTCGAAATGTTGCGGGTCAATAGCACACCGAGGATCTCTTCCTCTGACGGCTCGTATTCGTTGACTGCGACAGCCTTGGCATCCTTCGCGCCGGCCTTGTCCTCAGGCACCTGGGCCGGAATCACCTGCAGCGCCGTCGGCTTCTGCGTGATCACCGACTTGAACTCGGAAAAATAGATTGTGCAAACGTCGAATTCCTTGGCGTCGAACATCTTCAGGATTTTGCCCGAGATGTCCTCGGCATTGGTGAACCCCAGCGTCTTCACAGACTTGAGATCGATCCGGTCGATGATCTGGCGGCCGAACTCGCGGCGGAGCGCGTCGGCGCCCTTCTTGCCAACCATCAGGAACTTCACCGTCTTGCCGTCGCGGAAAAGCCGCTGCGCGTCGGCGCGCGCGAGCTTGGCGATATTGCCGTTGAAGCCGCCGCACAGGCCGCGCTCAGCCGTCATCACCACGAACAGGTGGACCTTGTCGCTACCCGTCCCGACCAGCAGCGGCGAGGCGCCGTCCTTGTTGGTCATGCGCGCGTTGAGGTTCGCCAGCATGCGGTTCATGCGCTCGGCATAGGGGCGGGCCGCGGTTGCGGCGTCCTGTGCGCGGCGCAGCTTGGCGGCAGCAACCATCTGCATCGCCTTGGTGATCTTGCGCGTCGCCTTGACCGAGGCGATGCGGTTGCGCATGTCTTTCAGTGAAGCCATCGATCTATCCCGTAGGCGGGGCCAGGCCGGCAGGCCTCAACCCGATATGATCCGAGCCGATTGGGCCGGGTTATGCGCCAAGACGGGCGCCAACCCGACCTGCTTGTGTCAGATGAACTGCTTCGACACCGTCTCGACCACGGCCTTGAGCTTGTTGGCGGTCGCGTCGGTCAGATCCTTGGTATCGCGGATATCGGAGAGGATCGCCGTGTTCGACGTGCGCAGATTGGCGAGCAGCGCATCCTCGAACGGCTTTACCTTGTCCAGCGTAAGCGGGTCGAGATAGCCGTTGACGCCGGCGTAGATCACACAGACCTGCTCTTCCATCTTCAGTGGCGAGAACTGCGCCTGCTTCAGCAGCTCGGTCAGGCGCGAGCCGCGCGCCAGCAGCCTCTGCGTCGCGGCGTCGAGGTCGGAGCCGAACTGGGCGAACGCCGCCATCTCGCGATACTGCGCCAGCTCGCCCTTGATCTTGCCGGCGACCTTCTTCATCGCCTTGGTCTGCGCCGACGAGCCGACGCGCGACACCGACAGGCCGACGTTCACGGCCGGACGGATGCCCTGGTAGAACAGGTCGGTCTCGAGGAAGATCTGGCCATCGGTGATCGAGATCACGTTGGTCGGGATGAACGCCGACACGTCGTTGCCCTGGGTCTCGATCACGGGCAGCGCGGTGAGCGAGCCATTGCCGGCGGAATCGCCCATCTTGGCGGCCCGCTCGAGCAGGCGGGAGTGCAGGTAGAACACGTCGCCCGGATAGGCTTCGCGGCCCGGCGGGCGGCGCAGCAGCAGCGACATCTGGCGGTAGGCGACGGCCTGCTTCGAAAGGTCGTCATAGATGATCACCGCGTGCATCTTGTTGTCGCGGAAGTACTCGCCCATGGTGCAGCCGGTGAACGGCGCCAGGTACTGCATCGGCGCCGGGTCGGAGGCAGTGGCGGCGACGATGATCGAGTATTCGAGCGCGCCGCGCTCCTCCAGCACTCGCACGAACTGGGCGACGGTCGAGCGCTTCTGGCCGACGGCCACATAGACGCAATAGAGCTTCTGGCTCTCGTCGTTGCCCTGGTTCAGCGGCTTCTGGTTGAGGATGGTGTCGAGGGCGACGGCGGTCTTGCCGGTTTGGCGGTCGCCGATGATCAGCTCGCGCTGGCCGCGGCCGATCGGGATCAGCGCGTCGATCGCCTTGAGGCCGGTCGCCATCGGCTCGTGCACCGACTTGCGCGGCAGGATGCCCGGCGCCTTGATGTCGACGCGCGACCTCGTGTCCGACTTGATCGGGCCCTTGCCATCGATCGGGTTGCCAAGCGCGTCGACGACGCGGCCGAGCAGGCCCTTGCCGACCGGCACCTCCACGATCGCGCCGGTGCGCTTGACGGTGTCGCCTTCCTTGATCGCGCGGTCGTCGCCGAAGATCACGACGCCGACGTTGTCGGCCTCGAGGTTCAGCGCCATGCCACGCACGTTGCCCGGGAACTCGACCATCTCGCCGGCCTGGACGTTGTCGAGGCCGTAGACGCGGGCGATACCGTCACCGACGGACAGCACCTGACCGATCTCGGAGACCTGCGCCTCCTTGCCGAAATTCTTGATCTGCTCCTTCAGGATCGAGGAGATCTCAGCGGCGCGAATTTCCATCAGCCAACCTCTTTCATGGCGATCTTGAGATTATTGAGCTTCGTGCGAAGCGAGCTATCGATCATGCGGCTGCCGACCTTGACGATCAGGCCGCCGAGCAGGCCCTGGTCGACGCGGGACGTCACCGAGACATCCTTGCCGACCGACGCCTTCAACGTGTCCTTGAGGTGCTGCAGCTGCGCGTCGTCGAGCGCGACGGCCGAGATCACCTCGGCCTCAGTCTCGCCGCGACCGCGCGCGACCAGCGTGTGATAATTCTTGATCATGTCCGGCAGCGCGAACAAGCGCCGGTTCTTGGCGATCAGCTTGACGAAATTCGCCGCAAGCCCGCCGATGCCGGCTTTCTCCATCACCGCGGCGAGTGCCCTGACCCTGCTCGTCCGCCGAGATCACCGGGCTGCGAACCATGCTGAGCAGATCGCTGCTTGTATCAAGCAGCGACTGCAGCTGCTTCATGGCCTGCTCGACGGGCTTCACCTGATTCTGCTCGGTCGCGAGATCGTACAGCGCAGACGCGTAGCGCCCCGCTACACTCGCCATCATCGGGTCATCATTCGCCACTTCGAACGCTCTCGTGAGGTCTGGATTCAGGCTTTTTCGGGTGGGACGGTCAATTGCGGCGGTTGCCCGCGCTTGGCCCAAGCTCAACAAAAATCGGTCGGACGGCGCCAATTGCACCACCCGGCCCCTTCATCAAGTTGCGCTCGCCTTAGCATGGGTCGAACGCCCCTTCAACAGGCATGCGCGCGTACGCGATGCCGCATTTAGAAGGGGGTCCGCACGCCGGTGACGGCCGAACATGAACGTTAGCTGCATGCCGCGTTCAAGTTGAATTCAACCTCCGCGGCCTAATCGTTGGCCGATGGACGCCGGTGCCGGCGCCAAGGCCGCCGTAGCGACCGATCAATCGGAGAGGACACCATGACCGCCTCCAAACAGTCGCGCCTAGTCGTGTCGGCGGCAGCCGCCGCGGTCATCGCAGTCGCCGTTGGCACGCCTGCCAACGCCAACGAACGGCGGCGCTCGGACGGCGAGATCGGCGCCGTGGTCGCGATCGGCGTCGGCGCGCTGATCCTCGGCAGCGTCCTGGCGCAGAAGTCGCACCGCGACCGATATCGCGAGGTGCGGCACGAGCCGCCGCGACATCGCTACAGCCATCCCGCGCCGCACGTGAACCGCGCTCCCGAATACCAAAACTCCGGCCGCTGATGCGGGGCACGACAAGAAGCCGGAGCAAGGAAGCCTGGCCGGACATACGTCCGCGCCAGGCTTTTTTTCATTTGTGCACCAGCACTTGACCAGGAACAAACTGCCCCCGGGGACGTTTATGATATACGGCTGATGACGAACTGGAGCTGCCGGCGGGAGGCGTTCACTCCAGCGACTCGAATGGTGATCAACGCCTGCAATGGAGTTGGGAAATGGGCATCGCACGTTCCCTGCAGATTGCCGCACTCGCCATGGCGACCACAGTGATGAGCGTCATGGCCACATCGACGCCGGCGGAAGCGTACCGCTGGCGGGGCTACGGGGCGGGAATTGCGCTTGGAGTTGGCGCACTGGCGGTTGGCAGTGTAATCGCGCACCGATACTACCGGCCGCGCTATTACTACCCGAGATACTATTACGCCAGGCCGTACTACTACCGGCCGTACTATCGACTATACCGGCCGTACTACCGGTCGTACGGCTTTTACGCCTACCGGCCCATTTACCGCCATCGCCGCTATTGGCGGTAGGAAAACTTACAGAAAGCTGTAGGGATCGATGTCGACGCTGAGGCGCAAGTCCCCCTTCAGCTCGGGCATGTCCTCGAGCCACGCGCGCAGATAGGCCTGGATATCGATCTCCCGCGGCGCCTTCAACAGGAGGCGCCAGCGATGGCGACCGCGAACGACGAAGATCGGCGCCTCCGCCGGCCCAAGCAGCTCGATCCGTTCCGCCGGCGGCGCGCGCCGGGCAATCTCGCGCGCGAACCGCTCGGCCACCTCCTTCTCGCGCGCCGAGACGATGAGCGCGGCGAGCCGGCCATAGGGCGGCAGCAACCCGAGCTGCCGCTGCCTGATCTCGCGCTCGATGAAGGCATCCCGGTCGCCCGAGATGATCGCCTCCATCACCGGATGCTCGGGCATGTGCGTCTGCACGAAGCCGCGGCCTTTCGCCAATGCCCGCCCGGCGCGGCCGGTCACCTGGTGCAGCAGCTGGAACGTGCGCTCGGCGGCGCGCGGGTCGGCCTGACCCAGCCCGAGATCGCCGTCGACGATGCCGACCAGGTTCAAATCCGGGAAGTTGTGCCCTTTGGCCACGATCTGGGTGCCGATGATGATGTCGGCCTCGCCGCGCTCGATACGGTTGATCACCTCGCGCATCTCGACGAGGCTCGGAATGAGGTCGCTCGACAGCAGCGCGAGTCGCGCGTCTGGAAACCGTTCCGCCACCTCTTCCGCGATGCGCTCGACACCCGGCCCGCAGGCGACGAGGCTGTCCGGCTCGCCGCACTTCGGGCACTTCTCCGGCAGCGGCAGCGAGAATCCGCAGTGGTGGCAGTTCAGCCGCTTCTTGAACCGGTGCTCGACCAGCCAGGCGGTGCATTGCGGGCACTCGAACCGATGGCCGCACGAGCGGCAAAGCGTCAGCGGCGCATAGCCGCGGCGATTGAGGAACAGCAGCGACTGCTGACCCCTGGCACGCGCCTCCCTCATCGCCTCGACCAGCACCGGCGACAGCCAGCGGCCACGCTCCGGCGGATCGCGGCGCAGATCGATGGCCGAGACCTCCGGCATCTCGACGCCGGAGAACCGACCCGGCAGGACAATGTGCCGGTAGCGCCCGGTGCGCGCGTTGACATGGCTCTCGATCGACGGCGTCGCGCTCGCCAGGACCACCGGGATCTTGCCAATGCTGCCGCGCACCACCGCCATGTCGCGCGCCTGGTAATGCACCCGGTCATCCTGCTTGAACCCCGGGTCGTGCTCCTCGTCGACGACGATCAGGCCGAGATCCTCATAGGGCAGGAACAGCGCCGATCGGGCGCCGACCACCACCCGCGCCGCCCCCGTCGCCGCCGCCCGCCAGATTCGCCCGCGCTCCGGCCCGGATAGTGCCGAGTGCCATTCGACCGGCGGGCAGCCGAAGCGGCGCTCGAACCGATCCATGAACTGGCTGGTCAGCGCGATCTCCGGCAGCATGATCACCACTTGCCGGCCCTGCGACAAGGTGCGCGCCACTGCCTCGAAATAGACCTCGGTCTTGCCCGAGCCGGTGACGCCATCGAGCAGCGACACCGAGAAATTGCGCCCATCGACCGCCGACCGCAGCGTCTCGACCGCTGAAAGCTGGTGCTCGCCGAAGGCCGGCTTGGCGTGATCGGGATCGGGAATGCGATAGCCGCGTTCGGGGATCTGCACCTCGACCAGCAGCCCCGCCTGCACCAGGCCGTCGACCACGCCGGTCGAGACGGTTGCTTCGGCGGCAAGCGCCGACTTGGCGCGGATCAGCCCGTCGCGCGCCACTTCCATCGCCTTGAGGCGCGCCGGCGTCATCCGCGGCGGCAGGCTCGCGCCCTCGGCGAGGCGCACGCCGGTACGGGCCTTGAGTGGCTCGAACGCCGATTGCGCCCCCATCATCATGCGCAGCACCATGCCAAGCGGCGCCAGCGTGTACTTCGAGATCCATTCGGCGAACCGCATCGAGATGACGGGCAGCGGCGGCACGTCGAGCCGGTCGGCCACCGTCTTCATCTTTTTGAGGGCGATCGGCTTGTCGCTCTCGCCCAGCACCCGGTCCCACACCACGCCGATGCGCGACTGCGGCCCGAACGGCACGATGATGAAGCTGCCAGCCTCGAGCTCCAGCCCCGGCGGCAGCAGGTAGTCGTAGGTCTGGTCGAGCGCGACCGGCAGCAGCACCGGCACGGTCGCCGGCCTCACCCCCGTTTCAGCATCATTTTCGAACAGGCTGTTCAAACTGCTAACCACCGGATTACAAGAGCGAATCACTCGAACACCAAGCCTAGGCCGTCAATTGCGATGGTCCCAAGGCGCCAGGGAGGCTGTTACCATGAAGTTCTTCGTCGACACCGCGGACGTGGCCGAGATCGCCGAGCTGGCCTCGACCGGACTGCTCGACGGCGTCACCACCAATCCATCGCTGGTTGCCAAGTCCGGTCGCGACTTCAAGACCATCATAAAGGAAATCTGCGCGATCGTGCCGGGCCCGGTGAGCGCCGAGGTCGCGGCCCTCGACTACGACGGCATGATTGCCGAGGGCCGCACGCTGGCGAAGATCGCGAACAACGTGACTGTGAAGCTGCCGATGACCTGGGACGGCCTCAAGGCGTGCAAGACGCTGACCGCCGAGGGCACCATGGTCAATGTGACGCTGTGTTTCTCGGCCAACCAGGCGCTGCTGGCGGCCAAGGCCGGGGCGACGTTCGTCTCGCCGTTCATCGGGCGCCTGGATGACCAGGGGATCGAAGGCATGGAGCTGATCAGCGAGATCCGCACCATCTACGAGAACTACGCCAGCCTCTCGACCGAGATCCTGGCGGCCTCGATCCGCACCGTGAACCACGTCAAACAGGCGGCGATGATCGGCGCCGACGTGGCGACCGTCCCGCCGGCGATCCTGAAGGCCCTCGTCAAGCACCCGCTGACCGACAAGGGGCTGGAGCAGTTCACCGCCGACTGGAAAAAGACCGGGCAGAAGATTTGAGGCCTCGGCGCGCTCGAGCCGACAGGTTCGCTGCCGCCAACAGCAGCAATTGACGCCGGGCAATGTCATTTGCGCGCGGCGATGATGGATGTCACCATCCGGCCCCGGGTTGAGACTGAACGGTCGGGCAACGGTCATGAGGCTGCCATGTCGGAACAGAACGGTCTTCGCACGCATCGCTCCTGGGAGGATTGGCTCGGAATAGCGCTTGGCCTGTTGATCATATTCGCGCCTTGGCTGGCCAATGAGATCAGCCATAGTCCGGCGATCATCAACGCGGCGCTGGCCGGACTTGCCGTCCTTCTGCTCGCCGAGCTCGACCTGGTCCGGTTTCGCGGCTGGCTCGAGGCGGGCCTGCTGGCTTGCGGCATCTGGACCGCAGCGTCACCGTTCGTCCTCGGCTATGGCGCTGGCGGCATGCTGCGGCCAATGCACGTGGCGGCAGGACTTGCCGTCGCGGCACTGGGTGCACTCGGGCTGTGGCAGCAGGCCGGCGCGCGAAAATAATACCGCGCGGATGATATCCCCTGGCGCCTTCGAGCGGCCTTGACGCCGTACCCCGCGAGCCTCCAACCTCGCGGCCGAAATTCATTCCGGAGGACGTCATGGATCTTGGCATCAGGGGTCGCAAGGCGATCGTGTGCGCAGCCTCGAAGGGACTTGGACTTGGCTGCGCCGAGGCATTGGCGGCGGAAGGCGTCGAGCTCACCATCTGCGCGCGGACCAGGGACGTCCTCGAAGCCACCGCCGCCGCGATCGGCAAGGCAACGGGAGCGAAAGTCAATGCCGTCGCCTGCGACGTGACGACCGATGCCGGTCGCAAGGCGCTGCTCGCCGCCTGCCCGAACCCGGACATCCTGATCAACAATGCCGGCGGACCACCCCCTGGCGACTTCAAGGACTTCTCGATGGACGACTGGCGGGCGGCGGTCGAGGGCAACATGATTTCGCCGCTCGCGCTGATCCACGCCACGGTATACGGCATGATGGAGCGCGGCTTCGGGCGCATCCTCAACATCACGAGCTTCTCGGTGAAATGCCCGATCCCGACACTCGAGTTGTCGAACGGGGCGCGTGCCGGATTGACCGGCGCGGTGGCGGCATTGTCGCGCAAGACCGCGCCGCGCAACGTTACGATCAACGCCCTGCTGCCAGGACCATTCGAGACGGATCGACTGCGCGGCACCACAGCCAAGATGGCTGCCGCACGCGGCGTTTCGTACGAAGAGGTGCACGAGGCACGCAAGAAGGAAGTGCCGGCCGGCCGCTTCGGCACCACGACCGAGTTCGGTGCAACCGCCGCTTTCCTGTGCTCGGCACATGCCGGATTCATCACCGGCCAGAACATCGTCATCGACGGCGGATCGTTCAACAGCACGTTCTGATGATCAGCTTAGTGAGCGATCGGTCTCGCGTCCGGAATCGGCTGAGATTTGCTCTGAATGGTATTAACCATAATGCTGATCCGCCATAGAATAAGTTAACAAGGTCATCTACCCCGCAATTCGCAACGCGCTGCCTCTGACCGAGGCAGCGCGTTGTTGTTTTCCACCTCCGGTGGAGGTCAGCATAAAGAGTAAAAGGAGTAGGACATCATGAGGCAGTTCCTGTTTGCCGCGCTCGCGGTAATGACGCTGGGTCTTATCGATGCAAGTCCGGCAAGCGCAGATTGGAAGGACTCGATTTTGGGTGACAGCTATTTCCGTCGCGAGGCCGAGCGCAATGCGGAGCGCAGCAATCGCGGCGATCGGGGGGAAGCGCGCAGCGAGCGTCGGACACGCACGGCGCGCGCCAGCCAGGACGACGAGGCTCCGGTTCGCAGCCGGCGCTCGCGCAGCGGCGGCGGTGAGGGCGGCTCGAGCGTCGGCTCGAGCGTCGGCTCCGGCCTCGCCTCCTACTACTGGCAGCCGCAGCGGGTCGCTTCGGGTGGCTGGTTCAACCCGAATGCCATGACCGCGGCGCACAAGACGCTGCCATTCGGCACCCGCGTGCGCGTCACCAATGCGCACAATGGCCAGTCGGTGGAGGTCGTGATCAACGATCGCGGGCCCTTCGTCGCCGGCCGTGTCATTGACCTGTCGTCGGCGGCCGCCGGCGCGATCAACATGAAGGGCTCCGGCGTGGTTCCAGTCCGCCTCACCGTGCTCGGCCGCTAAGCCGGACATTTCGGTATGCTCGCGTGCGGCGGGGGGAGGGGGAACCTTCTCCCCGCCGAAGCGTTCTTCGACATCGGTGGAAAACCCCGAATCGCGCTAATCGGTGCCTTCGGATTGCCACCTTGGCGCCAGACATGCTCGAGCCCATGCGCATCGCTTCGCTTGCCACCATCGCAGTCTTGTCGCTGCTGCCGACACACGGCGCCGTCGCCCAGCACTACGAGCGGCACTGGAACACGACCGTTGTAGGCGCATCACAGCGTTCCGGCCCGATCACGACGGCCGCGCTGCCGCGGGTCGAAGCCGGTGCCGGCCGCGAACTCAAGGCGGCATCGCCGCACGCAATGGCCGGCCTCGCTTCCTACTACTGGCAGAGCAATACGACGGCATCGGGCGAGCCGTTCGACAAGAACGCATTGACCGCCGCGCACCGCACGCTGCCGATGAACACTCGGGTCAAGGTGACCAACGTCGAGAGCGGCCGCTCAGTGGTGGTGCGCATCAATGATCGCGGACCGTTCAAGCCCGACCGGGTCGTCGACCTGTCCGACCGGGCGGCGGAGATCCTGGGCTTCAAGGCCAAAGGCCTCGTTCGGGTCGAGCTCGAGGAAGTCCGTTAGCAGCGGCGCGGAAAAAAGGGCGGCCCGTAGGACCGCCCCTTCTCAATCATGTACCGCGCGACTTCAGCCCTTGGCGGCCGGCTTCGCGCCCTCCGCGTTCAATCGGTAGAGGCCGGTCAGCAGCGCGTCGAAGCCACCGGCACCCTGGCCGGTGTGCAGGTCGATGCGGCCGACCTTCTCGACCAGCTTTTCCAGCGCCTCGAGCTCCTTCAGCCGCAGCAGCAGAGGGTTGTCCTCCATCAGCCGCGACGTGTTGAGCAGCGAACGCGTCGCAGCCGTCTCTTCCTGGCGGCGGATCAGGTTGGCCTTCGCCACCCGTTCCGCCTCCACGACCTTGTTCAGAAGCTCGCGCACGTCGCCCGGCAGGATGACGTCCTTGACGCCGATCTCGCCGATCTCGATGCCGAGCTCCTTCACCCGCTCGGTGACGAAGCCGCGAACCTCGCGGTCGATGGTGTCGCGCGCGCTGAGGATCTCGTCCAGCGTGCGTGTCGCCACCGCCTCGCGGATCGCGAACTGGATCAGACGGTAGACCGTGTTGTCGAGGTCTGCCGCCGCCAGCGTCGCCTTCTCCGGGTCGATCACCCTGGTGAACGCGGTCAGCGTCACCCGGATGCCGATCCGGTCCTTGGTCAGGATCTCCTGCGCCGTCACCTCATGCGGGCGGGGACGCAGGTCGACCTTGCCGATGCGGACCGTGCGGCCGATCTGCCAGAACGCGTGCCGGCCGGGACCAAGCCGCTCCTTCAGCTGGCCGTCGATGAACAGCAAGCCGGCCTCGTGTGCCTCGACCACCGCCTGCACAAGGGTCGTGCCGCGCAGGTCCATCTTGTCGAGGTGCTTCTTGGCCACCCGCGGATCGCTGGCGGTGTCGATCATGTCGACCTCGACCAGCGTCAGCGTCTTCCAGAAGGCGCGCGTGGTATTCGGCAGCGCGACGTGCTTCGGCTCGCCGTCGAATGAGACGATCGCGACCTCGGTGGACGACGGCTGCACGAGCACGAAATGCTTCGACGCAAGATCGGGCTGCGTCTTTTCGAACAGCCGCGCCCGCTCGGCCGGGAACTCGGCACGCACGACCTTCACCACTTCGCTCGTCAGATGTCCGCCGAAATCGAGCGTGCGGAAGCGACCCGGCTCGAGCAGGCGCTCGAAACGGCCGTCGCGGTACAGGAACGCGCGCTCGTCGTCACGGACCGTGACGGTATGGAAGATGCCGGTGTTGACGTTGCGTGACATGACACTTTTCTCGTTTCTTTTCTTTCACTTCCTCAAAAAGCAGGTCGCCGGTCGCTGACCGACGCCGACCTCGCGGGCCGAAGCTTGAGCGATCCTCCTTGGCCTTGGCGCCCGGGTTGCGTCCGCCTGCTCCGTAGATCAGGCGCCGGTACCCGGTGCTCGTCGGCCGCGAACGATCGCGGTATCCGCTTCGGCGCGTGGCGTGATCGCCGCTTGCTGCCGTCTGCCTTCCCCCTTCGGCCGAAGCCTCCGGGATCGTGCTTCCGGCAGCGTGGACAGCGACCGGCTCCCCTTCATCGATTTCGCTTTTCAGGCGAAGTTTGCGACATGGGAGTCGAACCCACGACAGCCAGATTAACAGTCTGGTGCTCTATCCACTGAGCTAGTCGTCTTTGGAGCACGCAAAGGGAATCGAACCCTCGACCTCCCGGTAGCAACCGGACGCTCTACCACTGAGCTACACGCGCATTCCCACCACGCGGAACACACCACCGCAGAGCGGCGCGCGCCAGCCGGGACCCGAACGAGCCCGGACACGAGGCGATTTGGCGAGAATTGCTCAGATGCAGGAAAATTGCGGCGGATTTTCGTGCGCAACGTGATCTTGCTGTGCCGGCTCTGCGGCGGGCGGCGATCACCGTTTCATGCAAGGACTGACGGCAGAGCTCCGGCGGTCTATGGTTTCGACTTTCATGCTTCTCCGCATGCGAGCAACCTATGAAAATTACCGCGATCCGCGCCACGCCGGTCAACATCCCGCTAGAAGCGCCCTACCTGTGGTCGTACGGCTCGCTGGCCGGCTTCTCGAAGACGATTGTCGAGGTCGAGACCGATGTCGGGCTCGTGGGCCTGGGCGAAGGCCCGTCGCATGCCAATGCGGAGGTCATCAATTCGAGCTTCGCGCCGCGGCTGCTCGGCCGCGATCCGATCGACATCGCGACGGCCGAACTGTGTTGCCTGCCAAGTTGGCGCGGCGTCTCGACATCGATCGATTTTGCCGCCATTCGCGCATTCGGCGCCATCGAGATGGCCTTGTGGGATATGCGCGGAAAAGCCTGGGGGCAGCCGTTGTATGCGCTACTCGGCGGTGCGGTTCGTACCGCGATACCGTTCACGGACTACTTCGGCTTTCGTGAGGCGGCGGGGGCGATCGGTGGCGAGGCGCGGCCGGAGGACGTGGTCGATTACTGCCTGCGCCTGCGCGAGGAGCACGGCACCACGTTCTTCGAAGGCAAGTTCTCGACAGCTGATCCCGAACCTAGCATCCGCATGTTGCGGCTGCTGCGCGAAGCGCTCGGCGATGGCGCGATGCTGCGCATTGACAGTAACATGGCCTATTCGCTGGCCACGGCGACGCAGATCGCTCGCGCCATCGAGCCGATGGCCATCCGCAACTGGGAGGATCCGGTTGCCACGCCGGAAGAGCTGGCGAGGCTGCGCCAGCACACCTCGATCCCATTTTCGACGCATAACGTCGACGTGAGGCGGTTTGCCGCACTGGGCATACCCGACGCAGTCTGCACCGACATCAATGTGCATGGAGGCATCGCCCGCACAATGAAGTTCATCGGGGCGTGCGAGCACATGGGCATCGATTTCTGGCTGTATTCGGGCGATTCCGGTGTCGCAAGCGCCGCCTACCTGCATATCGCCGCGGCTTGCCAGTGGATCCGGGAGCCAAGTCAATCGCTGTTCCGGATGCAGCCGATCGACGTGATCGAAGAAGGTCCGTTCCGGCCCCGAAACAATATCGTGGACGTGCCGACCGGGCCGGGACTAGGGGTGACGTTGTGTAGGAAACGATTGGCCCATTGCCACAATCTGTTCATCGAGCATGGACCCTATAACAAGTTCCATGATCCAGACCGACCTGGCATACACCGACGCCTGCCGCTGTCGTAGGTCCGATGGGCCGGAGTTCAGCGGCCTGCAACGCACGCACGCTAGTTTCAATTGACAATCATTTGCAACTAAGCTCCTTTAGGCACCGCGCATGGCCGACCCGAACAGGACCAATCAAGAGCATGCGATGCGAGAGGGTGAATACATGAGCAACCGACTGGTCGCGGAAGCGAAATCGCGGAGCTGGCGCAGGGAGATCGAGAACCCTCCGCTCGAGGAAGTATTCCGCAGCATCCGCGTGCCGGCGAGCGGCAGCAAGCTCCAGCGGCTGTTCGCGTTCATGGGACCTGGCTACCTTGTTGCCGTGGGCTACATGGATCCGGGCAACTGGGCGACCTCACTCGCCGGCGGCTCCAAGTTCGGATACGCGCTGCTGTGCATCGCGCTGCTTTCGAATATCATGGCGATCATACTTCAGGCGCTGTGCATCAGGCTTGGCGTCGCCTCTGGACGCGACTTGTCCCAGGCCTGCCGTGACGCCTATCCGCGGCCGGTCGTGTGGGGACTGTGGCTGCTTGCCGAGCTGGCGATCTGCGCGACCGACCTCGCCGAGGTGATCGGCACGGCGATCGGTCTCAATCTGCTGTTCGGGCTGCCGCTCGAGATCGGCGTGATCATCACGGCGCTCGACGTCTTCCTGATCCTCGGTTTGCAGAACCTGGGCTTCCGCTGGGTCGAAGCGTTCGTCGTCGCACTGCTGATGGTGATCGCGGTTTGCTTTACGGTGCAGATCGCCCTGGCCAATCCGGAGTGGGGCCCGCTGCTGCAAGGCTTCGTGCCGACCACCCAAGTGGTGACCAATCCGGACATGCTGTTCCTGGCGCTCGGCATCATCGGCGCGACGGTGATGCCGCACAACCTGTATCTCCACTCCGCGATCGTGCAGACGCGAGCGTATGGCGACGACATATCCGAGAAGCGCGACGCCTTGAAATATGCGACAATCGATTCGACCATCGCGCTGATGTTTGCGCTGCTGATCAACGCGTCGATCCTCATTCTGGCCGCGGCGACTTTCCATAAGACCGGCCGCACCGACATAGCGGAGCTGGGCGACGCCCATTCGCTGTTGATGCCCCTGCTCGGTGCGTCGATCGCACCTACGCTGTTTGGCATAGCGCTGCTCGCTTGCGGCCTGAACTCGACGGTGACGGCAACGCTCGCCGGCCAAGCGGTGATGGAAGGCTTCATCGATTTCCACTTGAAGCCGTGGCTCAGGCGGCTGGTGACCCGCGCGGTCGCGATCGTGCCGGCGGCGATCGTCACCATCCTCTTTGGCTCGAGCGCCACCGCCAAGCTACTGATCCTGAGCCAAGTAGTACTGAGCTTCCAGCTGCCATTCGCGATCGTGCCGCTGGTGATGTTCACGGCCAACCGGAGCAAGATGGGCGAGTTGGTTGCACCGCGATGGCTGACCGCTGTGGCGGCGGCGATCGGAGCGGTGATCATTGCGCTCAACGTCAAGCTGCTGGTCGACACCGCGGTTGGCTGACGGCGGAGGCCTTATTCGGCCGCCGCCTGCCGGCGCACGTGGACCTGGGTCAGCAGAGCGCGCAGGGCGGCGGCCTTCACCGGTTTGCGCAACAGCGCGAGGCCGAGCGCGCGCACCTGCTTCTGTACCTCCGGCGAATGATTGGCGGTGATGATGACACCGGGCACCACGCGGCCAAGACGGGCCCGCATCTGGTTCACGACGTCTAGACCGGTATCATGATCGAGCTGGTAGTCGGCGAGAATGATGTCCGGCGACACACCACGCTCGGTCACGGCGAGTGCCGTTTCGCTCGAGGTCGCGCAGTGCACGACGCAACCCCAGCCTTCGAGCAGCGTGCGCATGCCTGCCAGCACGGCCGGCTCGTCGTCGACGCATAGCGCCACCAGGCCGGCGATCGATCCGGCCGGCGTCGCCAAGAGTGGCTCGGCGGCTGCTTCGCGCTTGATTTCGGCGCGCGGTAGCGACACCCAGAATGTGGAGCCGCGACCCGGGGACGAGCGGATCCCGATCGGCGAGCCTATCACCCGGCCGATGCGCTCGACGATCGACAAGCCCAGTCCGAGCCCCGGCGCCAGCCTGGCATTCTCCCGCAGGCGCTGGAACTCCTTGAAGATCAGCTCATGCTGCGACTGCGGAATACCTGGGCCGGTATCGATGACCTGCACGACGATGCGATCGCCCGAACGTCGCGCCCCGATCAGCACACTGCCCCTGGTCGTGTACTTCACGGCATTGGAGACCAGGTTCTGCAACAGGCGGCGCAGCAACCTGCGGTCGGCACGCACGCCGGCGGTCGTCGGCACGATCCGCAGTCGCAGCCCCTTCGAACGGGCCAGCGGCTCGAATTCGACCTGCATTCGCTGGAATATCTCTGCCAGCGGCACGTCGGCGATCTCCGGCTCGATATTGCCGGCGTCCATTCGCGACAGATCGATCAGCGCGCTCAGGATCTCCTCGACCGAGCTCAGCGAGACATCGATGTTGCGCGCCATCAGCGCCTCGTCGGCTGTCATGGTTCGCTCGACGAGGCTCGCTGCATAGAGCCGGGCCGCATTCAGCGGCTGCAGCAGATCGTGGCTTGCGGCGGCCAGAAATCGGGTCTTGTCGAGGTTCGCCTCGTCCGCCTTGGCTTTCGCGACGGCAAGCTTCTGGTTCACCTCCATCAGCTCGGCGGTCCGCTCGGCGACCCGACGTTCGAGCGTTTCGTTGGCGGCGGCGAGCGCGTTGGCGGCGGTGACCCGATCGGTGATATCCGAGTAGGTCGCCACGATTCCGCCCTGCGGCATGCTGGCGGTGCGAACCTCGAGAATGCGATTGCCGCCGCTCGGGCGCTCGAGGATCGGTTCCATGCCTTGTGCGAGCTTCGCCATCCGGTCGGCGACGTGCCGCGCGGGATTGCCGGCGCCGAAATCGCCGCGGTCGGCGCAATACTTCAGCACCACGGCCATCGGCACGCCGATCCGCACCATCTCCTTCGGCAGGTTCAGGAGCTCGCGAAACTGCCGGTTCCAGCAGATCAGCCGCATGTCGGTGTCGAAGACGCCGAGGCCATGGCGAACCTGATCGAGCGCCGACTGCAGCAGATCGCGATTGTATTGCAGAGCCTCGGTGGCGTCGTCGAGCAGCCGCAGCGCCGACTGATTGCCGATGCTCGATCGGCGCAACAGCAGGCCGAGCACGAGGCGCGCCGAGGCCGCGCCGATCGCGCTGGTGAGCAAGCGTTCGGTGAAGCGCAACACCTGGATGTCCGCTTCCGCGTCGAGCCGCACCGCTCGCTCCTGCTCCGGCCTGAGCGAGGCGGCATAGGCCGCGAACGACCGTTCGGCGCGCTCGGAGCCGAGATAGCGTGCCGCCATAGCCTGCAGGTCGCCGACCGTGATCGACGAGCGCCACAGCCGGAAGGCGCCGGGCGTCGAGGCGTGGCCGAGGCGCAGCGGCTCGTCGGTTATGAACAGCCGGGCCTGCAGTCGCTCGACCGGTTCGGGCGAGCGCAGCAGCGACACCGCGAAATAGCTCGCCAGATTGGCGGCGAGGCTCCACAGGACGCCATGCGTCAGCGGCTCGAACTTCAGGTAGAGCAAGGCCTGCGGCTTCAACCAGGCAATGCCGAACGGACCCTGCGTCAACAGCGACGCCGGCAGGAAACCGGCCTTGACCACCCACGGCAACAGCAGCGTATAGCCCCACAAGGCGATGCCGGCCATGATGCCCGCGATCGCTCCGCGCGCCGTACCCTTGCTCCAGACGAGGCCGATGAAGAACGCCGGCGCCAGCTGGGCGATGGCGGCGAACGACACCAGCCCGATGGCCGCCAGTCCCTGCGACTGGCCGAGTGCGCGATGCACCAGATAACCGGCCAGAACGATACCGAGGATGGCCACGCGTCGGATGATCAACAGCCGCCCGGCCAGCTCCTCGTGCTGGTCGGTCTCGAGCAGGCCACGCCGAAGGAGCGCTGGCACCACCAGGCCGTTGCAGATCATGATCGACAGCGCGACCGATTCGACGATCACCATGGCCGTGGCCGCCGAAAGTCCTCCGATATAGGCGAGTATGGTGACGATATCGGCCGCCTTCGACATCGGCAGCGCGAGCACGAACATGTCGGGATCGACCAGCCCGGGCGGCAGGATCATCAGGCCGGCGGCGGCGATCGGCACGACGAATATATTGATCAGCACGAGGTAGAGCGGAAACATCCATGCCGCCCGCTTGATCTCCCGCTCGGAATGGTTTTCGACCACCGTCGCGTGGAATTGCCGCGGCAGCAGAATCGCGCACACGAAGCTCAGGAATGTCACCGTCAGCCAGACGCCGCCATTGAAGGGCCGGCCGAACACCGTCTCGAACTTGACACTTTCACGGGCATGCTCGGCGAAACCATTGATGCCACCAAAGACCGAGTAGACCACGAACACGCCTACCGCCAGGAAGGCGGTCAGCTTGACCAGCGATTCCGTCGCCACCGCCAGCATCAGTCCATCCTGGTGCTCGGTCGCGTCGATGTGGCGGGTACCGAACAGCACGGCGAACAATGCCAATGCCAGAGCGACCACGAACGCCGTCTCGAGAATGCCGACCTCGGGCAGGGGAAACGGAATCAGGGGGCTGTTGCCGAGCAGCACCTCGGTGGAGGTGACAACGGCTTTGAGCTGCAGCGCGATATAGGGCAGCGTGCCGACGACCGCGACCAGCGTCACAATGCCGGCAACCGCCGGGCTCTTGCCGTAGCGCGCTGCCAGGAAGTCGGCGACCGATGTCAGGTTCTGGCTCTTTGCGAGCCGGACGATCCGCACGATCAGGGGCCAGCCGGCCGCGAACAGGAGGATCGGCCCGATATAAACCGGCACGAAGTCATAGCCCGTGGTGCTGGCGAGGCCGACGCTGCCGAAGAACGTCCACGACGTGCAGTAGACACCGAGCGTCAGCGCATAGATGAGAGGACGACCGTCATTGGATTTGCTCGACTGAACAAAGCGATCGCCCAGCCATGCGATGGAAAACAGCGCGCCTACGTAGCCGATCGCGAGAGCAACTATCGCTCCTGTCTGGAACATGGCCCTTGCTGCCTGCGCCGATGATGGTCCTGGCGGATGCTCGCCGATCCCAGAGTGCGCAAAGGGGCGGCAAATGTCCAATCAATGAGCGGCCGGCAGGGCTTGGCGAGTGACCCGGCGGTCTTTCCCAAATCGTGTTTACTGACTTGGCGGCGGCAATATTGTCAGTGCGCCGCTGCGCTCATAACGTCAGAGCTACCGATTCGAAGCGTTCCGAGCAGCAATTGTGGCGTGCACAAGCGGCTTTTCTGCTCATAGGGGAGATATGAGATGAAAATACTTGAAGAATTCAAGGAGTTCGCGCTCAAGGGCAACGTCGTCGATCTCGCCATCGGCGTGATCATCGGCGCGGGATTCGGCAGGGTCGTCACATCGCTGGTCGAAGGTGTCCTGATGCCGCCGATCAGCTTCCTGCTGAGCGGTGTCGACGTCAAGGATTGGGGCATCAACCTCGGCACCGCCGCCAAGCCGGTGCTGATCAGGTACGGCGTGCTGCTGCAATCGATCATCGATTTCGCAATCATCGCCTTCGTTCTGTTCATGGTCATCAAGGCCATAAACAAGATGAATAAGCCGAAGACAGCCGCGGCGCCGCCCTCGCCGCCGCAATCCGAAATCTACCTCAAGGAGATCCGCGACGCCCTCGTCAAGAGGTGAGACGAGGCGCGCCGATCGGAGCGCGGAAGGCCGGCGCAGTGGCGACGGCGCGATGCCTTCCACGGCTGGATCGACTTTCGCCGATTGCGTTCACGAGCAGCTGCCACCGCCGAGCACGCAGAATTTCGCGCAATTGGAGTGGCAAAGCTTGACCGCGCCGCGGTCGAACATGCCGCCATCGGCATTCAGCGCACCCGCGAGTGTCGTCGCCATCTCGAACGCCGGCTCGTACGGCAGCAGCGTGCAAGGCAGCACGACCGGACCAGCCGCACCCTTTCGCTTCACGATCATGCGGCTCGTCGAGCACATGATCTGAGCCGGCGACTTGCCGAGAATGTCCCAGCAGGCCGCGGTGATCTCCGGTACATCGTCCAGGCCATCCATCTCCGGCAGAAGCATCAGCTGCTTGGGATCGTCCGGATCGATCTGCCAGCCACGGGACCTGATGAGGGCGGCATAGCCGGCGCGCTCGCTCTCATCGCTCTCGCCCCAGCAGGTGCGGCCGGCGATGGCAATGCGAAAGCCATTGCTGGACAGCCAATCGATGCCGGCCAGCGCCTTGTCCCAGGTGCGACGTCCGCGCTCGGTCTCATGCAGCAGCTTGCTGTGATGGTCGAGGCTGATCCGCAAGCACAGATTGCTGCCATGCTCGGCCAGCAGCGACAGGAGGCCTTGTTTTATTCTGGGACGCTGCAGCGGCTGCATCCCGTTGGTCAGGATCAGGACCGTGTGGCCCCGCCCGAGTGCATCGCCGGTCATGGCAAGCATGTCCGGGTTGAGAAACGGCTCGCCGCCGGTGAAGCCGATCTCCGGCGTGCCAAGGCCCAGCGTTACGATCTCATCGAGGAAAGCCGCACACTCCGCAGCCGAAATATAGACGAGGCGATCGTTCTGCGGGCTCGACTCGATGTAGCAGTTCCGGCACGTGATGTTGCACATGGTACCGGTGTTGATCCACAGCGTCTCCAGGCGCGCAAAGGGCACGACGGCCCTCGGCTCCCCACTCGCCGTCAGATCAGGATCCTGGAATTTTCCGGCGGCGACCTGCCCGAGGGGCGAGGCGCTGGCTAGTGCGGTCGATCGAAAGTCCACTGTTCCCCTCTTGAGCACTTACGGCGCACCTCAGAAGCGCTGCGGCTCCTCCGTTAGCATGCTGCGTTCGACGCGCCACAGTCACATTCGCTTTATGGCGACGTGACCAAGGGCGCGACGCTGGCCGACTAGTCGGAAATCTTGACTATTTGACCCAGCCGAGACTAATGGAACTCTGCGGCGGGCGTAGTTCAATGGTAGAACGGCAGCTTCCCAAGCTGCATACGAGGGTTCGATTCCCTTCGCCCGCTCCATTTCCGAACGCTCGCGCCGGCAGTTCCTGATCGACAGGCGCCCCGCCAGTCGCGTTCACCACGTTATGCTCCGGCGCGCCGCTTGCTTGGTGAAAGTCCGCGACCTGCGCGCGTTGCCAGCGATACCTGTTACAATATCTTGGTACGAATCGCGGGAGCTCTGCGGTCGCGTTGGACAATGCCCGGCACGAGCCCAGGACATGGATGCGCGCACGACAACGGAGTGCAGGTCTGAAAACAGGCTGCGGATAGCCATCCTAGGCTCCTGCGTTACGCGCGAAATATTCGAGTTCCCGGGAGTCGGCGTCGATTCTTGCAGCATTGTTCATTATGGCGCGCGGCAAAGCATCTGCTCGGCGATGTCGCCCCCACCACAGACCGATTTGCAGATCGGGACGTCGACATTCGAGGAGCGGCGGTCGAATTGGGACGCCACCAAATCCCACTGGGATTTGCTCAAATTCGCTCGCCCGGATTGGATCATTGTCGATTTCATCGACGAGCGCCTGGGGTTGCTCGAGTACCAGGATGCCTACCTGACGGCGAGCGTCCCCATCGTGCGCCGGATGGCAGTGATTTCGCCGTCGACACCGGTGCTTCGGCCCTGGTCGCCCGAAGTCATGGCGCTCAGGCGGCGATGCCTGGTGCCATTCCTGGCGAAGGCACTGGAGATTTGCCCCAACGTTCTCATCCATAGAGTGTCCTGGGCCGAGCGGTACCTGGATCAGGACGGGCAATTGCAGGACATCTCAAGCACAAAATTTGCCCGGCAGGTGGAGCTGCACAACTCGGTTCTGGCCGACCTTTATCGCGCGATCGAGGATTGCGAGGTGCCGGTTCGGTGGTTGAACCACGGGCCGATCTATGCTGGCGGGAAGCATCGCTTCGAATTTTCGCCCATCCATTATGATTGCCATTATTTCGAGACGATCCACGAAACTTTCCGTCAGTGCTTGAGCACGCCAGGGAATGGAGATCGCTCCATACCATCGCGACCGCAAGTGGAAGAATTGCTCGGCGAGCGCTAGAATCGAGCGGTGATCGATGCGGTGGACGCGGCATTCCGCGGGGGCGGGGGCGTCGCCGGCGGCAGGTTACCCTTCCCCCGAACCCGCGTTTCGAATGCCGCACCGCCGATTCCGGCCGGTCGGCCCATTAAATTCCGGGCCATCTCAACCGTTCACAACGTGAGGCCGCCGCGCCGTCGCACCTTGCGGCACCCATGCCTCGATTGCTAAGCCTTCGACCAGCGTTGTCGATTGCGTCTCACACGATGCCGAGCTGTTCATTGCAAGGAGTGCCGCGACCGTTTGCGCCAAGTTGCGCATGGTCATGGATCGCGATGGCAGCTTCCCGCCTGGCCGAGAGATGAGCGAGCATGATCCCCCTGCATCGGCTTTTGGGCGAGATCCAAGGCACGAGCGGGTCGCGCAGCGCGATTGCCGCCAACTCCATTGCCGTCACGGTCAAGAACAAGTCGATTGTCCCGCCAAAGGGAGGCCCATCCGCGCCCCTGCTATACGCCATCGACGGCGCCGGCGTGTACGAGCTCGAGTTTGCCCTCGAAGGTTGCGGCGATCGCAAATCCCAGCGCGCGGGACTGTTCCAGTTCTCGGCCGTGGATGCTCAAGGCGCAACGATACCCGGTGGAATCAGCGGACTGCCGCAATCCGAGAAGTTCGGGACCTACGCCTATATCAGCGCCGATGGGAAATCGCCCCGGTTCACGGTAGCCGACAATTGCACCGCCGTGAGCGTCGCCGTGAGCGGCTGGGAGGAGCCGAGCTTCACGGTGCGGCTAGCCCCGACGCTCAGGCTGCAGAGCCAGCCGCGTCACGTCGAGATGGCGATCGCGCGGGCCGCCATGGCAAAGCTGCTCCAGACGGTGGAGGAGGCGTCGAAGTTCGTCCTGATTTATACTGGCACGAAGAAGATCGGAGCTGGAAATCGGGCCAATCGGTCGATGATGTTTGCTCGCGCGCTCGAGAAGAAAGGCATCCCGACACTCTACACATATAGCCATTCGGCAGGCGATCAGATCACCGGCGTCGAGAGTGGCTGCCTGCTGCAACTTCCCTTGCACATCTTTTCGGACCTGTTCCTCGAATTCTTGAGCGCGGTGCGTGCCCAACAGAAGGTGCTCATCGGGTCGCTCCCCGACGCGGAGCTGTGCAGGGCGATAGATTTCGCCCAATTCTGCGGTTGGACGACGCTCTATGAATGTCGGGACGACTGGGAGGAGTTTGCGGCTGCCGGCAGCGGCAAATGGTTCGAGAACATCTTCGAGCAGTATGCGGTCCTGCATTCGCACAAGACGTTCTGTGTCAGCCCGGCGCTTCAACGCAAGATGCAGCAGTACACGAAGGAGCCGGGCGACGTTCTGCTGTCCCCGAACGGCACCACCGAGCACTTCATCGAGATCAGCCACCCTTATCGTATGGCGCGCCAGGCCGGATCTGGCTCTGCAGGTCGCCGGGCCCCGATCGTCGGATATTTCGGCCACCTGACGGACCATTGGTTCGATTGGGTCGCGGTCGAGGCGGCGGCGGCCAGGCTGCCTGAACTGCGGTTCGAGGTGATCGGCTTCGACGCCCCTGATCGCATGGTCCCTCGCAACATCGAGTATCTTGGCGGCAAGAGCCACGACGAGCTCGTGCAGATCGCCGCGCGATGGGAGGTGGGACTGATCCCGTTCAAGGCCGGTCGGCTGGCAAGGAGCGTGGATCCGATCAAGATATACGAGTATCTGGCGTTGGGGTTGAAAGTCGTTTCGACCCAGATGGGCGTGATCGACACCTTCCCGATGACATTTGTCTATGGAGAGTTCGAGCTGCCGCAGACCCTCGACAGAGCGCTGGCGTACGCTCCGTCGCAACGCGACTGGGCCGAGGTCGACAAGCTCGTGTCCAATTCGACATGGACCGCGCGGCTCGCCGAAATGCTGGGCGCAGTGGGGATGGCCATATGAGAGTCAGGTGGGCCCTTCGAGACGAGGCCGCGCAGAAGAGAGTTGCCGTCGTTTACGATTATTGCAACCTGGGAGGCGTGACCTCCGTTTTCAAACAGCGATTGGCGTTGATGGAGCGCCCCGATTTCACGTTCTTCTTTGCCGAGGATCACGGCGGCAAGGTGGACCTGGAAAGAGCGGAAGGTGCAAGGACGATCTTCTCGAAGCCGGGCGAGTTCCATCAATCCACCATTACCCACCTGGTCGAGGCTGGCCGGAAATTCAACTCGATCGTGCTGGTCGATCAGCCGGAGATAATCCACGAGATGTCCAGCGGCCCGCACCGCGGCAATTTTCGCGGAAGACGGATCATTTACGAAATCCATACATCGCTCGAGCGCACGTTCAATCGCATGAGCGGAAAGGACTTCTCGGCCGCGTCGCACATCGTGGTGCCTTCGCTCTGGCTGCAAAGAAAGGCCATGCAGTTGATTCCGGGCCTGGATGCCCGCCGCGTCCATGTTGCATATAACTTCGTGAACCCGGAGTCGTTCTGCTGCAGGCCGGTCGACATGGACGTCGATAGCAGCAAGAAGGTCGTCGTATGGGTGGGCAAACTCATAGCCGACAAGAATTTCGTCGATGCATGCCGCGTCATGGAGGCAGTGGCGAAGAGACACGAGATCCGGTGCGTCTTCGTTACCGGCGGCATAGCCAATCGAACTCAGACATCGATCTTCCTGAATGCCCTGGCCGCGCACGGCCTGCTGGACAAGGCGATATGGCTGAGCAACGTTCCCAATAGCGAAATGGCGCAGATCTACGCCGAGACGAGGGCTTGCCGGGGCGTTATTCTGTCCACTTCGAAGTTCGAAGTCTTTCGGGTTGTCCGTGCTCGAGGCGCAGAGCTGCGGCGTTCCTGCCGTCGTTGCGGCAGTCGGCGGACTGCCCGAGGTCGTCACCGACGGCAGGACCGGCTACCATTTCGTCCTCGGCGAGAACGTCGAAGCAGCGAATCTGGTCTGCAGGCTGCTGGAATCGGATGAGCTATACCTGGAAGCCTCACGGGCAAGCGCCGTTGACGCGAAGCGTTTCGCGGGCAAGCAGATCGTCGAGGACTATTGCCGGGTGCTCTTTGCCTGACTGAGGCCGTGGCCGCAGTTGGCAAGCCCTCGATCAAGGCGCCGACATCATGATGGCAGGCCGGCGGAGCGGGGCTCGGTGCTATCCGTCGCCGGAGCAAGCGGCAGCCTCACAAGTACTCGCAGACCGCCAGCCGGACTCGAAGCGAACTCGAGACCGCCGGCATGCAGGTCGACCAGATCCTTTACGATCGTGAGCCCCACGCCGGTGCCCGGTACATTCCGGTCGAGCCTCACACCTCGGACCAGCACGTCATCAATGCGATCGGCCGGGATGCCGGGACCGTCATCGTCGACGACGACGACGAGATTGCCGCTCTCCGGGTAGGCGGTAATTCCAACACGGCTTCTTGCCCATTTCCGCGCGTTGTCGAGCAGGTTGCCGAGTATGTCCTCGATGTCGCGCTGATCGATGCGAACTGCCGGCATGTGGCGCGGCACTGAAACCGACCACTCGAGCGCCGAGCTGCCAGGAAGCTTCTTCATCACCGGCACCAGCCGCTCCAGAACGGATTCGATTCCAGTTCGGGTGCCGATGGCGGTGCGAGGACCGATGGCACGCGCGGAGGCAAGCGCCCGTGCCACGTTGGCATTCATTGCACCGACCTCGCTATCGATAGTGTCGGCCGCCGCGGCTTCGCCCTTCTCGCGCAGCACACGAGCTTCCGCGGCCAACACCGCGAGCGGCGTCTTCAGGCCATGGCCGAGCTTGGCGGCGTTGCGTCTTGCGCGCTCGGCTTCGGCCGCTTGCGTCTCGATCAGGCGATTAAGGTCATGGACGAGCCCGACCACCTCGATCGGATATTCGCCCTCCACCCGCTGCGCGGCACCCTTGTGCATCGACTCGAGCCTTGCCCGCAGTGCCTGCAGTGGTGCGAGTCCCGCCCCGACTTGCAGCCACGACGCTGCGGCCAATAGCATTCCAAGGACGACGAGCGAGACCCCGACAACGCCGGCGAAGTCTCGCCGCGCGCTGTCGACGACGCTGCTCTCGCCGGCGACAGCCATCCTGAGAGTTGCTGTGTCGGGCGGTGGCAGATCGATCAACCTCTCGACGACGAGCAGATTCTTCTGAACCGGTCCGACGGTCTCGTACGATCGAAGAGCGCCTCGCTCGGGTGGATCGCCGCGAAGCGATAGCTTCTCATCCCAAAGCGAGCGCGACCGCAGGATCGCCCTGCCATCGCGCTCAACCTGCCAGTACTGACCGGATAGCGGGCGGCGGAACTCGGGCTCCGACAACTCCTGCTTGAGCTTCGCGGCGCCGGCGGCGTCGATCTCGATCATGGCAACCAGCTGAAGCAGGTGGTCGTCGAGCTCCTTCATGTAGCGTTGCCGGACGTGGGCGTCGAAGATCCCGACCAGGACGAGCCCGGCCAGCGACAGGGCAATCCCGATGCCGATCACGGCGCCAACGAGCAGGCGGAGCCGCAAGGATCTCAAGGATCTCATGTCGGTCGCTCGGCAAGGGTGCCGACGTAGTATCCATAGCCTCTGCGGGTCTTGATCGCCTCGGCACCGAGCTTGGATCTGAGCCGCTTGACGAGCACCTCGATGGCATTGCTGTCCCGCTCGAAATCCTGGGAATACACGTGCTCGGTCAGCTCGATCTGCGGCACGGCTCGACCGGCATGGTGCACGAGGTAGTTGAAGAGACGGTACTCGAGCGGCGACAGCTCGACGGGAATGCCGCCCTTCGACACGCGGGAATGCCGGGTATCGAGGTCGATGTCCTCGACCGAAAGTACCGCGCTGGCGTGGCTGGTCTGCCGGCGAAGCAGAGCGCGCACGCGCGCGAGCAGCTCCGCCATGTGGAACGGCTTGGTCAGGTAGTCGTCGGCGCCGGCGTCGATCGCCTCCACTTTCTCCGTCCAGCTGTCCCGCGCGGTAAGGACGAGCACCGGCATCGTCCGCTGGTTGGCGCGCCAGCGCTTCAGCACCTGAAGGCCGTCGAGCCTGGGCAATCCCAGGTCGAGGACCACGAGGTCGTAGTTCTCGGTGTCGCCCTGGAACCACGCGGTCTCACCATCCGAGACCTGCTCCACGACAAGGCCTGACCCTTCCAGCGCCCGCCCGAGATCGGCGGCAACCTTCCTCTCGTCCTCGACCACGAGAATGCGCATCGTGCCCGCCTGTCACTTCTCTCGCAAGATCTGCCCGGACCGGGCATCGATCTTGAACTTCCGATAGCGCCCATCCGGCGGCAGCACCTTGATCTCGTACAAGTAGCCCGCGCGCGCCGCCTCGAGCTCCACTTCGATGATACGACCAGCGAGCTGGCTTTCGTTCATCTTCATGATCTGCTCCAGCGGCAGGATCTCACCACGCTCGACAAGAGCGCGAGCCCGTGCCGCATCGATCGAATCGGCAAAGGCCGGCGATGCCAGCACAAGCCCGGCAAGCAGGATCGCCGCAGTGGCGGTGGACTTCATCGGGTTGACCATCGACGCTCCATGGTGCGGCAACATAGCTTGCTCCTAGCTGACAAATCGATGACGTCCGACTTCAGGTCGATCTCAGCCTGCCCTGCATAATCTCGGCCTCGTTGGTGAAACGCAGCACAGGAGATGAACCAATGAAGCCTCTGACAATCGCAGTGACCGCCCTTCTGATGGGATTGGCCGTGCCGGCCTTCGCCTCTGACGACAATGGCCGGGGCCATCGCGAGCGTGGCCATTCGCAGTATAGCGAGCGCCAGCACGGCGAGTATCGCGAGCACCGCGGCGACCGCTACAAGGACAGCGACGACGACGATCATGGCCGGACGAGCGACCGCTCGGAGCGACATGACCGGGACGACAACGACAGCAAGCACCGTGGTGACGGTCGGCGCAGCTGACGCGCGAGATCGCTGATGGCGCGATGGATGCCGGCCGCACGTTGCGGCCGGTATTTATTTGACCACGCCGAAGTCCCGATGGAGGCGGGTTACCTGGCGTCGACAAATGGAGGTCGCCCCAATGCCTCGCGCAACAGGCGCAAGAACCGGCGCAGTTCCTGACCGTCGTGGAAATATATGCTGGCCGGCGTTGACCACCACGTTTCCATCAAGGCGCGATCGTCACGGCGACCGCTCAGTAACTCGTCATCAAGGAATTTTCTGATTACTGCGGCATCGTTCCTGTCCAGATTGCTAAGAGCGTAGTTGACGATCACCTCCATAGAGGGCTGTTCGTAGCCTATGTTCTGACCTAGGTTCCGGCATGCCTTCTTGAACTCCGGCGGAAGGGCAATTTCGGTCATATCAGTCCTCGTTGGTCGGCCAAGCGGTTTCGACGTAGTACCCTTTCTCGCTGCGATCCGTCCGGCGTAAGAGAACTGTAACACCCGTGGTAGCCCGCATGACAGGTTGGGTGTGCGAATTTCGAGCATATGCCTCGTAACCCGTGGGGCTGTCGAACTGGCCAAACAAGAACGTGAAAGGCAGTACCGATGGGAATCGCCGCTCGACGAACGCATCGAGTGCTTCCTCCTCCAGCAGGTCAATCGGATACCCTGAGCGACCGCGAGGGCCGCCGGCCAGAACTACCTGCGAATCTTGTTCTTGATCACCAACTCCCCCAGAATCAATCCAGCGGCCTTGGTCGTCCCGAGGCTGGTCCGGATTGAAGCCGGCCTTGCGCAGCACCGCCGCGAGCCTCCTAGCCGCAAGGAGGAAGCGTTGTGCTGCAAGCTCGCTCTTGAGAGCGAGCAGCGCCGGGCGGGCCGCCCAGAGAAACTCATCGAATTCACGGGCCGTCACGGATCATCCTCGTCGCGGTTCAATCACGCGATGAATGATGATGCCGTTTGGAACGAGGGGGGATAAGATTGCGGCGTCATCTCTCGGGGTGGTAAACACAGGCTCGGCCTGCATAGCGCGCCCAAAGACCTCGAAAGCCGCAGCTACCGTTAGAATTTCAACGATTGGAACGCGACCGTATGATGCCGAAGAAGTCAGTGACGCCGTCATCGGACATGCCGCCAACTGGCCACTGGCTCTTCAAATCTGAGCCCGACGTGTTCTCGTGGGAGATGCAGAAATCGCGCGGCAGCAAGGGCGAGACCTGGACCGGCGTGCGTAATTTCCTCGCGCGCAACAACATGCGCGCGATGAAACTCGGCGATCTCGGCTTCTTCTATCATTCGAACCTGGGCAAGGAGATCGTTGGCATCGTGAAGGTGATCGCGCTCGCGCATCCTGACCCGACCGACGACACCGGCAAATGGGAGTGTGTCGATGTCGAAGCGGTCTGCGATCTGGCGAAGCCGGTGACACTCGTCGACGTGAAGGCCAACCCCAAGCTGGCGAGGATGAGCCTCGTAACCTCGATGCGGCTCTCAGTGCAGCCGGTCCAGCCGGACGAATGGCGAGAGGTTTGCCGCATGGGCGGCCTCGACTGGCGGCAGATCGGGGGATGATCAGCGATCCAGCGGCCTTCATTCGTTGCAATACCAAGCTCTTATCGCCGCCACTGGTGCCGGAGATCAGGCTGCACCTGGCCGAGGAGTCGCTGCCGATCTGGCAGAAAACCGAGGAGGAGCTCGGCAGAATCAACGTTCCGCCGCCATTCTGGGCATTTGCCTGGGCAGGCGGTCAGGCGCTGGCGCGCTATCTGCTCGACAATCCCGCGCTGGTGCGAGGCAAGTCGGTGCTCGACCTCGGCTGCGGCTCCGGTCTGACCGCGATCGCGCCGCTGCTGTCGGGCGCCCGATCGGCCCTGGCCGCCGACATCGATCCGCTGGCGCTGGTCGCCGCCGAGCTCAATGCGGCAGCCAATGGCGTCGTCATCGCCACCACTCCCGATAACCTGCTCGCGCAAGTGCCGGCGGCCTTCGATGTCACGCTGGTCGGCGACCTGTTCTACGAGCGGCCCCTGGCCGAAGCCGTGCTCGCCTATATCGAGGCGGCCGCGACTGGCGGCAGCACGATCCTGATCGGCGATCCGCAGCGGACATACTTCCCGCGCGGCCGCTTCACCCAGGTAGCCCAGTACAACGTGCCGGTAACGCGCGAGCTCGAGGACAGCGAGATCAAGCGGACTGCCGTCTGGCGGCTGGGTGGCGGCTAGCCCGGCTCATCGCTAGCCCAGCTCCAGGATTTCCAGCAGCGCCGCATTGAATGCCGCGGGCTGCTCGAACATCGACCAGTGGCCGGCGTCGCCGACCACGCGGGTCACGAGGTCCGGTTGATGCTGCCGCAGCACGTCGAAGAGATGCGCGAGCGTCGGCTTCGCCAGCACGTCGCGCTCGCCCCAGATGGCGCGCACCGGCACCTTCACGTCGGCGAGGCGCTCCTTGATCTCGCTCGTCCGTGCGAACTCGCGCGATCGGAACCTCGCCTTGCGCACGTTGTCGGCCTGGATCGCGATCGCCTCGTCGTCGATCCGAGACGGCTCGGCGATCATCAATATTTCCAGCACCCGCCGGTGCACCTCGCGGCGCTGGCTCTCGGTCATGGTGTTGCGCTCCTTCGGGAATTCGTCGAGCTTCGGATGCAATCCGAGCGCCGAGCAGCCCGACAGCGTGAAGCTGGCGATATGCTGACCCAACTCGATCGCCGCGAACGTGCCGACGTGACCGCCGAAAGAGAACGTCACCAGATGCGGCCGCCGTTCGGCCGGGATCAGTTGGCGGATGCCTTTGGCCACGACCTTGCCGCAGGTCTCGGGCGTCCACGGCTTGGGCGGCATGGCGCTGTCGCCAAGGCCCGGCAGGTCGACCGCCCACACGTCGTAGCGCGGGATCAGCGCCGGAATGGTCTTGATCCAGTGCGTCCATGAGCCCGAGCCGCCATGTGCGAGGATCACCGGCCGGGCGTTGGGCCGGCTCCAGCGTCGCCAGACCAGATCGCCGTCGCCGCAAGGCGTGCGATGCTTCGACGCCAGGCTTTCCAGCGGCGCAATGATGTCTTGCAAGAGAGTCATCTGCTGAACCAAACTCGATCTGTAGACAGGAGGGCTTCCAGCCCTCTTGGAGCCTGTCCGGAGGATTTTCATGAAATCTCATGGAAATCCCCCGGACAGGCTCTTAGGCGAGCCCCTTCGTGCCCTTCAATCGGAAAGAATTATCGATGTCGCATAGCAGCAATCTCGCGATCGACGGTGCCCGCCTGTGGGACAGCCTGATGGAAATGGCGAAGATCGGTGCGACGCCCAAGGGCGGCTGCAATCGCCAGGCGCTGACCGACCTCGACAAGCAGGGGCGCGACCTGTTCGCGACGTGGTGCAGGAAAGCCGGCTGCACCATCAAGGTCGATAAAATAGGCAACATGTTCGCCCGCCGCGAAGGCACCGAGCCGAAGCTGCCGCCGGTGATGGCAGGCAGCCATCTCGATACGCAACCGACCGGCGGCAAGTTCGACGGCGTGCTCGGTGTGCTGGCGGCGCTCGAGGTGGTGCGCTCGCTCAACGACATGGGCGTCAAGACGAAGCACCCGATCGAGATCGCGATGTGGACCAACGAGGAGGGCTCGCGGTTCGCCCCGTCAATGACTGCTTCTGGCGTGTTCGCCGGTGCCTTCACACTCGACTTCGCGCGCGGCATCAAGGATTTCGACGGCAAGTCGATCGGCGAGGAGCTGGATCGGATCGGCTATTCCGGACCTGAGAACGTCGGCGGCCGGCCGGTGCACGCCTTCTTCGAGCTGCACATCGAGCAGGGTCCGATCCTCGAGGAGGATGGCACCGACATCGGCATCGTTACCCATGCCCAGGGCCAGCGCTGGTACGAGATCAGCATCATCGGACAGGACAGCCATGCCGGCTCGACGCCGATGGAACGGCGCAAGGACGCGCTCCTGGGTGCTGCCCGTCTCATCGACGGCGTCAACCGCATCGGCCGCATGATGATGCCGGACGGCCGCGCCACCTGCGGCGTGATAACGGTGACGCCGGCCTCGCGCAACGTGATCCCGGGCTCTGCATTCCTGACCGCCGAGTTCCGCCATCCCGACGAGCCGTCGCTCGCAACCATGGACAAGAACCTGCGCAACATCGCCCGCGACGTTGCCCGCGAGCTCGGGCTCGAGATCGAGATCAAGCAGATCACCCAATTCCCGGCGCAGGCCTTCGACCCCGGCTGCCTCAATGCAATTCGCAACGCCGCGAAGAAGAATGGGCTGACCTTTCACGACATCATCTCGGGTGCCGGCCACGATGCTGTCTACATGGCGCGCGTCTGTCCGGCGGCGATGATCTTCGTGCCGTGCGTCGGCGGCATCAGCCACAACGAAGCCGAGGACTGCAAGCCGGAGTGGGTCACGAACGGCGCCAACGTGTTGCTGCACGCAATGCTGGAAAAGGCCGAGGTGACTGGTCAATAGGCCCGCGGTCGCAGGATTGCGCGGGCGATGCGATCGGCCAGGTAATTGCACTGCTCGCATCGGCGCATGGATGTCTCGCTGGCACGGCGGTCACGCCGCCGCCCCCTCGATGATGATGAAATCAGCATCGGCGTTGGCAATGCGGATCGCCCTGGCCGCCTCGTACTCCTGACTGCGATAGCAGGCGACGGCCGTGGCGAAGTCTGGGAATTCGACCACTACATTGCGTTCGCGGGCGCTGCCCTCCATGCACTCGAAACGCCCGCCTCGGACCACGAAGCGCGCACCGAATTTCTCGAAGGCCGGCCGCGCGGCCGCGAGGTAATCAGGATAGCGCTCGGCATTGCGAACCGACACGCGGACGATCCAATAGCCTTTCGACATGGTCGATCTCCTCTCACATATACCTGGATAGCTTCTGGGCCGGGGACGACGGGTGGCCACAGCCGTGTGCTTCGAAGGAGCTTTACCGCGCGGCAAAGTTCACATAAAATGAATAATAATGATATTTTCCATCTTGTGGTGAGATGATGGATCTGTCCGACCTCCGAATCTTCTGCGCCGTCGTTCGCGAGGGCGGCGTGACGCGCGCGGCGGAGCGCCTGCATCGTGTCCAGTCGAACGTCACCACGCGAATTCGTCAGCTGGAAGAAGACCTGGGCACGCCACTGTTCGTCCGCGAAGGCAAGCGCCTGCATCTCGCGCCGGCGGGTCAGGTGCTGCTCGACTACGCGGACCGGCTGCTGGCCCTTGCCGGCGAAGCGACGGCCGCTGTCCAGGACCCGAGCCCGCGGGGAGTGCTCCGGCTCGGCGCGATGGAAAGCACCGCCGCGGTTCGACTGCCCGGACCGCTCAGCGAGTATCAGCGCCGTTTCCCGCAGGTCGTGCTGGAGCTGCGGACGGGCAACCCTCAGGTCCTGGCGCGTGCGATCCTGGCCGGCGAGATCGACGCGGCGCTGGTTGCCGAGCCGATCGCCGATGCGCCATTCGAAAAAGTGCCGGCCTTCCGGGAGGAGCTGGTGATCGTTTCGGCGGCCGATCATCCGCCGATCGGCGCCAAGGGCGTCCTCCCGCAGGCCATCGTGGTGTTCGAGCACGGCTGTCCGCATCGCAAGCGACTGGAGGACTGGTATCAGCGACGGGGCGGCATGCCTGAACGAATGACCGAGCTCGGCTCGTATCACGCAATGCTCGGCTGCGTGCTCGTCGGTATGGGCGTTGCACTGCTGCCACGTAGCGTGCTCGGAACGTTTCCCGAGAGCAAGCGGCTGAGGGTGCACGAGCTGCCAAAGGGCGAAAACGTCGCCGAGACCGTCCTGATCTGGCGGAAAGGCGCGGGGTCGCCGAAAATCCAGGCGCTGGAGCAGGTCATTCGCTCGTCCAAGGCGACCGGCAAGGCGACCGGCCCCAAAGCCGATACCAAACTGTCGGCCAAGTCTGCCTAATTTTCGTGCGCATTTCGCGGCTCGAAATTGTGCTCCCGGCCGTACTGGGGAAAAATTCATCGCGCCGCGGAGGTGTTCTGATCCGTACTCGCAGCATGGCAAACTTCGCGCTTGGCATGGCGCGAACTCAATGTATACGTTGTCCCGCTCGGCATTGACGGCCGTCCGTGCCATAGTCGAGTGACAAGCAAAAACGAGCCCGGCTCGTAGCTTTCGGGGAGGCAAGTTGATGGCGTCGGTAGACATCCGCGACGTTCGGAAATCATTCGGCACGACTCAGATCATCAAGGGCGTAAGCGTACCCATTTCGGACGGCGAGTTCGTCGTGCTGGTCGGCCCGTCGGGCTGCGGCAAGTCCACCCTGCTGCGCATGATCGCCGGGCTCGAGAACATCACCGACGGCACCATTGCGATCGGCGACCGGGTGGTCAACAACGTCCATCCGAAAGAGCGCGACATCGCGATGGTGTTCCAGAACTACGCGCTCTATCCGCACATGACCGTCGCCGAGAACATGGGCTTCTCGCTGAAGCTGCGCGACACCGACAAGTCGATCATCAACGAGCGCGTGCAGAAGGCCGCCGCGATCCTCGGCCTGCAGAGCCTGCTCGACCGTTTTCCGCGGCAGCTTTCCGGCGGCCAGCGCCAGCGCGTCGCCATGGGCCGTGCGATCGTGCGCGATCCGCAGGTGTTCCTGTTCGACGAGCCGCTGTCGAACCTGGACGCCAAGCTGCGCGTCGCCATGCGCGCCGAGATAAAGGAGCTGCATCAGCGCCTCAAGACAACGACCGTGTACGTCACCCACGACCAGATCGAGGCCATGACCATGGCCGACAAGATCGTCGTCATGCACGACGGCGTGGTCGAGCAGATGGGTGCGCCGCTCGAGCTCTACGACCGGCCGCAGAACCAGTTCGTCGCCGGTTTCATCGGCTCGCCGGCGATGAATTTCCTGCCTGGAACGATCAAGGTCAACGGCACCGCCAGCGTGCAGACGGACAGCGGCGTGCGCTTGCCGCTGGCGAAGGCGCCGGCCGCCAGCGACGGCCGGCCGGTGGTGTACGGCATCAGGCCCGAGCATTTCGAGCTTTCGGACCAAGGCGTCGACGCCGAGGTGGTGGTGGTCGAGCCGACCGGCTCGGAAACCCAACTCGTCGCGCGCATCGGTGGCCAGGACGTGGTAGCGATCTTCCGCGAGCGCTACCAGCTGATCCCCGGCCAGACCGTCAAGCTGCAGCCGCGCGCCGACGTGGTGCACTTGTTCGACAAGGACACCGGCAAGCGGCTGTAGACCTGCTGCCAACTCAACGAAAATCTTTTTTTCCAACCTCTGGGGGAGACGACCTATGACCATTTGCACAATCGATCGCCGTTCGCTGCTGAAGGGCGCCACCGCCGGCGCCGCAGTCGGAAGCATGATGACCGCCGAGCAGCTCGCCGGCTTCGCCCAGGCGTGGGCGCAGACCGCGGCGTGGAAGCCGGAAGCCGGCGCCAAGATCAACCTGATGCGCTGGAAGCGCTTCATCGAAGCCGAGGACCAGGCCTTCATGCGCATGGTCGCCGCCTTCACCAAGGCGACGGGCGTCGAGGTCAACGTCACCAACGAGTCGTTCGAGGACGTGCAGCCGAAGGCATCGGTGGTCGCCAACACCGGCCAGGGCCTCGACATGGTGTGGGGCCTCTACTCGCTGCCGCATCTGTTCGTCTCGAAGTGCCTCGACGTCAGTGACGTCGCCGACTATCTCGGCAAGAAGTACGGCGGCTGGGCCGGCTCGGCGAATGCCTACGGAATGGCCGGCGGCAAGTGGGTCGGCATTCCGGTCGCCACCACCGGCGGCCTGATGAACTATCGCAAGTCGTCGATGGAGAAGGCGGGCTTCAAGGAGTTCCCGAAGGACACCGCGAGCTTCCTCGAGCTGTGCCGCGCGCTGAAGAAGAACAACACGCCCGCCGGCTTTGCGCTCGGTCATGCCTCGGGCGATGCCAACACCTGGCTGCACTGGGCGCTGTGGGCACACGGCGGCAACGCCGTCGACAAGGACGACAAGGTCATCATCAACTCGCCCGAGACGGCGAAGGCGCTCGAGTATGTGAAGGCGCTGTACGAGACGTTCATTCCCGGCACCGCGTCCTGGAACGACTCTTCGAACAACAAGATCTTCGTCGCCGGCGACCTGCATCTGACGTCGAACGGCATCTCGATCTATGTCGGCGCGCAGAAGGACAACAAGGCCGTCGCCGAGGACATGGACCACGCCTACATGCCGATCGGTCCGGTCGGCAAGCCGACCGAGCTGCATCTGTGCTTCACGATGCTGACGTTCAACTTCACCAAGTACCCGAATGCCTGCAAGGCGTTCCAGGCGTTCATGCTCGAAGCCGAGAACTTCAACCCGTGGGTCGAGTCGGCGCAGGGCTACCTGTCGCACTTCCTGCTCGCGTACGACGACAACCCGATCTGGAAGGCGGACCCGAAGCGCACGCCCTATCGCGACGTCGCCAAGCGCACGCTGACGCCAGGCGGGCTCGGCTCGCTCGGCGAGAAGGCGGCGTCGGCAATCGCCGACTTCATCATCGTCGACATGTTCGCCAACGCCGCCACCGGCCGCGAGGACATCAAGGGCTCGATCGCCGTCGCCGAGCGGCAGTTGAAGCGCATCTATCGCTGAGGCCCGGCCTCGGCGCGGTCGGCGAGAAGCCCGCGACCGCGCCGGCCGAGTTCATCCTGGTCGACATGGTTGCCAGCTACTGCACCGGCCGCGCGCCGGTCGCCGAGGCGATGGCCGCCGCCGTGCTCGTCCAACTCGAATCGATGAATGGCAGGTCCCATGGCTGAGATCACAGGCAGCGTCCAGACCGGAGCGCGGGCGGCGCAAGCCGAGGCCGCGAGCTGGAGTCAGGTGAAGTCGAGCCGCAACTGGCTGGGCTTCTGGTACATGATGCCTGCCGCGCTCCTGCTCGGCCTGTTCCTGGCGTGGCCGCTGGTGCTCGGGATCTGGCTGTCGTTCACCGACACCAAGATCGGCCGCGCCGGCCAATTCATCGGCCTCGAGAACTACGAATGGCTGATGGGTGACTCGATCTTCTGGCTGTCGGTCTTCAACACGCTGATCTACACATCCGTGGCGAGCGCGGCGAAGTTCGCGATCGGACTTTATCTGGCGCTGCTGCTCAACAAGCATCTGCCGTTCAAGGCGCTGATCCGGGCGGCGGTGCTGATCCCGTTCATCGTGCCGACGGTGCTGTCGGCAATCGCCTTCTGGTGGATCTACGACAGCCAGTTCTCGATCCTGTCGTGGACGCTGAAGAAGATGGGCCTGATCACCCAGAACATCGATTTTCTCGGCGATCCGAACAACGCCCGTGCCAGCGTCATCTTTGCCAACATCTGGCGCGGCATTCCGTTCGTCGCGATCACCCTGCTGGCCGGCCTGCAGACCGTGTCGCCGTCGCTCTACGAGGCCGCAACGCTGGACGGCGCGTCGAAGTGGCAGCTGTTCCGGCACATCACCTACCCGCTGCTGACGCCGATCATCGCGGTGGTGATGACCTTCTCCGTGCTGTTCACCTTCACCGACTTCCAGTTGATCTGGGCGATGACCCGCGGCGGGCCGGTAAACGCCACGCACCTGATGGCGACGCTCTCCTACCAGCGGGCGATCATCGCCGGCCAGCTCGGCGAGGGCGCCGCGATCTCGACGGCGATGATCCCGTTCCTGCTGGCGGCGATCATGGTGAGCTGGTTCGGATTGCAGCAGCGCAAGTGGCAGCAAGGTGGCAACAATGACTGACGCACTCGCCCGCTCCAAGGTCGCTGGTGCCGGTCAGGATGCTGTCGCACGCGGCGACGACAACGAGGGCATGGCCTACCTCGATACGCTGCCGCGGCGCCTGATCACCACCTATCTGCCGATCCTGCTGATCCTGATCGTGCTGCTGTTTCCGTTCTACTGGATGGCGCTGACCGCCATCAAACCTGACGAGCAGCTGCTCGACATGGAGAAGATCAACCCGTTCTGGACGCCATCGCCGACGCTGAAGCACATCAACAAGCTGCTGTTCGAATCGGCCTATCCACGCTGGCTGTGGAACACGATGCTGGTCGCGACCTGCGCCACGGCGCTGTCGCTGTTTGCCAGCGTACTCGCCGCCTATGCCATCGTGCGGCTCCGGTTCCGTGGAGCGCAGACCGTCGGCGCATTGATCTTCCTCGCCTATCTCGTTCCGCCTTCGATCCTGTTCATTCCGCTGGCGACGGTGATCTATAACTACGGGCTGTTCGACAGCCCGCTGGCATTGATCCTGGTCTACCCGACGTTCCTTGTGCCGTTCTCGACGTGGCTGCTGATGGGCTATTTCAAGACCATTCCGTTCGAGCTCGAGGAGTGCGCGTTGATCGACGGGGCCAGCCGCTGGCAGATCCTGACCAAGATTGTCCTGCCGCTTGCCGTGCCGGGGCTGATCTCGGCCTTCATTTTCTGCTTCACCCTGTGCTGGAACGAGTTCATCTATGCACTTACGTTCCTGTCCTCGACGCAGAACAAGACGGTGCCGGTGGCGATCGTCAACGAGTTCGTCGATGGCGACATCTACCGCTGGGGCTCGCTGATGGCCGGTGCGCTGGTCGGCTCGCTGCCGCTGGTGATCCTCTATGCGTTCTTCGTCGAGCACTACGTCTCGGCCATGACCGGAGCAGTCAAGGAATGACGATGAATGTAGCGTTTGTCGGTCTCGGCGCGATGGGCTCGGCGATGGCCGAGGGCCTCGTGAAGAAGCAGTTCCGGGTGACCGGCTTCGACATGCGCAGCGAGGCTGTGGCGAAATTGGTGGCCGCTGGCGGGCACGGCGCGGCGTCGGCGGCGGAGGCTGCCAGGGGCGCCGATGCGCTGGTGCTGATGGTGGTCAACGCCGAGCAGGCCGAGGCGGTGCTGTTCGATGCCAAGGCGCTCGATGCCTTGAAGCCCGATGCGACAGTGATCGTGATGGCGACCTGCGCACCGGCCCGCGTTGTCGCGATGGCAGCGAAGGTCGAGGCCACGGGACGCAAGTTCGTCGATGCGCCGGTGTCGGGTGGAGTGGTCGGTGCCACCGCCGGCACTCTCACCATCATGGCCTCGGCTGCCACGCCGGTCTTTGCCGAAGTGAAGCCGCTGCTGTCGGCGATGGGCTCGAACCTCTACTACCTGGGCACCGCGCCGGGCCAGGGCGCGGCCATGAAGACGGTCAACCAGCTGCTGGCCGGCATCCACATCGCCGCTGCCGCCGAAGGGCTGGCGCTGGCGGAGCGCGCCGGCATCGATCCGGCGCTGGCGCTTGAAATCCTGTCGGGCGCGGCGGCATCGTCATGGATGCTCAAGAATTGCGGACCACGCATGGTCGCCGACGACGGCCAGGTGACGAGCGCGGTCGACATCTTCGTCAAGGATCTCGGCCTGGTGCTGGATGCGGGCAAGGCGGCAAAAATGGGATTGCCACTGTCGGCGGCAGCGCATCAGCTCTTCATCGCCGCATCCGGCATGGGCCTCGGCGCTCGCGACGACAGTCAGGTCATCGAAACGTATCGCGCGCTGCGGGCTAAGAAGCAGGACTGAAGCGGCACACCGCGGCGAAGCGGTATCCGGAGATCGACATGGCCCGGGCATTCTGCGAATGGGGCATGGCTGGCGTCGAGCTCCTCCGCGACAAGGCAGCGGTGATCGTCATCGTCGACGTGCTCTCGTTTTGCACTGCCGTCGATGTCGCGGTATCGCATGGCGCGATCATCCATCCGTTCCCTTACGGCGATATGGCGGCGGCAGAACTGGCCGCTGCGCGAGTTGGTGCCGAGCTGGCGAAGCCCCGCCGGACCGCTGGAGCTCAGTTCAGCCTGTCGCCGGCAAGCCTGACCCAAATCCGGCCGGGAACCGCACTGCTGCTACCATCTCCCAATGGATCGCGCTTGTCGCTCGCGTGCGCCCCGTCGTACGCCCTGGCCGGATGCCTGCGCAATGCCGCGGCCGTGGCTGCTGCGGCATTGACCATCGCCGATGGCAGGCCCATCGCCGTCGTTCCGGCAGGCGAGCAATGGCCGGATGGTTCGCTGAGGTCGGCCATCGAGGACATGCTGGGCGCCGGCGCGATCCTCGATAGCTTGAACATGCCGTGCTCGGCGGAAGCCCAGGTAGCCCTGAACAGCTACCGAGCTGCGAGGACAAGTCTCGCGTCGCTGATCTGCGCTTCGATGTCGGGACAAGAGCTGATCGATGCCGGTTTCGCCGACGACGTCGAGATCGCGGTTTCCATCGGGGCCAGCAGCATCGCGCCGGTTCTGAGAGACGGCGCCTACCGGCCTGCTTGAGAAAGGGCTGGTGAAAACGAGATCAGGCAGCCCGAGGCGTCCAACCGGGACTGACCGGACGCCTCGGCGGCAAGTGCTATTTCTTCTTGGCCTTCGCCTTCGTCTTCTGCGTCAGCGCCGAGGCCGCGGCTTTCTTCGCTACCTTGCTCGCTGCAGGATCGGCCGGCACGCGCGCCGCGGCGGCGGCCGGGACGAATCTGACATTCTTCTTGAAATTCCCGCCGCCATCGGAAGTCTTCTTTAGTACAATCGCCCCCACGTCCGTTTCGAGCCGGGTTCGCACGGTTTGCGAAATGAACTCCGAGCGACTAACCCCTATCGCCTTGGCAATATCGTCTACCCCGGCGACGAGCGCGGTATCCAGCATCAAATTGAATCTGGCCTTGTGATCCAGGACGATCAGCGGCACCGCAATTATGAAGGCGCCTGCCTCGAGATCCGCTCGCACCTCCGAATCAAGCCTGAGCTCGTGCAGTGATCGCGCGGCCGGCAGCTCGGTCAGATCCCCGACATACAGCGCAAGTGCCTCCTGCGCGTTTCTCATAACGGCGTCCTCATCGTCGGCCGCCGAGAAGCAGTGGGGTACATCCGGAAAGCTGATTCCAAATGCGCTATCACCATCCTGATGCACTAGAGCGTAGTACGTCTGCATGGCCTTACTCCGACAGCCATCCGGCCTGCTTCGCAATCTTCCGCGCAGTGCCGATGGGCAGATCCTTCTTCGGGTGCGGCACGACCAATGTGCGACCGGTTGCGACCTGCCGCAATTTGCGGTGCGAGCCCCTGCCGCCAACCTCTTCCCAACCTTCTCGCCTCAAGCGAGCCAGAATGCGCTGACTATTGCGCTCTATCATCAGGAGCCGCAGGCAAGAGTGAAAGCAAGATTCAGTGTGTAATAATATACACACCTTCAATCGTCAATGCATTACAATCCATGGCCGCCCGAGGCGTCCAACCGGGACTGACCGGACGCCTCGGCGGCAAGTGCTATTTCTTCTTGGCCTTCGCCTTCGCCTTCGTCTTCTGCGTCAGCGCCGAGGCCGCGGCGGACTTGGCGTCCTTGCTGGCCTTCGGATCGCGCATGACTTTCGACGCGGCCTTGGCGGCGGCCTCGCCGGTCGTCTCGGTTGCGCTCTTCGATTGCGTCAGCGCCGAGGCCGCGGCTTTCTTCGCTGCCTTGCTCGCTGCAGGATCGGCCAGCACGCGCGCCGCGGCGGCGGCGGCAGCCTTCCCCGTAGAATTCTCCACCCGGTTTCTTTGCCATGTCAGCTCTGCTTTCATGCTGGTTGACGTCGAAAACGCAAGACCACCCTGCGATAAGCCGATTCGAGCCTTGCGTCCGTTGCGTTGGCAAAGCCCGCTCAAGGCTCATATCATCCTGTCCACAGGAAACTGCTCTGGGCGAGGAAACGTGATGGCGACTGAAGTTGCTGCGGATGGCTACGACTACGTGATCGTTGGCGCGGGCTCGGCCGGATGCGTGCTCGCAAACCGGCTGAGCGCCGACCCCGGCGTCACCGTCGCCTTGCTGGAGGCGGGCGGGCGCGACACCAACCCGTGGATCCATATCCCGGCCGGATACTACCGCAACGTTCTGAACCCGAAGATCACCTGGCAGTTCGGATCGGGGCCAGAGCCGCATCTCGGCGGCCGCACCATAAACTGGCCGCGAGGGCGGGTGCTCGGCGGCACCAGCGCGATCAACGGCCTGCTCTACGTGCGCGGCCAGGCGCGCGACTACGACCTGTGGCGCCAGTTCGGCAATGCCGGTTGGTCATTTGCTGACGTACTGCCCTATTTCAAGCGCGCCGAGCACCAGGAGCGCGGCGCCGACGCGCTGCACGGCGCCGGCGGACCGCTCGGCGTCTCCGACGTGCACATGGACAATCCGGTATGCGATGCGTTCGTGAAATCGTGCGTGGCCGCGGGCATTCCGTTCACGAACGACTTCAATGGCCCGGCTCAGGAAGGCGTCGGCTATTACCAGCTCACCAACCGCAACGGGCGCCGTTCGACCTCGGCTGTCGCCTACCTGCGCCCGATCAAGGGACGCCAGAACCTCCACGTCATCACCCACGCCGAGGCGCAAGGCGTCACCCTCGATGGCAAGCGCGCCACCGGTGTCCGCATCAAGCGTCATGGCAATCCGGAGACGGTCAAGGCGCGCCGCGAGGTGATCCTCGCTGCCGGCGCGATCGGCTCGCCGCAGTTGCTGCAGGTCTCCGGCATCGGGCCGGCCGCGGTGTTGAAGGCGGCCGGCGTCGAGGTGCGCCACGAGCTGGCCGGTGTCGGCGAGAACCTGCAGGATCACTATCAGGCGCGCCTGGTCTACGAGATGGGAGCGCGCGGCAGCCTCAACGAGGTCTGGCACAGTCGCTGGCTGCAGCTCAAGACCGGCATGGAGTACATCTTCAAGCGCAGCGGCATGCTGACATTCGGCGCCGGCGTGGTCGGCGTGTTCACCCGATCCTCGCCCGGGATCGAGGATCCCGACATCCAGTTCCATTTCATTCCGTTGTCAGGCGAGGGGCCCGGCAAGGGCCTGCACAAGTTCCCCGGCGTTATCGTGTCGGTTTGCCAGCTGCGCCCCGAGAGCCGCGGCTACATCCGCATCAAGTCGCCCGACCCGGCGGTGCATCCGCTGATCGTGTCCAACTACCTCGAGGCAGAGCTCGACCGCCAGGTGCTGCTCCAGGCGATAAAGCTCGCCCGCCACATCGTCGCCCAGCCGCCGTTCGCCGGCATCGTCGTGCGCGAGCACGCTCCCGGCCGCGACAAGACCAGCGACGAGCAGCTGATGCAGTTCGCTCGCGAGCTCGGCACCACGATCTTTCATCCGTGCGGCACCGCCAAGATGGGACGAGACCCGAATGCAGTGGTCGACGAGCGCTTGCGGGTCCATGGCATTGCCGGCCTGCGCGTGGCGGACGCATCGATCATGCCGACCATGACCTCCGGCAACACCAATGCGCCCGCGATCATGATCGGCGAGAAGGCTTCGGATCTCGTCATTGAGGATGCCCGTGCCAGGGCGGTTGCGGCGTGAGGAGAATCGCGATGCCACTCGATCTTGAGGCCGAGTACAACAATCGCGCCCGCGTCAAGAACTCCGCGGAGATCATCGCCCGCTGGACAGAGGCGTCGGCGGCGGCGCGCGCCGATCTGGCGCCGGAGCGGGATATCGTCTACGGCCCGCGAGCCCGCAACGTCTACGATCTATACCGGCCGGCGGTCGAAGCCGCTCGAGCTCCGGTCGTCGCCTATATCCATGGCGGCTATTGGCAGCGTGGCAGCAAGGACGACTACGCCTTCGTCGCGCGCGAGCTGGTGGCGCGGGGTGTGACCGTCGCGCTGCCGTCGTACAGCCTGTGCCCGGAAGCGAGCATCGCCGACATCGTCGACGAGATGGAACAGTTCCTGGCGAGCCTCTGGCAGCGGACGAAGCGTCGACCGGCACTGGTCGGCCATTCGGCAGGCGGCCATCTGGCCGCGGTCCTGATGGCTTCGGGCGCAAAGCGCGGCGACGCACCCTCGGACCTGGTGAAGGCTGCCTATGGGATCTCGGGCGTGTACGACCTGCCGCCGCTGATCCCGACCTCGCTCAACATTGCCCTGCGGCTGGACGAGCCGACCGCGCGTCGTCTGAGCCCGATGTTCGGCGCCAGGCCAGCGCATGCCGGAACATTCGTTGCCGGCGTCGGTGGCAATGAGAGCCCGGAGTTCATCCGCCAGGCGAGAGACTTTGCCGCGGCCTGGTCGAGCGGCAGCCTCGAGACCCGGTGCCACATCGTGCCCGGCGCCGACCATTTCACAATGGTCGACGAGCTCACCCGGCCAGGCAGCGAGATGCTCGAGTGCGTGATCGCGATGGCGGAAGCGGTCGCCCGTTGAGACTTCAGTGTTTGCGCGGCAGGAAGCGGGAGCGTGTCACGCGATCGGTCAGCTCGACGATCCGCGGTCGCGTCTCGACCGCGTCGATCTCCTTGATCGCCGTCTCGAGGGCCGCCACGATCTTTTCGAGTCCGGGCACACGCGACAGATCGCCCTGCATATAGGTCACGGTCTTGCGCACCGTAGACAGATCGATCGACGGAGACCAAGGACGGGTGCGGGAGAACTTGAACATCGGGACACCATCAACGCACGATTATGAAACAACCCATTGCGGGTTTTTACACTCGCTTCATTCGTCGCAAGAAACAGACCAGCACGCAATAACGATTTGTTAAATATATTCTGCTCCGCGCTGTCCTATTTTGGAACAATTGCCGACCAGCCATTATCCTTGATCACCGACGGAACGTTTACCTTGGCGTGGCAGGCTGCAGGATATCCGGAGCACCTGCCGCGTTCGATGCAGATGCGCCGCCCGCACACGGCACGCGTTGGGAGTTTCG
>CAVVRF010000006.1:0-43022 GCA_963750535.1 uncultured Alphaproteobacteria bacterium | reverse complement strand
TCATTTGGCACCGTAGCAAAACAGGCCGCTACTCGATCACCTCGCCGGCGCCGGCGAGCAGCGTCGGCACCGCGCGGCGTTCCTCAATCACGCGCTTGCTACTTCGTAGCCACCATCCTGACGCCGCCCATCTTGCGCTCTTGAATGAGGTCAACAAATCGGATGTAGGACTTGTGGAATGCATCGTGCCCCATTGGGGTGCCAGCCTGTCGGGCTTCTTCACGCAGCAGTTGATACATTGCCAGTCGTTCCTTCAGAATTGATCCCCATTCTTCCGTCAAATCCTTTGTCGAAATCACTCTAAGGCCAACGCTTTCGACCAGACTGCGATATTCGGGGATCGACCGAAGAGGCTGAATAGCCATTCCTTCCCACATCAATTGCGCATCAGCAGCGGTAAGCGGCTGATTAGCTATCCAATCTGTGAATGCCAATCGGCCATCTGTCCTCAGAATACGAAAAGCTTCGGCAACCGCTCTCTTCACATCAGGAACGTGGCAAAACGCTTCTTGGCTGACGACAGCGTCGATGCTCGCGTCAGGAAGCGGCACGTCCATCACGTTGCCCTCGACAATCCGCGCAGTACCCTGAAGGCCGACGCGTCTGGTTAACTCCTGTGCGCCCGAGACGCGCGCTGGCGTCAATTCGATACCAGTGACGTCGGCTCCATATTTGTGAGCCAGATAACGCACCGTGTCGCCAAGTCCCGCACAGAAATCGGCTACGCGCGATCCATTGCTAACCTGCGCTCCTCGCGCCAATTCATCTGTAGCGGCGAGGCCGCCATAATGATCTTGGTCATGGGGAAATAGCTCTTCAGGACGTAAGCCGTCGAGATGGCCACGGCTTGCGCGTAGTTTCGTAAGGATGATTTCGCATGAGATGGGATGATGATTATAGAAATAGACGGTCTGTGAAGTTGCATCGCTCATGAAGCTTGCCTCCATGCCTCGGGCCACTCCAATTTTCGCAATCAGAATAGCCATCAAGACAGCAAATGGCGACGCGCAAAATAAGGAGTGGCGCTCCCCTCACAGACTCCCTCACAACCACAACACCTTCCGCCTCAGCTCGATGTCCTGCGACAGCGCCTTCGACGGGCCGGTGTACTGCACCTGGCCGCGCTCCAGCGCCACGGTGCGGTCGGACAACGCCAGCGCCAGGTCGAGGTGGTGGTCGACGATCAGGATCGAGATCTCCTGGCGCAGCTTGTCGAAGGCCTCGAACAGCTCCTCGACTACCGCCGGGGCGAGACCCTCGAACGGCTCGTCGAGCAGCAGGATGCGGGTGTCGCCGGACAGCGCGCGGGCGACCGCCACCATCTGCTGCTCGCCGCCGGAGAGATAGTCGGCGGGTGACTTCCAGCGCTCCTTGATGCGCGGGAAGAAGGCGAAGATCTTGTCCTCGTCCCAATGCATCCCGGCGCCGTTGCGGCGACGCAGCCGGCCGAGCTCCATGTTCTCGGCGACGGTCATGCCGGCGAACAGGCCGCGGCCCTGCGGCACATAGGAGATGCCGCGCCGGGTCACGAACGCCGACGGCTTGCCGGCAAGCTCGTCGCCGGCAAGCGCGATGCGCCCGGACGCGGCTGGCGCGATGCCGGTGATGGTCTTGAGGACGGTCGATTTGCCGGCGCCGTTGCGGCCGAGCAGCGCCACGATCTCGTTCTGGCGCACGTCGAACGTCACGTCACGCAGGATGTGGCTCTTGCCGTAGAAGGTGTCGACGCCCGCGAGCTGCAGCAGCGGCGCATCCTTCGCCGCGCTCGGCCGTGCCTTCTCGGCGAGCGCATGGGCGCCGGAGCCGATGTAGACCTCCTGCACCTTGGGCGACGAGCGCGCATCCTCGACGGTGCCGTCGACCAGCACCTGGCCGTCGTTCATCACCGTGACGTGGTCGGCGAGCTGGAACACGCGGTCGATGTCGTGCTCGACCAGCAGCACCGGGATATCGCGGGAGATCTCCTTGATCAGCCGGCCGACCCGCTCGCGCTCGGCCGCGGCGAGGCCCGCGAGCGGCTCGTCGAGGAGCAGGGCGTGCGGCTTGGTCGCCAGTGCCACCGCCATGTCGACCAGCCGCTGGCCGCCATAGGACAGCGAGCCTGCTTCTGCCTTCTCGATGCCGGCGAGACCCATGGTCGACATGACCGCGCTGGTCTCGCGATTGACGTTGTCGAGGCCGGCGGCCGGGGTCCAGATGTTGAAGCGCTTGCCGTCGCGCGCCTGACAGGCGAGCCTGACGTTCTCCTCGATCGACAAGGTGGGGAACAGGTTGGTGATCTGGAACGAGCGGCCGATGCCGGCGCGGGTGATGGCTTCGGGCGACAGCCCGGCGATGTCATTGCCGGCCAGCCGGACGTGGCCGGTATCGGGCCTGAACATGCCGGAGATCAGGTTGAACGCGGTCGTCTTGCCGGCGCCGTTGGGGCCGATCAACGCGTGCAGCGTGCGATCCTGGACGGCGAAGCTGACACCGCGTACCGCCCTGATGCCGCCGAAGCTCTTGGCGATCGCGCCGACGTCGAGGACGGCACCGGTCGCATGCGAGGATGGCTTGAGGAAATCCGGCAGCGCGGTCGCACCGGCCTGGCGCGATGCCATCGCCGCGTCCTGCGCCTCGACTTTCCGGAACGGCCGCAGCACGCGCTCGGCGACGCCGACGAGACCGGTCGGCGAGAACACGATGAAGGCGACGAACAGCAGGCCGAAATACAGCAGCCAGTTCTCGGTCACGCTCGACAGGTAATCGCGGAACACGATGTAGAACAGCGCGCCGAGCGCCGGCCCGAGGAACGAGCGCATACCGCCGATCACCACCATGGCGATCAATTCGCCGGAGAACGGCACGCCGATCGGGTCGGCCGAGGTCATGCGGTTGTTGTAGAGCAGCAGCACGCCGGCGAGCCCGGTCAGCGTCGCCGAGATGACGAAGGCTAGCAGCTTGTAGCGCTGCGTCGCGTAGCCGACGAAGCGGGCGCGGGTCTCGTTCTCGCGGATCGCGACCAGCACGTGGCCGGCGGGCGAGCGGTGGAAGCGCCACAGGAAATAGACGACGCCGAAGGCGATCACCGCGACCAGGAAGTAGTAGCTGATGCGGCTGTCGAAGCTTACCCCGGCGTAGGTTGGCCGGGTAATGCCGCCGAGGCCGTCCTCGCCGCCGGTCACCGCCGTCCAGCGGAAGGCGATCACGTAGAGCATCGCCGACAGCGCGAGTGTCAGCAGCGAGAAATAGACGCCGCGCCGGCGCAGGATCAGCATGCCGAACAGACCCGACAACACGACGATGAAGGCGAGCGCCAGCAGCACTGGCAGGACGAAGCCGTCGGGGAACAGGTTGCGCTGGATCAGCCCGGCGGCGTAGGCGGCGAGGCCGAACCAGGCGCCGTGGCCGAACGATACGAGGCCGGTCTGGCCGACCAGCACGTTGAGCGCCATGCAGGCAATCGCAAAGATTGCGACCTCGGTCGCCGAGGTCACGGTGAGGCCAATCGCCTGCATCAGCACCGGCAGCGCCAGCAGGGCCACGGCGGTGACCAGCAGCGGCAGGCGATCCTGCATCGTGGTGCCGGACAGCATCGGCGCGCGCGTCGGTTGCGTGGTCATGCGGCGCTCTCACTCGAACCGTTGGATGCGCTCGCCGAGCAGGCCACGCGGCCTCACCAGCAGCACCAGCAGCATCAGGAAATAGATCGCGGCGGTCGAGGCCTGCGGATAGCCGACGCCGGTGATCACGCCCTTGACCAGGCCGACGAGCAGGGATGCCAGCACGACGCCCCAGAACGAGCCGAGGCCGCCGATCACGCAGACGACGAATGCCGGCGTGATGATCTCCTGGCCCATCGCCGGGTGCACGGTGTAGATCGGCGCCAGCAGCACGCCGGCGAGCCCGGCGAGGCCGATGCCGATTCCCGCCACCGCCATCATGTAGGGCTGCAGCGAGATCCCGAGCGCACCGACCATGTCGGGGTTCTGCACGCCGGCGCGCACCACGCGGCCGAACGCGGTCTTCTGCAGCAGGAACCAGAGCGCCGTGATGCAGCCGATCGCGATCGCCAGCAGGATCGTGCGATAGAACGAATAGATGAAGCCGCCGACGATCACCTGGCCCCTGAGAGCCTGCGGGATCGACACTGAGATCGGAGGCGCGCCGAAGGCGACGCGCAGCACCTGCTCGGCGACCATGGCGAGCCCGAAAGTCAGCAGCAGCGAGAGAATCGGGTCGGCGCGATAGAAGCGCTGGAACAGCAGCCGCTCGGTGGCGATGCCGATCAGCGCCACCGCCACCGGCGTGATGATCAGTGATCCGCCGAATCCCAGATGCGGCAGCACCAGCACCGAGATGTAGGCGCCGATGGCATAGAAGGCGCCGTGCGCGAGGTTGACGATGCCGCCGAGCGAGAAGATCAGCGACAGCCCGAGCGCGATCAGCAGGTAGTAGATGCCGTCGAGCAGGCCGTTGACAACGTGCTGGGCGAAGAGCGCGGCGTTCATGGGAAGGTTTCCGATGTACTTCGGGAGTAGGCGCCGCGTCATGCGTCGGCCCGCTTTTTCCCTCTCCCCCCGAGGGAGGAGAGGGTCGGGGAGAGGGCAGCCGCTTGTGATGAGCGTGGCGCGGCCCCTCTCCCTAACCCTCTCCCCTGAATCAGGGGGAGAGGGGACGACAGAGCGTCGGCCAATCACGCCGGGAACTTGCACACATTCTCTTCCGCGGTGGCGGCGATCGCCTCCAGCGGCTCGTTGGGGCCGGGAACCGGCGGCGAGGAGGTGAACAGGTCGTAGTTGTTCTTCACCTGCGCCGCCGGCAGCGCCGTCACCGTGTACATCTCGTGCATCATCTGGTGATCGCTCGGGCGGAAATAGCCCTCGCGGGTCTTCAGCAGATCGAACTTGGCACCCTTCTCGAAGTGCTCGATGATCTTCACCGCGTCGGTGCTCTTGGTCTCGGTAATCGCCTGCGCCAGGATCTTCACCGCGATGTAGTCGCCCCAGGCCTGGTTCTCCGGCGGCTTGCCATACTTCTTGGTGAATGCCGCAACGAATTTCTTGCTGCCGTCGGTTGCGATCAGGTGGTGCCAGACGACGGGCCAGGTGCCGCCGAAGTTCTCCTTGCCGGCGCCCCATGCCAGTGCGGTGTCGAAGCCGAAGCCCGCCACCGGGAAAGTGAGGCCGAACTCGGAATACTGCTTGAGGAAGCTCGTGATCTGGTTGCCGGCCAGGTTCGAGATCACCAGGTCCGGCTTGGCATTGCGGATCTCGAGCAGCAGGCCCGAGAAGTCGGTCGCGTCGGTCGGCACCAGCTTGTCGGCGGCGAACTGGCCGCCGTTGGCTTCCATGAACCGCTTGGCGACCCTGAGCAGGTCGTGGCCGAACGCGTAGTCGGCGGTGAGCGAGAACCACTTCTTGCCCTTGACCAGGTTCTGCGCCATCAGCGAGCGGCCGGCGGTCTTCACGTACATCGAGTTCTGGCTCTCGACGTGGAACATGTACTTGTTGCAGTTCGAGCCGCGCAGCGCGTCGGAATTGCCGCCGGTGTTGATGAACAGGTTCTTGGTGCGCTGCGCGACCTGGGCGATGGTCAGGCACGAGGCGGACGATATCTCGCCGACGATCGCCGCCACCTTGTCGCGCTCGATCATGCGCTCGGCCTTGGTCGATGCGGTCTGCGGGTTGACCGAGTCCTCCTTCAGGATCTCGAGCTTGCGCCCCATGACGCCGCCGCCGGCGTTGATCTCCTCGACCACGAGGTCGATCGCCTGCACCGCGAACTCGCCGAGCGGGCCGAGGAAGCCGGTACGCGGCGTGAGGTGGCCGAGGCGGATGGCTTCCGACTGTCCATAGCTGATCGCGGGAAAGCCGGTGACCGTGGTCACGGCGGTTGCCGCGCCCGCTGCCTTGATCAGTGAACGACGAGTGATGGCCTCAATTCGTGACTTGGACATTCCTTCCTCCGCTTTGTCATCCAGCCGGCGTTCGACGCCGGTCCCGGTCGATGCGATCAGCAGATGCCTTGTATGAAACTGTGATCACAGTTAGCGTGCGACAGACGTGGGCGCTTTGTCCAGTGCTCATTTCGCCCAGCCGACGCCAAGGATCGACCGTGAGCCTCGCGCCACCAACCGACTTGCCGGCCGAGCGCTCGACGCTGGGCGCCCGCGTGTACGACGATCTGCGCGCGCTGCTGATCTCCGGGCAATTGTCGCCCGGCGAGAAGCTGTCGCTGCGCACGGTCGCCTTGCGGCTCGGGGTATCGGTGCAGCCGGTACGGCAGGCGGTCGACCGGCTGGTCGCCGACGGGGCGCTGGAGGTGCTGCCGAACCGCGCCATCCGGGTGCCGGTGATGACTGTCGCCCGTTTCGAGGAGCTCACTACCGTGCGCCTCGCGATCGAGGGCTTTGCCGCCGAGACGGCGGCGGCGACCCGCTCGATGCGCGACCTTGCCCGGATCCGCCGCGCCGACCAGGCATTCCGCCGGCAATGCGAGAGCCGGACGCCCGACCTGGCGGCAGCGATCCGCGCCAATCGCGACCTGCATTTCGCCGTCTATCGGGCGGCCGATCTGCCCAGTTTGGTCTCGATCATTGAAGGCTTGTGGCTGTGCATCGGCCCGATCCTCAACCTCGACATCCGCTCGAGCCCGGCCCGGCTGCGCATGGGCGCGGCCGAGGCGGCGCATCGCCAGCTCGTCACCGCGCTCGAGGACAAGGATGGTCGCGCCGCCCGCGCCGCGCTCGAACGTGACATTCGCGGCGCCGCCGCCTGGATCGTTTCGCAAGGCGCATTGCTCGTATGATCTCAGCGGCAAATCGGTGGCGCGTCCCCCCGCGCCGGTGCTCTATTGTCGCGTCGATAGTCGAAAGGGATGAAACACCATGGACGCCATCAAGACCGTTGCCGTGATCGGCACCGGCACCATCGGCGCGAGCTGGGCGGCGCTGTTCATCGGCCATGGCCGCGACGTCGTGGCGAGCGACCCTGGGCCCGACGCCGAGGCAAAGATGCGGGCGTTCGTCGCGCGCGCCTTACCCGATGCAAGGCCCGACCAGCCGGTGCCGGAAGGCAAGCTCAGCTTCGTGGCGACGCCGGAGCAGGCGGTCGCCAATGCCGACCTGATCCAGGAGAACGCGCCGGAGCGCGAGGAGCTGAAGGCCGATCTGATCGCGAGGCTCGAGCGCGCGGCGCCGGCGCATTGCATCATCGCCTCGAGCACGACCGCGTTCCCGCAGTCGGCGATCGCGGCCAAGGCGAAGGACAAGGCACGGGTGATCGTCGCCCATCCGTTCAATCCGCCGCACCTGGTGCCGCTGGTCGAGCTGGTCGGCAGCACGCCCGACGCGCCCGCCGTTCGCAAGGCGAGAGAGTTCTACAAGTCGCTCGGCCGCGAGCCGGTGATCCTGAAGAAGGAGGCGGTCGGGCATCTCGCCAACCGGCTGCAGGGCGCCTTGATGCGGGAAGCCATGTACTGCCTCGAGCAGGGCATCGCCGACGTCGAGGACATCGACCGTGCGCTGCGCTACGGCCCCGGTCTGCGCTGGGCGTTCATGGGTGCGTTCGAGACCTACCACCTGGCCGGCGGCAAGGGCGGCATCCGGCACTACTTCAAGCACCTGGGCGCGAGCCAGCAGCAGCGCTGGGACGCGCTCGGCACGCCGAAGCTGACGCCCGAGTTCGAGGCCAAGGCGATCGCCGGCGTCGAGCAGATGATCGGCGATCGCAGCATCGACGATCTCGAGGCCGCGCGCGATCGCGCCCTCAAGGGCATCACCGCCGCGGTCAAGGCGGCGCGACGCGGCGCCGCCTGAGCGGCACCAGCGCTCAATGCTGCGGCCGCTGCTCCGCGTCCGGCTCGTCGGCGGGACCGACCAGGCCGCCGAAGACGCGGCTGGCGAGGCGGCCGAGATCGTCGACCGCGGTGAAGAACGACGGCACGAACACGAGGCTCAGCACGGTCGAGACCAGCAGGCCGCCGATCACCGCGATCGCCATCGGCGCGCGGAACTCGCCGCCGTCGCCGATCGCGAGCGCGCTCGGCAGCATGCCGGCGGCCATCGCGAACGTCGTCATCACGATCGGCCGTGCGCGCTTGCGGCCGGCGTCGATCAGCGCTTCCGTGCGCTCGACGCCCTTGGCGATCTCCTCGACCGCGAAATCGACCAGCATGATCGCGTTCTTGGTGACGATGCCCATCAGCATCAGCAGGCCGATGTAGACCGGCATGCTCACCGGATTGTTGGTCGCCAGCAGCGCCGCCACCACGCCGCCGAACGACAGCGGCAGCGACAGCAGGATCGTCACCGGCTGGAACACGCTGCCGAACAGCAGGATCAGCACGCCGAGCACGATCATCAGGCCGGTGCCCATGGCGGATATGAAGCCCGCCGCCACCTCGTCCTGGATCTCGGCGTCGCCGGACGGCTGCAGGCGTACGCCGGCGGGAAGCTTCTGCGCCTCGACCACCTTGAGGAAAGCCTCGCGCGCCTCGCTCAGCGCAAAGCCGCGCTCGAGGTCGACGCCGATCTGCGAGCGCCGGTAGCGGTCGTAGCGGTCGATCGAGCCCGGGCCACGGCCGAACTCGACGGCGGCGACGGTGGACATCGGCACCGCCTTGCCGGCGGCGTTGGTGACCCTCAGCTGCGACAGCTCGGAAAGATTGGTGCGCGCCCGCTCCTCGATCTGGACGCGGATCGGCACCAGCCGGTCGCCGGCGTTGAACTTGGCGAGGTTTGCGCCGACGTCGCCGATGGTCGCGACGCGAACCGTCTCGGCGATGGTCTCGGGCGCGACGCCGAAGTTGGCCGCCTGCTCGAGCCTCGGCACGACGCGGATCTCGGGGCGGTCGGTGGCGCCGCTGGCGGCAACGTTGGAGAAGCCCGGCACCTTGCGCAGTGCCGCTTCGAGCGGGCCGACCGCCTTGCTCAGCTCGTCGCCGTCGCGCGACAGCAGCGAGAACGACAGCTCGCGCTCGCCGCGCTCATTGACGTACCAGGCGCGAATATCGGGAATGTCGGCGAGCGCCGCCGAGATCACCGACTTCAACTGCTTCTGGCTGCGATTGCGCTCGGCTTTCGGCACCAGCCTGACGATGATCGCGGCGCGCCGGACCTCGCGCGTGCCGGTCGGCGTGGTGCCGCCGAGCACGTAGACGGTCTGGACCTCGGGAATGCGCTTGAGCACCGCCGTCACCCGGTCGCTGGCCTCGCGGGTGTCGGCCAGCGTTCCGCCGGGAGGAAGCTCGAGTGATACGACCACCCGCGAATTGTCCTCGTCCGGGATGAAGCCGGTCGGCAGCAGCGAGGTCGCATAGATCGATGCGGCGAACAGCGCCACGCCGAGCGCCAGCGTCAGACAATGCCAGCGCAGCGTCACGCCGAGGAAGCCGGTGTAGGCGCGCATGATCGGGCCGGTGCCATGCTCCTTCGGCGCGATCGGGCGCATGAAATAGGCGGCCAGCATCGGCGTGATCAGGCGCGCGACCAGCAGCGAGAACAGCACCGCGACGGCGACGGTCAGGCCGAACTGCTTGAAATACTGGCCGGCGATGCCGCCCATGAAAGACACCGGCGCGAAGATCGCGACGATCGTCAGCGGTGATCGCGATCACGGCGAGGCCGATCTCGTCGGCCGCCTCCAGCGCCGCGCGATAGGGCGACTTGCCCATGTGCATGTGGCGCACGATGTTCTCGATCTCGACGATGGCGTCGTCGACCAGGATGCCGGTCACGAGCGTGATGCCGAGCAGGCTGACGAGATTGAGCGAGAAGCCCGAGCATGCTCATTGCCCAGAAGGTCGGGATCGCCGACAGCGGCAGCGCGATCGCGGTGATCAGCGTGGCGCGCCAGTTGCGCAGGAACAGCAGCACGACGAGCACCGCCAGCGCGGCGCCCTCGATCAGCGTCTCCATCGCCGACTCGTAGTTGCCGCGCGTGTAGGACACGGCATCGTCGATCTTCGAGATCTGGACGTCCGGCCGCGCCAGCCGCAGCTCGGCGACGCGCTTCTCCACCGCCTGGCCGACCGCCAGCTCGCTCTCGCCCTTGGAGCGGAAAACCGAGAAGGCGACGACCGGCTCGCCGTCGAGCCTGGCGAACGAGCGCGGCTCGCTGGCGTCGTCGAGGACCCGGCCGAGGTCGCTCAGCCGCACCTCGCGGCCGCCGGGAATGATGATCTTGGCATCGGCGAGCTGCTCGACGGTGCGGGCGCCCGCCAGGATGCGGATCGCCTGCTCCTGGCCGCCGACCTCGCCGCGGCCGGAGCCGAGGTCGATATTGGTCGCGCGGACCTGGCGGTTGACGTCGGCGGCGGTGATGTTGAGCGCCAGCAACTTCGCCGGGTCGAGCAGGATGCGGATCTCGCGGGTGACGCCGCCGGTGCGCTCGACCCGGCCGACGCCCTTCAGTCCCTGCAGATCGCGCTTGATCACGTCGTCGACGTGCCACGACAGCTGCTCGAGCGTCATGCCCGGCGCGCTTGCCGCGAACGAGATGATCGACTGGCCCTCGACGTCGATCTTCTGGATGATCGGCTCGTCGACCGTGCGCGGCAGGTCGGCGCGAATGTTGGCGATCGCGTCCTTGACGTCGTTCTGGGCGCGGTCCGGGTTGACCTCGAGCCGGAACTCGATCGCGGTGACGACTCGAGCCATCGGTCAGCGTCGAGAGCATGTGCTTGACGCCGGTGAGGTTGGCGACCGCGTCCTCGACGATCTTGGTCACCTGGGTCTCGAGCTCGGCCGGCGCCGCGCCGGCCTGGGTCACGGTGACGGTGACGACCGGCACGTCGATGTTGGGGAACTTGGTCACCGGCAGGCGCATGAAGCTCAGCGTGCCGAGCAGCGCCAGCACCGCGAACAGCAGCACCGGCGTGACCGGGTTCCTGATCGACCAGGCGGAGATGTTGAGGCGCATTACTGGATCCCGGTGACCTTGTTGGCGTCGGGCAGCACCGGGCGCACGGTGTCGCCGTTGCGCAGGAACGTGCCGGCACGGGTGACGACGAGGTCGCCTTCGGCAACGCCGTCGCGCAGCTCGACCAGCCCGTCGGCGGTGAGCCCGGTTCGCACCTTGCGCGTCTCGACGATGGAGTTGACCACGACCTGCACGGTTATCGCGTCGCCGTTGTAGACGACGGCCGAGACCGGAACCGCGAGCCCGAGCGACCGCTCGGTCTCGATGGTGCCGCGGCCGAAGCCGCCGATGCGCAGGCGCGGGTTGTCGCCGAGGAAGATCCGCACGCGGCCGAGCCGCGTCGTCTTGTCGATCTCGGGCGCGATCAGTCGCACCTTGCCCGTTGCATCATCGACGCCGGCGGCGGCGGCGACGCGCACTGCCTGCCCTTCCCTGATCTTGGCGAGCTGGGCCTCGGGAACCTCGGCGTCGAGCTCGATCTCGCCGCGCGCGATGATGCGGAACAGGGGGTCGGCGGCACCGGCGGCAATGGCGCCGATGCGGGCATTGCGGCGGCTGACGGTGCCGTCGGCAGGCGACTTGACCTCGGTGTTGGAGAGCTTCCACACGATCTCGCGGCGCTGCGCCTCGACCTGGGCGCGTTCGGCCTCGGCGGCCTTCAGCCCGTCCTTGGCGGCGACCAGCTGCGATTCGGAGGTGCGGGCGAGCGACTCGCGCGTGTCGTAGGTGCTGCCGGGCAGGTAGCCGGAGCTGTGCAGCGGCTTGGCGCGCTCGAAGGCGTTGCGCGCCTCGACCAACCGTGCCTCCGCCTGCACGATGCTGCTTCTCGCCTGGGCGATCGCGGCGGTATTGCGCGCGAGGCTGGCGTCGTTCTGCGCAAGCTGGGCGTCGAGCGTCTCCGAGACCAGGCGGGCAAGGGTCTGGCCCTTCTTTACCCGGTCGCCCTCGTCGACCAGGAGCTCGACGACACGCAGCCCCTCGACCTCGGGCGCGACCAGGATCTCCTCGCGCGCCACCAGGGTGCCGGTGACGACCACGGTCTCGTTGAACTGGGCTGTCGTCACCTTGCTGACGGTGACGGCAGGCGACGGCGCGGCGGCGGACTTCTTGTCCTGCTGGTGCAGGCCAACCTGCAGCGCGGCCGGCGCGCGCGAGCCGTCGGGCGGCAGGATGCCGATCGCGTAGAGACCGGCGGCGGCAACCGACAGGACGGCAATAGCCAGGATGAATTTCCGTTTCATACCGGTGCCTTCGAATGGTTTGGGGCTTTTGTCCGGAGGGACAGGGGTTGTGTCGGATTGAGCAGGGTCGCCACGATATCGAGGAACGTGGCGATCATCGGTCCGGCATCGTGGTCGGGGTCGACCGCGCGCCGCCAGAAAATGCCGTCGCCGATCGTCGCCATGACCTGCGCCAGCATCATCGAATCGAGCACTGGAGCGATCCGCCCCTCGGCGCGGGCGCGATCGAACAATTTGGCGAAGCTCTCGACGCAGAACCGGTCGACGGCTCGGAAGATGGCGGCGATCGCCGGATTGCGGGTCGATTCGATGCCCATCTCGATCACCAGCACCCGCTTGTAGGCCGGCTGCTCGACCGCGTAGTGCTGGGCGAGCTGGCCGAGCGCGGCGAGCAGGTCGGGCGCTTCGGCCAGCTCGACCAGCTCGCCGGCGAGCTTCGCCCGGTCGCGCTCGCAGATGCCGGCGATCAGGTCTTCCTTCGACGGGAAGTAGACGTAGACGGCGCCGGCGCTGACCCGGGCGGCCCGGCAGATGTCCTGCATCGTGGTGCGGTGGAAGCCCTGGCGCGCGAAACACTTTTCGGCCGCGTCCAGGATGTGGGCGCGGCGGGCAATCTGCGTCGCTGGCTTCAGTTTGGGCAAGGGTGGCTTATCCTCAGATGCGCTCAAACAAAACGAACGATCATTTTGTTTGCATTACAATGACGGCAAATGGATGGCAATGGGTAGCCGGCTTCGCAAGTAATGGCTGCGGCCCCGTCGCGCCCGGTCGGCTGCGCGGGATGGCGGCCGCCGCGCAATCGGTTTGAATTTGCTGGGCGCAGGGGCTATTGGCTCAAGCCGTACCGACCTCGAGGACGTTTGGCCGATGAACTTCGACAAGCCGCAAGGCACCGCCACGGCGCGCGATTGGAGCAAGACTCTGTTCCTGCCGGAAACCGATTTTCCGATGCGGGCAGGGCTGCCGCAAATGGAGCCCAAGCTGTTGGCGCGGTGGGAGAAAATCGATCTCTACAAGAAATTGCGCGAGGCATCGAAGGGCCGGACCAAGTTCGTTCTTCACGACGGCCCGCCCTATGCCAACGGCAACATCCACATCGGGCATGCGCTCAACAAGATCCTGAAGGACCTCGTCACCCGGTCGCAGCAGATGGCGGGGTTCGATTCCAACTACGTGCCGGGCTGGGACTGCCACGGCCTGCCGATCGAGTGGAAGATCGAGGAAGACTACATCAAGAAGGGCAAGCCGAAGCCGAACTTCGCCGACCCCGCGGCGATGAAGGCGTTTCGCGCCGAATGCCGCGCCTTTGCCGAGCACTGGCTCGGGGTGCAGCGCGAGGAGTTCAAGCGGCTCGGCGTCGAGGGCGATTGGAACAATCCCTATTCGACCATGACGTTTCCGGCCGAGGCGCAGATCGCGCGGGAGCTGTTGAAGTTCGCCGAGACCGGCCAGCTTTATCGCGGCTCGAAGCCGGTGATGTGGAGCGTGGTCGAGAAGACCGCGCTGGCCGAGGCCGAGGTCGAGTACCAGGACTATCAGTCGGACATGGTCTGGGTGAAGTTTCCGGTGGTTCGTAAGGCGCCCGACGCAATGAATGCCAGAGCCGGCGTTTCAGCTGGCGATATCTTGCCTCAAGAAGCCCTGCGCGATGCAAATGTCGTGATCTGGACGACCACACCTTGGACGCTTCCGGGCAACCGTGCCATTTCGTTCAGGTCCGGCATCGAGTACGGACTCTACCAGGTCACTACTGCGCCAGATGGCAATTGGGCCAAGGTTGGCGACAAGTACGTCCTGGCCGACAAGCTGGCTGCCGACGTGATGAAGGTCGGCGAAGGTCGAAGCATACAGAACGGCTTGACTACGGTCTCCGCTGAACGAGCTCAAGCTACTTGTGTGCACTCATCCCGCTGTCGCGCCCTCGGCTACTACCTTCGACGTCCCCCTGCTCGACGGCGATCACGTCACCGACGACGCCGGCACCGGCTTCGTGCACACCGCGCCCGGCCACGGTCGCGAGGACTTCGACATCTGGACTTCCGTCCACACCACGCAGATGCTGCGTGCAGCGCGGCATCGACACCGCCATCCCCTACACCGTCGACGCCGACGGCGCCTTCACCGCCGAAGCGCCGGGCTTCGAGGGCAAGCGCGTCCTCAAGGCCAACGGCGACAAGGGCGACGCCAACGAGGCGGTGATCAAGGCGCTGGCCGAGCGCGCAGCATGATCATCGCGCGGGCCCGCCTCAAGCACCAGTATCCGCACTCGTGGCGCTCGAAGAAGCCGGTGATCTTCCGCAACACGCCGCAGTGGTTCATCCACATGGACAAGCCGATCTCGTTCCTGGGCAGCCGGCAACTGCCCTGCGGGGAGGCGGCGCGCCGGGCAATGGCCGTCTCCAGACGTTGCGGCAGCGGTCCGCTCAAGTCGATCCGCGAGACCCAATGGGTGCCGACCTCGGGCGAGAACCGCATCACCGGCATGATCGAGGCCAAGCCAGACTGGGTGATCTCGCGGCAGCGCGCCTGGGGCGTGCCGATCACCGTGTTCGTGAAGAAGGGAACGCATGACGTGCTGGTCGACACGACGCGTCAACCAGCGCATCTACGACGCCATGTTCAAGGAAGGAGCGGATGCCTGGTTCGCCGACAGCGACGGCGCGCGCTTCTTGAAGCCCGACTACGACCCGGCCGAATACGAGAAGATCAACGACGTGCTCGACGTGTGGTTCGACAGCGGCTCGACCCACACCTACGTGCTCAACGACCCGCACTTCCCTGGCCTGTGCGGCATCAAGCGCAAGGTCGAGGGCGGCAAGGACACCGTGATGTACCTCGAGGGCTCCGACCAGCACCGGGGCTGGTTCCACTCCTCGCTGATCGAAAGCTCCGGCACTCGCGGCCACGCGCCGTTCGACGTCGTCCTCACCCATGGCTTCACCATGGACGAGAAGGGCCAGAAGATGTCGAAGTCGCTCGGCAACACCGTCGAGCCGCAGAAGGTGATCAAGGATTCGGGCGCCGACATCCTGCGCCTGTGGGTCGCCTCGTGCGACTACTGGGACGACCAGCGGCTCGGGCCGGAAATCCTGAAGTCGTTCGCGGAAGCATACCGCAAGACCCGCAACACGCTCCGCTGGATGCTGGGAACACTGAAGCACCACGACGCGAAGCAGAAGGTCGCCTACGCCGATCTGCCGGAGCTCGAGAAGCTGCTGCTCAACGAGCTAGCCGAGATCGACCCGATCATTCGCAAGGCCTATGCCGAGTACGACTACAAGAAGGTGGTGGCGACGCTGGCGCAGTTCATGAACACGGAGCTGTCGGCGTTCTATTTCGATATCCGCAAGGACGCGCTCTACTGCGAGGCGCCGTCGTCAAGCAAGCGGCTGGCGGCGCTCGACACGGTCGAGCAGATCTTCCGTTGCGTCACCGTCTGGCTGGCGCCGATCCTGGTCTTCACCGCCGAGGAGGCCTGGCTCTCGCGCTACGGCGATGGCGAGGGCAACTCGGTCCACCTGCAGCTGTTCCCGGCCATTCCCGCGGCCTGGCGCAATGACGCGCTCGCCGCGAAGTGGGACCAGATCCGCCGCGTACGCAGCGGTGTGACCGGCGCGCTCGAGCTCGAGCGGGCGGCGAAGCGCATCGGCTCGAGCCTGGAGGCGGCGCCGATCGTGCACGTCGCCGACGCCGGGCTGCGCGACCTGCTCGGCTCGATCGACCTTGCCGAGGTGTGCATCACATCGGGCATCACCATCACCGGCAGCGAAGCGCCGGCCGATGCATTCGTGGTCGCCGACATCTCGGGCGTGAGGGTCGTTCCGGCGCTGGCGGAAGGCAGGAAGTGCGCCCGCTCGTGGCGGATCACCAACGACGTCGGCAGCGACGCGGACTACCCCGAGCTGTCGGCTCGCGATGCCGCCGCCATGCGCGAGATCGACGGGAAATAGGGCGGGGCCTCAGAAAATTGACCTGCCGGTGCTCATGCACTACATTGTAGTGCATGAGCAAGAGCGACGTCTACAGCTGGCGTGTCGATCCGGCGCTGAAGGGGCAGCTGGAGGCGGCGGCGCGCGCGGAAAACACGAGCGTGTCGGCGGTAATCGAGCGCGCGTGCCGCTCGTGGCTGGAGCATTCCGACGACGCCTCCGCCGGCAAGAACCGGCAAGCCCGTCGGCGCCGCGCGATCGAGGAGATCGTCGCCTCGGCCCGCGCGCGCGACCTGGGTGGGCCGCCGACGGCATCGGCGACCAATGCCAATGTCCGCGAGGCTTTCGCGCAGAAGCTTGTCCGTGACCGCAGCCGGAGGCCGCGTGCCGCTCGTTGATACCGGCGTGCTCCTGGCGGCGATCTCGCCGCGCGACGCGTGGCACCAGGACTGCGCCACCGCCCTCGCCGCGGCCGACCAGCCACTGATCACGACCGTCGCGGTGCTGACGGAGTTGCTCTGCCTCGTCCATGAGGAGCCGGCCAAGATCGAGCTTGCCTGGCAGTTTTTCTTGACCGGGATTGTGGGGATCGCGGCAATCGAGGCGGCCGACGGCCCGGCGCTCGCGGCCCTGATGCGCCGGTATGCCGACCGGCCGATGGATTTTGCCGATGCGACCCTCGTTCATGTCGCTGGCCGCGACGGTATCGCCGATATTCTCACGATCGACCACGACGACTTCGAAACCTATCGCTTCGGCCGCAGCCGCCGGTTTCGGATACTCCCACACCGCTGACCCCGCCGACGAAGCGGTGCAAGCGAAGGCGTCCACGCCTTGCCGGCGCTGGCGACAGGCGCTACAGGGTCCGGCGATGAATCAACTGGTCGATCATGCTGTGACTTGCCACTCCCGCGGGGGTGACGCAGAGGGGGCGACATGGTGAGCACGTCACGGCAGTCCTGGCTATGGGGGCGATGGTCGGCGCTGGCGCTGACCGTGGCGCTCTCGACCCTCGTCGTCGACCAGGCGCACAAGGCGTGGATGCTGCTGGTCTACCGCATCCAGGACAAGGGCCGGGTGAGCGTCGCCCCGTTCCTCGACCTCGTCTACGTCAAGAACTTCGGCATCAGCTACGGCATGATGCCGGGCTGGCTCGGGCCGTGGGCGCTCTCGGCGTTCGCGGTGGTCGCCTCGGTCGCGCTCTACCTGTGGTTGGTGCGCGGACCGACTACCCGCCTGATGGCCTGGAGCCTCGGGCTGATCATCGGCGGCGCCATCGGCAATGCCATCGACCGGCTCTGGCTCGGGGGGGTGGCCGACTTCTTCTCGGCCCATGCCTTCGGCTTCTACTGGTACGTATTCAACATCGCCGATGTTGCGATCGTTGCGGGCGTCGCCGGGCTGTTGTACGACTCGATCCGGGGTTCCTGAGTTGCAAAGACGCCGCAATAGGAGGCTACCCGCCTGGGCTAGCCGCTGGAGACTTGAACCGATGACGATGCTCGATCGCGCAAGGGGCTGCGTAACGGCCGTGGTGCTGGCATGCGCAGCGGCCGCGGGCGGTTGCTCGGCCGGCGATGTCGAGCTCAACGGCTCGGTGTTCGATTACCTCGGCGTCGGCAGCAAGTCGCAGACGGCCAATCGGGACAACAAGGTGCCCGAGCGGCAAGCGCTGGTGCTGCCGCCCAATCTCGAGCACCTGCCGGAGCCGGGCTCGGGAACTGTCGCGGCGGCGGCGGCCGAGGCGATGCCGGTCGATCCCGAGCAGAAGCGCGTCGCGGTCGCTTCCCAGGCCGAGAAGAACCATCGCGAGTACTGCGAGATGGCGCTGCAGCGGGCCAAGGTCAACAAGGACTACAGCCCGGTCGTTGGGCCGCTCGGCAACTGCAACAAGTCCGTGCTCGACGTGATGACCGTGCAGAGCCCGATCGAGGTCACGACTGGCTCGAATCCGCCAGCCAAAGCAAAGCCTTGAGCGTGTTGCCACGGACGTTGGCAGCAATGTTACCCGTTCGTAATTTGACTTGAGGCAGCTTCCACCCGACATTCGGCGCGAAGAGCGGAGTTACGCGCCGGCAGTGTCTGTAGATGTGCTCGTGCCGGCTCCGCGCAGCCCAGCAAGTCAAAGGAGCAGCCGCATGCCCGCTGGTGAGTTACGGCCGGCCGCGATTCATGGACAAGTGTCCCGATCGCCGGATTCGCTTCATCGTGCAGCACATTCGAATCGCGTTTCGCAATCGATCGTCACGCTAGCAACTTTTCTGGTGGCCATCCTGCCCATGCTCGCACTCGTCACATCCGTCGCCTCGGCCCAGCAGCGCTCGCGGGTGTCCGAGTTCACCCTTGCCAACGGCCTGAAGGGCGTGGTGGTGCCTGACCACCGGGCGCCGGTGGTCACGCACATGGTGTGGTACCGGGTCGGCGCCGCCGACGAGCCGCCGGGCACCTCCGGCATCGCCCACTTCCTCGAGCACCTGATGTTCAAGGCGACCGATCAGATCCCGGCCGGCGAGTTCTCGAAGATCGTCTCGAGGATCGGTGGCCAGGACAACGCCTTCACCGGCCAGGACGCGACGGCCTACTTCCAGCGGGTGGCGAAGGACCGGCTGCCGACGGTGATGAAGATGGAGGCCGACCGCATGGTCAACCTCAAGCTCGCCGAGAAGGAGGTGCTGACTGAGCGCGACGTCATCCTCGAGGAGCGGCGCAGCCGCATCGAGAACAGCCCGGGCGCCATCCTCGACGAGCAGATGAGTGCCGCCCTCTACCAGTCGCACCCGTACAAGATCCCGGTGATCGGCTGGGCGCACGAGATGGCGAAGCTGTCCCGGCAGGACGCGATCGATTTCTACAAGCGGCATTACGCGCCGAACAACGCGATCCTGGTGGTCAGCGGCGACGTCACCGTCGACGAGGTGAAGAAGCTTGCCGAGGAAGCATTCGGCTCGATCCCGGCCAATCCGGCGATCAAGCCGCGCCAGCGGCCGGTCGAGCCCGAGCATCGGGCGGCGCGGCGGGTCGAATATCAGGATCCCCGTGCCGGCAAGCCGACCATTTCGCGCAACTACGTCGTGCCGAGTTACGTCACCGCCAAGCCGGGCGAGGCAGAGGCGCTGGACGTGCTGATGAAGATCGTCGGCAACGGCGCCACCAGCCGGCTCTATCAGAAGCTCGTCTCGGAGCAGAAGATCGCCTCCAGCGCTGGCGGCTACTACGTCGGCTCCGGCCTCGACTCCGGCAAGATCGGCGTCTACGCGGTGCCTGCCGAGGGACAGTCGCTCGATGCGGTCGAGAACGCGATCGATGTGGTCATCGCCGAGGTCAAGGAGAAGGGCGTCACCGCCGAGGAGCTCGCCCGCGCCAAGACCGGCTATATCGCCGAGTACGTTTACGAGAGCGACAACCAGGCGACGCTCGCGCGCCGCTATGGCTGGGGCCTGGTGGTAAACCGCACCATCGCCGAGATCGATGCGTGGCCCGATTTGATCTCCAAGGTCACCCTCGAGGACGTCAAGAACGCAGCGGAGAAGTATCTCGATATCCGCCATTCCGTTACCGGGCGCCTGATCCCGGTGGCGGACGGCAAACAGCCCGCTGCGGGCCGCACATAACCTGCGCGTTAGAAAGGGCATGTCCCCATGGTCGAGTTGCGTGCGAGCCTGTCACTGATCGCGGCTGCGCTTTCGGCATTCCTTCTCGTCTTCACGATACCCGAGGCCAACGCCATGAAGATCCAATCCGTAAAGAGCCCGGGCGGCATCGAGGCTTGGCTGGTCGAGGAGCACAGCGTGCCGCTGGTCGCGCTGCGGTTCGCCTTCCAGGGCGGCAATGCGCAGGACCCGGCCGGCAAGGAGGGCGTTGCGAATTTCCTCGCCTCCATGATGGACGAGGGTGCGGGCGACCTCACCGCCGTCCAGTTCCAGCAGCGCATGGAGGATATCGCCATGCGCATGAGCTTCGATGACAGCCGTGACGAGCTCTACGGCAGCCTCGAGACGCTGACCGTAAATCTCGGCAAGGCGGTCGACCTGCTGAAGCTCGCGGTGACCAAGCCGCGCTTCGACGCCGACGCGGTCGACCGGGTGCGCGCGCAGTTGCTGGCGAGCCTCGCCTTCGCGGCGAAGAATCCCGATCAGGTCGCGGGCAAGGCGTTCGCGGCGACGATGTTCCCGAACCATCCCTATGGCCGGTCGGCGAATGGTACCGTCGAGAGCGTGACGGCAATCGCCGGCGCCGATCTCGAGGCCTACCGCAAGCGCGTGTTCGCCCGCGGCAACCTGAAGGTGGTCGCGGTCGGCGATATCGACGCCAAGACGCTCGGTGGCGTGCTCGATGCCGTGTTCGGTGATTTGCCGGCGCAGGCCGAGCTGACGCCGGTGCCGAGGATCATTCCGTCCGCGGCCGGCAGCATCAAGGTGATCGAGATGAACGTGCCGCAGTCGGTGGCGGCGTTCGGCATGATCGGCATCGCCCGCAAGGATCCGGATTTCATGCCGGCCTTCGTCTTGAACCAGATCCTCGGTGGCGGCGGTTTCGCGTCGCGGCTGATGGAGGAGGTGAGAGAGAAGCGCGGCCTCGCCTACTCGGTGTACAGCTATCTGCAGCCGATGAAGAATGCGGCGCTATTCGTCGGCGGCGTGGCCACCAAGAACGAAGAGATGGCGCAATCGATCGAGGTCATTCGCGGCGAGCTGAAGCGCATGGCCGAGCAGGGGCCGACCGAGGCCGAATGGAAGAACGCCCGCTCCTACCTGACAGGCTCGTATGCCTTGCGGTTCGACACCAACTCCAAGATCGCGAACCAGCTGCTCGCGATCATGAACGACGACCTCGGGATCGACTATGTCGATAGGCGCAATGCCGAGGTCGAGGCGGTCACCATCGACGACCTGAAGCGTGTCGCAAAGCGGTTGCTGACGTCCGATAACCTGGTCTTCACTGTGGTCGGTAAGCCGAAGAATCTGGCCAACCGGAGCTGAAGGTGATGACGGACGGGGCGGGCCAGCGGCTGCCGTATGTGCAGTCGATCGCCGGTTGCTTGCCGGCGGCGATCGGCGACCACGGCTTGAGCGAGGCCGAGCTGGCCGCGACGCTGGCGAAGCTCGCGCCGCATCTCGGCCGGCTGGCCGATGACGAGCGGCTGGGCAAACTGCCGCTGCTCGGCATCACGGAAGGGACCGCCGACATCGACGCAGCGCAAGGCGCGCTTGCCAGGTTGTCGGACGGCGCACGCACCATCGTCTTCTTCGGTACCGGCGGCTCCAGTCTCGGTGGCCAGACGCTGGCGCAGCTTGCCGGCTGGAACATTCCCGGCGGCGCCGACGCAGTGCAGAAGCAGCGCCCGCGCACGCGCTTCTACGACAACCTCGATCCGGTGACGCTGCAGGCGGGCCTCGCTGGCCTCGATCTGCCGACCACCCGCTTCGTCGTGACCTCGAAGTCGGGCAACACGCCCGAGACGCTGGTACAGGCGATCGCTGCGATGGACGCGGTGATCAAGGCCGGCCTGAAGGACAGGCTGCCGTCGCTGTTCCTTGGGCTCACCGAGCCGGCCGCTGCCGGCCGCAAGAACGGCCTCAGGCAATTGCTCGAGGCGCATGGCATTCCGCTGCTCGATCATCATCCTGGCATCGGCGGTCGCTTCTCGGTCTTGACCAACGTCGGACTGCTGCCGGCGATGGCGCGCGGCCTCGACGTGGTCGCGATCCGGCGAGGCGCGCGGATGGTCGTCGACGGCCTGCGCGCGCGGCCGCTGCCGATCGCCTATCCGCCGGCGCTCGGCGCCGCGCTTGCGGTCGGACTGGCGAAGTCGCGCGGCATCCGCGTGCAGGTGATGATGCCCTACGCCGACCGTCTCGGCAGCTTTGCCGCCTGGTTCGTGCAGCTGTGGGCGGAGAGCCTGGGCAAGCAGGGCGAGGGCACGACGCCGATCGCCTGTCTCGGTCCGCTCGATCAGCACAGCCAGCTGCAGCTGTTCATGGACGGTCCGCGCGAGCATATGCTCACGATGCTGCGGGTGGTGACCGCCGGTGGTGGCAATCGCATCGACACCGGTCTCGCCAAGGCCGCCGGCCTCGACGAGATGGCCGGCCGCGCGGTCGGCGACCTGGTCGCTGCCCAGTCGCATGGTGTGCCGGAAGCGCTGGCGCGTGCCGGCCGACCGGTGCGCACATTCGATATCCCCCGCCTCGACGAGACGGCGATCGGCGCATTGCTGATGCATTTCATGATCGAGACCATTCTTGCCGGCCGGGTGCTCGGCATCGACCCGTTCGATCAGCCGGCCGTCGAGCTGGCCAAGGTGCTGTCGCGAGAGCGGCTGGTCAAAGCGGTCTAGCCGCGCACAACCCGCGACCGGCCGTCCGATGCCGGAAGATGTCGGCGGCGTGCGCGGCGCCACCGGAACGTTCCGGAATGTGGCGGCAATTTACCGGATTGGCCGCGAACCCGCCGCAACAGTTATCCCCGCGCCCCTGTTCGGCCGTAACATCTTGCACGATGATTGTTTCGACGGGGCCCGCCGCACTGCGGGCCGCCGGTCGGCTGAATGTCGCAAGAGGTTTCCACCATGCCAGCCCTGTCGCGCCCGTTGTCACGCATCGCGGTGTTCTCGAGCCTGCTCGTCTGTCCGGTTGCCGCTTGGGCGCAGACCGCGCCGCCAGCCGCCGTGGCGCAGGCGGCGGCCTTCTCGCACCCGACCATCGCCCGCGATGCGGCGCGCTACGAGGCCTGGGTCAAGGCCAACATCAAGGCCCCGGTCCGCAAGGGACGCGAGGTGAGGATCGCGGCCGAGAAAGTGCTCGCCAGTGGCGCCGATCCGCGTGCCGCCTCGCGTGGCTTCGCCGAGGCGGTCGTCGCCGAACCGAAAGACGCCGACGCCTGGCTCGGCCTGGCCCGGGCCCTGCTGGCGATCCAGCCCGACGGCGCCGGCTCCGAGCGCTACGACCTGCCGGTGAACGGCTCGGCGGCGGCCTATATCGCCTACGAGCGGGCCGCGACACCGGCGCTGAAGGCGCAAGCCCTCGTCACGCTGGCCGACGGCTTGAAGCGGCGCTCGTACTGGCGCCCGGCGATCGACGCGCTACGGGCGAGCCTCGTGATCGTCGCCAGCTCCGAGGTCGCCGAGCAGTTGGCCAAGCTGCAGGCCGAGCATGGCTTCCGCCTCGTCGACTACAAGGTCGAGAGCGACAATTCCCAGCCGCGGCTGTGCTTCCAGTTCTCGGAGAACCTGCTCCGCACGCAGTCGGACTTCGCCAAGTTCGTCTCGGTCGACGGCCGTGATCCGCAGAGCGTGACGGTGGACAGCCGGCAGCTCTGCGTCGAGGGACTGGTCCATGGCCGGCGCTACGAGGTGCAGGTGCGCGGCGGCTTGCCGTCCGATACCGCCGAGACGCTCGGCAAGACGGCCGAGGTCGGCATCTACGTCAAGGACCGCGGCCCGACCGTGCGCTTCTCCGGCAAGAACTATGTGCTGCCGTCGCGTGGCCAGCAGGGCATTCCGGTCGTCACTGTCAATACCGAGAAGGTCGGGATCGAGGTCTATCGCGTCGGCGACCGCAGCCTTGTCTCGACGCTGATCGGTGGCGACTTCCAGAAGCAGATGTCGGGCTACGACCTCGAGACGCTGAAGGACAGGGTCGGCGCGCAGGTCTACACCGGCACGCTCGAGGTCGCGACCAAGCTCAACGAGGAGGTGACCAGCGCGGTGCCCGTCGGCGATGCAATCCCGGAGCTCAAGCCCGGCGTCTATGTGATGGTCGCGGCCAGCGCCGAAGGCAAGAAATCCGGTAACGGCGGCGCCGAGCGCGCGACCCAGTGGTTCATCGTCTCCGATCTCGGGCTGACCGCGCTCAGCGGCGAGGACGGCATCCACGCCTTCGTCCGCAGCCTGGCCGGCACCGATGCCGTCGCCAACGCCAGCGTTCGCCTCGTCGCGCGCAACAACGAGGTGCTCGGCACCGGCAAGACCGATGCCGCCGGCTACGTCCGCTTCGACGGCGGCTTGAAGCGCGGCGAGGGCGGCATGGCACCAGCGATCCTGGTGGCGGAGGGCCCGGCCGGCGACTACGCATTTCTTGATCTGAGCGCCGCCGCTTTCGACCTGTCGGACCGGGGCGTCAAGGGACGCGACGTGACGGGACCGCTCGACGCGTTCCTCTATGCGGAGCGCGGAGTCTATCGTCCGGGCGAGACCGTGCACCTGACCGGGCTCGTGCGTGACCGCGCCGGCAAGGCGTCGAGCGTGCCGATGACGCTGATCGTCTCGCGCCCGGACGGCGTCGAGCACAAGCGAATCGTGCTCGTCGATGACGCGCTCGGCGGTCGTGAGACGCGGCTCGCGCTCGCCGGCACGGCGATGACCGGCACCTGGCGCGCCAAGCTGCATGCCGATCCGAAGGCCGATCCGCTGGCCGGCATCTCGTTCCTGGTCGAGGACTTCGTGCCGGAGCGTCTCGAGTTGAAGCTCGAGGCGGCGTCCAAGGCGATCGCGCCGGAAGAGTCGGCGACGGTCAGGCTTGCCGGCCGCTACCTCTATGGCCCGCCCGCAGCCGACCTTGCGGTCGAGGGCGAGATCGTCGTCAAGCCGTCGAACAAGGAACCGGAAGAATTTCCCGGCTACCGGTTCGGACGCGTCGAGGAGAAGCTGACGATCGTCCGAAAGCCGCTCGAAGGCGTACCCAACACCGGCGCCGACGGCCGCCTCGACGTGGCAGTGCGGTTGCCGGCGATCCCGCGCACCACCCGTCCGCTCGAGGCCGACATCCTGCTGCGGCTGCGTGAGCCGGGCGGGCGCACGATCGAGCGTAACGTCACGCTGCCGGTCGATCCGAAGCTGCCGCGCATCGGCATCAAGCCGCTGTTCAAGGGCGACGAGGTGTCGGAAGGCGAGTTGGCGCGCTTCGATGTGATCAAGGTCGATGCCGACGGCCGCCGCGCCGCCGATGCCGGCCTGCAGTGGACCCTGCTTCGCCTCGACCAGAACTGGCAGTGGTACAGCCGCGACGGCCAGTGGAACTACGAGGCGGTGACGATCACCCGCAAGATCGCCACCGGCGCCGTCAAGACGACCGCCGAGCTGGCCGCGGCGATCGAGGCCAAGGCCGATTGGGGCCGCTACCGGCTCGAAGTCTCTTCTGTCGACGGCAGCGCCTCGACCAGCGTCAATTTCCGTGCCGGCTGGTATGGCGACGAGGCGGCGGACTCGCCCGAGTTCCTCGAGGTCGGTCTCGACAAGCCCTCCTACAAGGCGGGCGAGACCGCGAAGCTGAAGGTCGTCTCGAAGACCGGCGGCCGCGCGCTCGTCACCATCCTGTCGTCCGGCCTCGTCACCCACAAGCAGGTCGAGATCGCCAAGGGCGGCGCCGAGATCCCGGTCGAGGTCGGCAGCGATTGGGGTGCCGGCGCCTACGTGGCGACGATGCTCTACCGCCCGATCGACATCCAGGCCAAGCGCATGCCCGGCCGCGCCCTCGGCATCAAGTGGCTGGCGCTGGATCAGGCCGATCGGACGCTCAAGGTCACCCTTGCCGCACCCGACAAGGTCAAGTCGGCGGCCAGGCTCGCGGTGCCGGTGAAGATCGGCGGCCTCAAGGCAGGCGAGGAAGCGCGCATCACGGTCGCCGCCGTCGACGCCGGCATTCTCAAATCTGACCCGCTATCAGCCGCCGGCGCCGGAAGGTCACTTCTACGCGCAGCGGCGGCTCGGCATTGAGATCCGGGATTTCTACAGCCGTCTGATCGATGGCATGCGCGCCGAGCGCGGCAAGCTGCGCGCCGGGGGCGACGCGGCAGGCGGTCTGTCGATGAGCGGCTCGCCGCCGGTCGAGACGCTGGTGGCGCTGCATTCCGGCATCGTAAAGGTCGCGGCCGACGGTACCGCGAACGTCGAGTTCCAGCTGCCGCAGTTCAACGGCACCGTCCGCGTGATGGCGGTCGCCTGGAGCAGCGACAAGCTCGGCCATGCATCGAGTGACGTCATTGTGCGCGATCCGGTGGCGCTGGTCGCCTCGGCGCCACGCTTCATGACGCTCGGCGACGAGGCACGGATCGAGCTCGACATCCACAATGTGGAAGGCGTGGCTGGCACCTATCAGGTTGCGGTCGACCAGGACGTCGGCGGCCAGCGGGCAAGCGTACTCAAGCGCGACGTCAAGCTCGAGCCCAACCAACGGATGTTCGAGCGGTTCAAGGTGAAGCCGGCCGACGTTGGCCGCATCGCCTATGATGTTCGCATCACCGGCCCGAACGGTGTCGACGTCAAGCGGCAGCTGAACCTCGACGTCAAGGTGCCGGCGGGCGATATCAGGCGCTTCACCGTCTCGAGCCTGCCGGCCAAGGGCGGCAAGATCACCTTGTCGCCGGAGCTCACTGCCGATCTGATCGCCTCGCGCACGAAGGTCACGCTGAGCGTCGGGCCGACCGCCGCACTCGACGTGCCGGGTCTGCTCACCCAGCTCGATCGCTATCCTTATGGCTGCGCCGAGCAGACGACCTCGCGCGCCCTGCCGCTGCTCTATGCCAATGCACTGGCGGCGCAGTCGGGGCTGCCGGCGGACGCGGCGCTGAAGGAGCGCATCCAGGGCGCGATCGAGCGCGTGCTCGAGATGCAGGACGCGTCGGGCGCGTTCGGCATCTGGGGACCGCGCAACGGCGATCTGTGGCTCACCGCCTATGTCACGGATTTCCTGACGCGGGCCAAGGAGAGCGGCTACGTGGTGAAGCCACAGGCTTTCGCCCAGGCGCTCGACAAGCTGCAGAACTACGTCTCCTACGCGCAGGACTTCGAGCGCGGCGGCGAGGAGCGCGCCTATGCCCTCTATGTGCTGGCTCGCAATGGCCGCGCCGCGATGGGCGATCTGCGGTACTACGTCGATACCCGGCTCGACCGGTTCACGACACCGCTAGCCCAGGCGCAACTCGGTGCCGCGCTCGCCATGCTGGGTGACAAGGAGCGCGCGGAGAAGGCGTTCACGGCGGCGCTCGCCACCATGAGCGGCAAGGAAGCACAGCTCTCGCGGCTTCGACTACGGCTCTGTCCTGCGTGACGGCGCAGCATTGGTGACGCTCGCCGCCGAGACCCGCGTCAGCGCGACCGAGGCGCCGAAGCTCGCCAGCGTGGTGGCCAAGGCCTACGCGTCGAAGCATTACACGTCGACACAGGAGCAGGCGTGGATGCTGCTGGCCGCACGCGCGCTCTCCGACCAGGCCCGCGACACCCTTCTCGGCGTCAATGGCCGGGTGCACAAGGGGGCGCTCAACCGGGTGCTGACGCCGGCCGAGGTCAAGGAAGGCGTGCTCACCGTCACCAACGACAGCGACGCGGCGGTCGATGCTGTCGTGTCGGTGATCGGCGCCGCGCTGACGCCGGAGCCGCCGGCCTCGAAAGGCTTCAGGATCGAGCGCACGTTCTACACGCTCGACGGCAAGCAGGTGGATCTGGCAAGCGCCAGCGGCGGCCAGGCCCAGGTCAGGCAGAGCGATCGCTTCGTCGTGGTGCTCAAGGTCGAGGCGGACGAGGAGGGCGGCCGGGTGCTGCTGGTCGATCGCCTGCCGGCGGGGTTCGAGGTCGAGAACCCGCGCCTCGTCGATGGCGGCGACGTCAAGACGCTCGATTGGCTCAAGAGCGGGCTGAAGCCCGAGCACACCGAGTTCCGGGACGACCGCTTCGTCGCCGCGTTCAACCTGTTCGGCCGCGGCAAGAACGGCCGGCGCGGCAATGCCGACGATGATGACAGCAGCGACGACAATGCCGCGAAGGGGCCGGCGAAATCGGCCACCGTCGCCTACATCGTTCGGGCAGTGACGCCGGGCAGCTATGTGCATCCGGCGGCGACGATCGAGGACATGTATCGTCCCGACCGCTTCGCCCGTACCGCCGCCGGCCGTCTCGACGTGACGGCGAAGGAGTGAGGCGCATGTTGCGGCGGCTGGTCAAGGCGACGGCGCGACTGCCCACTTCTGCGCTGCTTCGGGGGCGAGGGCAGAGGCCGGCCCCACTCCCGGCCGAGGTCGAAGGGCAGCTGGCGGCCGACAACATCACAGCCGCCTTCCCCGCACAGCTGTCATCCTCGGGCTTGTCCCGAGGACCCATGGTTCAGCAGGCGAAGCGGCGCGAAAAATTGCTCGCCGCGGCCGCGAGGCTCGCCAGTGTGCTGCGGGTTCGCCGCACGATGGGTCCTCGGCCCGAGGCCGAGGATGACACCTTGGTTGTGACTGCTACACAGTCTCGCCCACCGATGCGGCAGGTTGCCCGATGGGCAATTGGCTCGACTGCCGCCGTCGCTGTCCTGACCGGCGCCGGCTACGCCGCCATTCGCATCGCCATGCACCGATTGGGGCCGCCGCCGATCGAGGCGGCCGATGCGCTGTCGCCGATCGTGGTCGACCGCAACAACCGGCTGCTGCGTGCGTTCACCACGCCGCAGGGCCGCTGGCGCCTGCCGGTCGAGGTGGCCGACGTCGATCCGCGCTACCTCGCCATGCTGGTCGCCTACGAGGACCGCCGCTTCGACCGGCACCCGGGTGTCGATCCGCTGGCCTTCGTGCGCGGCGCAGGCCTCGCCCTGCGTTACGGCCGGATCGTCTCCGGCGGCTCGACCTTGACCATGCAAGTCGCGCGACTGCTACAGGGCGAGCACGAGCGCACCGGCCTCGGCAAGCTGAGGCAATCGGTGCGGGCACTGCAGATCGAGCAGAGATTGTCGAAAAAGGAGATCCTGCGGCTCTATCTGCGAATGGCGCCATTTGGCGGCAACATCGAGGGGGTGCGGGCGGCTTCCCTCACCTATTTCGGCAAGGAGCCGGCGCGATTGTCGCTCGGCGAGGCGGCGCTGCTGGTGGCGATCCCGCAGTCGCCGGAGTTGCGGCGGCCCGACCGCTTTCCTCGAGCAGCGGGGCGCGCCCGCGAGCGCGTGCTCGCACGCGCTGTCGCAAGCGGGGTGATCACGCGCGCCGAGGCGCAGCGCGCCGCGGTGGAGCCGGTGCCGCACGTCCGCCGCGAGTTCCCGCGCCTGGCACCTCACCTGGCCGAGGCGGAAGTGGCCGCCGACGAGACGCGCCAGATCCATCGGCTGACCCTCGACGGGCATGTGCAAAGCCAATTCGAGGAGCTCGCACGTAATCATGTGCGGGGCCTCGGCCAGCGGCTGTCGGCCGCCATTGTGGCGGTCGACCACAAGACCGGCGAGGTGATTGCCCACGTCGGCGCTTCCGACTACCTGGACGACACCCGGTTCGGCGCTGTCGACATGGCGCGAGCGGTGCGATCGCCGGGCTCGACCTTGAAGCCAATAATCTACGGCCTCGGCTTCGAGGCGGGACTGGCCCACCCGGAGACGTTGATCGAGGACCGGCCGGTTCGCTTCGGGACCTATGCGCCGAAGAACTTCGACGAGGATTTCCACGGCACGGTGACGGTTCGCGAGGCGCTCGCGCAGTCGCTCAACATCCCGGCGGTGAAGGTGCTGAACGCGGTCGGTCCGGGCAGGCTGATGGGCCGCATGCGGCGGGTCGGCATCACCGCGATCCTGCCGAAGGAGACGGCCGAGCCGACACTCGCCATCGCGCTCGGCGGCGTCGGGCTGCGACTTGCCGACCTGACCGCGCTCTATGCCGCACTGGCGCGAGGCGGCGAGGCGGTGACGCTGAGGCACAGGCGCGATGGTCTCAATGGACCGCGACTGGCGCAGACCGAGCGTCCGAAGCAACTGCTGTCGCCGCTGGCGGCCTGGTACGTGACAGATATCCTCAAGGACGCGCCACCGCCGGCTTCGGCCAAGGGTGGCCGCATTGCCTACAAGACCGGCACGTCATACGGCTATCGCGATGCCTGGGCGATCGGCTACGACGGCCGCCACACCATCGGTGTGCTCGGTGGGCCGGCCTGACAGCGCGGCGACGCCGGGCTCTGACCGGCCGCATCGCCGCCGCGCCGATACTGTTCGATGCGTTCCAGCGCCTGAGCCCGGATCGCGGTGGCGCTTGCACCGGCGCCGAAGGGCGCGATTTCGTGCCGCCGGCGCCGCGCTGCCGCCGCCGCTGAAGCGCTTCCAGGAGCCGGGTAACCAGATGCCCGACGGCGGCTTCGTCGATGCCGCGGTGCAGATCGCCTTTCCGCCGGATCGGCCGAGCTTGAGATCGAGGATGCCGACGCGGCGATCGTGCTGAAGGCGGAGGGCGGCGTGCTGCCCCTGACCGAGCAGGGGCACCCAGGACACGAGCACATTCGCCGCGACCTCCCAGGATCCCACCGCGCCGAGCACGATGTTGGCGAAGGCGGCGAGGGGAGGCGCCTTCGCGGCCAGCAGGACGAGCGTGGTGAGCAGGAGCGCCAGGATGATCGCCGCGCACCTCGCAGGAGCGCGTTCGACCACCGCGCGCCTCAGCCATGGGCCGCCTCCGGGGCCAGCGCGTCCCACCCCTTGCCGCCGATCAGCACTCCCAGCTGCTTCGACGGAAAGCCCTGTCGCGGGAAGGGGAGGCGAGACGCGTCCCGCAAAGAACACGAGCACCCGGTCGCTGTACTGCAGCACCTCGTCGAGGTCGGCGGAGATGAACACGATCGCCGCGCCCTGCGCGCAGCGCTCCCGCAGCTTGGTCCAGATGTACAGCGTCGACTCGATGTCCAGCCCGCGCGTCGGGATGCTCGAGCAGGATCAGCGAAAGGGACTCCTTCAGGAGGGCCAGGAGCATCCGCTGCTGGTTGCCGCCGGAAAGCGACTCGACGGGATGTGGAGGGGACGCCCTTGATGTTGTACGTGCAGATCCGGTCCGCCGCGACGTCGGCGGCCTGCGACGGTCGATGAACGGTCCCCGGCCGCCTTCGGAGAGCACGAAATGATCCGCCAGGCTGAGCCCGGCCACGAGGCCCTGCTCCAGGCGCGCCGCGGGAAGGTAGGCGACTCCCTGCTTCCTGAAGCCATGGTACGAGAGTCCGGTGACGTCCTTCTCACCCGAGGCGCACGTGTCCCGACACGGGCCGGGCAAGCCCGGCGCAGGCGGAGAGAAGCATCGACTGTCCCGAGCCTTCCATCCCGGCCAAGCCCGACGACCTCTCCGGCGCGAACCTCGAAGCTCACGTCCCTGATCTGCAGGCGCTGCGCCTCCAGGGAGACGCCGCGCGAGGGACAGGATCGGCTTGCCCGGCGGCCTGCGCCGTCTTTCCCGTGAACGGCGACGTCCCTGCGTGAACATCATGCGCACCAGGGATTTCGTCTCGTAGGGCGGAACGGCGGTGCCCGACAAGCTCTCCCTGGCGGAGAACGGCGACGCGGGAGCAGAGGAACTCGACGTCCTCCAGCTTGTGCGAGACGAAGATGATCGTCATTCCCTGGGCGGCGAGCCTCTTCAGGGTCGCGAAGAGCTTCTCCTTCTGCGGCTGGCTGATGCCGGTGGTCGGCTCGTCGAGGATCAGGACGCGGGCGCCGAACCACAGCAGGCGCAGGATCTCCAGCTGCTGGCGCTCGCCGACCGTCAGCGTGTCGACGTACGCGTCGGGGTCGAGGCTGAAGTCGAACTGCGCGGCGAGCTCGCGGAACTCCCGCGCCGCCGTGCGCCGGTCGGGGAACAGCCGCCCGCTCTTGCCGAGGATGAAATTGTCCAGGATCTTCATGGGAGGAAAATCCAGCGGATCCTGGTGGAGCATGCCGATGCCGAGCCGGATGGCGTCGGCGGGGGAATGGATGACGACCGCTGTGCCCGTCCAGGAGGATCTCCCCGGTGTCCGGGCAGGATGAAGCCGGAGAGGATCTTCATGAGCGTGCTCTTGCCCGCGCCGTTCTCCCCCAGGATGCCCTGGATGGAGGCCGGGGGGATGGGCAGGGATATGCCCGCGTTCGCGTGGACTGAGCCGAAGGTCTTGCTGATGTCGCGCAGCTCGATCTGCATGTGGGTTTGAAAAGCGAGGGGCGAGACGAATCGCGTCTCGCCCCTGTATTCGTGTCCTGGAAACCGGCTTACTTCGAGACGCTCTGTCCCTGCATGCCCTGGAGGAGCTGGGGCAGGTACCAGACCTGCTGGTCGGTCGCCGCCTGCGCCGGCGTTCAGGTACGCGGTGCCGTCCTGGAGGGCGAGCGGGCCCTTCCAGAGGTTCAGGCCGCCGGCGAGCTCGGTGATGAACTTGTCCACCGCGGCCGGAGGCGGCGGCGGAGAGGGCCTTGCCCTTGTTGAACCCGACCGCCGAGGTGTCGGGGTTGTTGATGTTCTTCCAGTCCGGGCCGTTCCACTCGAAGTGGGACTGCCACTTGCCCGTCATGGCGGCCTTGACCGCCGTCGCGTACGCGGGGCCCCAGTTGAAGTACGGCACGCCGAGGTTGATCTCGGGCGACGCCTGCGACGGCGTTGGCGTAGTCGTAGGGGATCGCCCACACCTTCTTGCCCTGGCCGGCGAACTTCGCCGCCTCCGTGACCGCTTCCGTGGTGTCGATGCCGGAGACCACGACGTCGTAGCCGCTGTTGAAGAAGTCATCCGCGACCTGCGAGGGATCGGAGGTGACGCCGGGGATGTTGAACCAGAACCCGATCCAGGTGACCTTGAACTTCGAGCTTCGCGGGGTCCTTCTTCAGGTAGTTGATCCACGCGTAGCGCGCGCCGAGGTACACGGAGGAGGCGAGGCGCCGGGTCTCGTCGTTGATGAGCGGCCCGAGGTAGCCGATCTGGCCGGTCTGGGTCGTCATGGCGGCGGCGACGCCCGCGATCATCTTGCCGAACTCCATGCGGCCCATGATGTTCACCATGTTGGGAATGGCCTGGTAGTTCTTCCCGTCCTTCCACACCTGGCTGCCCGAGCTCATGATGACGAAGATGTCGGGGTGCGCCGTGGCGAACTTCACCGCCTCATCGGCCATGTCGTCCGAGCTGAAGATGACGAGCTTCGCGCCCTGGGCCACGAGGCTCTCGCCGAGCTGGGACACCGTGGTTCCCGGCCGGTCCGCGGGGTTGGCCTTGTCGATGTAGATCATCTTCGTGCCGGGCACCTTGCTTGACGACGTACTGCACGGCGTCGTAGTTGGCCTGGCTCCAGCCCTGGTCGTTGTACGGCCCGACCAGGACGAGGCCGATGGTCAGGCTCTTGCCCGCGGCCGGCATCGCCGCGCCTGGCGCGAACGCCGCCGAGGCCACGACCAGCGCGCCAGGACGAGCAGCACGAGCTTCTCCGAGTCCGCATGTTCCTCCTCCTTCTTCTGCGTCGTGCATCCCCTCCCCAATGTCGGCACGCTCCAGTCGAAGGAGTGCACCGCGTCGTTCTGGATGCGCGAGTATACAACGGCCGGATCGCCGCACAAGCCGCGGCCGCGGCACGCGCTGGCTACGGCGGCCTCCGCCATCCACGGACTCGGCCGCTTCGGCATCCGGCGCTCGCCGGCTCGGCATCCGTGGCTACGGCCTTGTTCGCTTCCTGTCCCGCGGGAACAGCGTGGCTTCCTTCACGCTGGAAAGCCCCAGGATCTTCTGCGTGAGCCGCTCCAGGCCGATGGCGAACCCGCCGTGGGGCGGACAGCCGTACTTGAAGATCGAGAGGTAGTCGCTGAGCCCCTCCGGCTTCAGGTCGAACGCCTTCAGGTTCTCCAGGAGCATGTCGTAGCGGTTGATCCGCATGCTGCCCGAGGTGACCTCCAGCCCGCGGAAGAGCAGGTCGAAGGACTTGGTCCTGTTGTTCTCCGCGGGGTAGGTGTAGAAGGGCCGCGACTTGCGCGGGTAGGCGTAGACGAAGACCGCCTCGATGCCCGCGGTCTTCATGGCCCAGTCGCACAGGGCGCGCTCGCCCTCCGGGGTGATCTCGTAGACCTTCTTCCCCGTCTCCTTCGAGACGATCTCCTTGGCCTCGTCGTGGGACACGCGGGGGATGCGCGCGCACAGCGTCGGGATCGGGCACCGTGGCCTTCCAGGCGTCCAGCTCGCGCTGGTTGGTCTCCCGGATGCCGCGGAAGATCGCGGCGAGGATCCGCGCCTCCAGGTCCATGAGGTCCTGCTCGCTCTCGATGAAGGCCATCTCCACGTCCAGGGAGACGAACTCGTTGATGTGCCGCGGCGTGTCGTGCTTCTCCGCCCGGTAGGCGGGGCCGATCTCGAAGACCCGCTCCAGGCCCGGAGGCGATCATGGCCTGCTTGTAGATCTGCGGCGACTGCGTGAGGTAGACCTTCGTGTCGAAGTACTCCACCGCGAACAGGCCCGTGCCGCCCTCGGTGCCGGTCCCGATGAGCTTCGAGGTCTTGATCTCGGTGAAGCCCTCGCCGCGCAGGTGCTCGGCGAAGCAGCGCAGGATCGTGGACTGCACGCGGAAGATCGAAAGGATGGCCGGGGTTGCGCAGCGAGATCATCCGGTTGTCGAGGATCGACTCCAGGGAGGTCTTCCCCGGGTCCTGGTTCACGGGGAAGGGCAGGTCCAGCGGCGGCCGCGGAGATGACCTCCATGCGCCGTCACGCGCACCTCGATGCCGCCGGGCGCCTTCTCGTTGGCGGCGACGATGCCCTCCACGCGGATCACGCTCTCCAGGCGTCACGTCGGGCTTCGCGTCGAAGACCAGCTGGCCGATGCCGCTCCGGTCGCGCAGCAGCACGAAGGAGACCCCGCCCAGGTCCCGGACGCGGTGCACCCAGCCGCAGAGGGTGACCGTCGGAGCCGATCGCGACCGGAGAGCTCAGAGACAAGCGTCCGCATTTCCCTGCTCCATTCTGGCCAGCATCTCCTCCTCGGTCTCCGAGAAGGCGGAGCACACGACCAGCTTCGTCCAGGCGGACTCGGTGGTGAGCGACCCCATGGGGATGGCCCCCTCGCGCCACAGCTCGTGGGACGGTGGCGTAGCGGGAGAAGTCCACGATCCCTTCCTGCTGGGAGGTGCAGAAGAAGCTGCACGCCCTTCTCCCGGGCGGCCAGCGAGCGCGCGGCGCAGCGAGTAGGGGGAGTCGCGGAGGTTCGCCGTTCCCGTGTCGTAGAGCTCCAGCACGAAGTTGCTTCACGCCCCGGTCCATGAGCTCGATGAGGTGGTCGCCGCGCATGCCGGGGTAGACGCGCAGGATCAGCGTCGAGTTGATGGCCGCCTCCAGCCGGGCCTTCAGCGTCTCCCGGTCCGTGCCCAGGGGCAGCTCGTCGAACAGCGGGGCCCCGGTGTGGCAGGGTCGGCGTCATGTTCCAGTTGCGGAAGCCGTCCGCGCGCCATGCGCTCGAACTTCAGGTTCACCGGGGAGAGAACGCGGCCGCCGAACACGACGTAGACGCCCGGCTCGCTCTCCGCGGCCGCCTGGATGGCCTTGCGCAGCGTGGGGATGGCGTCGCTGCCCTCGCGCCCTGCCGGCTGCAGGGAGGCGGCGAGCACGATGGGAACGGGCGGCCGGGGGAAAAGCCAGAACACGAGGGAGGCGGTGTAGGCGAGGGTGTCGGTGCCGTGGGTCACGACGATCCCGGATGCCCGTCCGCCCGCGCAGCCGCTCGTCGAGGCCCAGCGAGCAGCCGGGCCCAGTCCTGCGGGCGTGATCTCCTCGCTCAGGATCCTGCCGACCTCTCCCTCCTCGAAGGCGATCGTCCGCGGAAGCGTCCCTTCGGCCTCCAGGAGGCGCATGATCTCGCGCCGGGTCGCCCGGGACCACGTCCCCCTGCTCGGATTCCGTGCCCACGATGGCCCCGCCCAGGGAGAGGATCTGGATGACGGACACGGCGAGCTTCTTCTTCACGAGCGCCTGGACGAGCGCCGGGTCGGCCCGGCCCGAGGTCGCGCGCATGATCTCGCCGATGAGGAAGGTGGTCGGCTTGTTGTCCCCGGCGCGGATGGAGGCCACCGCGGCCGGGTGTGCCGCCATCACCTTCTCGATGTACCCGCCCAGGATCGCCGGGATCGGTGATCTGCTCCCAGCCCTTCTCCCGGATGATCGCCAGCGGGATCCTTGTCCTCCGCGAAGACCGCCTCCAGCACCGACTTGGCGATCTTGCCGTGGATCCGCTTCTCGGCGAGGAGCGTCAGCAGCTCGGCGAAGCGCGCCGGCGTGAGCGGGCTGTCGGCCAGGGCCGAGGCCGGTGCGGTTGAGGATGCTTCTTCACGTCGGAGGCCAGCCACAGCGCCGCGCTCTGCGGCTCCGCCCCGAGGCGCAACCGTCTTCTCGAAATAGTCGGCGGTCGCCTTCTCCTCGCAGAGGAAGTCCGCCTGCTCCTCGGAGAGCTGCAGGTCTCCATGAACCGGCGCTTGCGCGGCCTCGGGCAGCTCCACCAGGGACTCCTCGACGCTCTCGCAGGAACGCCGCGTCCGGGGCGAAGGGCGGCAGGTCGGGCTCGGGGAAGTAGCGGTAGTCCGAGGAGCTCTCCTTGGTGCGCATGCTCTCGGTGACGTCCCGGTTCTCGTTCCACAGCCGCGTCTCCGGAGGTCACGCGTGCCGCCGCGCTCGAGGATCTCCGTCTGGCGCTCGATCTCGAAGGTCATGGCCTTGCGCACGAACTTGAAGGAGTTGAGGTTCTTCACCTCCACCTTGCTCCCCAGGCCCTTGCCCTCGAGGTTCACCGAGACGTTGGCGTCGCAGCGCAGCGAGCCTTCCTCCATGTTGCCGTCGCAGACGCCGAGGTAGCGCACCATCCGGCGCAGCTGCTGGAGGAAGACCTCCGCCTCCTCGCCCACCTCCAGGTCGGGCTGGGTGACGATCTCCAGGAGGGGCGTGCCCGTCCGGTTGTAGTCCAGCAGGGTGATGTCCCCGGCGTGGATCATCTTGCCCGCGTCCTCCTCGAGGTGGACCTCGCGGATGCGCACCCGCTTGCTGCCGCTTGCGCAGCTCGATCTCCACCCAGCCGTCGGTGCCCAGCGGGGAGCGGAACTGGGAGATCTGGTAGTTCTTGGGAAGGTCGGGATAGAAGTAGTTCTTGCGCTCGAACAGCGCCGACGGGGCGAGGGTGCAGTTCAGCGCCCGGGCCACGAGGTAGCCCATGCGCATGGCCTCGGCGTTCAGCGTGGGAAGCACCCCGGGGTAGCCCATGCAGACGGGGCAGACGTTCGTGTTCGGCTCGTCGCCGAAGGCGGCCCGGCAGCCGCAGAAGACCTTGGTGCGGGTCAGAAGCTGGGTGTGGACCTCCAGGCCGAGGAATGACGCGTACACCCCTACCTCCAGCCCGCCGGGAAGCCCGGCGCGTCGGGGAGGGGAACACCTTCTCCAGCTGGCGGCAGGCGGCGAAGAGGAGCTCCTCGGCGAAAGGCGGGGCGAGGAACTGCATGCCGATGGGAAGGCCGTTCTCCACGCGCCGCGGGGAAGGACAGCGCGGGCAGGCCGGCGAGGTTGGCCGCGCAGGTGAAGATGTCGGCGAGCTTCTGGGAGAACGGGATCGGCCTCCGCGCTTCCCCGCTCGAAAGGCGGGCACGGGGTAGACGGGCATCAGCACGAGGTCGACGCCCGCGAATGCCTTCTCGAAGTCCATCCGGATGGCGGTGCGGATCTTCTGGGCCCGCAGGTAGTACTCGTCCTGGAAGCCGGAGCGCAGGACGTAGGTGCCGAGGAGGATGCGCAGCTTCACCTCGTGGCCGAAGCCCTCGGTCCGGGAGGCGATCGTCATGGCCTCCGGGGTTGTCCGCGCGCGCCGTGCGATGGCCGTAGCGCACGCCGTCGAAGCGGGCGAGGTTGGCGCTGGCCTCGGCGGTGGCGATGACGTAGTAGGAAGAGACGACGTGGTCGAGGGTGGGAAAGGACACCTCCCGCACGTCGTGGCCGAGCTCCCGGAGCAGCGCCCGCGTGCTTCTCGAGGGTCTTCTTCACGTCGGGGTGCATGGGCACGTCGGCGCACTCGCGCGGAACGCCGATGACCCACGGGCCCTTCTTCACGCGCGGGCGGCTGCCAGGGCAGGGAGGAATGGTCGCGGGGATCCTGGCCGCGCATGAGGGAGAAGACCGTCTCGGTCATGTCCACGGTCTTGGCCATCACGCCGATCACCTCCAGGGACGAGGCGTAGGCCACCAGGCCGAAGCGGGAGACCGCGCCCCAGGTGGGCTTCAGGCCGTAGACGCCGCAGAACGACGGCGGGCTGCCGGACCGATCCGCCGGTGTCGCTTCCCAGCCCGAAGGCCGCCATGCCCGGCGGCCACGGCCGCGGCGGAGCCGCCGCTGGAGCCGCCGGGCACGCGGCGCAGGTCCCAGGGATTCCTCGTCTCCATGAGGGCCGAGTTCTCCGTGGAGGAGCCCATGCCGAACTCGTCGAGGTTGGTCTTGCCCGCGACGACGGCCCCCGCCTTCTGGAGCCGTTCGACCGACGGTGGCGGAATAGGGGGAGACGAAGTCGCGGAGCATCCGCGAGCCGCAGGTCAGGCGGAAGCCGCGGACGGCGATGTTGTCCTTGACCGCGAAGGGCACGCCGGCAAGCGGCCCTTCAGGCGAGCTGAATCGGCGCTGCCGAGCGCCGGGATCGAACTGCAGGAAGCTGCCGAGGTCCTTCTGCCGGGCCTCGACGAACGCCTTCCACTTCTCGGCTGGATTTCCTGCTTGTCGCTATGCCACTCCAGTCCATTGACTCTCCGCCCTGCCGCGTGTCGCCGTCCGGGCTTCAGAGCACGTTCGGAATGACGATGAACCGCTCCTCGCGCTCGGGAGCGTTCTCGAGGAGCTTGTCGGTCGACGTCAGTGCGGCTTTCCACGTCCTCGCGCAGCCTGTTTTCCCGCAGGAGGGCGTGCGTGGTGGGCGCCAGGCCCTCGACGTCGATCTCCTTCATGTGGGAGAAGTGCGCCAGCATCTGCTCCACCGCCGTGCCCAGCTTCTCCTGCTCCTCGCGGGAGAGCGTCAGACGAGCCATGCGTGCCGTCACGGTGAGCTCGGAGGCGTCCATCGGCATAGTTAATCCGCCGCCTCCGCACGTGTCAAGCCGACGACGTACCCGTGTCAAGGCAAAGTAGAAATGTCACCGGTTTCGGCAAAGTAGAAATGTCCCCTCAGATGACCTTTCGTCGATCCCGGACTTGGGGATCGAACTCCTTGTACGTGATCCTCCTTCCTCGATGAAGAATGTGTACCGATCCATCCAGCCACACCCGCACGGTGACTTTGCTCCCCGCCCTGGGCAGCGACTCTCTTCCGCGGGAGAGCTGGTAGAAGTGATTGTCATTGCGCACCACCCAGTCCTGGCTGACGCTGCGCGGCTGCTCGAAGCAGAAGATGTCCCGCAGGTCTTGACTGGGCGACCAGTCGAAACGTGAAAGTCCTCCTTCTCCAGAGGCTGGCGAGCGAACTTCTTGTTCAGCTTGTCGATGAAGCCGCCGCTGAGGATCATGTTCGCCTCGGCAATCGTCTTGGCACCCCGCAGGCGCAGCTCCTTCACAAAGCGATCCTGGTACACCCCGTGCTTGCGCTCCACCCGTCCCTTGGCTTGAGGAGAGTGGGCGCTGATGATCTGGATGCCCAGCTTCTCACAGGCCAGGCCGAAGGCGCTCTTGGGCAGCTTCCCCTCCAGTTGCTCCTCCACGGTAGGCTCGCGGTCGATGAGGTAGACGTTCTTCAGGTCGCAGTACAACGCCAGGGGAATCCCATAGCGCTCGATCCAGGCCCACAGAATGCGCATCGCCGCCTCGGTGGTCTCCTGCTCGCTCATGATTGCCAGAGTGATCCCGGTGGCGTCGTCCACCATGTTCATCAGGCAGCAGCTGTTGTGCTCCTCGCCAAACCACGGGTGAGGAGAGCCATCCAACTGCACCAGCTCCCCAAAATGGTGCTTGGGCTCGCGGCGCTTGCGGTAGGGTCGGTGGCGGCGATGGCGCTGCCACAGCCCCGCCTCCAGCAACCACAGCCGCAACGTCTCGCGACTGATCGGTTGCAACCCATCCTCCTCGCTCAGCTTCTCCACCGCCAGCGTCGGTCCAAAACCTTGGTAGACCTCCCGATAACGGTTGAGGATCTTCTCCTTCAACTCAGCCTCCAGGTGGTTGTTCGAGGCAACCCCGCGCCCTCGATGGATCACCGCTTTCTCTCCCCCCTCGCGGTAGCGCTTCCACAGCCGCTTGGTCTGGCGGTAGCTCAGCCCCAGCAGCTTCGCCGGCCCGCCGAACCGTGATCAGCTTTTCCTTCACTCGCGAGAGCACCTGCACCTTGCGACAGTCCTTCCTTGACATCAGTAGCGTCCCTTCCTTCACGCGGGCAACCTCTCCCTTCCTGGTGGTTGCCAGCAGATTAGGGGGACATTTCTACTTTGCTCAAAGGGGACATTACTACTTTGGTTCAACAGTTCCACCGCGCTTCAACGAACACCTCCAGCTTCGACAGCGCCGCGGGCATGCTTTTCGGTCCCGACAGGACTCCTCCACGTTCCCTGCAGGAGCCGGGGGAAAGCGATCGGGCGGATCGGCATGCCGCAACAGAAATTTTCCCTCAAGGTATTGCAAAAATATTCTTTCCTCGCATACACTGCGGCTGCACGGAAGACGCCATGGGTTCAACCGGAGGAGCTTCGTGCGCTGAGTCCAGCTTGCACGGAAGCAGGGAGGTCCATCTGAGTTGGAAAGGCCATACGGTCTGTCGGGGGTACGTCCCCTGCACTAGGACCCTGGCTCCCGCCGGGGACGCGGCTGCGCTGGGCCTCGGGCCGGCCTCCGCGGAACGATCGTTCGTCGCTGCGCGGCGGCACATGTGGTCGCTGCCGGTGAGCGGGTTCTCGCCGACAACGATTCCGCCGGGTGCGACCTGGCCGTCGAGCGGGGTGTGCAAGAGCTTCGGCCCCGTCACGGCCCTCGACGATGTATCGCTTTCCGTCGCAAGCGGAGAGTTCGTCACCATCCTCGGCCCCTCGGGGTGCGGCAAGACCACGCTCCTGCGGATCATCGCGGGGCTGGAGCTCGCCGACACGGGGCCGCATCGCCCTCGGCGGCGTCGACGTGACCCGCGTGCCCGCCAACCGGCGCCGCGTCAACACCGTTTTCCAGAACTACGCCCTCTTTCCCCACCTCGAACGTCTTCGAGAACATCGCCTTCGGCCTGCGCGCCCGCAAGTTCGCCGCCGACGAGGTGGACCGCGCGCGTGCGGCGCAGGCCCTGGAGATGCTGCACCTGGAGGAGATGCCCCGCCGGCGCACCTCGCAGCTCTCCGGCGGGCAGAAGCAGCGGGTCGCCCTGGCGCGCGCGCTGGTGAACCAGCCCGACGTGCTCCTGCTGGACGAGCCCATGTCGGCCCTGGACGCGAAGCTGCGCGCCGAGGTCCAGCTCGAGCTGCGCCGGCTGCAGCGGCGGCTGGGCAAGACATTCGTCCTCGTCACGCACGACCAGAACGAGGCGATGACGGTGAGCGACCGGATCTTCGTCATGCAGGACGCGCGCATCGTCCAGTCCGGTCCCCCGCCGAGGTCTACGACAGGCCGGCAAACCGCTTCGTCGCGGAGTTCCTCGGCACCACGAACCTGATCCCCGCGTGGCGGAACAACGGCGTCGTGCACACGGAGATGGGCAACCTCGTGCCCCGCGTGCATCCCGCCTGGGAGAAGGGCTTCCTCTCCATCCGCCCCGAGAAGATCCTGATCCGGTCCGCAAAGCCCGCCTCCAACGGCATCCGCGCCATCGTCTCCGAGGTCATCTACCGCGGCGACCACCTCGACGTGTACGTGCAGCCGGGGAACCTCCACCTGCGCGGCGCTCCCGGGCGCGGCCATCACCCCGGGCCAGCAGATCTGGCTGGAGCTGCCCTCCCGCCACCTGGAGGCGCATTGGTGAATAGGCTCCTCGTCTGGTACGGGGAGCTTGCAACCACCCGAAAGCTCACCGCCCGCGGCCTGGCGCTGCTCGCCGTCCCGCTCGCGTGGATCGTCGCTCCTGCTCGTCGCCCCCCTCGGGGCCATGGTGGCGTGGTCCGTGGCCTCCCGCGGCGCCGGCGGGCGACATCGAGTGGACATTCACGGCTGGCGCAACTTCCTGCGCGCCTGGCCGGGCTTCGACGCCTTCGGATGGACGCGGGCGTACCTGTCCATCCTCGGCACGCACGATCCTGGTCTCCGCGGTCACGACGATCATCACGATCGCCCTCGCCTACCCGCTGGCGTTCTTCATCGCGCGGCGGCCGCCGGCGCAGCGCTACCTCTGGCTGGCGCTCATCATCATCCCGTTCTGCACCAACCTCGTGATCCGCACCTACGCGTGGATGCTCCTCCTGGGCAACCAGATGCCGCCGGCGCGGCTCGCCCAGTGGCTGCACCTCATCGAGCCGTCCGCGGCCCTCTACCCCTCCACGCTTCGCCGTGTACATCGGCATGGTGTCCAACTCCCTGCCCTTCGCCGTGCTGCCCCTGTACACGAACGTGGAGAAGCTGGACTGGGCCATCGTCGAGGCCAGCCGGGACCTGTACTCGCGGCCCGTGCGCACGTTCCTGCACGGCATCCTCCCCCAGACCTTCCCCGGCCTGGTCACCGCGGTGATCCTCACCTTCATCCCCGCCATGGGGGCATTCGTCATCCCCGACCTCCTGGGAGGCGGCAAGTCGTGGATGCTGGGCAACCTCATCCAGCACCAGTTCGGCGTCAGCCGTGACTTCCCCTTCGGCGCCGCGGTGAGCCTCGTGCTCACGTTCCTCACGATGGTCGGTCTCCTGGTGCTTCGCCGGTCGGGCGAAGAGGTGAGCATCCTGTGAAGCGCGCGCGCTCGGCGACGCTGCGCGCCGGTCGGCATCCCGCGATTCCGGCGTCGCCGTCGCCACGATCGTCTTCCTCTACCTGCCGCTGCTCGCCGTGGCGGCGATGTCGCTGAACGCGGCCCGGTTCGGCGTGGCGTGGAAGGGCTTCAGCCTGCGCTGGTACGCGCAGCTCGCGCACAACGAGGTGGTCCTCGCAGGCGGCGGCGAACACGCTGATCCTCGCCGCCGTCTCCACGCGCGGTCTCCACGGTCCTGGGCACGCTCCTCGCCATCGGCCTGGAGCGCTTCCCCTGGCCGCGCTGGATGCGGCGCATCGTGGACGGCGTGGTCTACGTGCCCGTCGTCACGCCCGACATCGTCTTCGCCGTGGGCATGCTCCTTGCCTT
>CAVVRF010000005.1:0-35845 GCA_963750535.1 uncultured Alphaproteobacteria bacterium | reverse complement strand
GTTCATCGCAAGTTGCTCATCGATGAGGCGACCAAGAACCGCTGGCCCACCGTGAATAGCTCGCGGCAGTGGGCGGAAGTCGGTGGGTTGATATCCTATGGCGTGGACTACTTGGACGGCTGCAGGCGCAGCGCCGAGTACGTGGACCGGATTCTCAAGGGGGCCAAACCCGCCGACCTGCCCGTTCAGCAGCCTGCAAAATTCGAACTACTGATCAACCTGAAGGCCGCGAGGGCGCTCGGCCTCACCATCCCCCCATCGCTGCTCGCTCGCGCCGATGAGGTGATCGAGTAGTCTCCGCCATTTGCCCACCTACGTTGTTGCAGATGCTCACGACAGCAATTGGGCCGCTCCGCTTCTGTTCCGGTCGACAGCTCCCGGACGTATCGCGTCGGCGTTCGCTTCGCGTTCCACGATCGACAGCTACCCACGGGACAGCGTGAGTGAACGACCCTCCTCGCGACGGGCCATGCTGACCCAATGCTGTCTTGCCGCATTGCGCCGCAGAATTGGCGACGACCTGCTCCATCTTATCTGGTATCCTGGTCTCGCCATCGTCGATGAGAGGGTCGGGTGAGGCGGCGGGAGTTCATTGCGTTGGTTGGTGGTGCGGCCGTCGCTTGGCCGCTCGCGGCACGTGCGCAGCAACCGGCGTTGCCGGTGATTGGGTTTTTGGACGGCTGGTATCAAGAGGGATTTGACCCCTACATCGCGGCGTTCAAGCAAGGACTGAGCGAGACCGGCTATGTCGACGGAAAGCGCGTGACGATCGAATACCGCTGGGCGCAAGGCGATTACAATCGGCTGCCGGCGCTGGTGACCGATTTGATTCAACGCAAGGCGGCTGTGATCCTTACAGGTGCCACCCCTGTGACACGTGCCGCGAAGGCGGCGAGCACAACCGTTCCGATCGTCTTCGTGATTGGCGCCGATCCCATCAAGGTAGGACTTGTTGCCAGCCTCAATCGACCCGGCGGGAACGTTACCGGCGTCAGTTTCTTGGCCAACAGTCTGTTGCCCAAGCAATTCGAGGTGCTGCACGAGACGGTTCCCAAGGCAGCTTCGATCGGCTTTCTCGTCAATCCGATCAATCCCAATGCCGCGGCCGACACGAGAGACGTGCAAGCAGCAGCGGATGCGCTTGGGCGAAAACTGTTTGTCGTTCAAGCCCGCACCGACAGCGACTTTGAGCCAGCCTTCGCCACGCTCGTTCAAAATGGAGTCGGCGCGCTCTGCGTCGACATCGATCCGTTCTTCATCACCCGGCCACATCAACTCGTCGCACTTGCGGCGCGCCACGCGTTGCCTGCTAGCTACCCGTTGCGTGAGTTCGCCACGGCCGGCGGCCTGATGAGCTACGGATCCAGTTTTGCCGATGCCTATCGCCAAGCCGGCATCTATGTCGGCAAGATCCTCAACGGCGCCAATCCCGCCGGTCTGCCGGTCCAGCAGGCCGTGAAAGTTGAGCTGGTCATCAACCTCAAGATCGCCAAGACGCTTGGTCTCCCCATTCCGCTCTCGCTACTCCGGCCGCGCCGATGAGGTGATCGAGTAGCGTCCAGGCCTTCGGCTAGACAGGTCTTCTTTGCACGTGCTCACAGCCGTTTCTGGCCCCGGAAGTCGGGTCCGATAGACGGCCTCACGAGGTGCTAATAGAATTTGGGAGAAGCCTCTCGCTGGGGCATTGGTACTTTCATGGCCGAACATCGCGTTCAACGCCGCCTCGCGGCCATTCTCGCCGCCGATGTGGTCGGCTACAGCCGATTGATGGCGGCCGACGAGGCCGGAACGCTGGCCGCCCTCAAGTCGCGGCGCAAGGAGGTGGTTGAGCCGCTGGTTGCTCGGCACCAGGGTCGCCTCTTCAAGGTCGTCGGCGACGGGGTGCTGGTGGAGTTCGCGAGCGCCGTCAATGCCGTGCAGTGTGCCGTCGATCTCCAGCAGGACATGGCCTCCGCCAATGCTGGCCAGCCGGAAGATCGTCACATCGTTCTACGCATCGGCATCAATCTAGGCGACGTCATGGTCGAGGGGGGCGATCTGTACGGGGACGGCGTCAACGTCGCAGCGCGACTGGAAGGGGTCGCCGACCCTGGAGGTATCTGCCTTTCGCGTGGCGCGCATGATCAGGTTAAGGGCAAGCTCGGCGTTGTTTTTGAAGACGGTGGCGAGCAGCAATTAAAGAACATCGTAGAGCCAGTGCGTGTCTACAGGATGCGGCCCATCACCGCTGCAGCCAGTCTTACGTCACGCCTGACTGCGCCATTCCGGCCGCATCCCGACAAACCCTCCATCGCGGTACTGCCATTCCAGAACATGAGCGGCGATCCCGAGCAGGACTATTTCTGCGATGGTCTGGTCGAGGACATTATCACGACCCTGTCGAAGCTGACGGGCTTGCGCGTTACCGCGCGCAATTCCACCTTCGTTTTCAAGGGACGCTCGGTTGATGTCCGCGAGGCGGCCCAGCGACTTGGCGTGCGATACGTGCTTGAAGGCAGCGTTCGTAAGAGCGGCAACCGCATTCGGATCACGGCGCAATTGATCGACGCCCAAGATGGTACGCACCTCTGGGCCGAGCGTTACGACCGGGCGATGGACGATATCTTCGCTATCCAGGACGAAATTACCCTGGTGCTGGCGACCGAGATGCAGGTCAAGCTCACGGAGGGTGAACATGCGCGGCTGCACTACACGACCACTACGAATGTCGAGGCGTGGACTTGTTGGGTTCAGGGGATGTCACACCACCGCCAGGCCGTGACCAAAGAAGCACAGGGCCAGGCGCGGTTTTTTTGGGAAAAGGCGCTTGCGCTTGACCCTGCCTCGGCATCGCTTAATGCCCAGTTGGGATTATTGCATAGTTTCGATGCCCGCTTCGGATGGTGGGACGACCATGAGACCGCGATCGAAAAGGCTCTGGCCTACGTTGACAGGGCGTTTGAGCTCGATTCCGGGCATGCCGTCGCCTACACCGCTTCAAGCCTAATTCTGCTGTTTCAGCGACAACACGATAAAGCCGTTGCCGCTGCTAGAAGGGCAGTAGAGCTGGCCCCTGGGGCGGCTGACACAGCTGAATTGGCCAGCCATGTTCTTGCAGCATCGGGATATCCCGAAGAAGCGGTCGTGCTGAGTGAGAAGGCAATGACTCTCAGTCCAAACTATCCTGCAGTTTATCTGGGTACTCTCGGAAACGCTTACCGCCTGTCGGGACGAACCGAACAGGCGATTGAAGCCTTTCAAGCGTATCACGCCCGCAATCCCGGATTCGGCCTTACCGATATCGTGATCGCCTATCAGCAAACCGGCAGATCCCAGGAAGCCAAGCGAACCGCCGAACAGCTTTTGGCGGCCCGCCCGAATTTCACGGTTGCCGCCTGGCTCAAGACCCAGTTCAGTCGCCGCGATACAGCGCAAGTTGAAGCCGATGCCGCGGCTCTTCGTGCCGCCGGGCTTCCGCCTGGTTGAATGCGCCAACACCCCACAAGGAGCTGGTTCTGGTGGCCGCCGAGGCAAACGGAAATCGACAAGCGGTCCACGGATCGTGATCGCGTTTGCTCGATGCTGGATGATGGCAAGGAACCGGCAGCAGCTTCGACAAGAACAGCGCGGCATCACTCTCAAACATGGGCGAAGGTTCTCTCGACACCTCAGTTGGCAACTTAGCGTACCCCATAAGCGGAAGGCCTCATTGCTGTCAGTCGACTTAAGATGGAGCTACAACTTAGTGCGACCGATACGAGGAGAATCTCTAAGTCATTGTTATAAATAGATATTATTTGATGAGTGGGCGATGATGGTGGTATTTGCGAAACGAACCCAATCTTAACCATTTGCGCGACCTGGTGGAGACCCAGAAGCGAACGCCGCATTCGGCAGCCGCTGGTTGCTGGTGACCTCGCCGTCGCACATGCCACACGCCGTTGGCGTGTTTCGCAAGGCCGGCTTCGACGTTATGCCCTGGCCGGTATCGAGCGCGCCACAGCTCGATCGCCACTTCTGGCAGGTAGCTCAGCACGAATGGTCGGGGCGCCGCACTTCGACAACATCTGCATGGCCGAGCCGCAAGCCTACCTGAAGATGCTGCGCGAGCACCCAGGTGGCGTGCGGCAGGTCTTTTTTGGCCACATCCATATCCCGCTGTCGGGGACGTTTCCCGGCAATCTGCCGTTCACCGCCGGCCGCGGCTGCACCCACCAGATCGTGCTCGATCTCGAGGATCCGACCGTTTCGTGGGCCAGCGGCCGGCCCAACTACAACGTTATCATGCTCGATGACGACAGCCTCTTCGTCCATGCCTTCGACATGATCGACGCGGAGTGCATCGGCACCGATTCGGCGCCCGCCGGCCCCTGAGCCGGGCGCAAACCGAATACGGGAAATTCAGGGCTTGGAGCGCAGCATGACCGCACCGTCGAGATCGGCCTCGACGCCGCGCGTGGCCCGCATCTCGTTGCCGCGCCAGCTGAAGCTGCTGCCGGTCCAGGCCGCGACCCAGAACACCGGGATCAGCAGATCCCGACACATCCACGCGAGCGGAGACAGCGAGCTCAGGTGCCAGCCCGACAGCCGAGCCAGGAGTGCCTCGCAGCCGTACCAGACGACCGCCAGTGACACGGCCGCCGCCGCCGGATTGAGGCCGGCTCCGTCGGCCGCAATCGCTCCGCATGCGATGGGCAGCAGGCCGGTCGTCAGGATCTCGGGTGTGAAATAGAGGCGAAACGTAGCGCGCCGGAGGCGGGCCCATCGCACCTGCCGGTCCCACAACTGGCGCCAGTTGCGCTGCCCAAGCGGCTGCTCGAACGGTCCGTCGACGAGGCGGACGTGCAGGCCCTGGCGCCGCACGACCTTGGTCGCGGCCGCATCCTCCGCGATTTCGGCGCCGAGCGCCCGGATGCCGCCGACGCGGGCGAGGGTTTCGCGCCGCCACAGCATCGACTTGCCCTGGGCGAACCCGAATCCGATCGAATCTGCGGCATACTGCCAGCGCGCCTGATAGGTATTGAGGAAGGCGCATTCGACTTCCGCCCAGAACCCCTCGGGCCGGCAGCCGACCGGCGGCGAGCAGACGAGACCGGTATCGGGACGCCAGGCGGCGGCAAGGCGCTGGATGTAGTCGCCGGGCATCAGGACGTTGCAGTCGGCGAGCACGATCCAGTCGTATCTGGCGGCGTGCCAACCCTTGATCAGATTGTTGAGCTTGGGATTGACGGTGCTGCGATCGTCGCCAATCAGCAGCCTGGCGGGAACGCTCGGATGCTCGTCGATCAGCCTGGTGATCAGCTGTGCTGCCGGATCGGCCGCGTCCTCGCAGCAGAACACCAGCTCGTAATGGGGGTAGTCCAAGGCGAAGCCGGACCGCAGCGTCAGCTCGTCATGCTGATCGATGCCGCGCACCGGACGCAGGATCGAAACCGGCGGAAGGCTCGGATCGGCGGCGATGCGTCGCGGTTCCGGCGGGCCTCGACGGCAGCGGAGTGCGGCGATCATGGCGGTGAAGATATGCAGAACGAGGCCTGCGGCACAGATCGACGCCGCTGCCTGCTGGAGCGTGGTCATTCGCTCGAGGATCCCCAATGCCTTGATGTGTGGCGGACATGGCGGATTCGCATGACAAGCCGATGACGAGCGTTCGATTCGACCCCGTGCCGCGTTTCGTCGCGGCACACTGCGTTCAAACCACGCGGCGGGAGTTCGCCAGCTTGCCGTTGTCGATGGCCGCGGCCAGATGCTTGGTGCGCACCTGCGGATGTCCGGAGGCGCGATGGATGTTATCCACGAACATTGCCGCGGTTCGCTGCCAGCTGAATGTGCACGCATGCATGCGGGCCGCATTGCGGTCGAGCGCGAGGGCATTGCGGGCGGCTCGGCCGAGATCCTCGTCGAGGCATCCGGTGAGCCCGTTGCGGACGAGATCGATCGGGCCGGTCACCGGATATGCCGCGATCGGCAGCCCGGAGGCCATCGCCTCGAGGAGCACCAGGCCGAATGTGTCGGTGCGGCTCGGGAACACGAATACGTCGGCCGAAGCATAGTGGCGGGCGAGGTCCTCGCCGGACTTGGCGCCGGTAAAGACCGCGTCGGGATAGCACCGCTGCAGGGTCGGCAGGTGCGGACCGGAGCCGACCACCACTTTGATTCCTGGCATGTCGGCATCGAGGAACATCTCGATGTTCTTTTCGCGCGAGACGCGGCCGACGTACATGAACACCGGCTTGCGATTGCCGAACATGCGGATGTCATATGGCCGGAACAGCTCGGTGTCGACGCCGCGCGTCCATGGCATCACGCGATCGAAACCGCGCCGGATCAACTCATTGGCGAGCGACGGTGTGGCGACCATCGTGCCGGCGCCGGCATTGTGGAAATAGCGCGCCGCCGCATAGCACCACGCGGCGGGCAGCCCGAGCAGCGCCGATGCATATTCAGGGAACTTGGTATGGTAGCTGGTGGTGAACGGGCGACCCGCCGCGAGGCAGACATTGCGCGCCATCCAGCCAACCGGGCCTTCGGTCGCGACGTGAATGAAATCCGGGGCGATTTCCGCGATCCTCCGGCGGACCTGCCGCATATCGGGGATCGCCAGGCGAATTTCCGGATAGGCCGGGAACGTGACGGTGCGGAAGTCGTCGGGCGTCAGGAACTTCATCTCGACGCCCTGCGCGCGCAACTCGACCGCCAGGCGCTCGTATGTGCGGACGACACCGTTCACCTGCGGGGTCACGGCATCGGTGGCAACCAGAATGCGCATGCGTTGCTGCACGCCTCGAGCCCCGGAGTTGACGCGCGGCGTTGAGACCGGCGCCGCTGCGCAAGATCATCTCGACTTTGCCGGCGACGTGCTTTCCTGCCGCGCACCGACACACGGTGGTTGGAAGAAACTCGCGTTACACGCGTATGACAGCCGGCCGGATCGCCTGGAGTTTGCGATGGATTGCTGAATTTCGGAGCCGACAATCGCGGATTTCACGCTGTGCGGATCGCGGCAAGCCTGTCGTGGTCATGATTTGCTCAAGCATCGGACAGCAGCAGCTCTGCACCCTTGACGCCCGTCATTATCGCCGGGGCGTTGGTGTTGCCGGAGGGAATGGTCGGGAAGATCGACGCATCGATGACGCGAAGCCGCTCGACGCCGTGCACGCGCAACCTGGCGTCGACCGCCGCGTCGGCGGGCCTTGGTCCCATCCGGCAAGTGCCGCAAGGGTGGAACACCGAGTAGGCGCGCTGACGCATGTCCGCGACCAGGCCGGAATCGTCGATGCAATCGGGGCCCGGCTTCAATTCCTCGGCTATGATTGCGCTCAGCGACGGGGTCGCTGCCAGCCGCCGCAGGAAGCGAGCGCCGGCCAGCAGATCCCGAACGTCCTCGGCGGTGGAAAGATAGTTCGGCGAGATCTCGGGTGGCGTGGTCGGATCGGGCGAGCCGATGTGGATGGTGCCGCGACTCGTCGGACGGCACGGCGAAACGCTCACGAGGAAGCCCGGGAACGGATCGGGCTTCATCAGGGCACGCACGCCTGGCAACGCCCGCTCGTATGACAGAGGCGAGAAATACAACTGCATGTCGCAGCGCTCGACATCCGATCGAGTGCGGAAGAAGCCGCCGCCCTGGTTGACGCTCAGCGACAGCGGCCCGCGCCGGCGCAGGACGTATTGCAGGCCGACCCTGATCTTGCCGGCGAGCGGCAGAAACGCCTCGTTGAGGCTCGGCAGGCGCGATCGATAGGCATGATCGTAGCACAGATGGTCCTGCATGTTGCTGCCGACCGCGGGACTGTCGCATACGACCGGGATGCCGTGCTCGCGGAGAAGACCCGCCGGGCCGATGCCCGACAACTGCAGCAGCTGCGGCGAGTTGACGGCGCCGCCGGCGACGATCACCTCGGCCGCAGCCCTGGCCACGTGCATCATGCCGCCCTTGCGATATTCGACGCCGACAGCCCGGCGGCCTTCGAGCACGATGCGCGTTGCCAGCGCGCCGGTCAGCACCTTGATTCGGCGGCTGCGAACGGCGGGCCACAGGTAGGCGCGCGCCGCCGACATGCGGAAGCCGCCCTTGGTGTTGATCTGGTAGTAGCCGACGCCTTCCGGGCTGGCGCCGTTGAGGTCCGGGTTGAACGGCAAGCCTGCCTCGCCGCCCGCCTTGACGAAGGTATGGGTCAAGGGATGCACGCTGTCGGCAATATCGGTCACGTGCAGCGGTCCGCCGGCACCATGCAGGTCGCTGGCGCCAAGCGCGTGGTCCTCCATGCTCTTGTAGCACGCGAGCACGTCGCTCCACGCCCAGCCGGGATTGCCCATCGCCGCCCATTCGTCGTAGTCGGCCGGCTGGCCACGGGAATATACCATCGCGTTGATCGAGCTCGAGCCGCCGATGACCTTGCCGCGCGGCTGGTAGATGACGCGGTCGTCAAGTCCCGGCACCGGCAGGGTGCTGTACATCCAGTTGATCCTGGGATTGTAGTAGGACATGCCGTAGCCGATTGGCATCTGGATCCAGATGCTGCGATCGCTCGGCCCCGCCTCCAGCAGCAGCACACGGAAGCGTCCGGTCGCGGCGAGGCGTCCGGCGACGGTCGAGCCGGCCGAGCCGGCGCCGACGACGATGTAGTCGAACTCGTTCAAGGGTCTTGCTCCGATACGATCTTGGCGTGGCCGGTGTCCGCGCGTTATTCGTCCGCCGACTTGCCGCCGCCCTGCTGGACGAGGATGCTGAACAGTCCAAGCAGGCCAGACCCGATCATCAGCAGCAGCGACACCGCGTTGAGCACCGGCGTCGAGCCCTGCTTCATCCGGTCGAACATGGTGATGGTCAGTGGCGGGTCGGATCCGACCAGCATCAGCGTGGTGTTGAAGTTCTCGAACGACATCAGGAAGGCTACCAGCGCTGCTCCGATCATGGCCGGGCGCAGGTAGGGCAGCGTCACGGTCCGGATCGCTTCCGACGGCGTTGCCCCGAGGTTGAGAGCCGCCTCCTCCAGCGCCGGATCGAACTTCCGCAGACGCGCGGCGATCACCAGCGTCGCGACGGTGGCGATGAACGAGAATTGGCCGAGCACAACCAGCAGCAGGCCGGGCCGCAGGGCAGCCACCTCGATTCCCGTGGAATTGTCGATCGCGTTTGCGATCGAGCTCGAGAAGGCCAGGATCGAGATGCCGAGGATTACGCCGGGAATGACGAGGGGCGCCAGCATCAGCAGATAGCACAGTGCCTTGAAGCGGAATTCGTAGCGCTCGAACAGGAACGCCGTGGTGGTACCGGTGAAGATCGCCAGTGCCGTGGTCGCGGCGGCGACCATCAGGGAATTGCCGATGCCGCGCAAAATGTTGCGGTCGAAGAAGACGCCGACCTTGGGCTCCGTTCCGCCGAGGAACCAGGCCAGCGTCCCGCCCCGCCAAGGCAGTGCCGGAAACAGGCTGTCGTTGAAGGCGAACACGGCCACGACCAGGAGCGGCGCGGCGAGGTAGACCAGGAACATTCCGATGTAGGCCACATAGGCGGCACGCAGGAACGGGCTTTGGACCGAGCGCAACATGGCCTAGCTCCTGCCCAGCGTGCTCGAAAGCGACTGGCCGCTGAGCCTGAGAGCGAGCCACACGATCAGGCTCGACGTCGCCAATAGCACAAAGCCGAACGCCGAGCCGACCTCCCAGTTGAAGCGTGTAATGAACTGCGAATAGATCTGCGCTGTGAACCACTGGCTGTTCTTGCCGCCGAGGAGGGTCGGGGTGAGGTAGTTGCCGAGGGTCAGCATGAACACGATGATCGAGCCTGCGGCGATACCCGGCATGGCATGTGGAATGACAATCTCGCGCAGTACGACGAGGCCGTTCCCGCCGAGATCATAGCCGGCCTCGACGAGTGCGTTGTCGAGGCTATCGAGCGTCGAGATCAGGGGCACCACCATGAACAGCATCGAGGTATAGACGAGCCCGACCATCACGGTGACATCGTTGTACAGGAACTCCACCGGACCGCTCACCAGTCCGGCGTATTGCAGCAGGTTCGAGACGACGCCGGTCTCGCGCAGAATGATCATCCAGCCGAACACGCGCACGAGCTCGCTGACCCAGAACGGCAGCAGGCAGACCATGAACAGGATGGTCCGCGAGCGACCGCGCGCGATCTTGGCGATGTAGTAGGCGACCGGGAAACCGATCAGCAGCGTCAGCATGGTGGCCAGCACCGACATCACCACCGTGCGCACCAGTGCCGTCACGTAGACGCTCTCGCCGAACAGCGCGCCATAGTTGCCGAGACCCAGGCGATAGACCCGCGGCGCCACTTTCTCGTGCAATGACAGCAACAGCAGGTCGATCTGCGGCATGATGACGATCAGCACCACCCACAGCAGGAAGGGCGTGAGCACCAGCAGCAGGGAGAGGTTACGCTCGGCCGGCCGCCGCTCTACGCGTGCAACATCGAGGCTCATGACCCGGCCCCGCCGGCGGGAAATGCCAAGGTCTGCGCACGCTCGAAGCTGAGTGCCACCGGCGTGCCTTCCGTGAAGTCGGGCCGGCTCGCCGTCTGCTGCAAGGCCACCGCGACGAGGTCACCTTGCGAGGTGCGAACCATGGCGCGACTGTTGGCGCCGTTGAACAGCAGGCTTTCGAGGACGCCGGTGAGCGTGTTGGCGCGGGCCGGCGCATCGGCGCCGCGGTCGGCGGGTCGCATCGCCACTGCCTCTGGCCTGACGAAGATGTCTGCCTCCGCCCCGACCGCGAGCCGCGTCCCCTCGGCGACCGCCACCAGCTGCACGCCCGAAGCGGTCGACGCGGCGACTTCCCGGCCTTCGACGGAAGTGACGCGGCAGCGCCACCGGTGACTGTCCCCGACGAACCCGGCAACGAATGCGGTGGCGGGCGCAAAGTAGAGGTCCTGCGGCGCCGCGATCTGCTCGAAGCGGCCGGCATTCATCACCGCGACCTGATCCGACATGACCAGCGCTTCCGACTGATCGTGAGTGATGTAGACGAATGTCGTTCCGAACTGATGCTGGAGTTGCTTCAGCTCGAGCTTCATCTGCTCGCGCAGCTTGAGGTCGAGTGCACCAAGCGGCTCGTCGAGCAGCAACACCGTCGGCTCGAGGACCATGCAGCGGGCGATGGCGACGCGCTGTCTCTGGCCGCCGGAGAGTTGATCGATGCGCTTCGCGGCCGCGCCAGGGAGGCCTATGCGGGCGAGGACGGCGTCGACCTTGCGGGCGATCTCTTCTCGCGGCAGACCGCGGCGGCGCAGCCCGTAGCCGATGTTCTCGGCTACGTTCATCATCGGGAACAGCGCCAGGTGCTGGAACACCATGTTGACCGGGCGCCGATTCGGCGGCGTTCCGAGTATCGATCGGCCGTCGATCAGGATGTCGCCAGAGGTCGGATTGACGAAGCCGGCGATCATCCTCAGCAGCGTGGTCTTGCCGCAGCCCGATGGCCCGAGAATCGAGAAGAACGACCCCTGCGGCACCTGCAGGGACACGGACGCAACAGCGCTGAAGTCGCCGTATCGCTTGGCAACGTCCTTGCATTCGAGATCGAAGGCCATCTGTAGAGTCGTTCTGGCTCGGCGTTCAGGCGCTGCGGGGATGGGCCATGGCGGACCGCTCGGCCCGCCATGACCACGACTACGACGCTTCCGCGGCCTACTTCTGCGCGGCGACGCGATCCAGGATCTTGCCCTCCATGTCCTCATAGCCCGCCGGGATCGCCGGGAACCACTTGATGTTGGCAATCACGGCGGCGGGGAACGCTTCCTGGAACGCCTTGCGAAGCTTCTCTCCGACCAGCGCGTCCGAGCCCTTGGAGGCGGCGAAGCTGCCCGACGACTGGACGATCATCGCCGCGATCTCGGGCTGCATGACGAAGTTGATCCACTTGTACGCGGCTTCGTCCGCGCGACCCTTCGCAGGTATCGCGAAGGTGTCGATCCAGCCGAGTGCTCCGGTGGTCGGCGCGACGAAGTTGATGCTCGGCTTCTCGGCATTGAGCTTGAAGCCGGTCGAGTCCCATGCCTCCGCGGCGATCACCTCGCCGGAGCGGATCAGATTGAGGAGCTCGTCGGAGCCCGACCAGTACGTCTTTACGTTGGCCTTGCACTCGGCCAGCTTCTGGCCGGCTTTCTCGATCATGGCCTGATACTTGGCCTTGTCGGCGTAGGCGGCGAACGGATCCTCGCCGGAGGAGAACGCCATGCCGAGCAGCGCCGTACGCTTCAGGCGCATCGACACCTTGCCCTTGTATTCGGGCTTGCAAAGGTCGGCGAAGGTCTTGATTTCCGGCGCCTTCGAGCGGTCGACGACCATGCCCGAGGTTCCCCACAGGTGGGCGACGCCGTAGACCTTTCCGTCGAGCGTCGTGTTCTTCTTCGAGGCTTCGAGCAGATCGGGGATGAACAGCTCGGTCTTGATCTTGCTGACGTCGAGCGGCTTGTAGATGCCGAATTCGGCCTGTGGGCCGGTGATGCGGTCCTGGCTCGGCTGGGCGAGGTCGAAACCGGCGCCGCCGGTCGCGCGCAGCTTGGAGATCATGTCCTCGTTGTTCGAGATGGTGATCTCGACGTCGATGCCGGTCGCCTCCTTGAACTTCTTGACGACCTCGGCCGGAGCATAGTCGCCCCAGGTGAGCAGCCGCAGAGTCTCGGCATAAGTCGGTGTCGCGATCGCACACGCGGCGGCGCCCAGTGCGGCCACGAGCAACTTCTTGAAGCTGGTCATCTTCAACCTCCCATCGGATTTTCGACGGGCACGCTGGCAGCGGCCCGACTGACTTCGAAGATTACGGCGGCATTGGTCTGCAAGTCAGATCCACTCTGGCGAAAGAAGAAGACCACTTTACCGTGCCCCGGCGCGGACCCTCGCAGGTTTGTCTTGCAGTCGTGCGACGGTGATTTCGGCGAAGGCCCGGGCCAGGATTTCGACTGCGCACTCGATCTGCGAGGGGGTAAATGCACTGAAGCCCAGCACTACGCCCTGCTGCCGGATCGGCTCGATGCAGAAGCGGCTGAGCGGGGTCATGGTGATCCCGCGGTCGGCCATGACGGTGCTGATCCGATCGGCATCGAGGCCGTTCCTCATGAATGCCACAGTGTGCATTCCGGTGTTGGTCGGGACCAGCTCGAGCCAATCGCCGAGGCGGGCCGCCGAGCAATCGAGCAATGCCTGATGGCGCTCGGCATAGAGCTTGCGCATGCGGCGGATATGGGTCGCGAAGTGGCCCTCGGTGATGAAATCGGAGACGATTGCCTGCGAGCTGGTCGGCACTCCGGGCGAGAACGCCTCGAGGCTGGTGTGGAACGAGGCGACCAATGCTTCGGGGGCCAGCAGGAACCCGATGCGCAGCGCCGGGAACAGTGATTTGCTGAAGGTGCCGACGTATATCACCCGGCCGGCAACGTCGATGCCCTTGAGCGTCGGCATCGGCCGGCCGGAGAAACAGAACTCGCCGTCCCAGTCGTCCTCGGTGATCCACGCGCCGCAGTCTTCCGCCGCCTTGAGCAGCGCGAGGCGCCGTTCCAGGCTCATCTTCGCTCCCAGCGGCTGTTGATGCGACGGCGTGACGAAGGCGAGCCTGAAATTCGACGACCGGGCGAGGCCGGCATCGACATCGAGACCGTTGTCGTCGACCGGGACCGGCACCAGGTCGGCGCCGCTGAGGATCAGGCTGTTGCGTGCACCAATCGCGCCTGGATTCTCGAACCACACCTTGTCGCCGGCATCGATCAGGGTGGCGGCGATCAGCTGGAACGCCTGCTGCGCGCCGGCGACGATGAAGATCTGCTGCCAATCGCAGTCGATGCCGCGATAGGCCCGCAGGTGGGAAGCAATCGCATAGCGTAGCGACTGCAGGCCTTGCGGTCTCGCGTAGCCGAGCACCTGGTGGCGGTCCGCCCGCCAATGCTTGCTGCTCAGCCGCGCCCACTGCGCCATCGGGAAGGCATCGAAGCCCGGCATTGCGGTGGTGAATGGGCGCGGCTCGTGCGAAAGCCGCGTCGCAAATCGACTGGACGCATCGGCCATGGCTTTCGACAGCCGGACGCTCTTGACCGGGCGCGGCGGCGAAGCTGCGACCGCGGCCGGCCGCTCAGCGTTGAGGGCGTCGCTGACGAACGTGCCGGCGCCTACCCGGGCCTCCAATATGCCTTCCGCGACCAGCCTCTCATAGGCTTCGACGATCGTGGTGCGAGCCACGCCCAGCTCTTGCGCGAGCGTACGCGAAGCGGGCATGCGCTCGCCCGCGGTCATCACGCCGCTCAGAATGAGATTGCGCAGGCTCGCGCTGATCTGGGTCCCCAGTGTGTGGCGGGTGCCGCGGTCGATCGAAATTGCCTGAAGCAGCGCGCCTTCCGCCCTCTTGACCATGGGTGTCCGCCTCCGCGAGCGACGGCCATTGCGAGCAGTGTGCGCGATTGGCCTGCTCAATTGTCCAGAATGGACCTTAGCCGCAGACCAATCCCAGTCAACAATGCGAGCGTGGGCGCGTGACGGCACGCGATCCGGAGGCGGCGGGCGGCAAGGCCCGATATTGAACGGCGCGGGCGATGAAAATAAAGAGCATCGAGACGTTCACCACCGAGTTTGTCGGTTTCGTCCGGGTGACCACCGACAGCGGCCATCAAGGTTGGGGGCAGGTGTCGACCTACAATGCCGACATCACTTCCCAGATCGTGCACCGGCAGGTAGCGCCGTGGTGCCTCGGACGCAGCGCACTCGACATCGAGCGCCTGATCGACAGCATCCCGGAGCGCGAGCACAAGTTCCCGGGCTCCTACCTGTGCCGCGCCATGTGCGGCCTCGACACCGCGCTATGGGATCTGCGCGGCAAGCTCGAAGGCAAGAGCGTGTGCGAGCTCATCGGCGGCAAGCCCGGGAAGCTCAGGACCTACGCTTCATCGATGAAGCGCGACATCACGCCCAGGGACGAGGCGACGCGATTCCAGCGGCTGCGCGATGCTCACGGGTTCGACGCCTTCAAATTCCGCATCGGCGCCGAGTACGGCCACGACGTCGACGAGTGGCCGGGCCGCACCGAGGAGATCGTTCCGACCATCCGCAAGGCGCTCGGCGACGATGCCACTCTGCTCGTCGATGCCAACAGCTGCTATTCGCCGGGGCGCGCGATCGAGGTCGGCCACTTGCTGCAGGACCACGGCGTATCGCATTACGAGGAGCCGTGCCCCTACTGGGAGCTCGAGCAGACGAAGGAAGTGCGGGACGCCCTCGACATCGATGTCACCGGCGGCGAGCAGGACTGCTTCATGCCGGTTTGGCGCCACATGATCGAGATGAAGGCGGTCGACATCATCCAGCCCGATGTCTGCTACCTCGGCGGCATCGTCCGCACCTTGCGGGTCGCCCAAATGGGAGCAGCTGCTGGGTTGCCGTGCACCCCTCACAGCGCCAATCTTGCCATGGTGACGCTGTTCACCATGCACCTGCTCGGTGCCATTCCGAACGCGGGCAAGTACCTCGAGTTCTCGATCGAGGAGGCGGATTACTATCCCTGGCAGTACGGCCTGTTCCGCAACGATCCCTATGGCGTCCGCGACGGCAAGGTGACGATCCCGAGCGAGCCGGGCTGGGGGGTCGAAATCGACCCCTCCTGGCTCGAGCGCGCCGCCTACCGCATCAGCGAAAACCCGTGACCGAAGATCGAGTACCGAACACCCACCGACCGAGCACAGGAGACCACGAGACGAGACGCCAACTCGCCGGCGTCTTATTCCGCATCCGGCTGGTTGTGCGGTGCCGCCTTGGCGAATGGCTCGAGACTTGCGCAATGGTCGGCGGCGCGAACGATCTTGGGGAACGGCGCCAGGTCGACCTTGAACCGCCGCGCGGCATAGACCTGAGGCACGAGATAGACGTCGGCGAGGCCGGCCGTGTCGCCGAAACAGTAGTCGCCGCCCTCGATCAACTGCTCGACCGCCGCGAAGCCTTGCGTGATCCAGTTGCCGACCCACGCCGCGCAGGCGGCATCGTCGGCGCCGAACACCTTCCGCAGGTACTTGAGCGGCGACAGGTTGCCAAGCGGGTGCACATCGCAGCCGATGATGGCGGCGACGCCGCGGACGCGGGCACGTGCGAGCGCGTCCGCCGGCAGCAGCGGCGGCGACGGATACGCTTCCTCCAGCCATTCGATGATCGCCGGCGACTGGATCAGCACCTCGCCGCTGTCGAGCACTATCGAGGGGACGCGGCCCTGCGGGTTGATCGCCCGATAGGCCGGCGCGTTCTGCTCGCCGCCGCCCTTCACCAAGTGGATCGAGCGAACCTCATAGGCGAGCCCCTTGAGGTTGAGCGCGATGCGAAGGCGATAGGCGGCGCCGGAACGCCAATAGCTGTTGAGGATCATCGCTGCACTCCGCCGGTTGCCGATAGCGCCGCAAGGCTAGCCACAGTCGGCCATCGTCGCAACGACGGTCGGTACTGTCTGTCGCTGGCGGTCTAGGGTTTCCGGTCGTGGAAGAAGTCGAAGATCATCTGCGCCATCTGCGCGGAGATCCCGGGCACCACCTTGAGGTCCTCGACGCCGGCACGCGAAACCGCCTTCGCCGAGCCGAAGTGGCCGAGCAGTGCACGCTTTCGCGTCGGGCCGATGCCGTCGATCTCGTCGAGCGGGTTGGCGCCGAGCGCCTTGGCCCGCTTCGCCCGATGCGTGCCGATCGCGAAGCGGTGTGCCTCGTCGCGCAGGCGCTGCACGAAATAGAGCACTGGGTCGCGCGGTTCGAGCATGAACGACTTGTCCCGGCCCGGCACGTGGAAATGCTCGCGGCCGGCATCGCGGTCCGGCCCCTTGGCGACGCCGACGAGGGGGATGCGGTCTTCGATCCCGAGCTCGGCCAATACCTCGCGCGCGACCGCGAGTTGCCCGGCGCCGCCGTCGATCAGGACGAGGTCGGGGACCGATGGCATCTCCTCGCCGTCGGCAATGGCATCCTCGGTCTCGTCCTCCTCGTCCTCGGGGTCGATCGGCGGATCGATGTTGTCGGCGCGCAGCACGCCGAAGGCGATGGCGTCGGCGCCGCGCGCGCCGGTCGGCGGAGCCGGGGCGGTGATGCGGCTTTCGCTGATATCTGACGCTGGCGCGACGGCCTCTTCCCTCTCCCCGGAAGGGGACGGGGAGAGGGAAGGCGGTTCGCCAGCCTCTCCAGCTTGAGCACTTCCTGCCAATTCCGCCGCGACGCGCTTGAACCGGCGCGTCAGAACCTCGCGCATCATCGCGTAGTCGTCGCCAGGCGTGAGGCTGTCCGACTTGATGTTGAACTTCCGGTACTGGTTCTTGGCGAGGCCTTGCGCGCCGGCGACGATCATCGCGCCGACCGCATTGGCGCCCATGATGTGGCTGTTGTCGTAGACCTCGATCCGGCGCGGCGGGGCGGGCAGCCCGAAGCGCTCGGCCACGCCCGCGAGCAGCGTCTTTTGCGTGGACAACTCCGCCATGCGGCGAGCCAGCGCCTCCCGTGCGTTCTGCGACGCGTGCTCGACGAGACCGATCTTGGTGCCGCGCTGCGGCACCCGGATCTCGACCTTGCGCTCCGCCTTGATCGACAACGCTTCGGCAAGCAGCGCCCGCGACGGGATCTCGTGCGACAGCAGGATGAGCCGCGGCACCGGCTTGTCGTCGTAGAATTGCGCGATGAAGCTGTCGAGCACCTCGCCGGCGTCGAGGGCGCGGTCGGCCTTCGGGAAGTATGCGCGGTTGCCCCAGTTCTGGCCGGTGCGGAAGAAGAACACCTCGATGCAGGTCTGCCCGCCCTCCTGGTGCGCGGCGAACACGTCCGCCTCCTCGATGCCCTCCGGATTGATGGCCTGGTCGGCGGTGACGTGCGCCAGCGCCCACAGGCGGTTGCGGAACTTGGCCGCCTGCTCGAACTCGAGCTTGTCGGCCGCCTCCTCCATCAGGCGCTGGTACATTTGCCGCACGTTCTGGCTCTCACCGCGCAGGAAGCGCACGCTCTCGTCGACCAGACGGCCGTAATCGTCGGTGCTGATCTCGCCTGTGCATGGTGCGGAGCAGCGCTTGATCTGGAACAGCAGGCAGGGTCTGGTGCGGCTTGCGTAGACGCTGTCCGAGCACGAGCGCAGCAGGAACGCGCGCTGCAGCATGTTGATCGTGCGGTTCACCGCGCCGGCGGACGCGAATGGCCCGAAATAGTCGCCCTTGCGGTTGCGGGCGCCGCGGTGCTTCAGGATCTGCGGCGCGGCGTGGTCGCGCGCGATCAGGATGTAGGGGAACGACTTGTCGTCGCGCATCAGCACATTGAATCGCGGCCGGAAGCGCTTGATCAGATTGGCTTCGAGCAGCAGCGCCTGCGCCTCGGTGCCGACCGTGACGAACTCCATCGACACGGTCGCGGCGATCATGCGCGCGATGCGGTTGGGATGACCTTGCAGGCGGGCATAGTTCGATACCCGCGCCTTGAGCGATCGCGCCTTGCCGACGTAGATCACATCGCCGGCGGCGTCGATCATGCGATAGACGCCCGGCGAGGACGGCAGCAGCTTCAGATAGTCCTGAATGACCTCGGTGCCGCTGCGGCGCGCGGGCTCGCTTGCGGCCTGTTCGGCTGCAGCGGCGTCGGGATCGGGTATGCCAGCGTTCATACGGCGCTATGTAAGGCGCGGGCGCGTCCAGGTCTACTTCGCGCCTCCCGTCGTTGCGCCTGGCCGCGCCGTCAGCGCATCACCGGCTTCCTGCGGCCGGCGCCGCCGAACAGGTCGAGCATTCTGTCGAACCAGCGGGCGACGGCGGTTCCCGTGACCAGCGGCGGCACCGGCGAAGTGACCCAGATCCACATCAGCGAGCCGGCGAGCGCATAGTCGGCATAGCCCGGCTTGCCGCCCGACAGATTTGGCGCCACCGCCAGCGCGGCTTCGGCCGGCGCAAGCGTGCGCTGCAGCGTCTCGACGCCCTTCGCCGGGTCGACCGACATCGCTTCGAGCGTGCGGCCGAACCGCTCCTCCCGGCTCGTGCGGAAGTAGGCCTTGTCCTTCTCGGCGAGGTTGGCGAGCAGGTGCGTCAGGATCAGGGGAAACGCCGCCCCGTGCACCGACGTTTCCGACCAGACGGCGACCAGCCGCGCATTTGCCCGCTCGGCGGCTGGTGGCCAGCAGCTTCGGCCGGTCGGGATAGGCTTCGTCGAGATAGAGGGCGATCTGCCAGCTGTCATGGACCCAGCGATCGCCGTTGGCGTGGTCGACGATCACCGGTACGCGGCCCTGCCCAGTCGATATCAGCGCCGCCTTGTCGGTGAACCGCCAGGGCACGGTATCGAAATCGAGGCCCTTGTGCAGCAGGCAGAACCGGGTGCGCCAGCAGAATGGGCTGAAGCGGATGCCGGGGTCCGCGGCGGCAAGATCATAAAGCGTAATGGGCATTGGCGGTCGTTTTCCCGCGAAGTGGCGATCAGGCTGGCTTGCGGAAATCCGGCGGCCGCTTTTCCATGAAGGCGGCGAATGCCTCCTTGGATTCCGGAGACGACAGCCGCGCGCCGAAAATCCTGGCCTCCTCCTCGACGCGCGCCACGGCGGCGGCGGGATCGCCGCGCATCAGCTTGCGGGACAGCGCCAGTGCCTCGGGCGCCTTGGCCGCAAGCCGCGCAGCCGCCTGCAACGCCGTCGCCTCGAGCTGATCGGCCGGCACAATTGCATTTATAATACCGGCCTCGCGCGCCCGTTCGGCGGAGAACGGTTCGCCCAGCACCAGGAGCTCGAAGGCGCGAGCGTATCCCATGCGGATCGGCGCCAGCAGGCTCGATCCGGCTTCCGGCACCAGGCCGAGGTCGAGGAACGGCGTGCGAAGGCTGGCGGTCGGGCTCGCATAGACGAGGTCGCAGTGGAACAGCAAGGTGGTGCCGATGCCGACGGCCAGGCCGTCGACGGCGGCGATTGCCGGCTTCTTGATTTGCGGCAGATACTTGATGAACCCCAGCACCGGCGTGCCGAGGGCGGAGCCGCCTTTCGATCGCTCGAGGAACTCGGCGATATCATTGCCGGCGGTGAAGACGCCGCCGGTGCCGATGAACAGATGCGAGGTGACGTCCGGCGACGCGTCGCCGCGGATCAGCGCCTCGGTCATCGCGGCGTACATGTCCGACTTCAGTGCGTTCTTCTTGTCTGGCCGGTTGAAGCGGATGATCTGCGTGCGGTCGCGAACGGCAATGTCGATCTCGGTCATCATGGGGCTCCGTCCTCACGCCGACAGCTTTTGCGGCTCGACGCCGAGGATCACATCACCGCCGTCGGTGACAGCGGCGGCGAGGCCTGATGCCTGCACGGAGAGGTTTTCGGCGAAGAAGCGGGCGATCGCGACGTGATTGCCGTGGTCTCCGCCACGGGCCGCCGCAAGCGCCCCCCTGGCGAGATAGTTGCCGCCGGCCGCAATGCCGAACAGCCGCAAATATGGAGTGGCGCCGGCGAGCGCCGCGTTCTGGTCGGAGCCGAGCGCCTTGCCCATCCACACTGTCGCCTCGGTGAGCGCCTGCACCGCCTCGCCGAGCCGCTCGGCCATGCGGCCGAACGCGGGCTGGTTCGACGCACGGACGGCATCGGCCGTTGCCCTCAGCTCCGCCAGATAGGCTTCCATCACCTTGCCGCCGACGAGTGGCAGCTTGCGGGTGACGAGGTCGATCGCCTGAATGCCGTTGGTGCCCTCGTAGATCGGCAGGATGCGGGCATCGCGATAGTGCTGCGCCGCGCCGGTCTCCTCGATGAAGCCCATGCCGCCGTGAATCTGCACGCCCATCGACGCCACCTCGCAGCCGATGTCGGTGGAGAAGGCCTTGGCGATGGGAGTAAGCAGCGCGGCCTTTGCCTGCGCCGCCTGCCGCTCACCCTCGGTCTTGGCGCGATGCGAGATGTCGATCTCGCGTGCGGTGACGAGGCAGATGGCGCGCGCGGCCTGCGTCAGCGCCTTCATGGTCATGATCGAGCGGCGGGTGTCGGCGTGCTCGATTATCGGCCGCATGCCGGAGCCGGCCGCGCCCGGCGGCCGGCCTTGGCGTCGGTCGTTGGCGTAGGCAATGGCGCGCTGCAGTCGCCCGCTCGGCGACCGAGACACCCTGTACGCCGACCGCCAGCCGCGCCGCGTTCATCATGATGAACATGGTCATCAGGCCGCGGTTCTCCTCGCCGACGAGGTAGCCGATGGCGCCGCCATTCTCGCCGTACTTCATGGTGCAGGTCGGCGAGGCGTGGATGCCGAGCTTGTGCTCGACGCCGGCGCAGATCACGTCGTTGCGGGCGCCCCGGCTGCCGTCCTTGTTGACGAGCCACTTCGGGACCAGGAACAGCGAAATGCCCTTGGTGCCCGCAGGTGCGTCGGGCAGGCGGGCGAGCACCATGTGTACGATATTGTCGGTCAGCTCGTGCTCGCCATAGGTGATGAAGATCTTGGTGCCGGTGATCTTGTAGGACCCGTCCGCCTGCTTCACCGCCCTGGAGCGCAATTCGCCGAGGTCGGAGCCGGCATGCGGCTCGGTCAGGTTCATGGTGCCGGTCCATTTGCCCGAGATCATCTTCGGCAGATATATGGTCTTGAGCTCCTCGGAGCCGTGGGCGTGCAGCGCGTCGATCGCACCCTGGGTCAGCAGCGGGCACAGCCCGAATGAAAGATTGGCCGAATTCCAGATCTCGCACGCCGCCATCGAGACGATACCGGGCAGACCTTGGCCGCCGAACTCCTCGGGGCACGGCAACGCGCTCCAGCCGCCATCGGCGAACGCCCGGTAGGCGTCCTTCCACCCCGCCGGCGTCGACACCACACCATCCTTGACCGTCGAGCCGGTCTGGTCGCCGGCCGAATTCGAGCGGATCGAGCACCTCGGTGGCGAACTTTCCTGCTTCTTCGACCACCGCGCGCACGGTATCCTCGTCGAGCCCGTCGTAGATGCCGCGCTCGATCAAGCCTGGCAGATCGACCGCAGTCTTGAGCGCGAACATGATGTCGTCTACGGGTGCGCGGTAGGTCATCGGCGGCGTCTCCTCTGGCGTCGGCGTTTGACGCGACTTTAGGCGGTTCGCGGCAGGTGGGAAAGCCCCCTTGACGTAAACGTCAATCGAGGAAATGCAGCGCATGCCCGTAGTGGCGATATCGGACTTCACCCTGGACGAAGGCGCGCGCCTGCTGCGTGCCGGCCGTCTCGTCGCCTTTCCCACCGAGACGGTGTACGGCCTCGGTGCCGACGCCACCAACGGTGCCGCCGTCGCTGCGATCTACACCGCCAAGGGTCGGCCGCAGTTCAATCCGCTGATCGCGCACGTCGCCGATATCGAGACGGCCCGCCGCCTTGTCCATTTCGCCGGTGCGGCGGCGAAGCTTGCGAAAGCATTCTGGCCCGGTCCCCTGACACTGGTGCTGCCGCGGCGGTCCGACTGCGGCATCTCCGATCTCGTCACCGCCGGGCTCGACACCGTGGCGATCCGGGTGCCGAGCCATCCGGTGGCGCGCGACCTGCTGCGCCGGGCGAAGGTGCCGGTGGCAGCGCCCTCCGCCAACCTCTCCGGTCACATCAGCCCGACCACCGCGGCGCATGTGGCCCACGACCTCGGCGCCAAGGTGGCGATGATCCTCGACGGCGGTGCGACCGAGCACGGCCTCGAAAGCACGATCGTGGCGGTCGACGGCGCGGAAGTCACCATGCTGCGGCCCGGTGCCTTGACCGCGGAGCAGATCGAGAAAGTCACCGGGGCAGGCGTCGGCCGCGCCTTCGACGGCGGCGAGCGGCCACGCTCTCCGGGCCAGCTCGAAACCCATTACGCACCACATGCGGCAGTGCGGCTGGAGGCGACCTCGACCTGCGCCGGCGAGGCGCTGCTGGCGTTCGGGCCGTCGCCACCGGTGGCCGAGGGACCTGTGTTCAATCTGAGCCCGCGCGGCAACCTGATCGAGGCAGCGGCAAATCTTTTCGCGGCACTCCGCGCCCTCGACCAGCCGCACGTCACCTGCATCGCGGTGACTCACATTCCAGACGCCGGCCTCGGCGAGGCGATCAACGACCGCCTGCGCCGGGCGGCGAAGGGGCGGTGAGCGCAAGCTGCCGGGCATGACGATCGTCGCCTGCAGCGCAGGCTCGACGCCGGGCGCCAGCCTACTCGATCGGGCGCGCGAGGACTGATCGCGGCCACAAATTCGCCACCTCGGCGGCGCCGGTTGCGGCATTCCATTCGGGGGACAGTCTTTGCCGCGTCCGCGCGTAGCCTTGGCGTTGATGTCGTTGCTCGGTCTGGCGCTGCTGGCGTCGGCAACCGTCGACGCGGCCAAGCCGAAGCAAAGCCCCGCGACGAAGCAATTGCTGTTCACGGCGCCGGAGCACATCCTCCGCTTCATCGATCGCTATCGCGCCAAGCCGGAGCCGGAGCGCCTGCCGGAAATGGTTCGTGCCGCCAGCGCGCTCGGCCTGTTTCGCGACATGGAGGGCGCCGGCGTCCACGTCGGCTTCATGGCGGGCGTGATTTCCGGCAATCCGGACAAGGCGGAAAAGCTCATAACCGGGATGTTCCCGCTGCCGCCCGAGGACCAGGTCGCGATCGTTCGTGCCATCGCCTACTCGGGCTTGCCGGACTGGAAGGAGTTGCTTGGCAAATTCGTCGAGCGCATGCCGGCGAAGACGGTGCTGATCGAGCGGCACCTGGCGGGCAAGCTGCCGGTGCTGCAGACGGCGCCGATGGAGAAGGGCCCCGCCGTGCTGGACGCCAACTGGGGGTTCTATTTCGCCACTGGATCGCCGGAGCCGGTCGATCGCATCATCGCCACGCTGGCGTGGTCGAAGGAGGAAAACGACCTCGAGAAGCTGACGCTCGCCGGCATGGCGAAATGGACGCTCGCCAACAATGCGACGCGCGACACCGATCTGCTGCGGCACCTCAAGGACCAGGCGGCGATTCGCGGCAAAGTTGTGTCGGCAACGCTCAAGGATATAATCGAGGCGGTCGAGACGTCGGAAACGGCGCGAATTCGCAAGGATGCGGTTGCCGGGATCGACGAGCTGCGGGCCAAGGGGCCGGCGAAGAACCGCAATCTCGCCTGGTGGGCGCAGGCGGGCACGACGCTGATCGCCGCCGGTTGTATCGCCGCCGGCGCCACCGGTCACTTCGAGTTCGGCTTGCCCTGCGTCATCGGCGGGCCGCTGTCGACGGCGGCCGCAAAATATCTCATTCCGACCAAATAGTTGGTCTATGATCATGCCTCGCCGCCGGCGTCATGGGCAAAATTCCCTTGCCACGGCGAGATGGCGCGGACAAGAGGAAGCGCGACGCTGGAGATTGGACATACGAGCCGCCATGACCGCCACCCGAATCGATAAACGCTTCGCAAAGCTGAAGGCCGAGGGCCGCGCGGGCCTGGTGACGTTCGTAATGGCCGGTGATCCCGACGCCGAGACGTTCGATACGATCTTGCGCGGCTTGCCGGCGGCTGGCGCCGACGTGATCGAGATCGGCATGCCGTTTTCCGATCCGATGGCCGATGGACCCGCAATCCAGGCAGCCGGCCTGCGTGCGCTGAAGGCCGGGCAGAAGATGCGCAAGACCCTGGCGGCGGTGAAAGCCTTCCGCGCCAAGGATCAAGAAACCCCGATCGTGCTGATGGGCTACCTCAATCCGATCTACGTCTATCCGGCCGATGCCTTTCTGATCGACGCCAAAGACGCAGGCGTCGACGGGCTGATCGTTGTCGACGCGCCGCCCGAGATGGACGACGAGCTTTGTCTGCCGGCGGTGGCCAAGGGATTGAATTTCATACGACTTGCCACGCCCACGACCGACGCGAAGCGGCTGCCGGCAGTGCTCGCGAACACCAGCGGTTTCGTGTATTATGTGTCGATCACCGGCATTACCGGCGCGGCGGCTCCCGACATCGCCGAGGTGCATGCCCAGGTCGCCCGGATCAAGAAATCGACGGCGCTGCCGGTCGCGGTCGGTTTTGGCGTCAAGACACCCGAGCAGGCACGTGCTATCGGGAAGGGCGCGGATGCGGTCGTCGTCGGATCGGCACTGGTCACCGCGATCGCCAACTCGCTGGACAAGAAGGGTCAGGCCACTGGAAAGACTGCCAAGTCGGTCCTAGATGTTGTGCAAGGCTTGGCGAAAGGGCTGCGCGAAAGCGCTTAGGCAGGCAATACTCCCGAGATTCGCACGAGTAACCACGTTTATCGACAAAGGTCACCGACCCTGCTACGCGCTGCGATATTGTTGCTGCGGTGCGAAAGGCGTCGAGGAGCAAACGCAACGTGAACTGGATCAACAACGTCGTCCGCCCCAAGATCAGGGGCTTCCTCGGCACCAAGCGCGAGGTGCCGGACGACATGTGGCGCACGGACCCCGAGTCCGGCCAGATGGTCTTCTACAAGGACCTGGAGAACAATCAGTTCGTCTTTCCGGGGTCGAACTTCCATGAGCGCATGACGGCGCCACAGCGCCTGGCGCATATGTTCGACAACGGCGAGTACAGCAAGGTCGCCGTGCCGGCGGTGCCGGTGGATCCGCTCAAGTTCCGCGACAGCGTCAAGTATCCCGATCGCCTCAAGGAAGCCCGCGTCAAGACCGAGCTCGATGATTCGGTGCTGGTCGGCGAGGGCAAGCTCGACGGTCAACTGGTCGTCGCCGCGGCGCACGACATGCGCTTCGTCGGCGGCTCGCTGGGGATGGCGGCGGGCCAGGCGATCATCGCCGGAATGATGCGGGCGGTGGAGAAGAAGACGCCGTTCATCCTGTTCGCCGCCTCGGGCGGCGCGCGGATGCAGGAGGGCATCCTGTCGCTGATGCAGATGCCGCGCACGACCATCGCGGTGCAGCGGCTGCGCGAGGAGCGGCTGCCCTACATCGTCGTGCTGACCAACCCGACCACCGGCGGCGTGACCGCGTCCTATGCCATGCTGGGTGACGTCCACATAGCCGAGCCGGGAGCACTGATCTGCTTCGCCGGGCCGCGCGTGATCCAGCAGACGATCCGCGAGCAGCTTCCGGACGGGTTCCAGCGTGCCGAATATTTGCTGGCACACGGCATGATCGACATGGTCGTCCATCGCCATAAGCTCAAGGCGACACTGGCGCGCCTGTGCAACCTGATGATGGCCAACCATGCGCTGGTCAAGCTGCCGACCCGGCAGAAGTCGGTCAATGGCCATGCCAACGTATCGGGCCATCTCAATGGCCAGCAGATCGAGGCGCCAGGCCGCAACGGCACGGGCCAGCAGATCGTGGAAGCGGAACCGGTGACCGGGTCCAAGCGATTCGATACGTCCCGGGCGCCGGTCAATCGCCCTGGCGATGCCACCGGCAAGCCGGTATCGAAGCCTCAGGGCTGACGGAAGGTCGAGAGCCGTGAGCGCGCCCCGCCCTCGCACAAGCGACGCGCTGCTCGCGCATCTCAAGACACTGCATCCGATGCTGATCGACCTTTCGCTCGATCGCATCGCGGGTCTGCTGGAGAAACTCGGTAACCCGCAGCTTCGTCTGCCCCCTGTCATCCATGTCGCCGGCACCAACGGCAAGGGCTCGACGGCGGCGTTCCTGCGGGCGATGCTGGAAGCTGCCGGCAAGCGCGTCCACATCTACACCTCGCCGCACCTCGTCCGCTTCAACGAGCGCATCCAGATTGCCGGTGCCGATGGCCGCTGTGGCCCGATAGGCGAGGAATACCTGGTCGAATTGCTGTCGCGCGTCGAGGCGGCCAATGCCGGCGAGCGCATGACCTTCTTCGAGATGACGACGGCGGCCGCATTGCTGGGATTTTCCGAGGTGCCAGCCGATGCCGTGATACTCGAGGTCGGGCTCGGCGGGCGGGCCGACGCGACCAATGTCGTCGCCAACCCTCGGCTCACGATCATCACGCCGGTGTCGATGGATCATGCCGACAAGCTCGGCGATACGGTCGCGAAGATCGCGGTCGAGAAGGCCGGCATCCTCAAGAGCGGCGTGCCCTGCATCGTGTCGCAGCAGGTACCGGAAGGGCTCGATGCGATCCGGGACAGGGCAGCACGGATCGGTGCTCCGCTGATGGTTTGGGGCGAGGATTTCGACGCCTTCGAACAGCGGGGACGGTTGGTTTTCCAGACCGGCGACACGCTGCTCGACCTGCCCCGGCCGTCATTGATCGGACGCCATCAGCTCGTCAACGCCGGCACAGCGATTGCGGCCGCGCTGCAGATGCCGGATCTTGGCCTCGATGTCGGCGCAGTCGAGCGCGGCCTGACGACGGTGGTGTGGCCGGCACGAATGCAGCGGCTCGGCGGCGGCAGGCTGACGGCCGGCATCTCGCCCATGGCCGAGGTCTGGCTCGACGGCGGGCACAATCCGGCGGGCGGGCAGGCGCTGGCGCAGACCATGGCCGATCTCGAGGAGCGCGCGCCGAAGCCGCTGCACATGATCGTCGGCATGATGGGCCAGAAGGATGCGGCAGGCTTCCTGACGCCGTTCCAGGGCCAGGCGGTGCAATTGTTGACCGTTCCAATTCCTGGCGCGCACGAGGCGCCGTACTCGGCCGATGCGTTGGCCAAGGTCGCTCGCGTGCTGGGCTTCAAGGCCGATGTGGCCGCCGATCTCGGCAGTGCGCTGCATCGCGCCGACCGAGCCGATCCAGGCGCCAAGCGCATCCTGATCTGCGGTTCGCTGTACCTCGCCGGGCACGTCCTGGCGCTGGAATCGGGCACGCTCCAGCAGAGCAACTGAGCCGGCACGAACCGCCACCTCAAACGTCAACCGAGCCGGCGGCGGAACTCCTCGTAGCCGAACGAGCGCACCACTCGGTAGCTGCCGTCCTCGCCGAGCATTGCGAGATCCGGCAGCGGCGTTCCATTGAAGGTATTATTCTTCACGAGACTGTACTGCATCATGTCGGTGAACACGACGCGGCTGCCGACCTTCAGCGGCGCGGGGAACGAGTACTCGCCGATGATGTCGCCGGTCATGCAGGTCTTGCCGCCGACGATGTAGCGATGGGGATGCACGCCCGGCTCGGCGGCGCCGATGATCGCCGGCGTGTACGGAACCTCGAGCACGTCCGGCATGTGCGTGCTGGCCGACGCGTCGAGGATCGCGATGTCCTTGTCGTTATGGTGCAGTCCGATCACGGTCGCGACCAGATAGCCGGTATCGACCACCAGCCCGGCTCCCGGCTCGAGGATCACCTCGACGCCGAACTCGGCGCGGAACGCCTTGATCGCCGCGATCAGCTTCGACACGTCGTAGCCCGGCTTGTTGATGAAGTGGCCGCCGCCGAAGTTGACCGCCTTCACCTTGCGGACATACGACGCGAACTCGCGCGCGACGTGCTCGATCAGCCCGACCGAGCCGTCGTGCAGGCTCTCGCAGAGCGCGTGGACGTGGAAGATGTCGATGTCGCCCCACGGCAAGTCATCGATCTGCGCGCGGGTGGTGCCGAAGCGCGAGTACGGAGCGCACGGATCGTAGAGCGCGCCGCCGAGCGTCGCATTCGAGTAGCCGGGATTGATGCGAATGCCGATGTGCTTGCGGGCGGCCTTGGCGACGCCGATGTGCCGGCTGACCTGCTCGGGCGAGTTGAAATAGATGTGGTCGGCGATGCCGGTCAGGCGCTCGACTTCGCCGGGGCCATAGGCCGGCGCGTAGACGTGCACCTCCTTGCCGAACTCCTCGCGCCCCATCCGCGCCTCGAACTCGCCGCTCGCCGTGGTGCCGTCGAGCGTATCGCGCATCAGCGGGAAGGCCGCCGGCATCGCCCATGCCTTGGTCGCGAGCAGGATCTTGCAGCCGGCCTCGCGCTTGATGCGCGCGGCGGTCGCGAGGTTGCGTTTCAGCGCCGCCACGTCGAGGACGTATGCCGGCGTGCGGATCTCGGCAGGCAGGTTCGGTATGGACATTGCTCACCTCCGGGTGCGGCACCCAATAAGACAGGTTGTCGCGCAATGCCAACCCTTGCGACGGCTCGATCCGAGACCAATCTCAGGCGCACACTATGCGGCGCGCGTGCGGCGATTTCCATATCAGTGATCGGGAGGCAAACCCATGAACTTCGGAAAGTGCAGCAGGGCGGTGGCCATTGCCGTGGGGGCCCTTGCGGCCGGTGCCGGCACGGCGCATGGGCAGTACTACGCCCGCAACTGGCACGAGCGCACGATCACTACCCCGGGGCCGACCCGAGGATACACCGGTTCGGTGCGGGTTGGAGCGCGCAAGTACTGGTGCGACTACGTGCGATACCCCAACCGCGAATGCAGTAACGGCAAGTGCCGCATCGTCAGCTGGGACCTGAAGCAGCGCTGCTATTGATCGCTCGGGCGACAGTGGATTGATCGAGCGCAAATCGTCCGGCCGGCAGGCATGTAAGTGCGAGGTCGCGAATTCCACGTCAAGCGAGGTCAGATGAACCACCGTCACCGCAAGGTCTTAGCAGCGCTTTTCGCACATCCGATCAGTGCCAACATCGACTTCAAGGAGGTCGTGCACATGCTGGAGGAGATGGGCGCCGAGGTCGACCACAAGACCGGCAACCGCATCGGCGTCACGCTCAAGGGGCACACGGCCGCCTTCACCAACGCCCATCACGCGCTGCCGAAGGAGGAAGTGACGCAGATCCGCAAGTTCCTGATCGACTGCGGCGTCGATCCCGATGCGTATCCGGCGTGAATTGAGCCGGGCGTCCGCTCTCTCCTCTACGCGTCAGGGGTTGGGTTGGCTCATGGCACTCTCAGGGCGGGCTTGATCTCATCAATGTCGCAAGGCTCCGCAACCGGGCCTACGGCGCGATCTGGACCTCGAAAGTCCGCGTCACGGTTTCGCCGGTGGCCGCCTGCGCGGACATCGTGAATCGATCGACGCCCTCGGCGCCCGCGCGCGCGTTGTAGTAGACGGCGGTGCCGGTGGCGGGCTTGCCGACGCAGGTCCCCTTCGCCGATGCCGCAATCGTCGTCGACTGGTTCGGCCGATACGAGATCTCTCCCTTGCCGGGCGGCTCGGTGACCGTGATCTGCGGTGCGTCGATCGGTTCGCATTTGGCGCCGAGTGCGGCGAATACGAACATGCGCGCCGGCCTGCCGACGACGACGGGGGTGGCGCGGGTTGCCGCGTCCACCGTCGGCGCAGGTCGTCCGGCATCGCCCTGCAATAGCGACGGGCCGGTTGCGCTGCAGGCAACGAGCAGGGTGAGCAGCGGCAGGACGGCGATCAGCGATATCCCGGCTTTCACAACCCTGTACTCCCCGCGCTTAGAGCCTGTCCGGGGGTCTTCATGGAGTTTCATCGCGCATGCATGGTCCAGATGGCAGGAGCGTCGGCGCAGCCAATACCCGTAGGTATCGGCAAGGTGCGCGACGAACCAGATGGGCCATGCATGCGCGACCGGAGGTGGCCCAATCTCGGTCGCCCGCCGCGTCGCAGCCCTTGGCCGTAGCTAAGGCTACGACCAGCGGGCTGCTCCTTGCGGATCGACTCGACATTAGGCCATGAAATCTCATGAAAATCCCCCGGACAGGCTCTTACGTCTTGACCGCGAACAGCTCCTTCTGGTCGCCGGCGCTCAATTCCTTCATGTGCCAGGGCAGGCCCTGCTTGCCGATCTCGTCCATGAACGGCTTCGACGGCAGCTGCTCGACGTTGAACACGCCGTTGCCCTTCCAGTGGCCCTTGAACATCATCATCGCGCCGACCACCGGCGGCACGCCGGTCGTGTAGGAGACGGCCTGCGCGCCGGTCTCCTTGTAGCACTGCGGCGTGGTCGCAGACGTTGTAGATGAGCGCGCGCTTGTCCTTGCCGTCCTTCTTGCCGTTGAAGATGCAGCCGATCGAGGTGCGGCCGGTGTAGTTCTCGCCGAGCGAGGACGGCGGCGGCAGCAGCTCCTTCAGGAACTCCATCGGGATCACCGGATTGCCCTTGTACATGACGGGGTCGATGCGCGTCATGCCGACGTTCTGCAGCACCTCGAGGTGCTTGATGTAGTTGTCGGAGAACGTCATCCAGAAGCGGATCTGCTTCAGGCCCTTGATGTTCTCGACGAGGCTCTCCTCCTCCTCGTGATAGATGAGGTAGCTCTTGCGCGGGCCGACTTCCGGATAGTCGATCATCGCCGAGATCGACAGCGGATCGATGTCGATCCACTTGCCGTCCTTCCAGTACTTGCCGCGCTGCGTGACCTCGCGCAGGTTGATCTCCGGATTGAAGTTGGTGGCGAACGCCTTGCCGTGGCTGCCGTCGTTGCAGTCGATGATGTCGATGGTCTCGATCTCGTCGAACAGGAACTCCTGCGCGTAGGCGCAATAGATGTTCGACTGGCCGGGATCGAAGCCGCAGCCGAGGATCGCCATGATGCCCTTGGCCTTGTAGCGGTCCTGATACTTCCACTGCCAGGAGTACTCGAACTTGGCCACGTCGCGCGGCTCGTAGTTGGCCGTGTCCATGTAGTGCACGCCGGTCTCCAGGCACGCGTCCATGATCGGCAGATCCTGGTAGGGCAGCGCCATGTTGATCAGCGAGGTCGGGCTTGACCTTGCTTGATCAGCGCCACCGTCTCGGCGACGTTGTCGGCATCGACCTGGCTGATGTCGATCGGCGTCTTGCAGCGCTTGGCGACGTTCTCGCAGCTCACGAGCCGGCGCGAGGCGAGGTGGATCTTCTTGAACACGTCGCGGTTCATCGCGCACTTCTGCGCGGTGACGGAGCCGGCGGCGCCCGCGCCGATGATGAGGACGCTGTCCAATTCTGTTCTCCCAGCGACAACAGGTTGAGCGCCGCATCCTGCCAGCACCACGCAACCGCTTGCTGACAGTGCAGATCGTGCGGCCGAAATAGTGCAACTGGCCGGCGAATACAATGGTTGCCGTCGCGCGCTGACACGAGCGCCGCCGCCGCGCCGTGGAGGATGTGCCGAGATGCCATGATGACAGCACCGGCCAATACTCGCTAATCGGAGCCGGCAAAGTCTCCAGGCGTAGTTCCGATAGCGAGCGACCATGCCAACGAGTGAAGCGGCCCGCGCCGACGCCCCACCAAGGCCGGTTGCCCCGGATCTGGAGGAGCCATATCCGCTCGCAAGGCGTTTCTATTCGCGACTGCTGCCGTTCGCCGTCATAGCGCTCGCCGCGGTGGTGGCGGCGGTCGGGCTTGCGGTGAAGATGGCGACCGAGAACGCTTATCTCTCCCATGCCACGCGAGTGGCGGAGAGCATCGGTGCCGATGTCGCCAAGAAGGCTCCGGAACCGTGGTCGCGGCTGATGCGGGCGGAGACGCTTTCGGCCGCGGATCTCGAGGCATTGCTCGCCGCCTTTGCGATCGAGCAGGCCGAATACCGGCTGAGCGGTCTGAAGGTCTACGATCTGACTGGCCGCACGCTCTATTCGACCGACACCGCCGAGATCGGCGATGTCGAACGCAATCAGACGCTGCGGGCGGTGATCGAAAGTGGCCGCGCCGGCGTGGTGCGGCATACCGAGGCCGACGGCACGGAAACGTTCGAACTCTATGTGCCCTATGGCGAGCATAGTCGACCGCACGCCGTTTTCGAGTTGTACGAGCCAATCGCCGGCGGGCTGCAGAAGTCGATCCGCGACAGTCTGTGGCCGGTGGTCGGCACGTTGTCGGCGCTGCTTGCACTGAGCCTGCTGCTGGTGGTGCCGGTCGTCCAGCGCGCGCAAGGCGCGATCAATTTCCGCACCGCGGCGATCATCGAGATGCGCCAGCGGCTGGAGCGCCTGGTATCGCGCCAGGCTGCCTCTGCGATGCGCTCCGACAATTTTGCAGACCAGCGGCGCAACAAGCGGGTCGACTTGACACTGCTCTACTCGGACGTTCGCAATTTCACGACCTTTTGCGAGAGATCGGAGCCGGAGGATGCTGTCGCAGTCCTCAATCGGCTCATTTCGGTCCAGGTCGAGGAGATCGAGCGCCAGCTCGGCGATATCGACAAGATCATCGGCGACGGCATACTCGCTCGCTTCGAAGGAGCAGGCCGGGAGCAGCGGGCGATTGCCGCCGCCCAGGCGCTGCAGCGGCGATTGATGAGCTCCGGTCTGCCGCTGCAGGTCGGCGTCGGTCTCTACTCCGGACCGGTCGTCGCCGGCCTTCTGGGGTCGGAAGGTCGGCTCGATTTCACCATCATCGGCGACAGCGTCAACGTCGCCGCCAGGCTTTGCGCGGCGGCGCATGGCGGCGAGGTCGTCGCCGACGAGGCGACGCTTGCCAGCGCAGGCGCGATCGATTTCGCCGGCTCGGCCGCGATTGATTTGAAAGGCCGCGAGCGCCCCGTATCGGTGCGGCGCTGGACTGTCGCGAGCGGAACGCCGGCGCTGGGCTGAAAATGGGCCGATTGACCGTGCCATCGGCTCCGGCGCTCGGAACGGCTGTTGAACGCCTGCGTTCGATCGACGCTGCCGCCGTTTCCCGCGTCATTGCTGGTGATATGCGGGGGCTTGTGGTATGGCACCGCGCAATGATGCAGCGCAGCAATGCTTGCGCCTGCCGATCGGCCTCCAAGGACACCAGATGCAACTTCGAAATATCGCTATCATTGCACACGTCGACCACGGCAAGACCACGCTCATTGACGTGCTGCTCAGGCAGTCGGGCTCGTTCCGCGACAACCAGAAGGTCGCCGAGCGGGCGATGGATTCCAACGATCTCGAGCGCGAGCGCGGCATCACGATCCTGGCGAAGTGCACCTCGCTGGTGTGGAAGGACACGCGCATCAACATCGTCGATACGCCCGGCCACGCTGATTTCGGCGGCGAGGTCGAGCGCATCTTGAACATGGTCGACGGCGTCATCGTGCTGGTCGACGCCTCGGAAGGTCCGCTGCCGCAGACCAAGTTCGTGCTGTCCAAGGCACTGAAGCGAGGGCTGCGGCCGATCGTTGCAATCAACAAGATTGATCGACCGGACCAGCGCTATCAGGACGTGCTCAACGAGGTGTTCGACCTGATCGCCAATCTCGATGCGACCGACGAGCAGCTCGATTTCCCGGTGCTCTTCGGCTCGGGTCGCGACGGCTGGATGGCGATGGCACCGGAAGGACCGAAGACCGACATGGCGCCGCTGTTCGACCTGGTGCTCGCCCACGTGCCGCCGCCGACGGTCGAGGATGGGCCGTTCCGGCTGCTGGCGACGACGCTCGAGGCCGACCCCTACCTCGGGCGCATCCTCACCGGCCGTATTACGTCGGGCACGGTGAGGCCCGGACAGGGCATCAAGGCGCTGACCCGCGAGGGCCGGCTCGTGGAGAATGCGCGCGTCACCAAGGTGCTGGCGTTCCGCGGCCTGGAGCGTACCGCCATCGACGTCGGCGAGGCCGGTGACATCGTCGCGATTGCCGGAATCACCGAGGCGACGGTGTCCGACACGCTGTGCGACCCGCTGGTCGAGACGCCCATTCCGTCGCAACCGGTCGATCCGCCGACGCTGTCGATGACGTTCCGCATCAATGACGGCCCGTTCGTCGGCCGCGAGGGCGACAAGGTGCAGAGCCGCGTCATCCGCGACCGGTTGCTGAAGGAAGCCGAGCGCAACGTCGCCATCCGCGTCACCGAAAACCCCGATGCCGATGCCTTCGACGTCGCCGGTCGCGGCGAGTTGCAGCTCGGAATCCTGATCGAGACGATGCGGCGCGAGGGTTTCGAGCTCACCGTGTCGCGGCCGCAGGTGGTGCTCAAGACCGACGAGAACGGCCAGAGGCTCGAGCCGATCGAGGAGGTCATCATCGACGTCGACGAGCAGCACTCGGGCGTGGTGGTGCAGAAGCTTTCCGAGCGCAAGGGCGAGTTGCTCGAGATGCGTCCGTCGGGCGGCGGCCGTCAGCGCCTTGTGCTCCACGTGCCGACGCGTGGCCTGATCGGCTATCAGGGCGAGCTCTTGACCGACACGCGCGGCACCGCGGTAATGAACCGGCTGTTCCATTCGTATGCGCCGTTCAAGGGCGCAATCGAGGGGCGCCGCAACGGCGTGCTGCTGTCCAACGGCGACGGCGAGGCGACGACTTATGCCCTGTTCTACCTGCAGCCGCGCGGACCGCTGATGATCGATCCGCAGACCAAGGTCTACACCGGCATGATCGTCGGGCAGCACACCCGCGACAACGATCTCGAGGTCAACGTTCGCGAAGGAAAGAAGTTGTCGAACGTGCGTGCCGCGGGCAAGGACGACGCGCTGCTGCTCACTCCGCCGATGAAGATGACGCTCGAGCGCGCCATGTCCTACATCCAGGACGACGAGTTGGTCGAGATCACGCCGCAGTCGATCCGGCTGCGCAAGCGCTGGCTCGATCCCAACGAGCGCAAGAGGCGCGAGCGCGCGCGGGAAGCAAGCGCGGGTTAATTCGCTAACCACGCGCCTTAACGCGGCTGCAATGCGGTCCGTCTACTCTGCAGTTCTGCCGGACACGGATAAATTGAACGGCCAATAAAAAAAGGCCTCCCGTTCAAGGGAGGCCTCTAAGTTGACTGACAATGAAGGCGCAGGAGGCGCGAACATTGTTTGTTCATCATACACGACAGCCGCGCCGGTAACGCCTGCAATGATCGTGGCCGAGCCATTCCAAAAATGGTGGTTGTTTCCGGGATTTTGGTAAAACAATCCTCACCATGTTTGTGAATGGATCAAGAATTGTACAAGTGATGATCAAAAAGTACTCAAAAGTAATCGAAATATAAATGCGTAATACTTGAGTGAAAATGCAGAACAACTTGTTGGTTGTTGTGGCAACATACTAGTGTCAAAGCGTTTGATTGCGCCGGAGTGAAGACCAGGCGGTGTGGACGGATTTGACCAAGATGAAGCCCGGAGGCGCTGCAGCGGATCACGGACAATTCCCTGCGCCAATGCCCGTCGTTTCGCGCGACTTCTGGCCGGCCCGGACGGTGCCGCGGATTTCGCCTTCGGTGTCGAAGGCGCTGTCCTC
>CAVVRF010000004.1:0-40373 GCA_963750535.1 uncultured Alphaproteobacteria bacterium | reverse complement strand
AAGTCCCTACGCCAGCGGCGATGTCTCACGTGATCAGGGCATTAGCAAAGCCGGAAATAAGCGGGCGCGCGTCATGATGGTGGAGCTTGCATGGTGCTGGCTGCGCTATCTACCGCAGAACCAGCTTGCGCAATGGTATCGTGGCTTGTAACGGGGGACAACTGCAGCCGCCCTTGCGGCCACGCAGAGCAGGGCCATGAATGCGACGTGCCTTGGCCTAGGGCGCTAGCTCGCGAATAACGGTGTCCAGCATCTCAAAAATCAGCCCGAGTTCCGCACAAGTACACCTTCGGACTATGCACTGGAACTCGCATTTTTCCGACAGTCCACGCTCTCCGGACCGTGGTGACAGCCCACACCTTTTCTTTGTTGAGCCACTTATTGAGCCGCTTTTTATTCGTCCAGACTACAAGCCCAAGCGCAACGAGTTCCGAACGTCTCGTTCGGTAATCAGGATCCGAATTTTGGTGAATGGCCATTCGAGACCATTAGATAATTCAGCTCACAGTCTGTGACTCCATCAGGGTGCTGCTGCATAACGGTATATACCGCAAGACATGCCGTACGAATTCGCAACGGTTTCATTAGAATTCCCTTACCACGCGTTCCGGATTAGAGAATTTTCGGGAAAGAACAATGATTAGGCAAGTTACGTATTCAGTCACTCTCAACAGGCAGTTCGACATAGACAGGTGCAGAGCAACAAAATGCCGGTGAGCAAGGTCTTCGCGGCGGCATGGTCGGCCACTTGAATTTCGCGGCCGACAGCGCGCTTAGCGCAACTCGTAGATCCAAACCTCTTCTAGCGGGTCAATTACCGATTGCCAGAGCCTGAAGACGAACTTTACGGTTCGAGTCGCTGGGCAGTTCCGGAGCGAAAACGTCATTGCTCAACAAAGAGCCGGTCCATTTGTCGTTATCGCTGCAAAGAACAAGTCATCAAGTGCGGGAGCAAAATTTGGCGCACCCACCCTTATACCATCCCCCCTCTCATCTTCCTCCATCTTCCTCCATCTTCCTCCATAAGGTCAGTAGTAAAGGTCGTAAAAAATAGCGATTTCAGAAACTTGACGCGCCGTTTTTCGGCGAGAGATTTCACGATTAATCTATAGCATTATTCCGCAATTTCTGGCATGCGCCGTTCATCTCGATCGCCATGCTGGCGGTGAGGTCCAGCCTGTGTTTTTGCGGAACAATGAAACTGTCGTGAACCGACAGGATCGGCACGCCGGCGTTGCGAAATTGACGCTGAACACGGGCGCAGATGTCGGCATCAATGTTCTGCAGGCGAAGTCCGATTTCGGAATTCCAAAAGTCCGCGAGAGAAGGAAACCGGTTGGCAACCGCCGTCATGGCCGCGTTCGCGAACTCATGAGGTGACGGCCATCCCTGTTCAGAAAATTCTGCAGCGATGGCGTTGCGCGCGGCCGACTTGGTGTTGGCGTTTAGCATGATATTGAACGCGGTCTTGAATGCCGACCGTTCGACGCCGGCCCCGACGAAGGGATCGAAGGTCGGATGATCCAAGGGCAATTGCAGTCTTGCCATCGCCGACAACAGCCGGAGATGGCAGGCACGGAAGACTTCTCTATCGTCGCCTCATTATTGATAAGTAAACCTGTCCGAACGTCCTTCGGCAATGACTGCCAGAATGGACCATACCAACGTCCACCACGCCTGAAATTGCGGTTGAACACGCGGTAGTATCTGCGTCTGCGGGGATCAAACCGGAATTGCGGAAGCGAAGAAAGCCTCGTTCGTCGTATTCGGCGTCCGGGTGTGCGAGACGGATGTCGATACGGTCGAGGAACTCGTTGTGGGCTTCGATATCGCGGCGCAATCCTGCTGATTGCACGACTGTTTCGAAATCGCTAGCAGCTGGCCGTTCCGATCGCGCAACACGATTTGCGGACCCGAGGAAAATATGAGCTTTCGCACGGCGTAGCTCAAGACTGCGTAGCAGGTCGGGCGTGGCGCGAAAGCGTGAGCGGTGTCGTGCTTGAGGAGAGGGGGTGCGGTCATATCCAATGCTCGATCAATCCGGCAGCCTCCAGGATCTCGACGGCTGCCGTCATCGTGTTCAGATTGTAGAAATCGGGACGCAGTGGCACCGCGCGCGCGATCTCGGCGTAATGGTCGCGATCGCGCGAGTAGAATAGCCAACTTGAGCATTGCGCCTCGGCGTACATGCAGTTGGCCAGGAGTGCGGAAAGAGCCGAGCTGGTTCTTTCGTCGGCCGGGTGTATTCCGTGCCGATGAAGCAAATCGTCGATCGGCCGATCGAGGGTGAGGCAGAACCGAAAGGGCGTTTCATCCGACAACAAACCACCGCCGCGATGATTGTCCCAGGGATCGAAGTCGGCAGCGGATTGATCGCTTATCGGCATGACGTCGCCGTCCGCCGCCGAGGTCTCGGCGTCGTTCATGATTGTCCTCGATGGAATTGGTGTGGAACTCGGCCGATGAGATCGGCAGATACACCAGGGTCTAGCGAAAGTAGTTGGCTGGCGCACCGACAACCTGGCTGTCGGTGGCAGTCATGCTTGGCGATGGGTCTCCCTGGCGCTCGTTTGCAAAGGTGATCTTTCACGATGAGGGGCCAGGGGTTCGCCGTAGCAATGCGAACCGCGGGGCTGAAACTCTAACGTCGAAGCCGACGGGTGAGTAGGTGCACGAGTTGCGAGAGGGCTGCCGAGCCCGATGCCTCATACTGCAGAACAAGCCGCTCTAATCGCCGGTATCGTTTCCAGCGCATGTAGCGAGGCTTGGGAGGCAAGGGAACGTCGAGCGCCCCCATCCGCCCAATCCGATCCTGATTTTTCGCGCCCGAGCCAGCAGCCGGAAGGCTGGCATCTCGTACTGCGATCGGTATTTCAAACCACGACACTTGCGGCACCGCAGGCTTGTCCAGCCATAAAGCACACGGGCCCCCCGTCCGCAGCCGGAAGCACCGGAACCATTTGCGGCAGCCGCCGAACTTCGTCGGCGTGTAAGTGAAGGGAACGAAGAGCTGGGACAGCTGGCCATCATCGTCGCGCTTAACGAGGAGCACGCCGTCCGATTTGGCGATCACCCCCAGCTTGTCTTGACCTTGAGGGGTACTCCAGGTGATCGCCGGGACCCTTTTGGTCTTCGCCAGCGAATCCGGCGCTAGCATTCCCCAGCGTTGCAGCCAGGCGAGATCGATCGAGCGATAGTCCTCGACCTTGGACGTCGTGTAGTGGCTCGATCTCGCCATGCGCGCCGGGAATTCTCGAAATCTTATGGCTTTTCGGGAACTGGATACTTCGATTGCAGCTCAATCGGGAACGGGGGAGAACGGGGGGATCAGCCGGTGCGTCCACATCCAAGGTCGCGGGCGACGGTTGCGCAGCGCCGACGAACCAAATTCTTTCGCGCGGCGAGCCGGTGTACCGCTTCGGTTGCGGCAAGATCCAACCCAATGCTCGCGCCACCGCAATCCAGCTGGTTGGCTCAAGCTGCAACTCCAGACACATTTCCTGGTGACAGCGGGCGAGCTCGTGCCAACGGATCCAACCGACCCTTCCACCATCGCCGCGTAGCCATTCGACAAGCAGCCGTGCATGCTCATGCGCAGGCCGGAATTCCGGGGGCGCCAAGGCTGCTGCATCGATGTGCATCGATGTGCATCGATGCAGCAGCGGTCTAGAACGGCTTTCCGCATTGACACTCGACCTCTCCCTTCCAGGCTCTTCGGTTGACTGGGGCGTCGCGGTCTTTCGTCGTGCCCAAGGCCAGCTCATAGGGCTTCATCACGTTCGATGCGACGATTGCTGTGTCGATGTCGTCGACTCTGGGAGCCGCGGGTCCTCGCTGGCATCCTCGTTAGCGATCGATATCTTGGCAGTGATGTTGCGCGTTGCTGTCGGCGCAAGTTTGTGGGGACCTGACGGTCCATGCCTATTCTGAAACCCGCTCTAACTCTTTGACGGCGCATACCGTGAACAGACGAGAACGTGTCAGAATACGCCTTGATTTTGCACGCCTGATACCTGCCTTTTAATCAGGGTGTCGATGGTTCGATCCCATCCGGGCTCACCAATGATTTCAAGGGCTTGGCGATCTTCCAGCAAGCCTCGAAACGGGGCTTGCGTGAGTTTTGCGTGAGTCTGTTCGCACTTTGCCCCTGAGCACGACCAGTTCTGGTCTTGTTCCGTTGCGCTCCACGACGCGCTCGGTTGCCTCGATGAGCCTGGAAAGTTCCGCTGCCGAATAGTGCGTGGTGATGCGTCCCGACCGGTGATCGATCCGCTCAAGTGCCTCGCGCGCCATTGTCGAGCCGGCCGTCGTGTGCACGTTCACCCCATGCACGAGCACGATAGGCAAGCAATTCCCCCGTGCCTGAAATCCATTGACGAAAGTGTGCACGGAAGCCAACCGGATGCACCTCCCGGCGCCGGCTCGAGAGCAGGTGGCATACGATCTGGCCGAGCTCGCTTTATGCCGGCGATCGGTGTCGAGCACTCCACCAATCAGGTAATTGCTCAGGCCCGAGGGGCAGGCAGTGCGGTGGGTGACGGGTCGGCGGCGCCCAATGCGCCGTCGTCGGCTCAACCATTCGACTTGCCTTTTCGACCGGCGCGCCATTCAGCATGGTCGTCATTGACCATGCTCGCAGCGCTCTTGGCTGCCCGCTGCAGCCAATCTGCCGATCTTTCGCTGAGATCCGCCAAGATCCGCTTCACAGTCTCTTTGGGGGCGGCAGCGTGAGTCGCTCCGATATCGCGGCCCATCGCCTGCAAGAGCTTGATCGATAGATGCCGCCCGGGGGCTTCGCCGAGGTCCATCTTGCGCGAGTCCGGCCAGAGGCGCCGGACGACATAGGCCTGCTCGTAGACCTTGAGGAACGGGTCGGGCGAGCGGTGCTCGGACTTCGCGAGGGTAAGAAAGCGGGATCTTGCAGACGCCGTCCCATGGGCAAAGTCCCACGACGACGGGACGAGGGCCTTGGCCTCGCGCACGACCCTTCCGCCCCTGTGCCGCGCAACCACGATGTATCTCGGCCGCCCGAGACTGCCGCCGCCCTGCCTGGGCCTCGGCGCAAACTTCTCGACCGTCGCGTGCGGAGGAAGGCTCTTCTTCAAGATCTCCGCTACTTGCGGCGGCGGATCCGCTGCAGGCAGCTTCTCCAGTTCTTCCCAGAAGTCCAGGCGCTCGTCGTCGCTGACCTCAATGTACTCCCGCATCCACTTGTCGGGGCTGTCGAGCTCGTCGATGAGGGCGGGCCGCGGCTGCTCGATGCCCTTCAGATAGCCATCGAGGATTGCTTCGGCCGCCTCCTTGGATGAAACTTCGCGCTTCTCGGCGAGATGGACGCTTGTCGCCAGTCGCACCAGGTCGAGCGGGTAGGGCATCTCCGCAGCGTCGTCGAAATCATTGATGCCCCAGACGAGCCTCAACTCGCCGTCGCGCCACGTGCCGAAGTTCTCGCTGTGGCAGTCGCCGACGGATAGAACGGCTGGCGCGCCGGCGAGCTCTGGCAGACGCTCCAAGATTTGGGCTGACCATCTGAAGCAAGTCGCGCGCAGGAAGTGAAACGCGTCCTTCTCCATCCTGGTGTGCTTGCGGGTGAGATCGGTCTCGACCACCGCGCACTGATTTCTGAGCCAGTTTTCGTAGGTCTTATTGGCGGCGATGAAAGACATCCAGAGCTCGCGCTGCGGCAACAACGGACCTCATGATAGGGCTAGCCCGCGCCCAGGAACAAGAGTCAGACTACGCGACATCCTTGAAGCGCCGGCGGCATCCACGCTCGACGTGCGCAGCTTGGCGGCCGGCAGGTGGCGACTGCAGAAAGAGTGGAGCAGCAGGTAGCAATAGCAGTCGTAGTCGCCGTGGAAGTGGCGCCCTCCTGCTCGCCGTGGAGCGGATCGTCGGTCGAGCCGAGATCGAGCACGATGCGCGCTGGCGGCTCGGAATAGGTCTCCATGAGCACGTCGACGAGCAGCCGCTCGGTGTCAGATCTGCCCATCGCTGCATCATTTCCCGACGCTCGCCAAGGTATTCGGCTTGATTGCAGCTGGCTCGGACCTTGTTGCGTTCTTTATGTGCCAGCTGCCGCTCGATCGCTTCAGGTCTGAAGCCGGCCTCGCTAAGGATGGTCGAGGCGGCAGCTCTAAAGCCGTGTGCGGAAAGGCCGACGCTGTCGCGACCGTTGAACCCAATCGCTCCAATGCTCGATTTGGTGTTGTTGCCGTCATGCTGGTGTCGGGAGTTCGGTAGTTGGGGAACAAGAAGACGCGCGCTCCCGTGTAGCCGTGAAGCTCGCGCAACAAAGCGAGTGTTTGGCGTGACAAGGGGACAATATGCGGTTCACGCATCTTCATTCTGCTGGCCATTATCGATGAGCAGGATCATGTGGCGGCAGCCATTTTGTCCAGACTAGCGGCGTAGCGGGCGGCAGTAGGCCGCAGTATGAAGCGTCAAGTGCTTCCGGCGGCTGGCGGCGCAACGCTGAGGGTCTCAATCCGGCAGCCGCTTCGGCGCCATGAACAGGCGCAGAGTTCCGGCGCCAGGCCTGACATCGCGCCATCGCTCCGCTGGGAAATCGATCACCGCGACGGCGGCTGTCGGGAATTTGAGCTCGAGCAGCCGCCGCAATGTGCGATTGCCGGCGCCGACCAACATCTGCGCCACCTCGTGCATCCCGGGATCGTGGCCGACCAGCATCACGTGAGCGCTGCCGTCGTCGAGCGCCTGGACGATCCCGACCAGATCCTCCGCCTCGGCGAGATAGAGATCATCGCGATAGCTGATGCGGGCCTTGCCAGGGAGAATCAGCTCTTTCACGTATGCCAGCGTCTGGCGCGTCCGCACCGCGCGTCGAGCACAGGACCAGGTCGGGCCGAAGATCCTGTGCCGCCATCCACGCGCCGATCCGCGGGGCATCCCGCATCCCGCGCGCTGCCAGCGGGCGAGCCTTGTCGGTTAACGGCGGGCCGCCGGCCGCCGGCGGCTCCCAGCTCGATTTGGCATGGCGCAAGAGACTGATGGTTCGCATGAATTGCCAGTGTAGCTTTTGCAGGCGGAGCATGCCAGGGGGAGGGGGCGGCGGCATTGCCCTTTGCGGCGTTCATCGTCTACGTTGCATCACAGTGCCATGTCATGCTCCAGGCTGGACGATCGGAGCCGCGGATGCCGGTGGCTCCCAGACCCTTCAATCGGCAGGAGTGCAGCCATGATCGATCTCTATACCTGGTCGACGCCGAACGGGCGCAAGGTCTCGATCATGCTGGAGGAAACCGGACTGGCCTATCGCGCGCACCCCGTTGATATCAACAAGCAGGATCAGTTCAAGCCCGAGTTCCTTAAGATCAGCCCGAACAACCGGATTCCGGCGATCGTCGACAGCGAAACCGGCCAGTCGGTGTTCGAGTCGGGCGCGATCCTCATGTACCTCGCCCAGAAGACCGGCAAGTTCTGGGCACCCGCCGGCGATGCGCATTGGCGCACGATCGAATGGCTGATGTGGCAGATGTCGGGCTTCGGTCCGATGCTTGGCCAGGTGCACCACTTCGTGAAATTCAACAAGGGCAAGGCGCCGTATGCCGAGGAGCGCTATCTGGCGGAGGCGAAGCGCCTGTACGGGGTCCTCGACCGCCGCCTCGCCGAGGCTCCATTCGTCGCTGGAGACTACTCGATCGCGGACATCTCGATCTGGCCATGGGCATCGCGCTTCGAATGGCAGACGATCGATCTCAAGGATTTCCCCAACGTAATGCGCTGGTACCGCGAGATTGCGGTGCGGCCGGCGGTGCAGAAGGGCTACCACATCCCGATCAAGCAGCCCGAGATCCCGATGCCTTGACAGCGCGCGGCGTATAGCCGGCGGACCAGGGCAATCATCATTCATCCCTTGCAACCACGAGGACGCTCACGTCATGGCCAGTAAACCCAATTTTTCCGGCGTCATCGCGCCGGTTCTGACACCATTCGGCGAGGACGGGGCGCCCGACTCGGATCGCTTCATCGACCACGCCGAGTGGTTGCTGGATAACGGCTGCACCGGGCTTGCGCCGTTCGGCACGACCAGCGAAGCCAACTCGCTCGGTCTCGACGAGCGCATGGAGTTGCTCGAGGATCTGGTCGACGCCGGGATCGAGGCCACCTCGCTGATGCCGGGCACCGGCACCTGCTCCATCACCGACACCGCGATCCTGACGCAGCATGCGGTCGACGTCGGTTGCGGCGGCGTGCTGATGCTGCCGCCGTTCTATTACAAGAACCCGAGCGAGGAGGGCCTGTTCCGCTTCTATGCCGACGTCATCGACGAGGTCGGCGACGATCGCCTCAAGGTCTACCTCTATCACATTCCGCCGGTCGCGCAGGTCGGCATCCCGCTGCCGCTGATCGGGCGGCTGCGCAAGGAGTTCCCGAACATCGTGGTCGGCCTCAAGGACAGCTCCGGCGACTGGAGCAACATGAAGGCGATCCTCGAAACCTATCCCGGCTTCGAGCTGTTCCCGGGCGCCGAGCTCTACCTGCTCGACGGACTGCGGGCCGGCGCGGTCGGCACCATCTCGGCGACCGCCAACATCGGCGCGGAGGCGATGCGCAAGCTCTATGACAATTGGCAGGGCCCGGATGCGGACCGCATGCAGGCCGACATCTCGGCGTTGCGCAAGACCTTCCAGACTTATCCCGTGATCCCGCTGTTGAAGGCGGTGATCGCCCACTACCGCGGGGATCCGGGCTGGGCCGAGGTGCGGCCGCCGTTCGTGGCGATGCCGGAGGCCGATGCCCAGCAGGCGATCCAGAAGCTCGCCGACCTGCACGGCTTCAAGTTGTCATTCGACGAGGCGGCGTAGGGAGCCGGCGCAGCCTCAAGACGTCACTTGCGCCATATCTCGATCGAGTAGATCTCCTTCGGCGGCACGGCAAGGTCGACGGTGATGCGCAACGCGACACCGAGCACGAGCAGCGCCAGGAAGATCCTGAGCTGCTCGGCTTGCATGCGCTGGCCGAGCCGCACGCCGTATTGAGCGCCGATCACGCCGCCGATCATCAGCGGCAGGCCGAGCATCAGGTCCACGCTCTGGTTCTGCCATGATTGCATGACGGTGGTGAACGCTGTCACGAACATGATCTGCAGGACGCTGGTGCCGATCACGATGCGGGTCGGCATGCGCAGCAGGTAGATCAGCGCCGGCACCAGCAGGAAACCGCCGCCGACGCCCATGATCGCGGTCAGCCAGCCGACCACGACGCCGAGTGCGACCGGCGGCATCCAGCTGATGTAGAGCTTGGATGCCGGGAAACGCGTCTTCAGCGGCAATCGCTGGACCCAGTTGTGGTGACTGCCGCGGTGCGCTGCGACTGTCATGCCGCTGGCGCTGGCGGCTCTCTGCCGGCGCAATGCCTCGATGCTTTCGATCAGCATCAGCGAGCCGATCGTCCCGAGCAGGATCACGTAGACCGACGAGATGAACAGCTCGAGCTGGCCGATCGCCTTGAGCCAGCTCTGCATCATCACGCCGATCATCGCGCCGACGACGCCGCCGGCCAGCAGGATCACCGCCATCTTTACGTCGACCGTCTTGCGGACCCAATGGCTGACCGAGCCCGAGACCGAGGATGCAGCCACCTGGGCCGCGCCGGTGCCGACCGCGATCGGCGCCGGCACGCCGAGGAAGATCAACATCGGCGTCACTATGAAGCCGCCGCCGATGCCGAACAGCCCGGAAAGCACGCCGACCGCGAGGCCCATTGCAAGCAGCATCGCCGCATTGATCGTCATCTCGGCGACGGGGAGATAGATTTGCATGGGAGCCTTGGCGCGTGGGGAGTTGCCGGTTGGCCCGGCCCATTGTCTGATGTCTTTCCTAGTCGCCCAGGGAGCGCATGTCATGCTGGAAGATCCGCCACTGCTGGTCGTCAAGAAGAGCTGGACGCGTCCGGATGCGGCGAAGCTCGAGAAGCTCGCCGGCGCGCAGACCGGGCACATCATCGACGCGATGGATGGTCGTGGCGCTCTGTCCGCCGCGATCAAGCCGCTCGATCCCGCGCGGGCAAGCTTCGTCGGGGCGGCGATCACTGCCGAGACCGGACCCTCCGACAACCTTGCTATCCTGGCCGCGGTAGCTCTCGCCCGGCGCGGCGACTGCCTGGTCGTTGCCGCCGACGCCTTCGCCGATACGGCCGTGGTCGGCGACAACGTGTCATGGATGGCGCGTAACGCCGGCATGGCCGGAATCGTCATCGATGGCATGGCGCGCGATCTCGACGGCATCGTCGGTGTCGGCCTGCCAGTATTCGCGCGCGGCATCACGCCCAATTCCTGCGTACGCAGCGGGCCGGGGCGGGTCGGGTTGCCGGTGGTGGCAGGCGGTGTCGCGGTCGCGTCGGGCGATGTCGTGGTCGGCGATCGCGATGGCGTGGTCGTGATCCCGGCGGGGATGCTCGACCAGGTGCTGGCGCGGCTCGACAAGATCCGGGTGGCCGAGGCCGCGGTGCAGTCAAGGATCGCGGCCGGGCTGACCCACTTCGAATTGATCGCGGCGCTGCTGAAGTCGAGCAGCGTCAGCTATGTGGATTAAGGCTCTCAATTGTTGCGTTCATGCAACAGTGCTGGCCTTGCAGCAACGGCGACACAAACATGCTATGCATGGCGCTGTGGTTCGAGCTTAGAATCCGGCTTTGCACGCTGCCCGCGAAAGGGCTATAGGCTGGCGGGCCGCGATGGGGTGTCGGCCGCGCCGGCGGGGCGCTAAGGAGCCAGTATCCATGAGCCTCGAGACCGGATCGAAGATGCAATCGAAGGATCAGCAGGAGAGCGGCTGGCGAGAGTTGGCAAAAATCGTCGTGCAGGCCCTGGCGCTGGCGATCCTGGTGCGCATTTTCTTCTACCAGCCGTTCAATATTCCGTCGGGGTCGATGAAGGAGACGCTGCTGGTCGGCGACTACCTGTTCGTCTCGAAACTTTCCTACGGCTACAGCAGGCACTCGCTTCCCTTCGGCAGCACCTTGCTGTCGTCGCATGCCTTCGACGGACGGATCTTCGCCAGTCAGCCCAAGCGTGGCGACGTCGTGGTGTTCAAGTATCCGCGTGACAATTCGACGGATTACATAAAGCGCCTGATCGGCCTTCCGGGCGACAAGATCCAGATGCTGAAGGGCGTGCTCTACATCAACGGCAAGGCGGTGCCGAAGCGCCGGGTCGGCTCGTTCGACACCTACGAGAGCGGCCAGCCTGTGAGGAATATCCCGGTCTACGAGGAGACGCTGCCCGAGGGCGTGCGCTACCACGTGCTCGATGCCGAGGAGAATGGTCCGACCGACGACACCGGCGTCTACGAGGTGCCGCCAGGCCACTACTTCATGATGGGCGACAACCGCGACAACTCGTCGGACAGCCGCATTCGCGACGGCGTCGGCTACGTGCCGTTCGAGAATCTGGTCGGCCGCGCCGAAATCATTTTCTTTTCGGGCGCCTTCGACGAGCCCAAGGCATTCCGGCTGTTGACGCCATGGACATGGCCATTCGACATTCGCTGGTCGCGGTTCTTTAACCGGGTGCGCTAGTGCCCATGGTCTTCTCCCGCTCGAAGAAGGCGACCGGACTGGAGAAGGCCATCGGCTACGTGTTCAAGGATCGGGCCTTGCTGACGAAGGCGCTGACGCACTCGAGCGCGCGCAGCGCCGCGCATCCGCGATCCGACTACGAGCGGCTCGAATTCCTGGGCGATCGGGTGCTGGGACTGGCGATCGCCGAGATGGTGAGCTCCACGTTTCCCGAGGCCTCCGAAGGCGATCTCGCCCGCAAGTTCAACCGGCTGGTGCGCGGTGGCACCTGCGCCCTGGTTGCCAGCCGCATCGGTCTCGGAGCCGACCTCGTCCTCAGCGAGAGCGAGGCAGGGCACGGCGGGCGCAGCAAGGAGACGATTCTGGCCGACGCGATGGAGGCGGTACTCGGCGCACTGTTCGTCGAGGCCGGCTTCGAGACCGCGCGCAAGATAGTGGCCACGCTATGGGCCCCCTTGCTGGATGTTCTGCCGCACGCGGCCGTCGATCCCAAGTCGGCCTTGCAGGAATGGGCCCAGGGCAAGGGCCTGCCGCTGCCCGAATACAAGGAGAAGACACGCAAGGGCCCGGATCACGCGCCGAAATTCGTGTCGCAGGTGAAGGTGGCGGGCTATGATGCCGCCGATGGCGAAGGGCCGTCCAAGCGCTCCGCGGAGCAGGCGGCGGCGACCGCGTTCCTGAAGCAGCATAAGGTATGGACGACCCAGCATCATGACTGACCCGGCGAAAACGGCGCAGCGCTGCGGGTTCATCGCGGTCATCGGTGCGCCCAATGCCGGCAAGTCGACGCTGGTCAATCGGATCGTCGGCGCCAAGGTCTCGATCGTCAGCCACAAGGTGCAGACGACGCGGATGCCGATCCGCGGCATAGCGATCGTCGGCAACAGTCAGCTCGTGTTCATCGATACGCCCGGCATCTTCGAGCCGAAACGCCGGCTCGACCGGGCGATGGTCAAGGCAGCCTGGAGCGGGGCCGGCGAGGGTGACATCGTGGCGCTTATGGTCGACGCCGCGCGAGGCCTCGACGAGGACGTCGAGCGCATCCTCGGCAATCTGGGGCAGGCTCGCGGCAGGCGGCTGCTGGTGCTGAACAAGATCGACCGGGTCGCGGACAAGGAGAAGCTGCTGGCGCTGACGAGCGAGATCACGAAGCGCCAGGCGTTCGACCGCATCTTCATGTTGGCGGCGCTCGACGGCGACGGGGTCGAGGACCTGAAGCGCTATCTGGCCGAGACGGTGCCGGCCGGGCCCTGGCACTACCCGGAAGACGAGATCTCCGACCTGCCGATGCGTCTGCTCGCCTCCGAGATCACGCGCGAGAAGATCTTCGATCGCCTGCACGATGAGCTGCCGTACGCCATCACCGTCGAGACGCAATCCTGGAAGGCGCTGCGCGGCGGCGGTGCGCGTGTCGAGCAGACGATCTTCGTCGAGCGCGAAAGCCAGCGAAAAATCGTGCTCGGCAAGGCCGGCGCCACCATCAAGCAGTTGTCGATGGAGGCGCGCAAGGAGCTGGCGCTGCTGCTCGGCCACCGGATCGACCTGTTCCTGTTCGTCAAGGTGCGGGACAACTGGTCGAACGACCCCGAGCGCTATCGCGAGATCGGCCTCGAGTTTCCCAAGGAATAGTGCCGCGATGAAGCTCGGCAAGGTACTCTGCCTGATCCTCTTCGCCGCGGCGGTCGCGTCGAATGCCGAGGCGGCGGTGCGCAGATGCGGGCAATCGGTGACAAGCGGCCCGCAGCAGGCAAGCAGCGTCGCGCTCGGGCAGAAGCGGGCGATCGCGGCATGGGCGAAGGCCGCCGGCATTGCCAACGGCGAGAGGTTCACGAACTGGCGGCTAGCCTTCACCAAGTCGTTGACGTGCCGGCCGGCGACGTCGTCGGGCGTGATTTGCGAGGCACGGGGCGCGCCATGCGTCATCGAGCAGGTCCCGTCCAATGCGCTGCCTCCGGCGTTGAAGGTGCCCGAGCCGAAGGTCATCCCGGTGCTGCCGCGACCGGCCGGCAGCAAGGCGATCGATGCCTGACCGAAGCAGGCTATAGTCGCCGGCATGGAATGGACGGACGAGGCGATCATCCTGTCGGTGCGACCGCACGGCGAGACGGCGGCCGTGGTGGAGCTGCTGACCCGGCGGCATGGCCGCCACAACACCCTGGTGCACGGCGGGCGTTCGCGGCGCCTGCGGCCGGCGCTGCAGGTCGGCAATCATGTCGATGCAACCTGGAAGGCGCGGCTCGCCGACCAGCTCGGCCACGCGACACTGGAGCTACGTCGCGGCTATGCGGCGGAAGCCATGCAGGAGCCGCTGGCGCTCGCGGGCCTGAGCTCGATCGCCGCCCTGAGCCGGCTGGTGCCGGAGCGCGATCCGCACCCCAATCTCTACGAGATCACCCTGTTCGTGCTCGGCTTCCTCGACGACGCAACAGTCTGGCCGGCGCTCTATGTGCGCTGGGAGGTGGCGCTGCTGGGTGAGCTGGGGTTCGGCCTCGACCTTACCAGTTGCGCGGCGACCGGCGCGAAGTTCGATCTCGCCTACGTGTCGCCGAAGAGCGGCCGCGCGGTGTCGCGCAGCGCCGGCGAGCCCTATCGCGACCGGCTGCTGCCGCTGCCGGCGTTCCTCACCACCGAGCGCCCGGCCGAAGTGACGCTCGAAGCGGTCCTCGCCGGTCTCGAGCTCACCGGTCGATTTCTCGCAACCCGCGTGCTGGCGCCGCGCGAGATGGCGATGCCGGACGTGCGCACGCGCCTGCCCGGACTATTGCGCCGCCACGGCGCGGCATAGCGCCCGATCGGGGGTGGTGGTGCCGCCGCCCGGCGCGCATGCGAGGCCAGCGTCGCGGACGCCTTGCCGGCGCTCCGAGGGGCTCTAACATGATCGGCAACAGAGCGGGTGGTCGAATAAATCCGGTGAGGGAGGCGAGAACCGGCATGTCGCACAGGATGGCCGCCAGCGGCACCGGGCACTGCCGCCGGAGTGCGCGATGACGGACGGGCGCAATACGGCGCTGATCGCAGGCGCCACCGGTGCGGTCGCGAGGCGCCTCGTTCAGCATCTCCTGGCCCAGGGCTGGAACGTCGTCGGCCTGTGCCGCACACCGCCGGCCAATCCGGACGGCGCACGCTACCTCTCGGTCGACCTGCTCGATGGCGACGCGATGCGCAAGGCGCTGGCGCCGGAGCGGGATATCACGCACGTCTTCTACGCCGCCCGCGCCCGTCATGGCGAAGGCGGCGTCGAAAGCGTCGAGGAGAACGTCGCCATGCTGGCGAACGTGCTCGATGCGGCCGAAGCAAACTGTCCCGCTCTGCGCCACGTCCATCTGGTCGAGGGGGCGAAGTGGTACGGCGTGCACCTCGGGCCGTTCCCGACGCCGGCGCTCGAAGACGACCCTCGCCACATGCCGCCCAATTTCTACTATGACCAGGAGGACCTGCTGCGGGCGCGCCAGCATGGGCAGCGCTGGAGCTGGTCGGCGTCGCGCCCGAACGTGGTGTGTGATTTCGCGCCGGAGCGAGCGCGCAACCTGGTGTCCATCATCGGCGCCTACGCGGCGATCTGCCGGGAGCTGGGGCTGGCGCTCGATTTTCCTGGCCGGCCGGAGCACTACCGCGCCCTCACCGAGCTGACCGATGCCAAGCTGCTGTCGCGCGCCATGACCTTCATGGCGACGTCGCCGACCTGCAGCAACGAGGCCTTCAACGTCACCAACGGCGACGTGTTCCGCTGGGAGCGGATGTGGCCGCTGGTCGCCGAGCGCTTCGGCATGAAGACCGGATGCGTCAGACCGCTGGTGCTAGCCCAATGGATGCAGGACAAGGGCACCGTATGGGACCGCATCGTCGCGCGGCACCGGCTCGCGCCGCGACCGCTCGAGGATGTGGCGCTGTGGAGCTTCGCCGACTTCGTCTTCCGCCAGGGCTACGACGTGATCTCGAGCAACACGAAGCTGAGGCTGGCCGGTTTCCATGAGATGCGCGACACGCGCGAGATGCTTTTCGGTCAGCTCAAGCAATATCGCGAGGCGCGAATTCTACCGTAACGGCCGGATCAGCCGCCCGGCCGCGTGATCGGGAGCGCCGCTCGCTCAGAATTCGGCGTCGAGCTCCTCGAGCTCGTCCGGCTCGGCGCGCGCGGCTTCCATCCATTTGACCATCGCCGGCCATTCCAGAATCGCCCGGCAATACCCCTGCGAAGCCGGGTCGAGGGCCACGCCATAGGTCTGGAACCTGGTGCAGACCGGTGCGTACATCGCATCGGCCATGGTCAGCTGGCCGAACAGGTAGGGGCCGCCCGATTGCGCCAGGCACTCGCGCCAGATCTGCGTGACGCGCGAGATATCGGCCTGCACGCCGGTCCAGACCTTGAAGCCGGGATAGTGGCCCTTGATGTTCATCGGCAGCGCCGAGCGCATGTTGAAGAAGCCCTGGTGCATCTCGCCGCTGACCGAGCGGCAACGGGAACGCTCGGCGCGATCCTTGGGCAGCAGCCCGGCCTCGGGCGCGATCTCGGCCAGGTATTCGGCGATCGCCAGGGTATCCCAGATCTTGATCCCCTCGTGGGTCAGGCACGGCACCAGGAACGACGGCGACAGGTGCAGCAGCTCCGCCCGCGTCGCCGGATCGTCCGTCGACAGCACCACCTCGTCGAAGTCGATGCCTGCCATGTTGCACAACAGCCAGCCGCGCAGTGACCACGACGAATAGTTCCTGCTCGAGATGGTTAGGGTCGTTCTGGTCATGAGGCCGGTTCCTTCGCCACGCACCACGGGATGCGACGATCTAACTATGCGCACCAAATTAAACAGTTCAGCAAGAAAGCAATTTGCAGTGCAATATGCTGCGGTGCAATATGGGAATTGAGCGGTCGGCGAAGTTCCTGTCTTTTTGGCAAATAGCCCGGCTGACCGACGTGCAAAGGAGCCGTGATCGCCGCGATGCTGTACCTCGCCTACGATGCGCAAGCCGATTTCATCAGCCCGGTGCGGCAAATGGCCAGCATGGCGCTCGCGAACCTTGGACTTCGCAAGCCGGAGAAGGGGTGGCTCGCGGCGCGGCATGTCGCCGCCACCTACGAGCTTATCGAGCGCGCCGGGCTTACCCACGTGCGCCCGGATTTCAGGATCGGCCAGGTCAAGTCGGGCAACCGCGAGGTGAGCGTCAAGGAGCAGGTGGTGCTCAAGCTGCCGTTCGGATCCCTGCTGCACTTCAAGAAGGACACCGAGACACCGCAGCCGCCGGTGCTGGTCGTGGCGCCGCTGTCCGGTCATTTCGCGACGCTGCTGCGCAATACGATCAGCACCCTGCTGACCGATCACGACGTCTACGTCACCGACTGGCACAACGCGCGCGACATCAGCGCGACGCACGGTCCGCTCGGTTTCGACGACTATATCACTCACCTGATCCGGTTCATCGAGGCGATCGGTCCGGACGCACATATCGTCGCGGTCTGCCAGCCCTGCGTGCAGACGCTGGCCGCGGTCGCGGTGATGGCGGAGGATCGCAACGCCTGCGTGCCGCGCAGCATGACCCTGATGGCCGGCCCGGTCGACACCCGCATCAACCCGACCGAGGTCAACAAGCTCGCCACCGGCAAGCCGATCGACTGGTTCCGCAGCAACCTGATCGCGCGCGTGCCGAGCCGCTACCCGGGCGCCGGGCGCCGGGTCTACCCCGGGTTCGTCCAGCTCACCGCGTTCATGTCGATGAACCTGCAGCGCCACATCAAGGCGCACAGCGATCTCTACGAGCACATCGTCGACGGCGAGATCGAGAAGGCGATGGCGATCAAGATGTTCTACGACGAGTATTTCGCCGTGCTCGACCTGCCTGCCGAGTTCTATCTCGAGACCGTCGAATGGATCTTCCAGGAAGCGCGGCTCGCCACCGGCAAGCTGACCTACCAGGGCCGCAAGATCGACTGCGGCGCGATCCGGCGGACGGTGCTGCTGACGGTCGAGGGCGAGCGCGACGACATCTGCGCCCTGGGTCAGACGTCGGCGGCGCACGAGCTATGCCGCAACCTGAAGCCGTTCATGAAGCGGCACCACATGCAGGCCGGCGTCGGCCACTACGGCGTGTTCAGCGGCAAGCGTTGGGAAAGCCAGATCTACCCGATCGTGCGCAACCAGATCCTGTCGGCGAGCTGATCCGGCGTCGCATCACGCGCCGGGAAGCGGCGGACGGCAACGGCACCGGAGCCCGGACGCTCGGCTCGCGTCCGGGTCCGAAGTGTCTACGCCGCCGCGAGCCTGGCCGCGATCGTCGCCACGTGGCGGCCCTGGAAGCGGGCGCCCGCGAGCTCATTCTCTGAAGGCTGGCGCGAGCCGTCGCCATCGGCGATCGTCGAAGCACCGTAGGGCGAGCCGCCGGTCACCTCCTTGACCCCCATCTGGCCCTGGAACGCATACGGCAGGCCGACGATGACCATGCCGTGATGCAGCAGCACGGTGTGGGTCGACAGGATCGTGCTCTCCTGGCCGCCATGCTGGGTCGCCGACGAAGTGAACACGCTGCCGGCCTTGCCGATCAGCTTGCCCTGCATCCACAGGCCACCGGTCTGGTCGAGGAAGCTCTTCATCTGGCCGGGCATGTTGCCGAAGCGGGTCGGCACGCCGATGATGATGGCGTCATAGTCGGCGAGCTCGGCCACGGTGGCGACCGCTGCCGGCTGGTCGAGCTTGAAGCCGGATTTCCTGGCGACGTCTTCCGGCACCGTCTCCGGCACGCGCTTGATGATCGCCTCGGCGCCGCCTTCGCGGACGCCTTCGGCCACTGCTGCCGCCATGCGCTCGATGTGGCCGTAGCTCGAATAGTAGAGCACGAGAACTTTGGTCATGACACGGATCTTCCCTGGTTGCTGGAAACTTACTGTGGCTGCCGGCCCGGTGCTGGCCGGCATGGCCCGGCGAGCGCCGGACACGTTGCCCGGCGCGGGGGTGAAGAGGGCGATGCGGTCCCGATGGCGAGCCATCGGGACCGCACGCGGTCAGTGCATGCTGCCGAACCGGCCGCCCTGGTAGTCGAGGATCGCCTGCCGGATCTCGGCCGGGGTGTTCATGACGAACGGGCCATGCGCCACCACCGGCTCGTCGATCGGCGCACCCGCGAGCACGAGCAGCTTCGCCTCGTTGTTGGCCTCGAGGCTCACATCGCCGCCGGTGCGGTCGAGGACGACAAGCTGGCCGCCGCGTGCCACCTGGGCGTCATTGACCAGCACGGTGCCGTGCAGGACCGCGATCGACACCGTATGTCCCTCCGGCAGTTGCAGCGCGACGTGCTTGTCGCGCCCCATGCGCACGTCCCAGACCTCGACCGGGGTGAAGGTCCGGGCCGGGCCCTTGTGGCCGCGATAGTCGCCGGCGATGACCCGCAGCTTGCCGGCGCCGTCGGCCAGATCGACCTCCGGGATCGCCGCCTTGGTAAGCGCCTGGTAGCCCGGCTTCGCCTGCTTGTCGGCAGCCGGCAGGTTGACCCAAAGCTGCACCATCTCGAGCGTACCGCCCTTGCGGGTGAATTCGCGCGAATGGAATTCCTGGTGCAGGATGCCGGAGGCCGCGGTCATCCATTGCACGTCGCCGGGACCGATGACGCCGCCGTTCCCGGTCGAGTCGCGATGCTCGACCTCGCCCTGGTAGACGATGGTGACGGTCTCGAAGCCGCGATGGGGATGCTCGCCGACGCCGCGCGGGCGCTCGGCCGGCGCGAACTCGGCCGGTCCGGCATAGTCGAGCATGATGAACGGGCTCAGCTGCTGGCCGTGGCTGCCGGGCGAGATCATCGCCCGAACCGGGAAGCCGTCGCCGACCCAATGCTGAGCGGGGGCACTATAGACGCCGAGAATCCTTCTCATGTGACATCTCCGTTGCGAGCCCGTGATGGGGCTCGTTCTGGCGGCATATGTGCGGTTGGAACGCTGCCTTCGCCAGTCGGCAATAGTTGACCTCATCGTCCTATGTGGTGGACGATGCGGCATGCAGGATCTCAATGACCTCTATTTCTTCGTCCAGGTCGTCGATAACGGTGGCTTCGCGCCCGCCGCCCGAGCGCTCGGGCTGCCGAAGTCGCGGCTGAGCCGCCGCATCATCCTTCTCGAGGAGCGGTTGGGCGTGCGCCTCATCCAGCGCTCGACGCGGCGCTTCTCGGTGACCGAGATCGGCCAGGAGTATTACCGCCATTGCGTGGCGATGCTGGTCGAGGCCAACGCCGCGCAGGAGGCGATCGAGCGCTCCCGCTCGGAGCCGCAGGGCATCGTCCGAATGAGCTGCTCGCCGGCGCTGCTATGCTACCAGGTCGGCGACATGATCGCCCGGTTCATGACCGCCAATCCGCGGGTCGAGGTGCACGTCGAGAGCACCAGCCGCCGTGTCGACGTGGTGGCGGAAGGCTTCGATCTGGCGATTCGCGTGCGCGTTCCACCGCTGGAGGAAAGCGATCTTGTCATGAAGGTGCTGGCGCCGAGCACGCAGCGGCTGGTGGCGAGCCCGCAATTGCTGAAGCAGTTGCCGAGCCCGCTGGCGCCGGCCGATCTCGCCGCGATCGCGAGCCTCGACTTCGGGCCGGCGACGCGCGAGCGGCTCTGGTGCCTCGATGGACCGGATGGCGCGACGGCCCAGGTCGCGCATCGGCCGCGGCTTGTCACCGACGATCTGATCCAGATGCGGCTCGCTGCCCTTCGCGGCGTCGGCGTGGTGCAGTTGCCGACGATGCTGGTCGCGGGCGATCTGGCGTCCGGCACGCTGGTCGACGTGCTGCCGGCATGGCGTCCGCGCGCCGGCATCATCCACGCGGTGTTTCCGTCGCGGCGCGGCCTGTTGCCATCGGTGCGCAATCTGATCGACTTCCTGGCCGCCGAGTTCGCGGTCGTCGCCGAGCAGGAGAAGCGACCGGGTAGGATCCGAGCCGTCAAGAGCTGATCGTGATGCGCCAGCGCGGCTCGTCGATCGGCTCGGCCGCGATCTCGACCGGCAGGAATTTCTCGATCACCGCGATGCTGGTGCGTGTGTGCGCGGAGGGCGCGCAGGTGACGAACGTGCCGCCACCGGCCATCGCCATCGGCAGCAACAGTTGATCGGCGAGGTGGGGGCCGACCGGCGCCTTGGCGACGAGATAGTCGCGCACCTCGCGCACCGTCGTCTCGACCAGCGCTTCGGCCGAGACGCCGCGTGCGCCGAAGCCGGTGAACATCTCGGTGACGTGCTCGGAGCCGACCGTGACTGCGAGCAGGTTGCCCGGCCCGTCGCCCTCCATCGACCGAGGCTCGGCCGTCTCCGGCGGCCAGGACAGCAGGCGCACGGCGTTTGCGCTCTCGCGCTCGGCGATCTCGAACGGAAGGTTGGCGACGCTCGCTCTGATCCGGCGCAGCGTGATCTCGCCGCCGTCGCTGAGCTCGAGCGGCAGGATCTTCTTCGCCGGCTCGATGCGCGCGTGTACCCTGCCGCCGCCGGCCGGATAGAAGCCCGGCCGCTGCAACTTGATCTCGGCGTGAACGCCCATGCGCGCCAGCAGCGGCAGGAACACCTCGCTGAGATATTCGAAGGTCGGCGCCGCCGGCACATGCGTGCCGCCCGACAGCGTGACGCGCGACGGCGCGTCCGCGAGCAGCAGCGCCGGCAGCACGGTTTGCAATACGAGCGCGGTCGAGCCGGCCGAGCCGATCGCGAAGTCGAACGAGCCGCCCTTGATCGCGTGCGGCTCGAACACCAGCGAGGTCGAGCCGAGGCTGTCGCCGAGAACCTTGGCGTGGGCGATCTCCTTTGCCGCGTGCACGCAAGTGAGATGCTGGCGCAGCAATCCGGGCTTGGCGCGCCCGGCGCGGATGCGGTCGATGCGGAACGGGGTGCCGGTCACCATCGCCAGCGACAGCGCGGTGCGCAGGATCTGTCCGCCGCCTTCGCCCTGGCCGCCGTCGATGGTCAGCATGTGGTCGGTGCCCGGATTGTCAAAGTCGCGACTAAGAAATGGCGGTCGAGCACCATGCGAATGAACGCTTCGGTGCGTCGAGCCTGCCTTGCGCCTTCAGCGTAGACCGTAAGCCGGCCGATGGCACGGCCGATCTCGTCCTACTGTTTGCGCTGGGCCGTGGACGATGGGCAGCAAGGCAACGCTGCGCGTGACGACGAGGGGGGGTGAAACGCCTGCCCAAGGCCTCGGCCGAAGCTTTGGCCCGGAGCACCTGCTCTAACCTGCTGAGCTACGGTGCCGCTCGCGCGCCGCGGTCGACGAAGATGGGCAATATTGCTTCGCCGTGGCGCTATGATGTCACGGCCGAACAAGCGCTACAGTCGCCCAATCTGCAAGGGCCCGCGATCCTGCGCTACACCTGATCGCAGGGTGTGCTTGGCCACCTTCTACTGTCTTGAGTGACGTGAAACGCGTTCCCACGGCGACTCCCGTCGTGTTAAGTTCTCGATATGGCTTGGGCTTTCCAACGTGCCGCGCCAAGGGGGACGAATTTATTTGCGCAACTCGCGCCGCATGACACGCCGGCGTGTTCCCGCTCGGCCGACTTCATGAAACCCTGCTGCTGAAAATGTCGACAAGTATCCCATGAATCGGTAGCTCGGTGATCCTGGTTCAACGGGATATGCTTCGACGACTTTTGCTCCGCGCTTCTCGGCGTGCTGCACCGCAGCCTCGATAATCCGTTTCGTCAAGCCTTTGCCGCGCAACTCGCGTCGAATGAAAAAGCAGGCCAACGACCATACTTCTTCAGGAAGTTCGCTGACGTTGGTTTGACCACCAAGGTCACGGTAAGTTGTTCTCGGAGCGATGGAGCACCAAGCAACAGGCTCCCCGCTGGAGTAGCCCAGCAACCCGATTGGGACGCCTTCGCAAACGTATCGTTTCATCGCCGCTTTCCTGTCTGGACCCTTCGCGGTTTTTGCCCCGGCTCTCCAGACCATGCACCAGCAGGATTTTGGTCCACCGCGACTCTCGAACAAGCGCTCAAGATCATCCCAACGGGAAGCGTCAACTTCGTGAAACGTGATGTGCTGCATGTGGCACACGATAGCGATGTCAGCCATTCCACTCAATGGCGGGGATACGGATCTCCGGCGGTTTGCCAGTTCACTTCCGAGCTGGCAGATGCTTCGGACTTTCGCGTCACCATAGAGCCCAAGCCCAAAAATGGATCGCGGCTCCGATCACAAATGCTCGCTCCGGTCCCGGCGACAAGTATTGGCGAGACATCGTCCGGCTGCCGGCGGACCGGCAACTGGATGGAGGGCCTCGAACCCTCTCGGGCTTGCGCCCTTACCATGTAGTCCCGCCGGCATTCGCCGGGATGATCGTCGTGTGATTGCTCATTCAACAGTAATTTCCGGTCGAAGTGTGACGACGAGGGGCGATGAAACAAGCCCTTTCGAGCTCCTGCTCTATCGACTGAGCTACGGCGCCGCTTGCGCGGCCCCGGCGGGATTTGAACCCGCGACCCGGTGTAGTTCCATCAGCATTCGTCACGTTGCTTCGTGCTTCGGGGTCCTGGCGACGAGTGAGTTTGCGAGACCGTTACATTTTGGACAATGTAGTCCCTGCAGGCATTCGCCAGGTCCGAACATTCAACCAGCCGGGGGGACGAGACCTTACGCCCGAGACCTCTACGGGTGATAGCCATGTAGTCCCAGGCAAGCATTCCCCCCGGCCTTTCCAGTTGCGCGCGGCGACCGTCCTTGGCCGGGCCAGCCGCCGCGCGCGGGCTCACACTTCGATCTTCTCGATCTCAGCCAGCCAATGGGCCGGACCGGCCTTGCCCTCGGCGAAGGCGGCGACCACCTCGAACACGGCATCGGAGAAGCCTCCGACGTTCAGGATGTCCTCGCGCTCCACCGCCTGCGTCGTGCCGTACGGCTGGATGTCGATGCAGACGAGCTGGGCACGCGGATTGCGCGCCTTGAGCTTGGTCCACTCCGTCATCAGCCCGGTGCGGTCGGCCGCCCGCGCGTCCATCCAGGACTGGTTGTCCGAGACGAACAGGACGAGGTCGACCTTGGCCCGCTCGGCGTTGAGCCTGGCAAGCGGCGCCGAGCAGTTGGTTCCGCCACCACCGATCGCCGCCAGCTTCTCCGCGTTCGTCAACACCGAGTCGCGCGGGTTCAACGCAACCTGGACCACGTCGCCCTCGAACGGCAGCACGCGTGCCGTGCGGTTCGCCCGCAGCACCGCCGCCGCCATCAGCGCCGCGACATCGATGCAGCGGACCTTCGACGTGGCACCCTTGCGGTAGCCGGTCGCCGGCGACTTCATCGAGCCCGACACGTCGGGGCAGACCACCACGTTGCCCGCCACCGCCGGAACGTTGGCGATCGCGATCTCCATGGCGTCCTGCAGCGCCTCCCGCACCATGTCCGGCACGTCCGGTCCGGCCGCCGTGTAGGCTGCCATCAGCTGGTAGGGCAGGACGCGCGACTTCGCGATCTCCGCAGGGTCACGCAGCCGCGCCGCCACCATCTCGGCCATGCCGGGAAGCGCGAACACGCACTGGCGATCGAGCGTGTTGAGGTTCATGCGCAGCATCTGCCAGCCGGCGGTGCGGGCGATCGCCGCCCAGTGCTGGGGCGTCAGCTCCAGTGCGGTCAGCATCTGGAACGGAACGTCCGGCACCGGCTTCGCCGCATCGCGCTTGAAGTCCTCGAACGCACGCGCCGCCGCAGGCAGCAACGCGACGTCGTAGGGCTTGCCGATCAGCCAGGCATAGAGCGCCCGGCGCTCGGCCGTGGCCGGCTTCGGGTGCACCATGCGGATCACGTCGGCGAGCGACGGCGACTGTCCGACCGCCGCCCGCAGGAGGGCGCGGTCCGACGCCGAGGCGAGCCACGCCTCGACCATCGCCTTCGGCCGCGAGCCGAGCGATTTGCGCCCGACCGCTCCCGACCGCATGATCTGCACGAACGTGCGCAGCATGCGGCCGTTGTCGACCACGCGCGGAAAGGTGCGCGCGAACAACTGCGGATCGAGCGTCGACAGAGCCGCCAGCAACAGCGCCGGCATGTCCTTCATATGCCCGCGGTCACGCGCATGGATCGCTGCCTTGGCGACGAACGCCGGCTCGATCCTGGCGACCAGCTCCATGATGTCGTCGAGCTGGGCCTGGCCATTGGCGTAGAACGTCTGCGACAGCGTTCCCGTTGCCGCGAGCTGCGCCAGCTTGTGGCGTGGCTCGAGCGCATGGGCGGGCGCGCCCTCGCGGTTCTTCGCGGATGCGCGCGGCAGCAGCTTGCCGACGTAGGATTGGAACAGCGACTTGTTCGCCATGACACGGGTCCTCGGTTAGGTAACGAGACCGATGTTGCAGCGAGCGTGCCAGTGCCGAGATCACAAAGGCAAAAGCAAGGGAAGTGTCTGAAAATAATAGTAAAAATTGATTTCACTGCACCCAGGCAACGTCCAATGTGGTGGAACATATTATCAATGCATAGACTAATTTATATGATAAGATAAAGATATGAAACCGCAAGGTCGCGATCGGATTCCTCGGCTCCACCCTCGATCAGGGCAAGAACCCCGACCGCTGGCAGCGATGGCGGCCGACCGTCAGCCTGTGTCAGCACGAGGATCTGCTGATCAATCGCCTCGAGCTGCTGCATGCGCGTGCCCACACCGCGCTTGCCGTGCAGGTCGAGAAGGACATCGCTCAGGTGTCGCCCGAGACCAAGGTGCGGCGGCACCAGATCGAGTTCAAGGATCCCTGGGATTTCGAGGAAGTGTACGGCGGCTTGCACGATTTTGCCCGCGGCTACCCCTTCGATCCCGACGCCGAGGACTACCTCGTCCATATCACCACCGGCACCCACGTCGGGCAGATCTGCTGGTTCCTGCTGACCGAGGCGCGGGTGATTCCCGGTCGCCTGCTGCAGCTGACGCCACCCCGGCGCTGGAAGGACGGCGCGCCGGGCGGCTGGGGCGTGATCGACCTCGACCTGTCGCGCTACGACCAGATCGCGACGCGCTTTCGCACCGAGCACAAGGAGGCGGCCTCGTTCCTGAAGTCGGGCATCGAGACGCGCAACGCCGCCTTCAATCGCATGATCGACCGCATCGAGCAGGTGGCGATGCGGGCGAAAGCGCCGATGCTGCTGACCGGGCCGACCGGCGCCGGCAAGTCGCAGCTCGCGCGGCGCATCTACGATCTGAAGCACGCCCGCCATCAGATCGGCGGCGCGTTCGTCGAGGTGAACTGCGCGACCCTGCGCGGCGACGCAGCGATGTCGGCGCTGTTCGGGCATGTCAAAGGCGCGTTCACCGGGGCAACCGGCGACCGTGCCGGCCTGCTGCGCGCTGCCAACGGCGGCATGCTGTTCCTCGACGAGATCGGCGAGCTTGGTCTCGACGAGCAGGCGATGATCCTGCGCGCGATCGAGGAGAAGCGGTTCCTGCCCGTCGGCGCCGACAAGGAGGCGCAAAGCGATTTCCAGCTGATCGCCGGCACCAACCGCGACCTCGAGGCCTCGGTGCGCGAGGGCCGGTTCCGCGAGGATCTGCTGGCGCGCCTCAACCTGTGGACATTCCGGCTGCCGGGACTGGCGGAGCGCCGGGAGGATATCGCGCCGAACCTCGACTTCGAGCTGGCACGGCATGCGCGCGCCACCGGCGATACCGTCTCCTTCAACAAGGAGGCGCGCGAGCCTACCTGCGGTTCGCGACCGCCGGCGAAGCGCGGTGGACGGCCAATTTCCGCGAGCTCGGCGCGTCGGTCACGCGCATGGCGACGCTGGCGCCATCTGGCCGCATCACCGTTGCGACCGTCGACGAGGAGATCGAGCGCCTGCGCAGCCGGTGGGCGGCCGCCGGTCGCGACCCTGGGGAGGACGTGCTGCGGCGCGTGGTGCCCGCCGCGCAGATCGAGGAGATCGACCTGTTCGACCGGTACCAGTTGGCAGGGGTCATCGGCATATGTTGCGAGGCGCGATCGCTGAGCGACGCCGGTCGCCGCCTGTTCGCCGTGTCGCGCCAGTCGAAGACGTCGAGCAACGACGCCGACCGGCTGAAGAAGTATCTCGCCCGATTCGGCTTGTCCTGGGACCGGATCACCGGTGGCTGAACGCGACGCCGCCGGTGCCGGGGCACCTCAATCAATTTGATGTGAGTCCAGGGACGGTCAGCAATACGCGCAGCGTTATCATCGCACCGATGAATACCAACGCGGTTGCGAAGAAGACGATCTCGTGGATGATCTGTCGCCGGCCTGTCGATTCGGCGGCGCGGCGCTCCGGACGCTGGCGGGCGTCGGAAAATGCACCGATGGCGGTCATGTTCTGCTCCATGGCGGCAACGCCTGGCGGCGTCGGCATGGGTAAGCAGATAGGCCCTTCCGCATAGGGTTTCGATGCGGAGCCGCGATCGAAAGCATAAGGGCGGCATAAGCGCGTCGGCGAAGGGCGAAACGAACGAGGGACCGCCACATCGCGGTCCCTCGTCGGCTCATAATCCACCCACTAGCTTCAGAACCACTTGCGGAACCAGGACTTCTGGCTGTCGTTCAACTCCTGCGCGATGTGGCGGCCCGCTGCATCCTGGGCGCGATCGAGGGTGCGCGCCTCGCGACGGGTGACGACGCCATCGGCCTTCGCGCGCCGCTCCATCTCGGCGATCCGGGCCTGCTCGGCGCGCAGGGCGGCGGTTTCGCGCAGGGTCAGGTCGCCGTCGCGGCGCTCCTGGCGGATGCGCTCGGCCTGGTTGGCCTGGCGCCGGTCGATGGTGTCGGCGAAAACGGCGGAGGTCATCGCGGCGAGAATGGCGACAGAGGTGATGATGGTGCGGTTCATGGCGGTGATCCTTGTGTTGGAGGCGGTTTGCTTCGTTTGTGCCTGCAACATGCGCCTTGCGCTGTGAACGCAATCTGAGCCAACCGTTGTGCTGCGTTCATCATTCACCCGACGCGCGCGTTGCCGCGCGTGCCGGAAGCTGCGATGGTCGCACACCCTTCAGGAGATGCTTCATGCCGCAGCTTCCCCCGCCGGGCCGGGCATGCCGATGTCGCAGATCGACACGCCGGCGCTGGTGATCGATCTCGATGCCTTCGAGCGCAATCTCGTCCGCATGGCCGATGCGGTCGCCAAGGCCGGCGTGCGCCTTCGCCCGCATGCCAAGACCCACAAATCGCCGGTGATCGGCCTCAAGCAGATGGCGCTGGGCGCGGTCGGCCTGTGCTGCCAGAAGGTTTCGGAAGCCGAGGCGATGGTGCTCGGCGGCGTACCGGACGTGCTCGTCTCGAATGAGATCGTCGGCGCCCGCAAGCTCGACCGGCTGGCGGCGCTGGCGCGGCAGGCGCGGGTGACGGTTGCGGTCGACAATGAGAGCGCGATCGCCGATCTCGGTGCGGCGGCGCTGCGCGCCGGCGCGATCATTCGAGTCCTGGTCGAGATCGACGTCGGAGGAAAGCGCTGCGGCGTCGCTCCCGGTGCGCCGGCCGTCGCGCTGGCGCAGGCGGTCGTCCATGCGCCGAACCTCGAATTCGCCGGGGTACAGGCCTATTACGGCAGCGCGCAGCATTTGCGCTCCATCGAGGAGCGGCGCCAGGCGATCGGCGGCGCCATCGCCGTGACGCGGGCGACCGTCGCGCAGCTGGCCGAGGCCGGCCTCGCGTGCGAGGTCGTCGCCGGCGCCGGCACCGGCACGTTCGAGATCGAGGCGGCGAGCGGTGTCTACAACGAGCTGCAGGCGGGGTCGTACTGCTTCATGGACGCCGACTACGCGCGCAACAAGAAGGCCGACGGCAGCCGCTTCGACACCTTCGACCATGCCCTGTTCGTCTACGCCACGGTGATGAGCACGCCGGTGCCGGAGCGCGCCGTGGTCGATGCCGGCCTCAAGGCGCTGGCATTCGATTCCGGCATGCCGGACGTGCCCGGATTGCCCGGCGCCGTGTACAGTCGTCCGTCGGACGAGCACGGTGTGCTCGACGTGACGCTGTGCAATGAGCGGCCCAGGCTCGGCGACAAGATCCTGCTGATCCCCGGCCACTGCGACCCGACCGTCAACCTGCACGACTGGTATGTCGGCGTGCGCGGGATCGGCACCGCCGATGCCCGGGTCGAGGTGGTGTGGCCGGTGGCGGCGCGCGGCGCGCTCTACTGATCGAGCGCCGCCTCCGCTGCGCAGCCGCATGTCATCCGGCGAGATGGCCGCCCGTGCGGCCATGACCAGAAGGAAGCTCAGTCGCCTTCAGGCGACCTCCGACGCGATTGAGAAATCCCGTCTTCCCTGGTAGAGATTGCGCAACCAGGGCGCACGAGCGCCCGTCAAATTCCAGGCCCGAGCCATGTCATCTGCTACTGCCGCCTCCACGGGCGCTGCGCCCGCTGTTGTCGGCGCGCCGCCGCAACCGCCCGCGAAGCCGCTGTTCTCGTACCGAAAATACTGGGCGCAGCGGTTCGGCGCCGCCCCGTTCCTGCCGATGTCGCGCGCCGAGATGGACGCGCTCGGCTGGGACGCCTGCGACATCATCATCGTCACCGGCGACGCCTATGTCGATCATCCGAGCTTCGGCATGGCGATCATCGGCCGCCTGCTGGAGGCGCAGGGCTTTCGCGTCGGCATCATCGCGCAGCCCGACTGGCAGAGCGCCGAGCCGTTCAAGGCGCTGGGCGAGCCGAACCTGTTCTTCGGCGTCACCGGCGGCAACATGGATTCGATGGTCAACCGCTACACCGCCGACCGCCGCCTGCGCCACAACGACAGCTACACGCCGGGCGGCGAGGGCGGCAAGCGGCCCGATCGCTCGCGTCATCGTCTACGCGCAGCGCTGCCGCGAGGCCTATCCGCGACGTGCCGATCGTGCTCGGCGGCATCGAGAGCTCGCTGCGGCGCATCGCGCACTACGACTACTGGTCGGACAAGGTGCGCCGCTCGGTCCTGGTCGATGCCAAGGCCGACATCCTGCTCTACGGCAACGCCGAGCGCGCGATCGTCGAGGTCGCGCATCGCCTCGCCGACGGCGACGAGCCGCGGCCGAGATCGACGACGTCCGCGGCGTCGGCGGTGATGAAGCGCGGCGTGCCGGAGGGCTGGACCGAGCTGCACGCCGACGACATCGACAGCGCCGACGAAGGCGCGCCGCATGCTGCGCGACGCGCGAACCGTCGTCCGGCTGCCGTCGTTCGAGCAGGTGCGAGGCCGATCGCCGAAGCCTATGCGCGCGCCTCGCGCGTGCTGCATCGCGAGAGCAATCCCGGCAATGCGCGCGCGCTGGTGCAGCGCCACGGCGACCGCGAGCTGTGGCTGACGCCGCCGCCGATCCCGCTCACGACGCCGGAGATGGACGCGCGTCTACGAACTGCCCTACGCGCGCGCGCCGCATCCGTCCTACGGCGACGCGAAGATTCCCGGCCTGGGAGATGATCCGCTTCTCGGTCACGATCATGCGCGGCTGCTTCGGCGGCTGCACGTTCTGCTCGATCACCGAGCACGAAGGCCGCATCATCCAGAACCGCTCGGAAGACTCGGTCCTGAGGGAGATCGAGACCATCCGCGACAAGACGCCGGGCTTCACCGGCATCATCTCCGACATCGGCGGGCCGACCGCCAACATGTACCGCATGGCCTGCAAGGATCCCGACGATCGAGCGCAGCTGCCGGCGGCTGTCCTGCGTCTATCCCGGGCATCTGCCCGAACCTCAACACCTCGCCACGACGCGCTGATCGGCCTCTACCGCAAGGCGCGCGAGGTGCCGGGCATCAAGAAGGTGCATGGTCGCCTCGGGCGTGCGCTACGACCTCGCGGTCGAGAGCCCGGCCTACGTCAAGGAGCTCGTCACCCACCACGTCGGCGGCTACCTGAAGATCGCGCCCGAGCACACCGAGGGCGGGCCGCTCGTCGAAGATGATGAAGCCCGGCATCGGCGCCTACGAGCGCTTCAAGGAGCTGTTCGACGAGGCGGCGAAGGAGGCCGGCAAGAAGTACTATCCTCATCCCGTACTTCATCGCCGCGCATCCGGGCACGACCGACGAGGACATGATGAACCTCGCGCTCTGGCTGAAGAAGAACCAGCTACCGCGCCGACCAGGTGCAGACCTTCCTGCCCTCGCCGATGGCGCTCGCCACCGCCATGTACCACTCCGGCAAGAACCCGCTGAAGGGCGTGCGGCGCGGCGGCTCGGAGAGCGTCGAGACGGTCAAGGGCCTGCGGCAGCGCCGCCTGCACAAGGCGTTCCTGCGCTACCACGATCCCGAGAACTGGCCGCTGCTGCGCGAGGCGCTGAAGGCGCATGGGCCGCGCCGACCTGATCGGCACCGGCCGGCACCATCTGGTGCCGACCTGGCAGCCGGCCGGTACCGGCTTGAGCGGCGGCGAAGGCAAGCGCCTCGGCAAGAAGCACGGCTATCAGAGCTTCACCACGAAGGGCGTGCCGGTCAAAGGCTATAGCAGCAATCGACCGGCGGCCTCGGGCAAGTCGCGGCGCCCAGGCCAATAAGGGTACCGCCGGCATCTTGCCGCGGCCGGAAAGGTCGGTTGGATCGAAGGGCCCTCAGCTCGAGCGGCGCAGCATGCCGGCCCGGGCGGCTGCGTCGCCAACCAGCCGCCGCGGCGCCTTGCGCTCGACCACGACGGTGCCGGCGGTGCCGCGGCCGTGCACCATCTTGATCGGAGCGCGGCCGTGCCTCGGCTGTGCCGCCGCGAGCTTCTCGGCCTCGACCTTGACCTGCTCGATGGGGAGCTGCATCAACTCGGCCGCCAAAGCGATCTGCTCGACCGGATCGGACGTGAGGCCTTCGGCGGCGGCAAGCGCCTCGCTGATCGTCGGGGGTTCAAAACGGACGCGACGCCGACCGTACTTCGTCATCCATGCTGCGGTGCTCATTCGCGCCTCCTATAGTGCGACGCAGGATGATACATGAACTAGTGCGATGCACAATGAGATTTGTGCGGTGCGACATTCGATTCAACTTGAGGCTAAATCGCAAAGGACTGCTTGCGGCAATGACGCAGCCGCCCCGCCGGCGCGAGCGGTCCTGGCGAGTTGCGATGGCGCCTGTTACGGTCGCCAAATGTCGCAACATCATCATCTGAAGGCCAGCGGCCGCACCTGCCATTGGGGCTTCCTCGATGCCAGCCTGAAACCGGTCCTCACCATCGCCAGCGGTGAGCGCGTGACGGTCGACACCGTCACCGGCGGCCCGGAAATGCACCCGGATCCGGCCGCCGGATTCAAGACGCCGCCGGAGATCGCCGATGTGCATGCCAATGCCGAGCGAACGCTGCCGGGGCACATCCTGACCGGACCGATCGCGGTCGAAGGCGCCATGCCGGGCGACGTGCTCGAGGTCCGCATCGAGGACGTCCGGCTGCGGCAGGATTGGGGCTACAACTTCATCAGGCCGCTCGCCGGGACGCTGCAAAGCGACTTCGACACGTTTCGCCTGCTGCACATTCCGCTCGACATCGAGGCCAACCTTGCCCGCTTGCCATGGGGCAAGACGCTCGCGCTGCGGCCGTTCTTCGGCGTGATGGGAACCGCGCCGCCGCCCGCCTGGGGACGCGTCACGTCGCTGGTGCCGCGGGCATTCGGCGGCAATCTCGATAACAAGGAGTTGATTCCCGGGACGACGCTCTATCTGCCGGTATTCGTCGCCGGCGGCCTGTTCTCGTGTGGCGACGGGCACGGCGCGCAAGGCGACGGAGAGGTGTGCGTCACGGCGATCGAGACGGCGCTGCAGGGCACTTTCGAGTTCATCGTGCGCAAGGATCTGTCGCTCGCCTCGCCGCGCGCCGAGACGCCGACGCACCACATCACCATGGGAATCGATCCCGATCTCGACCGCTGCGTCGAGATCGCCCTGCGCGACATGATCAGCCTGATCGGCGAACGCGCTGGATTGTCGCGGGAGGATGCCTACAGCCTGTGCTCGCTGGCGGCCGACCTGCGGGTGACGCAGACGGTCAACGGCAACAAGGGCATCCATTGCATGCTCGCCAAGGAGCATGTTTGACGGCAGGCGCCAAGGGTGGCCGCGAAGCGATCGAGGGGAGCAAGCAAAGGTGCACACGACAGAGCTTTACTGGCCCGCTGGCGGCAGTGCCCGGTGGGAGAAGGTCCCAGATGGCGCCGCCGGCGTGAAGCCCGATCGCTTGCGCGAGGCAGTGGCTTTCGTCGAGGCGCACGAGAGCCCATGGCCGCGCAGCTTCTATTATCCGGACGGGCGCTACGTCGGCATCGTCGAGTGGAACGAGATCGGCCCGTGGAGCGATATCGTCGGACCGGTGGTGCCGCGCGGCGGGCCGGCGGGACTGGTGCTCAGCGGCGGACGCATCGTCGCCGAGTGGGGTGACACCTCGCGCTGCGATATGACGTTCAGTATCGCCAAGAGCTACCTCGCCATACTGGCCGGATTGGCGGTCGACGACGGCCTGATCGAGGACATCGATCAGGCAGTGGGCGCGACGGTCGCGGGGCCATGGTTCCAAAGTGCGCACAATGCGCCGATCACCTGGCGGCACCTGCTGCAACAATCGAGCGAATGGCAGGGCGAGATCTGGGGCAAGTCCGATCAGGTCGACCACAACCGCCAGATCGGCCTCAACGCCGACAACAGCCGCAAGGGACACCGGCGCGAGTTGCGGGCGCCGGGAACCTACTACGAGTACAACGACGTGCGCGTAAACCTGCTGTCGTACTGCCTGCTGCAGCGCTTCGGCCGGCCGCTGCCCGAGGTGCTGCGCGAGCGGATCATGGACCCGATCGGCGCTTCGCGGGAGTGGCAGTGGCATGGCTACGAAAATTCCTGGATAGATATTGGCGGGCGGCGTGTGCAGTCGGTGTCCGGCGGCGCGCATTGGGGCGGCGGCATGTTCATCAGCGCGCGTGATCACGCCCGCCTGGGGCTGCTGGTCGCGCGAGGCGGCAACTGGCAGGGTCGGCAACTGCTTTCGAGGAGCTGGATTGCAGATATGCTGTCGCCGTCGCCGACCAATCCTTCCTACGGCTTCCTGTGGTGGCTCAACCGCGGCGGCGCGCGGTACCGGAGCGCGCCCGCGTCGAGCGTGTTTGCCCTGGGCGCCGGCGGCAACATCATCTGGATCGACCCCGAGCACGACCTGGTCGCGGTGATGCGCTGGATCGACGGAACGGCGGTCGATGGGTTCCTTTCGCGACTGCTCGCGGCGGTGGCTTAGAGCTCTCATGAAAATCCCCCAGATAGGCTCTTAGCAATGTCCGGACGGCATGACACGCAGGCAGCACTGATCTCGGCCGATTGGGGCACGACGGCGCTGCGCATCTATCTGCTGGGCGCCGATGGTCGCATCCTCGACAAGCGCGTCTCGTCGCAGGGCATGGCGAGCGTCGAGAAGGGACAATTCGGCGACGTGCTGCTCGGCCTGTGCGCCGAGTGGCTGGCCACGCACGGCGCATTGCCGGCGGTGCTGTCCGGGATGGTCGGCAGCCGCCAGGGCTGGCACGAGGTCCCCTATGTCCGTTGTCCGGCCGGCCTCGACGAGCTTGCCGCGCAGATGTCGACGCTCGCGGTCGCCGGACTGCGATCCGTCGATATCGTTGCCGGCATCGACACCGTCGACGAGACCGTGATCCCCGACGTCATGCGTGGCGAGGAATGCCAGATCATGGGCGCGCTGGCGCTGATGGGGCGGCGGGAAGGCCGCTTCGTTCTGCCGGGCACCCACTCGAAATGGGCCGAGGTGAAGGATGGCAGGATCGTCTCGTTCAGGACCTTCATGACCGGCGAGGTATTTGCCGCATTGCGCGACCACACCATTCTCGGCCGGATGATGACGGCGCGGTCCGGGTCGGAGGGTACGTCACTCGGCGACGCGTTCGCCCGCGGCATCGACACCGCCCGGCAATCGCCGGCGCCGGGCGAGTGGCTGCACCGGCTGTTCTCGGTGCGCACGCTCGGCTTGATGGGCCGGCTCGCCGATAGCGACGCCGCCGACTATCTATCCGGCCTCATGATCGGCTGGGAACTCGCAGCCGTGCAGTTGCGGCCGGGTGAGCGCCCGGTTCTGATCGGCAGCGAGGAGCTGGTGCGCAGGTACGATCGCGCCGCCGAGCTGTGCGGCATCTCGACCGAGACGGCGCCGACCGATTGCGTCTGCGCCGGGCATCTGCGGATCGCGCAGGTGGCCGGGTTGCTGCCACCCGGATGACTGAAGCCCAGCATGACCCGAGGAATGCCGTGATGCTCGATCTGGAAGCCGCACTCGCGCGCTGCCCCCTGGTTGCAATCCTGCGCGGCATCGCCCCCGCGGAAGCCGAGGCGATCGGCACGGTGCTGGTCGCCGCCGGATTCACGATGATCGAGGTGCCGCTCAATTCACCCGATCCACTGCGGTCGATCGCGACGCTGTCGCGCGCTTTCGCCGACCGCGCGCTGATCGGCGCCGGCACAGTGACCACAGCCGCCGAGGTGGCCGAGGTGAAGGCCGCCGGCGGCCGCCTGATCGTCTCGCCGCACTGCGATCCGGCGGTGATCCGGAGCGCGAAGGCTGCCGGTCTTGCGTGCATCCCGGGCGTCGCGACGCCGACCGAGGCATTCGCCGCGCTCGCCGCCGGAGCCGATGCGCTGAAGGCATTCCCGGCCGAGGCGTTATCGCCGGCGGTGGTCAAGGCATGGCTCGCGGTGCTGCCCAAGGGCACGCGTATTTTGCCGGTTGGCGGCATCGGCGCCGCCAACATGGCCGAATACTGGGCGGCCGGCGCGCGCGGCTTCGGCCTCGGCTCGAGCGTCTATGCGGCCGGCAACTCGGCGCAAGAGGTCGGCGCGAAGGCGCAACGACTGCTCGAAGGCCTCCGCTCCGCCACCGCCGCGCGAGCAAATTCCGGGTCGTGAAGCCCAAGTCCGGCCTAGACCGTATGTCCTTCCTTGAAGAGGCGACTCACCCTCGATGAGCGTTCGAGGGTTGCCCGGATAGGCCGGGTACGGAGTCGTTGGCCTCTCGCATTCTCGAATTGCTCCAGAATGACGATATGGCTCGCCAGATGTCTGTCGCCAACAGAACTCTGGTTGAAAGAGATGTCCCCGGCTAGGGTTGGACCGGCGTATGCCGAGGCCCTCGGGATCGTGACCAGCGCACACACATGAGCGTGCTTGCGGCATCTTCACTTCGTGGCCGCGTCCTGGCGGCGGCGCTTCGGCAAGCAGCCTGGCTGGAGTCTTTCGGGCCCCAATCGCAGGACCAGTACGACTTCTGGTCGTGCGCAGCGGGCCGCAAAGCAAAGTCCCTCTACTACAGCGGGTCTCTGGTTGGAGGCCTGGCCGCAGGGCCATTCGTGCTCCTCGATGCCCTCGTTCCGGCAAGCCGCCGACTGTTTTGGCAGCCCTCTCGGTTCGCGATCGCCGATGCGCACTGGGCCATGGGGTTCTACTCGCTTGCCAAAGCGACGGGTCACAACGAATGGCGGAAGCAGGGGGCCGGCTTTCTCGCGCACCTACTGTCGGCGCGGTGTCCCGGCTTCGATGAGTACTGCTGGGGATACCCATTCGACTGGGAAACCTGCTTCGGCACGTTCCCGGCCGGAACCCCGTTGATCACCACGATCCCCTATGCCTACGACGCCATCGAGGTGGGCTACGACGCAACCGGCGATCACCGCCTGCTCGAAGTGATGGAGTCGGTCGCCAGATTCGCCTCGTCCGGCATTCCCTACTCCGCGACTGCCCCTGGTGCGCGCGCGTCTGCCTACACGCCTCGGGACAACCGCAGGGTCGTGAATGCCAGTGCGTACCGGGCGCGACTCCTCGTCGATGCAGGAGTCCGGTTCGGCCGGCGAGAATGGATCGACGAGGCGACAGAGTACGCAGCGTTCGTGCTGGACACGCAGCAGAGAGACGGGTCATGGCTCTACGCTGTCGACGGCAAGGATGCGTTCGTCGACAACTTCCACACGTGCTTCGTGATCAAGAACCTGGTCAGGACGGCCGGGACGCTGGAAGGCGACGCTTTCTCGCAGGATCTGCTCGGGGCCGCCGAGCGAGGATACTCGTTCTACAAGCGGCATCTCTTGGACGAGCACGGTCAGCCAGTGCCGTTCGCCAAGACTCAGCGACCGTCTCTCGTCCGCCGTGAACTCTATGACTACGCGGAGGGGATCAACCTGGCACGTCTTATGCAAGAAATCGACGCGGATGCCGAAAGAATAGGACGGAACCTTCTCGAGGTGCTCCTGGGAGACTGGCAACTCGCCGACGGGCACTTCGTCACCCGGCGAACCGTCTTCGGAGGAATCGCGTCCCCTACCACCGATGGGCCCAGTCCCAGGTCTTCTACGCGCTGACGCAGCCTGCGTCGAAGGGATCTAGGTCAGCCATGTGCGGCATCTGCGGCCTCTACCACTACCGAGGCGGGGAGCCGGCGGATCCGGCCCTCTTGGCCAAGATGACTTCCACGATGATCCACCGCGGACCCGACGACTCCGGGCAGCACGTCGACGGATCGGCCGGCATCGGGATGCGGCGCCTCAGCATCATCGACCTGGCCGGAGGCGCGCAGCCGATGTCCAACGAGGACGGCCGCGTCTGGGTGGTGTGCAACGGCGAGATCTACAACTTCAAGGACCTGCGCCGCGAACTCGAGGCGCGGGGCCACCGTGTTCCGCACCCTGTCCGACACCGAGGTCATCGTTCACGGCTACGAAGAGTGGGGTTTCGGCGTGCCTCGAGCGCCTGAACGGCATGTTCGGGCTGGCGATCTGGGATTCGCACGACCGGACGCTGCTTTTGGCGCGCGACCCGTTCGGCATCAAGCCGCTCTACTACCGAGATGTCGACGGCACGCTCCTGTTCGGGTCGGAGATCCGGGCCATCCTCGCCTATCCCGGAGTTCCGCGGGCGGTCGATCTCCAGCCCTCGACCAGTATCTAGACCGCACCTTCGTCCCCTCGCCCCTGACCGCGTTCGAGGACATCCGCAAGTTGCCGCCGGCCACGCCCTGTGCTGCGAGGCGACGGGGGTGACCGTCAAGCGATTCTCGCCCGGCCGCACCGGGAGAGCTGCTCCAGGAACCGAAGGCCGTCGTCGTCGAGCGGCTCCGCGAGGCCATCGAGAACGGCCGTCAGGCGGCAGATGGTGGCCGACGTGCCCATCGGGGTCATGCTGAGCGGCGGCGTCGACTCCTCCACCGTGGCCACCATCATGGCGCAAGCGGCCGGAACGGCCTATCGAGTCGTTCACCGTGGGCTTCTCCGGCGATTTCGCCGAGAACGAACTGGAGCAGGCGCGGGCAACGGCCAAAGCGGCTCGGCGCGAACCACCACGAGGTGGTGGTGTCGGCCGACGAATTCGCCGACTTCCTGCCCCGGTCCATCTGGTATCTGGAGGAGCCGGTCGCCACCACGTCCACGCTGGCCTTCCACAAGGTCTGCGAACTGGCCCACGAGCACGTGAAGGTGGTGCTCACCGGGCAAGGCGCCGACGAGCCCTTCGCCGGCTACCCCCGCCATCTCGGCGAGTACTACGGCCGCTACTACCGGGCTTCCCGGCGGTCTGCGGGCCAACTTGCTCGAGCCGGCGCTGCTGAGGCTGCCTCGGAACGAACGACTCAAGCGAGCGGCCCGCTCTCTGGGCGAGACGGATCTGCAGGCTCGCCACGCCGCCGTCTACAGCACGATGGACCCTGACCTGAGATATCGGCTGTGGAGAGAGCCCCGCTGCCTCTCGTCGCCGACCCTCCGTCGACGCCCGGACTGGGGCGACGGCGTGCAGCACCTCGACGACCTCTCCCAGATGCTGTTCGTCGACTCCCGAACGTCCCTTCCCGACAACCTGCTCCTCTACGGGGACAAGATGTCCATGTCGGTCTCGCTCGAGGCGCGGGTGCCCTTCCTCGATCTGGAGCTGATGCGGCTGGTGGAGAGCATCCCTGCGGACCTGAAGATAAAGGGACGAACCCAGAAGTACATCCTCAAGAAGGCGGTCTCCGCCTGGATCCCGGAGTCGACCATCAACCGGAAGAAGATCGGCTTTGACACCCCCGTCGACCAGTGGTTCCGCGGCGAATGGAGGACGAGGACGTCGGACCTTCTGCTGGCTCCGGACTCGGCCTGCGCCGGCTATTTTCGCCCTGACGTGGTGAAGCAGATGCTCGGACGAGCACGTCAGAGGCGTCCAGACCACAAGCGGGCGCTCTTCAGCCTGCTGACTTTCGAACTGTGGCATCAGCAATTCATCCGGCCTGCCACTTTGGACTGATAGACTGGTCTTGGAGCGGTGATCGGTCAGGGTTCGGAGGTCCTCGTGGCGGAGCCTCATGACAAGCTAGCAGCGGGCTGAGCCGCAGCAGGGCCGAAGTGTTCGGGGTACCCTTGGACCTCCTCACCATGGAGGAGACGGTCCAGCGCTGCCGCGAGCTCATCGAGGCAGGACGGCCAGCCCAGCATGTGGTCGTCAATGCCGGGCAAGGTCGTGATGATGGACGACGTGCCCGGACTGCGTGACATCATCAAGAGCTGCGATCTCGTGAACGCCGATGGCCAATCGATCGTGTGGGCCGGCCACGCGCTCGGCATTCCCGTTCCCGGAGAGGGTGGCGGGCATCGATCTCATGGAGCGGCTTCTCGCGCTTGGCGCGAGGAGCAGCGATATCCGGTCTTCTTTCTGGGGGCCAGTGAGGAGGTGCTTGCGTGCCTTCATTTCCGAAGTGGTGCGACGCTTCCCGCGGTTAGCGATAGCCGGGCAGTCGCAATGGCTACTTCAAGGATGACACGAGGGTGGCCGACACCATCTCGACTTCGGGGGCACGCCTTCTGATGGTGGGCATCTCGAGCCCCCGAAAGGAGTTCTTCCTGCCGAACAGCTGCCGCTCATGGGGCCGGTCTTCGCCATGGGAGTCGGCGGCAGCTTCGACGTGTGGGCCGGCAAGACGCGTCGTGCGCCTGCCTGGATGCAGCAGGCCGGTCTGGAGTGGTTCTTCCGGCTTCTTCAGGAACCGCGCCGGATGTGGAAGCGCTATCTGGTCGGCAACACCCGCTTCGTTCTGCTCGTCGAAAAGGAATGGAAGAGGTCGCGCCGGCGGAGATCGCGGCGCAGACGCGATGACGGGTTCTTCCAGCAGGCCCGAAGCTGCTGCATGTCGTCGGCACGCGTCCCAACTTCATGAAGGTGGCCTCGGTAATGGCGGCAGTGGACCGCTGGAACACCCGCCACGCCGCGTCGAATCAGGAGCCCACCCTTCCCCGGGGCGGATCCGGCAGATTCTGGTTCACACGGGCCAGCACTACGATGAGGGGATGAGCCGGGTATTCTTCCACGACCTGCGTCTCCCCGAGCCGGACTACTACCTGACGTCGGCTCGGGCACGCACGCAGAGCAGACCGCGCGCGTCATGCTGGCCGCTCGAACCGGTAGTCCTGAGGGAAGCAGCCTGATCTGGTGGTCGTGGTCGGCGACGTGAACTCCACCGTGGCGGCCGCCTTGGTCGCCGCCAAGCTGCGCATCCCCGTGGCGCATGTGGAGGCGGGCCTCCGGAGTCGCGACCGCGCCATGCCGGAAGAACTCAATCGCCTGCTCACGGATCAACTCGCCGACCTTCTGTTCACCACTTCACGCGATGCCGACGCCAACCTCTGTCGCCGAGGGCGTGGCCCCCGACCGTATCTTCTTCGTGGGCAACACGATGATAGACACTCTCGATGCGTGCCTGTCCAAGGCGCGTGAAAGCGACATCGCCGAGCGCCCTCGGCCTGGTTCCCTCGCAATACGCTGTGACCACCTTGCATCGCCCGTCCAACGTCGACGACGACGACGATTTGGAGCGGCTGGCGAGGGCTCTGGCCCGTGTGGCGAAGAGATTGCCGGTGGTCTTTCCTGTTCATGCCCGCACGCGTGCCCACTTGCAGCGTCTGGGACCGCTGGAGTCGCTCGGCCAGGGCGCTGGGT
>CAVVRF010000003.1:0-82381 GCA_963750535.1 uncultured Alphaproteobacteria bacterium | reverse complement strand
CGGAGCCGTTCGCTCCCAAGCGGCGCCGCAACCGTTCATTGTCGAGGGCGACTTCATGCCTTCACCGCTGACCGCCATGCGCGGCGATCCCGCACGCGGGCGCGCCATCGTCGCCAACCGGCAGGTGGGCCTGTGCCTGCTCTGCCATTCGGGTCCCTTCCCGGAGGAGCGCCTGCAGGGCAATCTCGCCCCTGACCTGAAGGGCGCCGGTGCCCGCTGGTCGGAGGGCCAGTTGCGCCTTCGCATCGTCGATGCGAGCCGCCTCAATCCGGCGACCATCATGCCGCCCTACTACCTGGGTCATGGTCTGCAGCGGCGTGCGCCGTCGTTCCGCTGGTACACCGACTGGACGCTGAGCCCAGATCGAGGATGTGGTGGCGTTTCTCATCACGTTGCGGGAGTAAGCGGATGCATAACGATGCAATGACAGGCCGTTCCGGTCGCGTGACAGCAGCTGCCACGCGCCGCGACGCATTACGGCTTGGAGCTGTCGCCGCAGCCGCTGGCACACTCGCGGTGGTGCACGTTCGCCCGGCCGCCGCCACGCCGGCCGACATGGAAGCGGCGATCCGGAAGGTCACCGGCGGCGCCACGCTCAATTCCGGCCGCGTCAAGCTCGACATCCCGCCGCTCGTCGAGAACGGTAACACTGTCCCTTGCGCCGTCACCGTCGAAAGCCCCATGACGGCCGCCGCCAACCACGTTCGCGCCATCCATGTCTTCAACGAGAAGAACCCGCAGGCCAACGTCATCAGCTGCCGCCTTGGGTTTCGCGCCGGGCGTGCGGAGATCGCGACGCGTATTCGCCTTTCCGACACGCAGACCGTGGTGGCGATTGCCGAGATGTCCGACGGCACCTTCTGGACCAATAGCGTCAGCGTCATCATCACGCTAGGCGCCTGCCAGGAGGACCTGATCTGATGTCGCGCGCGCTCATCAACGTGCCGGCCAAGGTCCGGCGCGGCGAGATCGTCACCATCAAGACGTTGATCCAACACAAGATGGAGACGGGCTTTCGCTACACCAACACCGGCGTGCCCATTCCGCGCGAGATCGTCACGGCATTCGTCGCCAGCTGGAACGGCGAGGAGATTTTCCGAGCCGAGCTCTATCCGGCCATTGCGGCGAACCCCTTCATCACGTTCCACACGATCGCCACCGAGAGCGGCATGCTCACCTTCACCTGGACCGGCGACAACGGCTTTTCCGCCACCGAGCGGGCCCAGATTACGGTGGAATGAGCGATGCGTTGTCGGGTTTGGGCGGCCGCTGTAGTGATGGCCTGGATCGATCCGTCGGCCGCCGCCGAGCCGCCTCTGGCCGATCGCCGCTCGTCCTACGAGCACATGGCGCCTGAGACGCGCGCCATGCAGGACGAGGACACCTCCAACCCCGGCATGCTCTGGGTGCTCGATGGCGCCTGCATCTTTGGGCACAAAGGCCGGTAGCGCCGGCCGCGCTTGGGCCGATTGTCACGCCGACGCGTCGAAATCCATGGCTGGGGTCGCTGCGCGCTATCCCGGTTATGACGCAAAGCGGGCCGTAGTCCTCGATCTCGAAGGCCGCATAAATTCCTGCCGGACTGAGAAGCAGCAGGCGCCTGCGCTCACCCACGAAAGCAAGGAGTTGCTGGCGCTGACAGCCTATATCGGGAGGCAGTCGCGCGGCTTGCCGATCGCCAGCGATGACCCGCGTCTCGAGCCCGCAATCGCGGAGGGGCGCGCCATCTTCACTTCCCGTCAGGGCCAACTCAATCTCTCTTGCGCCCAATGTCACGCCAACAACTCCGGGCGGAAGCTGGCCGGCATCACCATTCCGCAAGGCCACCCGACCGGCTACCCCCAGTATCGCCTGGAGTGGCAGACGCTGGGCTCGCTGCAACGCCGGCTTCGGAACTGCATGATCGGCATGCGATCGGAGCCCTATGCCTACGGCTCCAGCCCTTTCATCGCACTCGAAGCCTTCCTGATGTGGCGCGCGCGGCTTGCCCCTCGAAACTCCGGCCGTGCGGCCGTGATGCTGAAGCGGTGCAACGGCGAGGAGGGCTACAGCTAGGCCTCCATGGCAGTAACAGTACGGTTGCGAGCAAGCGCGCGCCATCGCCTGCACTAATGCCAGTAGCAAACCATCCTTCTGCGAAACAATTTCAATGGGTCCCGAAGGATAGTCGCTTGCTCGACTGCCTTAGCGCCTAGGCGGTACCTCCGTACTGATTCGGGCGGCCGCGAATTGTGGTTGATCATGCGCCAACGAGACCAGGCACCACGCCGGCGCTCTCGAAACAAGGACAGGATTGGAGAAAGATCATGAGACCGACTTCATTCGAAACGATGGGCACATGGAGCGCTCGCTGCCTCTGTTTGCTCATATAACCAACTAGGCAGCCGCGCTCTGGCGGCGGTACCTCGACCGGCAACTCATGAAGACGACGGTCTTCGCACTGCAGGAGCTCGACGACCGCACGCTGAAGGATATCGGCGTCGACCGCAGCGCGATCGAATTGGCGGTGCGGTGTTGCCTGGCCGCCGCGAGCACGGCCCCGTGAAGGCCGCATCGATCCGATTTGTCGTCTCGCGTGGCTGACAGGCCTCGGAAAACGAGCCGTTCTATGCTCAATCATGACTTGGTCGGCATAGCCGACGTTGACCGCAGCAAGACACTCTACGACTAGGCGTTGAATGAGGGCGCTCCCTTCTTGGTAGCGGAGTAGCAAGCGACGTGGCCGATGGCCGTCGACAGTTGGCGGGCTCCACCCGGCAACGCGCACTAGTCGGCGGCCTTGGTCAGCCGGGCGACGCCGGCATTCAGCTGGTGGTAGTGGCCGTCCTCGACCAGCTGCTCGTTCTTCACGCTACGGTCGCGCTGCGTCTCGACAATGGCGACAGCGACGGTCTCGCCGGTGAGCGCGCGGGCAAGCGCCTCGCCCAGCCGAGCGACGACATCCTCGATGACTGCCGGCGGCACAAGCGTCAGCTTGGCGGGTTCGGCCATGTCACAGCACCGAGTTGGCCGGCATCCCCGCGTCGCAGCAGAGGCCGAGGTACTTGGCGCGGCGGTCCATCAGCCGCAGGATCCCCTCGATCAGGCCCGGGTCTTTGCTCTCGACGAAGTCCGAGATCAGCGCCTGCTGCATGGTGTCGATGCGGTTGAGTTCCATCGCATGCACGTCCTCGGCGGCTTCGAGCGGAATCATCGCAATGCCCGCCTTGACCCATTCCAACGCGGTTTGCGGGTTGCACCCCATCTGCTCGCCGATCTGCTTGTAGGTGTAGCCCTGGCGGTAGTCCAGCGCCTCGTTGATCTTCTCGACGCGGGCGATTTCGGCCTTGCGCTGGCGCGGGATGGCTTGCGCTTCTTCTTCTTCGCCGGTGCCGGCGGCCGGTTGAACGGCTGCACGCCAAGTTGTTTTGCAGTGCGTGTTGCACTTGCTGACTTGTTTGACATTTCGCCTCTCCTATACGCGCGCCCGTCGTCTGCACGGCGCGCAGCGTCAACACCCCGGCGTCGAGCCGGGGCTTCTCATGTTCGCGTTTTGTGATTTCGTCGACATATCGCGGGGCATCTGTTCACCCCGTAGACACACATGCGGTCACGGGGCTCTCGCCCCCTATGTGATCTTAGACGCTGGCCGTAGTTTGCTTGATCAACAACGCGGCCTCTCGGGCCGTTTGCTGGGTCAGTGCGTCGAAGGTGACAGCGCGCAGCTTGCCGGCCCGGTCGCGCCACTCAACGGTGTACCATCGCGGCAGTTCAACCACTGTCACCTGCGGGAGGAAGAACCACCCCAGGCTCTCACTGTGGAGCGCGCTGCGGAACTCTGTGACTGTCATACTCTGCCCCCACCGGTCTACCCGCCAACGCTCGGTTTGGGCCTTGACAGGCTGCCGGGCGTTACTCTTTTCACAACATCGACGGCTGTTCGGGCTTTGACGCAAGGGATCGTCCCGGCTTTTCGTCGGGCACCCCCTCACCCTCCCCGCTCGGTCGAGCAACAGGATCGGCCTCGACCGCGCTAGCGGTGGGCGCTGGCTCGGCTTCCACCGTCACCGGCAACTCGGCCAGCGCGCCGTGGCTGTCGGCCTCGGGCAACCAGCGCAGGCGGTGCGCGACATGACCGCCGACGCCGCTGCCGTCAAAGAGCTCATGAATATTTCTACCAGTCGCGCCCTGTGGCGGCAACACACGCCGCGCAGGCCCAGGCCCCACGGAGGTGGCCACCAAGACCAGCTAAGAGTTCGGATTTGCTGGGCATTTCTGCGATTGGCAATCCAACTGATCTCGCTGCAATCCATCGCTTTACAGCACTGGGAACTGAGCTCAATGATGGGAACCGCTCTCGAGCCCGAGATCAACTGAGCGTCAGCCATCAAGGGATGTCCATGCCGATCACGCATACTCGCCGTCAATTCATCGCTACCACTGCCGGCTCCGCAATCGTCTACGGGCTCGGCGACACCTCGTACGGCTGGGCCCAGACGCCGAAGGACACGGTCGTTATGGCCAAGCAGATCGACGACATCATCTCGCTCGACCCGGAGAATGGTCCTTCGAGTTCTCCGGCGGCGAAGTCACCGGCAACGCCTATGACCGCCTCGTCGCGTTCGACCTCACCGACCCGTCGAAGCTTTATGGCGACCTCGCCGAGGGCTGGACGATCTCGGCCGACAGCATACTACACGTTCAAGCTGAAACCAGGGCTCAAGTTCCACTCCGGCAACCCGGTGACGGTGGCGGACGTCGTCTATTCCATCCAGCGCGCGGTGGTGCTGAACAAAAGCCCTGGCTTCATCCTGACCCAGTTCGGCCTTAGCAAGGATAACGTGACTGAGAAGGTGAAGGCGGTCGACGCACAGACCGTGACGATCACTGTCGACAAGCCCTACGCGCCGACGTTCTTCCTGAACTGCCTGACCGCCCAAGTTGCATCCATCGTCGACTCGAAGACTGTGATGGCCAACGTCAAGGGCGACGACTTTGGCAACGAGTATCTAAAGACCACCTCGGCCGGGTCCGGCGCCTTCATCCTACGCGGCTGGAAGGCGAACGAGCAGTATGCGATGGAAGCCAATGCCAACTGGCACAACGGCGGGCCGAAGGTGAAGCGCGTGATTGTGCGCCATGTGCCGGAGCCGGCTTCGCAGCGCCTGCTGCTCGAGAAGGGCGATGTCGACTATGCCCGTAACCTTACGAAGGATCAGCTCGAGGCGATCAGGAGCAATTCGAACCTCGTCACCATAGAGGGCCAGAAGGGTTACATCCTCTATCTCGGTCTCAACCAGAAGAACGCGAACCTCGCCAAGCCCGAGGTGCGCGAGGCACTCAAGTGGCTGGTTGACTACGACGCGATCGAGGCCAACATCGTGCGCGGCACTTTCAAACCGCACCAATCGTTCCTGCCGATTGGCTTCTTTGGCGCGATTGCGGATCGCCCGTACAAGTTCGATCTCGTCAAAGGCAAGGAGCTGCTGGCCAAGGCCGGTCTCGCCGGCGGCTTCACGGTGACAATGGACGTGCGCTCGACGCAGCCGATCACCGACATCGCGCAGGCGATCCAGGCAACCTGGGCGCAGGCCGGCGTCAAGTTGGAGCTGCTGCCCGGCGACGGCAAGGCGACACTAACGAAGTACCGCGCCCGCACGCATGACATCTACATCGGTCAATGGGGTCCGGACTATCAGGACCCGCATACCAATGCCGAGACCTTCGCCGTCAACGAGACCAACTCGGACGACGCCAAGTCGAAGACGCTCGCCTGGCGCAACTCGTGGGACATCCCCGAGATGACCAAGACGACGCTCGCGGCGGTGCGCGAAACCGATGCGGCCAAGCGCAAGGCCACCTACGAGGCCCTGCAGCGCGAACACCAGAAAGTGTCGCCGTTCGTGATCCTGTTCCAGCAGGTCGAGGTGGCAGTGTCGCGCAAGGAGACCACCGGGCTGATCATCGGCCCCGGCTCGGCGTCAAACCTCTATAAGGGGATCACGAAGGCCTGAAGTAGACAGAAGCCCACACCGTGCATGCCGGTTCAAGCGTTTCGCGAGACCCGACATGCGGGGCCGAGTGGTTCTGGCGCATCGGGTCTCCGTCACAGCCGAGCAGTGCTCCGCATAGTCGCCGACCCGCTCTACCTGTCTTGCGTCCAGCCACCGCAAACGAGTTCCATGACACGCTCTGTCCAACGCACTGCCTCGACAATAGGCAACGAGGTGCTCACCGCGGCGCTGACGCTGCTGGGATTGCTGCTTGTCACGTTCCTGATAGCGCGCGTGATGCCAATCGATCCAGTGCTCGCTGTCGTCGGCGACCGCGCGCCGCCGGCGGTCTACGACCGTGCACGTCTCGAAATGGGGCTCGACCGACCGTTGTGGGAGCAGTTCTGGATGTATCTCATGAAGCTCGCGAGGGGCGATTTCGGCCGCTCCGTACTCACTTCGAATCCGGTGCTGATCGACATCAAGCGGGTTTTTCCGGCGACACTGGAACTCGCGACGCTCGGCACGCTGATCGGCGTGACGCTCGGCGTGCCACTCGGCGTCACAGCCGCGGTTAACGCAGGGCGCTGGCAAGATCAAATCGTTCGGGTAGTCGGGTTGATCGGCTATTCAGTGCCAGTGTTCTGGCTCGGGTTGATGGGCCTCCTGGTATTCTATGCCTGGCTGGGCTGGGTGTCGGGCCCGGGCCGCATCGGGATTGCTTTCCAGGATTTCGTGACGCCCGTCACTGGAGTGCTGCTGCTGGATACGATCATCGCACACGATTGGGACGCCTTCCGCTCAGCGTCCTCACACATCATTCTGCCAGCGAGCCTCCTTGGGCTGTTCAACCTAGCGTACATCAGCCGCATGACACGGAGCTTCATGATCACCGAGCTCAGCCAGCAGTATATCGTCACCGCGCGGGTAAAGGGTCTCTCCGAGACGCGTGTCATTTGGGGCCATGCGCTGCGAAACGCTCTCGTCCCGCTGATCACGGTCATCGCGCTCTCCTACGCGCAACTGCTCGAAGGCTCGGTTCTGACCGAGACGGTGTTTGCCTGGCCAGGCCTTGGCCGCTACATCACCAACTCGCTACTCAACGCTGACATGAATGCCACACTCGGTGGCACGATCGTGGTGGGCTGTGTGTTCATCGGAGTAAATCAGTTGGCGGACCTGATCGCCCGGCTTTTTGATCCACGCCTGATCGAGCCGAGGGCGCGCTGATGGGTCAGCTGTCCGCCGCGCGCGCCTATCTGACGAGCGACGAACCGACCTCCCGCACCCAGGCGAAGCTCGGCCAGTTCTGGCGGCAATGGCAGCAGCTCACTCGCAACCGCCTCGCCATGCTGGGGCTGTTCATCATCCTAACTCTGATTTTCGTTGCGGTGTTCGCGCCGTTGCTGACCGTGCACAACCCGCTGGCGCAGACACTGTCCAACCGGCTCAAGCCGCCGTCAGCGCTGCACTGGTTCGGCACCGACTTGCTTGGCCGCGATATCCTTGCGCGCGTCATCCACGGCGCGCGGGTGACATTGATGATCGTCGCCCTCACCGTCGTCCTGGTCGGGCCGATCGGGCTCGCGGTCGGCATATCGGCCGGCTATCTCGGAGGCTGGACCGACCGCGTGCTGATGCGCATCACGGATGTGTTTCTGGCCTTCCCGCGGCTGGTGCTCGCGTTGGCGTTCGTCGCCGTGTTGGGGCCCGGCATCGAGAACGCCGTTGTCGCCATCGCGATTACGGGCTGGCCACCTTATGCGCGAGTTGCGCGGGCCGAGACACTGGTCATCCGCAACGCAGACTATATTGCCGCGGTGCGCCTGCAGGGCGCGTCCACGGGGCGCGTTTTGTGGAAGCACGTGCTGCCGCTCTGCCTCCCCTCGCTGATCGTTCGCACAACGCTCGACATGGCCGGGATCATCTTGACGGCAGCCGGGCTCGGCTTTCTCGGCCTCGGTGCGCAGCCGCCGACTCCCGAATGGGGCGCAATGATCTCGGCTGGCCGCGAGCAAATCTTCGACCAGTGGTGGGTGTCCGCGTTCCCTGGCCTCGCGATCTGCCTGGTGGCGCTCGGGTTCAACCTCCTCGGTGACGGCCTGCGCGACGTGCTGGAGGCAAAATGAGCACGCCCCACACGAAGACAGGGTCAGAGCCGCCGCTTCTCGAGGTAGCGGGCCTCGATGTCACGTTCAATACGCCGACGCGAGTTGTTCAGGCCGTCCGCGGGCTCTCGTTCACGCTCGAGCGCGAGCGCCTTGCGATCGTCGGTGAGTTGGGTAGCGGCAAGTCGATGACGGGCCGTGCACTGCTCGACCTTGTGCCGCCGCCGGGCTGGGTGAGAGCCGACCGCCTGGCATTTAAGGGCTGCGACCTGCTGAAGGCGAGCCAGGCTGAGCGCCGCGCGTTGCGCGGGCGCCACATCGCGATGGTGATGCAGGACCCCAAGTTTTCGCTCAACCCAATCATGACGGTCGGCCACCAAATTGCGGAGAGCATCGTTACGCTGACGAGCGCCGCCCGGCGCGCCGCCCGCGGCGAGGCGCTCGCCATGTTGGAGGCGGTGAAGATCCGCGATCCGGCGCGCGTCTATGATCTTTACCCGCACGAAGTGTCGGGCGGCATGGCGCAGCGCGTAATGATCGCAATGATGCTTGCCGCCAAGCCCGACATTCTCATCGCCGACGAGCCAACCTCCGCGCTCGACGTCACGGTGCAGACCGAGGTGCTCGCCATCCTTGACGAGCTGGTGTCGGGCCACGGCATGGGGCTCATCTTCATCAGCCACGATTTGCAACTCGTCGCCTCGTTCTGCGACCGAGTGATCGTCATGTACGCCGGCCGCGCAGTCGAGACGCTGCCCGCGCACGATCTTGCCGGCGCCAAGCATCCCTACACGCAGGGCCTGCTCGGCTGCCTCCCCGATCTGGATCACCCGCGCGAGCGGCTGGCCACATTAGTGCGCGATCCCGCCTGGAGCGCGCCATGACGGCGGACGGCGGCACGAGAGCGGCAGCCAGCGCCAAGACGAACCAGAGCCAGCGCTACGAGCCCGCCGTCGATGTCCGCCAATTGAACGTCCACTTCGGCACGGCACACGTCCTGAAGGACGTGAGCTTCGAGGTCGGACCCGGTGAGAGCTACGGCATCGTCGGCGAATCAGGTCAGCGGCAAGTCGACGATCCTGCGCATCCTCTCCTGTCTCAATCCGCGCTGGTCGGGCGAGATCGACGTGCTCGGCCACCCACTTATTCCCCGACCGAAGCGTGAGTTCTTCCGCACCGTGCAGATGGTGTTCCAAGACCCCTACTCCAGCCTGCATCCACGCCACACGGTCGACCAGTGTCTGGCCGAGCCATTGTCGATCCACGGCATTGCCAATGCCGAAGCGATCATCCGCACGACGCTTGACGAGGCTCGGCCTCGGCGGCGGCTTTCGATTCCGCTATCCACACCAGCTCTCGGGCGGCCAGCGCCAGCGTGTCGCGATTGCCCGCGCCCTCGTGCTCTCGCCGTCGATCCTGCTGCTCGACGAGCCGACCTCGGCACTCGACGTTTCGATCCAGGCCGAGATCTTGAATTGCTCGCCGATTTGCGCGAGAAGAGGGAGCTGACGATCATCCTCGTCAGCCACAACCTCGCCGTCGTCGCGCACCTTTGCTCGCGCATCGCGGTGATGACGGAGGGCCGCATCGTCGAGGAGGCGACCGAGACGCAACTGCGCCGCGGCATCGTCGACACTCCCTACGCCCAGGCCCTGCTCGAGGCGAGCCGCGGGTTCAGGCGGAGAGAATAGATGCGAGGGTTTTGCCCTCGCGTTGGCACCAGGCATACATCGGTGTGGAAAACTGCGAGCCGGGCGACGCCATCGCAAGCGGCCAGCGCAAACTTAGACCGAGCAGGCGGGCATCTGGCGCCAACTCTTTGCGCACGTGTGACACCGTGGTGGCCGCAATCGCCGTGCCGGGCAACTGCGTGACGATCCCGGGAAAACCGCTCGCAGGCAGCGCAGGATGCGGTCGTAGGTGTCCTCGTCGACCAGCACCTCATCGCTGTCGAGAATGGCAATGCCATGCCGGACAGGACGCAGACGCTGACGCCGAATACCGTGCCGTCATGGCCAAGCGCGGCCGCCTGCCGTTCAAGCGCAGCGAGGTCTTCGCGGTAGCGCTCGCGCAGCGCCTCCGCCTGCATTGCCAGGTCGCCGAGCGCGCGTCGGTTCTCAAGATTGGGTATCTTCGGTGCCGCCGCTGATGCCAAAGGGAGCGGCACCACCGCGTCTTTCTCTGCCGGAGCCACGATCGTCGGTCAGCTGCCGGCCGCCGGAGCCGGCGCCAAGCCCCACACCTCGTTACCGTCGGCGTGCGTGAGCCTGAAAAACCGGGAGGCAATCGTGGGCCGTGACCTACTAACCCTTCCGGAAGTTGCGGGTATGGTACGCTGTTCAACGCGGACAGTCAGGCGTCGCGCATACCGTACTGCTGTCCGTCCGGCCGGCGGCGCATGTACCGGCTGGCCGACGTCGAAACACACCTGCAGGAGAGCATGATATGTCCGTCTTCAAACGTCCGAGATCGCCGTTCTATCACTGTGAAGTCCAAGTCGGAGGCCGTCGGGTTGGCCGGAGCACTGGCACAGACAGCAAGCGCGACGCGCTCGCGTTTGAACGGCGGCTTATCACCGAGCTTGAAGCCGAGCGCGACCGGCCCGCACGGAAGGAAATAACCGTCGACCAAGCCTGCGGCAAGTACTGGCTCGACAAGGGCCGGGCGCTGAAGTGGGCCGACGACGTCAAGCGGCACCTGTTGAGCATTGTGCAAGGTGTACGGCGAAGACCTGGCGCTCGCCGCCCTCGGCAACGCCCAGGTGGCGCAGCTGGTTGAGCAGCGACAGGCCGACGGCGCCGGCGCCGCCGGCGTCAATCGCACCCTGGCGGTGCTGCGGCAGGTGGTCCGCCGCTCGCAGCGCGTGCATGGCTACGAAGTGCAAGCCATCCACTGGCCCGACCACTGGCAAAAAGAGCCGAAGGGCCGCACCCGCCACCTCTCACCACGACGAAGCGCGGCGGCTGATCGAGGCCTCCCCGGAGCCGCTGCGGCTCGCCATCCTGTGGAGCATCTATGGCGGCTGCCGGCGCGGCGAGTCGTTCAATATAAAGTGGCGGGACGTCGATTTTGAGCGCGGCGCGGTCACGGTCAGGGGCAAGACCGGCGAACGGCTGATCTGGCTATCGGATGATAGCCGGGCGGTGCTGATGCAGTGTCCGCGTGGCGACGGGCCGGTGTTCGACAAGAGGAACCTGCGCAAGCTGTTCCAGGCGGCGTTGGCGGCGGCCGAGATCACAAATTTCACGTGGCACGACCTGCGGCACACCCACGCCACCTATCTGCGGCAGCAGGGCGCAGCCCTCGAAATCGTGCAGCGCTCGCTCGGTCACGCCTCGATCACCACGACGCAGCGCTACGCCCATGTCGATGATCGGGAGGTGAAGGCGGCGCTCGCCAAGCTGCCGACGCTGTCCGACAAAACCATCGGCAGCACAGAACGTCATCCCGTTGCGACGCCGAAAGAAAAGTTGAGCCAATCAACGAGTTCCCTACACTAAGTCCCTACACTAGCGCTATCCCCCTTGAATTCATTGAATAAAACGGCAATGCGAGCGTGATTAAAAGTCAGGTGCTCTACCACTGAGCTACGGGCCCTTTGTCAAGAACGGCCGAAACCTATGGGCGGGACGGCTGCAGGTCAAGGAATATGGACGCGGGGCCGCCGCCGCGGCGGCCTCGCGATCCTGCGAAAGACACCTAATCCGTCCGTGGAGCGCCCAATCTGCTGTTTGGCGTAGCGGCGGTTCCCAATGGCTGATATGCCTTGAAAAAACTCAGCCAGGAGGATCCAAAATCAATGTCACTAAATCGTCGCCAATTCACCGGATCTGCGGTCGCGGCTGCCGCCTTGGGCAGCCTGCCACGACGGGCAAGCGCACAGGCGCCGATCGTGATCAAGTTCAGCCATGTCGTCGCCGATGACACCCCGAAGGGCAAGGGTTCGCGCAAATTCGCGGAGCTCGCGGAGAAGTATACCGCCGGCAAGGTCAAGGTCGAAGTCTACCCGAACTCCCAGCTCTACAAGGACAAGGAAGAGATCGAGGCGCTGCAGCTCGGCGCGGTGCAGATGCTGGCCCCTTCGACAGCCAAGTTCGCCCCCCTCGGCGCCAAGGAATTCGAGGCTCTCGACCTGCCCTTCGTGTTCAAGGACACGGCCACCTACGTAAAGACGGTCAATGGCGATGCCGGCAAGTGGCTGATGAGCAAGCTCGAGCCCAAGGGCGTCAAGGGCCTCGCCTTCTGGGACAACGGCTTCCACATGGTGTCGGCGAACAAGCCCTTGATCAAGCCGGAAGATTTCCAGGGCCTAAAGATCCGCATCTCCGGATCGAAGGTGGCGGATCAGTATTTCCGGCAGATGGGCATGATCCCGCAAATCATGGCCTTCTCCGAGGTCTATCAGGCGCTGCAGACCGGCGTCGTTGATTCGTGCGAGAACACTGCCTCGAACTACTACACGCAGAAGTTCCACGAGGTGCAGAAGCACATCACGGTCGCCGAGCACGCGCACCTTTGCTACGCGGTGATCACCAACGCCAAGTTCTGGAACGGGCTGCCGGCCGACGTTCGCTCCGCCCTCGAAAAGGCGATGACCGAGGCGACCGACTACACCAACAGCATTGCCGCCGAGGAGAACGCGACCTCGCTCGAGGCGATCAAGAAGTCCGGCAAGTCCGAGATCCACGTTCTCAATGCCGAGCAGCGCAAGGTGTGGGCCGACAAGATGGTGGCCCCGACCTACAAGTGGGCCGAAGGCCGCGTCGGCAAAGAAGCGATCGACCTTCTCAAGAAGGCCGGCGCCTGAGCCTGCCTCCACCTTCCAATCTCATCTAGCCCGCTGCCGGCCGGGAATTCAACGTCCCGGCCGGCGCTTCAGGGGATCTAGCATGCTCTTGCGTCTTCTCGATCGCCTCGAGGAATGGATCATCGCGACGCTGATCGCGGCGGCAACGACCATCATCTTCGTAGCGGTGCTTCACCGCTACTTCGCCGGGATATCGATCGACCTGGCAAAATTCGCCGCCGCCAAGGGCTTTACCGGCATTGCCGCTGCGTTGCAGGGCGTGTTCACCTGGCTGACCTCCTGGGACGTCTCGTGGGTGCAGGAGGTCTGCATCTACATGTTCGTGTGGATGGCCAAGTTCGGCGCCGCTTACGGCGTGCGCACGGGCATCCACGTCGGCGTCGACGTGTTCGTGAACATGCTCGGACCGACGTATCGGCACCGCATCATCCTGTTCGGATTGATGTGCGGCGCCATCTTCACCGGCATCGTCGGCAGCCTGGGCGCCTATTTCGTCGCGCACATCTACGAGACCGGCCAGCGCTCGAACGACCTCGAAGCGCCGATGTGGATCGTCTATCTCGCCGTGCCGCTCGGGTCCTACCTGATGTGCTTCCGCTTCCTGCAGGTGGCTTGGCACTTCGCCAAGACCGGCGCATTGCCGAAGCATGACGAGAGCCATGTCGAGGGCCTCGACGACGTCAAGCCGGCGGAGGCCAAGCCATGAGCGGCATGATCGCAAGAGTTCGTACCGACCAGGATGGCCGCATTCTCGGGCCCGTGCTGCTGTTTGCGCCGCTGGCGATCTTGAGCGTCTGCCTGGCGCAGAAGTTCGGCTTCATCGTGTTGCCGCAAGGGTTGCGCGCCGGCATGGTGTTCGTCCTGCTGCTGTCGCTGATGCTGACCGGCATGCCGATCTCGATCGCCCTCGGCCTGACGGTGCTGACCTTCCTGTTCACGCTGACCAGCGTGCCGATCGAATTGGTGGCTCTGAAACTGTTCACCGGCATCGAGAAGTTCGAGATCATGGCGATCCCGTTCTTCATCCTGGCCGGCAACTTCCTCACCCACGGCGGCGTCGCCCGCCGCATGATCGCGTTCGCCACTTCGATGGTCGGGCATTATCACGGCGGCCTCGGGCTGGCGGCCGTGCTGGCGTGCGCATTGTTCGCCGCGGTCTCCGGCTCGTCGCCTGCGACCGTGGTCGCGATCGGATCGGTGATCATGCCGGCGATGGTCGCCCAGGGTTTTCCACCTCGGTTCGGCGCCGGCGTGGTGACCACTGCCGGCGCGCTCGGCATCCTGATCCCGCCGTCGATCGCCATGGTGATCTACGCGGTGTCGACCAACTCCTCGATCGGCCAGCTGTTCATGGCCGGTGTGATCCCCGGCATCATGCTGGCAACGATGCTCGGCATGACCACCTGGTACCGCGCCTGGAAGAACAATTACCCGCGGCTGCCCAAGGCATCCATGCTCGAGCGCGTGCATGCGTTCCGCAACGCCTCATGGGGCCTGTTCCTGATCGTGATCGTGATCGGCGGCATCTATTCGGGAATGTTCACGCCGACCGAAGCCGCCGCGATGAGCGCGGTGTATGCGTTCTTCATCGCCGTCTTCGTCTACCGCGACATCGGCTTGAGGGACGTGCCGCGCATCCTGCTGTCCTCGGCCAACATGAGCGCGATGCTGCTCTACATCATCACCAACGCGGTGCTGTTCTCGTTCCTGATGACGCACGAGAATATCCCGCAGGCGATGGCCGACTGGATCATCGCCCAGGGCTTCGGCTGGATCTCGTTCCTGCTGGTGGTCAATGTCCTGCTGCTGCTCGCCGGCAACGTGATGGAGCCGTCGTCCATCATCCTGATCATGGCGCCGATCCTGTTCCCGGTCGCCGTGAAGCTCGGCATCGACCCGATCCACTTCGGCATCCTGATCACGGTGAACATGGAAGTCGGCCTGTGCCATCCGCCGGTGGGCCTGAACCTCTACGTGGCCTCCGGCATCGCCAAGATGGGCATAACCGAGCTCACAATTGCGGTCTGGCCGTGGCTGCTGACGATGCTCGTATTCCTGGTCATAGTTACCTATTGGCCGGGCTTGTCGTTGTGGCTGCCGACGGTCCTCGGCATGCGATGATGCCACCCAGATAGACGAGGCAACGATGAGCGATCTGATCGGCATCCCCTGCATCTTCATGCGGGGCGGCACATCGCGCGGGCCGTACTTCAAGGCCTCCGACCTGCCGGCCGACATCGCAACGCGCGACCGGGTGCTGCTCGCCGCCATGGGCTCCCCGGACGTGCGCCAGATCGACGGCCTCGGCGGCGCCGACACGCTCACGAGCAAGGTGGCGATCGTTTCGAGATCGAGCCGCCCCGGCGTCGATCTCGACTATCTGTTCGCCCAGGTCGACATCTCGAGACCGATCGTCGACACCTCCCCCTCGTGCGGCAACATGCTGGCCGGCGTCGCGCCATTCGCGCTCGAGACCGGCCTCGCCGAGGCGCGGGACGGCGAGACGCGGCTGATGATCTACAACGTCAACACCGAGTCGCGCATCGAGGCCGTGGTCCAGACACCAGGCCGGCGCGTCTGCTACGCCGGCAATGCACGGATCGACGGGGTGCCGGGCACCGCGGCGCCGATCGTGCTGAACTTCATGGATGTGGTCGGCTCGGTCGCCGGCAAGCTGCTGCCGACCGGTCACGTTCGCGAGATCATCGACGGCGTCGAGGTGACTTGCATCGACGTCGCCATGCCGATGATCATGATGCGCGCCACCGACCTCGGCATCGCCGGCACCGAGAGCCGGGCGCAGTTCGACGCCAACAAGTCGCTGTTCGCCCGCGTCGAGAAGATCCGCCTGGAAGCCGGCCGCCGCATGGGTTTCGGCGATGTCGCGGACAAGGTGATACCGAAGGTCGGGCTGCTTTCGCCCCCGCGCAGCGCCCATGGCACGATCACATCGCGCTACCTGACGCCGCATGCACTGCACAATGCCCACGCGGTGACCGGCGCGGTGTGCGTCGCCAGCGCCTGTGCCCTCGATGGATCGATCGCGCACGAGCTGGCGCGCCCCGAAGCCGGCAACCCGCGCACGATATGGATCGAGCATCCCTCCGGCGAGGTTGACGTGCGTCTCGAGATCAAGGGCAGCGGCGTCGCAATGGACGTCGTCGCCGGCACGCTGCGCACCGCCCGCCCGATCATGCGCGGCGAAGTCCTGGTCCCTGCGAGCCTTTGGCGGGATTGAATTCGACGTCAAAGGTCGCAGCACCGGATGTCACAGGCGGAGCACGGCGGACGCTCTCTCCTGCCGTGCGCCCGCGAGCGGAGCGGGAGAAATGCATGCCGCCAGCGATATTCGCGCCATTGGGGCTGATGGCATTGGCCAGCGGGTTGCTACTGGCGTTGCTTGGCCAATTTTCACCCGCCATGACACCGGATACGGCAGGCTACTTCGACCTGGGCACTTTTCCAGGCAATCTGACCTCGGCGCGCACGCCCGTATATGGCTGGGTGATCGGGATCCTCACGCTCGGCTCTTCGAAATACACTTTCGTGCCTGCCATCCATTTCGTGATTTTTCTGGGAAGTGTTTGGCTGCTGTGCCGGTCGTTGAGGAAGCTCGGACTGTCGCAGACCGCGGTACTCTCGGTGGCTGCGGGCGCTCTGTTCTCGAATGCCATCCTGATGCTGATGAATACGGTCCACCCCGAATTCCTGGCGATTGCCTGCGCCCTATACTCCGTGTCGGGTACAATTGAGCTCGCAACCGACGACCAGGTCGACAAGGGCTGGCCGCTGCTCGCGATATTTGCCGGTTCCGGCATCGCCTACCTGACGAGGCCGAGCTTCCTGCCTTTGGTGCTGCTGCTACCCATCTTGTATGCCCTGGCTGCGGCAGCACGGCGGACACCTGTGCGCCTGACAACCGCGGTCGCGATCTGGATCTGCGCCCTGGTGCCGTTCCTCGGCATGACGGTGGTTCGCGGTGTTGCCGTCGGTGACTGGAACATTGTCTCGTTCGGCGGATTTCAAATGTCCGGCATGGCAACGCTGATGCTCGACGAGGATGTCGTCGATAAACTTCCCTCAGCTGTCCGCACCGATGCCCTGGCCTTGCTCAAGGCGCGCACGGCAGCCGAGTCAAGCGGCGAGATCATCGGCGTTCCCAAGAACTCGAGCGGCGCGCGCAGCTTCACTTCGGCGGCCCTCGGCTATTTCGATGTGCTGGCCCGCACACACGACGAGGTGTTGTACCGTCTCAACGTCAACACCAAGCGGCCAGACGAAACCTGGATCGCGTTCAACAACCGGATGATGCGCTACTCGATTGCCGTCGTTGGCGCCGCACCGCTGAAATATGTCGCCTGGGTGATGGGCGCCGCGACACGCGTGGTCGGGCGCGTTGTCACCCAGAATGTTCCGATGGTGATTGCCGTCGCTGGCCTGCTCGTGGTGTGGCCTGTGACAATCCTGTCCGGACGATCGTGGGCGCCACAAACCGCGACGCTCGACTCGCAAGTCCTGGTGCTGCTCGCATTGTTCTGGCTGGTTTGTACGCAGGGATTGACCGTTCTCGTCACCTTCCCTGCCAATCGCTACATTGACACATCCGCGCTATTGATCTCGCCGATCGCCATCTATGTGGTTGCATCGATGGTGATTGCTCTTCGCACCGACGAGGGCCACAGAAGCACGCCGCCGGAAGGCGACTGATCAAGAGCGCCGCCGCCGGGCAACGCCCAGATACGCGAGGCGTTTCTGCTCCCGCTGTGCGTAGGAGACGCTGTCGAGGATCACACCCGTCACGAAGGCAATCACCGCGATCAGCATGATGCTCGCCGCCGCGACAGCGGTTGGCAACCGCGGCACCGCGCCCGTTCCGATGAATTCGATCACGACGGGAATCCCCAGCAGTAGCGAAACGATGCAGGCAAAGGCAGCCAGGCACGACCCCAGCAGGAACGGGCGCATGTATTTCACCAGACGCAGGATATAGAAAAGAATGCGCCAGCCGTCCTGCAGCGTTCTCAACTTGCTCGCCGAGCCTTCCGGCCGAGCCCGATAGTTCGTCTCTACCTCGGCTACTGGCAACTGCAGGCAAAATGCGTGCAGGCTCATCTCGGTCTCGATTTCGAATCCAGTGGCGAGGGCCGGGAATGATCTGACGAACGGGCGAGATAGAACCCGATATCCGGAAAATACGTCTCGCGTACGATGCCCGAACAGCGCCCCGATCATGACGTTGAACAATCGATTGCCGAATACATGACCGGAGCGAAATGCGTCTTGCTCGGTGTCACGGCGTACGCCGATGACCATGTCAAGCCCGTCGGTCTCGAGTAGCTCTACCAGAGCGGGCGCCTGCGCGGCGTCATATGTGCCGTCGCCATCAGCCACGACATAGAGTTCCGCATCGACCAAGGCGAAGGCATGCCGCAGCACGTTGCCCTTGCCCTGCGCCCGAACCCTCATGACCTCGGCTCCGGCACTCTTTGCCAGGGCGATCGTATTGTCGGTTGAATTGTTGTCGAATACGCAGATGCGAGCCGCGGGAAGCGCTCGCCGGAAATCCGCGACGACCTCCGCAATTGCCGTCGCCTCGTTGAAACAAGGAAGAATGACCGCGATCTCGGGAGCCGACATGGAATTTCGCAAACCTGGCAGAAATCGCTTGCGTGTTCGCTGAGAACGTACCGGCAATCCTGTGAAGCTCAAAGGGCAAGCTCAAAATGCCCACGACGCAACGCAAAAAAGAAGAAGGGCCGCACTTTCGTGCGGCCCTTCTTCTTCTTTGCTTCTCAGCCCCTAGGCTGCCTGGACAATTGGGAGGGGTATCTTTTTGTCCTCCTCGTGTTCGGCTCCAGAGCGGAGTGCGATGCCGATGTATCTGACGCGACCTGCGATCTTCGCCTTCTGTACACCCAACTCACCGAACTCGCGACCGAACGTCGGCAGTGCTAGCGGCTCCTTCTCCTGTTCCTCACACCAGGCACAATAGTCCTCATACAAACCCGTGGCAGTCAGACTTGAACCATCCTGGGCATCAATCCTTTCCTTGTAGAAGCGTTCGACATCCGTCTCCGGAGCCACCAGCTTGGCCGAGGCCTTGTTGACGTTGTCGTTGGCGCTCGTGACCCGCGGCGTCTTGGCGGCGGCGATCATCGGAGCGGCAACCGGTTGAGAAACGACCGCCGGCTCGGTCACTGTCATGATCGCGGACATGGCCGGAGCGGCCGGTGCCTCGCGGTCGTAGAGACGCCATTGACTGAATGCGATGTACATGCCGAAGCCGGATCCGACCTCGAGCAGCAGCGCCACGAACACAGACATCGCGGTCTGGATGTCCTCCATCGTCGCCGACGGCGCGAGCTTCTTGACCAGCGCCAGCAACACCGCGGCCTGCGGATCGGCTTCCATCGCCTTGCCGCCACCATTGTGCTCGATCTTGCGCTGCAACTCAGCCGCCCGCACGCCCAGCGCATCCGCCTGCTTCGCGGAAGCGAGCTCGGCATTCAGCGTGTGGGTCTGCTGGCAGAAGTCACGTTGGGCCTTGCCGTTCATCACTGTGCAGGCGTTGGTCCAATTCCATTCACGCCAATTCTTCAGGCCATCGATCTCGGCCTGCACAGTGGCAGCCGGCCGATGCTGCGGGATCCAGGCGAGCTGATCGTTGGTACGCTTCAGCTCGGTCTGCAGATCCTTGTAGGCCTGCGCATCGACAGCCCGCTGACCGGACGAATCCGAGCGGTTGAGGGCTGCATGTCCGAGCGCCGAGGTCATCGCGTATGCGGTGACCACCACCCAGACCACGGCAGACGCGGCCGCTTGCGACCACATCCTGTTCCTGATCGCGGCAAAGAAGAAGAACGGCACCAGTGCCTTCATGCAATCGGCCGCCGCGCTCGCCGCACCATAAATCGTACCATCGAGCTCAGTCTTTCCGAGACTGTAGCCAAATCGATAGTTCATCGCAGCTGACACGGCGAGTAGAACGCCAGCCGCAATCACCCCTAGCACGCCCAGAGCGTGTCTCATTGCCTTCTCCTTTTCAGGGTCTCGTCTACGCTCGGACCACACGACGAGATCTTTTCATCGTCAGTGAGGGTGCGATTGCTCCGGGCCGCGACGGCTTCGAGCCGTCCCAAGGTTCCGCAGGCGTTCTGATCCGATGTGAGCTCCGACCCATTTGCTGGCGCTGCTATTCCCCAACAGCAACACCTGGGCCGGCATCGAGCCGACGTGCATCAACCAACCCGAACGCATGACCTCGAGGACTTTTGCACCGAGCGCTATCGCCGCTAGATCGCCTCTGTGCAAAACGTCATCAAAATCGAGCCAAAAACGCCACAACTAGGCTCCCTCGGCGGCGACGGTACGCAATTCGTAAGGATTTGGTAACGCATTCAGACCTGTAGGCTCATCAAGGTTGCTTCGGCTGGTTCCGGCCCGACGCCATGTGCCCCACGATCAGGCCAGATTAACCATAACTTGCCAGCCACTTTTGCACCGATTGTCCCCAGACGGCGTGCCGTTTCTCAACATGGTGAGCCAGGACGGGCTTGAGGCCCAAGATGTTGTGTTGCAGCGGCGACCATTTGCATCGACACCATCGAGCAACACAAGCCGGCGAAATGTGATGCTCTTGTCACACAGCAAGTGCCTCGCAATGACCGCCGACCGGTGCGGCAACCTGGCGGAGTCAGACGGGCTGGCAACCGCGTCAACTCGCTACCATTTGATCAAGTGGATGCGTTGCATTTGCAGGTGAGGCGTTCATTATGTTCCCACGAGTACGACAAACCATTTGGATTGCAGCTTATACCGATCTATTCGTGAGTGAGATTGCAGGCGTCGCGATGCCGCGCCCCGTTCGTGGCTCGCTGGCGCACGAAAATGGTGTATGATGCGGCGTACGTTTGGAGTAAGCGTTATGCGTAAAACAATCGCATTTGCTCTGGTAGCCGCCGGTATCGGTTCCGCCGCCTATCTCCTTCCTGAACAACCCATTGGCGATGCGTCGCGAGATCAGGCGACCGGGCGCCGGTCAGCCCAGGCAACCGCCCCGGCACCAATAGCGACGGCCCTCGGAACGCAAGCCGAGCCGCGAGTATTCTCCCCCGGCAGTCCGCTGATTTCGCCCCAGTCGACACGGATCCCGGCCGCGACGCCGGGCAGCAACGTCGTGCCCAATACCGCGGCCGCAGCCTCGGTCCCAGCGCACGCGGCGACGCTGGATGCCTTGGCGTCCGCGCCCGGTAACGTGGCGGTAACGCCGGCCCGCCGGCTTTCCTCGTCGAGGCCGGCCGATGGAGACGCCCGGCAGGAGTTGGTCAGGGACCTGCAGCGCGAGTTGAAACGTGTCGGCTGCTACGACGGCGAGATCAACGGCGCATGGACTGCTTCCTCGAAGAGGGCAATGGCGGCGTTCACCGAGCGGGTCAACGCGACGCTGCCGCTCGATGAGCCCGATTACATACTACTGACGCTCGTACAGGGTCATGGCGCGCAAGCATGCGGCCGCGGCTGTCCGGCGGGCCAGGGCATGAGTGAATCCGGCAAATGCCTGCCGCGGGCAGTCCTGGCGCAGTCGGCGCGCCGCAACACCGACAAGACCGCCGCCGAACGGTTGCAGGCCGCGGACGCGCTCGTTCCGGTTCCGCCGGTCGCAAAGCCGGCGCCGAAGCGCGCCACAACTGCCGGCAGCATCAGCAAGGAAAAGAGTGCCTGGTCGACCATCGTCACGGCCTCGCCGCAGCCCCCGGCGGAGCTGCCCTGGAGTGCGGCGCCGCCAGCGCCGCTGCCTGGCCGCATGACCGTCGGTGCCCGCGAGGCCGCCTTGCCGGCCGACGCAAACCCGACCCAAGCCGATCCGGCGAAGCGTGAGCAGCAATTCGCGCCGTGGATCGCAACCACAGCCAAACCGGCCGCAGGTTTCGACGCGCTGCAACGGGACCCCGCGACGCAGGACGAGAATGCGAATTCGGAGCAACCTCAGGGTACGCGACCGGCCGACGTCCGTCAGGGCGATCCCGCCTACCGCGCCCCGCCACCGCGACTGCCGCCGTCTTATGCGACCGGTGCCATTGCCAGCCCAGCGCCGCGGCCGTCGTACACGCCAGCGCCGGCCCGATGGACGCGCACGATCTTCAATGACGTGACACGGATGCGCTGAGGTCGCGAGCGCGCCCGCGCACGCTGACGCCGGGCACAAGTCGATCGGCGGCAACCCGGAAACAGGCTGGGCCGGCTGAGACGGGCCGCCCGGCCCCCTCCGACCGGCTAGCTGATCGTGCACGCCTCGGAAGTCGGTATCCAGGAAGTGTTGTTCTGCTGAAGGTCGCACTCAGCCATGACCGTGCCCACGTGCGTCTGCATGCAGACCCGTTCGCCGAGCCGATAGGCCTGGCCACGGAATAGGCAGCGGCACGGGATGACGTTGCCATCACCGCCGATCACGCCGTGAAATGGCGAGGTCTTCCAGGCCGGCTCGGATGTCTGTGGTTTGCCCGGCGCGCTTTCCGCCGGCACGCCTTGAGCGTGCGCCATTCCCACGCCGAGGAGCATCAAAGCACAACCTACGGCAGTCACCGCCAAGCGGCCGCGACGTGTCAACCTTCGATCCAAGTGCAGCATGGTGCGCCTCGCTTGGTTGAACGGCTTTAGCTTACCGCAGGTCTTCGGCCATGTCATTGCGAACCGCAGGTCGGGCGCTGATCCGCCAGTGTGCCCTTCATGCCGCATAGTTGCAGACACGCCTTGGAGCTTCGTGGCAATCCCTGCCCGACCCGGGCTATGGTTCCATGGCGCGCTTCGATTCGCGCGCTAACGGCCGCGCGACGATCGAGCCCTCGCTCTGGGGTGTACCACAATGAGATGGATCTGGGTCATTCTGATCGGTTCGCTGCTTTCCGGAGCAGCGGCGGCTGACCCCTACCGCCGCGGTCCGTATGTCGCGGCGATGCCGCCGGGCCCCGAAGGCGTCGGCTGTGTCTGGTATCGTCAACGCCTTGATTGCAGCCGCTACTGCTATTGGGAGGTCAACGGCCGGCGATATTGCCGCGAACGCCCCCGCGAGGCCTATCCGCAGGCCATCTTCGAAGAGTACTTCTTGCCATCCGGGCCTTCGATGAAGCTCGGAGCCCAGCCGGCCCGCCGCTGAGCGGTCGCCGGGTCAGCCGGTCGGTGGTTTCCTGAGCTTGGTCGCCGCGACAATCGCCTCGACGCGATTTCGCGCGCTGAGCTTCTGCAACACCCCACTCATGTAGTGCTTCACCGTCTTCTCGGTCAGATTGAGCTTGCGGGCGATTTCCTTGTTGGTCAGGCCCAGCGACAACTCGCGCAGGACCTGCTCCTCGCGCATGCTCAACTGCTGATGGTTGCCGGCGGCGGCTTCCGGCTTTGCCTTGCTGAGCGGTGAGGCCAGCAGCCGCGCGGCGAATTCCGGCGTGATATAGGTCTCGCCCGCCACCACGGTCCGGATGGTGCGGATCAGGTCGGGACCGCTGATGCCTTTCAGGATGTAGCCGCGCACGCCAGCATCGAGTGCGGCGGTGACGTCCTCCTGGCGCTCGGATACGGTCAGAAACAACAGCTTGATGGCCGGGAACTTTGCGCCAATCTCGCGTGCCGCCGCGACACCGCCGCCGGGCATGCTGACATCCAGCAGCATGATGTCAGGCGAGGCCTCGCGCGCCAACCGGACCGCGTCGTCGGCCGACATACCGCTGCCGACGATTTCGAAGCCAGGCTCTCGCTTCAAAGTAAGCTCGATCCCGGCCCGCATCAGCGGGTGGTCATCGATCACGGCAAGTCGGATGGGGATGTTCATGATACGCCCGCGAGTGGTAGGTTGACTGATAGTTGGGTTCCCTTGCCAGGATGCGATCGGACCTCGATGGTCCCACCCAATAGTTCCACCCTGTGGCGCAGGCCGACAAGCCCTAATCCCTCGTTTCCTTGACGAAGCGCGGTGCCGGTGAAGCCTGGCCCGGCGTCCCTGACCGAGATCTTGATCGCATCGGCGGACGTCATCACGCCGACGAACTGGCCCTTCGCGCCGGCATGGCGGAAGGCGTTGGTGAGGCCCTCTTGAATGCTGCGGAAGATGCAGGCCTTCGCTGCCGGCGACACCTGGTCCGGCAGGCCGCCGACTTGGGTGCGCACGCTGGTTTTCGTCCGCCGCTCGTGCGTGCGGACAGCGAGCCGCACGACTTCCTCGGTCGTCATCGACTGCAGCTCCGGCAGCGACAGCCCGGACGATATGCTGCGGATCTCGCCCATCGCCTCCTCGAGGTGATTTCGCACCGCGGCGACCGGCTCGGCATAGGCTCGCGCGAACTCCGTCCGCTCCAGCTCGGCTGTCGGCGTCAGCTCGTGCAGCCGCAGCAGGGCAAGGCCCAGCAACTGCGCCGGCCCGTCGTGCAGGTCGGCGCCCACCCGTCGCATTAGTTTGTCCGACAACGCTGCGCTTTCATAAAGCGCGCGCGTGATCCGGCCACGCAGCTCCTCGTTCTGCCGCAACAGCTCGGTCTGCTCGACGTACTTGGTTTCCAGCGCCGACTTCTGCGCCAGGATGATCGCGCTGCCCCCCTGTACGATGCGAAACAGCAGCAGCAGCATGCCGATCGTGATCGCGCCGATGACAATCTGCGCCTGGCGCCGTGCCGCCGCGATCTGCTCCCTCAGGGTCGTCGCGTCCTCGTAGAACTCCGCGACAGCGATGATTTCCGTGGTGCCCGTCCGGAACACCGGAGAATAGACCTCGAAGATCGGCACGACGTGCCTCGGCTGGGCCAATGAGTCGAACTCGTGCCGGTTCTCGAATTGTGCGGCGACCGTCCCTTGCAGTGCCATTTTCAGCTCGGTCGTGATCGGCGGTGCCTGACCGATACCAATCCCGTCGTTCGAGAAGGCGAGCGTACCATCGGGGAGCCAGATCTTGATCCGCAGAATCTTGCGCGAAGACGACGAGTTCTGCACCAGGCCATACAGAACCTTCCGGCTCTCCTCGGAGAGCGTCCGCTGCGTCGCCAGCTCCTGCATCCTCGGCTCGACCACGCTGTCGATGACATGAGCCGAGGCATGAGCCGCAGCCTGGACGAGGCTGCTCTTGATGCGCTCCTCCATCCAAACGCCGCTGATCAATAGCGTCGTGCACAGGACCGCAAACGACGCCACCAGGAAGCGCGTCGACAAGGTCCGGCTCGCCCACCGTGCGGACAGCTCACTTAGGACCAAGGTCGGAACCGCATGGACCCGAAGTCCGAGCGCGCGCCCGACCACTGCTCCTATCGATCGTTGGACGTCGTGCCCTGCCACATGATCGGTCATTTCGTAAACTGACTGTTACTAGCTACGCCACTTTGGATGAAGATTAGCGAACAACCCGAGCAATTACCGGGCCAATTCGTCCCGCCAATGCGTTTGGTCAGGCGACGAGTCGGATTGAGAAACCATGTCGGATTGAAAGTTTGCGTATGTCTTGGCTCGGAAAACAGACCGTTGCACTGCCGTCCGCCCGTCGGCGTTCGCCCAGTCGCATCCGCAGCCCACGAGCGTCATCAACCGCTCCACGCCTGTTCGACATCGCCGCGCAATTCACTTCGCTTCAAGAGCAATCACGACACGCCCGGCGCACTGCTGGCAACGACCAAGCGGACCATGAAGAAATTGCTTTCAACTGTTCGACGATCACCATAGCCAACCGAAGCCGCCGGCACCACAAGTCGCCGCGCTGCATCAACCCGCCTGACCAAGACAGCCAAGGCCATCAGCTAAAAGAGCGATCAGTCTAGTAAGGAAACAACCGTCATGTCTACTAGCTTCATTGTTAATCTAGCAGATCTTTCCAAGATCTTGGATCAGATCAAGATTGCGGAGCGGCACGCCGCCGGCGAACAGCTCATCGACATCATCGGCCAGGACAATACCTTGCTGCCGCAGGGCCTGCGCACGGTCGACGGCAGCTATAACCACCTGCTGCCGGGGCAGTATCGCACGGGTGCCGCGGACGAGCTCTTCCCACGCCTGCTGGCCGCCGACTTCCGCAGCTTCGAACCGACCGCCAATCCCGCCGATGGCGACACAATGTCGTTCGGCCCAGGCGCGCCGGTCGTCACCAACAACAACTACGCCCTGCCCGGCGACGTCGCCGACGCCGATCCGCGCACGATCTCGAACCTCGTCGTCGATCAGACGGTGAACAATCCGGCGGCGATCGAGGCCTGGTTCGCAAATCCGATCGCGGTCGACACCTGGCTGGCCGCGCATCCCGGCAAGAACCCGGTCGCGCCCGGCGCGATCGTCGATCCCGGCGTAGACGTCGAGATCACCAACGCCGACCTTGCCGTCATCCCCAACCAATCGCCCGATATCGGCCTGTCGCCGTCGAACAGCGGCTGGATGACACTGTTCGGGCAGTTCTTCGATCACGGCCTCGATCTCGTCACCAAGGGCGGCAACGGCACGGTCTATATTCCGCTGGAGGCCGACGATCCCTTGATCGCCGGCGCCGACGGCATCTTCGGCAATGGCGACGACCTGCCGGCACACCTGCGCTTCATGGCGGTGACCCGCGCCACGACATTCAACGGCACCGAGACCGAGAACACGACCACGCCGTTCGTCGACCAGAACCAGACCTATACCTCGAGTGCCTCGCACCAGGTGTTCCTGCGCGAGTATACGACCGTCAACGGCCAGACCGTCGCCACCGGCAAGCTGCTCAACGGCGCACACGGCGGCATCGCCAACTGGGGCGAAGTGAAGGCCCAGGCGGCGAGCATGCTCGGCATCGCGCTGTCCGATTTCGACGTGCACAACGTGCCGGAATTGCGTACCGACCCGTACGGCAAGTTCATTCCCGGCCCGAACGGCTATGCCCAGATCATCATCGGCGTCGGCGGCGACAACATCCTCAATACCGACGATGACATCGTGGTCGAAGGCAATCCGCTCGCTCCGGTCAGCCCGGAAGCGGTGGGCGCGATGCGCACCGGCCATGCCTTCCTCAACGACATTGCCCATCACGCGGCGCCAAGCCTGGTCGACGTCGATCATGACGGGATCGCCGAGACCCGCCAGGTTGCCGACACCGATCCCGGCGTCGGCGACGATCACAACTCGCTCACCTATGACGATGAGATGCTCAACGCGCACTTCGTCACCGGCGACGGGCGCGGCAACGAGAACATCGGCCTGACCGCCGTCCACACTATCTTCCACTCCGAGCACAACCGCCTCGTCGACGAGAACAAGGCGACGATCATCGCCTCCGGCGATCTGGCATTCATCAACGAGTGGCTGCTCGTCGACCTGCCGGTCGGCACCGCGCTGCCGCCGGCCGGCGACCGCGCCGCGATCGATGCCTTCGCGGCAGGTCTCGCATGGGACGGCGAGCGCCTGTTCCAGGCCGCCCGCTTCGTCACCGAGATGCAGTATCAGCACCTCGTGTTCGAGGAGTTCGCACGCCGCCTGCAGCCGAACGTCGATCCGTTCGTCTTCACCAACTCGGCCGATCTCGATCCGGCGATCGTCGCCGAGTTCGCCCACACCGTCTACCGGTTCGGCCACTCGATGCTGACCGACACGGTCGACCGCCTCGACAACGACCTGACCCTCGTCAACAGCAATGGCGCCTCGAGCGACGCCAGCCAGATCGGCCTGATCGAGGCGTTCCTCAATCCGCAGGCGTTCACCGCCAGCGCCGGCACCTTGTCGGCGGTGAGCGACGAGGTGGCGACCGGCGCGATCATCCGCGGCATGTCACGCCAGGTCGGCAACGAGATCGACGAGTTCGTCGTCGAGGCGCTGCGCAACAACCTGCTCGGACTGCCGCTCGATCTCCCGGCCATCAACATCGCGCGCGGCCGCGACACCGGCATTCCATCGCTCAATGACGCGCGCAGCCAGCTGTTCGCCATGACCGGCGACGCGCAGGTCAAGCCCTATACCAGCTGGCTCGACTTCGCGCAGAACATCAAGCACCCGACCTCGGTCATCAACTTCATCGCCGCCTACGGCAAGCATACCGCATTGATGCGTGCCGACGTCGACACGCTCGAGGAGCAGCGCGCGGTCGCCACCGCCCTGGTCCTGGGCGGCGACGTCACCATCAACGGCGGCACCACGACACTGACGGCGGCCGTCGACTTCGCCGATCGCCTCGCGTTCCTGAACAGCACCGGGCCGTGGACGGCCGGAGAACTCCGGCCTCAACGACGTCGACCTGTGGATCGGCGGCCTGGCCGAGGAGATCATGGAGTTCGGCGGCATGCTGGGCTCCACCTTCAACTACGTCTTCGAATACCAGATGGAGCACCTGCAGAACGGCGACCGGTTCTACTACCTGAGCCGTACCCAGGGCATGAACCTGCTCAACCTGCTCGAGCCCAACACGTTCACCGACCTGATCATGCGCAATACCGATCTCGGTGACCTGCACGCGACCCACTTGTCGGCCGAGATCATGGAAGTGCCCGACATGATCCTCGAGCTCGACCCGCTGGTCAAACAGGAGAACTACAGCGGCAATGCCGCGCTCAACGGCACCGATCCCCTCGATCGCTCGCTGCTCGACCCGGCCTGGGACAACCCGATCCTGCAGGCGATCGAGCACAAGGTCACGCGCATCCTCGGTACCGTCGACATCGACGGCGATGGCTTCGTCGATGGCAACCTGCTGAAATTCAGCGGCGGCGAGCACGTCGTCCTCGGCGGCACCGAGGGCCGCGACACGCTGATCGGCGACAAGGGCATCGACACGCTGTGGGGCGACGGCGGCGACGACTTCATCAACCCGGGGATGGAGTCCGACCAGGTGTTCGGCGGCGACGGCGACGACATCATCATCGATCCGTTCGGCGACGACTTCCTGCGCGGCGAGGCCGGCAACGACGTGATCGTCAACGGCCACGGCCTCGACCTGCTGTTCGGCGGCGAGGGCCAGGACTTCCTCATGGCCGTCACCGACACCACCGAGGTGTTCGCCGGTCCGGGCGACGACTTCATCCTCGGCGGCTCCGCACCCGATCGCGCTGATGGGCAACGAAGGCGACGACTGGATCGAGGGCGGCGAAGGGTTCGACAGCCTGTCGGGCGAGAATTCCGAGCTGTTCTTCAACAGCCCGATCATCGGCCACGACATCCTCGACGGCCAGGGCAACGACACCGACTATGATGGCGAGAACGGCGACGACATCATGGTCCAGGGCCCCGGCATCCAGCGCAGCAACGGCATGGATGGGTTCGACTGGGCGATCCACAAGGGCGACCCGAACGCAGCCGACTCCGACCTCGGGATCACCATCTTCGACACCCGCCCGGCCCTGATCCTGCGCGACCGGTTCGACTCCGTCGAAGGCCTGTCGGGCTGGAAGTTCGATGACATCCTGACCGGCGCCGCCAAGCTGGTTCTTGGCGAGAATTTCGACAAGACCCTGAAACAATCGGGCGTCGACCGCATTGCCGGGTTGGACGCGGTCATCGGCAACGTCGGCGCACCAAATCCGACCAATGATCCCAACGCAATCATCCTCGATCAGGTGCGCGGCGATGCCGGCGGCGAGATCCTCCTCGGCGGCGACGGCAGCGATATCATCACCGGCAACCTCGGTGACGACATCATCGACGGCGATGCCTGGCTCAATGTCCGCATCTCCATTCATCAGAACAAGGACGGGACCGGCCCCGAGATCGCCACCGTCGATAGCCTGAAGGGCGTCATTCAGGCCGGCGCCGGCGTGCCGGCGAGCTGGGTCGGCCAGAGCCTCGACAGCCTGATGGTCGCCGGAACGATCAACCCCGGCCAGCTCAAGGCAGTGCGCGAGATCCTTTATGATCAGACGCCGGCCGACAGCCGTGACGTGGCGGTGTTCAATGACGAGATCGCCAACTACATCCTCGATATCAACCCGGACAACTCACTGACTGTCACGCACGTTCCGATCGTGGGTGGCGGTGGTGGCGGTGGCGGCGGTGGCGGCCTTGGCGGTTTGATCGACGATGGCACCGACACCCTGCGCAACATCGAGGTACTGCGGTTCTCCGATGGGGTCGGTGGCTTCATCGAATATGAAGTGAACTTTCTCTTCAACGCCATTGCCACCGGCACGCCTTCGATCAGCGATCTGACCCCAACCAGCGGACAAGCGCTCGTCGCATCAACGCTGGGGATCTCCGACCAGAACGGGCTGCCGCTCACGTTCGACTTCCAGTGGCAGAGCTCGGCCAACAACGGCCTCACCTGGAGCGATATCGGCGGCGCCTTCTCCGATACGTTCACTCCGACTTCGGGACAGGTCGGCACGATCCTCCGCGTGGTCGTCTCATTCCTGGACGGCGCCGGCTTCGGCGAACAAGTCGTTTCGAGCTCAACCGGCCTTGTCGGCAGGCTGTTCAATGGCGGCGTCAACGCTGATACATTTAATGGCACCGCGGGCTCCGACCAGGCATTCGGCAACGGCAACAACGACACGCTGAACGGCTTCGGCGGCGATGACACGCTCGATGGCGGCGCCGGCAACGACGCGCTCAACGGCGGGATCGGCGCCGACCAGATGTCCGGCGGCATCGGCGACGACACCTACAATGTCGACAACGCCGGCGATGTCGTGATCGAGGCTGTGGGTGCCGGCAGCGACCGCGTCATCAGCAGCATCAGCTACACCCTCGCGGACAACGTCGAGCGCCTGGACCTGATCGGCTCCGCCATCACCGGCACCGGCAACGGCCTCGACAACGTCCTCGCCGGCAACCTCGCCGCCAACAAGCTGTTCGGCGGCGACGGCAACGACACGCTCAATGGCGGTGGCGGCGCCGATGAGATGACTGGCGGCACCGGCAACGACATCTACTATGTCGACAACTCCGCCGACGTTGTAATCGAGGCGCTGAATGCCGGCGACGACCGCGTCTACAGCGGCGCCGACTTCACCCTCGGCAACAATGTCGAGCGCCTCTACATGACCGGCACGGCCATCAACGGAACTGGCAATGGCCTCGCCAACCTGATCAACGGCACCGCTGGCCACAACGTCATCAAGGGCGGCGGCGGTGCCGACATCATCCTCGGCGGCGGCGGCGACGACGACCTCTTCGGCGAGGCCGGCAACGACTCGTTCATCTTCGGCCTCGCCTCCGGCCACGACACGATCTTCGCCTTCGACGCCGATCCAGCCGGCGGACAGGACAAGATCGACCTGCAGACCCGCGGCATCTCCACCGCCTCGTTTGCCGGCAGCGTTTCGATCTCCGCCAGCGGCCTCGACACCCTGATCCAGTTCATCGGCGGCGACAGCATCACCATCAAGGATGTCGCCCCGGCGAACATCGACATTACCGACTTCAAACTGCTGATTTGAGGCGAGCCGGCGCGGCGCGTGCAATGGCAATTGTCATTGCCGCGCCGATCCAAACGCCCGCCGCCGAGACGCGACGTGTGGCGGTAGCCGGCAACGGCACGCCGAAACTGACCAAAGGTCTAGTTCGCTGGTCCGAAGCTATTCGACGAAAGGCCGTGGTAACAATAAAAATGCCCTAAACAGTGTAGCGAATTTTCTTGACGGCGGCCGCCGCGTCGATAATTTCTATACTTGCCGCGGAGGCTACCAGAGGTGGTAAAATACAAGCTAATCAGCTGAATGGCCCAACGGCATGATAGTGCAACGCAACAAAGCCAATCAGCCATCGGAGGATCGATCGACCCGGATTTCGATTGCCGATTCTGTCGGCCTCGAGTTTGCGGGCCAAGGGTCAATTACTGAACTTTTGTGACTACGCAGGTTATTGACTTATTTTATTGGTGTTGAAAATTCCTGATTATCAGGCACGGATTTTGCTGGCGATTACGATGCTTCAGCATATTGCGGAAGTTCGCTGCGGGGGGTCGTTAACCCTCCGCAGTATTGGCAAGGGCCGCAGACGGCGTCGGTTGTGTGAGGGTTTGCGTTATGAGAAAGAACTCCGTCAAGAGGTTGTTCACCAAGAAGCGCACACCGATCGCCGAGCTGGGCGGCCTACGAGGCGTAATCGGATTTGTGTTCCTGGTGTCGGGCGTCGTCAACCTGCTCGCCCTCACCGGCTCGTTCTACATGCTGCAGATATATGACCGGACGCTGACGAGTCAAAGCGTGCCGACGCTGCTCGCCCTGTCGGCCCTGGCGATCGGCCTCTACATGATCCAGGGCCTGCTCGACGTCAGCCGCTCGCAGATACTGGTGCGTCTCGGCGCCAAGCTTGACGCAAAGCTTGCGCCGCTGGCGCACAAGGTCGCAATCGACATGCCGCGCTATGGCTTCTCGACGGCCGAAGCGACCGAGCGGGGCCGCGACGTCGATACCCTGCGGCACTTCACGGCCGGCCAAGGCCCAATGGCACTGTTCGACCTGCCCTGGATGCCCCTGTATCTCATTTTCGTCTACTGCCTGCACCCCTACCTGGGGATCCTGACCTTCGGCGGCGCATTGGTGCTCACCGGGCTAACCGTCCTCACCGAGATCTTCACCCAGAAGCACAGCGGCCCGACGCAGCAGGCGGCGATCGCCAGAGCCGCGATGGTCGATGCGCACGCGCGCAATTCCGACGTAATCCGCGCCATGGGCTTTACCGGCCGCGCGGTCTCGCGCTTCGTCAAGCTCAACGACGAGCATCTGCGCTTGCAGACCAAGACCAGCGATGTCACCGGCACATTCGCCGGCCTATCCAAGGTGCTGCGGATGATCCTGCAGTCTGCGGTGCTCGGCCTCGGCGCCTATCTGACGATCAAGGGCGACCTCACCGCCGGCTCGATCATCGCCGCCTCCGTCGCCTCGGCCCGCGCCCTGGCGCCGGTCGACCTGGCAATCAGCCAATGGAAGGGCGTCGTCGCCGCCCGCCGCAGCTACACGCGCCTCACCGAAACTTTGACGGCGCTCGACGAGAAGCCGACACAATTGGTCCTGCCGATGCCTCGGCGCGATCTGAAGATCGAGAAGATCACGGTAGCCGCGCCGAGCAGCGGCATGGTGGTGCTTAGCGACGTCAGCCTGGAACTCAAGGCTGGCCAGGGCACCGGAATCATCGGTCCGAGCGGCGGCGGCAAATCATCGCTCGCGCGCAGCCTCACCGGAGTGTGGCCGCTGCTGCGCGGCGACGTCCGGCTCGACGATGCGGACATCGATCAATGGCCGGCCGACGAGCTCGGCCAGTTTGTCGGCTATCTGCCGCAAGAGGTCAGCCTGCTTGATGGCACCATCAGCCAGAACATCTGCCGCTTCGAAACCGACCCCGACAGCAGGAAGATCATCGCCGCGGCCAATGCGGCCGGCGTGCACGAGATGATCGTCCGGCTGCCGCAGGGCTATGGCACTGAGCTCGGACCGAACGGGACCGCGTTGTCGGCCGGACAGCGGCAACGCATCGGCCTTGCCCGTGCCCTTTATGGCGACCCGTTCCTGGTCGTGCTCGACGAGCCCAACTCCAACCTCGATGCCGAGGGCGAGGCCGCCCTCACGCAGGCCATGCTTTCGGTCCGGGCTCGCGGCGGCATCGTGGTCGTCGTCGCGCATCGGCCGAGCGCGCTGGCCGCCGTCGACATGATAGGTGTCGTGCAGAACGGCAGACTTACAGCCTTCGGACCGAAGGACGAGATTTTTGCCAAGCAGCTGAAACCAAAGCCAGGCGCAGTGCCGATTGCACGGCCAGCAGCCTAGCCAGAGGAGGCTTTGATGCGCTCGACGGGCGATCAACAGGCTCTCAACGACGACGGCACGCCTCGCCGCAAGTATGAAATTGCCGAACCGCATGACAGCAAGATCTTCTTGCGCGCCACCATCGGGCTCGTCCTGGCGAATGCTGCCATCCTGATCAAGAACATCCTTTATCCGAGCGAGGCCAAGGCGGCGTTCTCCCTGCCGTCCTTCGCGCCGATCCAGCCGCTGGAGGAGCGGCATGCGCAGACCGACGAGCGCTTCCTTTCGGCGGCGACCACATTCGGCGACATGGTCGACGATTCCGCCTGGTCGGCCTGGCAGGACGCCCCTGCCGCGATCGGCTTCGGAGGCATGCGGCTCTATCTGGCTGCAGCGGGATCCTCGGTCGCCACGGCGCGGTTCGCCGACAATCTCAACCATGTCACCTCGGGATTGCCGTTGGCGGGTAACGACAACGTCAAGATGTACGGCGCCGCTCCCGGCAGTGCGATCAGCCTGTTTGCCAAGGAGGCGGCGGACACCGCCGGGATCCACGCTGCCACCGGCGCCGGTGCGCGCTCCACCGCAAGCGCCGGTTCCGGGGCGAGCGGTGCCGTGGGCGCCGGCGCGCGCGCCACTGCAAGCGCCGGTTCGGGGCCGAGCAGCGACTTCGGGCTCTGACTCAGGTGCGCCGGACGGCGTTCGTGTCGACACCCAAAACGGCGACCGGGACCGTACGAATAATCGTGCCCCGCAGTTCGGCATGCCGGTGATGCTCGGCGCGCTGCTGACCAATCAGCTACTGGTGATCGCGCTCAGCGATCTGCTCGGCAGCTCCTACGATCCCGACGGCGACACGCTCGGCGTCGGCGACCTTCACGCATCATCCGGCACGCTGACCGCCAATATCGACGGCAGCTGGAACTACGTCGCCAGCTCGGACGACACGTCGACCGTCACGTTCAACTACCTGGTCCAGCGACGGCCTCGTCGCTGTCGCGCAGACCGCCAAGCTCGACATCAACGCGCCGACTGCTACGCGCATCGAAGGCACCTCGTCGGGGGAGCGAGCTCGTCGGAACGTCGGGCGATGACTCGATCCTGGCGCTGGCTGGCGCCGACACCGTTCTCGCGCAGACCGGCAACGATAACATCGTCGGCGGGGCTGGAAATGATCGCCTCGAAGGCGGTGATGGTGACGACGTGATCTATGCCGGCGCCGGCGACGACGTCGTCTACGGCGGTTCCGGCAATGACATCGTATACGGCGGCGATGGCGCCGACACCATCTACGGCGAGGCCGGCGACGACACGCTGCTGGGCGAAGCGGGCAGCGACGTGATGTCGGGCGGCAGCGGCAACGATGCCGTCGACGGTGGCGACGGCGACGACACGATCGCCGGCGACGACGGGGATGATCTGATCTATGGCAGTGATGGCAACGATACCATCACCGGCGGCACGGGCTCGGACCGTGCGCGTGGCGGCGGTGGTGACGACCGATTCATCGCCGTCAAGGGCGACGGTAACGACACCTATACCGGCGGCCAGGGACAGGACACCTACGACGCCTCGCAAACGACCGCGTCGCTGACGATCGATCTTGGCCTCAAAGCCGCCAAGAGCGCCGACACCGGCGAGGATATCGTCGACGAGATCGAGAACGTCGTCGGCAGCACCGGCAATGACTGGATCGTGGGCAACGACGCCGTCAACCTGCTCGACGGCGGCGACGGCGACGATCTGATCAACGGCGGCGCGGGTGCCGACAGCCTGCTCGGCGGCGCCGGCAACGACTGGTTCGTCGCCAAGAAGGGCGACGGCAACGATACCATCACCGGCGGCGACGGGCTCGACACCTACGACGCCAGGTCGACCACGGCTGCCATGGTGATCAGCCTCGCAGAACAGCGCGCCCGAAGCGCCGACGTCGGCGACGACCATCTGGAGGGGATCGAGAGCGCCATTGCCGGCAGTGCCAATGACACTATCACCGGCGACGATGCCGCGAACCTGCTCGATGGCGGCGGCGGCGACGATCTGATCGCGGGCGGCGGCGGCGACGACACAATCCTCGCCAATACCGGCAACGACACTGCGTCCGGCGGCGGCGGCGACGACACGTTCCTCGCATCGAACGGCGATGGTAACGACCAATACGATGGCGGCGAAGGCCGCGACACCTACGATTCGTCTAGACACCACGCCGGATATCGTCGTCAGCCTGCTCGATGGCACCGCGAGCAGCAGCAGTACCGGCACCGACCACCTGACCGGCATCGAGAACATCAGCTCCGGCTCCGGCAACGATCACCTGATCGGCAATGCCGCGGACAACGAGATCAACTGCGGCGGCGGCAACGACCTCGTCGAGGCCGGCGCCGGCAACAACGTGATTGCCGGCGGTGACGGTGACGACGTGCTGCGCGCCAGCGCGCAGGTCGGCAACGACGTGTTCGACGGCGGCGACGGCAACGACACCTACGATGCCTCGGCAACCTCGGCCAAGGCCACCATCGACCTGTCCAAGGGCACCGCCCTCGGCGCGGCACTCGGCATCGACCTGCTGACCGACGTCGAGAACGTCAACGGCGGCAGCGGCGATGACGCGATCACCGGCAACAGCGCGGCCAACATCATCAACGCCGGCGCTGGCAACGATACCGTCAATGGCGACAGCGGCAACGACACGTTCGTCGCCGGCACGGCCGACGGCAACGACGTGTACACTGGCGGCTCCGGGCTCGACACCTACGATGCCTCGTCGACCTTGGCCGATGCGCTGATCGATCTTTCAACTGGCGATGTCACGAGCCTTGACCTCGGCACCGACACGCTGATCGACGTCGAAAATGCGATCGGCGGCTCGGGCAACGACGTCTTCATCGCCGGCAACACCGTCAACATGTTCGTGGGCGGCGAAGGCAACGACACCTTCGTCTTCGGGTCGACGGCGGCAATCGGGCATGGTCAGGGCAACCGCGACAAGATCATGGATTTCCAGGTCGGCGATCGTATCGACCTCGACCGGATCAGCCAGGAGTTCGCCGACGTGATCGACGTCGCCTTCCAGGACCCGAACATCCGCCACTTTGTGCTGATCGGGGCCCAGGACCAATTCACCAAACCAGGCGAAATTTCCTTCAAGTACCAGGAATTCGACGGCCAACAGGTCACGATCTTGCAGGGGAACATCGATAACGATGCCGACGTCGAGTTCGAGCTCGAGCTCGTCGGCCACTACGAGCTGCGTGACGAGGATTTCGTGCATCATTGATAGGGCGGGCCGCGCCAGCGACCTGCGCCGGTCAGGCGTTGCCACACTGCCGTGGCGCGGCGGCCGGAGCGTCTTCAAAGCGGGAGCGGTAGATGAGCAGTAGAGCCACGAATGCAACGAGCGCAATCTCACCGGCGCGCGCCCGCAAGAGCGACGGCAAGCGCGGCGAATTCTCGATCGTGTGGCACGTGGCATTCGCCTCGGCAGTCGTCGCGACCTTGATCTTCGGCATCGGCGGCTGGGCGGCGACCGCCAAGCTCTCAGGCGCGGTCATGGCCTCCGGCGCCTTCGTGGTCGAGCGCAACGTCAAGAAGGTGCAGCACAGCTACGGCGGCATTGTCGCCGAGATCAATGTCAAGAACGGCGACTTCGTCGAGAGCGGCCAGGTATTGGTGCGGCTCGATGCGACCCAGATCGCTGCCGAGCTCGGCGTCATCAAGTCCCAGCTGCTCGAGCTCAACGCCCGCAGCTACCGCCTGTCCGCCGAGCGCGACGGGCTGCCGACCCTGGTGTATCCAAAGGCCTTCATCAACCAGAGCGCCGATGCCCGCGCCGCGGCGGAAAGTGAAATCCGCCTGTTCGAGGAAACCCGCCAGGCCAAGGAAAGCCAGAAGGACCAGCTCAAGCTCAAGGCCGAACAGACCCAGGAGGAGATCGGCGGCCTCAGCGCCCAGCGCGGGGCCAAGAGCGGCGAGCTCCAGATCATCCGCAAGGAGCTCGAGGAGGTGCGCAAGCTGCACGGCAAGCAGCTCACCACCATCTCGCGGGTCTATGCCATGGAGCGCGAGGAGATGCGGCTCAACGGCGAGCATGGCGGGCTGACCGCGCAGATCGCCAGGGCCAGGGGGCAGATCAGCGAGATCAAAGTTCAGATCATGTCGGTCGACGAGAACGTTCGCGCCCAGGCCCAGCGGGAACTGCGGGCGGTCGAGGCCAAGCTGATCGAGCTTGCCGAGCGCGAGATCGCCGCCAAGGACAAGCTGGCACGGATCGACATCCGCTCGCCGCAGAAAGGCATCGTGCACGAGTTGGCGGTGCACACGATCGGCGGCGTGATCACCACGGCCGAGCAGATCATGCTGATCGTGCCGGAGGAGGACAGCCTCACCGTGCAAGCCCGTATCAACCCGGTCGACATCGACCAGGTGGTGATCGGCCGGCCGGCTCGGCTGCGCCTGACGGCATTCAACAAGCAGAAGACGCCCGAGATCGATGCCCGCGTGATGCACATCGCGGCCGACGCCACCGTCGACCCCAAGACCGGCCAGAGCTATTACGGCGTGCGGCTGGAAATGGACGACAAGGCGCGGCGCACCGTCGACGATCTCAAGCTCGTGCCGGGAATGCCGGTCGAGGTCTTCATGGCAACCGGCGACCGCACGGCGCTGTCCTATCTCGGCAAGCCGCTTGTCGATCAGATCAACAGGGCGTTCCGTGAGTGATCTCGGACAGGCTGGCTGCGCCGGGCGTTGCGGGGTCGCGGCAGACCGTGCCTGAAGGCAGCCGGAGGACCATGGCAGGCGACGATTGCATCAGCACGCCATCGCGCACCTTCTCGCCGACGGGGAAGCTGTCGCACGCAATTGCCATCGCTGCCCTGTACGCCCTGTCGGCGTGGCCGGCGCTGGCGGAATTCGGCGCGGTGCCCGGCGTAGTGCCGGCATCGATCGTGCTCGGACTTGCTCTCGTGCTGCTGAGCGTCATCGATCTTGGCAGCGGCCGCCTGCCCGACCTTCTGACGATTCCGCTTCTGCTGGCCGGCTTGGCGGCGAGCGCGCTGCTGCGCCTCGATGATCTGCCGATGCGGGTGCTGGCGGCGATGGTTGGCTTTGCGGCGCTGTATGCGGCCGGCGAGGTATACCGTCGCCTGCGCGATCGCCCCGGCATCGGCCTCGGCGATGCCAAGCTGCTGGCCGCGTCGGGGGCGTGGCTCGGACTGGGCGGCTTGCCGTCGGTGGTGCTGATCGCTTGCGCGGGCGGTCTGTTAGGTGCTCTCATCCTGGCGGCCATGGGCCGGCCGGTCGGTCTTGCGACCAGGATCCCGTTCGGCCCCTTTCTTGCGTTCGGGACATGGGTCGTCTGGCTCTACGGCCAGATCGGCTGACTTGGATGGATCGAAAATGAGCGACCGCGAACGTCGTCCGAAACGCGCCGACCGAATTGCCCGACGGTCGGAGGCAGGGTTCACGCTGATCGAGCTGCTGGTGGTGCTGGGCATCATCACCCTCCTGGCGACCGTCGCCGGTCCGCAGGTCCTGCGCTATCTCGGCAAGGCACGCACCGACACCGCCAGGGCGCAGATCTCGGCGCTGTCGACGGCGCTCGAGCTCTACGCCTTGGACAACGGCGGGTTTCCATCGCAGCAGACCGGACTGTCGTCGCTGGTCCAGGCGCCGGGCGGCGCCGCGCGCTGGCGCGGGCCCTACATCAAGAAGGCCGACGGCCTGGTCGACCCATGGGGCCGGCCCTATCAATACCGGTTCCCTGGAGCGAAGGGCGCGCCGGAAATCTTCACGCTCGGCCGGGACAACGCACCCGGCGGCGGCGGCGAGGACAGCGACGTCTCGAATTGAGACGGCACCGTGTCTCACCGCCGGGCAAGTCACCGGCGCAGCTGCAGCTCGATGACCATCGGCATGCGCGCGGCACCGGCATCGCGCGAGGTCTCGAGCCGGACCTCGACCAGCTCCGGCAGCGCGTTGCGGCCCTGCCAGCTGTCGAACCAATCGCGCCCGCCGCCCGAGGGCGATGATCCGAAATAGCGCACGCCGAACGCCGTCACGTCCTCGATCAGGCTGCGCTCGTCGGCCGCCGGCGCCTTGCCGCCATCGGCCCCGGGCGAGTAAGGCCGCCAGCGCAGCACGAGCCGGCCATGCCCATGCGCCGCCGCCGTCAACGCGATCTCGAACACGAACAGTCCCTGGCCGGTCGGCCCATCGAGCGCCGGGGCGACGAACGACAGGCCGTCGCCGCGGCCATTGAACGCCACGGCGGACGCGCCGCCGTCGCCCCGCTGCTGCACCGGCATTGCCTGCGCGACGCGCTCGCGGACGAAGGTCGCGACGACCGCGACCGTCGCCGAGCGGTCGAGGGCCTCGGCGGTGCTCCAGGCGCGCTTGCCCATCTGCAGCGTGGTCGGCAGCGCGGTCAGGATCAGCGCGAGAAGAGCCAGCGATACCAGCAGCTCGAGCACGGTGAAGCCGGCCTCGTCCCGCGGATCGGCGCAGCCGCGGCCGTGCGTCGGGTGCGATGGTCGCGCCAGCGTCATTCGCCGCCCCCGAGCTTGACCGTGCGCAACCTGAGCGATCGCGGCGGCCGCCGCGGACCGTCGCTCCATTTCGCTTCGAATACGACCCAGTACGCGATGAGAGGTGCCTCGTCGCCGTCACCTTCAGCCGGGCGGTAGCGCTCGACGCTCACGGTCCAGGCGATGCCCGCCTCCTCGCCGGCGAACATCTGGCCGTCGGACAGCGGCGCCTCGACACCGACAGCCGCCAGCTTCGACTGCGCGAGGCTCGTCGCCGCGGCATCCATCCGCGCTCGCCCGATACCTCGCCAGTTCCCGGCCAGCCCGTCGTAGAGCACCGCGACCAGGCCGGCGAAAACCGCGAGCGCGACGATCGTCTCGATCAGCGTGAAACCCGCTTCCCCGTGATGGTTGGTCCCGCAGCCCCGGGCAGCTCGCGCGCGCATGCTACCGCCTCCAGTCGAGGCGCGAGGCACCGGTCAGCCAGTCGATCGTCAACGCCGCAACGACACGCCCGTCGCGCAACGTGATAACGGCATCGGCGGCGCTGCCGTCCGGCTGGAACCGGATGACACTACGCGACGGCGTGACCTGCTCGACGCCGGTGCCCGCCACCTCGACCGTCACGCGCGGCGCGATCAGCCGCGCCCGGCGATCGAAGCTCGTCCAATAGGTTCTGGCGCCGCTGTCGATCGTCAGCGACTGCTCGGCATTGGAGCGCAGCGCGGTCGAGCGCGCGGTCCGGACCGTGGCATTGAGCTCGATCGCGCCGGCATGCATCTGCGCCAACGGAGCCACCGCGCCGAGGCGGGGATAGGCGATGACGGCCGCGCCGGCCAGGATCACCAGCACGACCAGCAATTCCAGCAGCGTGAATCCGTCCTCCCGCCCGTTCATTTGAATGCCAGCTCGTTGACCGACAGGATTGCGCTCATCACTGACAGAATGAGGCCACCGACCAACGCGCCGATCAACAGCGTCAGTAGTGGCGTGACGAGGCTCATGATGCGGGTCAGCCGGCGCTGCAGGGTCGCCTCGTAGATGGTCGCCACCTGCATCAGCATCGTATCGAGCTGGCCGGTCTGCTCGCCGACCGCCACCAGCCGGGTAGCGAGATCGGTGTAGAGGCCAGACGCCACCAGATGCGATGACAGCGTACCGCCCTCCTTGAGACTCTGTCCGGCGTCGACCGCGGCGGCCGCGAACACGCGGTTGCGCAGCACGCCGGCGGTGATGCCGACGGCATCGAGGATCGGCACGCCATGGTGCAGCAGGGAAGACAGAGTGCGGGCGAAGCGAGCCGTCTCGCGATCGGTGATCAGTCCGCCAACGAGCGGAGTGCGCAGCAGTGCCCGGTCGCGCGCGAGGCGCAGCCGGTCGTCGCGGCCGGCGATGATCGCCGCAGCCACCACGGAGCCCAGCAGCAGCAGCGTCAGCAGCCAATGTTCGACCACGAGATCGCGAACGTCGACCAGGATCTGGACTGTCCACGGCAGCGCCGCGCCGGCATCCTTGAACAGCGGCACGATGGTCGGCAGCAGCACGGCGACGATCACCACGACCGCGGCGATTGCCGCGATCATCAGCGTCGCCGGATAGAGCAGCGCCGAGCCGATCTGCCGGCGCACCTCGATCGAGCGATCGACCAGGACGGCGAGCTCGTCGAGGACGCTGCCGAGCGTGCCGCTCGCCTCGCCTGCCTGCACCAGCCGCCAGTAGTACTCGGGAAACCGGCCGGTGGCGGACAGCGCTCCCGACAGCGGAGAACCCTCCCGCACGGTATTGTAGATCGCCGCCGCGAGCGCGCGCATACGCGCCGACATCAGCGGCTGCATGCTCACGATACGCAAGGTGTCGTCGAGCGGCAGCTCGGCCTTGATCAGGGTCGCGAGCTCACGCGTGAACAGTCCGAGGTCGCCGAGAGGCATCGAGGAGCCGATGAACACCTCGCGCTGCCACCACGGCACCGTTGCGGCAACGCGAGCCTCCGTCACGTCGAGCGGGAACTGACCCTGGCGGTGCAGCACCTCGAGCGCGGATTGCCGGGACTGCGCCTCGATCGCGCCGCTCCTCAGCGCTCCGTCCCGGTCATAGGCCTGGTAGGTGTATCTTGGCATCGCTCGAACCGGGTTACCCGCAAGACCTCTTCGGCAGTCGTTTCGCCTCGCATCACCTTGGCCAGGCCATTTTGCAGCATCGTCTGCATGCCATCGTCGATCGCCGCCTTCTCGATTGCCTGATCCGACTGGGCCGTCATCAGCGCCTCGCGCACGCGATCGGACATCGCCAGCAGCTCGTAGACCGTGGTGCGGCCATGATAGCCCTTCTGCAGGCATGTCGGGCAGCCGACCGCCTTGCGGGTCGCCGGATGATCCGCCGCGCCGCCGGGCCCGCTGCCGGCACGCGCACTGCCAACCAGCTCCATCAACGCCGGCGAAGGGGCGACCGGCTGCGCGCAGTGGTTGCACAGCCGCCGCACCAGCCGCTGGGCAAGAACCCCCTTGAGGCAGGACGCCAGCAGGTACTTCTCGACGCCCATGTCGAGCAGCCGGGTGACGGTTGCAGCAGCGCCGTTGGTGTGCACCGTCGACAGCACCAGGTGGCCGGTCAGCGCGGCCTGGATCGCAACTTGCGCGGTCTCCAGGTCGCGGATCTCGCCGACCATGATGATATCGGGGTCCTGGCGCAGGATCGATCGCAGCGCGCTGGCAAAGGTAAGACCGATCCGCGGCTGAACCTGGATCTGGTTGATGCCTTCGAGGTGATACTCGATCGGATCCTCGACGGTGAAGACCTTGCGCTCCGTGCTGTTGAGCTGGCGCAGCGCCGTGTAGAGCGTCGTGGTCTTGCCGCTGCCGGTCGGTCCGGTGACGAGAATGATGCCGTTCGGCTCGTGCAGCAGGCGCCCGAAGGCCTCGTAGGAAGCGCCGGCGAAGCCGAGGCTCGGAAAGTCGAGCTCGATGCTGGAGCGATCCAGGATCCGCATCACGATGCTCTCGCCCCACATCGTCGGCATCGTCGAGACGCGAAGGTCGACCTCGCGGCCGCGCACGTTCTCCTTGATGCGTCCGTCCTGCGGCAGCCTGCGCTCGGCGATATTGAGGCGCGCCATGATCTTGATGCGCGAGCCGATCGCCGCCCGCATACCGAGGGATAGCGTCTCGACGACGTGCAGCACGCCGTCGATGCGAAACCGCACCTGCACGCAGTCCTCGAGCGGCTCGACGTGGATGTCGGAGGCCTGGGCCTCGACGGCGCGCACGATCAGCCGTCGCACGAGCTTGATCACCGGCGCTTCGCTCGCCATGTCCTCGAGGCGGCGAACGTCGTCCTCGCTCGCGGCCTCGGTGGCGCTGCCGGACGCGCCGTCGCCGGCCTCCTCGCGCTCGCCACCGTCTCCGTACAGGCGATCGATGGCGCGGTCGATCTCGCCTTCCGGCGCAATGCCGCATTCGAGCCGGCGATCGAGCAGGAACGAGAGCGCCGAGCGTGCCTCTGCATTGAACGGATCGGCAACCGCGAGGCGGATCACGCCCGGCTCGACTCCGATCGGCAGGATCCGGTTCGCTTTGAGAAACTTCAATTGCAGCTTTTCCGGCAATACCGCCTCGTCGGGAAAATCGCCCCGCGAGTACAGCCGATAACCGCAGAATTCGGCCAGCGCCTCGGCCAATCGATAATCCGTGATCAATCCCAGCCGCATCAGCACCAGGTCGAAGCGCTCGCCCGACTGCTGTTGCGCCCGGCGGGCGCGCTGCACCCCCGCGGAATCCAGGATATTCCGCGCCTGCAGCAGATCGCAGAACCGATCCATGAAATGCTGGCTGTGCGGATCGGCAATGGCCTCGCCAGCGATCGAATTACGCTGCATGGCGCCTCTCGCTAACGAACTTCGTCTTGCGCTTCATAGGATTGGCACAAATGGTGTATGATCTCGCTCCATTATGCAATCCTCGCGCCGGGCGATGGTGAAGACTTGTGACATCGTGCACAGTCGTCCGGCGTCGCGCTTGCGTCTCGCCCGGACCATTCGATGCCCGCCGCCACGACACGCACCAGCCTCGGCCTCGAAAGCTTCTTCCGATGGTGGCTCGCCGAGCTGCGCGATCTCGCGCCCGGCGGCGACCGGCGAGCCGGCGCACTGCGCAAGCCCGACGTGATCGTCGACATCGCCGCCGACGGCTATCGCCTGATCGAGCCCGTCAACGGCAAGCTTCGCATCGCCGGCGGCCAGGCCGGCGATCGGCTCGACGAGCCGGCCTTGCGTTCGATCCTCGAACGGCTCAAGACGGCACGAGCCGTGACGAGGGTCGGGCTTCGGCTTGCCTACGCGTCATGCTTCGCCCGTCACGTCGAGCTGCCGGTCGTCACGGCCGAGAGCCATGTCGAGCGGCTGCTGGCACTCGACCTGGAACGCAACAGCCCGTTCCTGCCTGCCGAGATCAGGACCGCCTATTGCCCGGATCCGGCGCGCGCGGCCACGGGCAAGCAGATGCTGCTGCATCTTGTCGTCAAGCGCGCGACGGTCGATGGCCTTATCCGCGAGATCGAGGAGCTTGGTCTTGCCGTCGTCCGGCTCGACTGCTGGAACGAGGCCGGCAATGCGCCGTTGCCGGTGAATTTCCTGGCGACCGCCGGTCCGCAGCCCGGATCGTCCCGGCTTGGCCGGACGGCGAAGCTGGTCCTCGGCGCCTCGGCGCTGGCCCTGGCCGGATCCGCCGCCTATCTGGTGATCGACAAGCACGAGGCGGCACTGCGCAGTCTGCGCGCCGAGACCGCCATGGCGAAGACCAAGGTCCAGGCGACGCGCGACAACCTGGTCAAGTCGCAAGCGCAACTTGCCGAGGTGAACGCATTGCAGCGCGTGCGCGACGAGTATGTACCGAGGGCCCGCCTGCTCGACGAGATGACGCGCCTGCTGCCCGACACGGCGTGGGTCACCGACATGCGGATCGACGGCGGCAATGTCGATATCACCGGCCTCGCGGCCTCCGCCGCCAACATCGTGCGGGCGCTCGAAAGATCGAGCACGTTCGCAGAGGCGACGATGACCGCCCCAGTGATGTTCGATTCCCGCGAGGACAAGGAGCGCTTCAGCATTCGCGTGCGGCTGCGCCAGGCGGCGTTGCCGGCCGGCGGCAAACCGGCGGAGGAGAAGCAATGAGCCCGCGCCTGTCTCGCATTCTTCGCCGGACGGCGGCAATCGGGCTGCTGGGCGTTGTCGTCGGCGCGGTCATCATGATGACGGTCGCGCCGGTCCTAGGCTACCTGCAACAACTGCGCGCCGAGATCGACGAGCAGCGCCTCGTGCTCGGCCACCTGACCTCGGCGCGGCAGGACGAGCAGGAGGAGCAGGACATCGCCAAGGCGCTGCAGCGCAGCCGCGAGAGCCGCCTGACGATCGATGGCGAGAGCAATTCGATCCGCATGGCCAACCTTCAGTCGCTGGTCGGCGGCATCGCCACCGCCAACGGCGCCCGGTTGCGAACGGTGCGCAACCTGCCGGCGCGGGATCGCGGCGAGGTACGGATACTCGGGCTGCAGCTGCAGTTCACCGCGACCATCGAGCAGGTGCAGAAGATCATCGTGGCGATCGAGGCGCAGACCCCCTACCTGCTGATCGACGGGCTGCAGATCACCCCGCTGGCCGGCGCCTTCGATCCCGGCAGCGATGTGCCGGGCATGCTCGAATCCCGCATCGATGTGTTCGGCGCCGCGCCGCGGCAGAAGGGGTGATGCCGTCATGGCGCAGCATCACACAGCACCGCACGGACGGTCGATCGGGACAGTCGCCCTCGTCGCCGTCGTGGCCGCCCTGCTCGCGGCCAACTGGCAGGCGATGAACATGGAGGTCGACACCGGACCGCTGGCGATCCCGCGTGGGCCGGCCGGAGCGCCGTCCGCGCCGGCCGCCGTGCCGACCGGCGAGCGCAGCATCGGGGCCGAGGCCAGCTACGGCGAGACGATTGCCCGGCCGATCTTCAGCCCGAGCCGACGACCGCTTGTTCTGCCACCCACCGCCGATGCGGCGCGGACCACGCCGGCGCCGCAGCAGCAATCGCTCGAGGTCCGGCTGCTCGGCGTCGCGGCGACGCCGGCGCTCGGCAAGCGCGCGCTGGTGCGCGGCCAGGGCGATCGGCAGGGCACCTGGATGGCGATCGGCGAGAAGGTCGACGGCTGGATGCTGCGCGAGATCGGGCCCGACAAGGCGGTATTCGAGAACGGCGCACGCCGCCAGGAACTGCTGCTCGAGGCGCCCTAGGATCGGTAGCTCTCGTCCACGGATCTTGGCCGGCCGACAATTCCGGGACGAACCGTCACCGCAGCGGCGGGCTGGACACGGCGGCGCTGCGCCTGTCCGTCGCCGCCAGATCGCGCAGGGCCTGCAGCACGACGTGCTCCCTGGCGCCGTCGCCCATGTACATCGAGCCGACCGACTGCCAGTCTCGCGCGATCAGGAACGCATTGACGCTGTGATCCATAGTGTAGTCACCGTCCGCGCTCGCGATCCTGGAATAGACCGCGCCGAGCGCGCCGGCGAGTGCTGCGACCTGGTCGGGCGCACCGGTAAGCCCGATGATGCGGCTATCGAAGCTCGACAAGTACTCGGCCAGATAGGCTGGCGTGTCACGCTCCGGATCGACCGTCACGAATACGAAATTGATCTGCTCGGCAACGGCACCCAGCTCGCGCATGCGCCCCGCGATCTCATAGAGCGTGGTCGGACAGATTACCGGGCAGCGCGTGAAACCGAAGTAGACGACGCTCGGCTTCTCGGCGAGCCGCGTGGCGTCGAACCGTCGCCCCGACTGGTCGATCAACTCGAAATGCGGCTTGCTGGCGACGGCGAGCTGTTGTCCCTGCGCCGGCGCCACGAGCCACGCCTGTGGGCTCGCCGCGACAGCCAGCAGCACCAAACACAGCATGCAGACAATTTTGGCCGCTCGAGCGTGGCGAATTACGCCGCCCACTGATTGCACGCGCCGCCTCGCCGACCCTTTGCCCAGCATTTGTGCATCCTCTGCCAACGCATGATCGACGAACCTGCGTCCTTCGGTACCAAAATCGCACCTAACCGCATCCGCCGGCGGCGATTACCCAACTGGAAAAATTGGATTTTTGTACGTTTCCCGGGTCGCACTGTCTACCGGTCCGCAGGTCTAGAAACGTCTCCGACCTTGGTCCAACCGAGCATGGACCTAGGTTGGCTCTACACAGCCCTTGAGGCCAATTGCTGAACGCGCGCGCGTGGCGCTCTAATCAGCGTGGAATACGGGACATGCGACGAGCGGCAAGACCGCGAAATATAGACACTCGAATTCATTGCAGGAGTACGAGACATGTATCTCCCCAAGTTGGCCTCACGTCGGCGGCAATTCGAAGCGGAAGCAGCGCGCAACAACAGACTCGAGATCGTGAACGCCCTGTCGCAGGGGCAGATCACGCGCCGCGACCTGCTGCGCTGGGGCATTTTCACCACGGCCGGCACCCTCGCCTTCAAGAATGGCCTAAGCCCCTACGCGCAGAGCGCCTACGCCGCGGTGCCGACCGGCACTCCGCGCAGTCCGCTGTTCAACGCCAAGAAGTTCAGCGAGCCGATGCCGCGCGCGATTGTCCCGCCGCGCTACGATCTGAACAAGCTCGCCAACAACTCCGCGCAGTGGATCAATCACACCACCAATCAGATCGTGAACGAGCTGCCGGCGAAGAACTGGTCGTACCATAACGACTTCAACGCATCGGGCGGCACCGCGTACAAGAATCCGGCGACCGGCGTCGGTCCTTGCGAAGGCCGGCCCGATGGCGAGTTCTTCGCGCACCAGCGGTGGGACGAGCTGTTCCCGAAGTACGGCTTCCTGCTGTCGATCGGCCAGATCAAGGCTGGCAGCAAGTTCAACTCCGCCATGCCGGAGCAGGCAGCGAACGCGGTCTGGTCGTTCGGCGCGCGCACGCCCGGCATGCGCGGCAACATCAAGGGCACGCGCACTGCCAACGCGGCCCCGACGCTCGTCAAGCTGCGCTACGGCGAGCCCTGCGTCACCCGCATCTACAACGACCTGCCGATCTCGCGCGCCGAGAACGGCGGCTTCGGTCGCAACGAGATGTCGACCCACTTCCACAACGCCCACAACGGCGCGGAGAGCGACGGCGCCTGCAACGCCTACCACTTCCCCGGCACGTTCTACGACTACCACTGGGGGACCACGATGGCCCGGCGCGACATGCCGAGCGTGTGGCCGACCACCATCCCGGGCTGGATGGACAAGGTGCTCGGGCCCGGACGACGGCGACGGCCGCGTCCTGGTGCCGGGCGACTTCCGCGAGATCCAGGGCTCGATGTGGTTCCACGACCACCGCTTCTTCTTCACCGCCGAGAACGTGCACAAGGGCATGTTCGCCCTGTGCAACATGTACAGTGCGCCTGACCGCGGCCGCGAGGGCCTGAACGACGGCTTCAACCTGCAGCTGCCGAGCGGCAACGCACTGCCGTGGGGCAACATCGACTTCGACGTCAACATCGCCGTCACCAATCCCGCGTTCAAGCCAGACGGCCAGCTGTTCTTCGACATCTTCGACACCGACGGCTTCCTCGGCGACATGCTGCTGGTCAACGGCTCCTACTACCCGTACATGGAGGTGCTGCCGCGCCGCTACCGGCTTCCGCATCATCAATGCCGCGATGTCGCGCTTCATCAAGCTGGCGCTGGTCGTGCAGAAGGCGTCGAGCTTCGCCGCCGGAACCAAGGTGCCGTTCCACTTCATCGCCAACGACGGCAACTTCGTCGTCAAGCCGCTGCTGATGGACACGCTCGACGAGCAGGGCGTGGCCGAGCGCTACGACATCGTCGTCGACTTCTCGAAGTTCAAGCCGGGCGACACGCATCTACCTCGTCAACCTGCTGAAGCAGACCGACGGCCGCAAGCCTGACGGCGCATTGTCAGCTGGCGCAGGCGCTGGCTGGCGTCAGCGACGATCCCTGCGTCGGTCCGATCCTGCAGTTCCGGGTGGTGCCGACCATGCGCAGCGTCGACGATCCGACCGTCACCTACGACTACTCGGTGGTCAACGGCGACAGAAGCGTCGACCTCAGCACCAGCGACTGGGGTCCGCAGGGCTCGAAGGTGCTCACCTACCAGATCCCGATCGAGGCGCCGGTGCGCGAGCGCGTGATCGAATGGGGCCGCTCCGGCGGCGGCGACAGCCGCAACAATCCAGGCGGCGTGTGCATCCCGGAGTGCGGCGACATCAAGTCGTTCCCGTGGTCGGTCAAGATCAACGGCCAGGCAGCGCATACGCTCAATGCCAACCGCATCGGCGCGCTGATCCCGAAGCCGGGCGAGATCGAGCACTGGACCTACATCAACGGCGGCGGCGGCTGGGACCATCCGATCCACCTCCATTTCGAGGAGGGCGTCACCATGGACCGCGGCGGCGCATACCTGCCCGAGACCGAGCGGCTGGTGCGCAAGGACGTGTGGCGGCTGCGGCCCGGCGGACGCGTCAAGTTCCAGGTCCGCTTCGGCGAGTTCGGCGGCGCCTACGTCAACCACTGCCACAATACCGTCCACGAGGACTTCGCCATGCTGCTGCGCTACCAGCTGCTGACGCCGCCGCCGGGCGATCCGGACTACAAGGGTCAGCCGCATTTCGTGCCGACCAGGACCCCGATCCCGGGCCCGCGCGGCGTGACCTGGAAGGATCCCGAGATCCTGCCCGAGGCCGACCCGCGCAGCCCGAACTACATACCGCCGAGCGGCGGCGGCTCGGGCACCGGCTGATCGCAGAACCAAGTGCCGCGCCTCGACCGGGACGAGAGGAGATGCAATTGTTTCGCCGTCGTGATCGCATTACCGGCATCTCCCCTCGGACCTGGAAGGCGCGGTTCATCTTTGCCGCCGCGGCACTTTGCGCGATCTGCTCCGCCGTTGCCCCCGTGGCCACGGCGGAGCAGCGGCAATGGGGCGCGAGCTACATACCGAACGTGCCGGTCATCGACCAGGATGGCCGCAAGTTGATGTTCTACGACGACGTGATCAAGGGCAGGATCGTCGTCGTCAGTTTCATCTATACGGTTTGCAAGGACATGTGCCCGCTGATCACGGCACGGCTGGCGCTGCTGCAGGACAAGCTCGGCGATGCCGTCGGCCGTGATTTCTTCTTCGTCTCGGTGTCGATCGATCCGGAGCGCGATACGCCCGAGTTGCTGAAGCAGTATGCCGAAGCGTTCCGCGTTGGCCCCGGCTGGCTGTTCCTGACCGGCTCGCGCGCCGACATCGACCAGATCCGCAACAAGCTCGGCGAACGCACGAAGACCCTGACCGAGCACCGCAACGAGATCCTGCTCGGCAACGACCGCACCGGCGAGTGGGCCCGCAATTCGGCCTTCGCCGATCTGGTCGTATTGGACAATAATCTGCGTGCAATGGACCCGGCCTGGCTCTATCGTGACGGCGAAAACCCGTCGCCGCCAGCGGCGCAGGCGGTGGTTGCCCGCGACGACAACATGCCCGGCCAGACCCTGTTCGTGAAGACCTGCGGCTCGTGCCACACGATCGGCAAGGGCGACCGCGTCGGCCCGGACCTCGCCGGGCTGTTGGCGCGGCGGCCACGTTCGTGGGTCGAGAGCTACATTTCGGCCCCCGACCGGGTGCGCGCCGGCGGCGACCCGATCGCGCGAGAGCTGTCGCAGAAATTCCGCGCCGTGCGGATGCCGAACCTGTCGATGTCGCCGCACGATGTCGCCGATCTGTTGCACTACATCGACACCCGCTCGGCACAGATCGCGCAGCAAACACGATGACCGAGACCCGGCCAGCTCCGCCTCCGGCAGACCGCCGGGCTCGGGGCGAGGACGGGTTCGTGCTCGTCGTCGTGTTGTGGATCGCGGCACTGATGGCATTATTTTCAGCGGCGCTCGCGTCGGCCGCGCTCGATTACGTCCGCTCGACGCGCAACGGGGTCGAGAGCGCGCGAGTTCGCCTGCTTGCCGACGCCGGCGTCCGGCTCGTCGTCCTCGACATGACCAATGCCGCCGCCACCGGCCGGCCGGCCCGGTTCGTCGCGGGGGAAGCGCCGACCGCGTGCCGCCTCCCCGATGGCGAGACGATGGTCCTCGCCGTTTCGGACGAGGCCGGCAAGGTCGATCTCAATTCCGCCAGCGAGGGCCTGCTCGCCGCGCTACTGGTCGGCAACGGCGTGGATCGCGAGGCAGCACGGCGCATCGTCGAGGCGATCGCTGATTTTCGCGACGGCGACGATGCCAAACGGCTGAACGGCGCCGAGCGCGAGCAGTACCTTGCTGCCGGCCGGCGCGCCGGTCCCAAGAACGCTGCATTCGACGCGGTGATCGAGGTTGCCTCGGTGCTGGGCGTCGACAAGGACCTGTACCGCCGGTTGCAGCCTCATCTGACAGTCTATTCCGGCCAGAGCGGGATCGACCCGATGCTCGCCTCGAGCGAGTTGCTCGACATCCTCGCGAAGGCCGCCGACAGCGCGATTGGCATACCGGGCCAGTCGAACGCCACCCTGACCGTTCGCGACCGGCAGATCACGGCTTCGTTCGTGGCGCCCTCCGCCGCGCAAGCGTTCGCCATCCGCGCCGACGTCTCGACGCCGGGCGGCGAGCATTTTGCCCGCGAAGCGGTGGTCACACGCCTCGAAGGAACGATCCGGCCCGAAAGCCGAAGCGGACCAGCCCCGTCGCCTGATGACAGCGTTCCGGCACGCGCTCGCCCCGGCTCGGCCGGGGCAGCCGCATCCCAGCCCTCGATCAGCTATCGAATACTCCACTGGGGCCGGGCTTCACCTCATGCCGCCACCGCGGTCCCCGCCGGCACGCCACAGCCCTCCGAGTGCTGAACTGCAACAGCGCGCAAGAACTTCAGCATCGGCGTCACTATCGTGTGCACAACCTGAAATTGGTGCAATCACGAGTTCCCGCAAGCACGGAAAGCCGTGGACAGCGGCCCGCAGGCTGCTCGACCCAACACCGGGAATCGCCCAAGCCTTTGCGATTGGTGTGGGTCGACAGGCCGCGAATCTGATCAAATGGCGCCGCTGCAGCAGCGACGGTCAGATAAGCGGTATTTGCCGGGTCACCAACCGGTCGCGGCGTGCCCGAGGGAACTTGATGCGTTATCGCGGTTTTCGACGCCGAGCTCTGGGGGTGATGAAAGTTGTGCTCGGCGCGCAGCTGCTGGCGGCCTGCACCTTGCCGTACGAGCAGCTTGGGATGCCCGGCCCGATTACCGGCTCGGTCGGAGCCGGTCAGCCGTCGTCAGCCAGCAGCAAGACCGGCACGCCAATGAGCGCGTCGGTACCGGGCAGCACCCGGCCCGACCGCCTCTACGAGGGATCGGGCAATTTTGCCGCCGCGCCCGAATCTCGGCAATCGAGCGGCGCCGGACCCGCCAACCTCGCAACTGCCCAGAACGGTGCGTCGCAGCAATCGGCCTCGAGCGGCCCGGACGGCATCACGCTCAACCTCAACAGTGCCTCGATCGCCGAGGCGGCCAAGATCGTTCTCGGCGAGACGCTGGGCGTCAACTACGTCGTCAGCGACAAGATCAAGGCCAGCATCACCCTGCGTACCACCCGGCCGGTCGACAAAGCCGGGTTGATCGACATTTTCGACGCGGTCCTGCGCAGCGAGGGGGCGGCGCTGGTGGCTACCGGCGGCGTCTACCAGATCGTGCCGGCCAATGAGGCGGCCGCCGGGGGAGCGCCGCTGCGGCCGCCGGGGGCACGCTCGCGGCAACTCATCGGCCTCGCCACCGAGCTCGTGCCCCTGCGCTATGTCGCGGCCGCCGAGATGGAGCGCATCCTGAAGTCGGCGGCGCCGCAAGCCGGCGTCCTGCGTGTCGATTCGGCCCGCAACCTGCTGATGCTCTCCGGCACCCGCAGCGAGCTTACCGCGATGACCGAGCTGGTCAGCGTCTTCGACGTCGACTGGATGCGCGGCATGTCGTTCGGCATCCTGCCGATCGAGACGTCCGACGCCGACGCGATCGCGCAGGAGCTCGACGCCATTTTCGCCAACGACAAGGACAGCCCGACCAAGGGCATCGTCCGCTTCATCCCGAACCGCCGCCTGAAGTCGATCCTGGTGATCTCGTCGCGGCCGGAGTACCTGCGCAAGGCGGCGACCTGGGTCAAGCGCATCGACATGGCGAGCCGCGCGACCGAGAAGCAGGTGCACGTCTACCACGTGCAGCACCGGCCAGCGCCCGAGCTCGCGCTGCTGCTGCAACGGGTCTATTTCGCGCGCGAGCCCGGTCGCCTGGCCGCCATTGCGCCAGCCGTGCGCGCCGCGTTGTCGTCGCCGTCGAGCCCCGACGGAGTCGCCGCGCCATTCGCAGCCCCGACGGTGGCGCCGCCGGCGCAGCCGACGTTCGCGCCGCAAACCCCGGATGCGGCCAGGAACGGCGAGCCGGTCCAGCCCGATGCCGGCGCTTCGACCGCCACTTCCACCGATGCCACTCGCTCGGCGATTGGTGGCGGCACGCCGCCGGACGATCGCAGCTCCGGGGTGTCGATCATACCAGACGAAGCGAACAACTCGCTGGTCATCACCGCCACCTCTGCCGAGTACAAGCGGATGCGGCAGATCCTGCAGAGCATCGACGTCGCCACCGCCCAGGTGCTGCTCGAGGCGACCATCGCCGAGGTCACGCTGAACGACAATCTGAAGTTCGGCTTGCGCTATTTCCTGCACAAGGGCGGCAGCAACGTCACCTTGACCGACAGCCTGACGGGCGCGGTGGCGCCGGTGTTCCCGGGCTTCTCCTATTTCCTGAACCTCACCAATCTGCAGGTGGTGCTCAACGCGCTCAACACCATAACGGACGTCAACATCGTGTCGTCGCCGACCCTGATGGTGCAGGAGAACAAGCGGGCGGTGCTGCAGGTCGGCGACGAGGTGCCGATCGCCACCCAGTCGGCCGTCTCGGTCGGCGCCCCCGGCGCGCCCATCGTCAACTCGGTGTCGTTCCGCAGCACCGGCGTGATCCTCGGCATCACGCCGCGCGTCAGCGACGACGGCCGCGTCCTGCTCGACATCGAGCAGGAAGTGAGCGGCGTGATTCCGACCACCTCGTCGAACATCAACTCGCCGACGATCCAGCAGCGCCGGGTGAAGACGACCGTCACCACCAAGGATGGCGAGACCATCGTGCTGGCCGGACTGATGCAGGACAAGTCGACCCGCCTTCGCGAGCAGATTCCGCTGATCGGCAACATTCCGCTGATCGGCAATGCGTTCAAGAACAAGACCGACACCATCGTCCGGACCGAGCTGCTGATCGCGATCACCCCGCAGGTGGTCCGCAACAGCAACCAGATCGACGGCATCACGGCCGAATATCGCGACAAGATCAATCTGTCGACGCGGCCGCAGCGGGAGGCGCCGCCCTCGCATCGCGAGACGCTGGACCGCCTCGTCCGCTGAGCGGGCCGCGGCACGGCCGCGGTCTCGATCCGGCCTGACGACGACCTGTCCGGCTCGCCCGGTCAAGCGCCGGCGAGGCGCTCCTTCAACACATAGGGAATGCCACTGGGCGTCGCGCAGACGGTGACGCCGGCCGCCTCCAGCGCGGCCCGCTTGCCGGCATGGGAGCCCTTGTCACCCATCACGATGGCGCCGGCATGGCCCATCCTCTTGCCCGGCGGCGAGGCCGCGCCGGCAATGAACGCCGCCACCGGCTTGCGCATCGTCGCGGCATAGGCCGCCGCTTCCTCCTCCATCGCGCCGCCGATCTCGCCGACCAGCGCCACCGCAGCGGTCGCCGGGTCGCGGTCGAGGATCTCGAGCGCGTCGCGCGTGGTGGTGCCGATGATCGGGTCGCCGCCGATGCCGATGAACGAGGAAATGCCGAGCCCCGCCTGTACCAGGTTGAGGCACACGAGCGTGCCGAGCGAGCCCGATCGCGAGACGACGCCGACGTTGCCCTTGGCGAAGACGCGGGCGTTGAAGGCCGGCATGAAGCCGACGAAGCTTTCGCCGGTGGTGACGAGGCCGGCGGTGTTGGGGCCGACCACCCTGGCGCCGCGCTCGCGGGCGGCGGCGAGCGCGTACATGGTGTCGTGCACCGGGACATGCTCGGTCAGGCAGACGATTCTGCCGATACCGGCCGCGATCGCGTCGAGCAGCGCCTCCTTCACCCCGAACGGCGGGATGAACAGGACGGCGGCGTCGATCGGTTGCTCGCGGGTTGCATCGACCGCGGTCGCCCAGACCGGCCGCCCGAGGTGGTGCTCGCCGGCCCGCTTGGGGTTGGTGCCGCCGGCGATGCAGGTGCCGTAGGCCGCCATCTTGTCGGCCCAGAACGTGCCCTGCTTGCCGGTGATCCCCATGACGAGGACGCTGTCGCTGCCGCGGATGATCATGACCCGGCCTCCGCCGCCTTGGCCGCGGCGACCGCCGCCCGCACCGCGTCGTCCATCAGGTCGAAAGGCTCGATGCCGAGCCGCGACCTGACCATGGCGATCGCCTCGTCCTCGCCGGTGCCGTGGATGGTGAAGATGATCGGGATGCGGGGCTTCAGCTCTTGCCAGGCGTCGATCACTCCGGCGGCCATCACGTCGGTGCGGGCGAAGGCGCCGCAGAAGTTGACCAGCAACGCCTTCACGCTGGGGTTGGCGAGCACCAGCTCCAGCGCCGGCTTCGCCTTGGTGTAGCTCTCGCCGCCGATCTCGAGGAAGTTCGCCGGCCGGCCGCCGAAGTGGCTGATCGCGTCCATCGTGGTCATGGTGAGGCCGGCACCGTTGGCGAGCACGCCGACGTTGCCGTCGAGCTCGATGAATTTGAGGGACAGCGCCTGCGCCCGGGTCTCGAGATCGGTGAGCTTGTCCGGCGTGCCGGTGCTAGCCAGAGCCCCGCGGCGCGGGATGGCCCCGTCATCGAGGATGAGCTTGCAGTCGAGTGCGATCAGATCGCCGCTGCTGGTCAGCACCAGCGGATTGATCTCGACGAGCTCGGCATCGTTGGCGGCATAGGCAGCGTATAGCCGCGCCAGCAGCGCCGCCACCGCGTCGACCGGCCGCCCTCCCGCCGCTGCGCCGAGCGCGGCCGCGATGGTGGCCGCGTCGATGCCCTTGCGCACGTCGACCGGTATGCGGATGAGGCTTTCCGGCCGCGTCGCCACCAGCTCCTCGATGTCCATGCCGCCCTCGAACGAGAACAGCAGCAGCGGCCCCTTGCTCGCTGGATCGTTGAGCACCGCGGCATAGAACTCCTCGGCGATGGCGACCTGCGGATCGACCAGAACCCGCTCCACCGGAAAGCCGCCGATCGACAGCCGCAGGATCTCGGCCGCCCTCGCGCGCGCCTCCTCGGGCGTTGCCGCGAGCTTGATGCCGCCGGCCTTGCCGCGCTTGCCGGCCGGCACCTGCGCCTTGATCACGCATCGGCCGATGCGGCCGGCGGCGTCGGCTGCCTGCTGCGGCGTGTCGGCGAAGATACCGTGCGGCACTGGGATGCCGGCGGCGGCAAGAACCGCCTTGCCGGCGTGCTCGGTGAAGTTCACGCCCCCTACCCTCCGTGGCCCTTGGTCTCGGTCTCCCCGTGGCGCGCATGGCGCTCCAGGAAACCCACGATGCTGCTGGCGATGTCGATGTCGGTCGCCCGCTCGATACCTTCGAGGCCGGGTGACGAGTTGACCTCGACCACCACCGGTCCGCGGCGCGAGCGCAGCATGTCGACGCCGCAGACATTGAGCCCGATCGCGCGGGCCGAGCGCAGAGCGGCATCGATCTCCTCGGGCCTCAGCGTGATCGCCTCGCCCTTGCCGCCGCGATGCAGGTTCGAGCGGAACTCGCCCTTGCGGCCGGTCCGCTTCATCGCCGCGACCACGTTGCCGCCGACCACCAGCGCGCGGATGTCGCTGCCGTCGGCCTCGCGGATGTATTCCTGCACCATGATGTCGACATTGGCGGCGCTGAACGCCTCCATGATCGACTTGGCGCTGGCCTCGGTCTCGGCCAGGATCACGCCGACCCCCTGGGTGCCCTCCAGCAGCTTGATGACGACCGGCGTGCCGCCGACCTCCTTGATCACGTCCTCGGCCTTGCGCGGGTCGTGCGCGAACGCGGTGACCGGCAGCCCGATGCCCTCGCGGGCAAGGATCTGCAGCGCCCGCAGCTTGTCGCGCGACCGCCCGATCGCCACGCTCTCGTTCAACGGATAGACGCCTTGCATCTCGAACTGGCGCAACACCGCCAGGCCATAATGCGTGATCGAGGCGCCAATGCGCGGAATTACCGCATCATAGAGTGGCAGCGTCCTGCCGCCATAGCGCAATGTCGGCCGATTCGACGTGATATTCATGTGCACTTGCAAGGTGTTGATCACGTCGATCTCGTGGCCGCGGGCACGCGCTGCCGCCACAATTCGCTGGTGAGAATAAAGGCCGGGGTTTCGCGCCAGCATGGCCAAGCGCATGCCTGTCTCCGTCACTTTGTCGCCGGCTCCGGTCGATGCGGCCAGGGGACGCCGGCCGCCGGCGCCGAATGGTTCCGCTCGCCCCCAGAATAGGGCATAGAAAGGCACCAACGCTACAGGTAGCCATGATTCCGATTTTGCGCACCTTCCGTCTCGCAATCCTGCTCGTCGCCGGGCTGACGGCGGCCGCCGTCCTCATGCCGGCGGCGGCGCTCGACATCGAGTTCTCGGGCCGGCCGGTGCGGCGCGAGATCCTGGCCCTGTACGATGGCCGCCATGAGCCGGCGCCGCAAAAGACGCGGATCCACTTGTTCGCCGAGATGCCGCTCAACTGGCTCGGCTACAAGGTGACCTATCGCGACGTCAACGGGCCGCTGCCGCCGGTCGCCGAGATGAGCCGCTATCGCGGCCTGCTGACCTGGTTCATCGAGCCGATGACCGCCGTCGAGACCTACCTGCCGTGGCTCGACCGGGTGACCGCGGCCGGCACGCGCTTCGCCTTCCTGTCCGAGATGGTGCCGAACGAGCCGCCCGATCTCGTCGGCGAGGCGACTCGCATCCTCGCCCGCCTCGGGCTGGTGCGGACCAATCAGTTCGTCGCCGTCACGCATCACGCGCGCGTCACGGTGCACGATGCCGAGATGGTCGGCTTCGAGCGGCCGCTCGACAAGGCGCTGCCGGATTTCCGGGTATTCACGCCGATCCCCGGCAAGGCGACGGTGCATCTGGCGGCGGCGGCGCCGACGCGCGACGGCTGGCTCGATGCCGCGCTGGTGACGACGAACCAGGCCGGCGGCTATGCCTCCGACGAGTACACTCTGTTCCACGAGCCGAGCCTCGAGCGCGACCTGTGGATCCTGAACCCGTTCCTGTTCTTCAAGAAGGCGTTCGGCGACGCGCGCTTTCCCGTCCCCGATGTCACCACATTGATGGGCCGGCGGATGTATTTCAGCCACATCGACGGCGATGGCTGGAACAACGTCTCGGAGATCGAGACCTACCGCGATGCGCAAGTATACTCGGCCGACGTGATCCGCCGCGAGGTGATCGAGCCCTATCCCGATCTGCCGGTCTCGGTCGGCGTCATCGCCGGGGACACCATCCCGGCGCTCGGCGGCACTCTCACCGGCCGGGCCATCGCCCGCAAGATCTACGCGCTGCCCCAGGTCGAGGTCGCGAGCCACACCTATTCGCACCCGTTCAACTGGAGCTTCTTCGCCGACTATCGGCGGTCGGCCGAGGAGGAGCTGATCGAGAAGGTCGCGCTGCCCCGGATCTCGGTCGCCGATCGACTGCGCAGCATCCTCTACAAGACCGCCGGCAAGACCATGGCGACGGACAAGTCGAACAAGTACATCGCCGGCTCCGACGCACTGCCGCGGACCTATCTCAAGGAGCCGTTCGACCTCTTGAAGGAGGTGCAGGGCGGGCTCAACGTGTCGGAGAGCCTCGCGCCTGCGGGCAAGAAGGCGATGCTCTACCTGTGGAGCGGCGACACGACGCCGTTCGAGGCCGCCATTGCCGCCACCCGGGCGGCTGGGGTGCGCAACATGAACGGCGGCGACAGCCGCCTCGACAAGGAATACCCGTCGGTATTCTACGTGCCGCCGATCTCGCGGCCGGTCGGCAAGGAGCGCCAGATCTTCTCGGTCAACAGCAACGAGAACACCTACACCAACGACTGGCTGGGTCCCTACTACGGGTTCTTCATGCTTACCGAGACGCTCGCCAACACCGAGCGGCCGCGCCGCCTGAAGCCGTTCAATCTCTACTATCACATGTACTCGGGCGAGAAGGCCTCCGCGCTCGCCTCGGTCAAGCACTTCGCCGCTCTTGCCCGCGCCTCGAGCGTGATCCCGGTGCCGGCCTCGCGCTATGCCGGCATCGCCGACGATTTCTTCGGCGTCGAGATCGAGCAGATCGACCTTTCGGCATGGTCGGTGTTGCGCCGCGGCACCCTTTCGACCGTGCGCTTCGACGATGCCGATCTGCTCGAGATCGACGGCGCCCGCAGCGTCGGCGTGCTCGGCGGCAACCGCCATCAGGGCTCGCTCTATGTCGCGCTCGACCCGGCGGTGTCGCGGGCGGTGGTGGCGCTGCGCGCGCGCGGCGAAACCGCAAGGCCGCAGCCGGGCGATCCGGTCGCCAGCATCGCCGAGAGCCGCTGGGCGATGTCGGGCCGCATGGATCGGGTGTGCGGGTTCCAGGTCGAGGCGCAGGGCTTCGGACCGGGCGAGATGACGGTGGCGACGACCGCGGGCCGGGCGTTCAACATCGCGATCGAGCGGCAGGGCCGCGTGCTGTGGCAGGAGATCCGCTGGGCCGACACCAGCGGTCAGATCAAGCTCAATGCCGACGTCAACGCGATCGAGCCGCTGACGATCAGGTTCGACTGCCATGAGTAGCGCCGGCGCACTGCGAGCCTGGTCTCCGTCGCGGCTGCCGTCGCACTGGCTGGTCATGGCCGTGCTGTTCGCCGGCGCGCTCGGCGTCGGATATGTGCTGCTGCCCGGTCAGGTGCAGCGCATTGCGATGCTGGAGCGGGACGGCCAGTCCGAGCAGGCGCTCGCCATGCTGGAGCAGGGCTATCGCGACGGCGATCGCCGGATGCGCCCCATGTTGCAGCTGCAGACGCTCTACGAGCAACTTGGCCGCCTCGATCAGGCGCGCACGGTTCTGGCCGAGCTCACCGAGCGGCATCCGCGCGACGCCAATGTCTTGAAGCGCGCGCTGAGCTTCCACCGCATGACGCAGGACAGGCCTGCCTACATCCGCACATTGCAGACGCAGATCGCCGTCAAGTACAGCGAGGAAGCCTGCAAGGAGCTGATCGGACTGTTGCGCCTGCAGAGCGCGGCGGCCGAGGAGCAGGGCGCGATCCAGGGTTGCCGCCAGCGCGGCTACCGGCGCGCCGAGGACATGATCAGGCTGGCATCGCTGCTTGCGTCGTCCGGTGATTTCGCGCAGGCCTCCGCAATATTGCGCGGCGTCGACGACCTGCGGCGGCTCAAGACCGACAAGGATCGCACCCAGCTGACGGCGACGCTGATCGAGATCGACCAGCCGCGCGAGGCCTACCGCCGCGCCATGCGATGGTTGCGTGGCGCCCGCGACACGCCGTTGGCGCTGACGATCATCAGCCTGCTCGCCGGCGGCAACAAGCACGACGTCGCGATCGAGCTTGCCCGCGACATCTCGGTGCCGGGCGACGCGGTCTCGCTCGCCGTCGCCGAGCTGATGCTCGACCGCGGCGAACCGCTGGCGGCCAAGACCTATCTTCACGGCTGGATCGAGAAGGCGCGCCTCAACTCGCAGGAGCTGGCATCGCGGTTCATCGTCGCCTGCCTCGACGCCGAGGACCCGGATGCCGCCCTTGCCGCCGCCAGGCGCTTCGGCCTCGGCAAGCTGACGCAGCCCGACCTGGTGGCGCTGGCCGAGGCGCTGGCGGCGATCGACCGGCAGGCGGACTTCGATACCGTGCGCGCCGTGATCAAGCCGGAGGTCATCGCCGAGAACCCCCTGCTCGGCGCCGCCGTCGCGCTGCAGCGCGGCGCGCCGGAAGCCGGGCAGACGCTGTTGTCGGCGGTCGCGGTCGACGAGCTCGACGAATGGCGATTGTCGCTGTGGGCAAGACTGATGGATCACACCGGCCGTACGGAGGTGGCCGCCGCAACGTTGCGCAGCATGGGCGTGGAATCACAGCAGGTCGCGGTGCCGAAGAGCGTCACGGTGGAGCGCGGTATCATCCGACGGCCGAAGCGCGTCACGCGCGCCAGATTCCGCCGCCTGCCCTCGGTGTCGGCGGCCAAGAGCAAGCAGGGAGGCGCCGTCCCGGCGCCGACGCCCGCACCGGCGCTACCATTCGGGTACCTCATCAATCCTGGCGGCGGTTGACAACGTGCGCCGGCCGACGCCGGAAGTTGCTAGTAGAACAGCGCGTCTGGTATCAACCGAACTCGACGTCACGGCCATCTCCCTCGGGTGCAGGTCTATCGGAGTAGCGACTTGAACGACCCGATCGCCGAACTGGAACGACCGACCTCGCGCCCTCCAGCGGCGACGCGCCTGCCGGTCCTGCCGCGGTTCGCCGCCCTGGTCGAGATTGCCGTGCTGTACCTGGGCCTGCTGGCCATCGACTGGCTGCAGCCCGGCATCGATCTGTTCGACTTCCGGCCGCATCCGTTCTGGCTGCCGGTGCTGCTGCTCAGCCTGCAGTATGGCACCGTGAGCGGGTTGCTCGCCGCCGCGATCGCGATCGCCTTGACCGCCGGCGCCGGATTTCCCGAGCAGAACCCGGCGCAGACCTATTTCTCATATCTCATCAAGATCTGGATGGAGCCGATGCTGTGGATCGGCGCCGCCGTCCTGATCGGCCAGTTTCGCATGCGCCAGATCTCGCGCAAGCAGCAGCTGGCCTTTCGTGTGGCCGAGCTGGCCGCCCAGAAGTCGGCGATCGCCGATTATGCGCAAAATCTGCGTGCCCACTGCAACGCCCTCGAGCGCCAGATCGCCGGGCGAAGCGATCCCGCCGCGCTGCAGGTCCTGCAGGCGCTCGATGCAGCCTATGAGCAGGGCCTCGCGCATGGTGCTTCCGCGCTGGCAGAGAGCTTCGGCCACGTGATCCGCACCGCGCTGCCTGGCGCGCGCGCCACGCTATATGCCATCGACGCGGCCGGTCTGCGGCTTGCCGCCAGCACCGACCCGGCCATTGGCTCGGCCTCGCAAGGAACGATCGCACCGAGCGAAATGCTGTACCGGACGATTGTCACCGAAGGCATTGCCGTGAGCGTGCTCACCCGCGACGGCGAGGCGCGGCTGGGCGGGCACGGCCTCGCCGCGGTGCCGGTCGCATCGATCCCCGCCGGGCGGCCGGGCCGGCGCATCGTCGGGATGCTGAAGATCGACGAGATCGACCCGGCCGCGCTCGGCGCTTCCTCGCTGCCGGCATTATCCGCCATCGCCCGCGCCTTCGCGCCGGCGCTCGAAGCCGGCATCGGCGGCAGCCTGCCGGCGCCGGTCCAGGCCGTGCCGGCCGCCGCCGGCATTCCGGCGCCGCGGTTCCTGCGCCATCTGCGCTGGCTCGCAGGCTCGCGGCAGGCGCAGCCAGTCGTCGATGCACCGGAGCGCCCGGCATCGAGGGTGAACCGCTGAAATGGCCGGATCCGCGCGCCCGACATTGCACCAGGACGGTATTGCCGGCGACAACCCGCCCGGCAGCCTGGCTGGCGCGATTCTGACGTGTCTGCCGGCACTGGCCGCCGGCGGCATCGAGGTAGCGCTGCTGCGGGCCTACATGCCGGGCCGGATCGGCTGGCCGGTGCTGGCGATCGCACATCTCGCCATCGTCGCATTGCTCGTCGCCTGGGCGATCCTGGTCGGTCGCAGGGGCAGCAATGCCGCGACGCCGCTGCTGACGGCAATCACGGTCGCGGCGGCGGGGCCGATCGGCGCGATGGCCTCCATCCTCACGATCCTTCTGACCACGCATCGCAGCGAGGATCCGGCGTGCCTGCGGGCCTGGTACGATCGCATCGCGATGGCGGGAGAGACCGACGAGGCGACCCGCCTTTGCGAGAACGTGGCGACCGGACGCACCGCCGATCTGACCGGACACGCTCCGGCTTCGTTCGTCGCGGTCATGGAGCGCGGCTCGCTGGACGACCGGCAGGCCGCGCTCGGCATCATCGCGCGCAATTTCCACCCCGACTTCCTGCCGGTGCTGATGCTGGCCCTGAAGAGCCCCGAGCCGGTGATCCGGGTGCAGGCGGCGGCGGTGGCAACCAAGGTGCGAGGCGACCTGCGCGCCCTGGTCGATCGCCATACCGGCGTCACCGCGGCCGCCCTCGCCGATGGCCCCGGCGCGCTCGTCGTCGCCGCCGAGCTCGAGTCCGCGATCGCCAGCGGCCTGCTCGACGAGAGCGACCGCATCCGCGCCGGCACCGTCGCCGAGCGGATCCGGGTCTCGGCGGCAGGAAGCCGCGACGGCCGGGCGCTGTTGACGCCGCTGCCGGTACTGGCGCGACGGAGCGCGGAGGAATTGCTGCTGCGCGAGCGGCGGTTCGCCGAGCTGCGCGTGCAGCGCCGGCTCGCGGCGGTCGCCGATGCCGGCTCCTACACGGTCCGCCGGCCGCGCCGCCGGGCTGCGGCGAGGATCGCATGATGCAGCGGCCGGTTGCCGGACAGATCGGGAGCGGTGCCGGCCGGCGCGCCGATCAGGCGCCGGAGAGCGACGTCTGCATCATCGTCGAAGGCTGCTATCCGTACGTGCCGGGCGGTGTTTCGAGCTGGATCGACTGGCTGATCCGTTCCCAGCCGGCCACGAGCTTCTCGATCGTCACGCTGTGGCCTCGTCCGACCGGGCAGCAGCCCCGGTACCAGCTCCCCGACAACGTCACCGGGTTCGATCATCTCTATCTGCAGGATTTCGGCGGCCGTCCGATCATCCGCCAGCGCCAGCCGATCGACACCGATGCGTTCGCCGACGCGCTGACCACTTTCGTCGGTCAGGGAGGCAGTGGCGCCCTGCGGGCCGTCATGCGCGAGTTCAACGGGCTGCGGACGGCGATCCCGCCGCAGGTGATGTTCAACTCGCCCGTCGGCTGGAACATCGTCCGGCGCATGTACGACCGGACGATGCCGTACAGCTCGTTCCTGGACTTCTTCTGGGCCTGGCGGGCGCTGCTCGGCGGCCTGTTCGCGACGCTCGAGTTCGAGCTGCCCCGAGCCAGGGCCTACCACACGATCTCGACCGGATATGCCGGCGTCCTCGCGGCCCGCGCCGCGATCGAGACCGGCCGGCCGGCGCTGCTGACCGAGCACGGCATCTATACCAACGAGCGGCGGATCGAACTGCTGATGGCCGATTGGGTCGCCGACACCGTCGACAAGGGCCACGCCCTGCACGATCCTCGTGTCGACCTGCGCGACATGTGGATCCAGGCCTTCGAGGCCTATGCCCGCACCTGCTACGAGGCGTGCACCGAGATCGTCACGCTGTACAAGGACAATCAGCGGGCGCAGCGCGCGCTCGGTGCCCGCGACGAGCAGCTGACAGTGATCGCCAACGGCATCGATGTTGCCCGCTTCGCGGAATTGAAGCCCGCCGGCGAGGACATTGCGCCGACAATGGCGCTGATTGGCCGCGTAGTGCCGATCAAGGACGTGAAGTCGTTCATCACCGCGGCACATCTGCTGAAACCGCGCGTGCCGGGCCTGCGCGCGCTGGTCATGGGCCCGACCGACGAGGACCCGGACTATTTCGCCGAGTGCCTCCGGCTGGTGCAGGATCTCGACGTCGCCGACACGGTCGAATTCACCGGCACCGTCAACATCCTCGACTATATGCCCCGCATCCATGTCTGTGTGCTGACGAGCCTCAGCGAGAGCCAGCCGCTGGTGATCCTCGAGGCCGGTGCGTCCGGCATCCCGTTCGTCGCCACCAACGTCGGCTCATGCCGGGAGATCATCGAGGGACGGCCCGACGAGGACCCGCCGCCGGCGCCCGGCGGCATCGTCACCGACCTCGTCGCGCCGGGGCAGATCGCCGATGCCGTCGGCAGCCTGTTGCTCGATCCCGAGCGGCGCCGGCGCTGTGGCGAGACGCTGCGGGCGCGGGTCGCGACCCACTACACCGCGGCGCAGGCGGTCGATGCCTATCGCCACCTCTATGCCCGCCTGTCGGCGACACCGCACGCTGCGGACGCGGCCGGCCCCGCGGCTGCCGATACGGGGAGGTGACGGGCAATGGCAGGCATCGGCTTTCAGCTGCGGGCATTGAGCCGCCAGGAGACGCTCTCCTCGGTGGTCGCCGCCGCCGGCCATGCCGCCGTGATCGCCGCCGGCCCCTGGCTGTTCACGATCCTGGCGCTCGCCTCGATCACCATGCTCACCGAGGAGATCGCCGGCCGCGACACCGTCGCCACCTTCCGCATCGTGGTGATCTATGCCTTCGCCGTTTCCCTGGTGCTGACCGCGCCGGTGACGATCATCGCCACCCGCCGGGTGGCCGATGCGCTGTGGCTCAAGCGGCCGCAGGACGTGCCGCCGCTGCTGTTCGGCGCCTTCGCCTGGGCGATGATCGCCGCCGGCGCAGGCGTCGCGGCGCTGTGCCTCATGTTCAAGCCGCCGGCTCCGATCGCAATCGCGCTGGCGGCGATGTCGCTGCTGGTGGCGCTGATCTGGGTCGCGCTCTGCTTCTGCGGCGCCGTGCGCGATTACCGGGGCGTGACGGTGTCGTTCCTGGTCGGCCTCGTCGTGGCGCTGATCGGCAGCGTCGCCGCCGCCACCGCGGATTACGGCTCGACCGGCATGGCGGCGGGCTTCATGCTCGGGCTGGCGCTCACCTTCCTCGGCTTGACCGTCCGCATCCTGCGCACGTTCCCGCAACCGGTCACCTCGCCGCTAGGTGGTTTCCTCGAGCTGTGGTACGGCGCCGGCCTCTATTGGCACCTCGCCGCCGGCGCGCTGCTGGGTACCGCCGGCGTGTGGGTCGACAAATGGGTGTTCTGGGGCTCGAGCGTCGGCGAGCGGGTGCCGGCGGGCTTCATCCACGCTCCGCTCTACGACAGCGCCATGTTCCTGTCCTCGCTCGTCATCATCCCGTCGCTGGCGGCGTTCGTGACGAAGCTCGAGACGGATTTCTTCGACCGCTACCAGCACTACTTCGCGACCATCCGCTCGCACGGCACGATCGGCATGATCGAGGCGGCGCGGGTGCGCCTGGCGCAATACACGCTCGACAACCTGTCGCTGATAACGGTTTCCCAGGCCGGCATCTGCGCGGTGCTCATCCTCGGCGCGCCGGCGATCGTCGAGGTGCTGAACCTGCAGTTCCGCCAGATCGCCATCCTGCGCTACGGCGCCCTCGGCGCCGTGTTCCAGTTCGTGTTCCTGGCGGCGACCTCCATCCTGCTGTTCTTCGATCGCCGCCGGCTCTATCTCGGGCTGCAGCTGCTGTTCTTCACGCTCAACCTGGTCCTCACCCTGGCGACCATCGCGATCAGCGAGGACTACTACGGCGTCGGCTACTTCCTCGCCTGCCTGCTGTCGAGCTTCGCCGCCCTGGTGCTGGCCGACCGGACGTTCACCAACCTGAACTTCCTGACCTTCATCGGCAACAACCCGACGATCCGGCAGTCGACGGCATCAAAGCTCGACCAGCGCGCTCTTATCGTCAGGCTTCTAGCACGTCGTAATTGAGACGCTTGAGCTCGCGGTCCTTTGGCGCGATGTACAGCACATAGCCGAAGCCCGCGACCAGCTCGGCGGCCTTGGCGATCTTGTCGCGCGCGTTGAGGTATTCGACCACCAGCACCGGCTTGCCGGCACGTTTGGCGCGATCGAGGCACGCCTTCGAGAACTCGACCTCGTCCGCCGCGTTCTTCTTCTCCGGCGCGTCGATGCCGAACACCAGCTCCTCCTTGGCCACCCCGTCGATGGCGGCGACCAGGTCCTTGTGCTGCAGCAGCACCTCGGCGTTCTGCATCACGATCAGGAAGTCGGGATCGCGCGATTTCAGGTGCTCGGAAATCGAGCGCACGAAGGCGACCATGTCGCGCTCGATATTCGGCCGGGTCGAGGCGACGCGCTTCTCGTGCTCCTTCAGATCCTCGAACACGTCGCACTTGTCGAGATAGACGCCGTCGAAGCCCTGGCGCTGCACCCGGTCGAGGTAGCCGTCGTCGGCGCCGCACATCAGCCGCTGCCAGCCGGGGTCCCAGAAGCAGACCGAGTAGTTCTCCGGCCAGTCGGGGTTCTCGCGCAGCAGCCAGTCCGGCTTGCTGCGCTTCCACGACGCCTGCCAATAGGGCCGATAGCTTTCCGCCTCGCCGATCGAGACGTAGGCCAGCACGATCCGGCGGCTGCCGTCGGGCTTGCGCTTGAGGCGCTCGATCTCGGCCGGCTTGAGGCGGGTCTCCTCGGAGCCGTCCTTGGTGTAGTCGATCACGAGCAGGTCGAACGGCGAGGCCGCGGCGCGGGCAATATCGAGATTCTGCAGCTGGTAGCCCCAGCTCGACACCTCGCTCAGGGCCGGCCGTCGTGCGTCCGTCGCTGGTCGCTGTTGCGACGGCGCAGGGGTCGGCCGCGGCCCGGCCTCGCGCGTCGTGGCACCTGGCGTCGCCGCCGGCGGGGCCTCGACGCGACGACGCGCTCCCGCCAGATAGGCCAGCACGGCAGCGGCGACGACAATTCCCCAGAACAGCGGCGATTCAAACATTCGGGCTCCTCGCGCGACGACATCCGGGCGATCATAGCCGATCCGCCGGCACCGGGGATAACTCGATGCATGCGAAAGTTGCGAACAATCAGAACCGCAGCTAGCCCGCGATCGGCCAAAGCTCAGGCGCGCAGCATCATCGATGCGTCGGTTCATGGATGCATATCCATGCAGCCTCTGCGCCGCATCACGCGGCGGCATCGGTCAGAAGTTCCGGCCGGGCAACCACAATTGATGAAGGTCCTTCGGCGCGACGTAGGGCACGAAGCCCAGCGCCTGGATCTTCCGCAATGACAGCTCGGCCTTCGACTTGTTGCTCGGATAATCCACGACGAGCACGCCTCGCCCGGCCGCCTGCGCCAGCTTGAGCAGTCGAACCGACTCACGGTTCTCGCCGTTATCGCCACCCCAGCCATGGAACAGGCTCTCCTTGGCGACGGCGTCGATCGTCGCCATCATCGTCTTGTGCTCGAGGAGCTCCTCGGCATTCTGCAGGATCACCATGAACTGCGGATTGCGCTTGCGGGCATGGGTGCCGAGGCGCGCGATGAAATCGACCATCTTTCGCGCCCCGTCGGAGCACTCGCCGGTGATCTCGCTGTAGACGTCGACGCGATCGAGGTAGATGCCGTCGAAGCCGAGCTCGATCAGCCGGTACAGCGGCGACGGGTCGATGCTGTTGTAGACGTTGCGCCCGTCCTCGTCGCCGAGAATGGTGAGTTGCCAGCCTTCGTTGCAGAACCGGATGAGGCGGTTTCCCTTCCAGTCCTTGTTCTCGTGCATGAGCCAGTCCGGCGCGTCCTCGGTCATGTACTCGGGCGTGAAATAGTCCGGCCGGTAGTCCTCCGCCTCGCCGACCGACAGGTAGGACACCACGATGCGCCGGCCGCCGTCGGGCTTGCGCTTGAGCCGCTCGACCTCCTCCTGCGTGAATGGCTTGCCCGAGGCAAGCCCGGTCGTGGCGTCGACGACCAGCAGATCGTAGGGCGACCGCGCCGCCTCCTCGATCGACAGCCCGTTGAGCTGGTAGCCCCAGCTCTTGACGCCAGTGATCCGCGCCAGCCGCTCGGCCTGCGCCTGGACCTGCGTCGATGATCGCCCCGCGCTCGAGCCCGCGGCCGGCTTCGACCCGCGCCGGCCAGGGACAGGAGGCTCGGTCTTGGCCGCCGATGGCTCGACCGCTGTTTCGGATGCCGAGCGCGCCCAGGCATGGTCGATCGCGACCAGCGCCGCCCAACCGAGGCACGCCGATGTCAGCAACGCTCTCCATTGGCCGCGATGCATGGCACGCCTGAGCATCTCGATGAACCCTTGCGAGCACTAGCGCGTGCGAATTAACAGCGCGTTAACCTCGTCTCGCGGCTGCCGTCGTAACAATGGCGAGGGCCCAAAATGTGGCGTCAGGCGCGCGGCGCCGGCGTTCACGAGCGCCGCTCGCCGGCCTCGAAACGGGCGATGAACCCGAGCGCGCTGAGCGTCTGGTGGGCACCCGTTCGCACGGCCACCTCCTCCGCCGCGATATGCTCGGTCACGAACACCGGCCGGCCCGATTTCTTGACCCGGTTGAGGTCGTGCAGCGCGGCAACGATGTCGGTGTGGTTGTTGGCGACGCCGACACCGTCCTGGCCGAACAGAAGATCGCTCTTGGCGGCACCGTCGATGGCCCGCTGGACGCGCGGGTCGACGGTCAGCTCGGCGGCATTCTCCAGCACGAACAGGAAGCCTGGATTGACGAGCCGGGACCGGTTGACGAGCTCGGTGATGCCGAGGATCAACTGCTCCTCGCTCGCCCGGCCACCGCGCCTCGCCCGCGCGAGCGCCGCGCCGCACTCGAGAAAGACGCCGTCGATGCCGCGGGTCAGCACGTCGTCGATCAATCTCTCCTCGTCGAGCCGGCCAGGTCCGAATTCCTGCGACCGCACGGTCAGGGCCGCCATGATCAGGCGACGGCCGCCATCCGGCCCGGCTTGCAGCGTCTCGATCGACTTCTGGGCCGCCGACAGCTTTCGGGCCGCGACCGCCGAGGCATCGACCAGCAGCAGCTGCGCCTGGCTACCGAGTGCGCCCTCGCTTGCCTCGAGATCGGCCAGGCGCGACCACGACGATACCTGAGCCAGCGTCGCCATGCGCAACGCGGCGTCGGGGTCGGAAGCGAACTCCAGTCCGGGCTCGATCGAGTTGTAGAGCAGCCCGGCGACGCCCCCGGTCATCACCACCAGCGCAGCAACCCCGAACAGGGCGCGACGGCCCAGGCCACGCGGCGTGGCCTGCGGCAACGGATCGGAACCAGGGCGGGAGGCCGGCATTGGCACCTCGGGCATTGACCATCAGCGGCGGTCATTTGGCTGCCAAGCATGACTGCAGAGTGACCAACTGATGGCAATGGCATGGCCGTCAACCGGCTCCGCCGAGTTGTTCAGCCCTTGACCGATCCCGGAACCACCTTGCCGTTTCCGTCGACCTCGGGGCGGGTCGATGGGAACATCGTCTCGGGCGTCACCACCGCGTAGTCCATGTAGCCGAGCCGCGCGATCGGGCGCATGGCGCCGGTATCGACGATGCCGTCCTTGATGAAGCGGTCGTCGATGTAGATGCCGACGACCTGGCCGAACACCACCGAGTAGCTGTGGACTTGCCGCCGGGCTCGGCGGCGGGCAGCTCGATGGTCTTCCAGTGCTTGCACTCGAGCGCGGCCGGGCTCTCCTTGACGCGCGGCGGCTTGACCAGCCGGCACGGCGCGGCGGTCAGATCGCCGATCGGGAAACTCGTCGACGCCGTGCGGCACCGAGGCCGACGTCATGTTCATGTTGATAGCGCAGGTCCCAGGTCGCCAGCGAGCACACGAACTCGCCGGTCTCCTCGATGTTCCTGAGCGAGTCCTTGCGGCCCGGCGGAGCTGAACATCACGTAGTGCGGGCTTCTCGCCGACGGCATTGAAGAAGCTGTAGGGCGCGATGTTGCAGATGCCGTCGCTGCCGACGGTCGAGATCCAGCCGATCGGCCGCGGCGCCACCAGCGCCTTGAAGCGGATCGTGCTTGCAGCCCGTGCTTGTTCTCGATGGTCTCGTAGAACACTGGCACCTGTTCCTCCTTGTTCGGCGTCGAGCTTGCGGCCTCAGCCGGTCCAGCGGGTGACGATCGTGGCAAGTGCGGGCCGCTCGCGGTCGGGCTGCCGCTCCATGGCCGTGCCGATGTAGACGAAGCCGGCCATCCGCTCGTTGGCGGCGAGCCCGAGGCGCGCGCGCGACCACGGGCTGTAGGAGTACCACTCGGTGATCCAGCAGGTGCCGAAGCCCATGGCATTGGCGGCAAGGCACAGATTGAAGCAGGCCGCTCCGCACGAGAGCTGCCTGCTCCCACTCGGGCGCACCCGCCTAGGCGTCGACGCGCGAGACGACGGCCGACCACCGTCGGCGCCCGCAGGAACCGGGTGCGCTCGATCTCGAGCCTGACCGCGGACGGCGGCTCGGCTTCTCCTCGGCCTGGCAGGCCTCGGCCAGCACCTCGCCGAATGCCGCCCGCGCCTCGCCCTCGAAGACGATGAAGCGCCAGGGCGTCAGCTTCTTGTGATCGGGCACGCGCGACGCGGCGGTCAGGATTGTGCTCGAGCTGAGCCTGCGACGGTCCGGGCTCCGCCAGCTCGCCGGCTTGACCGAGCGTCGGCTCAGCAGCAGATCGAGAAAACTGTTGTCGGACGAGCGCAAAGACGTGGTCATCGGCACGGATTGCCTTGCTATTGGACGATTGTGCTGGTCTCGCTATCGCAAATCCGAATGGTATACAATCAACGTGCTTGCGCGGCTGAAGCCCATGGAGAGCGAATGCACGACGCCATTGCGATGGTCATCCGCGCGCTGCCACGGCTGCTCCTGCTGCTGGCGCTGACGCTCGCCTGTGGCCGGGCGGCAGCGGCCGAGCCGGCCTCGACCATCATCGTGTTCGACGGTTCCGGCTCGATGTGGGGCAAGATCGCCGGCGACCGCGACACCAAGCTCGGCGTCGCGCGCGAGGCGTTGCGGCGCAGCCTCGCCAAGGTCGGCCCGCAAACGAAGGTCGGGCTGGCCGCGTTCGGCCACCGCCGCAAGGGCGACTGCAGCGACACCGAGGTGATGCTGGCGCCGGAGCCGAACGACCCTGGTCGCATCATGGCGGCGCTCGAGAAATTCAATCCGAAGGGCAGGGGGCCGCTGGTGGCGGCGGTCAAGGAAGCCGCCGCCGCGCTTGGCCGGACGCCCGGTCCGGCATCGCTCGTCGTGATCCACGATGATCTCGACAACTGCTCGCAGGACCCCTGCATCGCCGCCGAGGAGATCGCGAGGGCAAACCCCGGTCTCGCCATCCACGTCGTCAGCCTGGCGCTCGCCAAGCCGGACGCCCAGCGCATGGCGTGCATGCCGCGGATCACCGGCGGTCGCCATTTCGACGTCGCCGACGCCGCCGCGCTCGGCACCGCGATCGACGACGCGCTGCGGCTCGGCAATGTCGACGCACGGCCGGCAGCGCCTGCTGCATCGGCGCCGCCTGCCGCTCCCGCGCCTGCTCCGAAGGCCGTGGTCGAGGATACCGGACCGCCAGGGCTGAAGCTTACCGCCACGCTCGGCGCCGGCGGACCGGCCGTGATCGTGCCGCTCGCCTGGCGCGTCCGCAAGGCGTCGGATCCGGCCGGCGCCGCCCCTGTTGCCGCCGCCCGCGCCTCGAACCTCGATGTCGAATTGCCGGCCGGGTCGATACGTCGTCGAGGTCGCGCACGGCCTCGTCAAGGCAAGCGAGACGGTGGAGGTGAAGGCGAAGGGCGCGACCAGGTCGGCGGTCGCGCTGCAGGCCGGTGCGATCCGGGTCACGGCCACGCTCCAGAACGGCACGCCGGCGCTCGATCAGGCGGTGTTCGCGATCAGCGACGTGCCTGCGGGCACGGCGGCGGCACGCACGGTCTGGTCGGGGGGCGCCGACGCGCCGCCGGTGATCCTGCCGGCCGGCACCTGGCGTATCTCCGCCGAGCTCGACCGCGCCCGCACCGAGCGGCAGGTCACGGTCGCCGCGGGGGCGCTGATCGACGCGGTGCTGCCGCTCGGGGCCGGCCGGCTGCGTGCCAAGGCCAGCGACCGCGAAGGCGGCCCGCCGCTCGATCCAGTGACATTCAAGATCACCGAGGACGACGCGGACAGCCCCGACGGTCGCCGCGAGGTGGCGCGCTCGACCATCACCGAGCCCGAGTTCACCCTGCCGGCCGGTACCTACTATCTGACCGCCAGGCACGGCCAGACCGAGACGCGAGAGCGCGTGCTGGTCAATGCCGGCGATGAAGTGACACGAACGCTGATCCTGCCGATCGGCAGCATCGCCCTGCAGAGCCGGCTCGCCGGTACCACCGTGGCTCTCGACCGTAACATCGGCTATCGCATCGACCGGCTCGACGTGCGGCAGGAAACCATTCGCATCGGCAAGGCGTCGGCGCGGCTCGAGCTGCCGGCCGGGCGCTATCGGGTCGAAAGCGAGCTCGACGGCCAGAATGCGCGGATCGCGCGCGAGATCGAGATCCGGCAAGGGGCGCAGTCGACGCTGTCGTTCGAGCATGTCGCCACGAAGGTCCAGCTCAGGATCGCGGGCGGCGTTCGCGCCGCCGCCGGCGAGATTGCGTGGGAGGTCCGCGATGCCCAGAACCGCAGCGTGTGGCAGGCGCTGCAGCCGGAGCCGAATGCCTATCTGGCGCCCGGCCGCTATAAGGTCATGGTCGAAACGCGCGACCGGCGAGGTATTGCCGACGTCGAGATCAGCGTCGGCGAAACCAAGGCCGGCGAAACCCGCATCATCGATGTGCCGCTGGAGTGAGGCGAGAGCTGAAGTGCCGCAATTGCGATCAGCACTGAATTGGATGGCCGCCCTCGCCCTGGCGTGGGGCCCCGGCCTCGCCACGCCAGCTCGTGCCCAGCAGCCGGCTGCCTCGAGCTCGTGGAGCACCAGCGCGCCGTTGCGCACGACGATCCCCGACCAGCCGGTCGGCAAGGGCAACACTACCGTGGTGCCGAAGGCCGCGCCGGCGGCGCCGCAAGCCGCACCGGCGGCGCCGATCCCGGCCGGCATTGGACAGATCAGCCTGACGGCGCTCCTGACCGAGGACGGACAGCGCATCGACAGCGGCGTCCTCTGGCGGGTCTTTCTCGAGAAGGGCACTCCGGACGGCCGGCCGAGGCTCGTCACCGACAGCCGCGTCGCCGCGCCGACGATCCGCGTGCCGCCCGGCGACTACCTGATCAACGCCGCGTTCGGGCGCGCCAACTTGACACGGCGGATCACCATCAAGCAGGGCGAGACCCCGCCGGAGCGGTTCGTGCTGAACGCCGGCGGCCTGCGGCTCGCGGCTCTCGTCGGCAACGGCGAGCCAGCCCCGCCGAACACGGTCTCGGTCGAGGTGTTCTCCGACGAGCGCGACCAGTTCGGCAACCGCAGCCGCATCGTCGACGGCGTCAGACCGGGCGTCATCCTGCGGCTCAACTCCGGCATCTATCACGTGATCTCGACCTATGGCGATGCCAACGCCCAGGTCCGCACCGACGTGACGGTCGAAGCCGGCAAGCTGACCGAGGCAACGGTCGCGCACGCCGTCGGCAAGGCGACCTTCAAGCTGGTGATGCGCGCTGGCGGCGAGGCGCTGGCCGACACCCAGTGGACGATCGCGACACCACAGGGCGAGATCATCAAGGAGAGCGTCGGCGCGCTGCCGACGCATATGCTCGCTCCCGGCAACTACATGGTCAGCGCACGCTCGCAGGGCCGCGTGTTCAAGCGCGAATTCGCGTTGCAGCACAACGATGCGCTGCAGGTCGAGGTGCTGGTGCAGTAGCCGCTCAGGCGATGCCGATGCCGAGGATGCCGTGCAGCCGGCGCAGAGCGGCGATCACATCCTGGCCGGCGAACAGGAACTGGTCGACGCCAGCGGCAAGCAACGCCGCTTCGTTCGCCGCCGCCTTGCCGGCGAGCACGACATGCCGCGCCCCGGCCGTCTTAAGCGCCGAGGCCGTGGCTTCCGCCTGCAAGGCATAGCTATCGTCGCTGCCGCCAATGCAGGCGACGCCGGCGCCGCTCGCGGCGAACGCAGCTGCCGCCGCCTGTGAGGACGAGAAGCCGTCGCTGGCGATCGCCTCGATACCGCCGGCGGCAAGCAGATTGGCGATCCAGGTCGCCCGCCCGCCATGCTCAGCAGGCGGACCGAGATTGGCGAGGAAGACCTGCGCGCGCTTGCCGCTCGATGCCGCTGCCGCGTCGGCCGCTTCGCGCAGTGCCTCGTAAGGTTCGGCGAGGCGCGTCGACGGCAACCGCGCCGCCTGGACCGCACCTGCCGCCGCCCGGCCGGGATTGGTCGGCGCCGCGTCATTGTCGAACGCCGCCACCAGCTCGTCGAACGAGCGGGCATCGCCAGCCGAGCCTGCTGTGACCGCCACCGGTTGCACGTCGAGAACACCCCCGCCTGCCTCGGCGAGGGTCGGGAATTCCGAGGTGCCGGTGATCGGCGCCTTGCGGGTCGCGATATCCTTCTGCCGCGCCGAGGCGATCGCGGCGATGCGACCCTGGATCGCTCCGGCGGTCAGACTGGCGACGAGGCCGCCCTCGCGCTCGATCTCCTGGAACGCCCGCCAGCCGGCCTCGCACAGGGCATCGGTCAAACCTTCGATGGCGCCGGCACCGGCGGCCGGGTCGGCCACGCGCCACAGGTTGGTCTCCTCCTGCAGCACGAGCTGGGTATTGCGGGCGATGCGGCGACTCAAGGCATCCGGCAGGCCGAGGGCGCTGGTGTGAGGCAGCACCGTGATGCTGTCGGCACCGCCGACGGCGGCGGCAAATGCCGCTGTCGTGGCGCGCAGCATGTTCACCGCCGGATCGCGGCGGGTCAGGGTGCGCCAGGCGGTCTCGGCATGGATGGCGATCGCGGCGGCGGCGACGCCGGACGACGTCGTCACCTGCGCCCACAAGCGGCGCAGCGCCCGCAGCTTGGCAATGCTCAGGAACTGGTCGGAATCGACGGCGAGCGTCCACGACAGCGAGCTGAACGCTTCGGCGGCCGGCATTCCGGCGGCTTCGAGCGCGCGGGCGTAGGCCAGCCCTGCCGCAAGCGCCACGGCGAGCTCCTGCGCCTCGGAGCAGCCGGCTTCGCTGAACGGGCGGATATCGCACGTGATGAACGGCCCATTGAAGCCCCGGCGACGCAACCCGGCGATGGTCTCGGCAAGCCGCTCCGCCGTCTGCGGCCACGACACCGGGAGGCTGCCCGACCAGGCGAGCACTCCGATCGGATCGAGCCCGAACGAGATCTTCATCCGTGCCGGGTTGTAGCCACGCCTTGTCACCAGCGCCGCGACCATCGCGGCATTGGCGCGGCCGTTGGCGGCCGGCTCGAGGCGCAGTTGCACCAGATCGAGCATAACGTTGGCGAGGCAGGCATCGAGCTCGGCGACGCTGCCGGCATTGATGCCGAAGCCGCGTGCGGCGGCGCTGCCGGCGAACACCAAGGCGATCCCGCCGGCGCCACCTTCGAGATCGGCCAGCGCCAGCGTCGAAGCCGCCTGCCGATCAGGATGATCGACGCGAACCGTCACCTCCCACGGTTTCGCCGCCGCCATGCCGGCGATCACCGCGGCATCGGCCCGCCGGTTGTAGATCGGCTCTATCGCCAGGCCATCGGCGGTTCGTGCCACCAGGCGGCGGTTGAAATCGGCTCCCTTCAGCGCCTTCGTCACCAGCGCCATCCAGTCGTCGCGGCCGGCCGCCGCAAAGGCCTCGGTCAGTGCTGGCAGCGTCGCATGGTCGGTCATCGTCGATGGCTCTTCTTATCGCCCTGAACAAGCTGCACCTTCGGCCCGGCAAATGGGCGGCGTCAATGCCGGCAAGCGATATCCGTTTTCGCGCGGAAGGTGATTGTTTCAACACTCGTGCGGTATTAGCATTTAGTCAAACAGGCGGCGCCCAGCCGGCAGCCGCCGCGACATGGATCAGAGGCATGAACATGAGTGTGCGTCGATTGATTGCGGGCTGCGTCGGCGCGTGCGCCGTTGCCGTCGGCATGGTTGCCACGGCCGGCACTGCCGCCGCGCGGCCGGAAGCGGTCGCGATCGATCTCGGCTATGCGCCAGGCTCGATCGTGATCGTCAATTCCGAGCGCAAGGTCTACTACGTCACCGGCGCCGGGCGGGCGATCCGCTACGGCGTGGCGGTCGGCAAGGAATCCGAGCGCTGGACCGGCAGGACGTTCGTCTCCGACAAGAAGGTCGATCCGAGATGGATTCCGATCGACGGCCAGGAGCCGGTCGAGGGCGGTGATCCGTCGAATCCGCTTGGTCAGCGAGCACTCTATCTCGACTGGTCGTTGCTGCGCATCCACGGCACACCGTCGCGCGGCTCGATCGGCAGCGCCGTGTCGAATGGCTGCATCCGGATGCTCAACGAGGACGTGATCGACCTCTTCGACCGCGTGCACATCGGCGCGCCGGTGTTCGCGATCAACTCGCTCAAGGACGCCGGCAGCTTCAAGGACGCCAAGGTCGCCGACCTCGTGTACGTCAATCCGGAGGCGCGGCTCGATGCCCAGGCGGAGGCGCGCCTGCGTGCGCAGGACGATTGGTATGGCGGCCCCCTCGACATGCCGCAGTACGCTCGCCGCGGGCCGCCGCCGCGCGAGTACTACGCGCCGCAATACCGCTCCGGCCTCGGCGGCTGGTGGGTCGACTGGAATCGCCGCTGACGCCGGCGCAGGGAGTGAAATATGCTCAATTGGTGGGCCGATTTTGGCCGTGAAAGCCTGATCGCGGGCGTCATCGCCGGCCTGCTGGTCGCGCTGATCTCGCTGTGGCATCGCTGGACCGCGGTGAAGCGCGGCAAGCCGTCGCCGTCCCGGCACGGGCTGCTGTTCGTCCTCGATTTCGTGCAGACGGTGAGCTTCTTCACCCTGGCGCTGACGCTGAGCGCGATGGCGGCCGAGAAATTCATCCCGCGCGGCCTGATGTGGTTCCTGGTGATCCTGATCGCCGTGGCGATGGCCGCCGCCGTGCTGCTCGGTCAGTTCGCCAAGGATCGGATCGGCCCCGACGATATCACCGGCACCGTATCGAAGCCGCAGCCGGAGCCCGACAAGCCGGCTTCCTGAAGCTTTCACCTCCGCTGGTCCAATAGCCTGATTTGCGCCTCCGCGCCCGCATGCTATGGCTGCGGACGAGCTATCCATCACGACCTGCGACACGAGGTGCGGGCACTGCCATGAAAGACATCATCGCGGAACTCGAGCGGCGGCGTGACGTGGCCCGCCTCGGTGGCGGCCAGCCGCGCATCGACAGCCAGCACAAGAAAGGCAAGCTTACCGCCCGCGAGCGTATCGAGCTGCTGATGGACACAAACTCGTTCGAGGAGTTCGACATGTTCGTCGAGCATCGCTCGATCGACTTCGGCATGGAGAAGACGAAGATCCCCGGCGACGGCGTGGTCACCGGCTGGGGCACCATCAACGGCCGGGTGGTGTACGTGTTCGCCAAGGACTTCACGGTGTTCGGCGGCTCGCTGTCGGAAGCGCACGCCAGGAAGATCACCAAGATCCAGGACATGGCGCTGCAGAACCGGGCGCCGATCATCGGCCTGTTCGATGCAGGCGGCGCCCGCATCCAGGAGGGCGTGGCGGCGCTCGGCGGCTATGGCGAGGTGTTCCTGCGCAATACCCTCGCCTCGGGCGTCATTCCGCAGATCAGCGTCATCATGGGCCCGTGCGCCGGCGGCGACGTCTACTCGCCGGCGATGACCGACTTCATCTTCATGGTCAAGGACACGAGCTACATGTTCGTGACCGGCCCCGATGTCGTGAAGACGGTCACCAACGAGACGGTGACGGCGGAAGAGCTCGGCGGCGCCAAGGTGCACACGACCAAGTCGTCGATCGCCGACCGCGCCTACGAGAACGACCTCGAGGCGCTGCTGCAGATGCGCCGGCTGATGGATTTCCTGCCGGCCAACAACAAGACCGGCGTGCCGGAGCTGCCGACCCGCGATTCCGCCGACCGCACCGAGCCCTCGCTCGACACGCTGATCCCGGACAACCCGAACAAGCCCTACGACATGAAGGAATTGATCCTGAAGGTCGTCGACGAAGGCGACTTCTTCGAGATCCAGGACCAGTTCGCCCGCAACATCGTCACCGGTTTCGCCAGGATCGAGGGCCGCAGCATCGGCATCGTCGCCAACCAGCCGATGGTGCTCGCCGGCGTGCTCGACAGCGACGCCTCGCGCAAGGCCGCCCGCTTCGTGCGCTTCTGCGACTGCTTCGAGATCCCGATCATCACCTTCGTCGACGTGCCGGGCTTCCTGCCGGGAACCGCGCAGGAGTACGGCGGGCTGATCAAGCACGGCGCCAAGCTGCTGTTCGCCTACGCCGAGGCGACCGTGCCGAAAGTGACGCTGATCACCCGCAAGGCCTACGGCGGGGCCTACGACGTGATGAGCTCCAAGCACATCCGCGGCGACGTCAACTATGCCTGGCCGTCGGCCGAGATCGCGGTGATGGGCGCCAAGGGCGCGGCCGAGATCCTCTATCGCGCCGACCTCGCCGACGCCGACAGGATCAAGGCGCGGATCGACGAGTACCAGTCACGCTTCGCCAACCCGTTCGTCGCCGCCGAGCGCGGCTACATCGACGAGGTGATCCTGCCGCGCAACACCCGCCGCCGCCTCGCCCGGGCGTTGAACATGCTGCGCGCCAAGTCGCTGCAGAACCCGTGGAAGAAGCACGACAACATTCCGTTGTAGGAGTTGGGGGCGGGTCCCCTTGCGGGAAGACCGCCACCCACCCAGCCATTACGCCCTGGTGATGACGATCTCGGCGTAGTCCGAAGGCACCCGCGTCGTGCCGTCGGTCGCCGTCTCGAAGCGCGCGATGGTCGACAGCAGATCGGCTTCGAGCGCGCGCTGGCCGGCCGCGTCGAGCGCCAGGAACGCCTTGTGCACCGGACCGTAGTAGGTGCGGAAGAAGTCGACGAATTGGGCCGGCGAGCGATAGCGGAAGACAAATGCGCGCTCGGTGATCGCGATCGAACGCGCCTCGGCGGCGAAAGTTTCCTCGATCCAGGCCTTGCTTCCCCACAGCGCCGGCGACTTGACGCCTGCCGGCGGCGCGACGTGCTTGCCCAGCGCCTTGAACAGGTGTCCGATGAAGCCGTCGGGCGTCCAGTTGGCCATGCCGATCCGGCCGCCCGAACGGCACACCCGCAACATCTCGCTGGCGGCCTTGCGCTGGTTCGGCGCGAACATCACGCCGAAGGTCGAAACCACGGCGTCGAAAGCGCCATCCTCGAACGGCAGCTGCTCGGCGTCCGCCACCTTGAACTCCACCTCCAGGCCCTCCGCCTCGGCCCGGGCCTGCCCGCGCTGCAGCAGCTTCTCGACGTAGTCGGTCGACGTGACGCGGCTGAGGCGGCGCGCGAAGGCGAGCGTTGCATTGCCATTGCCGGCGGCGACGTCGAGCACCGTCGAATCCGGCCGCAGGTCCATCGCCTCGGCCAGGTCCTCGCCGACGATCTGCAGCGTCGTGCCGATCCGGGCGTAGTCGCCCGACGCCCAGGCCGCGTTCTGCTTCGACTTGATCAGGGCGTAGTCGGGCGCTGGCGCAATCTCGGTCATGGCTGACATTGGCATCTCCTTGCGTGGACGCCGGCGATCGCTGTTGTCTGGGGGTAGGCCGGCCGGACCGGTATCGCTAATCAGGGGACGGCGTGCTTAAATGAAGCTTGGAGATTGCATGGAGATTGTCTGGAGATTTGCCGGGGAGTGCGCGCGCCGCCAGGTTCGACGGTCGTTGTCCCCGTCAGGCCAGTGCGGCGCATGCCGGCGCGTCGGCGCCACTGCCCCGATACGATTTGCCGGAGCAGCGCCATGAGGTACCGCTTCGACGGTTTCGAGCTCGATACGCAGCGGTTCGTCCTGCGGACCGGCGACCGCGAGATCCACGTCGAGCCGCTCGTTTTCGATCTGCTGTGCTTCCTCGTCGAGCACGCCGGCGAGGTGGTCACGCGCGAAGCGATCATCGAGCAGGTGTGGGAGGGCCGGATCGTCTCGGACGCGACCGTGTCGAGCTGCATCAAGTCGGTCCGCAAGGCACTCGGCGATGACGGCGCGCAGCAACGCCATTTGCGCACGATCCGGGCCCGCGGCTTCCAGTTCACCGCCTCGGTCGAGCGCCTGCCCGCGGCCGCGGCGGCGACGACCGCCGCCGCCGTTCGGCAGGAGCTTGCCTGCGCGGCCGCCGCCGAGACTGCCGCCAAGATCCCGTCGCCGCCAAGGATCGCCGTCCTGCCGCTGTTCCCGCTGCCGCAGGATCCCGAGCTCGGCCTGCTCGGCGATGCGCTGGCGCAGGAGGTGATCCTCGAGTTGTCGCGCCTGCATTGGCTCGCGGTCATCGCCCGCGGCTCCACGTTCAAGTTCCGCGGCCAGGAGATCGACCTCGCGCAAGCCGGCCAGATCCTCGGCGCCACCTATATCCTGACCGGGACGATCATGCGGCACGCGCGCAGCTGCGTCGTTGCGGTCGAGCTTTGCCGCGCCGCCGACAGCGACGTGGTCTGGGCCGAGCGCTTCACTACACCGACCGCCGAGCTGATGCACATGCGCTCGGTGCTTGCAGGCAAGATCGTTGCCTCGCTGGAGCCGCGCGTGCAGCACAGCGAGGCGGTGCAGGCCGCCCACGTCCCGACCGAAGAGCTCGATGCGTGGGCCGCCTATCACCGTGGCATCATGCACATGTACCGCTTCAACCAGCACGACAATGCGCTCGCGGCGCAGCTGTTCGCGCGCGCGGTGTCGGTCGACCCCGGCTTCGCCCGCGGCCATGCCGGACTGTCGTTCACCCATTTCCAGAATGCCTTCCTCGGCTTCTCGGCCGACGTCGAAGGCGAGGTGCAGCGGGCGCACGCGCAGGCCATCGAGGAGCCTCGAGCTCGACAGCCTCGACCCGTTCGCCAACCTCTCGATGGGCCGCGCCGAATGGCTTTGCGGCAATCTCGAAGGCAGTCTGCCATGGATCGAGCGCAGTACCGCGCTGAGCCCGAACTACGCCTTCGCGATCTACAACAGCGCCTTGGTCGGCACCTTGCTCGGGGAAGGCGAGAGCAGCGAGGCGAGGGTCGCCCGCGCCATGACGTTGAGCCCGATCGACCCGCTGAGCTACGCGATGCTCGCCACTCGCGCGCTGACGCACTGCATCCGCGGCAACCACGCGATGGCGGCGGTCTGGGCCGATCGCGCCGTCAAGGCGCCGAACGCGCATATCCAGATCTACACGATCGCCGCCATCGCCAACGAATTGATCGGTGAGCGGAGCAAGGCTGCTGCCTACGTCGATCACATCCGCCGGGCGCATCCGGGCTACGGCATGGCCGATTTTGTCAAATCGTTCCCGTTCCGCGATGCGACGACGCAGGCGCTGGTCCGGCAGGTGCTGCAGCGACTGGGGTTCTAGCGTCTTTCCGATTGAGGTGGAGCGCGCCCATCCCGCCTCCCCCATCCGTCATTCCCGCGCAGGCGGGAACCCAGTCGGGCTTCAGAAAGATTGGTCTCGCAGTGACCATGCGCCTACGGCCACTCTCGAGATCGCCGGTCAGCCAGGACTACGCTGAGGCTTGTCTGGGTTCCC
>CAVVRF010000002.1:0-428102 GCA_963750535.1 uncultured Alphaproteobacteria bacterium | reverse complement strand
ACGGCCGCAAAACCAACGATTTCGCTACCGCGCTCGCAAACGAAGACTTGACCAGCAGTGATCTGCTCAATTGGCAGCTCAATTGCGTCCGGGTTGGCAAGGAGTGCGTCGCGATCCCCTGGATTGTTCAATGAAGCTCGCAACTGTAATTCTTCAAGAACTCGCCGCTCCGTTGCCACTGCCAGACGTATATTGAGTAGTTCTGTCATCTCAAAAGTCTACCACAGCGGGACGATATCGAAGCGGGTGGTTGAATTCGAGCTAGGCCGCTTCTGGCCCCCGACCGACGTTTCGTTGCAGCGCAGATCTCCTGGGCGGAGCTCCATGAGCCTGCCGTGCGGCAGCCAGCAATCACCCGTGACACACGCATGGTCGGTGGCCGCAACAGGCGTGACGAGCGCTTCACCCGCCACCTCCAAGTCATCCATGTGTCATTCCCCCTCGATAGAACGCCACCGCGTCTTGATGGCCTTGGCCGTAAGTGGGGGAGAACGTCATGTCGTCGTTTGCCGTTGCATAGCGCTTGCCGCAGCCGCGGTTGTGGCGCTGTCGTCAGTTGCCGCCGTCGCACAGCAGCGCTCGTTGACGGTTTATTCTTCGCTCGATGAGGATCAGGCCAAGGCGCTGATCAAGGGCTTCGAGGCCAAGCATCCGCAGATCAAGATCAATGCCATCCTGGGCTCGACGGCGCCCATCATCGCCCGCGTCATCGCCGAGGCCGCGAGCCCGCAGGCGGATGTGATCATGGGCAATGCGGTCTCTGCGCTGATGGCGGCGGACGCCAAGGGCCTGCTGCTGTCCTATAAGCCTGCCAACTATGGACGAAGTCTCGCCACGATGCGCGGACGATCGGCGCGGAGCCGGTGTGGGTCGGCATCGACGCCTGGGCGGCTTCGGTCTGCTTCAACACCGCCGAGGCAGGAAAGAAGAACATCGCCGCCCCGAAGTCGTGGAAGGATCTGACCAATCCCGTCTACGCCGGTCAGATCACGATGCCGAGCCCGCTGTCGTCGGGCACCGCGCTGCTCGCCGTCAATGGTTGGCTGACGGCGATGGGCGAGAAGGGCGGCTGGGAATTCATGGACAAGCTGCATGGCAACGTTTCGCAGTATGGCCACTCCGGCAGCGCGCCCTGCCGTCAGGCAGCATCGGGCGAAGCGCTGATCGGCATCTCCTATGCTGCGCCGGCGGTGAAGCTGATCAACGAAGGCGCGCCGATCTCGATCATTCTGCCGGAGGAGGGCCTCGGCTGGGAGATCGAGGCGGCGGCCATTGTCAAGGGCGCCAAGAACCTCGCCGATGCGAAGGTTCTGGCCGACTGGATTTCGTCGCGCGAGGCGGCCGAGATTTCCGCCAAGTTCCTGCCGATCACGGCCTATGAGGACATTCAGTCGCTGCCGAAGAATTATCCAGCCGACGAGAAGTCGAAGCTTCTGAAAATGGATTTCGCCAGCTGGCCGCCGACCGCGAGGTGATCATGGCCGAGTGGCAGAAGCGCTTCGGCACCAAGGTGCCGCCCAAGAAGTGAGCATGCTGAAACGCATTGATCAGATGCAAGACATCGAGGGCGCTGCGGCGCCTCATATCTTTCCGTGGCGGAGCTCAGCAAGCGCTTCGACGCCGTGACTGTCGTCGACGGCATCGGTTTTGAGATTGCGGCCGGCGAATTCGTCTGCATCCTGGGACCGTCAGGTTGCGGCAAGACCACGCTGTTGCGGCTGATCGCTGGCTTCGAGCGGGCCAATGGCGGCAAGATAATTCAGGCCGGCTCGGACATCACCGCGCTGCCGCCGGAAGCCCGCGACTTCGGCATCGTCTTCCAATCCTACGCGCTGTTCCCCAATCGCACGGTGGCGGGCAACATCGCGTTCGGGCTCGAGTCGGTCGGCGCGCCGCGGGCCGAGCGGGTATCGCGTGTCAATGAACTGCTGGCGCTCGTCGGCCTCACGGATCATTCCGACAAGTACCCGAGCCAACTGTCGGGCGGCCAGCAGCAGCGCGTCGCATTGGCCCGCGCCCTGGCCTTGGCGCCTGGCCTGCTTCTGCTCGACGAGCCATTATCGGCGCTCGATGCCAATGTGCGGGCGTATCTGCGGGATGAGCTGCGGGCGTTGCAGCGCCGGGTTGGGGTCACCACCATCATGGTCACGCATGACCAGCAGGAGGCCCTGTCGATCGCCGATCGGCTGCTGGTGATGAACAAGGGCCGCATCGAGCAGATCGGCAGCCCGAGCAACGCCTACGAGAACCCCAGCAATCTGTTCGTCGCTCGATTTCTCGGCGAAATGAACGCACTGCCGATCGAAGCCATCGATGCGGGCAGGATAAGGTCGCAGGGGCTCAAGTTCGCGCTGGATCAGCCCGTCACCAATATGCCAGCGAATTCCAGACTGTGTATTCGGCCGGCTGCTGTGGCGCTCGCGGCGGAAGCCCAGGCAAACGCGAGCGCGTTTCGCGCGCACGTCAGCCAAGTGACATTCCTCGGCGACATCATACGCATCAGGTTCGAACCGCTGCAGGTGGGCGGCGAGGCACTTCAGGCCGAAGTCTCGCGTGTGCGGCTCCGCGCGTTGCCGAGGATCGGCGAGGCGATGGATGTGGCGCTGCCGGTGCAGCACTTGCGCATTTTGTCAGGCGACAGCTGACACGATGACGGCGACCGCGCACATATCCGTTTCACAGGGGCGGAAACCGGTTTGGCCGATTGCCGCGACGTCGATTGCGGCCGCCATCACCGTGGCGCTGGCTTTCGCCACAGTGCTGCCGATCGGCGCCTTGCTGATCCGAAGCCTGTTCGACCGTTCCGGGAAATTCATAGGCGGCCAGAACTTCGTCCGATATGCGACCGAGCCCGGCCTGTCGATCGCCGCGTGGAACTCGATATATCTGTCGGCCGCCGCAACGTCGATCGTGATCGCAATCGCGTTTCCGATGGCCTACGCGTTCACCCGCAGCCGCGTGCCGGCGCGCGGACTTCTCCGCTGTCATCCTGCTGCTGCCGCTGCTGACGCCATCATTGCTGCCGGCATTCGGACTGGTCTACCTGTTCGGCAATCAGGGCGTGCTCAAGAGCTGGCTGATTGGGGCGCCACTCTATGGCCCTGTCGGTATCATTATGGCGTCGGTGTTCTACGCGCTACCACACGCCCTGCTGATCCTCTCGGGCGGACTGGCCGCCGGCGATGCCCGCCAGTACGAGGCGGCGCGAGCCCTGAGGGCAGGTGCCTGGCGCATCTTCCGCACGGTCACCCTGCCCTCCGCACGCTATTCCATCATCAGCGCGGCCTCGGTGGTGTTCGTCCTGGTGTTCACCGACTTCGGCATTCCGACCGTGATCGGCGGCTCGACCAATGTGCTGGCGACGGACATCTACAAGCTGGTGATCGGCCGTTTCGATTTCGAGCTTGGCGCGGTGGTTGGCGTGCTGCTGCTGTTGCCTGCAATCGTCGCCTACGGCATCGACGTGATCGCGCGCCGCACCGAGCGCTCGGTCTTGAGCGGCAAGTCGGTTCCGATCGAGCCGGAGCCGTCGCTCGCGCGCGATTTGGTGCTGCTTGTGCTCGCGGTGCTGGTGGCGTCGGCGATCGTCGGCATCATTGCCATGGCGATCTTCGGCTCCCTGGTGAAGTTCTGGCCGTACAACCTGACGCTCGGCCTGCAGAACTACGAGCGCCTGCTGGCCGACGCCGACGATGCACGATCGTTGGTGAACAGCATTGTGCTGGCGGGGTCGACGGCGCTACTCGGCACGCTTCTCGTCGCGATGAGCGGTTGGATCGTCGCGCGCCGGATCGGCCCGACGCCGGTCAACCAGTCGCTGCAGGCTCTCGCCATGGTGCCGATCGCGGTGCCGGGTCTCGTGCTCGGCCTCGGCTACGTCTTCTTTTTCAACAATCCGCAGAACCCGCTGCACGGTCTGCAGGGAACGATGCTCCTGATCGTGATCTGCACGGTCGCGCATTTCTACACCGTCCCGCATCTGATGGCGGTCGGGGGATTGATGCGCCTCGATCGCGAAATCGACCTTGCCGGTCAGGCACTGCGATCGGGACCTGTCGGATTGGCACAGCGGGTTTATCTGCCCTACCTGGCGCCGACGCTGGTCGACATCGCCGGATACTTCTTCGTCAACGCCATGACGACGGTATCCGCCTTGATCTTCCTGTTCACGGCGCAAACGCGGGTTGCGGCGATCGCCGTCGTCAACATGGTGGAGGGCAGCCGGCTGGGGCAGGCGGCGGCGCTTGCCGTCCTGATCATGGTGATGTCAATTGTCGCGACCGTGCTGCAAATCTCCATCAAGGCCCTGGTCATACGGCAACAACGGTGGCGGCGGCGCACAACATGATGGACGATGAGCGACTGGAATTGATGGCCTTCGCGCATCGCCTCGCCGATGCTGCCGGCGCCTCCATCCTGCCGCACTTTCGATCCGGCATCGCTGCCGATGACAAGTCGCTCGAGGGAAGCGGTTTCGATCCGGTGACGATTGCCGACCGCGCCGGCGAAGCGGCGATCCGCAAGTTGATCGAACGGCACTATCCCGAGCACGGCATCATCGGCGAGGAATATGGCACCGTCCGGGTGGACGCCGATCAGGTGTGGGTACTCGATCCGATCGATGGCACGAAGGCCTTCATCTCCGGTAAGCCGGTCTGGGGCACGTTGATCGCTCTGCTTGATCGCGGCCGCCCGGCCATTGGCCTCATTGACCAGCCATACCTGCGCGAGCGCTACTGGGGCGATGGCACCGCTTCACAGGCTTCGACAGCGCGGGCCGACACCAGGAAATTGTCGACCCGCAGGCCCGGCGACGTTTCGCAAGCGACCGCGTGGGTTTCCTCCTCGATCGTGAGTGACCTTGTCATGTCGAAGCGGGTCGCAGCGCTTGGCCGCTCGGTTCGCATGCTCGAATATGGTAGCGACTGCTACTCGGTCGCCATGCTGGCCGAGGGCCACATCGACATTGTCATTGGATATGGCGGCTTCGAAATCTACGACATCGCGGCGCACATCCCGATCGTTACCGGCGCAGGCGGCATCGTGTCCGCGATCGACGGCGGCGATGCCCTGCATTCGCACGGCATGATCGCCTGCGGCGATGCCGACGTCCACGCGGCGGCGCTGACGATCCTGGCCGGGGCCGCGCCTTAGTTTGCGGGACGAGGAAGCGGTATGGCGAGGCAACGCGGCTGGGTCGAGCGGGACGCCGGGGTCTTCGTCCACCAGGAGGGCTCGTCGCCGTGCCTGGGCTCACTGGCGCGCGCCAGTGGCATCTGGATTGAGGGGCATGACGGCCGCCGCCTGATTGATCTGCACGGCAACACCACCCACCATATCGGCCACGCCCATCCCCGGCTGATTGCGGCGATCAAACACCAGCTCGACGAGCTGACGTTCTCGCCACGGCGGTTTGCCAACGAGCCGGCGACGCTGCTGGCCGAGACTTTGACCAGGAGATTCCGGTCTGGCCGGTCGCGACTGCTGTTGGCGCCCAGCGGGTCGGATGCGATCGAGATCGCAATTCGGATGGCGCGCATCGCCACCGGCCGATCGGGAATCGTTGCGCTGGAAGGCTCGTACCATGGTCACGGGTTCGCGAGCCTCGCTCTGTCGTCGAGCCGCCTTGACCCGCGTCTCGGCAGTCAGCCACCTGATATCCACCATGTGACGGCCTACTGGAACCAGATTGCGGGCGGCGCGGACCGCATGTTGGCGGAAATCAAATCGGTACTGAGCACCGCCCCAGGCGGAATTGGCTGCATCGTCGCCGAGGCGATGCGGTCGAACTGCGTGGTGCCGCCGCCCGACCTGTGGCGGGAGGTCGCCGACATGGCGCGACGAGCCGGCGCGCAGCTCATTTTCGACGAGATACCGAGCGGCCTCGGCAAGACCGGCCGGTTCTTCGCGCATGAGCATTTCGGAGCAACGCCGGATCTCGTGGTGCTCGGCAAAGCGCTCGGCGGCGGCATCTTGCCGATAGCGGCGGTACTGGCCGCTGCCGAGCTCGATGTCGCTCCCGAGCTATCGGTCGGTCACTTCACGCACGAGAAAAATCCGGTGACCGCCCGCGCGGCGCTGACGACCCTGCAGATCCTCGATGAGGAAGGACTGGTCGAGCGAGCCGCCCGGTTGGGACAGTACGCGCAGTCGCGTCTTGCGGTCGCGTTCGCCGGTGATGCCGCGGAAGGATCGATCAGGCTGCGCGGTCTGGGATTGCTGCGCGCGATCACAAATGAGACCGTCGCCGCGCAGCCGGACGCCGAGCAGATTTCAGATCGACTTGTGTCGGCGGCACTGGAGGCCGGTGTGTCGACAACCTCGAAGGGGCCGGCAGCCATCGGGTTCTCGCCGCCACTGATCATCAGCGAGTCGGAGATCGACCTGGCGATCGAGCGCATCCGTGCCGCCTTCGTCAGGGTAGACACACGATCGCCGGCCCGGCGCGACCAGGCCGCAGTTCCGGTTAGCCGCTCGGTTTGAAGATTGCGGACGCGACCGTCGACGATGGTTGCCACCGTCCTTGGCCGGGTTCGACGAGACGAGCGCCCAGGCCTGCACCAGTGTCGTCGCTCCCTCGTCGCGCCGCCGCATTCAAGTACGCGGCGGCTTCACCTTTTGCTCCGGCCGCAGCGTGGGCGGGACAGCCCGCCCTTTCACGTCGCTATCGATCGCCTTCAAGCCGCCTGCGGCGCAGCGCGTCGAGACCGGTGGAGTTGAGAGGGCGTTTGGCGCGTGTCAGGGCAGAAAGCAACGACGACTGCGCCGACTAAGGCACCTTCTTGTCATCCGACGGGCTATGCGGTGCGTCGCGAATGAACAGGCCAGTCGCAATGGCCCGCGCCAGATATTCTCCCATGCACGCATAATCCGACTCGGTCGCTTCAATCTCGCTCAGCGCCACACCCTGACCGTGCCTGATCTGCTCCAGCGTCTCCTGCGCCTCGTAAAGACCAAAGCGGAGAACATTCTGTTCCTTTGCGATCTCTTTCACGATCTGCCGGGTCGCTTGATAGTTCTTGTCGCGCGACATGCTGCGCGTGTAACGGAGACCGACGAGGATCACATCGACTTTGTGCGCCTTGAGCCATTCCACGGTGCGAGTGACCGTGTCATGAAACTCCGAGAGCGGAACCTGGGCCAGCGCGTCAGCCGTGCCGAGCTGCCAAAGCACCAGATCAGTTGAATTGAGCGCCACTTCGGTTCGAATGCGCTCCGCGGCATCAGCGGCGAGCTCGCCGGACACCCCGCGATAAACTATGGCGACGTCGAGTCCTTTGAACTTGGCCTCCAGGAAGCGCTCGAGAATCGCATAGTGATCACCGGAGACCGGACCGCGCAGCGATGCCGAGGTCGTTCCGATTACCAGTATGTTGATCTTTTTCCGTTCCTTGAGCGCCGTGACAATGTTGGGCAAAGGAGAGTTGGAGACGACTTCCACTCCAGGCGTCTCGCAGACCTTCGGCACCGGTACTATGGCCTGTTCTGCCCGCTCCTGTGCGAGGCAGGGCAAGAAGGCAAACCAAGCCGACAGGAGCCCCGTGATGGCAATCGGGTGTTTCATATGGGTTTTTGCGCTCGAGCCCGCCATTCCGACAACCACGCCGTCGTTCCCAGCAACAAGATGCCACTTGCTACCAGCACGGTGTCAACCACGAACCCGCCTCGGAAATAGAACCGGATGATCTGACATGCCAGGCTGAGCACGGAACCAACGCAGAACACTTGCATGGAATTTCGGCCCAGCATCGAGAAAAATTCGACCGGGCGCGGCAGCGTCTTGGCAATGTATGGATAGAACGCCGAGCACAACGCAATCAGTGCGAGAAACTGGATCAATCGCGGTGGCGTCTCGAAAGTCTTGCCGACTATGAAGAGCAGCTTGGGTTCCGGCATTCGCGTTGGATCTGGCCACCAGCGGAACAATACCAGCAGTGCACCTCCGATAACGATCGGCCACGCAACGATCCGGATCCAGTCGATATTTGCCCGCACCCAGGCACCAGGCCCTCTCTCACGCGAAAGAGTGAACCCCAACACGAACACCAACTGCCAGCACAGCGGATTGAAGAACCATTGCCCTTCGGTCGGCCAGGTTGGAACCGTAATCTTGAATATGATCGCACTGAGATACAGCGCAATCGACGCTGGCAGCAGCAGCTGCGGCGATACTCGGTGGATAATAGCAATGATCGGCGCGAACAGCAGCAACACCACGTACAGCGGAAGGATATCGAAGTAGCCCAGCTGGTGGCTCAGCAGCACGAGGCCAATGTGCGTGTCGACCGGATCGCTGAAGACTGCAGCCGCATTGTGCCATTCGAGCAGCAGCGGATTATCGAGGATGCGCGATGCCGCGGCCAGCATCGCGATCGCGATCATCACAATCATCAGGTGGGCCGCGTATAGCGTGAGCGCCCGCCCGCCAAGCCGAAGCGATAAATGACTGATCGGCGTCGGATCCTCTGGCCTGCCGACGACGTGGCGGAGCGACCAGCCGGCAAGGAACACGAACAAGTCGGCGGAGTCGGACAGCGAGATGTTCTTGTGCGTGAATCGCTCATAGAACACCCCTGGAATGTGATTGATGAAGATCGTGACAAGCGCGAAGCCACGCCAGAAATCCACGGCATTGGGCAGACGCGGCATGGAAGTCTCCGAAGCGATGCGCGGTCGAGCTTGACCGGACACTTGACGGCGGGTCAGCGCGTTGCGCGGCGCCTCAAACCAACGGGTTTCGTCTAAGAGCCATTATGCCAGGAAGCAACCTCACAGGCATGCAGCAGCAGCCAGTGCTGGTCAGCCAGCGAAATTCGTTGGGCCGGGCTAGTGATCGAAGTTCATCAACTAGTAGCATTCTCAAATGGCCTATAGTAGGCTGGCGGCAGCAGCCAGACACAGCGTTTGTAGGGTCGAACGATCGTGCTGAGGAATTGCGGCGCGATTGTAGCGCTTGTCATGATTTTGGTCGGTGCGACGGCATCCGCTGGGGAGCTTCGTCACGAGACATTTGCATCCGCGGCCCTCGGCCGCGACATGTCCTACATCGTCTATTTACCTGACGGGTATCGGTCGGGCAGCTTGCAGTATCCAGTGCTGTATCTGCTGCACGGAGCAGGCGGCGACGAGAAGTCGTGGGTTGAACATGGCCGCATACAAGAGCAGGCCGACAAGCTGATCGCCAGCGGCTCGATACCGCAAACTCTGATCGTCATGCCCGGGTGCCGGGAGTGCTGGTGGATCGACGGCGCCAGGGACAAGGCCGAGACTGCTTTCTGGAATGAGCTCGTGCCGACGGTCGCGGGCCGATACAGGACTATCGAAGTTCGAGGGAAGGAAGACTGGTTGCAGGCCTATCCGCGGGTGGCTACGGCGCGGTACGTTTTGCCTTGAAGTATCCCGATCGCATCGCCGCCGTCGCGGCGCTCAGCCCGGCAATTTATGCGAAATCGCCACCAGAGCAATCCGCGGCGCGCAATCAACCGCCGTTCGCGGGCGCCGATGGCCGCTTCGACGATAACAAGTGGACAGCGCTCAACTATCCGAAGTCTTGTCGAGGCCTACTTCAAGCAGCGGTTTCGCGTTCCGTTCTACCTCGTATCGGGCGACAGCGATAAGTATGGCATCGCCTTTGAGACTGCGCTGCTGTTCAAGACGCTGTTCGACCAGCAGGCAGAATTGACCGAGCTGAGAATTGTCGATGGCGAGCACAATTGGCTCGTTTGGGCGAACGCGATCGATGGCGCCATGAAGTATCTGTATCGGTTTTCAGCGCCGCCGCGGCTACCTCCCGCTGACAATCGTGTCGCTCCGGCCGTGATCGCGAAGCGGGGCTAGTGTCCCGATCGCGAAGTTCGCTTCATTCGCATGGCTATCGGACGAACTTCGCGATCGATAAGGACACTAGCAAATCCAAGCTTCTAAGTGTGGCTTATGATTTCGAAGTCCGCACTGGAGTATGCTGCAAGTATGAAGCGGACTTCGAAATCGCCACACTAGAGCCGCGTACACGGCACCGCATCGAGCGCGAGCCAGCGTTCTGTCCATGGTGTGACATGCCGCGACGGCGCCCCTGTGGCGTGCGGCTGGACTTGCTGTAGGATCGGCGACCGTGGCGCGCTGCCGGGGGGCAGCGGCGGATACCGGCTGCAGGGGGATCGAGGCGATGAGCGACGGGCGTGAAAGCTTGGTCTCGCTGAAGCAGGGCGGCACCGTCCTGGCCGTCGTCTATGCGATCATCGTCACCTTGCTGTTCCACGCGGTGGCGCGCGATTTCCCCCTGGCGCTGCGGTTCGAGCACCAGTTGGCGGATTGGCGCACCGGGCTGCTGTCGGACCAGGCGCAGTCCCAGCACCCGCGGATCGCGGTGGTGCTCGTCGACGACCGGACGCTGAAGGGGCTGCCCTACACCTCGCCGGTCGATCGCGGAGTGCTGGCGCGGCTGATCGAGCGGCTGGACGCGGCCGGCGCCGCCGCGGTCGCCATGGATTTCGTCTTCCAGCGCCCGACGGAGCCGGACAAGGACAAACGCCTGGTCGCCGCGATACGCAACGCCAGGACGGCATTGATCCTGGCGGCCGGCGACGAGCGCACGGCCGGGCTTAGCGAGGAAGAGGTCGCCCACCAACACGATTTCATCACCGCGACCGGGCGGGAGGTGGGCTACGCCAATCTCGACGAGGATCGCGACGACGTCGTGCGGCATCGCGTCGGCAACAATCCCGGCGGTGCCTTTCCGGTCTCGTTCGCCGCCCGCATCGCGGCGGTCGACGGCAAGCTCGACGCAGACCCCGCCGGTCGCATGGCGTGGCTGCGTCGGCCGACGAACAACGCCGACACGTTCTTCACCGTCAACGGCGCGCTCGTGCTCGACGACGGACCGGTCGGCCAGGCGGTGCGGGAGCGGTTGAAGGGGCGCCTTGTGCTGGTCGGCGGCGGATTCCCCGATCGCGACCGGCATCGCACGCCATTGTTCGTCGGCGACGGCGAGGGCGGCGGCAGTGCAGTCCACGGGGTGTTCCTGCACGCCCATGCCGTGGCCCAGATCATCGACGGCCGGTACATATTCGAGATGCCCGAATGGCCGGTCGTCGTGTTCTTGTCAGCCGCCGGCTTTATGCTCGGGCTGCATTTTGAGGATCGCGGATTCAAGTGGATCCCGGGGACAGTGTCGACCGGACTGCTGATCGCCATCGATCTGCTCATTTTCTGGCAGATGAGGTGGGTCGTGCCGTACGTACCGGCGGCTGCCGCGTGGCTGCTGGGTGGGTTCGGCGGCTTCTTCACGGCCCGACTGGCTCAGCGTTGGGAAACTCGGCGTTGGGAAGCGCGGCGGTGAGGGAAAGCGTGATGCCATGAAAAGAATTGGTACCCTGATGCTCGGCTGTATCCAGCTGGCGATGCTGCTCGCCGCCGGCGATCGCGCGGTGGCCGATGTGCTCGTCCTCGATTCCAACGTCGCCAGCCTGAAGCGTGGAGCCCAGCTTGCCGACGAGGCCCGCCTGCTGGTGCCCGCGGGCAAGTCGGTGATGATCATGCGGCCGTCCGGCGAGACACAGGAGGTGAGCGGGCCCTATGATCGCCTGGTGCGCGACATTTCACGGGGCGAGACGATCGGCGAGAATTTCAAGCGCATGAAGTCGTTGATCGAGCAGGAGGCAACCGGCAAGTCGATCGGGGCGACCCGCGGCATCACGAGGTAGACGGCAAGGCGGACTTGCGCGTGCCCTCGGCGTGTGATGGCGATGGTCGTCCGGCCGGCCCGGATTCGACGGGAGAGGGCAGCAAACATGCCGTCGCAAAGATCGCTGGTAGTGGCCGCGTGGACCGTGCTCGCGCTATCGGTGGGTCTCGCATCGCCACCGGCAAGAGCGCAAGTCGATTGCGCCGTCGAGACACGTGCGTTGCAGGCACTCGCCAGCGGCGTCGAGATCGTGGTGGCGCCGCCGTCCACCCTCGCGGCCGGAGGCTCGTTCGAGGTGTCGTGGCGCTCGGCGCGGCGGCTGCCGCTCAGGTCCCAGGTTTATGTCGTGGTGTCGATTCCCGGCGAGGTTCGCTTCGTTGCTCCTCAGTTGCAGGCTGCGCCGCGAGCGGCCAACGCCGTCGGACCGGTACCATCCGAGCTGCCCGGCTTCGTTGCCCTGCCGCCGGCCGTGCGCGGCCCCGCCGGCCTCGCTTTCGGCGAGGCCAACTCGAGGGCCCTGGTGCCGCTGCATCAGCCTGGCTCGCGGCTCTCGGGAAAGTTCGATGTGCAGGTTTTCGGTGCCGGCCCGCTCCCAGTCGCCGCCGCCGTCGTCGCGAAGACCGCGTGCGGCGAGCGAATCGTCGGCCAAAAGCTCGAGAAGGTCTTGGACGTGCTGCCGGGCCAACCGGAGATCGTCGTTCAGGATCCCTACGACATCGAGCGGCCGGCCAGCATCATCGTTTCGCCTTCCGGCCGCTATCGCGCCAACATCTTCGACGGCAGGTATCGCGTCTACGATACCGAGAACGGCGCCAAGCTGATCGACCGGGCGGGCCACGACCCAAACTTCTCGCCGACCTCACGCTTCTTCGCCGCAATGGTCGGTGATCGGAACAATACCTCATTCGAGGTGATCGACCTGGTCTCGCGCGAAGTGGTGGCGCGGCCGACGGGGCCGTTCATCGGCTGGAGCCACGGCGATGCGTTCCTGATCGCCGGGCAGGGCTCGTGGGGCGCACTGGCGGTGCGGCCGACCCTGATCTCGCGCGCGTCGGCCGGCAAGCCGGCTCGACCTGCCACTGAAGGCGCGGACGCGGGCGACGATCCCGGCGATGATCTCGAGCTGCGCCATCCGGGATCGTGCCACGCTTGCGCTTCCTGGGTGGACGACGACGTGATGCTCGATCTCGACAACGGCGTGCTGGCGCTGACCGGCACGTTCGACGATAGCAACCAGCCGGTCTACGAGCTGGCCAGCGGCGCCAGGCTGTGCTGCAAGACAATGGCGCAGGTCCAAGCCTTCGTGAACCAGAGCTACGGCGCCGCACCGTTCGCGCTCGCCAGGGGCTGGCATTCTCGCGATCCGATCCGTTTCAGCCACATCTTCGATCCGCAGACCAATCCGCGCGGCAACGGTCTCGAGGATCAGGAATGGTACAAGGCGGCGGTCCCGCTGAAGAATCAACTGGTGCAATCGAAATCGATCAGTCCATCGGCGCCGCAGCTCAAGGTCGCCGGTCTTTCCGGCAGCAGCGTCGTCCGTGGCGACTGGCGCACGCGAGTGGCCGGCAACGGCGGCCCGTCGTCGACCGAAAGCCCGCAAGCGCGGACCATTGCCGAGCTGAGCCGTCTCGGTCTGATCGCCGCCGCGCCGCTGGCGCGCGAGCAGATCCCGTTCATCAACTCCTGGGCCGGCCAGGACCGCACGCTGACCAACGCCGCCACTGCGACGGAGGCCGACTACAAGCGCGTCGAGCAGACGATCAAGCGGCGCACCGATCCGCTCGCGGCGCGGCTCGGCCGCGAGGTGCCGGCGATCGCACCCATGCTGAAGACGAGGAAATCGACCGGCAAGTACGAAACGATGCTGCCGGTCGAGGGGCTCGACAAGGGGCAGATCAAGCTCGCGGAGACGCTCGAGGGCCTGTGGCGCTGGCAAGTCGGCGGCCGGCCGGTCTGGCTGATGCAACTATGGGCAACCGAAGGCAACGGCGGGATCGGTCAGGGCATGATCATTCTGATCGAGGGCGATGCCGCGGGCGGGCCGAGGACGGGCGGTCGCGTCACCGATCTAAGCACGCAGCTCGAGCCGTTCTGGGCTGGCGCCTACGACGTCAGTGATCACCAGACGCAGCTGAAGCCGCACGTGTACCTCGATCGCTATCTCGTGGCGGCATCGGTGGTGCAGAGGACGATCACGGTGCTCGATCTGCAGACGAGGCAGCAGATCGCGCTGTTCCAGAACGTGCCGCAGGCCGACCTGCTGACCGACGTACAGCTTTCGACCGACCGCCGCCACGTCGTGCAATTCAACAGCGACGGGCAGTTCTTCGTGCACAACCTCGCCAGGGGCGACCTTTCGCTGTCGGGCCGCTCGGTCGACGACGAGATTATCGTCTATACGCCCGAGGGCTACTACTGGTCGTCCTACGAGGGCGCGCACTTCGTGCAATTGCGCTTTCCCGGGCTGCCGGGCCTGTTCCCGTTCCAGCAATTCGGCGCAATCCTCAATCGGCCCGATTTCATCAAGTGGAAGCTGAGAGACGACGCCGCCAAGCCGACGCCGCCGACACTTGCTCCGCCGCCGTCGCTGGAGGTCGCGCGCGTCGCGCCGCAGGATGCGAGCGGGCCGATCCGGCTCGAGGTCGACGCGCGGTCGACGAGCATGCTGGCGCAGTTGCGGATCTTCGCCGACGGCCAGCAGATCGAGAGCATACCGTTGTCCGCGGCGCATGTGCGCAGGCAGATCGAGGTGCCGCGCGCGCCGGACGCCCGATGGCTGACGGTGCAGGTCGCCGATGTCGCCGGCTTCGTCTCGACGCCGCAGGCGCTCCGCCTGCCGCCGAACCCGCCAAGCGTCGGTCGCCTGCGTGGCGTGCTGGTCGGGATCGACAACTATGCCGATCCGAAGCTTGCCCTGCGGTTCGCCGAGAGCGATGCCGTGCGTCTCGGGTCGGCGCTCGAAAACAGCGCCGGCAAGTACTATGCCCGCGCCGAGCTGACCAGGATCACCGGCAAGCAGGCGACGCGCGATGGCATCCTGGCAGCGCTGCGGCAGACGGCGGACAGCGCATTATCCAGCGACACGCTGGTCTTCTCGTTCGCCGGCCACGGCAGCCAGGACGATCAGGGCCGGTACTATCTGTCGACCGCCGAGTTCGATCTGGCGCGCCTGCCGCAGACCGGGCTCGCCTGGAGCGAGGTGGCGCAGGCGCTGCGCAATACCAAGGGCCGGGTGATCATCATACTCGATGCTTGTCACGCCGGTCTCTCGGGCACGGAGACGCTCGGCACCAACGACGATGCCGCCGGTGCGCTATTGTCGGCGTCGCAGGCGCCGATGCTGGTGCTCGCCGCCTCGAAGGGCCGTCAGCAGAGCTACGAGAACCCGAGCTGGGGTGGCGGGTTGTTCACGCATGCGCTGGTCGAGGCGCTCGACAACGCGCGCGGCACGTACGACCTCGACCACGACGGCGCAATCGAGGTCAGCGAGCTTTACCGGGCGCTCAAGACGATTGTGGCGCGGCACTCTGGCGGACGGCAGACGCCATGGCTGGCGCGCAAGGATCTGCTGGGCGATTTCGCGATCTTCTGAAAAGCCTGGTCCGGTGTTCGAAACCGGCCGCGGGCGTCAGGGCGTCGCCTGCATCGACACCGGCGTGGGCGCTCAGCCGCTGCGCGCCCTGCGATGGGAATTCCTGCACGAGGTAGTACCTGTTGACCCAGCCGTCGAGATCGCGGTGCTGGATCGGGCACCATTCCTGCCGGCATAGGCCGACGACTCTCACGCCGCGACCATAGGGGGGGATCCAGCCGACCGCCGCATGGTCGGGCGACGGGCCGCCACGGACGTAGAGAACGTCGAACTCGGCGACGCCAGCCACCCTGAAGGTGGGAGTGGCGGCCGGCGGCTTGGCCACCGCAGCGGTCTCGGGACGCGTCGACTTGGTGGCTGGCGGCAGCAGACGGTCAGGGGCCGGCAGCGGGTGGTGAGCAGGGGCGGCGGCATCAGCCGCGGCGGCGCTGCGTTCGGGGACTGGCTCGATCGGGCGCGCCGTCCTTGCCGCGGCCGGCGCGACTTGGTTGCCGCTGTCGTTCTCGGATTGCACCGGCGCCCCGGCGACACGCAACGAAGGTGCCTTCGACGTCGAGCGCGGCATCGGTGCGATGATCGCGGACCGCTCAGTCGTGGCACTCGCGGCTGCCATTGCCGTCACCGTCTTGGTCGTGATGGTGGCGGTGCCCGTCTTGCCGTCATCGCGACGCCACAGGTAGCGCTCGCCGTCTTGCCGCAGCTCGAGGCACTGCACCTCGCCGTCGAACCATTTGGACCATCGCTGACAAAGCCGATCGTTGGCGATCCACCAGCGGCCGGTGTCGGTTGCCGAGCCCAGATAGAACGAGAGGCCGCCGGCTTCGCCGCTGACCTGCCCGCCCTCGGCGAACCGGAGCGGCAGCTTGGTGCCGAGCGGCGTGTCGATCTCGATCGTCGAGCCGACCACGGCCGCGCGGATCGCCTGGCCCGACATGCGCGCCGGCTCGGCGGCCAGTGTCGTGACGAACAGCAGAGATCCGATCGCGGCAGTCACTCTGAACATAGGTATCGCTCGTGGATTGGCTTGTCGGGTGCCGTCGGTATCCGGGCAGCTGCTTTTTCAGCCAGGAGTATGGCAGGAACACGGTAAAAGGATCTTAATCACGATCCGCTGCCGCCAGCAGCGATCGAGGGTTAACGCCGCCGGGCGGACCGGAAGCGGGAAATACGGGCTCGCGCGCCGGCCGGTGCTTGGCGGACAACGTTCACGGCCTGCGCCGAACGGAATTGTCCGATATTTCGGGCATGACCAGGGTCGCCGGCTGCCGAGCCCGCGGAGACGCGCCGATGATATCCGTCCTGAACCTCCTCGCGGATCTTCCCGCGGCGCATGATGGGGAGGTGACGCAGACGCTGCTTGCCGGCCGGGGCTTCCGCGTCGAGCGCATCGTGTCGTGCGGCCAATCCTCGCCCGAGGCATTCTGGTATGACCAGGACGATGCCGAATGGGTGATGCTCCTGAGGGGCGCGGCACGCCTTGCCATCCAGGGCGAGGTGGGTGAGCGCGCGCTGGGGCCTGGTGACGCGATCTTCCTGCCGGCTCGCTGCCGCCACCGCGTGGCATGGACGGCACCCGACGAGCCGACCGTATGGCTGGCGCTGTTCGTTTCAGCCGGGCTCGCACCCGATGCTGCCTGGCCGGCCGGCGGTGGCGCGGAGGGCGAGGAGCGCTGAGCAATCGCCGATTTGGGCGGCGGCAGCGAATCGTGGTCATTTCGCCGCCATGCCTACTTCCGCGCCAGGCGTCGGCCGCAACTGCGAAGCCTATCTGTCGCCGCTCAATCCCGAGCAGCGCCGGGCGGTCGAGCACGGCCTTGCGCGAGGTGATGCTTCGGGGGGCGGGCCGCTGCTGGTAATTGCCGGGGCAGGGTCGGGCAAGACGATGACGCTTGCCAGCCGGGTCGCGCACCTGATCGTCAACGGCGCCGCGCCCGATCGCATCCTACTGCTGACGTTCTCGCGCCGCGCCGCCGCCGAAATGACCCGGCGCGTCGAAAGCATCATGCGCGCCGCGCTCGGCGCCGAGCATCCGAGGGTGCGGCAGGCGATCGGCTGGGCCGGGACCTTCCACGGTGTCGGCGCGCGCCTGCTGCGGATTTTTGCGGAACGGATCGGATTGTCGCCGGCCTTCTCCATCCACGACCGCGAGGACGCCGCCGACCTTCTCAATCTGGTCCGCTACGACCTCGGCCTGGCGGAGAAGAAGACGCGGTTTCCCCTCAAGTCGACGTGCCTGTCGATCTACTCCCACGCGGTCAACTCGGGCCTGCCGCTGGGCGAGGTGCTCGGCCGGCATTTTCCCTGGTGCGCGGCCCACGAGGCCAGCCTGCGCGAGCTGTTCGATCGCTATGTCGCGGCGAAGCAGGCCGAGGGCGTGCTCGATTACGACGATCTGCTGCTGTACTGGGCCGAGATGATGCTGGTGCCCGAGGTCGCGGGCGAAGTCGCCGCGATGTTCGACCACGTGCTGGTCGACGAGTACCAGGACACCAACCCGTTGCAGTCGCGCATCCTGACGGGCCTCAAGCCCGACGGCCGGGGACTTACGGTGGTCGGTGACGATGCGCAGTCGATCTACGGCTTCCGGGCGGCAACGGTGCGCAACATCCTGGACTTTCCGGGCCGATTCACGCCGCCGGCGGCGGTCGTCACGCTGGAGCAGAACTATCGCTCGACCCAGCCGATTCTCGATGCGTCAAACGGGGTGATCGAGCAGGCGGCGGAACGGTTCACCAAGAACCTGCGCTCGGATCGGTCGTCGGCCCAGAAGCCGCGGCTGGTGACGGTTTCCGACGACATCGCCCAGGTCGGCTACGTGGTCGAGCGCGTGCTAGCCGATCGCGAGGCGGGGGTGCCGCTGAAGTCGCAGGCGGTGCTGTTCCGCACGTCGCATCACAGCGGCATGCTGGAGATCGAGCTTGCCCGCCGCAACATTCCGTTCGTGAAATTCGGCGGCCTCAAGTTCCTCGAGGCGTCGCACATCAAGGATCTGCTGGCGATCCTGCGCTGGGCTTCGAACCCGCGTGACCGCGTTGCCGGCTTCAGGGTGCTGCAGATGCTGCCGGGATTCGGTCCGGCGACCGCGGCAAGAGCGTTCGAGCGGGTCGGCGGCGGCGGCGACCCGTTCGCCCCGCTGCTGATATTCCGCCCGCCCGCGGCCGCGATCGAAACCTGGCCGGCGCTGGTCGATCTGCTCGAGGCGCTGCATGGTGGACGGATCGCCTGGCCGGGCGACGTCGACGCGGCGCGACAATGGTTCACGCCCCACTTCGAGGAGCGCTATCCGGACGCCGCGGTGCGCGCGGGCGACCTCGACCAGCTCGCGCGCATCGCGACGCAGTATGCGTCGCGCGACGGATTCCTCACCGAGCTGACGCTCGATCCGCCGGAGGCGACCAGCGACGAGGCCGGCACGCCGCTGCTCGACGAGGATTACCTGATCCTGTCCACGATCCACTCGGCGAAGGGCCAGGAGTGGAAATCCGTGTTCGTGCTCAACGTCGTCGACGGCTGCATCCCGTCCGATATGTCCACCGGCAGCGCCGAGGAGATCGAGGAGGAGCGGCGGCTGCTCTACGTCGCGATGACCAGGGCGAAGGACGATCTGCATCTCATCCTGCCGCAACGGTTCTTCGTGCAGCAGCAGGCACGCGGCGGCGACCGCCACTTGTTTGCTTCGCGCACGCGCTTCATTCCGCCAAGCCTCGCCGGACGCTTCGAGCCGGTCGCCTGGCCGGCCCGTCACGCCTCGCCCTCCGCCACGACAGCCGCTGGTCGCGCTCCCGCGGTCGATCTCAAGGCGAGGCTAGGCGGCATGTGGCGGTCGAGCGCTTGACGCCGTGGCGGTCGCCGGCTGCTGCGGGCGGTGTCGCCCTCGTTTGACGAAGATCATCCTCGGCGCATGGAATTTGCGATGAGATGCGCTCGTGGCTGCTTGGCGCGGCCGATGCAACTCACGAGGATGACATGGTCGAACGATCACACACCGCGGGCTGGCTGCCCGAGTCGTTGAAACAGGTCGGGGAGAAGATCGCGGGCTGGTTTGCGCCACGCTCCGATGCGTCGGTCTCGGTCGAGAGCTACCAGATCAACATGGAGCTGCCAGGCGTGGACGCTGGCGACATCGACATCGCCATGCAGGACGGCACCATGATCGTGCGCGGCGAAAAGCGGTTCGAGAACGAGGAGAGGTCTGACAACTACTTCTTCTCGGAGCGCGAGTATGGCGCCTTCCAACGCTCGTTCCGGCTTCCGGCCGACGCCAAGCTCGATGCGATCGAGGCGGATTTCCGCAAAGGCGTGCTGACGATCACGATCCCGAAGCTCGCAGCCGCCTCCGGCGAGACCCGCAAGATATCGATCAAGACTTCATGACAGCCCGCCGCTAAAGGCCGCGCTGGTGGTGGCGCGAGCGTCGCCCGATCGTGTGGTGGCGCGGGCCAGCCGAATCAGCATTGGCTCGGCTATTGGCGCGGCGGCTCGATCAGGGTGTCGAGGTAGGTCACGATGGCATCGACCTCGCCCGGCGGAAAGGCGATCTCCGGCATCTCCGGATGGCCCGAGACGATGCCTTCGGCCAAAGCCTCGGCCAGCGATTGCGGCGGATACTTCTTGACCACGTCGCGAAACGGCGGCGCCTTGGCGTGACTGCTTTCGCCAGCCCTGCCGATCGCATGGCAGCGGCTGCAGTACTTCTCGACGATCTGTCGCCCCTGACTTGCCAATGTCGGACGCGTTTGAGCCAACGCCATCGAGGCCGGAGCGACGCCGCAGGCAGCCGCCAGCAGGATCGAAATCGTCGGTCGCATCGCAGCTCTCCGCAACGCCGGTTTTCCGCTGTTCTATTCGCCGTGGCCCACGTGCATCGGCGGCCGGCGGCCATCTAGAAGGTATTCGGCGATTGCCGGATTGATCTGGCGCAACCTGTCCCAAAGGCATAAGTCGTGCCTGCGCCGATTGCGGATGGCAGACGCCCGGACACTGCCGCGTGCAGGGCGCCGACTTGCCTGATATGTTGCGGCCGGTTTCGGGACTGATCGAGGCGGATGTGCAGGAATTACACTATGATGCGCCGAGCCAGGTGCAAGATGCAATTGCGGCGCTGGCGGGCGGCAGAGCCCGCGTGCTGGCGGGCGGGACCGACCTGATCCCGCAACTGCGGGAAGGGCGGCGGCAAGTATCACGGGTCGTTGATCTCAAGCGTATTCCCGAGTTGACGAAGATCGAGCGCGCCAGCGACGGAAGCTGGCGAATTGGTGCCGCTGCCAGTGTCAACAAGCTCGGCCGCGACGCTGTCTTTGCCGGCGTGCACGCGGCACTGCTCGAATCCGCGCAGCTGATCGGCAGCCTGCAGGTGCAAAGCCGGGCCAGTCTCGGCGGCAATCTGTGCAATGCGGCGCCGTCCGCCGATGCCGTGCCGCTCCTGATATCGCTCGACGCCATCGCCGAGATCGCCGGCCCGATCGGGGCGGCGCACGGTGCCGGCAGCGGCGGTCGCGGCCGGTCCGGGCCGCACCACGCTGGCGGCGGACGAGCTGCTGGTGTCGCTGTCGCTGCCATCGCGGCCGGGCCGCTGGGCCGCCAAGTATCTGCGCTTCACGCCGCGCCGCGAGATGGACATTGCGATCGCCGGCGTCGGCGCATGGATCAGTCTCGCCGCCGATGGCGGCATCGCGGACGCTCGCCTCACCCTCGCATCGGTCGCGCCGACGCCGTTCGTCGCAGAGCAGGCGCAGCGGCTGCTGATCGGCGAGCGGCCGTCGCCGGCACTGTTCAGGGCCGCGGGCGAGGCGGCCGCACGGGAAGCTCAGCCGATCTCGGATACGCGAGGCTCGGCTGCCTACCGGCGCGAGCTCGTATCGGTATTGACCCGCCGCACGTTGGCGGACTGCGCCAAACAACTCGGAAGCAATCTGACATGAGATCGGTCATCGCTGTGGACGTGAATGGCGAGCCGCGCCAGGCGCTCGTCGACACCCGCGACACGCTGTTGCAGCTGCTGCGCGATGCGCTCGGCCTTACCGGCACCAAGGAAGGCTGCAGCAACGGCAATTGCGGCTCGTGCACCGTGCTGCTCGATGGCGAGCCGGTGTGCGCCTGCCTGATGCTGGCGGTCGAGGCCGAGGGCGCGAGCGTCACCACCATCGAGGGCGTCGCGAAGGGCAACACGCTGCATCCGGTGCAGACGGCGCTCGTCGCGCACGGCGGCACGCAATGCGGCTTCTGTACGCCCGGCGTGGTGCTGTCGGCTGTCGCCCTCTTGGCGCGCAACAACAATCCGAGCGAGCACGACATCCGGCATGCGATCGCCGGCAACATCTGTCGCTGCACCGGCTACGACAAGATCGTCGAGGCGATCGAGGCGGTCGCCCGCGACGGCAAAGGGGCAGACGCATGAGCGATACGGCGCAACCGTTGCAAGTGGTCGGAAAGCGGCTTCCGCGCGTCGATGCCGGCGAACGCGTCACCGGCCGGGCGATCTATCCCGCCGACCTGGTGCGGCCTGGCATGGTGACCGGGCGCATCGTGCGCAGTCCTCATGCGCACGCCCGCATCGTGTCGATCGATACCTCCAGGGCCGAGGCCTTGAAGGGCGTCCTGGCGATCGTCACGGGCGCGGATTTTCCCGACGTTCCGCCCGGCACCATGATTCCGTTCGGGGAGACCGGCGCCGATGCCTGGGTCTCGGCATTGACCGTGATCGCGCGCGACCGGGTGCTCTGGCGTGGGCATGCCGTGGCGGCGGTCGCCGCGACCGATCCCTACATCGCGGCCGAGGCAGCGGACCTGATCGACGTTGTCTACGAGGTGCTGCCGGCCGTCATGGATTTCGACGCGGCAACCGCGCCCGGTGCTCCGCTGATCCATCCGGCGCACACGCCGAAGGGCTTCGACGCGGCGACGCCTGCCCCGCGCAATTCCGGCGGCCGCACGCTGATCGAGCGCGGCGCCACGGCGCCGGCTCTTGCCGCATCGGCGGCGATCGGGGCGGTGCGTGTCGGCGTCGATACCGCGCACCAGGGTTACATCGAGCCGCATGCATGCGTCGCCGAGACCGACGGCGGCGGGCTCGTCACCATCTGGGCATCGACGCAAGGCGCATTCCAGATCGAGAGCCAGACGGCGGTGGTGCTCGGCATGCCGCAGTCGAGGATCAAGGTCGTGCCGCTCGAGCTGGGCGGTGCCTTCGGCGGCAAGATCACGGTGCACGTCGAGCCCATCGCGGCGCGCCTGGCGCAGAAGTGCGGCCGGCCGGTCAAGATCGTGACGAGCCGCGAAGAGGTGTTGACGGGTGGCTCGGGGCCGGCCGCGGCGGCGCGGATCGATGTCAGGATAGGTGCCGATGCGAACGGCAGGCTGACCGCGATCGAAGGGCGCTACGTGCTCGACTCCGGCGGCATCCCCGGCACGCCGACCACCCTGGTGATGCAGGCTTCGGCCGCGCCCTACCAGTGCCCGAACCTCCACCTCGAGGGCTACGACATCCTCACCAACAAGCCGCGCACCGAGGCCTATCGCGGCCCCGGCGGCATCCAGGCGGCGTTCGCCATGGAGCAGGCGGTCGACGAGCTCGCCTTGAAGCTCGATATCGATCCTCTGGAGCTGCGCCGTCGCAATGCCGCCGTCACCGGCAGCCGGATGCCGATCGGTACGCCGTTCCCGCCGATCGGGCTTACCACCATTATCGAGCGGATCGCCGGGCACGACTGCTGGCGATCGCCGCTCTCCGCCGGCCGGTTGCCGCGTGGACGCGGCCTCGCGTTCGGCTACTGGCGCGGCACCTCGATGACCTCGGCTGCACATGTGACGGTCGCCGGCGACGGCAGGCCGATGGTCACCATGGGCGCGGTCGACATTTCCGGCACCCGCACGACCATGGCGCAGGTCGCCGCGGAGGAATTCGGGCTCGCGATCGGCGACGTCCACATCGCGACCGGCGATACCAAGTCGGTGGGCTACACCGATGCCTCGGCCGGCAGCCGCGTCGGCCGCACGATGGCCGCGGCGGTGTCCTATGCCTGCAAGGACGCGCTGGCCCAGCTGCGGGCTCGCGCCGCGCAGCGCCTGCAGTGCGCCGCCGAGGACATCGCCTATGCGGCGGGCGTGTTCAGCGCCGGCGCCGCCTCGATCACGCTGCATGACCTGATGCGGGCAACCCTGACCGACGGTGCCATCGTCGGTCATGGCGTGTCGACCAAGCTGCCGCTCGGCGTCGAGGCGGGCGCGCATGTATGCGACGTCGAGGTCGATCCCGAGACCGGGCAGGTGACGGTGTTGCGCTACACGGCGTTCCAGGACGTCGGCCGCGCGCTCAACCCGACCGCGGTCGAGGGTCAGATCGAGGGCAGCGTCTCGCAGGGCATCGGCTGGGCGCTGACGGAAGGCTTCGACTATGCGGCGGACGGCCGCCTGCGCAACGCCAGCCTGCTCGACTATCGCATGCCGACCGCGCTCGACCTGCCCAGGATCGAGTGCGTGATCATCGAGACGCCGGTGCCGGACGTGCCGTACGGCGTGCGCGGGGTCGCCGAGATGCCGATCGTGCCGGTCGCCGCCGCGGTCGGCAATGCGATACGCCGCGCGGTTGGCGTGCGCATGACCCGGATGCCGATGACGCCGGAGCGTGTCCTTGCGGCGTTGCAGGAGACGAGCGGCAGGTAGTCCCGCGCCGACGTCTTGCCATTTCATCGATCTGCCCGCCCGCCTCCTCACCGAGATCCACTCCCCATGCGCCGCTTCCATGCCGATCTCCTGCTGATGCTGGCGGCTGCCATCTGGGGCGTCGCGTTCGTCTTCCAGAAGCAGGCGATGGAGCACATCGGACCCAATGCATTCACCTCGGCGCGCGGATTCCTGGCGGCACTCACGCTGCTGCCGTTTGCGCTGTGGGAAGCGCGCAAGGCCGGCACCCCGGTTCCCGGCGGCCTGCTGCGCGCCGGGCTGCTGGGCGGCGCGGCCTTCTTCCTCGGCGCACTCCTCCAGCAGATCGGGCTGTTGACGGCGACCGTGAGCAACACCGGCTTCCTGACCGCACTTTATGTCGTGCTGACGCCGTTCATTGCCTGGCTGTGGATCGGCCAGCGGCCGGGGCGAGCGGTTTGGATCGCGGTCCTCCTGTCGTTCGCCGGCACCTGGCTGCTCGGCGGCGGGACGCTGCAGGGCTTCAATCGTGGTGACGGCTACGTCGCCGCGTGCGCGGTGTTCTGGGCGCTGCAGATGACGATCGTCGGCCACACGGCGCGCTACGGCCGGCCGGTCGCCTTCACCACGATCCAGTTCATCGTGGTCGCGCTGCTGGGTGTCGTTGCCGCGCTCGCGACCGAGACCACCTCGTGGACCGCACTTGCGGCGGCGGCGCCGTCGATCGCCTACGTCGGCGTGCTGTCGAGTGCGCTGACATTCACGCTGCTGGCGGTTTCGCTGAAGCATACCTCGACGGCGGAGGCGACCGTCATCGTCAGTCTCGAGACGGTGATCGCGGCAATCGCCGGCGCGGTGATGCTCGGCGAGCGGCTGTCGCCACTGGCGATGTCGGGAGCCGCGCTGATCCTGGCAGCGGTGATCCAGGTCCAGCTGGCGGCCCAGTCCGCAAGGAACGCCGTGGCGGCGCCGGCCCGATGACCGATCCTGCCGCCAATCGCCAAAGTCGCGCCGCGCTCGCCATCGTGCTGGTGCTGACGGCGATGTTCACCTTCGCGCTGATGGACGGCATGACCAAGGTCTTGACGCGCTCGCTGCCGATCGCCCAGATACTCTGGGTGCGCAACATCGTCTTCACCGGCATCGCCGTGGCGATGCTCTACCGCCAGCGCGCGGGGCGGTCGCTGCTGCAACTGGCGCACAGCGAGCGCCCGCTGCTGCAGAGCTTTCGGGCATTGCTGCTGGTGGTGGAAAGCGCCCTGTTCATGGTGGCGTTCAAGCTGATGCCGATCGCCGACGTGCACGCCGTCAATGCGGTCGCTCCGCTCCTGGTCGTGGCGCTTTCAGTGCCGATGCTCGGCGAGAAGGTCGGTCCGCGCCGCTGGGCGGCGGTGCTGGTCGGCTTCGTTGGTGTGCTCCTGATCATCCGGCCGGGCTTCGAGAAGATCGAGCCGCCGGTGCTTATCGTGCTGCTCGGCGCCTCGATGTGGTCGCTCTACCAGATCCTCGTCCGGCTGTGCGCCCGCGTCGATCGCCCGGCGACCACCACGCTCTACACCGCGCTGGTCGGTCTCGGCGCGTCGACCCTCGTCGGACCGGCGGCATGGGTCTGGCCCGACGGCAACGGCTGGGCGATGCTGGGCGCGATCGCGATCATGGGCAGCCTCTCCCACGTCGCGCTGATCAGGGCGCTCGGCATGACGCAGCCGGCGCTGCTGCAGCCCTACAACTACACGCTGTTCGTCTGGGCGGTGGTGGTCGGCTACCTGATGTTCGGCGACATTCCCGACCGGTGGACGCTGGCAGGCGCGGCGATCATCATCGCCTCCGGTCTCTATGTCTGGCACCGGGAGCGGGTGCGGGCCGCGCAGATGTAGCGATCAGTTCGGCGGCGGCAGCCGCGTCGCCTGGCTCACCGCGATCTGCCAATTCCCGCTGGTCCTGACGCTTGTCACCCTCGTCGAGGCGCGATCACTTGTTGATCAGTTGCAGCCATTCGTCCTCGGTGAGCACGGTCACCTCGAGCTCGCGCGCCTTGGCGAGCTTGGAGCCGGCGTCCTCGCCGGCGACCACGTAGTCGGTCTTTTTCGAGACCGAGCCGGCGACCTTGGCGCCGAGCCGCTCGGCTTGCGCCTTCGCCTCATTGCGGGTGATGCGCGACAGCGTGCCGGTGAACACGACCGTCTTGCCCGTTACCGCCGAGGACGCCGTCGCGATCCGCTCGAACGGCGCGACGGTGACGTGCGCCAGGAGATCGTCGAGCGCTCGCACGTTGTGCTCCTCGCCGAAGAAGGCGATCAATGCATCGACGACCGTTGCGCCGATGCCTTCGATGTTGTCGATATCCTGGTAGGCTTCGCTGCCCTCGCCGCCAGCGACGGCTGCTCCAACGCCGGCGCTGAAGGCTTCGAAGGTGCCGTAGGCCTTGGCTAGGTCGCGCGCGGTGCCCTCGCCGATATGCCGGATCCCGAGCGCGAAGATGAAGCGGTCTAGCGGCACGGTGCGGCGCGCGTCGATCGCCGCCCATAGCTTCTCGACCGACTTTTCGCCAAACCCCTTCTGGTCCTTGAGCTTCTTCAGCGAACGGCGGTCGCGCTCGGCGAGGGTGAAGATGTCGGCCGGCCTGGCGATGCGGCCCTCGTCGTAGAATGCCTCGATCTGCTTGTCGCCGAGCCCCTCGATGTCGAGCGCATTGCGCGACACGAAGTGCTTCAGCCGCTCCTTGGCCTGCGCCGGGCAAGTGAGGCCGCCGGTGCAGCGGCGCACGACCTCGGCGGTGCCGGCCTCCTCGTCGGCATCGCGGACGGCGGCCGAGCCGCAGGCCGGACAAATGGTCGGGAATGCGAACGGCTTGGCGCCGGCCGGACGCTTCTCGATCACGACGCTCACGACCTGCGGAATAACGTCGCCGGCGCGCTGGACCACCACGGTGTCGCCGACCCGCACGTCCTTGCGGGCGATCTCATCCTCGTTGTGCAGCGTCGCGTTCGACACCACCACGCCGCCGACAGTGACCGGCTGCAGCTTGGCGACCGGCGTCAACGCGCCGGTACGGCCGACCTGGATCTCGATGCCGAGCAGCGTGGTGGTCGCCTGCTCGGCAGGGAACTTGTGGGCGATCGCCCATCTGGGCGCGCGGCTGACGAAGCCGAGCCGATCCTGCAGATCGAGCCGATCGACCTTGTAGACGACGCCGTCGATGTCGTAGCCGAGGCTCGATCGCTTCTCGCCCATCTCGCGATAGTAAGCGAGCAGCTCGTCGCCGTCGCGGCACAACCGCATCAGCGGGTTGGTCGGCAGTCCCCAATGGGCGAACGCATCGATCATGCCCGACTGTGTCGTGGCCGGCAGGCTCGTCGCCTCGCCCCAGGTGTATGCGAAGAAGCGAAGCGGGCGACCGGCGGTGATCGAAACATCGAGCTGGCGCAGCGAGCCGGCCGCCGCATTGCGTGGATTGGCAAACAACTTCTGGCCGCTGGCGGCCTGCGCTTCGTTGAGGCGCCGGAAGTCGGCGTGGCCGAGGTAGATTTCGCCGCGCACCTCGATGACCTCGGGCACGCGGGCGCGGCTGCCTTTCAGCGTGTGCGGGATCTCCTTGATGGTCGCGACATTGGCGGTGACGTTCTCGCCCTCCGTGCCGTCGCCGCGGGTCGCCGCCTGCACGAAGCGGCCATGCTCGAAGCGCAGCGAGATCGACAGACCGTCGATCTTCGGCTCGGCCGTCAGGGCGAGAGGTTGATCGGCGGCCAGATTGAGAAACCGCCGCACACGCTCGGTGAACTCGACGACCTCGATATCCTCGAAGGCGTTGCCCAGCGACAGCATCGGCACCGCGTGCCTGATCTTGCCGAATCCCTCGGCTGCCGCGGTGCCGACCCTGGCCGATGGGCTCGAGGCATCCTTCAGCTGCGGGAACTCGGTCTCGAGCTGTTCCAGCCGCCGCCGCAGCTGGTCGTATTCGGCATCGGATATTTCCGGAGAATCCTTGCCGAAGTAGAGCTCGTCGTGACGTGTGATCTCGGCTCGCAAGCTCGCAATCTCGGCGCGAGCTTCGGCATCCTGCTGTGCTGGTGATCTGGTGCGTGCCACCACTTCCTCTCCACCTGAACGGGCCGGTCGAGCCTGGTGAGGCAAAGGGTGACGGGCGGCGTCAGTGCGATCCTGCTCGAAGATCAAGCCGGTTCCGGCTCATTCTCGAATAGCGGACCCGCTCCCACGCCCCGTCGCCATGCTTCAACCCGGACGAGCGGCTGCAATGCCGTGGACGCAGCTTAAGCGCACTCGCGCGGCTCCGCAGCATCCTCGAGCATGAACGATTGTTTGGGAAGCGCCGGCCGCCGGGGACGTGATCGACGGCCTACTGCGATGTCATCGACAGCTTCGGCAGCTTGATTCCCTGCCAGGCCTTGCTTAGCCACGAGCCGCTTTCCTCGCGCGGCGCCAGTCCATCCGACTGCAACAGCGCATAAGCGTCCTTGTACCAGCGCGAAGTCGGGGAAGTTGTGGCCGAGCACCGCGGCGGCGTTCTGCGCCTCGTTCTTGATGCCGAGGAACATATAGGCCTCGGTCAAGCGCATCAGCGCCTCTTCGACGTGCTGGGTCGTCTGATATTCGGTCGCGACAGTCTTGAAGCGGCCGATCGCGGCCATATGCTGCTTCTTGGTCAGATAATAGCGCCCAACCTCCATTTCGGCGGCAGCCAGCGAATCCTCGCAAATGCGAATCTTGTTGTCGACTTCCTTGGCGTACTGGCTGTCGGGATAGCGGGCCTTCAGCGCCTTGAACTCGGCCAGTGCCTTGCGCGTGTTCGACTGGTCGCGGTTCGGGCCGCGCATCTCGTCATAGTAGGCGCTGGCCACCACGTAGTGCGCGAGCGCCGCTTCCTTGGTGCCCGGATGCATGCTGGTGTAGCGCTTGCCGTTGGTGATCGCCTCGGGGTATTTGCCCGCCTTGTAGTAGGCGAAGGACGACATCACGATGGCGCGACGGGCTTCCGGCGAATAGGGATGATCGCGATCGAGGTCTTCGAACTTCCTCGCCGCGTCCTCCCACTTGCCCTTGGCCATGAAGGCGTCGGCGATCGCATACATCCGGTCTGGCGGATCGGGATTGAGCGCGGCCTTCGCGGCATCGCTCGACGACGAGCAACCACCCGCGGCGAGGCAGGCGCCGATCGCACCCGCCAGCAGCAGCATCCTGGGTAAGTTGACGTTCATCATCGAGCCTCAGCTTGCCGTACCGCCGACTGATTATCAGGCCAAAGGTAGCACGCGATTCGTGCCTCTCACAAAGACCGTAAGCAATCGACACACAAGGCTTTTTCAGCCGAACTGAGGCGATAGCAAGACGCTGGTCGTGAGCAGCGCCGGAATTCGCGCAACGTGGCAGGAAGGCAACGGATCTACTCGCCGGCCGCCAAAGCGATCGGAGAGGTACGAAACACCGACTGCTCGCGCACCCGCGCCGCCTGGACCATCGTCCACGCAGTCGGATCCGCCAGCAAGGCCTTCAGCACGTGGGCGTTCAGGCGATGTCCACCGCGAACCGACCGGTAGGAACCCAGAATCGGGTGGCCGGCGAGAGCAAGATCACCAACGGCATCGAGCAGCTTGTGCCGGACGAACTCCTGCGGGTAACGCAGGCCTTCGCGGTTCATGATCCGGTCGTCGCCGATGGCGACGGTGTTGTCGAGGGAGGCTCCGAGTGCGAGGCCGGCTTTCCAGAGCCGCTCCACGTCGCGCATGAAACCGAAAGTACGTGCGCGGGAAATTTCGCCCCGGAACGTGCTGGGCGACATTTCCAGGCCGAGGCGCTGGCGCCCGATCAACGGGGTATCGAAATCGATCTCGATGTCGAGGTGGAAGCCATTGTGCGGAACCAGCTCGCCCCAGCAGTCGCCATCCTCGGCCCGAACCGGTTTCAGAATCTTGAGGAACGTCCGCGGCTCTGACAATTCGCGAATGCCGGCCTCGTCGATCGCATCGACGAATGGACCGGCGCTGCCGTCCATGATCGGCACTTCCTTGCTGTCGACTTCGATGTAGCAGTTGTCGACGCCGAGGCCACGTAGCGCGGCCAGCAGATGCTCGACGGTGCTTACACTGGCGCCCGTATCGTCGCCAATCACCGTACAAAGCGTCAAATTCTTCACGAACCGCACATCAGCAGGGATTTCGGCGACGATGCGCCCCCGTTTGCTGACGATAAATCGAAGGCCCGTGTTTGCTTCAGCAGGGTGGAGCACCAGTGATACCGGTGCTCCACTGTGCACCCCCGTGCCCTTCAACTCGATCTCGCGCGCAACCGTAGTTTGTCGTGCGCCGATGAATCGCTTCGACATGTGTGCGCTGTCCCTCGATCTTCGATGGCACCAGTCAGGTTCCCAAACCTAAGCGGCGTCCATCCCCCAAACGTGCCCACTCGTCTGATTCACTTCAGGGTCAACTGCAATGGGTCTGTCCCCGACGAAAGACTCTGCAGTGTGGTTACCCTGTCCCAGTGCCCGAACGATAGCTCGCAGTTTCGCCTGGGGACAAATCACGGTTTCTTACGACTTGTTACTAAGTGTTTCCTGGGCCGGCAAAGCGTCAAAAAGTGCTGCTCATGCCTGTCGGCTCACGATCTCTCTCGATTAAAAAACACCGGCAAATCAGCATCTTGGTTGATATTGCTGGTTGAGCGTTGAGATTCCGCGTGCGGCCGCTGATTTGCGCCTGCCCGGGCTCCGGCGCCGCCATGCTGCAACGAATGCGCGCCGGCTTGTGGATAATTTGGCTGTGACATGCGCTTTGATTCGTTTTCACGACGGCCCAGCCCGGTGAGTCGCTCGAACAGGCCGGGCTTGCGTGGCTGCGGCGCCGGCGGCGCGTGGTAGACGCGCGGTCCGGTAGCCGGACCGGCGTCGGCAGCCGGCGACATCCGGGCGCGGTATTCGCGTTGCCCAACCGGTGGAAAATCCTCGACGTCGGGCATCCGGCGGACGGGCGGTGAAAGCTCCTGCGGCGACCTCGGGGAGAATGACTTGCCGGGATGCGATGCGGCTTGTGGTTGTGCCTGCGGCTGCGGCGCAGGTGTGTGCGTAACAGGCAGTCCGATGGGTGGCAGGCCGTGCTGAATTTTCACATCGCCGCTGGCCTGCCAAATTGAAGGATCGCGTGCTGCCGGCGCACCATTGTGCGCCGCCGCCGATGGCGGAAGGGCCGGCGGCGCCGTCTGCTCGATGGCGCGCGAAAGCTGATTTGTCAGGTTGTCCGATTGACCGGGGACGGCATGCGGCACCGGCGGCGGCGCCATTCTTCGCGGCATGGGGTCATCCGCGGCGGCTGGCATCGGCCCGGCCCCGCGCTCACCGTTGCGGGCCATGCCGGATGCCACGATCGACACGCGCAGCCGGTCGCCCATCGACTCGTCGAACGATGCGCCGACGATGATATTGGCTTCCGAATCGACCTCCTGGCGGATGCGGCTCGCCGCCTCGTCGACCTCGTAGAGCGTCAGGTCGCTGCCGCCGATGATCGACAGCAGCAGGCCGCGCGCGCCCTTCAGCGACACGTCGTCGAGCAGCGGATTGGCGATCGCTTCCTCGGCGGCGATCACCGCGCGCCGGTCGCCGGAGGCCTCGCCGGTTCCCATCATGGCCGTGCCCATCCCGCTCATCACGGTACGGACGTCGGCGAAATCGAGATTGATCAGGCCGTCTTTCACGATCAGGTCGACGATGCACGCGATGCCCGAATAGAGAACCTGGTCGGCCAGCACGAACGCCTCCGCGAAAGTGGTGCGCTCGTTGGCGACGCGGAACAGGTTTTGATTGGGGATCACGATCAGCGTGTCGACGAAGCGCGAGAGCTCGGCGATGCCGGCCTCGGCCACCCGCATGCGCCTGGCGCCTTCGAACTGGAACGGCTTGGTGACTATGCCGACCGTCAGCACGCCAAGGTCCTTGGCGATCCGCGCGATCACGCCGGCGGCGCCCGAGCCGGTGCCGCCGCCCATGCCGGCGGCGACAAAAACCATGTGCGAGCCTGAGATCTGGCTGCGAATCTCGTCGAGCGCTTCCTCTGCCGCCGCCTGACCGATCTCGGGGCGGGAGCCGGCGCCGAGCCCCTCGGTGAGGTTGACGCCGAGCTGGATGCGATGCTCGGCACTCGACTGGGCGAGCGCCTGGGCGTCGGTGTTGGCGACGACGAACTCGACCCCCTGGAGCCCGGAGGCGATCATGTTGTTGATTGCATTGCCGCCGGCGCCGCCGACGCCGATCACGGTGATTTCGGGGGCGCAGGTCGGTCAGCTTGGGTAGCTCGAGCTTGATCTTCATTCCCGTTCCACCTCGACACGGATTGCGGTCGGCCGGGCATCTGCCGCGCTGCCGTCGTCTAGAAACTTTCACGCAACCACTGGCCGACTCGCCCGAGGTATCCGGGGCTAGCGAGCGCGGACCGCGGCTCGGCAAGCGCCAGAGTTGCCGGATTTGCCGCCGCTGCCACCAGTCCGATGGCAGTCGCGAACGCTGGGCTACACGAACTCGGGCTCATTCCTCCCAGCGGCGGCGGGGATGCCAATCGGACGGCCATGCCGAACAGCCGCCCGGCGAACATCGGCAGTCCGACGAGCTGGGCGGCGCCACCTGTCAGCACGATCCTGCCGCCCCCATAAGCCTGTAAGCCGCTCGCCACAAGCCGGTCCATGGCCTGTGACAATAGGCTTTCCACACGCGGACGGATCAGATCGCGGACTTGCGCTCGCGTCGTCTGATACAACTCCGGCTCGGTTTCACTCGCCCGTGGATAAGTCACGAAATCTCGTTCGTCCGAACTGGCTTCTATCATTGTGCCATAAAGCACTTTGATTCGCTCGGCTTCTGCAAACGATGCTCCGAGCCCGGCCATGATGTCGAAAGTCAGGTGATTGCCGCCGATCGGCAGGGTATCGACGTAGACGTCGTGCCCGTCGGCGACGATGCCGACCGAGGTGGTGCCGGCGCCCATGTCGATGACGGTGACACCGGTTCGCAACTCGTCCGCCGTCGCCACCGCGCGAGCGCTGGCGATTGCCGCCGGCGTAAGGCGGTTCGGGTTCAGGAAGCAGCGCTCGATCAGCAACCGCAGATTGTTGACCGGGCCGTCGTCGGCGGTGACGGCATGCACATCGGCCGCGAGCGAGCGTCCGGCCATGCCACGCGGATCGCGCAGCGGCGGCGACGCGTCGAGGCGATAGGCGATCATGTTCATGTGCACCAGGGCGCGGCCGTCGCGGCCGCAGAACTGCCTGGCGCCGTCGGTCAGCCGGTCGAGGTCCTCGGGGCGGACGATGCCGCCGGCAAGCTCGGCGGTGACCGCGAAATGGGACGAGGCGAGCTGGCCGCCGCTGATCGAGACATGCACGCCGTCGAGGGTCATGCCGGCCTGCCGCTCGGCGCTGGCGACGGCGGCCCGGATCGCCTGCTCGGCCTCGTCGAGATTGACGACGATGCCGGCCTTGATGCCGCGCGCACGCTGATGGCCGAGCCCGAGCAAGCGCGGCGCATCGGCGGCGGTGGCGATCAGGCAGCAGATCTTCGACGTGCCGATGTCGAGCACGCCGATGCTCTCCTGATGGCGGTCGGTGTTGCCGGCCCTGGTCATGCGGCGATTTCCGCCCATGTCACGAGCCCTGCTTGCTGGAAGGTGCCGGGCTGATCGTGACACGCCGCAGCACGGTGAGATCAATGACGGCCGCCGCGACATCGATCAGGCGCCCGCCCGGTCGCGGCTCGACCAGCATCGCCAGCGCCATCGCGTCGGCTTCGGCCGGCAACTCGATGCGAGGAGCGTCGCGCAGATGCAACCGCCAGCGCCGCCCGCCGACGCGCTCGGCAACCTGCAACCGCTCGGCGACGTCGGGGTATTGAGCAACGAGGTCGAGCAGACGGCCGGCGTCGTCCGGCGCCCGCTCGCCCACCAGGCGCGGCAACCCGGGCGCCGCGCCGCGAGCAACCGCGGCCAGCTGTCTGCCGCCTTGGTCGACTAGCAGATCGCGGGCGCCGCGCTCCCAGACCGCGAATGGCTTGCGTTCGGTCACCTCGATGGCGAGCACGTTCGGCAGGCGACGCTCGATCCTGGCGGTGTCGATCCAGGCCAGCCGCTCGATGCGCCGTTTGACGGCGGCGGCGTCGAGGCTCAGGAACGAGCGCACGTTGGGCATGTCGACCGCATCGAGGATCGCTGCGTCGCTGGTAAACCGCATGCCGGTGGCCTCGACCTGATCGAGGCCGAGGCCCAGCTGCCAGGCCAGCGTGTCGAGCTGCTCGATCATGCTGCCCTGGCGGGTTCCGTCGTGCCGTTGCAGCACCAACGCCGCCGACGTCAGCGCGATCACGACCACCGTCGCGGCGAGGCTCGAGCTGAGACGTCGCCGCCCGTTGCCCGGCCGCACGCCCGCGCGCCGCGGCGGAGGCGGCGAGGCTGGCCAGACGGAATGCGGCGGCGACTGCATGTCTCCCTCGTAGGCGGCAACCGCGCAGGCATGCGAATCGGCTGCCGGTAATTCAGAACCAAACCTCGATCGGATTGGTGAATTTTTCGTTTCCGATCGTGCCGGCCCGGCGCTGTGAGGCCGCGACCGGCGGCGATCGGTCGCCGCGCGGTAAATAATTGAAACCCAGGCACTTCCCTTGCCCCTGCCGAAGCTTACCTGTATGAGTGACGGCAATCTGAAACCACGCCCGACACGGTGCACGTCGGGACACGTCGGGAGTTGGAATACGCATGGGTACCTTCAGCATCTGGCATATGCTCATCTTGCTGGCCGTGGTCCTGTTGATGTTCGGCAAGGGCAAGATCTCCGAAATCATGGGGGATTTTGCGAAGGGGATAAAGAGCTTCAAGAAGGGCATGGCCGACGACGAGGAAGCCGCCAAGAAGCCTGAGCCGCCGAAGGTGATCGACGCCCAGGTCAAGGCCCCGGACAGCACGGGGCAGCAGTCGCGGGTCGGCTGACGACGACCGAAGCGATGTGATTGCCGTCGGCGCGCTCGTCGGCGGCCTCCGCATGAATTGACCGCAGCCCATAACGCTTGAGGATCGTGTGTTCGATCTCGGCTGGAGCAAACTGATCATCATCGCCATGCTGGCGATCGTCGTGGTGGGTCCGAAGGAGCTGCCGGGACTGCTTCGTACGATCGGCAAGTTCGTTGGTCAGATCCGGCGCCAGGCCGACGAGTTCCGCCGCCAGTTCGAGGAGGCGATGCGCGATACCGAGCTCGATCAGATCCGCAAGGACGTCGAGGATATCAAGCGCACCGCCCACGACAGCGTTCGCGACATCGAGCGCAGTGCCGAGGAAAGCGTGCAGCCGCTGGAGAACAGCGCCGCCGAGATCACCCAGCTGGGCAACGGAGCGGCCGAGCAGCCCGCGCCGGCGCCGACGAGCGAGCCGGAGCTTGCCGCGGATGCGCCGGCGACGCCCGCCATTCCCGCCGCGATACCATCACCCTCGCTGACCAAAACCGGAGCGTGAGAGCGACGTGAGCGACAAGGGTCTCGGCAGCAAGGAGGAGCGGGAGCGGCGCGAGCGCGAGGAACGCGAGCGCATCGAGGCGTCGAAGGCGCCGCTGATGGAGCACCTGATCGAGCTGCGGACCCGGCTCGTCTATTCCATCGCGGCGTTCATCGTGATGTTCCTGATGTGCTTCTTTCTCGCCAAGCATATTTTCAACGTGCTGCTGTGGCCCTACTGCCGGGTGGTGGGTGACGCGCAGTGCAAGCTGATCGCAACGCACTTCCTCGAGCAGCTGTTCACCAACATCAAGCTCGCCATGTTCGGCGCCGCGTTTCTGTCGTTTCCGGTGGTCGCCACCCAGATCTACAAGTTCGTGGCGCCGGGCCTCTACAGCAACGAGCGCAATGCCTTCCTGCCCTACCTGATCGCGACGCCGGTGTTTTTCGTGCTCGGCGCCTCGGTGGTGTACTTCATCGCCATGCCGCTGCTCATCCAGTTCTCGATCGGGCTGACCCAGGTGGGCGGCGATGGCCAGGCGACCATCGAGCTGCTGCCGAAGGTATCCGAGTACCTGTCGCTGATCATGACGCTGATATTCGGCTTCGGCATCTGCTTTCAGCTGCCGGTGGTGCTGACGGTGCTGGCCAGGGCAGGGTTCGTTACCGCGGCGGGATTGCGCGACAAGCGCAAGTACGCAATCGTCGCGATCGCCTCGGTTGCCGCGATCCTGACCCCGCCCGATCCCCTGAGCATGATCGCCATGGCGCTGCCGACGACGCTTCTCTACGAGCTCGCGATCTTCGCGGTCGCCTACATCGAGAAGAAGAATACCGAGACGGCGGACGCCGATTGAGTGGCGCGGCCGCGCCGCGAATACTGGGCCCGCATCCGACCTGCATCGCGATCCGCGCAGTGTGGCGATTTCGAAGTCCGCTTCATACTTGCGGCATACTCCAGTGCGGACTTCGAAATCATAAGCCACACTAGGAGCTTGGGTTTGCTAGTGTCCTTATCGATCGCGAAGTTCGTCCGATTGCCATGCGAATGAAGCGAACTTCGCGATCGGGACACTAGGCGTTTTTTGCCGGCAGATCGAGGCGATGCACCGTCCCTTCCGTCTGCGGCTTCCAGGCCGGATAGCGCTTGAGAACCAGCGGATCGTGCCCGGGCACGACGCGAGCGCGGCTGCCGGCCAACGCTTCCAGCCGGTCGTAGGTGCGCAGCGTCTCCTCGACGTCGATGGTGATGGAGAAAGGCTTGCGGCGGTCGATGTTCTCATAAAGGTGGGTCGCGTCGGAAGCGAGCACCACCGGACCGTTCGCGGTCGCCACCCGGACGCACTGCAGGCCCTTCGAATGGCCCGCGGCCTTGTGGACGGTTATGCCGGGGGCAATCTCGCCGTCGCCGTCGTGGAACACCACCCGGCCGGAATAGACCTTCTTCACCAGGCTGCAGACGTGGTCGGCGGTGAACGGCTTGCGCATGGCGTCCTCGCACATGCAGGGACCGGTGGCATAGGCCATTTCCGCCGCCTGCACATGGAAACGCGCCTTGCCGTACCGATCGAGCGTGCCGGCATGATCATAATGCAGGTGCGACAGCACCACGGTTTCGATCGTGCCGGCATCGATGCCGACGCGGGCCAGGATCTCCGGCGGTTCCAGATCGAGACTGCGGCTGCGCAGCTTGGCCTCCGCATGATCGAAGCCGGTATCGACCAGGATCGTGCGGTTGGCGTTGCGCACGACCCAGACGAAATAGTCGATCGGTTGCGGACTGGCGTGGTCGTCAGCCGACATGAAGTTGTCGAAGCGCGTGCGGTTGGCGTGGGTGGCATACTTCAAGGCCAGAATTTCGTATGTTTCCGACATCGCACCGTGACCCGTTCATTGAGGGAACCGGCGGGAAATGTGCGATGAAGCGGACCGGGCGTCGAGTCCCCGGTACGGCTCTTGAATTCCCCAAGGGCGACATGCAGGCAGAAATGAACAGCCGTTAGCGCTTGCTCAACCTTAGTTGACCACCAGCACTCAGCTGTTCCAAAAGCTTGCATAATCGCTTAGGATTTCATTCACTTGGCGGAAATACTTTCGTTATGAATTTGAATTGATTGCGCCAGCTCCCTTCAAACAGGCAGGAGGGCATCAGCATGAGCGATGTTCAGGCAACCGCTGCGATTGAATCGCGGGCCGACGAGCTCGGCAGCCGTGACCGATCGCCTGATCGGACTGGCACTCATCGCCGGAGCGCCAACGGTATTCTGGACGGCGGCAGTCTGCCTGGCCGCGTGGGCATTCGGCTCGCCGCTATCGACGCCGCTGGCGGGCGGGTTTGCGGCGCTGGTGTTCGGGTTCCTGAGTTGCATTTGGGCCGGCTTCACGATTGCCGACCGCGCCGGTGTCGATGGCGCCTGAGCCGGCTCATGCACCCCAGTCGCAGCGCATCCGACGGCAGTTGCTGCTGATGTTGCCGATCGAGCACCGCATCGGCACCAGTTGGCAGGTCCGGCACGAGTAGGCCGAGATGCAGCCGCGGAATGATCCCGTGCGGCTGAAATTGCAGCGGCGAATGGTCTGGCAATCGCGGGTCGGATTGATCAGTCCGTTCGGACCAGCCTGTGCGAAAGCGCTCGATGGAAGCGACAACGCTACCAGGCACAAGGCCGCGATAACGGCGCCGAACACCAGCCGGCTTGGCTTTGTCGGGAGCATGGCAACCTCCGTGCCGCCGATCCGCGCGGCACCGCATAGTCTCGCAAGCCCGGCACGGCGGCAATCGCCGGCGATGAAGATTTGTCGCCTTGCCGCCGCGGTGTGCCCCGCGCGCCACGCGTGCGACGAGCTCGAGTGGCGATCTCGCGCCGTAGTCAGTTGCCGGTGGCCGCGTCCCACGAGACAACCACCGGCGAACCCGATAGCGGCGCACCGGCGGCCGTCGCGACGACAATCCGGTGCTCGCTGCCGTCACCGAGGACGCCGGGCAGGCGCAGCTTGAAGGCGAGGACGGGCCGCATCTCGCCGCCGATCTCCCGATTGACCCAGTCGCGGGCGACGGTCACCGCAACCTCCTCGCCGGCGCTGCTCGCCCGGACGGCGACCGTCGAACCGGTGCCAGCCGCGACCCAGCCGCTGATCAACGGGCCTTCGGCACTTTCGATCCTGCCGGCGGCGGCCAGTGTTTGATCTGGACGCGGTCTGGCATCGAGGTCGATCGGCTCGCCGAGCGGCGTTTCCAGATTGGCGAGGCGGACCGAGATCCTGCGTGTTGTCGCTGCGTGGCGAGCGCCGAGCGTCAGAACGAAGCCGTGATAGGGGTCGCTGATGCCTTGCGCCGCCAGGGCCGGGCTGAAACTGTCGGCGCGTACTGCCGCAATTGGCACATCATCGCCGAGGATCTCGACGACGAATTGGCGCTCGGGACGCGCCGGGTCGTGGACGAAGCCGCCGACGGTGCGGGCGTCGATCAGTCCGATGTGCGAAACCAGCAGGTCGCTCATGCGGCACCATCGCCCGCGGTCAGCCAGGAGGCAAGCGCCGAGGCGACGCCAGCGTCGTCGAGCGACGGTTCGAGCCACAGGTCGCCGGCGACGGTCGAGGCCGGCGCGCTCCAGGCGAACTGCGCCAGCGGCAGGTCGAGCGCCGCCAACGCCGTCACGGCCGGCGCGCCGAAATGGGCGCCCGAGGACAATGCCATGAGGTGGGTCACCCGGTAGCGCTCGGCAGTCGCCGCCAGCTCCGACGGGACGACCGCGCCGGAGACCATGACGCCGCCAGGGCGCATGAGCCCGAGGTCATCGGCGGTCTCTCCGAGCACAATCGCGGCCGGCATCGCGTCGGCGGCTCGCGGCAGCACGGCGGCAATGGCCCGGACCAGCCGGCGGCAATTGGCGGTCTCGTCGAGCAGTACTATGCCGAGCCGGGCAGCCCTGGCCGCTTGCGATTCTCGGGCGCGAGCGGCACTGCGGTTGGTGACGCCAGTCTGCACCAGCTCGGTTCCCCGCATCGGGCCAGGCTCGCCTGGCGAACGCGTGCGCCGACCCATCGGGCGCTACCAACCGCCGGGCGTTTGCCGCGAGGATTTGCCAGATCGCCCGCTCGTCGCTTCGGACATCGGCGGATCGGCTCATCACGGCCGCCGCATCGGCAATGTGCAGATCGAACTCGGACGACGCCGCATCGAACCCCAGGGCCGCGAATGCGGCAGGCGAGAACACCTCGATCAGGTCACAGCGCAATGTCGAGCGCCATGCACTCATCTCGGCGAATTGATCCGGCAACTCGAAGGCTGTCTCGGCCGCCAGGCCGCCATCGGCATCGAACATGCGCCAGACTGCCTCGCCGCGATCGCAAAGCACCAGCAGCGCTTGACGCCGCTCGGCGGCGTGCGTCGACAGCCGCGCCTCGGCCTGCCGCAGGCTGCCGCGGGCCGCCACGATCACCGGGCCACTGAAGCCCCGGATCAGGCTTCGGCCGATGGCGTGACGCGTCGGGCGCAGCGGATCGGCGGCGACAAACGCGGCGACTTCCTGATCGTGCTGCGGGAAGCGGGCCGCCAGCCGGGCCAGATTGCGCATCACGAGCCGGCGCTTCTCGGTGCCGAACGAGCGCGTACCCGCGTGCCCGACATATACGCCGGTGGCGCAGACGTTGCGGAACCCCGCCTCGGCGGCCGCGAGGCACAGGTGGACGTCTTCGCCGTAGCCCCGCTCGTAGCGGCTCGAAAGGCCGCCCGCCGCATCCAGGCACCGGCGCTTCACATAAAGGCAGAAGCCGATCCCCGACGGGATGTCGATGCAGCCGCCGAGGCCCGCTGCGATGGCATCGATCCGCATGATCTCGTCGCCGCTCGGCAATGCATTCTCGCGAAACGGCACTGGCAGGCTCGTCAACTCGCCGTTGTTCGACAGTGGAGTGACGGTGCCGATGTTCTCGGCGCTGTGGGCGACGTCGCGCAACCTGCCGATCGCGCCGGGCGGAACGATGGTATCGGCGTTGAGCAGCATCACGTCGCCATCGCCAATGGCCGCCAGCGCCGCGTTGACGGCGCCGACAAAGCCCAGATTGACGGGATTGGTGATCAGGTCGACCGGTAGCGAGCGCAGATAGTCGGCCATGCCGGGCTCGGGGCTGGCGTCGTCGACGACGAGGACCCCGACCGCGAGGGTGCCGGCGGCAATCGACGCCAGCAGGCTCTCCAGGCAGTCGCGGGTCGCCGCCAGGTCGCGATAGACCGGGACCACGACCCACACGTCGGGCTTCGCCTGTTGCGGCGAGTGCCGAAGCAAGGTGCCCGGCGGACGGGCTTCGGACGACGCTGTGAACATCGTGAAGCTGCGGCTGAGACGCAGTGGGCCCGCGGTGTCGGTGGCGGCGAACCAATGACCGTGCTCGGCCGCGCTCGGAATGGCGAAATTACAGGCCTGTCCGAGGGCGGCGGCCAGCGGATGCCCGGTGTCGGGGCGAAGCCGAAAGGTGGTTGTCTTGCCCTGGTGCTCGAGCACCAGCTCTGGCGGTGGCGTTTGCCGCCATGCTGCCCAGCCGCGCACCACGCCGCCGTCGGCGGCACCTCGCGCGACTGCTTGAATGCCATTGCTTGCGAGCACCTGCAATGCTGCCAGCAGCACCTGCCGGCCGTGCTCGCGCTCGACCAGGCAGGCGGCGGCCTCGCGCTGCTCCGGGCCGGTTGCCCACATCAGCTGCTTGCGGTTGGCCACGGCATGGTCGGGGTCGAGCTTGAGCGCGGCCTGGATGTCGGCGCGGGCCGCCGCTGAATCGCCGCAACGGTGCAGCAGCTCGGCCCGAAGCACGAGATCGAGCGGTGTGACGGGCGGCGCGATCCGGCAACGGCGGTCGGCAAGCGTCAGTGCAAGCTCTGGAGCGCCGGCGCCGAGTGCCAGTGCGGCAAGCCGGGTCAGCGCGCTTGCGTGCCTTGCGGGCTCGAGCAGCACGGAGACGACGTCGCTGGCCGCGTCGGCGAACTTGCTGTTGAGGAAGCGCTGCACGACATTCGGCCCGGATGATTGTTCGAGTACGGGATGAAAGCTCATTCGCCGCATCGAATGCGGTCTTGCGACGGCGCCGAGCCCACCTGCATGACGTTGACGGAAGCTGGCGGCGCACGATAATGCTTCATCGAGTTAACCTATAATGCAAGGTCGCCGCATCATGTTGCAACGGCAGATACAGCGGAAACAGAAAAGCTTCGCCTTGCAACGTGGTTTGTACGTCGTCCGCTACGATGCCGCGGCCGATCCGGCGAACCCACCGCTCGTCACGCTGACCTGTGCACCCGGCATCAACGAGGTCATCCTGCCGCCAGACCAGTCCACGCCGTCGATGTCGGCGCCGGGGCAGGCGCTGGTAATTCGCGCCAATGAGAAGGGGCACGTGCAGGTGGAAATTTCGTCCACCGCGCATGCCACGACGCTCGATGCGACCCTGAAATTCGAGCAGCTGCGGGGCGATACGTCGGGCGGAGTTGGCGATACGGCCTCGCTGGCGCCGCCGCCGATCCGTGGGCGTACTGCACCACGCATGCAGCAGCCGGCGGGAGCATCGCCGCCTCCGGCGATCGGCCCCACCTATGCGTCCTCGTCGATCAGCCAGCCCGCCGAGGCGGCCAGATCCGCCCCCACCGGCCGACCGGGCGAGCTGCAGGTGCTCGGCCACGTGGCCAGGCTCGGCGACGTGACGGTTGGTGCCGACCAGTGGCTCGGCGGCCCGGCCGCGCCTACACGTATCGAGGGCTTCCTGCTGCGGTGGCCCGGCAAGCCGGCCGACGTCGAGCTTCGTTATGCCGCAACGGTGGCCGGGCAGCGACCTGGCGAGATAGGGTTCGTCGAGCTCGGCGAGTTTGCCGGTACGCGCGGCCGCGGCCGGCCGATCCTGGGGTACATGATCGAGCTGTCCGGTCCCGGCGCGCGCAATTGGAGCATCGCGACCGAGGCGCTGTTTCTCGGCTCGCCGGCGCGCCGGTCGGTGGGCCAGAGTGTAGCCGGATCGGGGCCGACCGGACGCGAGCCTCTGGTGGGCCTGAGGATTGCCGTCACCTCGAGGGCGAATGTGGAGCGGCCACCGCTGCCGGAGCAGACGGCAGCCCGCTCCGCCGGCGACCCGCCTTCGGCTCCGTCCGGTTCGCGCATTCGCGTGTTTCGCGCCTGAGAACCGTAATGAGGCAGGGTGATCAACCGCATACGCCGTCTTCGAACTTGGATGGCGAACGATGCCGTGCGACATGGCGTTTCGTTATAAAGTGTGCTAACCTTTTGTGTTGACGAGTGTTTTCTCGGGGGGCGGAACATGAAGCCTAAAGTATCGCCGGTTCTGACCGAGCTGCGGCAATTCGCACCGGTATACTTGGCGTTGTTCGGGATCAGCATCTTCGGCCCGCTCATGTTCCTGATGACGCCGCTATATGCCGAGCAGATCATGGAGCGGGTCACGCTCAGCCGCAATGAGGCGACGCTGTGGGTACTGTTCAGTATCGCCATGGCGGTGATGGCCGTCTACGGTGTTCTGGACTATCTGCGCACGCGGACCCTGCAGCGGCTCGGCGTTGCGATCGACCGGAAGCTGACCGCGGTGGTGTTCGACGCGCTCAATCGGCAGCGAGGCAGCGTCAACGGCGCCGCGTCGGCGCAGCCTCTGATCGACATCAACAGCGTGCGTGACTTCGCTTCCGGGCAGATCGTCGCGGCGACGTTCGATGCGTTCTGGTCGCCGATCTTCATCGCGGTGATGTTCTGGATTCACCCGCTGATGGGCTACCTGTCGGTGACGATGGTATTGCTGTCGGGCAGCCTGACCGTGCTCAACCAGCTCGTGGTCTCCAACAAGAGCCGGAATTCGTCGGTGTGCATGGTGCGGGCCAACGATTTCGGCAATGCCGTGTTTCGCAATACCGAGTTGGTGGTCGCGCTCGGCATGCTGCCGCGCGTCAAGCAGGTCTGGTACCGCACGCACACTGCCGCCCTGGGCTGGCTGTCGATAGCGAACAATCGAAGCAACATCATCCAGACCGTGCAGCGGACGGTGCGGATTTCGCAGCCGATCGTCATTTATACCGTCGGCGCTCTGCTCTTTCTCAACAATGAGATGAACATCGCCAGTATGACCGTTGCGATGATCATCATGATGCGCGGGCTTGGCCCGATCGACCAGGTGATCACGAACTGGCGCTCGTTCGCCAACTTTCGCAACGCGCTCGAGCGGCTCGATGTCGTGATCGAGCGGGCCGGTGAGACCAAACGGGCGATCACGCTGCCGCGACCGACCGGCGCGCTCGATGTGTCGCGCCTGCTTGGGGTCGCGCCCGACAGCGACAAGGTCGTGATCAACGACGTTTCCTTCAACGTGCCGCCGGGCCGCGTGCTGGCGGTGATCGGGCCGAGCGGCGCCGGCAAGTCGTGCCTCGCCCGGTTCCTGATCGGACGCTGGCGTCCTCGCCGCGGGCAGATCTCGCTCGGCGACCACGAGACGTCGCATTGGAACGAGGACGATCTCGGGCAGTACCTCGGCTACATGCCGCAGGACATCGAGCTGCTGCCGGGCACCGTCGGCGACAATATCTCGCGCTTCGATCCCAACGTGACGAAGGACTCGGAGAAGTTGCTTGCGGCAGCCGGAATGGCCGGGGTCCACGATCTCATCAGGGAGCTTCCGGACGGCTTCAACACCCGGATCGGGCAAGGCGGGCACGTTCTTTCCGGCGGCCAGCGCCAGCGTGTCGCGCTAGCGCGCGCGGTGTACGGCACCCCTCATCTCGTGGTGCTCGACGAACCGAGCTCCAGCCTCGACGCCGCCGGCGAGCAGGCGCTGGGGCTCGCTCTGGAACGGCTGAAGCAGGCCGGCAGTGCGGTGATCGTGATCACGCACAAGCTCAGCCTGTTGAACTATTGCGACGATGTCCTGATCATGAACGCCGGCACCGTGCAGGCCTTCGGTCCCCGCGCGCAGATCGTCGAGCGGCTGGCGAAAGTACGCGCCGCCGGCGCGCCGACGCTGACGGTGGTCGAGGGCTCCGGTGGCGGCGGTGACGCGAGGCGGACGAAATGAACCAGCGCGTGGACGATATCCTGATTGCCAGTGCGCCTCAGCCGTCGGCGGACTATCGGTCGACCTTGCTGCGCGGCTACGGCGTGGTTCTCGGATCGATGCTGGCGTTGGTGGGCTGGTCGGCGCTGGCCCGCATCGACAGCGCGGTGGTGGCGTCCGGCGTTATCTCGATCGAGAGCAATCGCAAGACCGTGCAGCATCTGGAGGGCGGCATCGTCAGCGAGATCCTGGTCCGCGACGGCGACGTCGTCAAACAGGGTGACGTCATCCTGCGCCTCGACCAGACGCGCAGCGCCGCGAGCGAGGAGCTGTACCGCAAGCAGCAGGCGATCGCGCTCGCGCTCGAGGCCCGGCTGATGGCCCAGGTCAATCAACTCGAGAGCCTCGTGTTCCCGCCCCAGGTCAATGCCCTGGCGAGCGATCCGACCGTGCAGTCCGCCCAGGTCGACAACCAGCGCCAGTTCGAAGGCCGTCGCCGCACGTTCCTCAGCGCCTTTTCGGTGCTGGAAAGCCAGATCTCTCAGGCGCAGAAGGATATAAACCAGGCGCGGTCCGACAAGCAGACCGCCGAGCAGCAGCTCGGGTCGGTAGTCCAGGAACTGCGGCCGCTGGAGAAGCTGCTGCAGCAGGGCCTCGTGCCGCTGCCACGGGTGACGGGCCTGCAGCGCCAGGAGCAGCAGCTTCGCGGTGCTTCCGCCAAAGCCGATATCGACCTTGCCCGCGCCACCGAGCGAACGGTCGAGATCGAGAGCAAGCAGAGGCAGTTGCGCCAGGAGTACTCGCAGGAGGCGGCAACGGCCATTCCCGACGTGCGCAAGACGTTGAGCGATCTGGAGCAGCAACTGGTTCTGGCGCGCGACACCTTGAAACGCGTCGATATTCTCGCCCCGGTCGGGGGAACGATACAGCAGCTCCGCATCTTCACCATTGGCGGCGTGATCAAGCCGGGCGACGCGGTGGTCGATATCGTGCCGGTTTCGGCCAAGCTGATGGCGAAGGCGCGGGTCATGCCGATCGACATCGATCGCGTCTATCAGGGGCAGCCGGTGGAAATCCGCTTGCCGCAGTTCCAGCGCTATCAAAGCGAGGTCATGCGTGGCACGGTCCGCACGATATCGCGCGACACCGTGCCGGACGAGACCAACAAGCAATACTACTACGCGATGGAAATCGAGGTCGATCGAACATCGATCCCGCCTGAAATCGACAGCAAGCTCGTCGCCGGCATGACGACGGACGTGATCGTGCCGACGGGCGAGCGCACCGTGCTGCAGTACTTCGTGTCGCCGCTGATGAATTGCCTCGCCGTCTCGCTCAGGGAGCGCTGATCGGGGCGCCGCGGCATCCGCCGGGCGTCAGCTCCCGCCGCCGGATTGCGGCGGGGCAGCGCGCCAGTTCAGCGGATCGGCCGCCCACGCACCGGGGAACAGCTCGCTGGTGTCGAGCCACGGCGTGATCGTCTCCAGCCCTCCGCCGAGGCCGGCATCGGCGGCCGCTTGTCCATCCGCCGGCGTTGCAACGGCCGATGCTTGCGGACGAAACTCCGGGCGCAAATGGATTTGCGAGAATGTCATCGCCGTCACCAGGTCGATCGCCGCGAAGCTGTGGCGGGTCATCGCCTCGAGGGCGGTCTTCGACAGCTGCACGAAACGGCGTCGGTCGACCGTGTGGAGGCCTGACTGGGGCGCGGCGTCAGCCTGCCGCTTGATCGGCACCAGAACGTCGGCGATCAGCAGCAGTTCCAGCGCCGCTTGCCATCGCTGCTGGCTCTCCCAGACGTTCTTGAGACCGTCGTGAATCGAGAGCAGCTCCTTGGACGGCCCACCCTGCTCGTCCCGCAGCCGCAGCAGGCGCGGTTTTTCCGAGAGCGGCTTGACGGCCGCCAGCTCGAGGTCGGCGAGCGGATCGTCACCCGGCGGTCCCGCCAGCCGGAAGGGAAAGCAGCGGAGCGAGATCGGCATGTAGGCGGCGGTCCAATTTGCGTCATTGGCAATGAGACTGCGTGCCAGGATGTCCGTATGCGTGACGATGCCGACCATCGGGTGCTGGCCATCGAGCCTGACGCCGATCGCACAGTAGTGCGCGCAAAGCAGCAGCTCGCTGTCGGCCAATGGCAGCCAGCCGAGCTGGTCGAGCCTGTCGAACGGCGGATCGATCGGCGCCACCGGCGCCGACCAGTCACGTAGCGGCAGATAACGGATCATTCCGGCGCTCCTGCCGTCTCGTGCCGCTCCGCCGGTTCGGCAGCCGAAGTGGGGGCGGCGGCACCCTTCAGCGCCGCTCGCGCGTGCGCCAGCAGCATACCGGCACGGTACAGCGACAAGCGGTGCAGGCCGATCAGATCCGCCGCCAGCGTGCCGTGGGCGCGCATAACGGGTGCGAGCGCACCGGTCGACACGACCTCCTGGCGGACAATCCACAGGTCGGGAACATCGAGCGTGTGGCCCTCGACGTCGTCGAAGCGCAGCGGCCACGGCTCGAACAGGTCGAGCTCGGCAAGCAGCCGGGCGATCGCCACGGTGCGCGTGAAATGCGGAGCCGATGATTCGAGCAGCGCTATGCGCTGGACGGTGGCCTTTGACGGCCGGCCGTCGACGAGGGCGATCGGTGCGCCGATATCGCCCGGCTCATCGGCGATCGCGGTGTCGACGAGCTTGGCCCGCGCGCCATTCTCTTTCTCCGGTCCGAGCAGGAACGGATAGGCCCGCGCCAGCACCGGCAGAAAGGCGAGGGCAGTCAGCGTTCCCGGCGGATGGCCGCGGCCGTCCGGCAGCAGCGACCGGACAATGACCAGCTCGTATGCCTCGTCGCGCTTTCGCCACGCGATCGGGTAGTGTGCGGCGTAGCGCGGTGCCTCCAATCCAGCGATGGCGATCAGTTTCGCCGTGCGGACATTGGCATAGGCCAGCGGTGAGAAGATCCTTTGCTTGAGAATGTCTCCAGCCAGCGGAATCGGAATCTCATAGTCCAAGCGGCAATTCTCCGGTCGCGCTCATTCATCTCCGATGCGGAAGAGCTGTGTTTTTAGGCCTCCTGCTATATGTCACGGCCAAAGCAATGCTACTACCGCGAAGTCCCGGTGTGTTAGATGTTTGGATATGAGTCTTCTCCTGCGGAGCGCGCGCTGCCCGTGAGCATCAACGTTGCGATCGCCAATCACAAGGGCGGCGTCGGCAAGTCGACGAGCACGATGATGATTGCCGAGGGACTGGCGCTGTTCCACGGCCGCCGGGTGCTGGTGCTCGACCTCGATCCGCAGGGCATGGCGAGCCGGATGATGTTGAGCCGCGCGGCGCTTGATGCCGCCGCGCGCGAGCGGCGCACCGTCATGGACCTGTTGCTGGGCTACAGCGGCGGCCGCCAGGGTGCTTTGCCGTACTACATTTCGCCGGGTGCCAGCGACATCAGCGAGCTGCGCAAGGCCCGGGATGACCGGCGGGTCGATCTGATACCGTCGCACCCGCAGTCGCTGCGGGAATACCGCAGCATGGAAAGCATGCTGCGCACCTATTTCACCGGCAAGCGGCTCGACCAGGAGCTGTCGCGCATCCTGGGCGGCGATCTGCAGCGCATCCAGCCCTACTACGACGTGGTGATGTTCGACTGCGCCGCCGGCATCTCGCCGACCTCGCTTGCCGCCCTGCGGCTGAGCTCGGTGGTGCTGTCGCCGACCATGCTCGAACGCAACTCGATCGATGCGCTGGTCGACTTCCTGCGCATCATCCTGGAGTCCGATCTCGCCCACCAGGGCCTCAAGCACCAGCGCGTCTATGTGCTGATGACGATGTTCATGCGGTCAAATCCATCGCAGCAGCTCCTGCTCGACCTGATCCAGCGCGGCGTGCAGGGACTGAACGCGATCCCGACGCCGATCTCGCACTCGCCGGCCATCCAGCGGGCGGTCTTGCACCCGGGCGAAGGCGCGTCGCGGCTGGCCCACGAGAAGTACGGTTCCGCGCTGCAGGAGCTGCAATTGCTGGCAAGCTCCATCAATGACGTGATCCAGGCGACGCACGCCCAGCCGCAACCGGCGAGCCCGCTCAGGGCATTGCTGCCGGCCCGGGGCTGAGCCGGGCCCGGCCGTCGACTGCATCAAGCCAATGCCTGGCGGATCTCGGCGCGTACCTGATCGAGCGTGAACGGCTTCATCAGGAACCGGGTGCGGGCGCCTTTCAGCCGATCGGCGCGGGCAATCTCGGTCTGCAACCCCGACATCAGGACGATGCGAAGCTGCGAATTCGTCGCCAGGAGCTGCGCGGCCAGCGATATTCCGTCGATGATCGGCATCTGCACGTCGGTCACGAGAATATCAAACGGCTGCTTCGCCGCCGCGAACTGATCGAGGGCCTCCTGTCCGTCACCGGCGACGACCACCTTGTGACCGTCGGCCGTCAGGGCCCGGCACACCAGGTCGCGCATCGCTGCGTCGTCATCGGCCAGCAGCACGTGCGCCATGCCATCCTCCCGTGCGAAAATCCACTGTCACTGGCGAACCACCTGGCCGACGAACGGCAGCTCGCGATAGCGATGGCCGACGTCCATGCCGTAGCCGACCACGAACACCTCTGGGCAATCGAATGCCTTGAAATCGGCCGTCACGTCGACCGCGCGGCGCGATTGCTTGTCGAGCAGCACGCAGGTCATGATGCGCGCCGCGCCGCGCGCCGCGACCAGATCCTTGGCGAACGCCAGGGTGCGGCCGGATTCCAAAATATCGTCCACAATCAGCACGTTGCGCCCAGAGACATCGGTTTCGATATCGCGCAGGATCTCGACCACGCCGGACGAGCGGGTGCTCTTGCGGTAGCTCGACAGGGTGATGAAGTCGACCTCCGGCTCGAGGCCGGCGCGATGCAATGCCCGGATCAGGTCGGCGGCGAACACGAAGCTGCCCTTGAGCACTGCGATCACCAGTAGCGGAGCTACGCCGGCAGCTGCGACATCGTGTGCAAGTATTTCAATTCGCCTGGCAATTTCCTCGGGCGGGAAAATCACCTCAATTCTTTCATCTCGCATGAGGCAAGCTTCTCTGATGGTGGTGTCGGAAACAAGTATCGGCGCATTGTATCGGTATCGCAACCGGGGTGGGTTCGGTGGCCGGGATCGCTGCCAGCTCTGCCGGATTTAGACACGAACTGTTGAAAAGTCGCTCGGCGGTCTTGCCACAATGGCGCACTGGAGCCGTCTTTCGGTCATATTGCATCGCGACACAGGCTGTAGAAACAAGCAAAACGGGCGCAGGCGGCAGCCGTGCGGGCAGGATCGCTAGGAAGCGTCTGCTGCCTCGCGCGCTTGGCGTTCTTCTTGGCGTTCTGATGTGTTGGCGACATGCGTGGCCGCAGCGGGGCCCGCTTCAAGCACGGGTGGGGATGATGGCAGATGGTCTGAAGAACGTGGGTGCGGCGGGGAGCATGGCGTTTCTGGAGCTGTTTCTATCGGCTCATATCGTCGTGAAGATCGTGATGGTCGGGCTGCTGCTCGCCTCCGTGTGGTCGTGGGCGATCATCGTCGAGAAGCTGATCTCGTTCCGCAAGGCGCGCAGCGAGGCCGACAAGTTCGAGCAGCTGTTCTGGTCGGGGCAGTCGCTGGAGGAGCTCTACACCGGCCTGTCGCGGGGCCGCACGATCGCGATGGCGGCACTATTTGTTGCTGCCATGAGGGAATGGAAGCGCTCGGTCGAGGGCAACATCCGGGCGCTGGGCGGCATCCAGATGCGCGTCGAGAAGGTGATGGACGTCACCATCAGCCGCGAGATGGAGCGGCTGGAGCGGCGGCTGCTGTTCCTTGCCACCGTCGGCTCGACGGCGCCATTCGTCGGACTGTTCGGCACGGTGTGGGGCATCATGACGAGCTTCCAGTCGATCGCGGCATCGAAGAACACGAGCCTCGCGGTCGTCGCCCCCGGCATCGCCGAAGCCCTGTTCGCGACCGCGATCGGCCTCGTCGCGGCCATTCCCGCGGTGGTGTTCTACAACAAGTTCTCGGCTGACTCGGCCCGGCTCGGCCAGCGGCTCGAGGCCTTCGCCGATGAGTTCTCGGCGATCGTCTCCCGCCAGATCGACGTGAGGAGCTGAGCGTGCCTGGCTCTCGCGACTCCACCGCTGTCATCCTCGGCCTTGGGCCGAGGACCCATCCTTCGGCTCGCCGAGGCGTGGCGATCTTTGCCGCGGCTGTGGCGGGCCTACATATGGTCGAGCCGGCTGGACGATGGGTGCTGGGGCTGGGCCCGAGGTAACGCCTGTGTTTTGATGGGCTGCGTCGGCCAGCCGTTGAATTCGCGAGGAAGCCATGGGCGCTAGCATCAAGGCGGCGAGCGCGGGCGGACGCAAGCGGCGCAAGACCCGCCACTCGCCGATGAGCGAGATCAACGTGACGCCGTTCGTCGACGTCATGCTGGTGCTGCTTATCATCTTCATGGTGGCGGCGCCACTGATGACCGGCGGCGTGCCGCTCGACCTGCCGCAGGCGAAGTCGAGCCAGCTCGACAATCCGAACAAGGAGCCGGTGGTGGTCTCGATCGCCAAGGACGGCAAGATCTATCTCGGCCAGCAGGACAAGGACACGATCAAGATCGAGGAGCTGGGTGCGAAGCTGAAAGCCGTGATGACCGCCCGCGGCGGCACCGGCACCGACGAGCCGATCTTCGTGCGTGGCGACCGCACCGTCGACTACGGCACGGTGGCGCGCGTGATGGCGCGCATCAAGGAGGCAGGCTACCGCAAGCTGTCGCTCGTGACCGAGACGGAAGGAGGCTAGGCTCGGCGATGAGTTTCGGGCTGCTCGTCTCGGTCCTGCTGCACGCCGGCCTGCTCGCCTGGGCGCTGCTCAATTTCCATGCCGACTCCGCCGCTGAAGCTGCCGGAGGAGGTGCCGGTGGAAGTCTCGATCATTTCGCAGATCGATCTCGAGCTCAAGCAGAAGCAGGGCGACAGCCTGTCGAAGATCGAAGAGGCGGCGCAGTCGCAAGGCAAGGCGCCGAGCCCCAAGGACGCGCCGAAGCCGAAGCCGGTCCGCGCGGTCGAGCCGCCGCCACCGGCTGCCGCCGAGCCGCCGCCGCCTCCGCCCGAACCACCGAAGCCGCCGGAGCCGGTGAAGGCCGAGCCGCCGCCGCCGCCAAAGCCGGACGAGATCGCCGCGATCATCGAGAAGACGCCGCCGCCGCCGCCGGAGCCGGAGGGGCCGTCGCTCGAGGAAAAGAAGAAGCTCGAGGAACAGCTCGCCGAGCAGCAGCGGCAGGATGAGGCGCGCAAGGCCGCTGAGGCGGAGGCGAAGCGCAAGGCTGAAGCGGAAGCAAAGAAGAAGGCCGACGCCGAGGCCAAGAAGAAGGCCGACGAGCTGCACCGCAAGAAGCTCGCCGAGGACAAGCGGAAGCGCGAGGAGGCCGAACGGAAGAAGGCTGCCGAACTGGCCCGAAAGTCGAAGTCGTTCGAGACGCAAATGGCCGAGCTTCTGAACAAGGTGCCGGATCAGCCGTCGGCGGCCCAGGGCGCCCAGGTGCCGCCAACCAGGCCGACCACCGCCAAGGGGCCGACCGCCGGCACGAAGACGGGAACGGATAACGTCAACAAGGCGCGTGCCGAGCAGATGATCGTCGCCATGCTCAATTCCGCCTTCGAGCAATGCTGGAACAAACCGCTGGCGGGCGGCGGTGTGGCCGCGCCAGTCGTCACGTTGAAATGGAACCTTGGTCCCGACGGCACATTGCAGGGTGACCCCAAGGTCGTGCAGACCGACAAGAGCAACCCGCTAGCCGATCAGGCGGAACGGGCGGCACTTCGCGCCGTTCAAACCTGTGCTCCATTCCAATTGCCGCCTGATATGTATCAGATGTGGCGTGAAGTTACGTGGAAGTTCAATCCCAACCAGTCCTTCTGAGGGTCTTTCGACCGAGGTTCGCCAAGATGAAATTCAAGTCGATGCTCGATGTTGCAACAGACCGCCGGACCTTGCTGGCCGGCGCGGGCCTGGGCTTGGCCGCCACATCGTTGAGTGGTGTCGGCGCGCTGGCGCAGGTTTCCGGCGAGCAGCAAAAAGGCCAGATCCGCCCGATCCCGATCGCCATCCCCGAGTTCTTGAGCCAGGATCCGAAACTTGGCGCGGACCTCGCCAACGTCGTGGCGGCCGATCTCGCCAACTGTGGCCTGTTCGTCGCCATCGACCGAGCGGCCTTCATCGATCGAGTCCAGAACATCAACGTTGCGCCGAACTTCGCCAATTGGCGCACGGTCGGCGCCGACGCGCTGATCGTTGGACAGGCGAACCTGCTGCCCGATGGCCGGATCCAGCTCGAGATGCGGGTGTGGGACGTGATTGTCGGCAAACCGCTGTCGGGTAATCGCCTGGCGGCTGCAACCCAGAGTTGGCGGCGGATCGCGCATCAGGCTGCCGACATCGCCTATGAGAAGCTCACCGGCGGCGCGCGCTACTTCGATACCCGCATCGTCTACGTCGACGAGACCGGTCCAAAGGACAGGCGCGTTCGGCGGCTGGCGATCATGGATCAGGATGGCGCCAACGTTCGGATGCTGAGCCAGGGCCGCGAAGCGGCGATCACGCCGCGCTTCAATCCGATCGCGCAGGAGATCACCTACGTCCAATACCAGAGCGAGTCGACGTCGAGGGTGCTAGTGATGAACCTCGAATCCGGCCAGCGCGAGGTCGTCGGCAATTTCCAGGGCCAGAGCTTCGCACCGCGCTTCTCGCCGGATGGCCAGCGCCTCGTGCTCAGCCTGATCACCGGCGGCGATACCGGCCTCGTCGAAGTCGACCTGCGCTCCAAGCAAGTCCGCAACCTGACCAGCGGCGGCGGTATCAATACGGGTGCCTGCTACTCGCCGGACGGCCGCGAGATTGTGTTCGAATCCGACCGCGACGGCTCGCAGCAGCTTTACGTCATGGGTGCCCAGGGCATCCGCCGCCTGTCGACCGGCGGCGGGCGCTACTCGACGCCGGTATGGTCGCCACGCGGCGACTACATCGCCTTCACCAAGCAGCAGGGCAGCGGCTTCCTGATCGGCGTCATGAAGACGGACGGCTCCGGCGAGCGCATCCTGACCGAGGGCTTCCACAACGAGGGGCCGACCTGGGCTCCCAACGGCCGCGTCCTGATGTTCTTCCGCGAGAGCCAGGGCGCTAATGGCGGGCCGAAGCTCTATTCGGTCGATATCACCGGCTACAACGAGCGGCTGGTCCCGACCCCGGCGTTCGGCTCGGACCCCGCCTGGTCGCCGCTCCTGACTTGATCGCAAATGGGCGGATCTGCCGGCGCCTGGCCGGTCCGCCAACATTTATCACCGTTCAGTCACAGGTCCTTCACGCCTTGTTAAGCGATTCCGGTGACTACTCTAGGTGCGCCGGAACTCACTATCCGAGCCAGTATTGTTGCGTAAACTCAGCGCCCTGCGAGTACCGGACGTCCGCGTCCCGGGGGGCTGAGAGCCGAAAACCACGGCGTGGTATTTTCGCATCAAGTAGGGTGGAAAACGGTCACCGTAAGTCCTCTTTCCTTGATCTGAACCGTCCGCGCCGGTACCCCAATAACTGGCAATAGCCGAACAGCCTGAAGAGATTCGTTAGGGGTCGCGACCATAAGGTCGCTCGCTGATCGAAGTTCGGTAAGGCCAGGGACAGCATAGGAGAGACTACAATGAAGGGCGCTATCATTCTTGCCACTGTGATCGCTGCGGTCGCTCTGGGCGCGTGCCGTAAGGAAGTTCATCATGCTCCGATGAAGCTCGGCGCTGATGCGGCTGTCGTTTCGCAGGTGCAGTAAGCTACTTATCCTCTAGCAGCTTGCTGCTATCGGGTAGACTTCGAAGGCCGATCTGCCGGCGCTCTGCGCTCTGGCAGCTCGGCCTTCCGGTTTTTCACAGACATTTTGCTGCTGCCTCCGTTACGACGGAGCGAATCGCGCCAGATCGCGATAGACATCGCGATTGCAGCACGGCGAGGTAATTTCGTTGGCCCTCGATGCCATCGGCCACATTTCCGTACAATCGCTGCGTTACGTGGCCGTCATGTAGGCCTCGCGAGCCGCATTCTGGGACGCAGTCGACGCCAGAACGTGGTGAGATGGATGGAAGGATCTGAGTGATGGATACCTCGAACCGGATGGCCCGCCTTGTACGCATGGCTGCGGCTCTGATGGTCATCGCTTCGCTCACTGCGTGCGCGAACAAGGAATTGCAGCCCGACAGTGCCCAGCTCAACGGGCGCGGACCGGCGACTCCCGGCTCGCAGCGCGACTTCGCCCAGAACGTCGGCGATATCGTCTACTTCTCGACCGACGCCACCGACCTGACGCCGGAGGCGCAACAGACGCTGACCAGCCAGGCGCGCTGGCTGCAACAGTACGCGCAATACTCGATCACGATCGAGGGCCATGCCGACGAGCGCGGCACCCGCGAGTACAATATCGCGCTCGGCGCCAAGCGCGCGCAGAACGTGCGCGACTTCCTCGCCCGCAACGGTGTTGGCGCTCAGCGCATCCGGACGATCTCGTTCGGCAAGGAGCGGCCGGTCGCGGTCTGCAACGACATCTCGTGCTGGTCGCAGAACCGGCGGGCGCAGACCGTACTCAACAATCGCACCGCGCAAGCCGGCCAATAACGATACGGCCGAAACGGCAAAATCGCGCCGCATTCCGCCTCGATTGACCAAAGTTCCGCCCCAGTTGCGGCGGATTATCGGCCCCGTGAATGGCATGGTCATTTGCGGGGTTGCACGTGTTAACCGGTCGGCTGACTTCAAGCGCAGTTCTGTTGGCCATCTTGCTGGTTGGCGCGGGCGCGCAGGGCCAGACCGGCTCGCGTGAGGTGCTGCTCGGCGTATCCCGGGTCGGGACCGTGGCGCCTGCTGGCAACGCCCAGGATGCGGCCCGCCTCTACGAGGCCGCGAGGGACCTTCTGCGGAACGGCGAGACGACAGCAGGCCAGCGCCAGCTGGAACGGCTGGTTGCAGGCTTTCCGGACAGCGAGGCGGCATTTCGCGCGCGCCGCGACCTGGCTGCCATCTATGCGGCGATGCAGGCGCCGGCGACGCAACAGGCTGTCGGTCCGGTCAGCTATCTAGGCGCGCCGATCGAGGCCTCGCCGAAGCCTGCCACCGCTATTTCGGGCGGCTGGCGCACGACGATCCGCCCGGCCTCGGGATTTGCACGGACCGCCCAGGAGGATCTGCGCAACACCGCTGGCGACTTGGTTTTCTTCAGCGAAGGCAGCGCCGAGCTGGGCGCGCGTGCGCGCAAGGCGCTCGCGGCGCAGGCGGTCTGGCTGGTTCAGGAACGCGACCGCCCGGTCGTCATCGAGGGCCACGCCGACGATCCGGGCACCGCCAGCGCGGCCATGGCGCTGTCGGGCGCGCGGGCAACGGCAGTTCGCGCCCGCCTGATCGAGGAAGGGGTCGCGCCGGAGCGCATTCGTATCGTCGCGTATGGTGCCTCCCGCCGCGTCGCGATCTGCTCGGACGAGAGCTGCGCCAGCCAGAATCGTCGCGCCGTCACTGTGGTCGGCGACACGGCCGCCGCACAACTTACGCCGCGTTGAGGCGCGCGATTGACAGGCGCGCGCGAACCAACCAAGCCTTGGGTATCTGCGTCACAGAAATGCTCAATAGCGCTCCTATCGGAGCGTCGCGCGCCTCGGCTATCATGGCATCTCGGACGTGATGCCAGGCAGCAGGCTTCCGGAGCGGGATCGGGGGACGGACAATCCGTCCCGGAGGTGGTTGGAATGCAGTTTTCACGGTGGTTTGGTGCGGTCGCGACGGCGGCGATACTATTGGCCGCGAGCGGGCCGGCATCAGCGCAGCAGCTGCCACCGGTGCAGCCGGGGCCGGCTGCCAAGGCCGCCACCAAGGGCGGCAAGGCGGCGGCACCGGCAGCAGCGGTGGAGAAGTCCGCAGCGCCCGCCGCCGAAAATCCGCTGCGCGCCCGTGTCGAGCAACTCGAGGAGCAGCTGGTCGATCTGCAAGTGACGATCGGCACGCTCGAATCACTGGCACGGACCACCGGCACGGCATCGCCGGTCGCGGCGCCGAGGAGCCCGGCCATTGCCGCGGGCGGCGGCGATCCGGGCGGTGTAGCGGCCAGGGTGGACGGGCTCGAAATCCAGCTGCGCGCACTGCTGGCTCAGGTCGAGCAACTGACCGATCAGGTTCGGCAGCTCAATTCCCGCCGTTCGGCCGCACCCGATCCGGGCGAGACGCGAACCGCCGCGGCGCCGGCGCCGGCGCCGGCCGTGGCACCGTTCCGCTCGACGGTGCCGGCGACCGAGCCGCGCGCCAGCGGCGGCTTCGGTTCGACCACCGTGACGCCGAGCTCCGGCGACCCGATCGGCGGCCTCATCAGCTCCGAGCAGGCGCGGCCGCAGCCGGCGGCGGTCCCGGCCGGCGACGTGGGCAATTCCAAGCAGCTCTACGAGACGGCCTACGGCTACCTGCTGCAGCAGAACTATGGCGCCGCCGAAGCCGCCTTCGCGGATTTCCTGGCCACTCATCCAAGCGATCCGCTGGCAGGCAACGCCCAGTACTGGCTGGGTGAATCGCATTTCGTGCGCGGTCAGTACAAGCAGGCGGCAGGAGCGTTCCTGAAGGGCTACCAGACCTACGCGCGCAGCGCCAAGGCGCCCGACAGCCTGTTGAAGCTCGCCATGTCGCTCGACCGGCTGGGCCAGAAGGATGCCGCCTGCACGTCATACGGCGAGCTCAATACGCGGTTCCCCAACGCGCCGCAGAACATTCGCGCGCGCGCCGACAGCGAGCGGCGGCGGATCGGGTGTCCTTGACCTCGGATCGAATGCGGTGACAAGCGCCTTCAGGCCGATCGGCTCACAGGAGGCGGCGGCCCTGATGGCGGATCTGGACCGGCCGCTGGCGATCGCCGTGTCCGGGGGCGTCGACAGCATGGCGCTGATGCACCTCGTCGCGGCCTGGCGGCAACAAGGCGGTGGTGCCGCGCACCCTCCGCCCCTGATTCTCACCGTCGATCATGGCCTGCGGCCGGCGAGTGCCGAGGAAGCCCTGTTCGTGGCCGGCGCGGCGCGGGATCTGGGTTTCCCGCACGAGACGCTTGCCTGGGTCGGGGCGAAGCCGGCCTCCGGCATCCAGGACGCGGCGCGGCGCGCCCGCTACGATCTGCTGCTCGGGCGGCTCGCGGCTGACGATCAGCGCCGCGACCTGCTGCTCGCGCATCATCTGGAGGACCAGGCCGAGACGGTCCTGATGCGGCTGGCACGCGGCAGCGGTGTCGAAGGCTTGAGCGCCATGCGGCCGGTCGATCATCGCACGGTTCTGCGGTTGGAGGCGCCGGTGCGGGAGGTGCAGATCCGTCTGCGCCGGCCGCTGCTGGCGGTTCCGAAAGGCCGCCTCGTTGCGACGCTGCGGGCTCGGCACGTCGGCTGGCGGGACGATCCGAGCAACGCCGATATCCGCTTCGAGCGGGTGCGGCTGCGGCGCGCGCAGGGCGAGCTGTCGGACCTGGGCTTGACGCCGGAGAACATCGCCCGGTCGGCGCGGCGGCTCGATCAGGAGCGAGCGGCACTGCACGCGCGTGCCCGATCGATCGCCGCCGCCCACGTCAGCGATCACGGCGGTGCGTTTGGCGAGTTCAGGCTGCCGTGTGGGCCTGATTGGCTGATTTCCGATGTGGTGCGAATTCTGTCCCGGCTGCTCGATGTGTTCGGCGGCGAGGCATCCGGTGCGCAATTGTCCCAGATCGAAGCGCTCGCCGAGCGGGTGTTGTCGCCAGGCGCCGGCGCATCGGGGCGGCTGACCCTGGGCGGCTCTATCGTCGACATCCGTGACGACTCCGGCCGGGGTCGCGTCCTGTCGCTGTTCCGCGAGACGCGGCGCACACCGCTGCCGTCGCTGCTGCTGCAACCGGGAGCTGGCGTATTCTGGGACCGCCGGTTCTACGTGAGCCTTGCGGCGTCGGCGCCGGTCGCGGTGCGGGTCGGCCCGTGCGACCCGGCAATGGCGAAGGGCCGCCCAGACGGGCTGCCGCGGCTCGCCGTCGCCGGATTGCCGGCCGTTTCGACTGATGCCGGCATGAGCCTGCTGTGGGGGCAGGAAAGCGGCGATGTGGTTTGCCGGTGGCCGTCCCAGCACCAGGCCGCTCTGCGCTGGCAGCATGGCAGCGATTGCGGTTTGGAAACGATTTAGCCATCGGTTCTGCCGCAGGGTAGGACAATCACCTGCACTGTCGCCAATTCGTTACCCGGTGAACTTGGCAAACATCCTGCACACGCCTATGTTTCCGGTACACCGGGCTCTGCCGCATGGGCGGCCAGAGGCTAAGCGGTTGCCGGGCGGGGCCGCCCGTTGCTGCCACGTCCCCAGAAGGGAACACGATGAACTCGAATTTCCGCAACTTCGCGATCTGGGTATTCATTGCCCTGCTGCTGGTCGCATTGTTCAATCTGTTCCAGAATCCGGCGCAAAGCCGGCGCGGCAACGACATCCCCTATTCCGAATTCCTGAACGCCGTCGAGCAGCGCTCGGTCGCCGAGGTGGTCATCCAGGGCAATAGGATCTCCGGCAAGTTCGTCGAGAACTCGCAGGCGTTCAGCACCTATGCGCCGGAGGATCCCGGCCTCGTCGAGCGACTTCGGCAGAAGAACATCAAGATCCAGGCCCGCCCCATCGACGAGGATAACTCGCCGCTGCTGTCGGTGCTGATCTCGTGGTTCCCGATGCTGTTGCTGATCGCGGTGTGGATCTTCTTCATGCGACAGATGCAGTCGGGCTCGGGCCGCGCCATGGGCTTCGGCAAATCGAAGGCCAAGCTTCTGACCGAGCGCCACGGCCGCGTCACGTTCGACGACGTCGCCGGCGTCGAGGAAGCGAAAAGCGACCTGGTGGAGATCGTCGAGTTTCTGCGCGATCCGCAGAAGTTCCAGCGGCTGGGTGGGCGAATCCCGCGCGGCGCGCTGCTGGTCGGCCCGCCGGGGACCGGCAAGACGCTGATCGCCCGCGCCGTCGCCGGCGAGGCCAACGTGCCGTTCTTCACCATTTCCGGCTCCGATTTCGTCGAGATGTTCGTCGGCGTCGGCGCCAGCCGTGTCCGCGACATGTTCGAGCAGGCGAAGAAGAACGCGCCCTGCATCATCTTCATCGACGAGATCGACGCGGTCGGCCGCCATCGCGGCGCCGGCCTCGGCGGCGGCAACGACGAGCGCGAGCAGACGCTCAACCAGCTGCTGGTCGAGATGGATGGCTTCGAGGCCAATGAAGGCATCATCATCATCGCCGCGACCAATCGTCCGGACGTGCTCGACCCGGCGCTGCTGCGTCCCGGCCGCTTCGATCGCCAGATCGTCGTGCCCAACCCCGACGTCGGCGGCCGCGAGAAGATCCTGAAGGTGCACATGAAGAAGGTGCCGCTGGCGCCCGACGTCGATGCGCGGATCATCGCCCGCGGCACGCCGGGGTTCTCCGGCGCCGATCTCGCCAACCTCGTCAACGAGGCCGCCCTGCTCGCCGCGCGCCGCAACAAGCGCATCGTCACCATGGCGGAGCTCGAGGACGCCAAGGACAAGGTGATGATGGGCGCCGAGCGCAAGTCGATGGTGATGTCCGAGGAGGAGAAGACGCTCACCGCCTACCACGAGGCCGGTCACGCCGTCGTCGGCATGAGCGTGCCGAAGGGCGTGCCGGTGCACAAGGCGACGATCATCCCGCGCGGGCGGGCGCTCGGCATGGTGAAGTTCCTGCCCGAGGGCGACCGCTACTCGATGAAGTTCATCGAATACACGTCGCAGCTGACGGTGGCGATGGGCGGCCGCGTCGCCGAGGAGCTGGTGTTCGGCAAGGAGAACATAACCTCGGGCGCCGCCGGCGACATCCAGCAGGCGACCCAGATCGCGCGGGCGATGGTGACGCGGCTCGGCTACTCGGACGACCTCGGCACCGTCATGTACGGCGACAATCAGGAGGAAGTGTTCCTCGGCATGTCGATGGGCCGGCAGCAGAACGTGTCGGAGGCGACGGCGCAGAAGATCGACGCCGAGGTCCGCCGCCTCGTCAGCCAGGGCTACGAGGAGGCGCGGCACATTCTGACCGAGAAGCGGGCGGAGCTCGAAGCGGTGGCGCGGGCGCTGCTCGAGTACGAGACGCTGTCGGGCGACGAGATCAAGAACCTGATGGAAGGCCGGGCGATCGTCCGGGTCGATCCCGACGACACCAAGGGTCCGACCGGATCGGCGGTGCCGACCGCCGGGAAGACCCGGCCGCCCCGCGAGGAGCCCGGTGCCGGCAGCCTGGAGCCGCAGCCGACCTGAAGCCAGTCAAGTCTGCGAGACGGCCCCGTGCGAGCATCCGCGCGGGGCCGTTTCGCATCAAGGAGCCCGCTGCATGCCGCCGACGTTCCGCATCGCCAGGGTGGACGATGCGCCAGCCGTTGCCCGTCTGATCGACGCGATGGACGCTCACTACCGCGGGGCGGGCAACACCCGCGGCGCGGCGGCCGCCGTGGCGATGGTGGAGGAAACGATCCGCCAGCAGGAAGGCACACGCTTCCTGCTCGCACTCGAGGGCGACGAGCCGGTGGCGCTTGCGTGCTTTGCCGTCCTCAGGCCCGGCTATCGGCACCAGGGCGTGCTGTTTCTCAAGGACCTGTTCGTGCCCGAGAACCTTCGCGGCCGAGGCTACGCGCGCGCCATGATGCGAGAGCTGGCGGCATTCGCCATCGCCCGGGGGATCGGCCGCATCGATCTCACCACCGACAGCGACAATGCCGGCGCCCGCGCTCTTTATGAGAGCCTTGGCGGCTGTCGTCAGGACAAGATCATGTTCCGTTACGATGGGGCCGCTCTCGAGGCGCTGGCCGGGAATGCCTGACCGCTCGCGCGCGGGGCTCGCCTAGGCCGGTCTGGTCGACTATGACTTCCGGCAGCGGGCCGGAACAGGTGGCCGACCGGCGGGCATTCGTACCGCCGAGAGATGATCGGATCGGCCGCGGCCGCAGCGCGAGGCAAGGAGCGCCGACAAATGAATCACGACAGCTACAGTGACGACTACGTTGCCGGTGCGCTGCGGGTCAAATCGATCGCCATGGTCGGCGCCAGCGCGGGCACCAACCGGCCGAGCTACTTCGCGATGAAGTACCTGCTCGGCAAGGGCTATCGCATCGTTCCGGTCAATCCCACGCTCGCCGGTCAGCAGATCCTCGGCCAGCAGGTAGTCGCGACCCTGGCGGACGTGCCGGCGCCGATCGAGATGGTCGACATCTTCCGCAATGCCGAGGCGGCGCTCGAGATCACCCGCGAGGCGATCCGGCTCAAGGACCACCTTGGGCTCAAGGTGATCTGGATGCAGCTTGGTGTGCGCAACGACATTGCGGCGGCCGAGGCCGAGGCCGCCGGGCTCAAGGTGGTGATGAACCGCTGCCCGAAGATCGAGTACGGGCGGCTGTCGGGCGAGATCGGCTGGGCCGGCGTCAACTCGGGCGTGATCTCGAGCGTGCGTCCGAAGCTGTCGCCGCTGGGCGTGCAGAATCACCGCCTCGCCGACGACTAGCCCGATCGCGAGCCCCGCCTCATCCCGCCGCCCTGTGGTCACCGTGCGACGCCCATGTCGATGCCTTCTTCCGCGCTGCTTCGCGTCGCGCCGGCCATCTTCGTCTTCCTGTGGTCGACCGGCTGGATCGTGGCACGTGCTGTCGCGCCCTACGCCGAGCCGCTGACGTTCCTGTCGGTGCGCTTCGCCCTGGCAGCGGCGGTGCTGCTGACATTCGCCTGGGTGTCGGGAGCCCGCTGGCCGCGAACGGCGGCCGAGTTTGCCCACATGGTGCTGTCGGGCATCCTCGCCGTCGCGTTCTACTTCGCCGGCGTCTGGTATGCGATTGCCCACGGCGTGCCGGCCGGAGTGTCGGGGCTGATCGCGTCGATCCAGCCGCTGCTGACCGCGATACTCGCGTCGGCGTTCCTGGGCGAACGGGTCAGCCGGCTGCAATGGATCGGCATCGCCTTGAGCACCGCCGGTATCGCGCTGGTGTTGCAGCCGAAGCTGGCGACTGTTGCGCCGGCGGATATGGCCGAGGTCTCGGGCGCGCTGGCGTTCAACGTGCTCGGCATGATCACGTTCACGCTCGCCTCGATCCACCAGAAGCGGTTCCTCGCCGCTGTCGACCTGCGGGCGCTGACGCCGATCCAGCTTCTGACCGGGCTCGCCGCGACCCTCCCCTTCGCCATCCTGACCGAGGGCCTTCGCGTGGAGTGGAACCCGGTCACGATCGGCGTGATGGCCTGGTCGGTGCTGGTGCTGTCGATCGGCGCCGGCGGGCTCTACCTGATGATGATCCGGGCGGGCGCGGTGTCGAAGGTGGCGGCGCTGATCTACCTGGTGCCGCTCGCCGTCGCGGTCGAAGCCTACCTGCTGTTCGGCGAGACGATGACCGGCGTCCAGGTCGCCGGCATGCTGGTCACCACCGCCGGGGTGGCGTTGACGTTGCGCCGGGGGTGAGGCAGGTCGCCCGTCAGCCGTCGTCGCGCGATCACCTGCGACCGGCTTCCCGCAACTCCACCCCTAGAGTCTTTCAGATCCAGATGGAATTGCGGAGGTTCGAGGGCCGCTCACGCCCTCTCCCCCGCCTCTTCGGGGGAGAGGGCAGAGGCCGGCTTATTTTGCCGGCCGAGGGAGAGGGGCGGCCGCTCGCTCAGCGCCAATTGCAACCGGCGCGATCAAGTACACCTGGCTGCTTCGGAGCAAGCAGCGGCCCCTCTCCCTGACCCTCTCCCCCTGCGCGCAAAATGCGCTTGGGGGAGAGGGAAATGTCGCATCCAATAGAACCGGAAAGACTCTAAACGGAAAAAGCCGTCCACGAAGGGGACGGCTTTGCATTCTGTGCCGAACGACGGCACGCGCTGTTGTCAGACAGCCTGGATGTTATTGACCGAGATCTTGCCGGAACGGCTGTCGGCCGCGGTGTCGAACGAGACCTTCTGACCCTCGTTCAGCGCGCGCATGCCGGCGCGCTCGAGCGCGGTCGCGTGGACGAACACGTCCTTGCTGCCGTCTTCCGGCTGGATGAAGCCATAGCCCTTTTGGTCATTGTAGAATTTGACTGTGCCAACTTGCATGATATTCCCTATTCTCTGATGATACTGATTGCTGGCGGACACTTGCGCATCGCCACATTCTTCGATCGAATTTTGTAGATCGTCTGCGCACGCATCCAGATTGCTTGGGATGATGGCCGGAAAATCTGGTCAAAAACGATGCGACCTTGTACCCGTTCGGCAGCGATTACGCAAACGACTATGCGGTCCCATGTCCAACGACGCGGCTGCCGTCATGTCGAATGCGACGGGCCGCTTGCGCTGTCAGGCGTCGGGCCAACTGACTTGAGTGACTCGTTCGTTGTCGTAGTCTCCCCAAATTGCGGTTCATCGCGGCTAAGGCTTGTAAGTGCAGGCGGTCGAGAAGCACTGGTCATAGGTGTTCTCGAGCTCGTCCTGGACGATGTGGGCGACGCCGTTGACGGCGCGGATCGTGAGATCCCGATCGAGCTTGGCGACGCGGTACTTCCAGCCGGCGGGCGGCTTCAGCTTGGTCGCCAGGTCGGCGAGCTGCTCGTAGGTCAGGTTCGGATCGACAATCTTCGAAAAGGCCTGCATGACCCACGGCGTGCCTTCCGGGTCATCCAGGATGAAGACCGGCTTGCCCTTCTCGAAAGTCATCGTTGACTTCCGGTGCACCTGCGTCGGCTTGTACGCTGTCGAGCCCTTCTTGCCCAGCTCCACGCCCTTGGGCAGCTCGACGTGGCCCATCCATCGAGCGTGAAGTCCGTCGAACGTCTGGACCTCGCCGGCAGGCAGCTCGATCCAGTCCATCACCCAGCCCCTGGGGCCATTCTTGAAGACGCCCAGAACCTTGTGCTTCTCCTTCAACTGCTCGGGATTGACCTTGGCCCACATGGCGGCGGGGCAGGTATCCTTGGGATTGGAATTGTTCAGTCCCGTCGTATTGAAGAAGTCCGCTGCCAGGCTGTCGTTGGCTGGGTCGACGGTGATCAGGAACACTTCGCAGTATTGGATCCCGCGCAGGCCGCTGAACCGCTTCACCGCCGCCTTCGCCGCGTAGTCGGGTTGCCGCTCCATGTGCGCGGCAAGCGTCTTCAGGATGGTGTCGAGACAGGGAGGCGAGAGCTGGTTCATCTTCTCCTTGACGCACGCCTTGATGCGTCCGCCGCCGGGAACTACGCCCTTGCACAACCGCTCAACATCGCCGGCACACGCCCTGGCGATGCGCAGCCCCTCGATCAATCGCTCCTGGGCGCTTGCCGGGCTCGCTACCGCCAGAAAGGCGATACCCAGCACTGACGCGATCTTCTTCATCGTTCGCTCTCCATCCAAAAACCATCCAAGATCACAGCTTGCACTCGCCTTACGCGAGGCGATTTCGCTGTCAGTTCGAACTTGTCTCGCGCGCGGCGTCCCGTCGCTGTCGCTCAAGGGCAAGTCATCGGGCTCCCATGCTTCGGCTCACTGGTTCATCCGCTTCACGCCCGGCGGCGTCCAGCTCCCGTCCAGAATTGATGGCGCCGTGACTGCTGGATCGTAGAGACGCATCACCAGGGAGAACTTGCCCTTCGGGGCCGGCAGCCAATTGGCCTCCCTGTCCTCCCCCGGGGGTTCCGCTTGCAGGTAGAGCTCGATCGATCCGTCGCTTCCAGTCGCGAACTTGTTGCGTTGGCTGAGCTCATAGCGGTTGATCGCGTTCGGCACGAAGAAGAAGTCGGGGTCGTACATGGTCAACGACCAGAACGCGCTTGCCGGAGGCAGCTGACCCTTCTCGAACCGAATTACGTATTTGTATTTCGCTCCGTCGTAGTCGTGTCCTTCGGCATCTTTCTGCGACAGCGGATAGACCGCATCCTGCGGCCGGTTCCAGCCTGGCCCGAGCAGATTGCCCATGCCGCGGAGAAGGTAGTCGGTGCCCCAGTTGCCGACGCCCTTCGTGAAATACAGCCAGCCGGCGGTGGTCGGTTGGCGCTTCAAGTGCAGCCCCATTTCCAGCAGCGCGAGCTTCGGCACTGTACGGAGCGCTTCACGATCGAGGAAGCCGAGCTTGCCTGGATCGAAGCTCTGACCGGGCACCACGCCGATCTGGGCCATGCGCTGGACGATCGGGGCATCCTCCGGCGCCGGCGGGTTCGTAACCATCAATGCCGCGAGCCGATTGAAGTAGGTCTCGATATCGAGCGCGTTCACCTGCTTGCGGACGGCGGTCTTCATGTCGATCTTCGGATCGACGACCGAGGCCGGAGGCTTGTAGTCCGTGCCGTAGGCGCTGAGCGGAGCGACGGAAAACTTATCCTGAAGGGCGTGCACGGCCTTGTAGTCCGCGTCCGTGCCATCGCTGTAGATCCGCCCCAGCACCCACACCATGCCGGTGGGAGATTTGACCTGCTTCACTCCAGCCGGCAATTGACCTGACCAGCCTGGTCCGGTGATCGCATAGGTCTGAGGTCCACCGCCCGTCAACGGTGCGCTCGCGACGAAGAACACTTCAGAGTAGCCGTCGAGCATCGGCATGATGTAGTAGCGCTTGCCCATCTCGGGGATGCCGAAGACGTAGGGCTCCTTGCTCACATCGAGCCAGGCCATCGTGTAGAGCGTGTCCGCGTTGGGCGCCGCGCAGCAGTGATTGTCGACCGCTGGATAGGTGCGCATCTTGATGAGCTGGCCCATCGGCGCATGCTCTGCGTCGGGCGACGCCACGTTCGTCTGTTGCTGGCGGACTGTGTCGAAAGTGACGAGCGGGTAGCCGTAGATGTATGCGTCGACGGCGATCTTGACGGACTCGACTACGCCCGGTCGTTCAACCTGCTGGGCATTGGCAGTGCTCGGAATGGACACGACAAGGCTGAAAAAAAGCGCGACAGCTGAATGAAGCGTGAGTTTCATAGGGGCCTCCGCCTCTTGGAAGGCTATTCCATGCGGCCCGCCGGCTCATTGACCGAGGTCAACAGCGGCAATCTGCTGCAACTCCGCCGATGCTGTTGCGCTCACGGATGATCCGGGTGGCCGCGCGCAGTTCAGCGAGTGTGCCGAGCGACGGCTGCAATGTCGCGCCGGATTTGAATGCAGTTCGATCTTTTCAACGTTACCGTGCACAAACGATTTTGTCATGCCAGCCGCGGGCACGTTGCAATATTTGACGTCGGATTATTGTTCGTGGCTCGAAAATGCGGCCCGTTGCCGTCGATGGCCGCCGCCGCGGCCATGACGAAAAGAGTGGTTCAATTCCCGCCCTCCAGCAGCCGCCGCGCGATCACCTGCGCCTGGATCTCGGCGGCACCTTCGAAAATATTCAGGATGCGGGCATCGCACAATACGCGGCTCACCGGATACTCGAGCGCGAAGCCATTGCCGCCGTGGATCTGCAATGCGTTGTCGGCCGCCGCCCAGGCGATGCGGGCGGCGAGCAGCTTGGCCATGCCGGCCTCGAGATCGCAGCGCCGGCCGGCATCCTTCTCGCGGGCGGCATGGTAGGTGATCTGGCGCGCGATCATGGTCTCGACCGCCATCATCACGATCTTGTTGGCGACGCGGGGGAACGCGAAGATCGGCTGGCCGAACTGCACGCGGTCGCGGGCATAGCCGAGCGCCAGGTCCATCGCGCACTGGGCGACGCCGACGGCGCGGGCCGCGGTCTGGATGCGGGCGGCCTCGAACGTCGCCATCAGCTGCTTGAAGCCCTGGCCCTCGACGCCGCCGAGGAGCTGGCTCGCCGGCACCTCGAAATTATCGAACGAGATCTCGAACTCCTTCATGCCGCGGTAGCCAAGCACCTCGATCTCGCCACCGGTCATGCCCTTGGCCGGGAACGGGTCGGCATCGGTGCCGCGCGGCTTCTCGGCGAGCAGCATCGACAGGCCCTTGTAGCCTTTCTCGTCGGGGTTGGTCCGCACCAGGAGCGTCATCAGGTCGGCGCGGACCGGATGCGTGATCCAGGTCTTCTGGCCGGTGACGAGGTACTTGTCGCCCTGGCGGACGGCGCGGGTCTTGAGGGAAGCAAGATCGGAGCCGGTGTTGGGCTCGGTGAACACGGCCGTCGGCAGGATCGCGCCGGAAGCGATCGCCGGCAGATATTTCGCCTTCTGCTCCGGCGTGCCGTTGGCGAGGATCAACTCGCCCGCAATCTCCGAGCGCGTGCCGAGCGAGCCGACGCCGATATAGCCGCGCGACAGCTCCTCGGAGACGACGCACATCGCCTCCTTGCCGAGGCCGAGCCCGCCCCATTCGTCCGGCATCGACACGCCGAACACGCCGAGCTCGGCAAGCTTGCCGATCACCTCGAGCGGGATGTAGGCGTTGTCCAGATGCCACTGGTGGGCATTGGGCGTCACCTCGGCCTTGCAGAACCGGTTCATCTCGGTCCGCATGGCGCTGTGCGTCTCGTCGAGGCCGGTATCGCCGTAGGTGACCGCATCGGGGTTGCCGGCGATGATGGCGGCGAGCCGCGCCTTGGCCTGGTCGCTGCTGCCGGCCGCTACCACCGCTGCGGCCACATCCTCGAACCGGCGGGCCTCGGCGAGGGGCACGCCGAGCGCCGCCAGGCGTATCGTCTCGACCTGGCTCATCGGGATGCCGCCGGCGATCTGCGCGGCATACTCCGCCATGCCGATGTCGCGGATCAGTCGCTCGGTCTCGTGCAGCTGGCCGGCGGCGCCCAGCCGATCGGCCCAGGCCGCCAGTTGCCGCATGGCCTCGACCGTGGTCGCGAGCCATGCAAAGCCGTGGGTCGCGTGCTGCACTGCGTCATGGCCGCCGGTCTCGCGAACCTTCTGCGCGACCGCGGCCTTGGCGATCAGCAGTATGCGATCGGCGGCGTCGATCACGGCTCGATGGTCGATTGCGGCTTCGTTCGTCGCGCGGTTTGCCACGGCCATTGCGTCCTCGAGAAAATGGATTGCTGCATCGCAGCATAACCGGTTCGTGACGGCACACAATGGTTCTTTGCTCTTTCGCCGGCACCCGGCTCAGCTGCCCTCCCCGGCGCTGGGCTTGATGATCTCGACGGTCGCCTCGTCGACCTGGTCGCGATAGGCGGCATAGGTTCGCGAGTCGATATCGCCGATCGGAGCGGTGTGCCGCAGGCGTGACAGCAGGCTTCGCGTCGAGTTCGCTCGGGTGGTGGGATTCGGCCGGCGACGGGGCTTTGGCTGCCGGGCGGGCCACGATCACGACGTCGGCTTCGTCGATGTGTAGCTCGGGGAACTCCTCGTCCTCGATGTGCAGCGTGCTATGGCGAGCCGCGAGCGCCTTCTCCAGCGCCGGCAGCGCGGTGGCCGGCACCGGCTCGACCGGCGCGTCGTTCGCGGCGAGCAGGGTCGAAACGAACACGGCCATTTCCGCCTCGAGATCAGAAATGCGGTCGATCGATGCGGCATGCACATCCGCGTGCGTATCGTTGGCGGCAATCGGCGGCATGGCATGGCTTCGCGGCGCCGGTGGCCGGGCATCGGCCGGGACCTCGATCAGCACCAGGGCTTCGTCGGGCATTTCCTGCTGCGGCTCGTCTTCGGTCGCCGGCGCCGCAACAATCGACTTCGGCGGCGCTTCCGACGGCGCGAGCGAGCGCGCTGCCTGCCAGTCCACGAACTCAGGCTCGGCCAGCATCTCGACCGCGGGAGATGGCACGATGCAGTCGTAGTCGCCGGCGGCCAGCCGCGTCGCGTGGTGCGACATCCGGCCGGACGCGAGCATCGCCGCCTGCTCGATCCAGCCTTGCCTGGCGATGCGTGCGCCGAGGCCGAGTTTGCCGGACAGCCGCTCGATATCGGCGCGACGCCAACCGGCGATTTGCGACCACCGGCTGACCCCGTTGTCGTGCAACGCCGCCGCGACGGCTGCATCAATGCCACGGATCAGTTGCAGCCGATCCGGCGGCACCGGTTCGGTGACCGCGGCGTCGGCCTCTGCCGGTGGCGGCGCGGCTTCCATCGCCGGCGGGGCCGCACCGACCGATCGATCGGCGGCAGTTGCGGATGCGGGTGTCGAGGCTGCCGGCCTCGCCGCCGCCCCGGCGAGCAGCGCCGCCTGCTCGATCCAGTTCTGCCGCGAGATCTGGCGGCCAAGATCGAGCGCGGCGCTGATCCGGCGGACGTCGTCTTGTCCCCACGCGGCGATCGTCGCGAATGTCGTGACGTCGTGCCGGGCGAGCCGCTCCGCGAGGCTTGCATCGATGCCGCGAATGCGGGTCAGGTCGTCGCCACGCGGCGCCGCCGGGGCGGCAGGAGCGGCGGCCGTTTCCGGCGGCGCGGTCGCCTCGATAGTCTTGAGTTTGACCTTGGTACGGAATGTCTCCGAGATCGTCCGCGTCTCGATCAGCACGATCCGGTCGCCCAGCCGCGCTGGCGCGGTTGCCGCCGGTTGGTGCGCCTCGTAGAGCCGAACGGCCGTGGTCAATTCCGCATGCGCCCGACTGGCCAGATCGCGGGCTTCGCCGACGTGCCGGGCCGATTGCTCGTCGCTCGCCGACAACTGCGTGAAAAGGCGCTCGAGGCGCTCCAGCTCGCCTTCGAGGACCGACAACGAATCGGTGATTTCCCTTCGCATCCTGGAAACGCTCCCGAATCGGGCAGTAATCCCCGCCAGGCCCAGATTAAACGTCTGCCCGGCCCGCTGTCCACGAACCAGCGAGGTGGAAATCGCCGAGCACTTCGCGCGGGTCCCCGGGTGCGCGACGATCACTCGACGGCAATCGGCGCGGTGGCTACAAGTCGCGCGCAATACGACGGCAGTGGAGTTCCCATGCGGCGGCTGAGCACGATCTGGAATGCACTTTATGAGCTGTTCGAGCAGAGCGGTTTCGCGATGGCGGGATCGGTGGCCTATTCGTTCATCCTGTCGTTGTTCCCGTTCTGCATCTTCCTCGGCGCGCTGGCCGGTGTGCTCGGCGGCCAATCGCTGGCGAACTCGGCGGTGGCCCAGCTGTTCACCGTGTTTCCCAAAGGCGTCGCGGAAGCCCTGGCGCCGGAGGTGATGGCGGTCATGGGGCAGAGCCGCATCGGGCTGATGACGGCGAGCGCCGGCGTCGCGCTGTTCTTTGCGACCAGCAGCGTCGAGGCGCTGCGGGCGGCGCTCAACACCGCCTACCGCGCTGTCGAGACGCGCAGCTACCTGTTCTGCCTCGGGCGCAGCGCGCTATTCGTGTTCGTCGGCGCGATCGCCATGCTGACCATGGCGTGGGCGGTGCTGATCGGCCCGGCGCTCGCCGACCGGTTCGAATGGGTCGGCATCAGCTTCCTGCTCGGGCAGAGCTGGTTCATGTTCCTGTTCCGGTACGGGATCGCGGTCCTGGTCATCGTCCTGCAGCTGCTCGCCTACCATCTGTGGCTTGCCGGCGGCAGGCGGTCGCTCGGCGAGGTGATGCCGGGCATCGTCGCGTCGACGATCCTGTGGATGCTGCTCGCCGGCCTGTTCTCGCGCTGGCTCGAGATCAACAACTATGCCCGCTTCTACGGGGCTCTGACCCAGCTGATGAGCTCGCTGATCTACTTCCAGCTGACCGCCATGATCGTGATGCTCGGTGCCGAGATCAACCGGGGCATCATGGAGATCAAGAAGATGCGGCAGGATGGCGGCGCGCTGTCCGGCGTATAAGAGCGCCCGGCGGAATTGCCGGGGTGCCAGATCGCAAGATGACGAGCTGACCTCGCCGCTAGTGTGGCGATTTCGAAGTCCGCTTCATACTTGCGGCAAACTCCAGTGCGGACTTCGAAATCATAGGCCACACTAGAAGCTTGGATTTGCTAGTGTCCCTATCGATCGCGAAGTTCGTCCGATAGCCATGCGAATGAAGCGAACTTCGCGATCGGGACATTAGAGTCTTTCCGATTGAGGTGGAGCGCACCCATCCCGCCTCCCGCCATCCGTCATTCCCGCGCAGGCGGGAAGGTGGATTCACATTTGAAGTGCAACACTTGGTCGAGAAAGACCTCGGCTGGGGTCTGGAAGTCAAGGCACTTTCGGGGCGTTGAGTTGTAGGCAGTGAGGATGCGGTGGAAGTGGCCTGGCGAGATGGTTTCGAGATCTGTCTTGCGGGGCAGAAAGCGGCGCAATCGTCCGTGAGCGTTTTCGATACCGCCTTTTTGCCAAGGGGCATGCGGATCGCAGAAGTAGGTTTGAAGTCCGGTCGGGTGGAGAAGGAAGTGTCTTGCGAACTCGGTTCCGTTGTCGAAGGTGAGGGTCTTTCGGAGGCCGTTCGGGACCATTTGGAACAAGCGAAGAAGATGCTCGGCGATGAGGTCTGCGGTTTTGTTGTCGGGCCGTGTGGCGAGCAGGATGCGCGAGTTCCGCTCGTGCAACGTGAGCACGAACTGTCCGTATTTGGCGAAGCTGACGAGATCGGCTTCCCAGTGTCCGGCGCTGCACCTATCGAGCGCTTCGGGATCGCGGTTGTGTATGGAAACACGGGCTTGGATGAAACTCGCAGGGCTTCCGCCGCGGCCACCTCGGATGCCGCGTTTGCTTTTGGCGCGCGGCAGGAAGTGGCGCCAGGCGAAGTCTTTGGTGCGTGCGATTTCGGCGTAGATGAAGCGGTAGATGGTCTCGTGACTGACCCTCTCGGCGGCGTTTTCGCGGACCATGCGCCCAGCGATCTGCTCGGGCGAGACGCCGCGTGCGAGTTGCCTGAAAACGTCGGCGTGCAGTTCGGCGTTCCGCGCGAGCTTAGAGCCTGTCCAGCGCCGCGCCTTGGTCTGCTCATTGGCGTACTCCGGCTTGTATCCGACCTTGCGGCCGGAATTGCGCTTCACCTCGCGAGCGATCGTCGATGGCGGGCGACCCAGAGCTGTCGCGATTTTGCGGACCGACTGGCCTTCGGCTTTACGTCTGGCAATCTCACACCGGTCCTCAAATGAGAGCTGGACATAGGTTCTTCCCATTGCAACACCCCATGAAGGAAGTGTTGCACTTCGTTTGTGAACTCAGGGAACCCAGACAAGCCTCAGCGAGTCCTTGGCTACTGGCGGCCTCGAGAGTTGCCGAAGGCGCATGGTCACTGCGAGACCAGTCTTTTCCGAAGCCTGACTGGGTTCCCGCCTGCGCGGGAATGACGTCACCGGGGAGGTTGGCGCCAGCGCGAAAGTTTCGACCGATTCAATCTCGGTCGGAAAACCGCTAAGTTCGACGGCCACCGACCCATAATCTTGCCTCCCCGGCCGCAGCGCGACAGCGCGGAGAGCCGGGGCCGCGTCGATGGCGATTAGGCAATATGGCGATCCGAGCGCCCAATTCCTTGGACGCGATCCCGGGTCTCGCGCTACTCGCGCTCGCCCGGGAAGGCAGTTGAGGGAGTATGTACAATCCAAGCAGATGGCGCCTGGCGTCAGCCTGGCATCGATTGCACACCGGAACCAGCAATGATGAGGCTGATCGTCTCTTGGCGGACCGTGGATGCTGATCGTCGCGTGTTCCAATTTCTCGACATGGCGGCGCAGAGCGGCGGCGCTAAGTTCGACGGCCACCGAACCATGATCTTGCCTCCCCGGCCGCAGCGCGACAGCGCGGAGAGCCGGGGTCGCGTCGTCAGCGGTCCTGGACAGTGGCGATCCGAGCGCCCAATTCCTTGGACGCGATCCCGGGTCTCGCGCTACTCGCGCTCGCCCGGGAAGGCAGTTGAGGGAGTGTGCACAATCCAAACAGATGGTGCCTGGCATCGATTGCACACCGGAACCAGCAATGATGAGGCTGATCGTCTCTTGGCGGAACGTGGATGCTGATCGTCGCGTGTTCCAATTTCTCGTCATCGCCGCGCAGAGCGGCGGCGACCGGAGTCTTTCCGATTGAGGGGGAGCGCACCCATCCCGCCCCCGCCATCCGTCATTCCCGCGCCGGCGGGAACCCAGACAAGCCTCGGCGAGTTGTTGGCTACTGGCGACCTCGAGAGCTGCCGAAGGCGCGTGGTTATTGCGAGACCAGTCTTTTCTGAAACCTGCCTGGGTTCCCGCCAGCGCGGGAATGACGTCACTGGGGAGGTCCGGGCCAGCGCGAAAGTTTCGACCGGGTAAATCTCGGTCGGAAAACCTCTAGCCCTTCAGCCGCTCCAGCAGCTCGCGCACGTCGTCGCTCCAGGCTTCGGCGTCGTCGCCGGCCTCGGCCTCGTCCTTCAGCTCCGAATGCTTCAGGATGCGGGCAACGACCTTGCGCGCCGAAGCCGCCAGATCGGCATCCTCGATGTCGCCCTTGTGCTCCTTGAACGCCGCCAGCGCGGACTTGGGCAGCCGCGAGGTGTCGTCGTCGCGGGCCGCGGCGACCATCTCGGCGGCGGCGAGACCGTGAGCGGCGTCGGTCGCCTCGATGTAGTCGCCGGCATCCATCTCGAGCAGCGTGTCGAGGGCCGACTGCACGGAGTTGAGCCCATCGGACTCGAACGCCTCGAGCCACTCGGTCGCATCATCGATCTCGAACGTCACGCTGGTCGCCATCGCACCTTCCGCCTGTCGCAAATGATCCGCGGGCCGCACCCATAGGGGGCTTCGCAGGCGAGATCAAGCGGCGCCGGAGGGCCCGTTCAGCCGAACCGCTTCTGGCTTTCCTCGAGCACGTCGCCGAACGTACGCAGGCCGGTCTTCTGGCTCGATACCAGCACCGCCATGTTGCCCGGCTTGTGCTCGTTCTTGAGCATGCGCACGTGCGCCTTGGGAATATGCAGCCAGGGGAACACCTCCGACATGCAGGGATCGACGCGGCGCTCGACGACGAGCTTGTTGGCTTGCGCCGCCTGCAGCAGGTTGGCGAAGTGCGAGCCCTGCACGCGCTTCTGGTGCATCCACAGGTAGCGGGCGTCCATCGTCAGCTTGTAGCCGGTGGTGCCGGCGCAGATCACCACCATGCCGCCGCGCTTCACGACGAACACCGACACCGGGAATGTCGAGGCGCCCGGGTGCTCGAACACGAAGTCGACGTTGTTGCCCTTGCCGGTGGTCTCCCAGATGGCGGCGCCGAACTTGCGCGCCTCCTTGAACCAGTTGCCGTACTCGGGCGTGCCGATGTCCGGCATTTCGCCCCAGCAATTGAAATTCTTGCGGTTGATCACGCCGCGGGCGCCGAGTTGCATGACGAAATCGCGCTTGTCGTCTTCGGACACCACGCCGATGGCGTTGGCGCCGGCCGCGGCGACAAGCTGCACCGCCATCGAGCCGAGGCCGCCCGAGGCGCCCCACACCAGCACATTGTGACCGGGCCGCAGCACATGCGGGCGATGTCCGAACAGCATCCGGTAGGCGGTGGCAAGCACCAGGATGTAGCAGGCGCTCTCCTCCCAGGTGAGATGCTTCGGGCGCTCCATCAGCTGGCGGTCCTGCACGCGGGCGAATTGCGCGAACGACCCGTCCGGCGTCTCGTATCCCCAGATCCGCTGCGAGGAGGAGAACATCGGATCGCCGCCGTTGCACTCCTCGTCGTCGCCGTCGTCCTGGTTGCAATGAACCACGACCTCGTCACCGACCTTCCAGCGCTTGACCTTGCCGCCGACCGCCCAGACGATGCCGGCGGCATCCGAGCCGGCGATGTGGAACGGCGCCTTGTGGCCGTCGAAGGGAGAGATCGGCTTGCCGAGCGCCGCCCAGACGCCGTTGTAGTTGACGCCGGCGGCCATCACGAGGACCAGCACGTCGTGGCTGTCGAGCTCCCAGGTCGGCACCACCTCGACCTGCATCGCGGTGTCGGGGCTGCCGTGCCGCTCCTTGCGAATGGTCCAGGCATACATGCTCTTCGGCACATGGCCGAGCGGCGGGATCTCGCCGACCTCGTAGAGATCCTTCACGGGCGCGCTGTAGCCGGCGGCCGGAGCGGCGTCTTTCCTGGCAGCGGATGAGTTCGACATGGCGGCACACCTCCCTCACTATGTCGGACAGCGTTCGTGGCCGGACATATTGCAACGCAACATGATCGCTCACATTTGTAGTGGTTTTTCAAGCGAATTCTTAACGTTGGTGTGCGATGGACGCGCCGCCGCGTCGGCAGACGGCCATCCTAAACGGGGCTTTAATACGAAGTGCCTAATTTGGCTGGGCCGGGGAAGTTGCGGTGACCGGGACGGTCACGGCGGCAGCAATTCGACCGACTGGAGACGGTAACGTGTACGAGTTCCTGATGATGATATTCGACGTCGAGTTCACGAGCCTGTGCCTCGTCCTGCTGGTCTGCGCGCTGGGCTTCCTGATCATGCGCTCGATGATGCCGATCGCGTGGCTGGCCGAGGCGAGCAGCCCGCTGCTGCTGCTCGGAGCGCTCGCCTCGCACGCGCTGCTGCAGGATACGACCGTCGTCGCGCGCCTGGAGAAGGGCCCCGCCCTGGTCCTGACGACCGGAATCGGCATGAGCGTGGCGGTGATCGTGATCGTCGCGATGGTCCGTATCGCAATGCTGCTTCACGACGCATTCGGCAGACATCCCGAGCTAATGCACGACAAGGAATAGCGCCGGCCCGGCCCCTGGGCACCTTGGCCCCATCGCGCGATTGCCGGCCGTGCCGTGCGAAGGGCGTATTCACAGTCCATCGATTTCGATTATGGTCACCATATCGCAGTTGCGAACAAGGGTGAACCATGCGCTCCGAGCCCGCGCCGGCAAAGGCCGAGAAATCAGACGCTGCGCCGCAGCGCGATCAGCCCTGGCTGTTCCGCACCTATGCCGGCCATTCGACGGCGGCGAAGTCGAATGCGCTGTACCGGCGCAATCTCGCCAAGGGCCAGACCGGCCTGTCGATCGCATTCGATCTGCCGACCCAGACCGGCTACGACAGCGACCATGAGCTTGCCGGCGGCGAGGTCGGCAAGGTCGGCGTGCCGGTCGCCCACATCGGCGACATGCGCGAGCTGCTGGCCGAGATCCCGCTCGGGCAGATGAATACGTCGATGACGATCAACGCCACCGCCGCGTGGCTGTTCGCCCTCTACGTCGCCGTCGCCGACGAGCAGGGCGTTCCGCGCGACAAGCTGACCGGCACCATCCAGAACGACATCATCAAGGAGTACCTGTCCCGCGGCACCTACGTGTTCCCGCCGGAGCCGTCGCTGCGGCTGATCAAGGATACGGTGGTGTTCAGTTGCGTCGAGGTGCCGCGCTGGAATCCGACCAACGTGTGCTCCTACCACCTGCAGGAAGCCGGCGCGACCTCGGTGCAGGAGCTGGCCTACGCGCTCGCAACCGGCATCGCGGTGCTCGACGCGGTGAAAGCGTCCGGCGCGGTGAAGCCCGAGGCGTTCGGCGCGGTGGTCGGCCGCGTCTCGTTCTTCGTCAATGCGGGTCTCAGGTTCATCACCGAGATCTGCAAGATGCGCGCGTTCGTCGACCTGTGGGACGAGATCTGCCAACAGCGCTACGGCGTGGCCGATCCGAAGCATCGGCTGTTCCGCTACGGCGTGCAAGTCAACTCGCTGGGGCTCACCGAGCAGCAGCCGGAGAACAACGTCTATCGCATCCTAATCGAAATGCTGGCCGTCACGCTGTCGAAGCGGGCGCGGGCCCGCGCGGTTCAATTGCCGGCCTGGAACGAGGCGCTGGGCCTGCCGCGCCCTTGGGACCAGCAGTGGTCGCTCCGGATGCAGCAGGTGCTCGCCTACGAGACCGACCTGCTCCAATACGGCGACATTTTCGACGGCTCGGCCGAGATCGAGCGCAAGGTCGAGTCCCTGAAGGGAGAGGCGCGTGCCGAGCTCGCCGTGATCGAGGGCATGGGCGGCGCGGTGGCGGCGATCGAGTACATGAAGCGCCGCCTCGTCGAGAGCAACGCCGAGCGGCTGCGCGGCATCGAGAGCGGCGCGCAAGTGGTGGTCGGCGTCAATCGCTGGGTCGAGACCGAGGCGTCGCCGCTGTCGGCCGGCGAGGGCGCGATCGAGGTGGTCGACCCGGCGCTCGAGGCGGAGCAGGTCGAAAAGCTGAAGGCGTGGCGTGCGAGGCGCGACGCTGCGGCGGTCGCCACGGCGCTGGCCGATCTCGAGGCGGCGGCGCGCGACGGCCGCAACATCATGGAGCCGTCGATCGCGGCGGCCAAGGCCGGCGTCACCACCGGCGAGTGGGGCACGACCCTGCGCCGGGTGTTCGGCGAGTATCGCGCGCCAACCGGCATTGGCCGCGCCGCCACCGTCACCAACGAAGGGCTGGCGGCGGTGCGCGGGCAGGTCGAATCCGTTTCGCGGGCGCTGGGCCGGCGGCTGAAGATCCTTGTCGGCAAGCCGGGCCTCGACGGCCATTCCAATGGCGCCGAGCAGATCGCGGTGCGCGCGCGCGACAGCGGCATGGAGGTCGTCTACGAGGGCATCCGCCTCACTCCCGCGCAGATCGTCCGCGCCGCGCTCGACGAGAGCGTGCACGTGGTCGGCCTGTCGATCCTGTCCGGCTCGCACCTGGCGCTGGTGAAGGACGTCATGGAGCGCATGCGCGCCGAGGGCCTGGGCGATGTCCCGGTAGTGGTCGGCGGCATCATCCCGCCCGAGGACGCCCGGGCGCTGAAGACGATGGGGGTCGCCGGCGTCTACACGCCCAAGGACTTCCAGATCAACGACATCATGGCCGACATCGTCCGTCTGGTGGAGCGCGCGCCGCAAGCTGCGTGAACGTCCCAAGACTGGGCGATCGCGGTGCCATTTTCGTTGACTTCCCGCCCGAACTCCACGATAACCCCGCCCGAACGCGAGCGCGTCATGTGCCCGCGCAACGAGCGCTGCCCGAGGCTCGCATCCTTCAGTCGGATGCCTTGGAAGACCGTGGACCTTATCGTCCGCGGCGCCACAGGGCGCGGTAGAACGATGGGAATTCAACTATGTACGCTGTCATCAAGACAGGCGGCAAGCAATACCGCGTCGCCGCCGACGAAGTCCTCGAGGTCGAGAAGCTGGATGGCGAGCCGGGCTCGCTGCTGAAGTTCGGCGAAGTGCTCATGCTGGGCGACAACGGCGCTATCACCGTCGGCAAGCCGGTCGTTTCGGGCGCCTCGGTCACCGCCGAGATCCTCGAGCAGGGCCGCGGTCCCAAGCTGATCAATTTCAAGAAGCGCCGCCGCAAGAACTCGCGCCGCAAGAAGGGCCACCGCCAGGATCTGACGCGGGTGCGCATCCTGGAAGTGCTGGCCAGCGGTCAGTCGGGCTCGAAGCAGCCGACTGGCGTCGGCGTCGTGCCGCGCGCGTTTCGCGGCCAGGGCCGTTCGTTCGAGCAGTTGAAGGCGCCGGAAGGCGGCAGGGGCGATGATCTCTCGCTGATCGGCGGCGTCGGACCGAAGTACGCCGAGGCGCTGAACAAGGCCGGCATCTTCCATCTTTGGCAGATCGCGGCTATGAGGAAGCAGAACGTAGAGGCGCTGGAGGCGACCGGGCATTTCGGCGGCCATATCGCCAGCGGCGAGTGGGTCGAGCAGGCCCAGGAGCTGCTGGCCGGCAAGCCGCCACGTGCCGAGGTCGACCGCGCCGCTGCGGCATCGGCTTGACCAGTAACGACCGTCACGGCCACGTCATTCGAATAAGGTACTGAAACTATGGCACATAAAAAGGCAGGCGGCTCGTCCCGCAATGGTCGCGATACCGCAGGACGCCGTCTTGGCGTCAAGAAGTTCGGCGGTGAGCGCGTGATCCCGGGCAACATTCTATGTCGTCAACGCGGCACGCAATGGCATCCCGGCCGTAACGTCGGCATGGGGACCGACCACACGATCTTTGCGGTAGCCGAGGGCACCGTATCGTTCGCCACCAAACGCAACGGCCGCGTCTACATCTCGGTAGATCCGGTGAAAGTCGAAGCAGCAGAGTAAGGCGGAAGGGCCAGTCGCTCCCGCCTTCAGGTCTCCCGGAGACCTCGAGACGGCGAGCAGGACCCGGCCACGGCGCCAGGATACCGCGGAACCGAAGCCAGCATCACCCACATCGTGGGGCCAGCTTCACCTCCAGCTCGACGGACCCGAGGACGGTGGGAGACCACCGTCCTCGTTTGTTTTCAGGCTCCGCGATCGGAGGAATAGCGATGAACGCCCAACTGAACGAAGCAGCACCCGAAGCGTTCCCCTGGGTCACCAGGGACGAGGTGTTCCGCGTCGAGACGCCGAGACTGTGGCTGCGCTGGCCGCGCCTCGCGGACGCACCGGCGCTGCAGCGCATCGCCGGCGTGGCGAGCGTCGCCGAGATGACCTCGACCTGGCCGCATCCGCTGCCGGAGGGTGAGGCAGGCCGGCGCATCGCGGCGGCGCGGTGCCTCAACCGGGACGGCCTGTCGCTGATATTGGCCATAACCCGCAAGGGCGATCCCGACACTCTGATCGGGACGATCGGCAGCGGTCCCCCCGCCGAGGGCGCGGCATCCATCGGCTACCTGCTCGATCCCGCCCATCACGGCCGCGGGCTCGCCACCGAGGCCGTGGGCAGCTTAGTGCGGATGCTGTTCACTCATACCGGCATCGAGCTGATCGCGGCCTCCTGCCGGATCGTCAATCCGGCATCGCGGCGGGTGCTGGAGAAGAACGGCTTCGAGGTCGTTCGCACCGGTCCGTCCGAGACCAAGGTGCGTGGCACGCTCGAAACCGATTTCCTCGAGCTGAGCCGCAGCGAATGGAAGCACGGTGTCGCGGCCTTGCGTCGGGCCCGGATGGAGGCGACGGTGAACCTGGCGGCGGCGGATCGCGACATATCCGCGGTCGCCGGAGGCCGTGGCCTGATCTGAAGGGGTGCGACGCAATGACGGTCGCGATCGATGGCAACCTGCTGCTCGGCTGGGGCTTGAAACCCGGCCGGGCATTCAAGGACGCGCTGGCGCGCGCCCGCGAGCTTGCCGCGGCAGGACGCACCATCGACGAGATCCGGGAGGAAATCGTCGCAGCGTTCCCGGCGCCGGCAATCATCGAGCGCGTCGCCTCGCGCCCGTTCGGCGAGGCGATCGCGGCCGAGACCGCCGAGGACGAGGCCAACATCGAGGCGGTGCGCAAGCACATGGCAGACTTGATGCGCTGTCCGATGATCGAGGCTGGCGCGATCATGCCGGACGCGTGTCCGTCGGGTGCCGCGACCGGGACGATCCCGGTCGGCGGCGCGGTCGCCTCGCGCGCGATCCACCCGGCGTTCCACTCCGCCGACATCTGCTGCTCGATGTACGCGACGGTGTTCCCGTCCGGCACGGCGACTGGCGACTTCATGGATGCGCTCGCCGCGTCGACGCGGTTCGGGCCGGGCGGCCGCGCGCCCGAGGAGCAGGTGCGCGATCCCATCACCGACGAGATCGAGGAGACGCGCAATCCGTTCCTGAGCGGGCTTGCCGGCCGCGCGAAGGCGCAGCTCGCGGACCAGGGCGACGGCAATCATTTCGCCTACCTCGGCGCGATGACGGTGACGCCGCATCTGAAGTCGATGCTGAGCGCGAACGGCCAGGCCGCGCTGGTCGCGGCGCTGGGCGATCACGCGCGCGTCGACGTGCTCGTTACGCACCACGGCAGCCGCGACCTCGGCGCGCAGGTCTACAAGCGCGGCCTCGCCGAGGCGGTGAAGCACGTCGCCAGGGTGTCGCCGGAAACGCCGCAGCAGCAGGCCTGGCTCGACCCCGACAGCGAGGAGGGGGCCGCCTATTGGCAGGCGCTGCAGTACGTGGCGCGCTGGACGAAGCGCAACCATCAGCTGGTCCACGAACGCACGCTCGCCAGGCTCGGCATCGCTCGCCTTGCGGAATTCGGCAACGAGCACAACTTCGTGTGGCAGCGCGGCGACGGCCTCTTCTACCACGGCAAGGGCGCGACGCCGGCATGGAAGGACGCGGACGGCCATCCGCTGCTCGGGCTGATCCCGCTCAACATGGCGCAGCCGATCCTGCTGACGCTCGGCCGCGACAACACCCGGTACGCGAGCTTCTCGCCGCACGGCGCCGGCCGCAACAAGAGCCGCACCGCGCTGTTGCGCGAGGCTGGGCTGCATGGCTTGCCGCCGGACCAGTTCATCGAGCGCTCGCGGGCGATGGTCGACGAGCAGACCGCCGGCCTCGACGTGCGGTTCTTCTACGACCGGCCGGACGTATCGGAGAGCCCGATCGCCTACAAGCATGGACCGCAGGTGCAGGCGCAGATCAGCCAATTCGGTCTCGCCGACATCGTCGGCGCGATCCGGCCGAAGGGCTGCATCATGGCCGGCGACTACGACAAGCCATGGATGAAGAAGCGCAAGTGAGCGGGCATTCGCCGCTGCCCTGTTCATGGATCGGCCTGGTTCGTGCTAACGGGTCGGCCCTGCCCGATTTGCAAGGATTACCGCAATGCCGACCGCCGTGAGACCCGTGGTGCGATTTGCGCCCAGCCCGACCGGGCTGCTGCACATCGGCAACATCCGCACCGCCATTCTCAACTGGCTGCTGGCCGCCAAGCATGGCGGCACCTTCATCCTGCGCCTCGACGATACCGATATCGAGCGTTCGAAGGAGGAGCACGTCGAGGCGATCCGTCGCGACCTCACCTGGCTCGGCCTGACCTGGGCCCGCGAAGAGCGCCAGTCGCTGCGTGCGGCACGCTATGCCGAGGTCGCCGCGCTGCTTCGGGCATCCGGCCGGCTCTACCCTTGCTACGAGGCCGAGGACGAGCTCGACCGGCGCCGCAAGCGCCAGCTGGCGCGTGGCCTGCCGCCGATCTACGACCGCGCCGGCCTGCGCCACACCGAGGCGGAGCGCGCCGCGTTCGAAGCGGAGGGACGCAAGCCGCATTGGCGGTTCCGCCTTGCCAACACCGATGCCTCCGATGCGCTGAAGCCGGTACCGACGCTCGTTTCGTGGCTCGATCTGGTGCGCGGCGACCAGGCCGTCGACGTCGGCTCGCTGTCCGACCCGGTGCTGATCCGGGCCGATGGCACCTGCCTTTATACCTTCACCAGCGTCGTCGACGATCAGGACTTCGGTGTCACCCACATCGTGCGCGGCGAGGACCATGTCACCAACACCGGCGTGCAGATCCAGATCTTCGAGGCGCTCGGCGCCGAAGTCCCGGCGTTCGCGCATCACAGCCTGCTGGTCGGCCGCGACGGCCAGGCGCTGTCGAAGCGGCTCGGTGCACTGTCGATCGCGGGAATGCGCGAGGATGGCATCGAGCCGATGGCGGTTGCGTGCCACGCCGCGCTCGTCGGCACCTCGGACGCGATCGAGATCTATCCGTCGCTGGCGGCCCTCGCCGAACCGTTCGACCTGTCGAAGATCAGCCGTGCGCCCGGCCGCTTCGATACCGAGGATCTGCTCGCCCTCAATGCCAAGCTGCTGCACGCCACCGACTACAAAACGGTGGCGCCGCGCCTCGCCGCGATGGGTGTCGGCGGCAGCGAGGCGTTCTGGCTCGCCGTGCGCAGCAACGTGCAGCGCGTGGCGGACGCCAAGACCTGGTGGGACATCGTCGACCACCCGATCGCGCCGGCGATCGAGAACGCCGGCTTCTGTACCGCCGCCGCTGCCGTGCTGCCGCCCGAGCCGTGGAGCACGGCGACGTGGGACCAGTGGATCGGGCAGGTCAAGAAGGCCACCGGAGCCAAGGGGCGAGACCTGTTCCACCCGCTGCGACTGGCGCTGACCGGCCGGGAAGCCGGGCCTGAGCTCAAGCTGCTGCTGCCGTTCATCGGGCGGGAGCGGGCCGCTGCGCGTCTTTGTGGCCAGACCGCCTGAAACAGCCTTGCAATGGTCACAGCATCAGTCCATGTAATCGATGCCGGTACGTGCCATGCTGGTGCGCACCCTCAACTGCCTCGGCTCAAAGTCTCGCGCGACTACGACTGTCTGCCCATGTCTTTTCCGAAGTCTTGAGATCCCGGTGGGCCGTGCGTGCGCCCCACCCTATTGGCTTCCACTCCACGCGCATCTCGTTTCGGAAAGGACGTTCCACATGTCTCGCATCACCGGTACCGTGAAGTTTTTCAACGGCGCCAAGGGCTATGGCTTCATTCAACCCGCCGACGGCTCCAAGGACGTGTTCGTGCACGCCACCGCCCTGGAGCGCGCCGGCATCCGCGCCTTGAACGAAGGCGACAAGGTCAGCTTCGTGCTCGAGGACGACCGCAAAGGCCGCGGCAAGCAGGCCGGCCAGATCGAGCTCGCCTGACGAGCTCGATGGTGTAATCGTTTCCATTGCGACGCCGCCTCGGAGCAATCCGGGGCGGCGTTGTCGCGCCGAGACTACATGCCGATTTCCAGCATCCCCGCGTTCGCCACGCCACCGACGGACGCCCGCTCGCGACCGACTCCCGCCTTGCCGTTAAGCTTTCAAGTTACCACCTTAATTTACCGGTAGCCGTACTGCTTCGCCGCCCGGGGGTTGCTGTGTTCTGTTTACGTTCTCACTGCATCGCAGTGCTGGTATCGATGGCCGGGCTCACCGCCGCGGCCGCCGGACCGGCGCTGGCGCAGCGCGCCGATGCGCCGTTCGCCAGCCTGAGCGGGACCTGGATCGGCAACGGGCAGGTGCGGCTGGAGGGCGGCAAGACCGAACGCATCCAATGCCGGGCATACTACACCCCGAGGGATGGCGGGACAGGCGTCGGCATCGCGCTGCGCTGCGCCTCGTCGAGCTTCACCATCAACCTGCGCAGCGTCCTCACCTCGAATGGCGGGCGGGTCACCGGCAGCTGGGAGGAGCAGACGTTCAACGTCACCGGCAATGTCGCTGGGCGGGCGAGCCCTGGCAGCCTCGCGGTATCGATCAGCGGCGGCGGTCTCAGCGGCTCGATGTCGGTGTCGTTCGGCAGCGCGACCCAACAGGTGTCGATCAACACCAGCGGCACCGCGCTGCGGGGGGTATCGATCAGCCTGTCGAAAGGGTGAGGCCGCCGCGCGGCTCGGCGCTGGCGTCGGCGGCCGCATCCCAGGCAATTCAACCGCGGCCCACGAACGGCATCTTGGTGGCCATGATCGTCATGAACTGCACGTTGGCATCGATCGGCAGGCTCGCCATGTAGCGCACGGCGCTGCCGACGTGCGCGACGTCCATCACGGCCTCGGGCGCAATCTGCCCGTTGGCCTGCGGCACCCCGGCCTTCATGCGCCCGCCCATCGCCGTGTCGGCGTTGCCGACGTCGATCTGGCTGCAGGCGATGTCGTGGGCGCGGCCATCGAGCGAGATGCATTTGGTGAGGCCGGTGATCGCGTGCTTGGTCGCGGTGTAGGCGACCGACATCGGTCGCGGGGCGTGCGCCGAGATCGAGCCGTTGTTGATGATGCGGCCGCCTCTCGGCGTCTGCGATTTCATGATCTTGATCGCTTCCTGCGCGCACTGGAAGCAAGCGGTCAGATTGAGATCCACGACCTGCTTCCACTTTTCGAGCGGGATCTCCTCCATCGGGCCGGCGGGCAGGCCCATGCCGGCGTTGTTGAACAGCACGTCGAGGCGGCCGAACGACTGCTTGGTCTTGGCGAACAGGGCTACGACCTGCTTCGGGTCGGTGACGTCGGTCGGCACCGCCAGCATCCGGCCGCCGCCGGCCTTCGCCAGCGCCGCGGTGCCGTCGAGCTCGGCGGCGCGCCGCCCGGCGAGCACGACGTCGAAGCCGTCGGCCTGCAGGGCCAGCGCCGAAGCGCGGCCGATGCCGGAGCCGGCGCCGGTGATCAGCGCGACCTTGTTCTGGGCCATGGGGTCTCTCCCTTGAAGACTACGATTGTGGTTTGAGCTCGCCCCGACTGTACATGGAACCCCGTCGCAGGCCAGCGCCTGCGCAATGCAGAACAGGTTCGCGCAACGAACACGGCAGGCGGATCGCTCCGCCTGCCGTGCGAATGACAGCTTGTGCCGGGACCTACGGCTGCTTCTTCTGGGCGTCGGTCGTAGGCGTCTTCTTGGGTACTTCCTTCTTCTTGGCCGGCTCCTTCTTCGGCACCTGCACCTTCTTCAACTCGGTCTTCTTCTCGATCTTCTTGGGTTCGACCTTCTTAGTCTCGACCTTCTTGGTCTCGACCTTCTTTGGCTCGATCTTTTTCGGCTCGATCTTCTTTGGGATCACCTTCGGCTCGATCTTCTTCGGGATCACTTTCGGCTCGATCTTCTTCAGCAGCGGCTTGCAGCTGCCATCGGCCTGCTTGACCTGCCCGGTGGGGCACCGCTCCACGACCGACTTCGGCAGGCAGGCGCCGCTCGGCGTCTTGACGAAGCCCGGCTTGCAGTCGCCCTTCGGAAGCTGGCACTTGCCGTCGATCCAGACCATGCCGCCAGCGCAGGTCGTAACGGGCCCGCCCGCCCGTTCGCACCGCTTCGTCACCGGATTGTAGATCGGCTGGTTGAGCGGGCAGCGCGGCGTCGTTGTGCCCTTGGGCTCGCAGTGCTTGGTTTGGAAATTGTAGACTGTGTTACCCGTGCAGGTCGGCGTGACCTCCCGCTTGTGGCAGCTCTGGGTGGCGATGGTCCACACCGAGCCCGCCGGGCAAGAGCACTTGCCGCCCCAACCTTTCGGCGAGCCGTCCGGGCACGTGCCGCCGGTGTGCTCGCCCGGCTTGCCGCACGACCGCGTGATCGGGTCCCATCGCGTGCCGATAGGGCAGCCGCACAGGCCGTTCGGCAGCGGCGGCCGGCCGTTCGCGCAGGTGCTTATCGGCGGCCGGCAAGACTTGGTCTCCCAATAGTAGTGGCTGCCGCCTGGGCAGCAGTCGCCGTTCGGCATGCGCCGCGCCGGATCCTGGCAATGATGCACCGGCGGCCGGAGGCACGACCATGACGCGCTGTCCCACCGGGTGCCCCACGGGCAGCACTGGCCGTTCGACATGGTGCGGACCGGATCGAAGCAGACATGTTGCGGTGGCCGGCGGCAGCCGCCGAGCTCCGGGTCCCATCGGGTATTGCCGGGGCAGGCGCAGCGGCCGCCCGGCAGCGGGATCTGGCCGTTCCAGCATACCGGATCGGTCGGGATGAAGCCCGAGCCTCCCGGCGGTGCCGGTATGAAAGGCACCTCGGGCTGTCGGTCCCACGGAATGCGCGTGCGCACGCAGCTGAAGAAGCCGGTATCCACCGTGGGTCCGGTCTTGGTCCGCTTGAACAGCCGGTTGCGCAGATCGTTGTCGGACACCACCCAGGTGTCGGTCACGCCGAAGCAGTTCTCGATCACGAAGCCGCCGGGCCCGCCAGGAATCTGTACCTCGATCCAGGTCGTCCGGCTTTCACCGGCCGCAAGGGAGACGTTGGCGATGCAATTGAACGGCACCTGCGTCGGCTCCGGCGAACAACCGAGAGCCGGCGAGATCGAGGTGATCGGGGCGCTGAAGCTGCCGCCGCCGCTGGTCATCTGATCGGACAGCAGCAGATCCCCCGCGAACGGCTGCGAACCGTTGTTGCGCACCGTGAGCCCGTAGCGGCAGATGCCGCCCGGCTGGCACACCGCCGGGCCGGTCTTCTCGACCACGATATCGGTACCGCCCTCGTGGCACGCGCGCCCGGCGCCGTTCGGGTGGCGCAGGATGGCGCAGTTGAGGAAACCGAAGTCGCCGTCGATCAGCAGGATGCGGGTGTCGAGCCAGACCTCGAAGCTGCGGAACGCGCCGGCCGGCAGATCGGCGGCGGCCAGGCGGCAGCTGAATTCGGCGGCGCCGGTCGGGGTGCAGATCCAACCCGGCCGGTCCTCGCGGAACTCGGCGATCACCACCGGGCGACCGGCATGCGGGCCGTGCAGGACGCGCGTGTCCTCGATGATGACGATGTCGTCGACCGGCAGCGAGCCGCCGGTGTTGCGCACCGTAATCAGGCAGCGCACGCGAGCGCCGAATCCGACCGAGAAGCACTGCTTCTCGATGACGAGATTGGGCTCGCCGGGGGCGGCGGTCGGAATCTCCATCGCCTCGACCCGCTCGACGCTCTCGCACGGATCGAAGATGCCTACGTTGCCGAGATGGCCGTTGATCTCGCCATCCTCGAACTTGCCGTCGTAGTCGACGAACCAGGATTCATAGGGCGGCTCGTTGGCCGGCCGGACCTTCGATTTGTAGTTGCCCTGCAGGCCGTGCACGAGGCGCGGGCCGCCGGTCGAGACCCGCTTCACGTCCTCGCCCTCGCGCAGGTGCTCTCCGGTCGTCCAAAGCGTTTGCCGGCAGGCGCCGTAGTCGATACGGCCATTGCGGTCGTAGCCGTAGTTGAGCGCGATGCCGCCGACCGTCGCCCGATGCTCGGGCGGCAGGCCGATCGCATATTCGTCGGGCGCCTCGCTCCAGCGGCGCTGCTGCCCGTCCCACTGGTAGCGCAGGACGACCGACGTCTGCGGCTTCGCGAACAGCTGGTAATCGTAGGAGCCCGAGAACTCGCCGCGCTGGGCGATATACATATAGCCGCGGCCGTCGAACTTTATGGCGGTTACGACTTCGGCCGAGGGCGTGTCCTTCACCTCGATCTCGAGACGGGCGTCCTGCCCGAAATCGCCGTCGGCATCGATCGACACCGACCAGATCTGTGGCCCTTCCCCGACCGAGTAGTAAAGCCGCCCGTTCTGCACGGCGAGGCCGAACGTCATGCGGGCCTTGGGCGCATATCCCCAGCTCGAGGCGTCCTCGGCATTGAACGCCGGGCTCTCGATGCCGACCCGCCCGGCAGGATCATAGGGAACCGGCGCCATCCCCGCCCGGCGGCGGCCGTCGGTGCCGTGATCGAAGGTGTCGCGCTCCCGTCCGTCCATCGAGAAGCGATGGATAAGGCCGGTCTCGAGGTCGGAGACGAACAGTTGCCTGGAGCGCGGATCGTAGGCGAGATTGCCGAGACCGGGACCGCTGTTGGCGCGGCCCTCATGCTGCACGTTGGCAAACAGGGAGATCGCTCCGGTCCTGCCGTCGACCCGGTAGATCGACCCCGGCCCGCCGCGGCCCGGACCGAACTGGCCCGGCATGAAGCGGGCGCCAGGCTCGCCGCTGATCAGGCGGCGCATTTCGCTTCCGTCCTGCTTGACAATCTGCAGGCCATACAACGACGAGGCGGAAAGGAAGATGTTCGGCGTCGACCGTACGCTGTCGCCCTCGAACGCGATGCCGAATACGTGCCCGATCTCGCCAGCCTTGGCCCGGAACTTCACCGGCGCGTCGGCGAGTTGTCCCGCCGGTCCGCCGCCGAGGTTCGACAGATCGAAGATTTGGGCGGTCAGCCCCTGCAGGTCAATGAATGTCCGGTCGAGCGGATGGACGTCGGCAGGTGGCTCCGACGGCGGGACGGTACCGGCAAACCCGGTAACCACGGCGTCGCCGCGCTGGACAATTGCGCGGTCCTGGGCGTGGGCCGTGGTGGTCGCAGCCCATGCAAGGGCGGCGATCGCTGCCGTAGTTGCCCGGAACACACACCACCAGCTGCGGCCCCGGCCCTCATGTCGCGCCGGCATTGCCGTGACCGCATAGGTCATTGTCCGCCCCCTGGAAGCTTTGGCTCGACTATGCCTCAAGTGACCGGCACCGGTCGAGCAACTGTGCTGTGGGTTGGTCATTTTTCTTTCCACCCGCCCGACATATTGATCGCATATCGACAGCCGATGCGCCGGCCCGGGCTGGCCGAGGAGCTCTGTTGCCGAACCAACCTGGGACGCGGCGAGCCCGATGCAGGTTAAAGCGGGCGCCGCCGTTGGGCCGGTCGCAATTGAGCAAACCGGGTGCTTGTGCTGGTGACTGAAAGAATTCGCGACTATGATTTAATCAGGTGTTTGAACCTTCCCCGCCGATGGCGCGTCTACCGAAGCAGAGTGGCAATGAACGATATCGATCACCCCGGTGAGTTGACCGGCGCCGCGGCCGAACCCGAGGCGATCTTGATCGCAGCGATTGCCAAGGGCGATGCGCAGGCGGTCAAGCGCTTGTACGCCGCCACGCACGTAAGGCTTTACCGGTACCTCGTACGCCAATTGCGCAACGAGGCGGTGGCGGAGGAAGTGATGAACGAGGTTTATCTCGCGGTCTGGCAGAATGCGTCGCGCTACGAGGCTCGCTCGTCGGCGATGACGTGGATCCTGTCGATCGCCCACAACAAGGCAATCAGCACCTTGCGCAAGCGTCGCGAGAGCGCCGCCGTCGACGAGGAAGAGAGTTCGCAGATCGCCGACGAGGACGATACGCCGGATGTGGTTGCTCAGAAGCTCGACAAGGCGCAGCTGATCCGCAAGTGCATCGATCGGCTGGGGGCGGACCATAAGTCGGTGGTGGACCTCGTCTACTATCAGGAGCGTAGCGTCGCGGAAGTCGCAGAGATCCTGCGTATACCCGAAGCTACCGTCAAAACGCGGATGTTCTACGCCCGCAAGAAGCTTTCCGAGTTGCTCGCAGCAGCCGGTGTCGATCGAGGATGGCCGTGATGAAAACGCAATCGAACGGGACCCCGCTCCCCAAGGCGGACGAGATCGAGGCGATGCTACCTTGGCTTGTAACCGGCAAACTTTCCCGCGCCGAGGCCGCCGAGGTCTCCCGCTATCTCGAAGACGCATCCCGAGACCGCCGCCCACGTGGCGCTCGCCAGGGAGGAGCAGGATGCGGCGATCCTCGGCAACGAGGCCATCAAAGGCCCGAGCGCCGCGGCACTCGACCGGTTGATGGCCCAGGTTGCGGCAACGCCGCAGCCGCGGTCGATATCGATCCCGTCGCCGGCGTCGGTGTGGGAGAAGATCGCGGGTTTCATCACCAGTTTGTCGCCGAACACGCTCGGCCTCGCCGGTGCTGCCGCTGCTATCCTCTCTGGTGCTGCAGGCGGTTGCCATCGGCACGTTGATGACGCGCGACACCGGTGGCGGCTACCAGACGGCCTCCGGCCCGATGGTTGCAGGCGATGGCATCGAGGTGCACGTGCTGCTACAGTCAGGCGTGGCTGCCGGCACGCTGACCACCGCGTTGCGTGAGCTCAAAGGGACGATCGTCGCCGGCCCGACGGCCGAAGGCTATTATCGGGTGAGGCTCGCCGCCGACAAGGCCAACCCCGATGCCGCGATCGCGCGGGCCAAGGGACGGTCGGACATCTTCGTCCTCGTGACAAAAGCCGCGCGTTAGATGGCCGGGGTGGCGGGCTTGCCCTCCACCCCGAGCTGCCAAGCTACAATGAATAGCATTCTCGTTTAGGGGTAAGGAGGCCATATGTCCGCCTCGTCGGATAAGCCGCGCAGATCACTCGTGCGCCGTCTCGTATCGGTGTTGTGCGCGGTAGCGCTCAGCGCGATGCCCGTTGCCGAAGCCTTCGCCAAGAAGGGCGGAAATTCGAACAAAATTCCGACAGCAACAATAGCAGCAGCGGCGGCGATTCCGGCGGCAAGAAATCCGATTCGAGCTCCAACTCGACGTCCGGCAAGCAGCAGAGCAAGGAAGGCAAAGGCGGCTCGTCGTCCTCGACAGGCAAGAATTCGCGACGCACCCAAACGGCGAAAAAGTACCCGCCGACCGAGCCGAAGCCCAAGAAGCCGCCGGCGAACCGGCCCCCGATCTACCCCAATCCCAATCTGCAGCAGACACCCCGTCCGCCGCAGCCGGCTCAGCCACGGCCCGGCGTTCCGACGCCGCCGATCGGCGTCCGGCCGAACTTCGTCAGCCCGCCGCAGACCGTATTCTTGCCGCCGCGGTTTCCGAACGATCCGCCACGCGCCGGTCTGCCGCCACGGCAGCGCCAGTTGCCGCCGCACCGGGTTCCTTCGACATTGCCGCCACAGGGTGATTTCAGCCGCCTGCGCGATCGTGAAATCCTGATTGCGATGGACGAAGGCGTCAGCGACGGCGACACGATCATCATCGGCTCGGGCCTGACACTCACGGTCGAGGTGCAGTACCGCTCGCCTCTTCTGGGCGTGAAGCTGGTGCGGCTGCGCATCCCGGACAACCGGCCGCTGTCGCAGGTCATAGAGCAGGTCGCGCTGGCGAGCCTCACCGATCAGCGCATCATCGCCGTGCAGCCGAACTATGTGTTCGAGACGACGCAGACCGTGGCGGTTTCGGTGCCGCCCTCGCCAGCGGCGCCGTTGCCGCAGTATTCGACCGAAAAGGTCCGGCTCAACGCCGCCCATCGCGTGTCGCTCGGCCGTAACGTTCGGGTGGCCGTCATCGATACCGGATTGGACAGCAGCCATCCGGAGCTGATCGAAGCGGTGAGCGACACCTTCGATGCGATCGGCGAAGGCAAGCCTGAGGCGGAAGCGCATGGCACCGCCATCGCCGGCATCGTCGCTGCCCGCCAGCAGATCCGCGGCATGGCGCCGGACGCCCGGGTGCTGGCCATACGCGCCTTCGCCGGCGGCGGCGGCCGCAAGCCGGAAGCGACCACCTTGTCGCTGATCAAGGGCCTCGACTGGGCGGCGACCAACAACGCTCGCGTCGTCAACATGAGCTTCGCCGGCCCGAAGGACGTGTTGCTGCAGGAGGCGATCGAGCAGGCGGAATCGCGTGGCCTGGTGATGGTCGCAGCTGCCGGCAACGGCGGGCCGAAGGCGGCCTCGGCCTATCCGGCCGCCTACGAGCGGGTGATCGCGGTGACCGCCACCGACAGCGATGACGAAGTCTACCAGCAGGCCAATCGCGGCAGCTACATCACGATCGCGGCGCCGGGAGTAGATATTCTCGCTCCGGCGCCGCGGGCAGCCTACGAGATCTCGTCGGGGACATCTCTGGCGGCCGCGCATATCTCCGGCATCATCGCCCTGATGCTGGAGCGCAAGCCGACGCTGACCACCGAGGAGATCCGCGAAATCCTGGTCCGCACGGCGCGCGATCCCGACAAGACCGCGGCGAAACGTGGCCTCGGTGCCGGCGTCGTCGATGCGGCGAAGGCCGTCGCTGAGGCCAAGTGAGGCCAGGCGGCGACGATCAGCATCCTCATGGTGCGAGACAAGACCGGGAGCGGGGCGTATCATATGGCGCCGGGCGATCCAACGACGCCGGCCGCCGATGGAGTCCAGCTGCTGGTCACGTTGCAGCCGGGCGCATCCGCCAGCTCCCTGACGAGCGCGCTGAGCGAGCTCAAGGCGACAGTCCTCGATGGCCCCAGGGCGGGCGGCGTCTACCGGTTGCGGCTTACCGGCGCCAGTGCCGACCCGCCGGCGGGGTTGGCCAAGGTGAAGGCCAAGGCGGATGTGTTCGCCTTTGTCGGGCCGGCGCCGCGCTGAGTTGCAGACGGTTAAGTCTGACGACGCATGCTGCAGGAGTGTGCCATGACCTGGTGCCCACACTGGCTTCGCCATATCCCGCTGTCGATCTGCGCAGTCACCGTCGCGGTTGCGCCCTGCGATCTGTTGGCGGCGAAGCGCGGGGGTGACAAGCCGTGGCAAGGCGGCAGCCCGAGCTATGCCGGCGCCAGCACCAGTGGCGGCAGCAGCAACAGCACCTCGGCTGCGAGCGAAGGCAAGAAATCGACCGCCACGACGACTTCCACCGGCCAGTCGAAGAAGTCGAGCCGCAAGAGCGAATCCTCGGTCGGCAAAAGCAAGATCGGCGAGAGCAAGAGCACGCGGATCTATATTCCTCCGAAGCCGCAGCCTACCCCTCCGCCTCCGCCGCGAACGACCGATAATCCGCCGAAGTATCCGCCCGGCAAGCCGCCCCGCGGGCCGAAACGTCCGCCGATCATCGTGCTGCCGCTGCCGCCGTTCGGGCCGCTCGCGCCGGTGGTGACACCCGTCGGGCCACCGTCCGGACAGGCGTTCGTGCCGCGGATGCCGACCGATCCGCCACGGTTCGTTACGCCGCGTCCGCGGCCGAGCCGCCAGCCGTCGGTGGTGCCGCCGGTGGACGATCTCGATCGCTCGCGTGACCGCGAAATCATCATCGGCATGAGCGACAGCATCAGCGACGGCGATACGATCACACTCGGCCAGGGCTTCTCGCTCAACGTGGAGGTGCAATACCGCTCGCCGCTGCTGGGGCTCAAGATCGTGCGCCTGCGCATCCCCGACAACCGTTCGCGACAGCAGGTGCTCGGCCAGATCATCCAGGCGGGCCTCACCGATCCGCGCATCGTCGCGGTGCAGCCGAACTTCGTGTTCGAGACCACCCAGGGCGCCGCGAGAGCAGCGGTGGCGCCGCTGCCGCAGTACGCGGCGGCGAAGCTTCGGCTCGGCGAGGCGCATCGGGTCGCGATGGGGCGCAACGTCCGCGTCGCCGTCATCGATACCGGCATGGACGGCAATCACCCCGAGCTCGTCGGTGCGATCGTCGACAGCTTCGATGCCGTCGGCGAGGGCCAGCCGCAGGCGGAGGCGCACGGCACCGCGATCGCCGGCATTGTCGCCGCACACCGGCAGATCATCGGAATGGCGCCCGACGCGCGCGTCCTGGCGGTGCGCGCGTTCGCAGGCCGCAGCGGGCGCAAGCCCGAGGCCACGACCCTGTCGCTGATCAAGGGTCTCGACTGGGCCGCTGCCAACAACGCCCGCGTCGTCAACATGAGCTTCGCCGGACCAAAGGATCCGCTGCTGCTCGAGGCGATCGAGCGCGCCGAGGCAAGGGGCATGATCATGGTTGCCGCTGCCGGCAACGGCGGGCCCAACGCAGCGTTTGCATATCCCGCCGCCTACGACCGCGTCATCGCGGTGACGGCGAGCGATAGCGACGATCAGCTCTACGACAAGGCCAATCGCGGCAGCTATGTCGCGGTGGCGGCCCCCGGGGTCGACATCCTGGCGCCCGCGCCGCAGGAGGCCTACGAGATGTCGTCGGGCACATCGCTCGCGGCTGCCCACGTGTCGGGAATCATCGCCCTGATGCTGGAGTTGAAGCCGTCGCTCGATACCGAGACCATCCGGTCGATCCTGTCCCGCACGGCGCGCGATCCCGACAAGTCCGCGGCGAAACGCGGCCTCGGCGCCGGCATCGTCGATGCGGCAAGGGCCGTGGTCGATGCGGCAGGGGCCGTGGCGGCGTCGAACTGAAGCCGCCGGCCGCGGCGACCAGCATCGTGGCCAAAGGGCAACCCTATCACCTGTGGGCAGTGTCCCCGGCTGCATAGGCGGGCAGTTGCTTCGCTGCTAGCGTCACCTACGACTTCGAGTCGCCGGAATTTGGCTTATCGAACTTGGGGGTCTAGACGTGAAATCGCTCACACACGCCCGCGCCGCTGGGGAGACAGGTACCATGGGACTGACAGCACCGGGCATCATTACCTTCATGGTGTCGGTTATCCTCACCGTTTGCGCGCTGGTTGCGAAGTTCTTCGAGGCGCAGATCCCGCTGATTCAGGGGCACGAGTTCTGGGCGCTGCTGGTGGCGCAGATGATCCTGACGCTCGGCTGCCTGATCCGCACGCTCTAGAGCGAACAGGTGCGAGCATAGTCGGAAAGTCAATGCTGTCGGGCGGGCACTCCCTCTGGAGTGGTCCCGCCCGACGTGCTACGCCGCGCGCAGGATCACCAGTGCACCCCCGCGACGGACGAGCCCATGACCAAAACCCGCACCGAAACCGACACCTTCGGCCCGATCGAGGTCGACTCCAGCCGCTATTGGGGCGCCCAGGCGCAGCGCAGCCTCGGCAATTTCAAGATCGGCACCGAGCGCCAGCCGAAACCGGTGATCCGCGCGCTCGGCATCGTGAAGCGGGCGGCCGCCGAGACCAACATGGCGCTCGGCAAGCTCGACCGCGACGCTCGGCGAGACCATCGTCAAGGCGGCGCAGGAGGTGATCGAAGGCAAGCTCGACGATCATTTCCCGCTGGTGGTGTGGCAGACCGGCTCCGGCACCCAGTCGAACATGAACGCCAACGAGGTGATCTCGAACCGCGCGATCGAGATGCTGGGCGGCGTGATGGGCTCGAAGAAGCCGGTCCACCCCAACGACCACGTCAACATGAGCCAGTCGTCGAACGACACCTATCCCGACGGCGATGCACATCGCCTGCGCCGAGGAGATCCACCACCGGTTGCTGCCGGCGCTGCAGAAGCTGCGCAATGCGCTCAACGACAAGGCGCAGAAGTGGAGCCGCATCATCAAGATCGGCCGCACGCATACCCAGGACGCGACGCCGTTGACGCTCGGGCAGGAGTTCGGCGGCTACGCGGCGCAGGTCGAGAACGGTATCCGCCGGATCGAGAGCACGATGCCGTCGCTGATGGAGCTTGCCCAGGGCGGCACCGCCGTCGGCACCGGCCTCAACGCGCCGATCGGCTTCGCGGAAGCTGTCGCCGAGCGCATCGCCGCCATCACCGGCATGAAGTTCACCAGCGCGCCGAACAAGTTCGAGGCGCTCGCCGCGCACGACGCCATGGTGATGAGCCACGGCGCGATCAACACGGTCGCCGCGTCGCTGTTCAAGATCGCCAATGACATCCGCTTCCTCGGCTCGGGGCCGCGCTCGGGCCTCGGCGAGCTGTCGCTGCCGGAGAACGAGCCCGGCTCGTCGATCATGCCGGGCAAGGTCAACCCGACCCAGTGCGAGGCGCTGACCATGGTGTGCGCGCACATCTTCGGCAATCAACGCGGCACTGACCTTCGCCGGCAGCCAGGGCCATTTCGAGTTGAACGTCTTCAACCCGGTGATGGCCTACAACTTCCTGCAGTCGGTGCGGTTGCTGGCCGATGCCGCCGTCTCGTTCACCGACAACTGCGTGGTCGGCATCGAGGCGCGCGAGGACAACATCAAGGCGGCGCTCGACCGCTCGCTGATGCTGGTGACCGCGCTTGCCCCGAAGTACGGCTACGACAAGGCCGCCAAGATCGCCAAGACCGCGCACAAGAACGGCACGACCTTGCGCGAGGAAGCCCTCAAGGAGGGCATCACCGCGGAAGACTACGACGCCATCGTGCGGCCGGAGAAGATGATCGGGCCGGGTTAGGTGTGAACTCTCAGGAGGTTTGCAACGGCAGAATATCATTGAGCTGCATAGATGGATGGTGGGAGCGGTGGCCAGGCTTGTGCTAAAGTGACCGAGCAGTCGGTCCCCTACCGGAGCGCGCATGCACAGAAAGCAAACCATAGAGCTCTCGCTTGATGCCGAACTCGTGGCCGAGGCCAAGGCAGCGGGCACTGACTTGTCGGCGCTGCTGGAAAGGGCGTCTGCGAGAGGCGACGAGCCATCGGCGTTCGCCGTCACTGGAGCGACGAAAACCGTGAAGCGATCCGGGCGTGGAACGCAATTGGCAGAGCTCGCGGAAATGGGCCGACGGTATCGACCCTGAGATGGCGCGATCAATGAAGCAATTCGACGTCTATCGCCTGCGCGACGGCGACCTTGATGTAGTGCTTCAGCACTCGACGTTTGTGGATTTCAAGACACGAGTGGTGGCGCCTTGGCCCGCTGTCGCGTGGCAGCCTTGCGACCAGTCTCAATCCGATACTGCGCCATTCCCGCCGCGACATGGTCCTCGCAATGCACTTGATCAGCGTTGCTCCGTTGTCGGCAGTCTCGACCCACTTGGCGTTCGCTCGCCAGCAGGAGTACGCGATGAGCGGGCGCTGGACGACGCTGTTCTTGGAATGCATCGTGATCAATTTTCGCGTGCGGGCCGATCGAACTGGTCTGCAGGTCAACTTGAAGAACCGTGAGAGGCATCTCTTGCCGGATGGCCAACGAGCCCTGTGCCGCGACTGCTGCGCCATCACCGAGTGTGAGGACGCGGCCTGCACCGTGTGCGGGTCGGCGCGAACCGTCGCCCACCCCGAGCTCGAAACGCTCGGCATCGCGCACATCGACTGCGACGCGTTCTATGCCTCGGTCGAGAAGCGCGACCGGCCGGAGATCCGAAAGCAGCCGTTGATCGTCGGTCATCCGGGCGGACGCGGCGTCGTCACCACCGCCTGCTACATCGCGCGCAAGTTCGGGGTCCGCTCGGCGATGCCGATGTTCAAGGCGCTGGAAGCGTGTCCCGATGCGGTCGTGATTCCGCCCGACATGGCGAAATACAAGCGGGTGAGCAATGACATCCGCACCATCTTTTTCGCCGCCACGTCGGTGTTCGAGCCGGTATCGCTGGACGAGGCCTATCTCGATCTCACCGACGACTGGCGCACCGAGGCGCCGCCGGCGGCGGAAGCGCTGAGCCTCGTCGCCGCCCGCGTCGAGCGCGAGGTCGGCATCACCGTGTCGATCGGCCTCGCACCCAACAAGTTCCTGGCCAAGCTCGCGTCCGAGCTGCGCAAGCCGCGCGGCTTCTCGGTGATCGGCGCGGCCGAGGCCCGGGCGTTCCTCGCCGCCCTGCCGGTCTCGAAGATCAACGGCGTCGGCGCGGCGACCGCCGCCCGCATGGAGGCGGAGGGTCTGCGCACCATCGGCGACCTGCAGGGGCTCGGCGAGCAGCAGCTCACCGCCGCCTTCGGCAAGTTCGGCCATCGGCTTTACCTCTTTGCCAACGGCCAGGACGACCGTCCGGTGACGCCACATCGCCCGACCAAGAGCATCTCGTCGGAGAACACCTTCCGCCGCGACACTGGCGCTTTCGAGGAATTGGCGGCCGAGGCCCGCTCGCTCAGCGCCGACGTTGCGGCCCATCTCGTCCGCAAGCGGCTTGCTGCCGGCACCGTCGTGCTGAAGCTCAAGACCTCGGACTTCAAGGTGCTGACCCGTAACATGCGCCTCGCCCACCCGACGCAAAAGGCTTCGGTGATCGAGGAGAATGCGGTGGCGCTTATCCGCCGCGAGGTCGGCAAGACGACATACCGGTTGATCGGCGTCGGTGCCTCCGAGCTGACCGAAGCCGCCAGCGCCGACCCGCCGGACCTGTTCGACGGTCTCTGACCCCTCGCATCCGCCGCCGTTTCAGGGCGCCGGCCGGATGCCACGGCCGCCTTTACTCGTTCGCCGCGGCGCGCTTGCGCGCCTCGTGCCGGAACGGGCTGGCCGGGTAGGTGCCGAGCACCTTGAGCTCGGTCGAGAAGAACGACAGCTCCTCCATGGCGAGCCGCACGTTGCGGTCGGCCGGATGGCCCTCGATGTCGGCGAAGAATACCGTCGCGGTGAAGCTGCCGTCGACCTGGTAGGACTCGAGCTTCGTCATGTTGACGCCGTTGGTCGCGAACCCGCCCATCGCCTTGTAGAGCGCGGCCGGAACGTTGCGCACCCGGAACAGGAACGAGGTGACGAACTGTCCGTCGCCGGGCTCGGCGTCGTCGGGCTCGGCCGACAGGATGACGAAGCGGGTGGTGTTGTGCGCCTCGTCCTCGACGTCCTCGGCGAGGATGTCGAGGCCATAGACGCTCGCCGCCAGTCGCGGGGCAAGCGCGGCCTTGCTGTTGTCGCCCCATTCGGCGATCTGGCGGGCGGCGCCCGCGGTGTCGCCGGCGACGTGCGCCTTGCAGCCGAGCTTCCGGATGATCCGCCGGCACTGGCCGAGGGCGTGCACGTGGCTGTAGACGTCCTTGATGTCGGCGAGTTTCGCCCCTTTCGGCGCCATCAGCTGGAAGCGGATCGGCAGGAAATGCTCGCCGATGATGTAGAGGCCGGCGTTCGGCAGAAGATGATGGATGTCGGCGACGCGGCCGGCGACCGAGTTCTCGATCGGGATCATGGCATAGCGCGCTTCGCCGGACTTCACCGCGCCGAGCGCGTCCTCGAACGTCGGACACGGCATCGGCTCGAGCTCCGGGAACACTTCCGAGCAGGCGATGTGCGAGTTGGCGCCGGCCTCGCCCTGGTAGGCGATCAGCCGGGAGCCCGCTGCATTGCCTTTTCCGGCGGCAGCGGTCTGGGTCGTCTTGGCGGGGCGGGAGGTCGTCGAAAGCATGAATGGGTTCTTTGTCGCCGATTGGGTTCGATGAACGAGCGGGGCCGAGCCTCGGGACGATCAGCTCAGGAAGAGCGTCCGGAGGCCAGCATATGGCGGGCACGTTCGAGATCGTGCGGAGTATCGACACCGAGCGGGACGGTGTCAACGACGGCCACGTCGATGCGCATGCCGGCCTCCAGCGCCCGCAGCTGCTCGAGCTTCTCGCGCATCTCGAGCGGGGACGGCGGCAGGGCGACGAAACGCTCGAGCGCGGCCCGCCGATAAGCGTAGATGCCGATGTGATGGTAGAGCGGCCCCTCGCCCCAGGGGGCGGTGGCGCGGGTGAAATAGAGCGCGCGCAGTCGCCGCGAGGTGAGCGGCGTCCCGACCACCTTGACCACGCTCGACGCGATCTTCTCATCTTCGTCGGTGATCTCGGCGGCGATCGTCGCGATGTCGGCTCCGGGCGTGCCGAGCGGCGCGGCGCAGGCTTCAACCAGCCACGGGTCGAGGGTCGGCAGATCGCCCTGCAGGTTGATCACGATCTCGGCCGCGCCTCTTGCGTCCACTTTCTGCAGCGTCTCGTAGACGCGGTCCGAACCGGAGGCGTGGTCGGCCCGCGTCATCACCGCTTCGCCGCCAACCTTGGCGATTGCCGTGACGATCGATTCGCTGTCGGTTGCCACGACAACGCGGCCGGCGCCGGATTGGACCGCCCGGCGCCAGACGTGCACGATCATCGGCTCGCCGTGGATGTCGGCGAGCGGCTTGCCAGGCAGCCGGGTCGCCTGCATCCGGGCCGGAACGATCACGAGGGCATTTTTCATTGGGGAGTATCCTCGCAGGCTCTCGCCATTTCGGCCAGAGAGTGACAATTCGTCTCGCCACCGGGGCTTAGAAGCGTCGATCGCCGGTTGCAAGCGCTACGATAATTTCTATAGTCCCGCCGTCGCATCGAGCCTTGATTGCTGAGGATGGAGCCTTATGGACAGCTTTGAGTTCAACAAGATCGCGGGGGCAGTGCTGTCCGCTTTGCTGCTGGTATTCGGCTCGTCGACGGTGATCGAGATCTGGCAAAATAGCCACAAGTCGCATTACGCCGGATATACGCTGCCGGCTCCGACCGCCGGCGCGGCTTCGACCGGCGCTCCGGCCGCCGACAGTGGCGTTACCCTGCCCAAGATCGCCGAGCTGATGACGAAAGCCTCGGTTGAGAGTGGCGCGGCCGTCTTCAAGAAGTGCGCGACGTGCCACACGCCCGACAAGGGCGGCAAGAACGGCACCGGCCCGAACCTCTATGGCGTCGTCGGCCGCAAGATTGGTGGCCATGAAGGGTTCGCCTACTCGCCGGCCATGAAAGCCAAGGGCGGCGAATGGACCTGGGAGGCGCTGTTGCCGTATCTCAATGGTCCGGCGGCGGCGATCCCCGGCAACAAGATGGCGTTTGCCGGCGTGAAGGATCCAGGCGAGCTGGCGGATGTGCTGGTTTACCTGCGCAGCCTCAGCGACAGCCCGGCGCCGCTGCCGCAGTAAGCCTGCCGGTGCGCTGGAAAATGACAGTAATTTAATCGACCTCGCCAAGAAATTGGCGGGGTCGACCTGCTTCAGTCATGCCATAACACGCGGGCATAGCGCCGCGACGGGCGGCGCAGCGAAGAAGGAGGTGGCACGAGATGCGGCGGATTGTTGGACGCGTGGCAGCGGCTGCAGCAATTGCGGCAAGCGGGCTTTTCGCAGGCACCGGGCCGACATTCGCGCAGGGACAGGCGGTCAACAAGCAGCATCACGCGCTGTCGCTGGTGGGCGAGCCGAGATTCGGGCCCGATTTCAAGCATTTCGACTGGGTGAACCCTGACGCGCCGAAGGGCGGCGTCGTTCGGTTGTGGGCGCAGGGCACATTCGACAGCCTCAATCCGTTCAGCATCAGGGGGCAGCCGGCGGTCGGCGTCGAGGTTTTGAGCTACAGCTCGTTGATGATGGACAGCCCCGACGAGCCGTCGACCGAGTACTGCCTGATCTGCGAATGGGTGTCCTACGCCGACGATTTCACCTCCGCCACCTTCAAGCTCCGGGACGGTGCCCGCTTCCACGACGGCAAGCCGATCACGCCCGAGGATGTCATCTTCTCGCTCGAGGCGCTGAAGAAGGCGAGCCCGCGACAGGCGGCCTACTACAAGAACGTGGTCAAGGCGGAGAAGACCGGCGACCGCGAGGTGACATTTCGCTTCGACCAGGCCGGCAACCGCGAGCTGCCGACCATCGTCGGCCAGGTGCGGGTGCTGCCCAGGCACTTCTGGGAGGCCAAGAGCGCGAACGGCGAGGCGCGCGATCTCGACAAGTCGACGCTCGAAATTCCGGTCGGGTCGGGGCCATATCGCATCAAGTCGTTCGACCCCGGCCGCACCATCACCTACGAGCGGGTCGCCGACTGGTGGGCGAAGGATCTGCCGGTCACCAGGGGCCAGTGGAACTTCGACGAGTTCCGCTACACCTACTTTCGCGACAAGACCCCCGCTTTCGAGGCGTTCAAGGTCGGCCAGATCGACTTCTGGCGCGAGTTCGAGCGCCAAGGACTGGGCGACCCGCTTCGATTTCGATGCGGTGAAGGCCGGTCTGGTCAAGAAGGAAGTGATCGAGACGAAGACGCTGGCCTGGATGCACGGCTTCGTCTTCAACCTGCGGCGCAAGAAATTCCAGGATCCGCGCGTCCGGCTGGCGTTCAACTATGCGTTCGACTTCGAGTTCGCCAACCAGAACCTGTTCTTCGGCCAGTACAAGCGCAACGACAGCTATTTCGGCAACTCGGAGCTGGCGTCGAGCGGGCTGCCGCAGGGCCGCGAGCTCGAGATCCTGAAGGAGTTCGAGAGCGAGCTGCCGAAAGAGGTGTTCACCACCGAATGGAAGAACCCGGTCAACGGCTCGCCGGAGGCCGTCCGGCGCAATCTTTCGATGGCAGCCAAGCTGCTCGCGGCGGCCGGCTACACCATCAAGAACGGTGTCCTTACCAACGCGGAGGGCGAGCAGCTCACCGTCGAGTTCCTCGAGTTCCAGCCCGATTTCGAGCGGGTCGTACTGCCGTTCAAGGCGAACCTCGAGAAGCTCGGCGTCAAGGCCACGTTGCGCATCGTCGACAGCTCGCAGTACCAGCGGCGGCAGACCAGCTTCGACTATGACATCATCACCGACCAGTTCCCGCAGTCGCACTCGCCCGGCAACGAGCAGCGCGATTTCTGGGGATCGGCAGCCGCCGACAAGCCCGGCAGCTACAACAGCAGCGGCTTGAAGAATTCGACGATCGACAAGCTGATCGAGAAGGTCGTGTTCGCCAAGGACCGCGCCGAGCTGGTCGCCGCCACGCATGCCCTCGATCGTGTCCTGCTATGGAGTCACCTCGTCGTGCCGCAATGGTATTTTGCCGGCGATCGCATCGCCTATTGGAACATGTTCGGCCGGCCCGCAAAGCTGCCGTCGCAGGCGACCTCGTTCCAGCAGGTGTGGTGGCTCGACAAGGACGCCGCCGCCAGGCTTGGCCCGGACAGAGGGAAGTGACTATGACGATGTTCGCCCGTTCATTCGTTCACGATCGCTCGCCAGCCGGCCGTCCGGCTCCCTCCGCTCAGCCGTGATCCCGGCGAAGGCCGGAGTCACGGCCTTGGGTATGGCGGCAATCGTGCTCATGTTGCCGCCTGCCGGTGCTGCTCACGCCGAGCCGCGTCACGGTCTCTCGATCTTCGGCGATCTCAAGTATCCGGCCGACTTCAAGCACTTCGACTACGTCAATCCCGACGCTCCCAAGGGTGGCAGGCTGGCCACCATCGGCACCTCGGCGATCACCACATTCGACAGCTTCAACGGCTTCATCCTGAAAGGCGACGCCGCGCAAGGACTGGGCCTCACCTTCGATACGCTGATGGCCCGCGCCAGCGACGAGCCCGACAGCATGTACGGTCTCGTCGCCAGCTCGGTCGACGTCGCGCCGGACCGTTCATCGGTGACGTTCAAGCTGCGCCCGGAGGCTCGCTTCTCCGACGGCAGCCGGATCACGGCCGACGACGTCGTGTTCACCTTCGATACGCTCAAGGCGAAGGGCCATCCGCAATACCGGATCTCGCTGCGCGACGTGACCAAGGCCGAGGCGGTCGACGCGGCCACGGTTCGCTTCCTGCTGCAGGGCGACCAGACGCGCGATCTGCCACTGCTGATCGCGGGCCTGCCGGTACTGTCGAAGGCCAATTTTGCAAACCGCAATTTCGAAGAGACGACGCTCGAGCCGTTCCTCGGCTCGGGACCCTACAAGATCGGCGATTTCAAGCAGGGCAAGTTCGTGTCCTACAAGCGCCGCGACGACTACTGGGCAAGAGACCTGCCGGTGAACAAGGGGCGCTGGAACTTCGACGAGATCCGCCTCGAGTACTATCGCGACCGCACCGCCGGCCTCGAAGGCTTCAAGTCCGGCGAGTACGACCTGCGCGAGGAGTTCACCGCGCGCGACTGGATGACCGCCTACGAGTTTCCGGCGGTGAAGGACGGTCGCGTGGTGCGCGTCACCCTGCCCGACGCCAAGCCGTCCGGGACGCAGGGCTTCTTCCTCAACCTGCGGCGGTCGAAGTTCGCCGATGCGCGGGTGCGCCACGCGCTCGACCTGGCGTTCGATTACGAATGGACCAACGCCAACATCTTCTACGGCCTCTACAAGCGGACGGTGTCCTACTTCGAGAACTCGGAGATGAAGGCTGTCGGCAAGCCGTCGCCGGAGGAGCTGGCATTGCTCGAGCCCTATCGCGCGCAGCTGCCGGCGGAGGTGTTCGGCGAGCCTTACGTCCCGCCGGTGTCCGACGGCTCGGGCAAGGACCGCAAGCTGCTGCGCGAGGCAGATGCGCTGCTGAACGCGGCCGGGTTCGCCGTCAAGGACGGGCGTCGCATCAATGCCAAGGGCGAAACGCTCGATATCGAGTTCCTGATCACCGACCCGACCTCCGAGCGCATCGTCGGGCCCTACGCCGAGAACCTGAAGCGCCTCGGCGTCAATGCCAGCTTGCGTCGCGTCGATCCGGCCCAGTACGAGCGCCGCGTGAAGGAGTTCGACTACGACATCATCACCACCCGCTTCGTGATGAGCCTCACGCCCGGCATCGAGCTGAAGAGCATCTTTGCCTCGGAGACCGCCGACATGAGCGGCAGCCGCAATCTCGCCGGCATCAAGAACCCGGTGGTCGACGCGCTGATCGGCAAGATCATCGAGGCGAAGTCCCGCGCCGAGCTCGTCGCCGCGGCGCGCGCGATGGACCGCGTCCTGCGCAGCCAGCACTACTGGGTGTCGCACTACTATGGCGCCGCCCATCGCATCGCCTACTGGGACAAGCTTTCCGGGCCGGCAGTGAAGCCGCGCTTCGATCGAGCGCATCGAGGACACGTGGTGGATCGATCCGGCAAAAGCTGCCAAGCTTAAGACCAACTGACGCTGAACCGCAGAGGATGCCGAGCTGAATGGCCGCATATCTGATCAAGCGCCTGCTGTTGATCCTCCCGACGCTGCTCGGCATCATGCTGATCACGTTCGCGGTGACGCAATTCCTGCCGGGCGGGCCGGTGGAGCGGATCATTGCCCAGCTGCAGGGCAACGACGTTTCGGCGACCGGGCGGATAAGCGGCGGGCAGGGCGATGGCCTGGGCGCCGGCAATCAGCAGCAGATGCAGCAGCCGTCGGCCAGCAACACCTCGAAGTATCGCGGTGCCCAGGGCCTCGATCCGGAGTTCATCAAGTCGCTCGAGAAACAGTTCGGGCTCGACAAGCCGGCGCCGGAGCGATTCTGGATACTGATGAAGAGCTACGCCACCTTCGATTTCGGCAGAAGCTACTTTCGCGACGTCAGCGTCATCCAGCTGGTGAAGGAGAAGCTGCCGGTGTCGATCTCGCTCGGCATCTGGGTGACGCTCATGTCCTATCTGGTGGCGATCCCGCTCGGGATCCGCAAGGCGGTGCGGGACGGCGAACGCTTCGATACCTGGACCAGCGGCGCGCTCGTCATCGGCTACGCGGTGCCGGGCTTCCTGGTCGCCGTGTTCCTGCTCGTGGTGTTCGCCGGCGGTTCGTTCTTCCAGTGGTTCCCGTCGCGCGGCCTGACCGGCGACAACTGGAGCCAGCTTTCGCTGTTCGGCAAGGTCCGCGACTACTTCTGGCACCTGACGCTGCCGCTGATCGCGATGTCGCTGAGCGCCTTCACCACCAATGCCTTCCTGACCAAGAACTCGTTCCTCGACGAGATCCGCAAGCAATACGTGATCACCGCCCGCGCCAAGGGGCTGGGGGAGCGCCAGGTGCTCTATGGACACGTGTTCCGCAACGCCATGCTGCTGGTGATCGCGAGCTTTCCGGCGGCGTTCATCCACTCCTTCTTCGCCGGCTCGCTGCTGATCGAGAACATCTTCTCGCTCGACGGCCTCGGCCTGCTGAGCTTCGAGAGCCTGATCAACCGCGACTATCCGGTGGTGTTCGCCACGCTCTACATATTCTCGCTGATGGGGCTCGTGGTGAACATCCTGTCCGACTTCCTGTACACGCTGGTCGACCCGCGCATCGATTTCGAAAGCCGGGAGGTCTGAGCGGTGGACGCGCGCAACGACACCTTGGAGCTGGAGCGCTCGGCATCGATGTTCGAGCGCCTTGCCAGCCGGTTCCGGTTGTCGCCGATCAACCGGCGCCGCTGGGAGAACTTCCGCTCCAACCGTCGCGGCTACTGGAGCCTGTGGGTTTTCCTGGTGCTGTTCATCGCCAGCCTCGGTGCCGAGCTGCTTGCCAACGACCGGCCGATCCTCGCGCGCTACAAGGGCGAGTTCCTGGTGCCGATGCTGGTCTCCTACCCGGAATCGAAGTTCGGCGGCTTCCTGGCCGTCACCGACTACCGCGATCCGGAGATCATCAGCGAGATCGAGAACAACGGCTGGATGCTGTGGCCGCCGGTCCGCTATTCCTACAGCACGATCAACAAGGATTTTCCCCGCTACAAGAATTCCGAAGGACGCTGCCTCGGCTTCCCGGCGCCACCGCCGTGGGCCGCGCGCGGCGAGATGTGCGAGGCGCCGGCCGATCAGATCGCCCGGTTCCAGCAACTCGGCAACCAGAACTGGCTCGGCACCGACGATCAGGGCCGCGATGTGCTGGCCCGGGTGATCTACGGCTTTCGCATCTCGGTGCTGTTCGCGCTGATCCTGACCGTGCTGTCGTCGGCGCTCGGCGTCCTTGCCGGCGCCATGCAGGGCTATTTCGGCGGCAAGTACGACCTGGTGTTCCAGCGCATCCTCGAGGTGTGGTCGTCGATCCCCGAGCTCTACGTGCTGATCATCATTTCCTCGATGCTGATCCCCGGCTTCTGGACCCTGCTGCTGATCCTGCTGTGCTTCAACTGGGTGTCGCTGGTCAGCGTGGTTCGCGCGGAGTTCCTGCGCGGCCGGAATTTCGAGTATGTGACCGCGGCCCGTGCGCTCGGCGTCTCCGACATGAAGATCATGTTCAAGCACCTGCTGCCGAACGCGATGGTGGCGACGCTGACCTTCCTGCCGTTCAAGCTGTCGGGTGCGATCGGATCGCTTACCGCGCTCGACTTCCTCGGGCTCGGCCTGCCCCCCGGCTCGGCATCGCTGGGTGAATTGCTCGCGCAGGGCAAGGCCAACCTGCAGGCGCCGTGGCTCGCGCTCGCCGCCTTCTTCACCATCGCGACCCTGCTCAGCCTCTTGATCTTCATCGGCGAGGCGGTGCGCGACGCTCTCGACCCCCGCAAGACGTTCCGGTAGGCAGCATGACGGTTCTCAGCACTGACGTCCTGCTGCAGGTGCGCGACCTGTCGGTCGCATTCCGCGCCGGCCGGGAGTTCGAGCCTCGCGGTCAAGAACGTCTCGTTCAACATCGGCCGCGGCGAGACGGTCGCGCTGGTCGGCGAGTTGGGCTCCGGCAAGACCGTCTCGGCGCTGTCGGTTCTGCGCCTTCTCAACTACCCCGCCGCCTCGCACCCTTCCGGCGAGATCTATTTCGAGGGACGCAATCTCCTCAATGCCACCGAGGAGGAGATGCGCGATATCCGCGGCAAGCGCATCTCGATCATCTTCCAGGAGCCGATGACCTCGCTCAACCCGCTGCACACGATCGAGCAGCAGGTGATGGAGATCCTGCAGATCCATCGCGGAATGGACGACGGCGCCGCGCGTGCCCGCACGCTCGACCTGCTGCAGAAGGTCGGCATCCGCGATCCGGAGAAGCGGCTCGCCGCCTATCCGCACCAGTTGTCGGGCGGCCAGCGCCAGCGGGTGATGATCGCCATGGCGCTCGCCAACGAGCCGGATCTGCTGATCGCCGACGAGCCGACGACCGCGCTCGACGTCACCATCCAGGCGCAGATCCTCGAGCTGTTGAAGCAGCTGCAGGCCGAGATGGGCATGGCGATGCTGCTCATCACCCACGACCTCGGCATCGTTCGCAAGATGGCGGGCCGGGTCTACGTGATGAAGTCGGGCGAGGTGGTCGAGGACGGGACCGCCGAGCAGGTCTTCACCCGGCCGGCCCACCCCTATACGCGCCAATTGATCGCCGCCGAGCCCAAGGGCCGGCCGCCGTCATCCGACGACAGCGCGGAGACGGTCATCGAGGTGCAGGATCTCAAGGTCTGGTTTCCGATCAAGAAGGGTCTGTTGCGCAAGACCGTCGATCACGTGAAGGCGGTCGACGGCGTGTCGCTCAAATTGCGGGCCGGGCAGACGGTCGGCGTGGTCGGCGAATCCGGCTCGGGCAAGACCACGCTTGGCCTCGCGATCCTGCGGCTGATTTCGTCGAACGGACCGATCCTCTATCTGGGCCGGCGCATCGATGGGCTCGACTCCAAGGCCATGCGCCCGCTACGGCGCGAGATGCAGATCGTTTTCCAGGACCCCTATGGCTCCCTGTCCCCGCGCTTGTCGGTCAGCCAGATCATCGAGGAGGGGCTGACCATCCAGGACAAGGGGCTCGGCGAGGCCGAGCGCCGCGCCCGCGTGAGCCGGGCGATGCAGGAGGTCGGGCTCGACCCGGCGACACAGGACCGCTACCCGCACGAGTTCTCCGGCGGCCAGCGGCAGCGTATCGCGGTCGCGCGCGCCATGGTGCTCGAGCCCAAGTTCGTGATGCTCGACGAGCCGACCAGCGCGCTGGACATGAGCGTACAGGCACAGATCGTGGACCTGCTTCGTGACCTCCAGTCGCGGCACGATCTCAGCTTCCTTTTCATCAGCCATGACTTGAGGGTGGTGCGGGCGCTGTGCAACTACGTGATCGTTCTGCGCAATGGCCGGGTAGTCGAGGAAGGCAATTCGGCCAAGATTTTCGACACGCCTGAGACCGATTACACCAAGGCACTGCTCGCCGCGGCCTTCGACTTGAAGGTCGCGCACCGGGCCGCCGTCAGAGGCTGACACGGATCGAATCATGACCACGCTCATCATCGGCTCATCGCGCGTCTCGAGCTTTGCCGCGGCCGTGCAGGCCGAATCGCCCGGGTTCGATCTGCGTGCGTGGCCTGACGCCGGCAATATCGCGGACATCCGCTACGCGCTCGCCTGGGGACCGCCGCCCGGCGTGCTGGTGACGCTGCCGAACCTCGAGTTGATCGTCTCGGTCGGCGCCGGCGTCGACCATCTGTTGTCCGACCCGTCCTTGCCGGATGTTCCGGTGGTCCGCTTCGTCGACCCCGATCTCACCGCGCGCATGGTGTCCTATGTCGCGGCCAATGTGCTCTATCACCACCGCCGAATGATCGAATTGCGCGATCGCCAGCACGAGCGGATCTGGGACTACCTGCCGGAGCCGCTGGCGTCGGAGCTGACCATCGGCTTCATGGGCTTCGGCGTCCTGGGTCAAGCTTGCGCCAAGGCGATCGCTCCGATCGGCTACCGGCTTGCCAGCTGGTCGCAGCGGCCGAAGTCGGTGGACGGGGTCGCAAGCTACAGCGGCGCCGCCGGTCTCGATGCCTTCCTGTCGGCGACGGACATCCTGGTGGTGCTGCTGCCGCTGACGCCTGATACGCAGGGCATCATCAATCGCAAGCTGCTGGCGAAGCTGCATCGGCCGAAGGTATTGCCGGGGCCGGTGTTGATCAACGCTGGCCGCGGCAAGCTGCAGATCGAGGACGACATCATCGCCAGTCTCGATGCCGGCGAGCTCTATGCGGCCTCGCTCGACGTATTCTCGACCGAGCCGCTGCCGGCGACGCACCCGGCCTGGGCGCACAAGCGCATCGTGCTGACGCCGCATCTTGCCGCCGAGAGTGATCCGGGCGCCATTGCCCGCTACCTGGTGGCCCAGGTCGCACGCCAAAAGCGTGGCGAGCCGCTGCCCAACCTGGTGGATCGCACCAGGGGCTATTGACGCTCACTTCCGATACCGTCGCTGCACCAGGACGTTGGCGGCGGCGGTGAGGATCAAGGTGGCGGCCATCAGCACGAACGAGATGGCCGCGCCGAACGGCCAGTTGTTCTGCTGTGCGAATTGATTGTAGACGAGCGGCCCCATGGTCTGGAATTTCGGTCCGCCGAGCAGCACCGGCGTGGCGTAGGCATTCATCGCCAGGATGAACGTCAGAATCGTGCCGGCAAGGATCCCCGGCATCGCCAGCGGCGCCAGCACGCGGCGGAACATCGCCCACGGCCCGGCGCCGAGGCTGAAGGCCGCCTCCTCAACTGCCTGGTCGATGCCCTCGATCACGCTCGACAGCGTCAGCACCATGAACGGCAGGTTCACCGCCGCGATGCCGACGATCACTGCGAACTCGGTGTACATCAGCTGGATCGGCTCGTTGATGATGCCGGCGCCGGTCAGGGCGGCATTGACGAAACCCTTTGACCCGAACGCCACCATCCAGCCGGCGGCTCGCACGGCGTTGCCGACGAACAGCGGCAGCACCACCAGCATCACGATCACGTTCTTCCAGCCCGATTGCATGCGGGCGAGCACGTAGGCCAGCGGAAATCCGAGCACGAGGCAGATCAGCGTCGTCGAGAATGCCACCCGCAGCGTTCGCCACAGCACGTTGAGGTAGAACGGGTCGGTGAAGAACCGGACATAGTTCTCGATCGTCAGCGCCTCGACCATGAACTTGCCGGGCACGAAGGCGTTGAGGCTGTAGCGGAACAGGATGATGATCGGGATCAGAAGGCCGATGGCGACGAACAGGGTGGCCGGCGTGATGAGGCTCGCCACCGACCAGCCGCGCGGAGCGCCGACTGCTAGCTCGGTTGCGGGCTGAATGCTGGCGGACATCTGCTGGTGGGATCTCGAAGCGTGACGGTCAACCGACTGTAGTACCCGCGATCGATCTGGCAAGGGCGGATGGCGGCGACCGCCGGATGGCATCGCGGACGTCGACGCTCGTCACGGCCCAAGGTGCAGCGCGTCGCGGAACGTGCCGGTGCTTCCGAGAGCCGCCGCCGCGCACGGCGTATGGGATTGCGCCATGACTGCACAATCCCGCGACGTCTCCCGGCAGCCCGCCGCGTCCCGGTTCGAGCCGGCCTCAAGAGGCGGTTACCGGCCTCACGACTTGAACACCTTGTCCCACCATTCCTTCATCGCGGCATCGTTCTTGGCGAGGAACGCGTAGTCGAGATCCTTGAGGCGCTTCACTTCTTCCTCCGAGAAACCGATGCGCTTCTTGAGCTCGGGGGCGACCACGGCATTCGAAACCGTCGGATTGTAGGCCATGTCGATTGCGAAGTTCTCTTGCGCCTGCTTCTCGAGCATCGCGTTCATGTAGGCGTAGGCGCCTTCCTTGTTGGGCGCGTTCTTGGGGATCGCGAAGCCCGAGACATACGCCATGATGCCTTCCGATGGCGCAATGCTGTCGACGCTGATGCCGGCGTTCTGCCATTGCACGCAGCGCGCCTTCCACATCAGGCCGATGCCGATCTCCTCCGACTTGAGGCCCTGGGCGAAAGCCTCGTTGGTGGGATAGAGCCGGGCGCCGCCCTTCTTGGCGGCCAGCAGCAGCTCCTTGCCCTTGTCGAGCTCCTTCATCGAGCCGCTCGCCGCCAATGCCGCGGCGAGCATCACGTACTGGTACTGGATGTCGATGAAGCCGAGCTTGTTGCCATACTTCGGGTCGAACCCGTCCTTGTAGGCCGTCGGCGCCGGATTGATGAGCTTCGGATTGTAGACCACCACCTTGCCCGAATAGATGTGGCCGATGCCGTAGGGGTACTTCATCGCCGGCATGATGTTGCCGGCATTCGACAGCCGCGCGTAGTCGATCTGCTGCAACGCGCCGGCCTCATTCATCTCGAACATCTGGGCGGCGGAGAACCCATGGATGTCGACCGTGCCGCGCGGCAGGCGCTGCTCCGCCGTGGTCTTGGTGCGCCGCACCTTGTCGTCGCCGATGTCCTGCACGACCTCGAAGCCCTTGGGCTTGAGGAACGGCTCCTCGACGTTCTTGTTGAGCAGCTTGGCGTAGTCGCCGCCCCAGGTGCCGACCACGACGCGGCCGCCGGCCTGCGCGCGAGCGGTCGTGCTCGCGAGGCTGCCCGGCAGTGCCGCTGCGCCAGCCGTCATGCCGAGGCCTTTGATAGCGTCGCGGCGGTTCAGTCTCTTGGTCATCGTGGTCTCCCTTTCGTTGCGTGTTGCGCCCGACGGTACCCCGTGGAGTACCGTCCGGCACGGCCATTCAAGCTCCAGTTTCGGCAAATACCTTCGCGGCGTCGATCGGCCAGCCGAGGGCGACCCGGTCGCCTAGCGCCGGGGCGACGCCATCGGGACGGTTGGTGGTCTGGGCGATCACGTGGTCGGCCTCGGAAAGCCTGACGCGGATGTCGAGCGCGGCGCCCAGATACGAGACGAATTCGACGGTGCCGGTGAACTGGTTGGGCAGGCCGGCCGCAGCGTCACCGATCACTACCCGCTCGGGGCGCAACGCGATCGACGCCGGGCCCGGCGGGGCGTTGCCGGCGTGACGGACTGCGATGCCGCCCGTGGTGGTGAACTCGCCCGGCGCGGTGACGCGCCCTTCGAGGAACGTCGACCGGCCGACGAAATCGGCGACGAAGCGGTCGACCGGGCGCTCGTAAAGATCGCGCTGGCTGCCGACTTGGCGGATGCGGCCGTCGGCCATCACCACCAGGCGGTCGGCCATCGTCAGCGCTTCCTCCTGGTCGTGCGTGACCATCACGGTGGTGAGACCGAGGCGCCGCTGCAACTCGCGGATCTCGACCCGCACGTCCTGCCGCAACTTGGCGTCGAGGTTCGACAGCGGCTCGTCGAGCAGCAGCACGTCGGGCCGGATGGCGAGCGCGCGTGCAAGCGCGACGCGCTGCTGCTGGCCGCCGGAAAGCTGCCGCGGGTAGCGCGCCCCGAGGTGGCCCAGGCGAACGAGGTCCAGCGCCTCGGCGACCCGCCGCCTCGTTTCCTCGGGCGGCACCTTGCGCATCTCGAGGCCGAAGGCGACGTTGTCGCTGACCGGCATGTGCGGAAAGAGCGCATAGCTCTGGAAAACCAGCCCGGCGTTGCGCTGCCACGGCGGCAGGCTCGTTATGTCGCGATCGCCGATCTGCACCACGCCGCCGCTCGGCGGCACGAAGCCGGCGATCATGCGCAAGGTCGTGGTCTTGCCGCAGCCCGACGGGCCGAGCAGCACCAGGAACTCGCCGTCCGGGATCTCGAGCGAGACATCGTCGACGACGGCATGCTCGCCGTAGCGTTTGGTCAGGTTGCGAAGTTCGAGGCGGGCCATCGTTACTGAGCAGGTGAGGGTGACTTGAGGCGATAGTGTCATCACCAGTGATGCAAAGTCCACTATCATGCGAATGGACCGGCGCGTGGCTGCTCTACGCCTTTACACGCGCAACAGTACGATACGTACACGGGCACATTTTGCCATTGGCGCTCGATGCTCGCTCCTATTGGTTTGTGGCGGGCAATTCGAGTGAGATAAGGGTTTCGAAGGAGCCATTCTGGCGCGTGGGGTAGCGGCCCGTGGCGCCAGTGGAAGCCGGCGGCGACGGCTCGCATTCGATGGTGATGGAGGAACCATGGCGCGCGTCCTGGACTTCTGGTTCGAGTTTGCTTCGACCTACTCGTATCTGTCGGCGCAGCGGATCGAGCAGATGGCGGCGGAGCAGGGCGTGGATGTCCGGTGGCGACCATTCCTGCTCGGGCCGATCTTCAAGGCGCAGGGCTGGTCGACGTCGCCATTCAACCTGTTCGAGGCAAAAGGGCGCTACATGGTGCGGGACGTCGGGCGGATCGCGAGCGAGCGCAATATCGCCTTTCGGTTGCCATCGCCGTTCCCGCAGAACAGCTTGCTGGCGGCACGCGTGGCGTCGGCATTGACCGAGCCGCATCGCAAGGCGGCGTTCTGCCGGGCAGTATTTGTGGCGGAGTTTGCCGACGGGAAGCAGATCGACGACCCCGCCGTGATCGGTTCGTGCCTCGAGCAGGCAGGGGGCGACATCGCTGCCGCAATGCGGGAGGCTGGTGCCGAGCAGGTGAAACTCGCGCTTCGCGAGGCGACGTCGGAAGCGCAGCAGCGAGGCATCTTCGGCGCGCCGACATTCGTCACGGAGGACGGCGAGCTGTTCTGGGGCGACGATCGATTGGAGATGGCCCTGCGCTGGGCCGCCGCCAAAGACCGGTAGAGCGGCTATCGGGGCAGTATTGCCTGCAACTCGAGATCGGGCCCTTGATTGTGGACCGATGACGGCTGCTTGCCGGCCGCCGCTATCATGTCCCCGGCGGCGGCGCGAGGCCGGGCGATTTCGTGCCCCTTTCCGTCCCGTCCGGCTTGATGCGGGTCAATGTGGTTCCAGGTCGACTAGAGGAGAAATTTGTTGTTCAATGCACTGCGATAGGCATGCGCTTCGGGCTGCGAAGTTGGCTTCGCTGCCGAACGACGATTTCACCAGGATATACAATGGCAAATCCGATCCATCCGGCAGCCTCGCCACATATGCCGGGGTTCATAACGGCCCCCGGCGAAACGGACGTCCTGCTCGCCGTGATGGCCGTTGTCCTGGTCGTGTCGGTATTGGCCATCGGCGTCTTCTTTTTCTGGCTGCATTCGCTGCCGGAGCGGATGGTGCATAACAAGGTTCAGTTCGATATCGTCGCGGTCCTGGCATTGATCTCACTCTTCACCCACATGCACTCCTTCTGGGTGGCCGCCCTCATCATTGCGCTTATTCCGTTCCCGGACTTCTCGTTCCCGGAATTCTCGAGCTCGATGAAACGGATCGCCGGCTCGCTCGAGAAAATGGCTGATACAGAGGCAAATACGACAGCAATAAGACCGCCGAACCTAAGCAATTGCCCAAGACCGGCGGCCACACGCGCAAGCACGGGAGCTGAGCCATGCTCGAGCTGATGTTTTGCTCGATGTTCACGATCCTTCCGGACTACCTCTACCGGCGCTACCGCCAGGGCAAGCGCTTCGGAGCCGAGATAACGTTCTATTCCGTGTGGTACGAGCTCAGGTACGGCATCACCGCTTGCGTCATGCTGACCATCACTCTGATCACGGTGGTTTTCTACAACCATCCATCGACGACCAGTGCCACGGCCTATTTCCGCACCTTGCCGATCCTGCCGGAGGCGGGCGGCCGGGTGGCCGAGATCTTCGTTGCCCCGAATAGTGATATCCAGAAGGGCGCGCCGATCTTCAAGCTCGACAGTGCCAAGCAGCAGGCGGCGCTGGAACTCGCGGTCCGCAAGGTTGCCGAGGTCGACGCATCATTCGTTATGGCAAAAGCGGACCTGGCGGCATCCGACGGTCAGATCCAGCAGGCAAAGGGCGCCTACGAGGAGGCGGTCGACGAACTCACTACGAAGCAGGAGCTCCAGCGTCGCAATGCCTCTACAGTCGCCGCGCGGGAGATCGAACGGCTCGAGAACCTGGTCAAGTCGCGGGAAGGCGGTGTCATTGCGGCGCAGGCTGCAAAGCTGGCAGTCGAGACGCGGATCTCGACACTTCTCCCGGCCGAGCGCGCTAGTGCCGAAGCGTCAAGGGCGCAGGCCCAGGTCGATTTGGACAAGACAGTGGTGTACGCCGGGGTCTCCGGGCGGATCGAGCAGTTCGTGTTGCGGGTCGGCGATTTCGTCAATCCGTTCATGCGGCCGGCAGGGATTCTCATTCCCACCGGCGCCGGCAACTGGGCGTTGGTGGGCGGGTTCGGACAGATCGAAGCGCAAGTGATGAAGGTCGGAATGGCAGCGGAAATCACCTGCATTTCGAAGCCGTGGACGATCATCCCGATGGTAGTGACGCGGGTGCAGGACTTCATCGCCGCTGGACAGGTTCGGGCCGGCGAACAGCTGCTCGACCCTCAGCAGGTAACGCGGGCGGGCACCCTCACCGTGTTCTTGGAGCCCATGTTCGAGGGCGGTCTCGAGGGCGTCACGCCGGGCAGCAGCTGCATTGCCAATGCCTACTCGAACAATCATGAGGAGCTGGCCAAGAAGGACATCGGGATGGGCCGGTGGCTGTACTTGCATATCGTGGACGCGGTCGCCCTCGTGCACGCGCTGATCCTGCGGCTGCAGGCGCTGATCCTGCCGCTCAAGGTGCTGGTTTTCGGCGGCCATTGACGCCGTTCGGGAAGCTTTGGACGAGCGTTGGGCACCTGACGTGCCGCTGATTGAGCGATGGCGACCTGGAGAAACGTCGCGTGTTCGAGGCCACGCTCACCAACTTCCTGCTCGCCTTCACGGCGCTATTCTCGATTGTGAATCCGCTCGGCGGTGCGCTCATCTACAGCCAGGTGACAGCAACGCACACGCGAGAGGAGCGGGTCGGGCTGGCGTGGCGCGTTGCGCTCTATTCCGCCGTGGTGATGGTAGTGGCGCTGCTGGCCGGCGCGCCCGTCCTCGGCTTCTTCGGCATCACCCTCGGCGCGCTGCGGATCGCCGGCGGGCTGGTGGTTGCCGTCCACGCCTGGGAGTTGCTTGCGATGCCCGAGCATCGCGAGACCCGCAAGCAACAGCAAGTGGTGCCAACGGACAGCTCGAGCGATATCGCCTTCTTTCCGCTGACCCTGCCGTTCACGACGGGGCCCGGAACGATATCGGTCGCGGTGGCGCTGAGCGCAAGCGGGCCCGCCAGTGGCGCCGACCTTGCGTCATTCTACGTCGGCAGCACACTTGCCGCACTCAGCATCGCTCTGGTGGTTGGCATCTGCTACGCATCGGCGGACCGGGTCGTCGCCCTTATTGGCCAGGCGAACTCGCGCGTCATCGCCCGGCTTGCCGCCTTCATCCTGTTGTGCGTCGGCGTGCAGATCCTGCTGGCGGGCGTCCAGGACGCCTTCGCGCCGCTCATGAGTGCGCGGCGGTGAGCCGCGCCATCAACTGACTATCCACTGACGGCCGGCCCTGTCGCGCGATCAGGCGGCTGGGCGCAAGGCCCGGCGCGTGGCTGCCTCCCGCACTTCCTGCGCGGCGGCGGTCGTCTCTGCCAGCTGCGTCTGACCGAGCCGCATCATCTCGGCAAACTCGCGCTGGTAATCGCTGAAGGCCTTCTGGAAAAACTCCGCATAGACACTGTATATTTCCTGCGGAGCGGCGCATTTGGCAAGGCTATGGACCAAGGCGACGTCTTGCTGGAGCCGACCTGCCAGGAAAGCCGTCCACTCCCGATGAACCTCCATCAGGCTCGTGAACCCCTTGCCGCTGATTTGGGCCATGTTCGCCACCATCGGCTGGATCGCGTCGATCGACATGTTGGGAGTGAATGGAAAAACGGACATCGGGTCGTTGCGGCGATCGTTCTCGATGTTCGGTCTACTGGACATTTTCCACTCCTAATCCAACGAAACCTAGCCTAACGTCTTGAAGCTAACTGGCATTCAGATTTGCCGACCTTGACCAGGATCAACGGGCTCGATGCAATCGATTTCGGCAGCGAGCACGGGATCGAAGCCGATTGGAATATGAATTGACGCGATCGCTGGCATTCACCGCGAATCAGCGCTTCTTGAACTCGAAAAGCCAAGCCAAGTCCCAATCATCTTATAGCCCGGTAGTCGTCCCGTGAGCAAGCAGGCGATCGGAGCGACGGACCGCGTCGCCGGCAAAGCGCAAGCTGCGCGAGCAGCCGCGGCGCCAAGAAATCACACGCAAAACAATGGCATGATCAGCCGGCTTCAGCGCGTCTGTAGTTCTCTCGCAAAATGCACAGACTGATTGCGAAGACCCATAGCGGCAAGGCAATCAGGCACCAGGCTATGTAGAAGCTGCCGAACAACAGGATTGCAGCCAGCACATATCCGAGGATGGCGATCCAGCGCGGCGCGAAGCGGGTGTGGATGGCGACGGTCGCGGTCGAGAACATGAAGACGCCGGCCATCTTCACCGCATAGACGTTCATGATGTTGTAGGCCATGGCGCGGGCCAACGGGAAAGTGGTGGATTTGGCCAGCTCCCCTGGATATGCGGAGAACGTGACGATTATCGCGCCGATCGTGGCCGCCGAGGCGAACAGCATCGCAAGGAACAGAAGGGCGCTGCCGAAGAACACGGTCCCGAAGAACCGGTCTTCAAGGTCGCCCAGCCGGTCGCGCAGCGCTCCGAGAAACCAGAGGAAGGCGATGCCCGCGAATGGCACGAGATTGACCGCGATCGATACTGTCCACGCGTTCTTCTCCAGCCAGGCCCCGGGCTCGAGCGGATCAGCCGGAACCGACATCTGGAACAGCCAGAGAATGATGACCATCAGAATTGAGAAGACAATGCCGGCAATCGCCGCGGCCCGCGGTGTCTTGAGGTTGGCGCGGGTGAGCGACGGACGCTGCGGCGGCAACGGATTTGCCTCGCTCATGTGCTAATGCCTCGCTGCCACGTGACCCGATGATCCACCGATCCCCTGCATGTCCGGCGTACGCGCCAACGCCAGATCCTCGGGAAAGCGATAGTAGCTTTCGATCGCGCGATCGAGCAGACTGAGCTCTTCCAGCAACGCAGGCCGGCGGGGCTCCGGCAAAGTAGCCAAGAGATTCTCGATCAAGGCCCGCAGGCGGCGGACGATCTGAACGCTCTCGACGCCGTTGAAGCGGATCTCGCGGCACGTCAGCTGCACGAAATCCTCCCAGTTGGGCGTCCTGAACACCAGGCGCAAGCGGCCGGACGCATCCGCTATATGGCCGTCGCGTATCTCCCGCATTCCGACCCTGCGAAGCAGGTTGTGGAGTTGGTCGATCGCGAGAACGGCGGTGGTCGGGTCATTGATCGCCTTGGACAAGGCCTTGAGGGCAATATCCACGATCACCCGGAACGCAAACGTCGAATCCTGCTCGATCGTGCGCTCGGGACCAATGGCAACCGCTCCCCGCAATCTATCCTCGTCGACCGTGCCGGCACGGCCATGAATCAGGAAAAGCGGTTGGCCGACAGGCACGAAATCGCCTACGCGGGGTACGAACTCTACGACGGCATCGCAGCGCTCCGCTTCGGCCACCATCGATTGCAAATTGACCGCCAGAACGATGCCCGACGTACTCCGATGGCAGATGACCTGCTCGGGCCGGCACACCGGCGGCCACGATGTCAGGGCAGAGCCGCCTGAAACGGTCGGGGTGGGATAGACGTGCTCGATGACCGCGATGCCCTGCTCGCCAACTCGCCAGAGAATGCTGCCCGGCCGCAATAGCCGCGCGGCGTAGTCGATCAGGTAGAGAAAGGCAGCGATCGAGGTCAAGCCGAGGAGCCCCGCAATCCAAATCACCAGCCGACGCGGCTCGGCGCCAATTCTCGATTGGGCGCCGATGGCGAAGAGCAGAGTGAATACGAACAGTCCGACGGCGAACCGGATGACGTTGTCGCGCAGCAAGGTGGTCGCGATGACCCTGGGCGTCAGCTGACCGCTGGCCACCTGGATGGCGACCAGCATCGAGCCGAACGTGAACACCATGAACGATGCCGTCAGGGTTATGATCGTGCCCAGAGCCGAGTTCGTGCCTGCATGGTCGAACGGCCACGCCGGCACCCAGTCGACGCTCTGGTCGATTGCAGCCGCGGCATGGATGGCCAATTGCTCGAGCAGCAATGCAATGAACGGAACGATCCATAGCGAGGATCTGACGTAGCTTCTGACGGCGTACCACTTGCTCCAGGTCATCTTGTCCTTCGGTACGCTTGGCCTAAGGGCCTGTCCGGGGACAGGCTCCAGCCGCAACCCACTGTCTTCGAACAACGCCGGCCTTGCTGTTCTACAGCTGCATTTCCTTCACGTCAGGGGATACAACCAGCTCGGCCTCGGTTGCTGCGACCACCTCGGCAACCGAGACGCCGGGCGCGGTTTCGACGAGTGTCGCTCGACCGCCGGGGAAGCTGATCATTGCCAATTCGGTCACCACACAGTCGACCGGGCGAGCCGACGTCAGCGGCAGGCTGCATTTCCTGATGATCTTGGACTTTCCCTTCGCACTGTGCTGCATGGCGATGATCACGCGCTTGGCACCGGTGGCGAGATCCATGGCTCCACCCATGCCGGGCACCATCTTTCCCGGAATCATCCAGTTCGCCAGGTGTCCCTGCTGGTCGACCTGCAAGCCGCCGAGCACCGTGATGTCGACGTGACCGCCCCGAATGAGGCCGAAGGAGATGGCGCTGTCGAAGGTGGACGCACCCGGCAGCGCCGTCACCGGGCGTCCGCCGGCGTCCGTCAATGTCGCAAGCGCCATGCCCTGTTCGGGAATTGCGCCGGTCCCGATCAATCCGTTCTCGGAGTGGAAGAACACTTTGAGCTCGGGGTGCGTGTAGTTGGCGACCAGCGTCGGAATGCCGATCCCGAGGTTCACGAGCATGCCGGGCTGAAGCTCCCTGGCGATGCGTCTTGCGATGACTTCTTGCGCATCCATGGCGTTCATCCGTTCGCAACGAGATAATCGACCAGTGACGCCGGAGTGACGACATGGTCGGGAGCGATCACTCCCACCGGCACGATATGATCGGCGACGGCGATGACGGTGGCACCCGCCATTGCGATGACCGGGTTGAAGTTTCGCGCGGTGAGGGCGTACGAGAGATTGCCGAGATAGTCGGCGATGAATGCTTGTACGAGGGCGAAGTCAGCGCGAATTGGCGTCTCGAGAAGGTAGTCCTTGCCCTCGACCTCGATCTTGCGCTTGCCTTCCTCGACCGTGGTGCCGACGCCGGTCGGCGTCAGGATGCCGCCGAGGCCATATCCCGCCGCCCTGATCCGCTCGATCAGCGTGCCCTGTGGAACGAGGTCGACGGCCATCTCGCCCGCTATCATCTGCTTCTGCGTCTCGGGGTTGGTGCCGATGTGGCTCACGATGGCCTGCCGCACCAGTTTGGCGCTGATCAGCTTCCCGATGCCGCAGCCGGGCCTGGCGGTATCATTGGCGATCACGACCAGGTCCCGCTTTCCCTGCCGGACGATCTCGTCCATCATGCGCTCGGGCGTGCCGACGCCGAGAAAGCCGCCGACCATCAGGCTGGCACCATCCGGTATCATGCTGACAGCGTCAGCGATCGATAGGGTCTTCATCTGCATCCCCTGACTTCAATCGCGCACGTGCTACCCGCCGCGGCCGTTGCTGCGGCATCTGACATTCACCGTCCGGCGAGCCTGGGCGCGCTCCTTTGCGGGCTTGCCTCAGTCGATGATGTGATAGCCGCCATCGATGTAGAGCGTCTCGCCGGTGATCAGCTTGGCGGCGTCGAGCGCCAGGAAGGCGACGGCGAGCCCGACGTCATCGATCGAGACGAGGCTGCGCGTCGGCGCCTTTGATTGCGCCTTCTGCAACAGCTTGTCGAAGTCGCTGATGCCGGAGGCCGCCCTGGTCTTCAAGGGTCCTGGCGAAATGGCGTGGGCCCGGATTCCCTTTGGTCCGAGCTCGGCTGCAATATAACGGGTCGCGGATTCGAGCGCCGCCTTGACCGGTCCCATCATGTTGTAGTTCTCGACCACCATCTGGGAGCCGTAATACGTCATGGTAAAGAGCGATCCGCCGTCCTTCATGAGCGGCTCGGCGAGCTTCGCCATGCGAATGAACGACCAGCAGGACAGCTCCATCGCCATCAGGAAGCCGTCCTTGGAGCAATCCACGACGCGGCCCTGCAGGTCGTCCTTGGGGGCAAATGCGATCGAATGGAGCATGATATCGAGCTTGCCCCACTTCTTGTCGATCGCCTCGAAGACCGCCTCCAATTCTCCCGGACGCTGCACGTCCATCGGCATGTAGATCGACGGCTCGGCGTCCTTGAGATGGGGATCGACGTACTTCTTGGTCTTTTCATCGCGATACGTGATCGCAAGATCGGCGCCGAGCGCGCTGAACGCCTTGGCGCAGCCCCACGCGATCGACTGATCGTTGGCGATGCCGGTGACGAGGGCCTTCTTGCCCTTGAGGAATTTGAAGGTCGTTGGATCCATCATTGTCGCACCTCTTGGGGGCAAGCCGATCAGCCACGCATGCAATCGCGCGTGTGCCGCGCAATCATCAGCTCTTCGTCGGTCGGAACCACGTAGCAGGCGATGCGCGACTTCCCGGAGGAGATGCGCGGGCCGCCCTTCTTGTTCGAAGCGGGATCGAGCTCGATGCCAAGCCACGCAAGGCGCTTCATGACGGCTTGCCTCACCGCCGGCGCATTTTCGCCGATGCCGGCCGTGAACACGAGCCCGTCGATTCCTCCCATGGCAGCGGCCAGGGAACCGGCCAGGACCGCAATCCGATAGGCGAAGAAATCCAGTGCGAACGCGGCGCGGGGATCGTCGCTGTCGAGCAGGACCCGGACGTCGTTGCTGATGCCGGAAAGGCCCTTGAGGCCGCAGTCGTGGTAGAGGAAATGCTCGATCTGCTTCGCCGTCATCCCCTTCTGATGCAAGAGGTAGAGGATGACGCCGGCATCGAGCTGGCCTGGCCGGGTGCCCATCGGCAGTCCGTCGAGCGCCGTGAACCCCATTGTGCTCTCGACGCTGCGGCCGCCCGACAGGGCGCACATCGAGGCGCCGCTGCCAAGATGGGCGACGACCACCTTGCCGTTCGCGATCTCGGGCGCCGCGACCGGCAGTCGATCGGCGATGTACTCGTAGGAAAGCCCGTGGAAACCGTAGCGGCGCACGCCTTCCAGATAGAGCGGCTCGGGGATCGCGAACCGGTCGGCGACCTCGGGATGGCCCCGGTGGAACGCCGTGTCGAAACAGGCAACCTGCAGGATGTTCGGCAGTCGCTCGCGAAGCGTGCGGATCGGTGCCAGGTTGTTGGGCTGATGCAGAGGCGCCAGCGGAATGAGCGGAACGAGCTCATTGATCACTTCGTCGCTGATCACTGTCGGCCGCGAGTACTGCACCCCGCCGTGGACGACGCGATGGCCGATCGCCACCGGCAATTTCCCGCCCAACTGGTCGCGCAGGAACCTGACGACCTTCTCCAAGGCGGCCGGGACGCCAGCCACGGTTGTCGCTGACCACGTCTCGTCGGTCAGCAGCTCTCCCTTGGCCCCCTTGGCGACCAGGCGCGGCTGCACCCCGATGCCGTCCATCTGTCCCTTCAGCAGGCGTTCGAGATCGCCGGACCCGCCAATCGAGAACAGCTGGAACTTGATGCTCGAGCTGCCCGCGTTCAGAACCAGGATGGTGTCGCTCATGGCGTCATGACCGGATCGGTGACTTCGTTTTCTGGCTGTACGCGAACGCCACCGCCACGGCGCAGGATGCCATGCGGGTGCGCACATTGTCGGCACGGGAGGTCAATACGACCGGAACCCTTGCGCCGAGCACGATGCCGGCGGCATCGGCCTTGGAAAGGAACGACAGGTTCTTGGCCAGCATGTTGCCGGCTTCCAGGTCGGGGACGACGAGGATGTTGGCTTCGCCGGCCACTTCCGACTTGATGCCCTTGATCCGCGCCGCCTCCGGGCTGATCGCATTGTCGAATGCCAGCGGGCCGTCGAGAATGCCGCCGGTGATCTGGCCGCGATCGGCCATCTTGCACAGCGCCGCGGCCTCGATGGTCGAGGGGATGCTGACCGTCACGGTCTCGACGGCGGAAAGGATCGCAACCTTGGGCACCCCGAGGCCCAGCCCGGTGAAAAGGTCGATCGCGTTCTGAACGATGTCGCGCTTGGCCATCAGGTCGGGGAAAATGTTCACCGCCGCATCGGTGATGAACAGCGTCTGGGGATGATCGGGCACGTCCATGATGAAGACGTGGCTGACCCGCCGCCCGGTACGCAGACCGGTTTCCCGCTTCGTCACCTCGGCGAGCAGCTCGTCCGAATGCAGGCTGCCCTTCATCAGCACTTCCGCGCGGCCGGCGCGAACCAGCTCGACCGCTTTCGCAGCCGCTGCCTGGCTGTGGGGCGCATCGACGATCTCGACGCCTTTCAGCGACAGTCCCAGCTTGGCGGCAAGCTCGGTAATCTTCGTCTTCGGGCCCACCAGAATGGGCACGATCAATCCGGCCTCGGCGGCTTCCATGGCGCCGGTCAGGGCGGCCTCGTCGCAAGGATGGGCCACCGCAGTGGTGGCCGCCGGCAGCGTCTTCGCCTTGGCGATCAGCCGATCGTATTTGGCGTGCGTGCGCTCCACGGCGGGAGGGGTTTTCCTACTCATTCGGGCCGCCATCGTTATAGTTGGAGAAGATTTCGGGTCGTGGCCTACTGCCGTCAGCCCCTTACCACTTCAGGAACATGCCCACATCGCCGGGCATCCCGTCCGGGTAGCTGATGATCTCGCAATGCAGCTTGTAGCCGAGCGGGCGCAGCTCCTTTACGTAGAACTCATAGGCCCTCTTGGCGAAGCCCTCGAGCGAGGCCGGCCATTCCGGATCGAGAATGTTGATGCGCCTTCCGCCGTCGTTGCAGAAGGCGGCCGGGAACGTCAGCACCTGGATCTGGTTCAAGCCTTGCTCGGCGGCACGGCGCACGGCCTTGTTCAGGCGCTCATGGACCTCCGGATGCAGCTCCTGGGACAAGAAGGCTTCCTCCAGGTCCTTCTTCTGCTTGGCTTTCATCTCGCGCTCTTTGCGCTGCTCTGCCAGCTTCGCATCATCGGCGGCGCTGCTGATCAGGCTGAGTTCCTTGGGATTTACGAGGCCGCTCATGACTTTTCTCCTGCGGGCGAAGGCTAACGATGACTGCTTATGGCGTCAGGCGTGCCGCCTGGGCCCTTGGCCGGATCTCGATGGCAGCGTGTGCACCTCGGACCCACTGGCACCGGCCTTGGCGGCCGGCAGTGCCTTGACGCCGCGGCGGGCGCTGAAAAGCGTCCCGATCTCAGTCAGGCGGTGCTTCGCGACACTGGTTTCGGCACCTACCACTTCAAGCATGCGATGCAGCTTCTTCTCCATCTGGCCTGCCAGCTCCGGGTCCTTGTCGAGCATCTCCGGAATGGCTTCGATGGCGCCATGCTCGTCGATCAGGAGCATGAAGAATTGCTCCCGGAGCAGCCGCTTGAACGCTTGAAGGTCCATCCCCTTTCCGGTTTCATCGTGCATCCGCCGCAGCAGAGCGAGAGAGCGCTCGTCGACCGCTCCCTCGGGCATGCGGATATAGAGCAGCGAACGAATAGTGGCCTCGACCGGCCCGCCGGCGCCGAGGTTCGACTTCAACTCCTCGATCCGCTGCTTGACCGCCTGCCGGTAGGCCACATCGTCGCCCGGCTTGGGTCGCGGATTGCCGTCCGTTCCTTTCAGGCCGACCATGGATTGGACGATCGGCGAACCGTACATGGCGTGGAAGAATTCCTCCGACATCTGATCGCGGACATCGCGATAGGCGTCGAGGGACGTCGTCATCCAGTCCGAGAACATCTTCTGCGCCTGCCAGAACGGATTGGCCTCGGCAACAGGCTGGCGATTCTGCTTCACGCTGTCCGTCAGCGCGTCGAGCGGGCGCAGCACCGGATCGAGTTGGGAGAACATCTCGTATTGGATGCGCGCGGGATGCATGTGTTGCATCCATTTGGCCATTCCTTCATTGGCCCACAGGCGCACCCAAGGCTGGAACAAGGTCTTGTACAGCCCGAGATTGATCTCGGAAACGCGCGCGGCCGCGGCGAACTTGCGCTCGTCCTCGATGCTGTTGGTGCCCAGTGCACGGATATCGTCGAGTGTCCTCGCCTCGAAGCGCACGAGGTAGCCGCCGCCGATCAGATCGGCGGTTGGGTCGTTCTTGTCCTTCGGCGTCATCACCGCCTCGTAGAGGCCGGGCGGCAGCACGTCGATCAGGTCGATGTTGCTTGCAAACTCGTCGTGCTCCTTCTTGGCGACGGAGCCCGAGACGAAGATGCCGAGATGCCCGACCTTCTCGTGCACGCTGTAGACGATCGTCTGGCCGTGGGCGCGGATATCATCGACGCTGCCGTACAGGTCGAGGATCCAGCCGAGCGCCTGCTGCGGTGGCGTGATGTTGTCGCCCTTCGAGCAGAAGACGACGATGGGCGACTTGATGTTCCTGAAGTCGATGCGCGCGCCATCGGAGAAGGTGAGCTCGGCCGTTGCCAACTTGTTGCCGACGAACAGCTCGTCGACGATGAACTGCATCTCTTCGGCATTGAGCACTACATGCCCGCCCCACCATTGCTCGAACTCGAGGTATCGCGGCGCCTCGGTGTCGATCTTGGAATAGAGATTGTAGCTCTTTGACCACAGTGTGTTCGATGGGTTGAGGCTCTCGAAGTTCGTGACGAGCCAAGCGCCGTCGAACTGGCCCTTTCCGACATCCCCGACCATGGCGGTCAGCCAGCTTCCGCCGAGCAGCCCTCCGGTATAGCGCATCGGGTTCTGCCCGCGCAGCCCCGCCCAGTAGGACAGCGGCGAGCCCGCGAGGATGATCGGTCCGAACAGCTCGGGCCTCGTCGCGGCAACCATCATTACGGCCCAGCCTGCCTGGCAGTTGCCGATAATGGCCGGCTTGCCTTCGGCTTTGGGATGCAGGGCGATCACCCGCTCGAGAAACATCGCCTCGGCTCGTGCGATGTCTTCAATCGTCTGGCCCGGCATGGGTTCGGGCAGGAAGCCGACGAAGTAGCACGGGTGGCCGGCCTTGAGCGCGACGCCGATTTCACTGTCGGGCTTGAACCCGCCAATTCCCGGACCATGTCCGGCGCGTGGATCGAACACGACAAACGGCCGCTTGATCGGATCGATCTCGACACCCGCACCGGGATGCACCCGCACGAGCGCGTAGTTCACCGGGCGCGGCAGCTGCCTTCCGTCCATGACGAGATCGCACGCGAACTTCAGCACGTGCGGCGCAGCCTTGGCAGCGTGCTCCTGGTATTGTTCGGTCCGCTGCCGCATGACGTCCAGAAACAGGACGGCGCGCTGGCTGGCATCGACCCAGTAGTTCCATGCGTCCAGTGCCGGGCCAGGCGCCATAGCCATCACATGATCCGGGATCTGCTTCTTTTTGGCCGCGACATTGGTACCGGCGGCGCCCATGGTTTTTTTCATCATTTCACCACGCGAGAGCTTTGCAACAAAACATCAGCCTCGGGTGCCCTGCATGAACCAGGGACCCATTCATTAATTTCGTTTCCTGCTAGCAGCCGCCCTCTTGGGCAGCATTGATCTCCATCAAAAAACGACCGGCGCTCCGGGGTCTGATCGCTAGCCCGCAATTCCCGGGAACGAGACGTGCTCAATGAATGCGATGGTTTGGACGTCTGGCCGCCTTCGCTCAGCGTGCGCGTCCTCATGTATTTGTACCGCAATAAATCCAGCAGATAAAGTTGTTTCTGGACCTGCTCCATTCCGCCGCCACGTCGGCTTCGGCGCCTCACGCGCGATCCGGCGGCAAGTCCAGAATAATGTGAACGACGCCGTCTTCCATCCGGCTGGTCATGGGCAGGCCACTGCGGCGGAAAACTGCAAGCATCGGCGCATTGCGCGGCAGCACGGTTGCTTCGAGCTGCTGCAATCCCTTCGATCGGGCTATCTCCGCGAGCTCCTTCAGGATCAGCCCCGCGATACCCTTTCCCTGATGATCCTCCTCGATCGTGAAAGCTACTTCGGCACTGCGCGGCCCGGGGAGTGCCGCGCCTGCGACGTACCGGCCGCCACCGATAATGGTCTCGCCTTCATCGCGCCCGATCGTGGCCACCAGCGCAACCACGTTATCGAAATCGACGTTGGTCGCCGATTTGAGCTCGGCCGCGCTGAGATCCTTCTTGATGCCGAAGAAGCGCGTATAGATCGAAGCGGGGTCCAATTGCCTGAATGCGGCGAGAAGCTTGCCCTCGTCGTCGGGCCGGATGGCGCGCAGCGTGATCTCCGCGCCATTCCTGAGCCTGTGCGTGGTCTTGAAATCCTTCGCGTCCATCGCCCTGACCTCGCTCGATCGAAGCCCGCCGACCAGGCTGCTCGCAGTGCCCTCGCGGAACGAGCAGGGCGTCTGCGACCAGCAAAGCGGGCGCCGCAGCGCTAATATGTCTCGGGTATGATCCTGAACTGGAAATCGCCGACCGCCTTCGCCTTCGCCACATGGCGCTTGGGAAGCTTGACCTTGTCCCTGGGCACATCCTCGTAGGGGATCTTGCTCAGTATGTGCTTGATGATGTTCAGCCGCGCCCGACGCTTGTCGTCGGATCGCGCAACATACCAGGGCGCCCAGGCGGTATCGGACGCCCGCAGCATGTCATCGCGCGCCTTCGTATATTCGTCCCACAACGTGTAGGACTTGACGTCCATCTTGGACAGCTTCCACGTCTTCCGGCCGTCGTCTATTCGCGCCTCGAGCCGCCGCGTCTGCTCTTCCGGGCCGACTTCGAGCCAATACTTCAACAGGGTGATGCCGAACTCGATCATCGCCTTCTCGAAAGAGGGTACCGTGTCCAGGAACTTTTTCGCCTGCTCCTCGGTGCAGAATCCCATGACCCGCTCGACGCCAGCGCGATTGTAATAGCTGCGGTCGAAGATAACGATTTCGCCCGCCGCCGGGAAATGGGGAATGTAGCGCTGAATGTAGAGCTGGGATTTCTCCCGGTCGGTCGGAGCGGGAAGCGCCACCACGCGGAATGTGCGGGGGCTAACTCTTTCCGTGATGGCCTTGATGGTGCCGCCCTTGCCAGCTCCATCCCGTCCCTCGAAGACAATGCACACCTTGCGTCCTTCGTGCCGGATCCATTCCTGCACTTTGACCAACTCGATATGCAGCTTTCTAAGCTCCTTGTCGTATTCCTTGCCCTTCATCGGCCCGCCCGGCTCACCGTTCTTGGCCTTCTTGACCGTGGTATTATCGTTGTCCTTGTCCCTGTCTTTCATTTGGAACTCCGCTCTCCGCAACAATCAGCCCGGGCGCTACCCTGCTCGATGAATTCCAATTATTCCTACCTTGTCGGTAACGAGCCGAGTTGACCAGTATCATTAGACCGGGGCTGATCCGATTTTGCGAATTACCAGCAAAGAGCCGAGGCCGCCCCGAGGGTCCGCGCCGCCTTTCGTGCCGACGCGACGAAGAACGGCTCGTCAAAGCGATGGCGCAGCGATGCCCTGTCGATCCCGGCCATTTCCTGGATATGCAACTCGATTAACATGCCAGGCCGGCTGCGCTTGCAAATCCTGGGCACTGTAATGTTCCGGCAGCCTTGTGAAAGCTGCAATCGATACCTGCCCGACCAGAGCCTTGCTTCGTGCGCAAAACCAGCACAGAGAAGCTACGAAATGTAGTGAAATGCAGCGCAAGGCTGGGAACGATCGCGCGCGAACGTGATCACGGCCGCCCTGGGTCACTTGGGTAGAACCGAACAATTCATGCAATATCAGACACATAGGTTCTCCGTGGCGCCGATGATGGACTGGACCGACCGGCACTGCCGGGCGTTCCATCGTCTGCTGACGCGGCATGCGCTGCTCTACACCGAGATGCTGACGGCGGACGCGGTCCTTCACGGCAATCGCGGCCAGCTTCTGGGTTTCGATGCCGGGGAACACCCGGTGGCCCTGCAACTCGGCGGCAGCGATCCGGCCAAGCTCGCGGACGCCGCGGCAATCGGCGCCGCACAGGGCTACGACGAGATCAATCTCAATGTCGGGTGCCCGTCGGACCGCGTACAGGGCGGCAATTTCGGCGCCTGCCTGATGGGCGACCCGGCGCTCGTTGCGCGCTGTGTCGCCGCCATGCAGGCTGCGGTCGACGTGCCGGTCACGGTCAAATGCCGCATCGGCATCGATAGCCAGGATAGCGAGGCCGACCTCGAGCGCTTCGTACTGACCGTGGCCGACGCCGGCTGCCGGGTGTTCGTCGTGCATGCGCGGAAGGCCTGGCTGCAAGGACTGTCGCCCAAGGAGAACCGCGAGATCCCGCCGCTCGACTACGGCCGGGTATATCGGCTGAAGTCGGCGCATCCGCAGCTGACAGTGGTCGTCAACGGCGGAATTGCCTCCCTCGACGAGGCTGCAAGCCACCTCGCGCATGTCGACGGCGTCATGATCGGCCGCGCCGCCTACCAGACGCCGTGGCTGCTGGCCGACGTCGATCGCCGGCTGTTCGGCCGGCCGCGCGCCGAGCGCAGTCGCGACGATGTCTTGCGCGAGCTGCTGCCGTACATCGACAGGCACGTTGCCGGGGGCGGCCGGCTGCACGGCGTCGTCCGCCACATCCTGGGCCTCTACCACGGCGAGCCGGGCGGACGCATGTTCCGCCGGCACCTGAGCGAGCAGGCGGTCAAGCCGGCGGCGCAGACCAGCGTGCTCGAGGACGCCATTGCGCTGGTGGTCGAGGAGCGCGAGAAGGCAGTGGCCCGGGCGCACGCGCACCGTGCGTTGATGCACTCGGAGACGACTTGTTGATCGCCAGCCTTCTCGTCAGTGCGGCCGCGGTTGCGCCCCTCCTTGCCTTCCTGGCGGCCGGCGGGCTCGTCACCGGATTCCTCGCCGGGCTGTTCGGGATCGGCGGCGGCGGCATCCTGGTGCCGGTGCTGTACGAGGCGTTCGGCGCAGTTGGCGTCGATCCGGCGCTGCGGATGCATATGGCGATCGGCACCTCGCTGGCGATCATCGTCCCCACCTCGACGCGCTCGTTCCTGTCGCATCGCGCCCGTGGCGCAGTCGACATGAACGTGATCAGGCGGCTCGCCCTGCCTGTGGTCGCAGGTGTGCTGATCGGCGTCCTGGTCGCCCAGGCGAGCCCGTCGGCGGGGCTCAAATGGATCTGGATCGTGTTTGCCCTGGTCCTGGCGGGCAAGCTGTTCTTCGGCAAGGAGCACTGGCGGCTCGGCAGCGAGATCCCAACGAGCCGCCTGGTGGAAGCGTACGGCACCGCGGTGGGTTTCGTCTCGACGCTGATGAGCATCGGCGGCGGCGCATTCATCGCGACGCTGATGACACTCTATGACCGCCCGTTGCGGCAGGGCATCGGCACCTCGTCGGGGTTCGGGCCGATCATTGCCGTTCCCGGCGTGCTGGGGTTCATCTGGGCCGGCTGGCCGCTGATGGGCACGGCGGTCGCGGCCGGCGGCCTGCCCGTCGGCTCGCTCGGCTATGTCAACCTGGTCGCGATCGCGCTAGTTGCTCCCTTGAGCGTGATGACGGCGCCCCTGGGCGCCCGCATGGCGCATGGTATATCGAAGCGGTCGCTCGAGATCGCGTTTGGCTGCTTCCTGCTGGTGGTCGCGGCGCGCTTCCTGATCGCGCTCGCCACTTGAGGAAAAGGCCGATGCGGTTGCTGTTGTCGATACTCGCTTTGCTCGCCCTGGGCGCCGTCGCGGCGGCACAGGGCACCGCTTCCCTGCCGCCGGTCACCGGGGCCATCGAGCCCAGGATCGTGCCGAAGCGGTCGGACGATGGACTTTATCACCAGGCGTGGGCGGTGACCTCGTTCCTCGATCTGCGCGACGACTTCGCGGAGGCCAAGGCCGCCGGCAAGCGCTTCGCGGTGATCTTCGAGCAGCGCGGCTGCATCTACTGTACCAGGATGCACACCGAGGTGCTGGCGCAGCGCTATATCAACGACTACGTGCGCGAGAATTTCGCGGTTCTGCAGCTCGACCTGTTCGGGGCCCGCGAGGTGTCCGACTTCGACGGCAAGAAGCTCTCCGAAGCCAAGCTCGCCGAGCGCTGGGGCGTCATGTTCACGCCGACCGTGGTCTTCTTCAACGACGAATTGCCGGCCGACAAGGCTGCCTGGGGCCCGGCCCTCGAGGTCACGCGGATGAGTTTCGGCTTTGGCGCTGCAACCTTCTTCGACTTGTTCGTGTGGGTGCGCGCCAAGATCTACGAGCAGGACCGGAACTTCCAGCGGTTCCATATCGCCCGCATGGCCGAGCGCGGCAAATCCGGCGCGGCAGCCGAATAATTCGCATCGCGCCCTAGACCAAACGCCTAAGTTGTTGTGGTTGCAAGCCTCCGCGACATTTGGCATGGTCCGCGCGCTAGTCGGACCCGAACGGGACGTACGGCGAGCGGGGTGACCGCTCCGCCCGTATTTTTTGCGTTCATCGACAATTGGGCAATCGGCCGCGCCCGCGGCCAAGGGGAGAGAGATGACATCCAATTTGCTATGGGGGGTGATCGCCTGCGGGGCGCTATCGATCCTCTACGCGATCGTCACCATCAACCAGGTGATGAGCGCAGATGCCGGCAACAAGAAGATGCAGGAGATTGCCGCCGCCGTCCGTGAAGGCGCGCAAGCCTACCTCAATCGGCAATACATGACGATCGCGATGGTCGGCGCGGTCATTTTCGTGCTGGCGTGGGCGCTACTCGGACCTCTCACCTCCATCGGCTTCCTGATCGGCTCCTTGCTCTCCGGCATTGCCGGCTACATCGGCATGAACGTCTCGGTGCGCGCCAACGTCCGCACGGCGCAGGCCGCCACCCAGTCGCTGGCCGGCGGCCTCGACATCGCCTTCAAGGCGGGCGCGGTCACCGGCATGCTGGTCGCCGGCCTCGCCCTGCTCGGGGTGACCATCTACTACTTCATCCTGATCGGACCGCTCGGCTTCAAGCCAGCCGATCGCACGGTCGTCGATAGTCTGGTCGCGCTCGGCTTCGGCGCTTCGCTGATCTCGATCTTCGCCCGTCTCGGCGGTGGCATCTTCACCAAGGGCGCAGACGTCGGCGCCGATCTCGTCGGCAAGGTCGAGGCTGGCATTCCGGAGGATGACCCGCGCAATCCCGCGACGATCGCCGACAACGTCGGTGACAATGTTGGCGATTGCGCCGGCATGGCCGCCGACCTGTTCGAGACCTATGCCGTGACGGTGGTCGCCACGATGGTGCTTGCCGCGATCTTCTTCGCCGGCCAGCCGGCCCTCGCCAACCTCATGGTCTATCCGCTGGTCATCTGCGGCACCTGCATCGTGACCTCGATCATCGGCACCTACTTCGTGAAGCTCGGCGCCAACAACTCGATCATGGGCGCGCTGTACCGCGGCTTCATCGCCAGCGCCGTGCTATCGATTGGTGGCCTCTACATCGCCACCCAGTTCGGCCTCGGCACCTGGGGCGAGGTCGGCACGGCTGCCGGCACGACGATCACTGGCCAGAACCTGTTCTTCTGCGGCCTGGTCGGTCTGGCCGTGACCGGGTTCATCGTCTGGATCACCGAGTACTATACCGGCATCGGCTACCGGCCGGTGCGCTCGATCAGCCAGGCATCGGTGACCGGCCACGGCACCAACGTCATCCAGGGCCTCGCGGTCAGCCTCGAAGCCTGCGCGCTGCCGACGGTGGTGATCGTGGTCGGCATCCTCGCCACATACAACCTGGCCGGTCTGTTCGGCACCGCGATCGCGACCACGACGATGCTGGGTCTCGCCGGCATGGTGGTGGCGCTCGACGCGTTCGGCCCGGTGACCGACAACGCCGGTGGCATCGCCGAGATGGCCGGCCTGCCGAAAGAGGTGCGCCGCTCGACCGACGCGCTCGACGCGGTCGGCAATACCACCAAGGCGGTGACCAAGGGCTATGCGATCGGCTCGGCGGGCCTTGGCGCGCTGGTGCTGTTCGCCGCCTACAACTACGATCTGCAGTACTTCATCGCCGAGGCCAACAAGCCCGGCTCGAAGGTGTTCCAGTACTTCAAGGGCGTGACGCCCGACTTCTCGCTCGCCAACCCCTACGTGGTGGTTGGCCTGCTGCTCGGTGGCCTGATCCCCTACCTGTTCGGCGGCATGGGCATGACGGCGGTCGGTCGCGCCGCAGGCTCGGTCGTGGAAGAGGTGCGCCGCCAGTTCCGCGAAAAGCCGGGCATCATGAAGGGCACCGAGCGCCCGGATTATGCCCGCGCCGTCGACATGCTGACGAAGGCTGCCATCAGGGAGATGGTGGTGCCGTCGCTGCTGCCGGTGCTGTCGCCGATCGTGCTGTTCTTCGTCATCAACGTCATCGGCGGCAAGAGCGCAGCCTTCTCGGCGGTCGGCGCGATGCTGCTCGGCGTGATCGTGACCGGCCTGTTCGTCGCGATCTCGATGACGTCGGGCGGCGGTGCCTGGGACAACGCCAAGAAGAGCTTCGAGGACGGCTTCGTCGACAAGGACGGGACCAAGCACATGAAGGGCTCCGAGGCGCACAAGGCTTCCGTGACCGGCGACACCGTCGGCGATCCCTACAAGGATACCGCCGGCCCGGCCGTCAACCCGGCGATCAAGATCACCAACATCGTCGCGCTGCTGCTGCTTGCGGTGCTGTCGCACTGATCGCACGCATACTGACGACGATATGCAACCAAGGCGCTCGCACCGGAAAACAGTGCGGGCGCTTTTGGTATTTATGAGCCTAAGAGTCGGTCGTTGCCCATCAGTCACAAAATTGAGCTTTGCGTCTATTTTCAACCAGTTCCGGGATTGGAGGTTGCGTCCAACAAGGGTAGTGTAACACTGGCTGTGTTAGCGGCTTTTAGTCGTGCGTGTTGGTGCGAGGCTGGTCATGCGAATTGAATTTGGATCGCTGATGCCAAGATCGCTTCGTTTCGCCGCGCATTTCAAGCCGCTCCGGCGAACAATCATCATGTCAGCAGTGGTTGCGGCAATTGGCGCCGGCCTGGTGACATCGCCAACGCCAGCCGCCGCACAAGGCTTCTTCTTCTGGTCTGATCCACCGTCACGGCCGCGGCCGTCCGAGCGCGTCCGTCGCGGCGATTGGAACCGGCCGCGCCCTGCGGCGACGCGGCCGCAGCTGCCGGATGCTCGCACCGCGAGCGCAGCGATGCCGACCGCCAAGTCGGCGTCCGCACCCGGCTCCGCGCTCGTCGCGGTGGTGTCGATCAGGAACCAGTCGATCACAGTGTGGGATCAGTCGGGGCCGGTGCTGCAGTCGCGTGTTTCGACCGGGCAGGCCGGGCACTCGACACCCACCGGACTGTTCAGCGTGATCCAGAAGAATCGCTTCCACCATTCGAATATCTACAGCGGCGCGCCGATGCCGTGGATGCATCGCATCACCTGGTCCGGGATCGCCCTGCACGCGGGCGTGGTGCCGAACTACCCGGCCTCGCACGGCTGCATCCGGCTGCCGTACGACGTTGCGCCGAGACTGTGGGCGATGAGCCGGGTCGGCATGCGGGTGGCAGTCACGCCCTCGGAAACCGAGCTGCGGATGATCAACAACGATCTGCTGCCGCAGCCGCGGCTGATGTCGGCGGACGAGGTCGCCGGTCTGCTTCGCCGCGCGACCGGCAACGGCATTGTCGCGGGCTTCGTGCCGGTGAGCGACACCGCAGATCGATCCTACAATCCGGTCGAAGTCGCAGGCTTCCTGAGGAAGCAGGCTGCCGTGACCATCGAGGCGAGCAAGGTGGCGGCGCGCGAGGCGCTTGCCGCCTCGGCGCAAGCCTCGGCCGAGGCCAATGCAGCGATCGCGGAGGCGAGGGCTGCGCGCGTTGCGCTTGTTGCCGCCGAGGCCGAAGCCCGCGCGCAGTCGCAGACGGCTGACGCGGACAGCAAGGATCAGGTCGATCGGGCTGCCGCGAAGATCGCGGCCGATGCCCGGCTCGCCGAAGCGCGCCAGCGCTACCAGGACGCCGCCGCCGCCGAAGCCGAAAAGGATCCGCGCGCATTCGAGCTGGCGGCCGCGGCGCGTGCTGCGGAGAAGCTGGCGGAGGAGGCGCCCGATCAGCTCAAGGAAGCGGCGCGGCGCCTGGAGCCGCTGTCGGTCTTCATCAGCCGCAAGGAGGGGCAGGTATTCGTTCGACAGGGTTTCGAGCAGGTGATGGATGTCGCGGTCGAGATCACCGAGCCGCTGATGCCGCTTGGAACCCACGTCTTCACCGCGATGGCGCCGAGTGACGACGGCAAGCGCATCAAGTGGGCGGAGCTGACCATGCCGGATTCGTCCGGGGCCGGCTCCGCGACCGAGGCGCTGCGGCGGATCACGCTGCCGGCCAAGGTGAAGGAGGAGATCGCGCGGCGGGTGTGGACCGGAGCCTCGATCGTCATATCCGACCACGGCATCAGCCACGAGACCGGCAGGGGTACGGACTTCGTCGTGCTGACGAAGTAGGCAACTCCTACGCTCGATCGGAATCCCGGCAGTTCTCGGATTATCAGCAATGCCCAATTTGCCTTTGCAGTACTGTGCACTGGCACTAGCATTGCTATGATTGATGCCGATCAGCGGGGGATGACGTGACCGACTATCGTCCAGGCGACGACCGCCTTCCCATGCCGCACAGGCACCGCCGATGGGGCGTGCCATTGCTCTTCATCGGCCTTCTGTTCTTCGGCGCCGCAGCCGCGGCTTTCGTACAGCCGGAGCTGACGGCGCGGTTCGCACGGTTTCTGACGCTCGCGAAGTCGCAGCTCGCGGGAGAAGATTCGCCGGACTTCGAGTTTTCGACCCTCTACGCACGTTACGGCATCAATCCGCTGGGTGCCGCCCTTGTCTCGAACAGCAAGGTTCACGGCCCTCTCGCCGCCCTGCACAAGGAGCCTTGCGACAAGCGCGCAGTATTTCAGCTGACGGTTGCCCTGGAGCAGGCCGGTGCGATGCGAGATGCCGCTGTCGTGCTCAGCGGCTTCGGCAGCAAGTGCCCCAACGGGGAGGGCGAGACCAATCGGGCGGCGGAACTATATTACGTGCTTGGAGACTACAAGGCGGCTATCGAACAAGCCAACGCGCTTGCGCGGATAAGACCCGATGCGCCAAACGTATTCTATCTGCGTGCGCGCGCACTCCAGGGCGCGAAGCGCTACCAGGACGCGCTCGAGGACTATGCGTCGTTCTTCTACCTCGCAAGCGATCTGAAGCAGGTCGTGGCCGAGGTATTCACGCGCATGAGCGCCGCGTATGAAGCGCTCGGTCGCCACTGCGAAGCGATCATGCCGATTGAGCTATACATGTCGGTCGACAGCGGGCGCCGCACGACGCCAGCCCTGTTAAAGACAGTGGGCGAACTCGGGAAGAAGGGCGAGTGTGGGGCGGCCTATGCAAACGGTCGAGCAACGATTCCGCGCACTTCGAGCGGCGTGATCGTTGCCAAAGCCACCGTCAATGGCGTCGAGGGCAACTTCGTGATCGACACCGGCGCCAGTCTGGTGACGGTTTCCCGCGTTTTCGCGGCCCGGGCCAAGACATCTGTAGTCAAGACCGGTGGCGTCGATTTGCAGACGGCGAACGGAACCGTGACGGCGACACTCGGCACAGCCGAATCAATTCGATTGGGCGCGCTATCTGCCAGCACCGTTCCGCTGGTGGTCGTGGAAAAGCCGGTTGGCGACGGCATCGACGGCCTGCTCGGCATGTCGTTCCTGTCGCGCTTCGAAATCGTTTTGTCCAACCAGGAATTGCAGATCAAGGCGAGAGCCGGCGGCTGACTGGGCGAATGATGCTCGAAGCGCCTCACCCTGCCGGTGTGATCCAGTTGCAAAGGTCGATGCCGCCATCGACCGCGATGGTGGTGCCGGTGACATAGCCGGCGAACCGGTCCGACAGCACGGCCATCGTCATTGCCGCGACATCATCGGCGGTGCCCAGGCGGCCGAGCGCGATCTTGCCGGAGAAGTCGAACGCATCGGCGTTGAAGCCGCCACCGGGTATCGCGCCGGGAGCGATGGCGTTGACGCGGATTCCACGCGGACCGAGGGCGCGGGCAAGCTCCTTCACCAGCATCGTCTGCCCGGCCTTCGAGGCCGAGTAGTGCGGCAGATTGCGCGGCGTGTGCGCATGCAGGGAGGTGATGAACGCGATGCGGCCCTTGGTGCCGGCGCGGATCATCCGCTCGGCGATGCCGCGCGCAAGGAAGAACCCCGACCGCAGATTGGTATCGACCATCGCGTCCCACGTCGCCTCGTCGAGCGCCATCGCGTGATCCACTTCGCGCCGGGCCGGCGACGCGGCGTGGACCAGCATGTGCGGGGCGGCGGGGCCCAGCCGGTCCAGGACCTGGCGCCAGCCGTCACGAGTGGAGAGATCGACATCGATTGTCGTCGCGGCGCCGCCGCTCGCGCTGATCTCGCGGGCGACCGCCGCGTTGGCCTCGCCATTGATATCGGCCAGCACGACCGCCGCGCCTTCACGCGCCAGAGCCCGCGCAATCGCCTTGCCGATGTTGGAAGCGGAGCCGGTGACGAGGGCGGTTTCGCCGGGAAAGAGACCGTTGTCGGCCATGTTCGACCTCGAGAGGTTGGAACCGCCGGGCCGCTTGCCTACGGTCGGAGCTACTTCTTGCGAAAGGAATCGAGGCTGACGACCTGGGCGCCACGCGACCGCTCGTCCGGGGTGGCGGCTTCCTGTGCCGGCGGGGCGGGTTGGTTGCTGGTCTTTGCCGGTGCTGGGGCCCGCTCGCCGGACTTGGGTTCGATCTGGCGGTGCGGCTGCACCGGCCGCGGTGTTTCCACAAGCGATGCGGCATCGGCGGCCGGCTTGTCGGCCCGCGGCTTGCGCGGGGTCCGCGGCTTGCGCTCCGAGACCGACCGCGTCGTCGCCGGTCGCAACGGCGTAGGCGCCGGCCGGGCAGCGGTCGCTTCATCATGCCCGTTGAGCGGATGGGCGGTCGCGTCCGGTCCGAAGTCCGGCGACTTCGAACTGCAGTCCGTAACGGACGCTCGGATCGAAGAAAACCTTGATTGCGCCGAACGGCACCACGAGCCGCTCCGGGATGCCGTCGAACGTCAGCTTCACCTCGAAACGGTCCTCGGTCACGATCAGATCCCAGAACCGGTGCTGCAGAACGATCGTCATCTCCTCGGGATATTTTTCCTTCAGCCGCTTGGACAGCGACGCGCCGGGAGCCAGCGTATCGAACGAGATGTAGAAATGGTGATCGCCAGGCAGGCCGGTCTTGGCGACGCGCCCGAGTATGCCGCGGATGACGCCGCGCATCGCATCCTGGGCCAGCGCTTCGTAATCGATGGTCGTCTGGTCGCCGGTCATGTCGTCCGGTGCGTTCCCTGGAACCGGCGGCCTCATGAGCAGGACCAGCCGCGATGGAGTATAGTACTCGACTATCTAACCTTCAGTTAGCAGGCTCGCCAAGCCCGGCATAACGAAGTGGAGGGCTTCTGTTGCCCGGTGCCCTCCGAACCGCGCCTGAGCCGGCTAGGGCTCAGGGCTTCAAGTTCAGGTTACCGGCACCGCATTACGCGGCGACAGCGACCTCAGCATAGTTGTCATTGGCAACTATTCTGGTTGACCCGATAACGGCGGTATCATGCCGGGCAAAAGCGCGTCCTTTACACCCTCGTCGATCCTAGTTCGCCCCCATCATCAGCCGCCGACGGCATCGCCGAAGCGGCTCATGGTGGAGGCGCCGGGTACCGCCCCCGGGTCCGAAAGGCTTATTCCGACGTCCATTTATCGCCATAGCCGGACGAATCCGGCAGCCTCTATATATGCTGCCGCCGGCAAAAACAAAAGCACCGACCGAATGGAGCCGCAATGACCGTTGTTGATCACACGAAAGCGAGCGGGCGCTATCGCGCCGAGACGCCCTGGGGGCCGTGGCCGGCAACGTTCGCGGCGCTGGTGGTGGTTGCCCTGAGTTTGATCGTGCCGATCACCGCCACAATTGCTTTTGATTTCGTCGATCGGAGCCGTAGCGGGCCGCCCGATCCGGCAATGCTGGCAGGGTGGGGACCGCTGCTGCTCTCGCAATCCGTGATGCTGTATGGCGCAATTTGGCTGGCAAGCCGGTGGGACGCCCGGCCGACCGCGGTCCTCGCGCTTCGGCCGGAGCCCCTCCCGGCATCCCGGCTGACCCTGTACTTCCTGGTCATAGGGCTGACGTCGCTCGCCTACACGCTGGCAGTTTTCGCCTGGCGACCCGAGATTGTCACCGCCGACATGGAGACATTCCGGCCGCTGGTCCAATCGAGCGCGTGGCCGATCTACGCACTCATCATCATGGTTGGCGCACCGTTGTCCGAGGAACTGCTGTTTCGCGGTTTCCTTCAGTCGGCACTTTCGGCCTCGCGGATCGGCTATATCGGCGCCAGCGTGGTGACCACCATCTTGTGGGCGTCGCTGCACTTCCAGTATTCGATCTTTGGCATAGCCGAGATCGTCGTGGTCGGTTTCAGCCTATGCTGGGTGCTGCATCGCACCGGCACGCTGTGGGCAACGGTCATCCTGCACGGCCTCTACAATGGCGCGCAATTCGCAGGCATGCGCCTCGGCTTCTTCCCGTGGAGCTGAGGTGCGGTGGATTGCCGCCCGGCCGGGTGTGACGAGTGGCGGGAATCGCGCTAACAATAGCGCTCATGCAACCATATCTCGACCTAGTGGCGCGCGTGCGCGACCATGGCACGCGCAAATCCGACCGCACCGGCACCGGCACGCTATCAGTGTTCGGCCATCAGATGCGCTTCGACCTCGCCGACGGCTTTCCCTTGGTGACCACCAAGAAGCTGCACATGAAGTCGATCATCCACGAGCTGCTATGGTTCCTGAAGGGCGACACCAATATCGCCTACCTGAAGGCCAACGGGGTTCGGATCTGGGACGATTGGGCCGATCCGCAAGGCAACCTCGGGCCGGTCTACGGCAAGCAGTGGCGCAGCTGGGCGGCGCCCGACGGCCGTGCGATCGACCAGATCGCCGACGTGGTGCAGCAGATCCGCACCAATCCCGACAGCCGCCGCATGATCGTTTCCGCCTGGAACCCCGCCGACCTGCCGTCGATGGCGCTGGCGCCCTGCCACTGCCTGTTCCAGTTCTACGTCGCCGAAGGGCGGCTTTCCTGCCAGCTCTATCAGCGCTCGGCCGACATATTCCTCGGCGTGCCGTTCAACATCGCGAGCTATGCGCTATTGACGATGATGATGGCGCAGGTGACGGGCCTCGAACCCGGCGAGTTCGTGCACACGTTCGGTGACGCCCACCTCTATCTCAACCACCTCGAGCAGGCCGATCTGCAGCTGTCGCGCACGCCACGCCCGCGGCCGAACCTGCGGATCAATCCGGCGGTGCGAAGCATTTTCGACTTCAAGTATGAGGATTTCACGCTGACGGGCTACGAGCCGTACCCGCACATCGCGGCGCCGGTGGCGGTGTGATGGGCGCCGCCGCAGCCCCGGCCGGCACCCGCCCGGCTGAAATGACTATTTCGCTTGTCGTCGCGGCGGCGGAAAACGGCATCATCGGCGCCAACGGTCGGATGCCCTGGCGGCTGCCCTCGGATCTCCGGCGATTTCGTAGCCTAACGTTCGGCAGGCCGGTGATCATGGGCCGCAAGACGTTCCAGTCGATCGGCAAGCCGCTCGACGGCCGGTTGAACATCGTCATCTCCGGCAGCGCGGACTTTGCCGCGCCGGGCGCTGTCGTGGTTCCGAGCCTCGACGCCGCAATCGATCATGCCCGGCGGCATGGCGAGGGCGGCGAAATCATGGTGATCGGCGGCGCCGATGTCTACCGTCAGGCACTTCCTCGCGCCCGCCGCATCTACCTGACCCGCGTGCATGCACAACCGGAAGGTGATACAATTTTCCAGGTGCCACCTGACGGCAGCTGGGCCGAAATATCATCGACGCCGCTCCCGCGCGGCGAAAACGATGAGTTCGCGTGCACGCTGATCGTGCTCGAGCGGTCTGACGCCCCCTGAAACGGGCCGCCAGTCTTGAAGTTGCGCGCGCGCCTTACCAAGTCCAAGGCACTTGTTTGCGCCCCGATGAGGCGTGGCTTATAACCCCACGGCACATTTGAATTCCGATCCCTGAACAGACCCGACCGCACTCGGCTGCCACATCGGTCATCGCGGCTTGCGTGATGGCCGAAAGAGTGTAGGGCGCTGGATCTGCAACCTAGAATTGAACGAAAGGCCTCGATCGAATGCCTTGGAATAATCAGAGTGGCGGCGGCTGGAAAAGCGGCGGCGACAATAAGGGCGGCCCCTGGGGTGGCGGCAGCGGTGGCGGGCCATGGGGCGGCGGCCAGGGCGGTGGCAATCAACAGCCCGATCTCGAGGCGATCCTCAAGCGCGGCCAGGACAAGTTCAAGCAGTTCCAGCAGGGCTCCGGCCTCCCTGGGCCGTTGATGTTCCTGCTGTTCGCCGTTGTTGCCGCGCTGGTCGGCTTCTATGCATTCACCTTCCGCGTCAATCCCGACCAGCTCGGTGTCGTCATGCGGTTCGGCAAGCCGGTTCGGGTCGAGCCGCCGGGCCTGCACCCGCGGCTTCCGTATCCGGTCGAGGAGGTGTTCCTGCCGAGCGTGACGCAGCAGAACATCATCGAGGTCGGACGGCGCGGCACGCCCCAGACGAGCGGGCGGCCGATGAGCAGCGGTGCCGACAACACGCTGATGTTGACCAGCGACGAGAACATCGTCGACCTGAGCTTCGTCGTCTATTGGCGCATCCGCACCGACAAGGTGCAGGACTACCTGTTCAATATCCAGAATCCCAAGGGCACGGTGAGCGAGGTGGCTGAAAGCGCGATGCGCGAGGTGGTCGGCCAGTCGCCGCTGCATTCGCTGCTCACCGAAGGCCGCCAAAAGACCGAGCTCGCGGTGCAGAAGCTCATGCAGAGCATCCTCGACAGCTACGGCGCCGGCGTGAGGATCGACCAGATCCAGCTGCGCGAGGTCGATCCGCCGCAGCAGGTGATCGCCGCGTTCCGTGACGTGCAGGCGGCCCGCAACGAGCGCGATACCCTGCAGAAGACGGCGCAGACCTATGCCGACCGGGTCGTGCCGCAGGCCAAGGGCGAGGCGGACCGGATACTCGCCGGGGCCCAGGGCTACCGCGATCAGACGGTAGCGGAGGCGACCGGCCAGGCCAGCCGCTTCCTCAAGATCTACGACGAGTACAAGAAGGCGCCGGATATCACGCGGCAGCGCATGTTCATCGAAATGCAGGAGCGCGTGCTCAGCGGCGCGGAGAAGATCATTCTCGATAATCGCGGCGGCCAGGGCGTGGTGCCCTTCCTGCCGCTCGACCAGTTGCAGCGCCAGCCGCGCAAGCCGGAGGCCGCGCAATGATACGCACACTGCTTGCCTTACTGATCGCCCTCCTGATCGGCGCCGCCGGCGTCGTCTACGCGTCGGCCTTCATCGTGCATCAGAACCAGCAGGCTCTGGTGCTGCGGTTCGGTGACCTGAAGCAGGTGATCCGCGAGCCGGGGCTCAACTGGAAATGGCCGTTCGTCGACACCATCGAGATGTTCGACAAGCGCATCCTCGATCTCGAGACCGCCGAGCAGGAGGTCACCGCCTCCGACCAGAAGCGATTGGTGGTCGACGCGTTCGCGCGCTACAAGATCGTCAATCCGCTGCTGTTCTATCAGAATGTCCGCGACGAGCGGCGCGTCCGGCTGGTGCTGGGGCCGCTGATCGAATCGGCGATCCGGCGCGTGCTTGGCGCGGCGACGCTTGCCGACGTGGTCAAGGATCGGCGCGAGCCGCTGATGAAAGAGATCGCGGCGCAGGTCAATCGCGAAGGGCACGACTACGGCGTCGAAGTCGTCGACGTCAGGATCAAGCGGGCCGACCTGCCGCAGCAGAACCTCGAAAGCGTGTTCAACCGGATGAAGGCCGACCGTGTGCGCGAGGCAACCGAGCTTCGCGCGCAAGGCGAGGCCGAACGCAATCGCATCCAGGCCAATGCCGATCGCGACGTGACGATCATCAAGGCCGAGGCGGTGAAAAAGTCCGAGTTGCTGCGCGGTGAAGGTGATGCCGAGCGCAACCGCGTCTTCAACGACGCGTTCAGCCGCGATCCGGAGTTCTTCCGCTTCTATCGCTCCATGCAAGCCTACGAGAACGCGATAAAGCCGAATGAAACCCGTATGTTGCTATCACCGGACAGCGAATTCCTGCGGTATTTCAACAGTCCGACCGGTGGCGCCGCCGCCAAGAAGCAATGACGCTGGTTGAATGAACGACCTCATTGTCGCCGCAGGTCTGGTTCTGGTTATTGAAGGGCTGATCTGGGCGATCTCGCCGGCGACCGCGGTGCGACTGCTCGCGGTCGCGGCGAGCACGCCCGAGCAGACCCTGCGCATCGGCGGAGTTGTGGCCGTTGCGGTCGGTTGCGGCCTGGTGTGGCTGATCCGGGGTTGAGGGGGTATGCCTGTTGACACGGCGGGCGGTGCGGCCATTGGATGATGGCCGCACGACTGGGCGGCGGGTTGCTGCGACAACGAGTGACGGGAGTTCGTCTACGATGCTGAACTCGATCGAAGTGCTTGGCCGGCGTGCCGACCGGCTGGCGGCGGGCATTCTGGCGGCCATGCTGATCGCCACGCCCGCCACGGCGCAGCGCGGTCCGCAGAGCGTCGCGCCGGTGGCGGAGAAGCTCATCGAAGCGGTCGTCAATATTTCGACCAGCCAGACCGTGAAGGGACCGCAGGGCGTGCCGCTGCCGCGCGTTCCGAAAGGCTCACCGTTCGAGGACCTTTTCGACGACTTCTTCAATAAGAAGGGCGGCCGGTCGCAAGGCGATCGCAAGGTGTCGTCGCTGGGCTCCGGCTTCGTGGTCGACGGCAAGGAGGGCCTCGTCGTCACCAACAATCACGTGATCGACGGCGCCGACGAGATCATTTTGAATTTCCACGACGGCTCGAAGCTCAAGGTCGACAAGGTGCTCGGCCGCGACACCAAGACCGATCTCGCGCTGCTCAAGGTTACCCCGAAGAAGCCGCTGGCGGCGGTGAAGTTCGGCTCGTCGGCGAACATGAAGGTCGGCGACTGGGTGATGGCGATCGGCAACCCGTTCGGGCTCGGCGGCTCGGTCACCGTCGGCATCGTGTCGGCCAAGCAGCGTGACATCCAGTCCGGCCCGTACGACGACTACATCCAGACCGACGCCGCGATCAACAAGGGCAATTCGGGCGGGCCGCTGTTCAACATGGACGGCGACGTCATCGGTGTGAATACGGCGATCATCTCGCCGACCGGCGGCTCGATCGGTATCGGCTTCGCCGTGCCGTCGGACGCCGTGGTCAGCGTGCTCGACCAGCTCAAGCAATTCGGCGAGACGCGCCGCGGCTGGCTCGGCGTCAAGATCCAGTCGATCACCGACGACATTGCCGAGACGCTTGGCGTCAAGGAGAACACCGGCGCGCTGGTATCCTCGGTGACGCCGGATGGTCCGGCCGCGAAGGCCGGCATCGAGGCCGGCGACGTCATCCTGAGGTTCGACGGCAAGGAGATCTCGACGGTGCGCGGCCTGCCGCGGATCGTCGCCCAGACGCCGATCGGCCGCAACGTCGACGTCGACCTGCTCCGCAAAGGCCAGAAGAAGACGGTGAAGGTGCTGGTGGCGCGGCTGGTCGAGGATGAGGCCGACAACAAGAAGGAGCCGGCGGTGGTTTCGGAGAAGGCGCTGATCGGCCTCAAGCTGACCCCGCTGACCGACGAGTTGCGGATGAAGTACGGCATCGATGCCAAGGTCAAGGGCGTGGTCGTCACCGAGGTCGATCCGGCCAGCCCGGCGGCGGCCAAGAGCATCAAGGCCGGCGACGTGATCGTCGAGGCGGCGCAGGATCAGATCGAGCACGTCGAGGACATCGCCAAGGCCGTGGACAAGGTGCGCAAGACCGGACGCAAGCAGATCCTGCTGCGTGTCGACGGTGCCAAGGGCGACACCCGGTTCGTGGCGGTGCCGATCGACTAGTGTGGCGATTTCGAAGTCCGCTTCATACTTGCGGCATACTCCAGTGCGGATTTCGAAATCAATAGCCACACTAGAAGCTTGGATTTGCTAGTGTCCTTATCGATCGCGAAGTTCGTCCGATTGCCATGCGAATGAAGCGAACTTCGCGATCGGGACACTAGCCGTTGCAGGTATTACCATTTCCCGGCGGCAGGTTCGGCCGGTGCCGGTGTACATTCGATGGCGGCGCGGTGTACACACTGCGCCAGTCGAAGCCAACCGGAGCCAGCGTACGTGTCCGTTTTCCTGAGCGTTTTGAAGTCGATCCGCTCCTTCCTGGTGCCGGTCCACCGGGACGGGCTCAAGTTCGTGCTGCCGGCCGCCGGGCTCGCACTGCTTTTCCTGCTGCTGTGGCCGCCGCTCGGCTGGCTGGTGCTGGTTGCCGCTCTCTACATCGCCTATTTCTTCCGCGATCCCGACCGCATCACGCCGCTGCGCGAGGGACTGGTGATTGCGCCGGCTGACGGACGGGTAAGCAGTATCGAGGAGGTCGTGCCGCCGGCGGAGTTGGGGCTCGGCGGCGCCCGCCGCACGCGGATCTCGATATTTCTTTCGGTATTCGACGTCCATATCAATCGCGCGCCGGTCGCGGGCCGGATCAAGCGTTCGATCTACGTGCCCGGCGCCTTTCTCAATGCCGACCTCGACAAGGCGAGCCTCGAGAACGAGCGTCGCGCACTGGTGATCGAGATGCGCGACGGGACCGAGATCGCGGTGGTACAGATTGCCGGGCTGATCGCGCGCAGAATTGTCACTTTCGCCGGCGAAGGCGAGAGTGTCGGTGTCGGCCAGCGCTTTGGCCTGATCCGCTTCGGCAGCCGCGTCGATGTCTATCTGCCGGTCAATCGGCGCGGCCTTGTCGCCGTCGGCCAGACCGCGGTGGCCGGCGAGACCGTGCTTGCCGACCTCGCCTCCGACGAGTTGGAGCGAGAGGCGCGCCGGAGCTGAACAGACAACCCCAGGAGTGTATCGATGGAATCGATGCTGCCGCCCGAGCATCCGGACATCCGCCGCCGGCGCCGCCTGTTCCAGCGTCGCCAGATCCCGGTTCGGCTGCTGGTGCCGAATTTTTTCACACTGCTTAGCCTGTGTGCGGGACTTACCGCCATCAGGATGGCGATCGAAAGCCGGTTCGAGCTGGCGGTCGCCTTCGTGGTTGCCGCGGCACTTCTCGATGCGGTGGACGGCCGCGCTGCGCGCTGGCTCAAGGCGCAGTCCAGGTTCGGCGCCGAGCTCGACAGCCTTGCCGACTTCGTCAACTTCGGCGTCGCGCCGGCGTTGATCATCTATATTTGGGGAATGGGCGATCTCAGAGGCTTCGGCTGGATCACGGTGGTCGTCTTTGCCTCTGCCATGGGGCTGCGGCTTGCCCGATTCAACTCGATGCTCGACGTCGAGAAGCCGAAATGGAAGAACAACTATTTCACCGGCATGCCGGCGCCGGCCGGAGCGATCACCGTGCTGCTGCCGCTCTATCTGCAGCACACGGGCGTTCTCACGGCGCAGGGCAGGCCCGGTCTGATCGCCCTGTATACGCTGTTCCTCGCATTCCTGCTGGTGTCGACGATCCCGACGTTCTCGGGCAAGAATCTAGGCGGGCCGATCCGCTGGGAGTACGTCTTGCCGATCCTCGTCGGCGTCGCCCTGCTGATAGCACTGCTGGCAACCTACCCTTATGAGACACTGACGATCGCCACCGTCGCCTACCTGGCACTGATCCCGCTCAGCATCCGCCAGTACCTCCGGCAGTCCGCCGAGGACGAGCGGGCGCGCAAGACGGCAGAGGCGGCGGCGGCGCCGAACGTGATCGATATCCGCTTGAGCGACGGTGGCCAGCGCTGAGGCCGGCGATGCATGCCGCCTACGGTATGCCGCCTGCCGGTCTCGTCGCGGTTCCGGCGGGCGCGGTGCAGTGCTCGCCGCTCGTGCCCGGGAGCGCGGCCCTCGAGGATGCGGTAGGGTGTGTGTTCGAAAGCATCGTCATGCTGGCGCCGCGCGCGGCGCTCGAGCGCCGCTTTGCGGTTGCGCATGCCCTGCGTGCGCTGCGCCCGGCTGGCTTGTTCACCGTGCTTGCCGCCAAGAAACTGGGCGGCGCCCGCCTGCGCGACGAGCTCCAGCGCATGGGGTGCTGCCCCGACGAGGTGTCGAGGCAGCATCATCGCATCTGCACATGCCGCCGGCCCGAGGAGGTGAGCGGCCTCGATGAAGCGATCCGCGACGGCGGGCCGCGTTTCGTCGAGGCAATCGGCATGTGGTCGCAACCAGGCATCTTCAGCTGGGATAGGGTCGACGCGGGCAGTGCGCTGCTGATCGGGCACCTGCCCTCCCTGAGCGGTCGCGGCGCCGATCTCGGCTGCGGCATCGGCGTCCTGTCGAAGGCCGTCCTGGCACAGACGAGCGTCACCCACATCACGCTGATCGACATCGACCGCCGTGCCATCGAGGCGGCGCGGCGCAACCTCGAGCCTTCGCGCTGCAGCCTGTTGTGGGCCGATCTGCTTGCGATGCAGGCAAGGCCGCAAGGGCTCGACTTCGTCGTCATGAACCCGCCGTTCCACGACGGCGGCAGCGAGGATCAGGATCTCGGCCGTGCCTTCATCCGTCACGCCGCCGGCATGCTGCGCGCGGGCGGCATCTGCCTGCTGACCGCCAACCGGCATCTGCCGTACGAAGCAGCGATGAAGCCCTTGTTCTCGACCGTGACGCTGCTGGCGCAGGACGACGGCTTCAAGGTCTATTCGGCGCGCAAATGACGAACCCTCCGGTGCAGATGCGGCTCGACCGGTTGCTCGCCAACATGGGCTACGGCTCGCGTCGCGACATCCAGCAGTGGGTGCGGGCGAAATCGATCGTGATCGATGGCGCGCCAGTCGGGGACGCCGACATGCGCATCGCGTTGACGCCCGATCTCGCGCAGCGCCTGCAGATCCTGGGCAGGCCGCTCGATCCGCCGCCCGGCCTCGTCGCGATGCTCAACAAGCCGCTCGGTGTGACCTGCTCGCACAAGGAAACCGGGCCGCTCGTCTACGATCTGCTGCCAGATCGCTGGCGGCGGCGCAAACCGGCAATTTCGACCGTGGGCCGGCTCGACAAGGAGACGACCGGGCTGCTGCTGCTGACCGACGACGGTGGCGTGCTGCATCGATTGATCTCGCCGCGCAGCCAGAGCGCGAAGCGCTACCTGGCGACACTGGCGCGGCCGCTGCGCGGGGATGAGGCCGAGATCTTCGCCAGCGGCACGTTGATGCTGGAGTCGGAGACGAAGCCGCTGCTGCCGGCCGTTCTCGAGGTGCTTTCGGACACGGTCGTGCACCTGACCCTGACCGAGGGGCGCTATCACCAGGTGCGCAGGATGTTTGCCGCGGTCGGCAACCACGTGGACGCGCTGCACCGCGACAGGATCGGCACCCTCGACCTGCCGAGTGATCTGGCGGCAGGCTCGTTTCGTTTGCTGACGGCCGGCGAACGCGCCGCAATCGGCGCTTGAAGCCGCCTATTTCGTCTCTTCCGGCGCACGGTGATAGACGTCGTCGGTGCGAACGATATCGTCCTCGCCGAGGTAGGTGCCGATCTGCACCTCGATGATCTCGAGCGGTACCTTGCCCGGGTTCTCCAGGCGATGCCACTGGGTCGCGAAGATGTATACGCTCTCGTTCTCGCGCAGCAGCTTCTCCATGTCGCCGACCACCACGGTGGCGGTGCCCTGCACGACGACCCAGTGTTCCGAGCGGTGGTGGTGCATTTGCATCGACAGCTTGCCGCCTGGCTTGACGTGCAGCAGCTTGACCTGGAAGCGAGGGCCGATGTTGAGCGTCTCGAAGAAGCCCCACGGCCGATAGTTGCGCAGGTGCTGCTCGTGCTCCTTGCGGTTCGACTGCCGCAGGCGGGCGACGATCTTCGACACTTCCTGCGAACGCGATTTGTCGGCGACGAGCAGCGCGTCCGGCGTGTCGACGATGATCAGATTGTCGACGCCGATCGTGGACACCAGTCCGCGCTCGCTGTGCACGTAGCAATCGTGGGTATCCTCGAGCACCGCCTCGCCGCGGACGTAGTTGTTGTCGCCGTCGCGCGGCGCAATGTCCCATAGCGACGACCAGGATCCGACGTCGCTCCAACCGACATCGATCGGCAGCATGGCGGCGGCCGCAGTCTTCTCCATCACGGCGTAGTCGATCGAGATGTTGGGCGACTGGCCGAAGGACTGCCGTTCCAGGCGGAGGAAGCCGAGGTCGTCGGTTGCCTTGGCGAGCGCGTCCTGCGCTGCCTGCAGAATATTCGGCTCGAGACGGCCGAGCTCATCGAGAAACGTGCGGGCGTGCAGCACGAAGATGCCACTGTTCCAGAAGTAGTTGCCGGCGGCCAGATAGCCCTCGGCGGTTTTCGCGTTCGGCTTCTCGAAGAAGGCATCCACCTTGAACGCGCCGCCGCCGAACCCGTCGAGCGCCGCGCCCTTGCGGATGTAGCCGTAACCGGTGTTGGCGTCCGTCGGCTGGATGCCGAACAGCACCAGGCGGCCGGTGGCGGCAACTTTCGCTGCGCGGCGCACGGCCTCGGTAAAGCGCGTCTCATCCTTTATGGCGTGGTCGGACGGCATCACCACCATGATCGCGCCCGGGTCGTCGCGGCTGATCGACAGGGCGGCAACCGCGATCGCCGCCGCAGTATTGCGCGCGACCGGCTCCAGAATGAGCGCGCGCGGCTTGATGCCGGCCTGCTCGAGCTCCTCCTTCACCAGGAACCGGTGATCATTGTTGCACAGCAGCGTCGGCGCCGCGAAGCCGCCGGCGGCCGACAGGCGCTTCAGCGTGGCGCCCAGGAAGCTCGAGTTCTGGCCGTTGAAGAAGCGAATGAACTGCTTCGGGTACATGGCGCGCGACAGCGGCCACAGCCGCGTGCCGGTGCCGCCGGAAAGGATCACGGGATGCAAAGTGGCCGCTCGCCGCGCTGATGGTCAAGTCCTGCATTTAGTTCGATCTCCGACGAATTCCAGGGCTCGATCTTCGGAAACGTTCGAACACGGCGATCGGTATCACCGGATTCGACGTGGGATACTGTCGAGCCGGGTCACATAATCCGACTGCCGACAGTCTCCGGGTGCCAAGCTCGTGTGGAAACTCCTCGACTTCTCCTGATTGTCAACCGCACACGGCATTATCCTGGCACGCCTTGCCGGTCGCAGTGTCGCCTGGCAACCACAACCGAGCGCCCCTTTCGAGGACCGATAGCCGGCCAGACGTCGAAATGATGACCGCCACGGAACGGTCCATCGCACAAGCCCGAAAAGCAACCGTGGCACTATACGCACAATTCGTCGCGCAGGGCACCTGCCGGCGGCACATCCAAGGAACCCGGCAGCCAATGGCTGCGGCCTATCCGCAATCGAGACCTCGATGCCTATCTGGTGGTTGAACGATGCAGCAGTCGATCGCGCAGCGACTGCAGGCTGCCGGCGCCGCTTTCGGCAGACGTAGCGGCTGCGGGGTCGCGCCGCAATGCCCCGCCGGGCTGGCGTGTCGCGGTGGCGGCTGCCGGCGTCGGCGCAGGCTGCTCGCGGCGAAGCGCGGAGCTGGTCGCCGGGCGGTTCGGCGACTGCGACGGGCTGCCAGCCGGGTTCTGGAGACCCGAAGCGGCCGGGCGATGGTGACTCGGCTCGTGTTGCTCTCTCGCGCGCAACGCCGTGCGGTCGTCGGTAATGTGGTTCGCCGACATCGCCTGCTGGGCCGCAATCGGGGCGAGCGCCGCCGTAATCTCCGCCTCGTTGTTGGTCGAGAGCGACATGGCCTCGGCGAACATCGCCATCTGCGCGGTCGCATCCGTGCCGGGGCCGGAGCCGGAGGCACGCCAGCGCTCGACCACCTGCTCGAGGAAATTCTCGTCGCCGACCGGACGCTGCCACTTCTCGGTGAAGCGCGCGGTCGAGGAGCGGGGCAGTGCCGACTTGGGAAGCTCGTCGAACTTGATGCGGACCGGCAGCGCGACGCCGTCGCCGAACGCTATCGCCTCGCGCTGGCCGAGGGCCGGCAGGAACTCGAGGAGGCCGGAGCCGGTGTCCGAGACCGCCGACGATACGATCGCCTGATCGCGGTCGTTCGACATGCGCAGCGCAAACACGGTGTTGCACTGGGACAGGATGGTCGGATCGATCTCGGTCGGGCGCTGGGTGACGATGCAGAGCGACGCGCCGTACTTGCGGCCTTCCTTGGCGATCTTGGCGATCGCGCGCTTGCACGGCTCGAAACCGGTGTCGGGATTGGCCGGAACGTAGCGATGGGCTTCCTCGCACACCAGCGTCACCGGCACGTGTCCTTCGCCCCACAGTGCGAAATCGAACGTCATGCGGCACAGGACCGAGACGACCACGTTGACGATCTCGGTCGGCAAGCCCGTGAGCTCGAGGATCGTGATCGGCTTGTCGTTGACCGGTACCCGGAACAGGCGGCCGAGAATCTGCGCCATGCCGTCATAGACGGTCAACTGGCCGAACATGAACGCGTAGCGAGCGTCCTGGCTGATCATATCGAGGCGCGCGCGCAATTGCCGATAGGGCTGCAGGTCCTTCTTGTTCTCGAGCTTGCCCATGCGCTCGTCGATGAGGCTGGTCAGGTCCGAGATGCGATAGGGGACTGGCGTATCGACCGTGAAGCGACCCGGGTCGAGGACCCCGCGGCGCAGCGCCGTCGTCTGCTTCTCGCGACCCGTCGAGTACCGGCTCTTTGCAATCGGTATCAGCTCTTGCAGAATTTCCAGTTCCGGTTTGCGGCCCTCGTGCCCGCCGAGCAGCACCTCGGTCAGCTCCTCGAAGGTGAGGAGCCAATACGGCAGCTGCATGTTGCGCGGCGAAACCACCTCGCCCCATTCGCTGAATGCCGTTGCGTACTCGTTGTGCGGATCGAGGAGAACGATGTGGGCGGCCGGGTTCTTCTCGAGGATGGCGCGCAGGATGAGCGCCGTGGTGCACGACTTGCCGGTGCCGGTGGTGCCGAGGATCGCGAAGTGCTTGCCGAGCAGGTCGTCGACGCGGACCATGGCGGCAATGCTCTGGTCCTGACGAATGCAGCCGACCCGCACCGCGTTCTGCATGTCGCCGCAGAATGCAAGCTCGAGCTCGGCCTTGGTTGCGACCCGAACCCGATCGCCGAGGAGCGGATAGATCGTGACGCCGCGATTGAACGAAGCGGGCTTGCCGTCCCTGGCCTTCCACAACTCGCCCACCAGGCCGAGCTCGGCAATCCAGATCTCGCTATCGCCTTCGCGCTGGGCGGGTACCGGCACGTTGAGCGCGGATACGATCGCCAGCACCACGGTGCGGGACTGCTCGATGGCGAGCAGCGTTCCCATCTCGGGCCGGTGGCTGGTGAGCATCGCGGCGCCTTCCTGCGCCGCGTCGAGCAGCACGATGGCTTTCGACCCGGTCACCGATACGATCCGGCCGATCGAGCCGTCTCCGCGCAACGAGCGTGGCTCGGCAGTAGTGACAGTCGGCAAGCTCATCATCGTCCCCTGCATAGCCGCCATTGCGGGCGGCTCACGAAATTGCCTCGGCTAACCCTCGCCTCTATCCGCTTCGTGCCGATCGACCGCCGAAACGTGATGCCGCGAGGGCAGGAAGACCGCGACTGCGGTGCCGACTTCCTTGGTGCTGCGAATTTCCATCTTGCCGCCGTGCAGCTCGACGAGTGCCCTGGCGATCGGCAGGCCAAGGCCGGTGCCCTCGCGCCAACGCGCCTTCTTGCCGTCCACCTGGCCGAACGGCGTCAGTCCGATTGCTATTTCCTCGGGCGTCATGCCGACGCCGGTGTCATGCACGAGGATCGCGATACCGCCCTCGTTCGTGCGCGAGGCCTCGATCGTCACCGTGCCGCCGGTACGGGTGAACTTGATTGCATTGCTGAGCAGGTTGCCGAAGATCTGCCGCAGCTTGGAAGCTTCGCCCCGCACGGTCGGCAGGTTGTCGTCGACGCTCAGGATGAGCTTCACGCCGGACTGCTCGCTCACCGGCTGGTATGAGGCGACCACGGCGCCGAGGATGTCGTCGGCATGGACCTCGCGGTTGTCGATGGTGTATCGCCCGCTCTGCATCTTGGAAATGTCGAGGATGTCGTTGATGACGGCCAGGAGCTGCCCGGCGGCGTCGTGGATCAGATGCGAATACTGGACGATGTCGACATCCTGCAGGCGGCGCGCGCCATGCTCGCTCAGCAGCTTCGAGAACCCGATGATCGTATTGAGCGGCGTCCGCAGCTCGTGACTCATGTTCGCGATGAATTCGGATTTCACCCGGTTGGCGATCTCCGATTCGATCCGTGCAGTCTGCTCGGCCGCCCGCGTGCGATTGCGCAGCACCGCCTCGCCCAGCAGAGCGGAGTACTCCTGCATCAACGTGTTGGATCTGCCGCTTCGCGCTGAATTCTGGATCATGAGGCGGTGAAGGCTGGGTTCGAATATTTCATCCGATGACCTTACGCGCTCACCGGATAATTGAGTGTTAATGCTTGTGCCGAAACTTTGGCGGCGGACGACGAGGCCGCCGGATGACGAGCCTCTGGCGCCAAGCAGGCCCGGGCCGCGGGAGCTCGCGCCGCCGCGGCCTGGGGCGAGACTGGAACGAAGGGCTCAGGTCGCGTTCTGCTCCAGGCCGTAGTCTTGCATCTTGCGATAGAGCGTCGAGCGGCCGATCTTGAGGCGCCTGGCGACCTCGGTCATGTGACCGCGATAGCGGCCGAGGGCCAGGCGGATCATGTCTGCTTCCATCGCTTCGAGGGTGCGGATCTCGCCGGCCTCGTCGATCGCCGATATGCCGACCGAGCTGCGAGTGCCGGTGGTGGCGACCGAGACGGTCTGCGGCACGGTATTCTCGGCTCCGAGCAGGGCCGGTCCGGTATAGGCCGGCTGCTTGTGCGGAGCGGCCGGCGCCGCCGGGATCGTGGCATTGAAGCCTTCGACGTGGGCAGCGATCTGGGGGAACTCGTCGACGCCGAGGAACGGACCGTCGGCCAGCACCACGGCGCGGAACACGGCATTCTCGAGCTGTCGCACGTTGCCGGGCCAGCTGTAGCTGGTCAGCAGGCGGACCGCGTCGTCGGTGAGGCCGCCGACGCGCTTGCCTTCCTCCGCGGCGAAGCGGGCGAGGAAATGACGGGCGAGCTCCGGCACGTCGCCGATGCGCTCGCGCAGGGGCGGCACCCAGATCGGGAAGACGTTGAGGCGATAGTAGAGATCCTCGCGGAACTTGCCATCCTTGACCAGCTGGATCATGTCGCGATTGGTCGCCGAGATGAGGCGGAAATTGACCTTCACCGGCTTCTTGGCGCCGACCGGATCGATCTCGCCTTCCTGCAGCGCACGCAGCAGCTTCACTTGCGCGTCGAGCGGAAGCTCGCCGACCTCGTCGAGGAACAGCGTGCCGCCGTCGGCTTCCTGGAACTTGCCGATGCGCTTGTCGGTGGCGCCGGTGAACGAGCCCTTCTCGTGGCCGAACAGGATGCTCTCGACCAGGTTCTCCGGGATCGCGCCGCAATTGACGGTGATGAACGGCTTGCCGGCGCGCTCGCTCTCGCCCTGGACGGCGCGCGCGATCAGCTCCTTGCCGACTCCGCTCTCGCCTTCGATCAGCACGGGGATGTTGGAGGCGGCGGCACGCTTGCCGAGCGAGATGACGCGGGCCATCGCGTCGCCCTGCACGATCAGGTCGGCGAAGGTCAGTATGCCCTCGACCTTCTTCTTGATGCGAACGATCTCGACGGCCAGCGCCTCGATCTTGAGGGCGGAGCGGATCGAGACCTCGAGCCGCTCGGGGCTCGCGGGCTTGATGACGAAGTCGGCGGCGCCGGCTCGCATCGCCTGGATGGCGGTGTCGATCGAGCCGTGAGCGGTCTGCACGATGATTGGCGGCATGCCGGGCTTGGTGCTGACCCGCTCGAGCACGCCCATGCCGTCGAGGCCGGTCATTACGAGGTCGAGGAGCACGAGGGAAATCGTGGCGCGGTCGGCGCCCTCGAGGATCGCTACCGCCTGCTCGCCGGTCGAGGCAGTGCGGACTTCGAAGCCAAGTCTCTTGATAGTCTCTTCCAGCAGGCGACGCTGAACTGGATCGTCATCGACAACGAGAACGCGCTTGGTCATGATGCACTCGACTGGACGCAACCGATACGTGCCGGGCCGGGGCGCGAGCAGGATCTCGATGATCCGTTTCCGCACACTCAGTGATCGGCAACTCACTCAACAGGGGTGAGAGTGCCCGACAACTGTAAACAACCCGTTGCCGGATTGGCGCAGTTGTTGCTTTTTGGGATGGTTGTTGCCGCAGGCGCGACTGGCCATGGCCCGACGTTCAACTGGTGACCTTGCAGCGTCGCCAGGTCTCCTCGGGCCGGTCCGGGCCCTTGCGGGAAAGCATCATCACCTCCTCGCTGAGGAGGCGCATGGTAATCTCGGTTCCGGCCTCGGGCTCGGGTACCGGCACGACGTAGAAGAAGCCGTGCCGCGAATAGTCGCCCTTGATCTGGCTGCCACCCGGCGTGCGGATGCTCGGGCCCTCGATCTGCAGCGATTGCGAGGCGTGGCACCATTCGCCGTCGATGCGGTCGGCGACCGCCGGCGAGGCGAGCGCTGCGAGAGCCGCGGCGGCGAGGAGGATGCTCGATACGCGCGGGCGCAGGTGCGCTGTCATTGCACGACCTCTTCCAACGGCTGACCACGACGCCAGGAAGCTAGCGCCAAGACGGCGCGGCGTCGAGGCGGCGTGCGCTCACGACTGCGTCAACGTATTACAGTGCGCCGACCGCCTCGAGGGCGCGCCGCACGTCGGCCTCGCCCTCCGCCGATAGCGGCGCCTGCGGCGGGACGGGATCGCCGACGTCGTAGCCCTGCATGATCAGTCCGCCCTTGATGCAGGCGGCAAGACTGTATTTGGCGAACGCCTGGTTGAGTGCCCAAAGCTTCTTCTGCAGGAGCATCGCCTCGGGCCATTTCTCGGCGCGGCACAGGTCATAGAGGGCGACGCTCTGCCGGGGCGCGATGCATGCGGGGCCCGCCATCCAGCCCTTGCCGCCGATCAGCATCACCGCAGTCGGAATATGCGCCGACGCAGCGAACACGTGGCAGCTATCGCCGCACTGGTTGATGATCGACAGCAGCCGGCCGGTGTTGGTCGAGGCATCCTTGATCGCAACGATATTCGGTACCTGCGCCAGCCGCGCGATTACCGGCAGCGACAGGTCGGCGCGCTGGAAATTCGGGTTGGTGTAAAGCACCACCGGCAGCTTCACGGCTTCGGCGATCGCCTTGAAGTAGGACTCGATCTGCGCATCGGAGAGCGGGAAATACGCTTCCAGGATGGCGAGGATGCCGTCCGCGCCCATCGCCTCGTAGGATCGGGCCTGCGCAACCGCATCGGCGGTCGCGGTGGCCGCGACGCCGGCGATCACGGGCACGCGCCTGGCCGCCGCCTGGATCACGACCTCCACGACCTGCTGGCGCTGCACGCCCGACAGATAGGCGAACTCGCCGGTCGAGCCCAGCGGGGTGAGGCCGTGCACGCCCTTGTCGATCAGATCGCGGGACAACCGCGCCAGCACGTCTGCCTTGATGCTGCCTTCGGCAGTGACCGGCGAGACGAGATAAGGGTAGACGCCGTGGAAGTCGGGCATGGTTATGGCTCTCGTTGCACTTCCCCTGTCCCCCGCCAATTCGGGGGAGAGGGGAAAGGAGACGCGCCCTCCGCCCCTCAAATCATATCCTCGAACGGGATGATGGTGCTCTTGACGGTCTTCATCGCCATTGCGTCGGCGACGGCACGCCTTACGCCGTCCTCGTCGAATGGATAGAGCGTCTGCATCTTGCGCCAGGGGTATTTGCCGCGCGCCTTGTAGAGCATCTCGACGCCGAGGGCCAGGTCGTTGGCGGTGAACGCCCACGAGCCGAGCACATTCAGGTCCTTGGTACAGATCCGGTGCCAAGAGGTCATGATCGAGCCGGCATCGGTGAACTGGCCCATTTCGACATACGTGCCGCCGTCGCGCAGGAACTCGATGCCTTCGGGGCCGGCGGTGGGGTGGCCGGAGCAGTCCATGACGAGATCGGCGCCATAGCCGCCGACGATATCGCGCACCGCTCTTATGCGCTCGTCGGCGGTCTTGTGCACCTCGATGTCGACGGTCGCCTCGGCGCCGAAATCGCGCGCGAGCTTCAGCCGCGGCGTCTCCGGCGCGCCGACCGCGATCACCCGGCCGGCCCCCATCTCCTGCGCCGCGGCGATGGCGAGGATGCCGATCGGACCGGTGCCTTGGATAACGACGGTGTCGTTCCAGCTGAACCCGCCGGCCTTGATCGCCCGGTTGAAGGCGCGGATGCAAGACGTCAGCGGCTCCGACAGCGAGCCGAGCAGCAGGCTCATGTCGTCCGGCAGCTTGTAGATCTTGGTACCGGGCAACTCCTCGTAGTCGACGTAGACATATTCCGCCCAGCCGCCCCACAGGTGCGGCGGCTTGTCGAAGCCGAGATAGCGGCCGTAATAGACCGGTGTCAGGCACTTGTTCGACTGCTCGGGATATCGCTTGCACCAATCGCAGAACCCGCATGGCATCAGCGGCGGCAGCATCAGCTTCGAGCCGACGCCGATCGGTTTGCCCATGTGATCGGTCTTCAAATCGGCGCCGATCTCGACGATTACGCCGGCAAGCTCATGGCCGAGCGTGAACGGCCACGGCAGCGGCTTCGGCCAATGGCCTTTCAGGATATGCTGGTCGGTGCCGCACACGCCGCAGGCGCCGATCTTGATGAGGGCGGCCTTGCGGCCAACACGCGGCCATGGCACCTCGCGGATGACCGGATCGGCGCCCGGTCCATCGTAGGTGGCGACGCGGATCTTAGCGGCGCGGACGAGGGCGGGGGCTTTCGCAGGCTTGGCGGCGGTCTTGGCTTTCGGCATCTGGTGCGTTCCCCGGATATGGTTTTGCCGGGATACTACCAGTGCCCGTGCCGCCGCATGCAGCGCCGGGCCTGCATGGGCGTCATGTCGCCTGCGGTGATGCGGCCTGATGCTGGGCCGCGAGCTCGCTTGCCCGCCGATAATCCTCCTGGGCGAGGACGCGCTTGCCGGTGCGTTCGTAGGCGACGGCGCGGTTGTAATAAGCGGCGGCGAACTTCGGTTCCTTGCCAATGGCGGATGTGAAGTCCTTGATCGCGGCGGCGACGTCGCCGGCGTTCATTTGGGCGAGGCCACGGGCGAAATAGGCGAAACCGGCTTTCGAGATCTTGATCGCCCGCGTGTAGTCACTGATCGCCAGCGCACCGAGCTGCTTGGCCTCGAACACCGTGGCGCGCCCGAGCAGCGCCATGACATTCTTCGGTTCTGCCGAGATCGCCTTCGAATAGTCGGCAATGGCGCGATCAAAGTCGTGCTTGCTGTTGTAGGCGTTGGCGCGTCGGCAAAGCACTTCGGCGAACTTCGGATGTATGTCGAGCGCCTTGGTATACTTGGCGATCGCTCCATCCCAGTCGCCGTTGCGCTCGTGCTCGAGGCCCTCGTTGGCAATCGGGATCGCCGCCTGCTGCTTCTTGGACTTCAGGCGAGTGAAGTAAGCACCAACGCCGATGAACGCGAGCACGATCCACAGCAGATTACCGAACAGATAGTCGACGAACGAGATTTCATAGGGTGGCAGCGGCTTCGGCAACAGCCCGCGCGCCTGGAAGTTCTCGATGGCGGCGGCATCGAGCTTGTAGAAGCGGTTCTGTCCGACGACGCCCAGGATGTAGCCGTCGTCGGTGAGCATGTAGGGGGCGACGAAAGAGTGGTGCGAGAACTTGTAGCCGAGGTATAGCGCCTCGCCATTTTGCCCTTTGATCGCGACGTCCTGGATTTTCTCCAGATGCTCCGACGTGCCGAACATGATCTTGCCGGCGTGTGCCGGGGTGGCGGGCGCGAATAGCGCTGCGAACAATAGTGCGACGACCAGCGGCAGTCCCATATTCCGCCGGTCGCGCGAAATCCCGTGAGCTTCGATCATCGCTGGCCCCTCGCCGAGTCGAGGCCATAAATTAGTCGAGCCGCCAGCCGTCAACAAGCCGACGGATCGTCCCCGATCCTCAACCGAGCGGAGGCCGCGCGGGCACCATCAGGATCGCCTCGCCGGTCAGCACCAGCTTGCCGCCGACGGTGCATTCGCAGTCGAACATGGCGCGGCGCTTGGCCGGATAGAGCGCGGCGACCACGACCTTGGTCAGCACGGTATCGCCCACCCGCACCGGGCCCTTGAAGTTCAGCGACTGCGAGACGTAGATCGCCCCTGGACCGGGCAGGCGCATGCCGAACACCGCCGAGATGTAGCTTGCGGTCAGCATACCGTGTGTAATGCAGCCGCCGAACATGGTCTTGGCGGCGAATTCGGCGTCGAGGTGCACCGGGTTCCGGTCGCCGCTGACCTCCGCGAACTGGGTGACGTCGCTTTCCTTGACGACGTGCACCAGCGTCGCCTCCATCCCCAGCTGGAGATCCTCGAAGTGGTGGCTGTTGCGCATCATCGCGGTCATTAACGATCCTGCCTCGTTGGCACCGGCGTTTGCGGTTGGTTCCCGGCGGCGAACCTATACCGGCACGCTCCTTGCGCGGCAACGGACTTGCGCACGCATGCGTGAGTTGCGAGTCGAGTGTAATATGCCCATATCAATACAAAGTTGCGTCAAGCTGCAGGAGGCGGAAGATGACACTTAGATTGCTTGCCGCTGCGATGGCTGTTGGCGTTGGCGTGGCCGGGATGGCGGCGGCGTCCTCGGTGGCCGTTGCCGACGAAAGCGGGCGTTATCGCGAGCAGCGCCAGTACGAGCGCAAGGCGGAGCGGCGCTACGTCACGAAGCAGCGGAAGTATCGCGATGATTCCTACGCCGCCCGCGCCAACGACCTCGATCCGGCAGGCGACTACAAGGGCTATCCCGACTGGGCTCGGGTCGCGCTCTCGCCGAAATTCGATCGCGGTTGGCGCTGATTTGGTGATCGCGAAGCCTGCTGCGGTTGTCCAGTAGGGAGAAGCGGGATGCGCAATAGGGGCGCCTGCTGCCCAATACCGCTTGCGAACGTCGATCCGACCACCGAGAGAATTGTTTGTGACGCATGGCCAGGGTAAAGTCCCTCGGGGTTTGTTACTTCGGGGGGCCGAATGCTGCGGGCACTATTTTCGTGTTTTGTCATTGCCGCCAGCTTGTTCAGTTGGACATACAGCGCATCCGCCGCCGACCGTAGCGAGCGCGCGGCCGCTCGGCGGGCCAAGCGATCGATCAGCTACGATGCCAGGCAGGTCAAGCAAAGCCCAAACAGCAGCCAGGACGATTACGCCGCCCGCGCCTCGGACAACGATCCAGGTGGCACTTACAAGTCGTATGCGGACTGGGCCCGCGCGGCGCTCGGAACCAAGCCTTATGGGCGATAATCCTGTCGGGGTCGTCGGTTATTCCGGCGTGAACGGCAGGTCGGTGTCGTCCATCTTGAGGCCGTTTTGCGTCAGCAGGCAATGCACCTGACCACGGTGGTGCGTCTGGTGATTGAAGAAGTGCGTCACCAGCAACCATCGCGGGCGGCTGATCTCGCGCCCCATGGCGGCCGAGTACCACGCGAGATCGCCATCGAGATCTGCCTGCTTCATTGCATCCGCCCAGCCGATGATGAGCTCGTCGAATGCCGACCGTGCGGCCTTCAGCTCGCCCCAGTCCGGCATGGCGGTCGCCGACTCGGCAATCGACTTGGCGATCGGCTGCGGCGTCGTGCCGGTGAACCGGTACATCCAAATCTGGTCGCCGAAATAGAGATGGCTCAACGTACCGTGGATCGATCCGAAGAACGCGCCGCGCGACCGTTTGCGCTCGCTGTCCGGGAGGCGATCGGCGGCGCCATACAGTGAACGGTTCTGCCACCGGTTGTAGCGTGCCATCGCTTGGGCATGGGCGGGGGTGATCATGTCGGCCTCGGCAGCCGGGCGGTCACCTCGATCTCGATCTTCATGTCGGCATTCATCAGCGCCGTGCTGATCATGGTGGCGGCGGGGCGCGACTTGTCGAAGGCTTCGCGCAGCAGCGGCCAGCACGGCTCGAAGTCCGACGGGTTGGGCACGATGTAGGTGACGCGAACGACATGGTCGAACGACGTGCCGGCTGCCTTCAGCGCCTCCCCGATGTTCTTCAACGTCTGCCGGCATTGCGCCACGACGCCGTCCGGCAGGGTCATGGTCGTGTAGTCGTAGCCGGTGGTCCCGGAGACGAACACGTAGTCGCCGTCGACCACCGCGCGCGAGTAGCCGATTTCGGATTCGAACCTGGAGCCGGAGGAGATCAGACGGCGGTTCATGACGATCACCCAAGCGATATTGTCAGCCGACGATCTCGTCGAGGCGGAAGTTCATCGCGATCTCGCGCTCGGCGGCGGTCGGGCTGTCGGAGCCGTGCGTCGAGTTCTCGCCCTTGGACACCGCGAACAGCTTGCGGATGGTGCCGTCCTTGGCCTCCTGCGGATCGGTGGCGCCCATCACCTCGCGATACTTGGCGATGGCACCCTCGCCTTCGAGTACCTGCAACACGATCGGCCCCGAGGTCATGAAAGTGACAAGCTCGCCGTAGAACGGACGAGCCTTGTGCTCGGCGTAGAATGCCTCGGCCTGCGCCTTGGTCCAGCAGACGCGCTTCTGGGCGACGATGCGCAGCCCCGACTTTTCGATCACGGCGTTGATGGCGCCGGTGAGGTTGCGAGCTGTGGCATCAGGCTTGATGATTGAAAAAGTGCGCTCGATCGCCATGGCGTGTGTCTCGTTGTTTCTGGATACGGAGAAGGTGTCGGGCGCCTTATAGCCGTATCGTCGAGCCGCCAGCAAGGCTTGCCGTCGCCGCGTCGGGCGCAATGGTCCGGGTCAAATCCCCTTCGAGCCGTCTTGCCCCTTGGTCGCGCCTTCCAGGCGCTTCATCGTGTCGTGGAACTTTTTCACCATCCGCTCCATGTACGAGAGCGCCCGATCCACCTCCTGCTCGCTCGGCAGATTGAAGCCGCCGCCCGGGCGCTGCTCGGCCTGCTTGTCCTCGCCTTTGGGCTTTTCGCCGTTGAGCCCAAGCTGATCTTCCATCCGCTTGATCTCGGCCCGCAGCTCCCGGTTCTCGGCCTCCAGCTTTTGCGCCAGCGCTTGCGCCTCGCTCGCCGTGTCGGCCATCGGCTGGCAACTCCATTGCGGGCTCGAAGCGTCCTTCCCCGGGCCGCGGCAAATCGACATCGCTCCGGTCTCGGTGTCGAGGCGTGCAAAGCCACCCTCGACCGGGTTCATGACGTAGCGGCCGGCCCGTTCCTGCGCGAGCGCGAAGGAAGAATTCAAGGCCCAGGCGCAAGGCATTGCGGCCACTGCGGCAACTATTGCAAGTCTGGCAGATGATCGACGTTCATTGCTGATCATGGATCGCTCCCAATTGATCTCCGGCGGGCCCTGGCCGGATGGACATATGTGGTGGCGCGCACTCGATCAACAGGTGCGCGCGCCCCGCGGAATCGGAAATTCGAAAGTGATTCGGTGGTCGATCGCTCGAGCGTATGGCCGCCGGACCGCCCGCAACAGCCGTATTCTCGGGCCTTAACCTGACGTTTACCACCAGTTGCGAGCCTCGATGGCAGCAAGGTCCCCACTCGTGCCGCGTTCGGCGAGACCTCGAGCGAATGCGGGCCGACATGACGGGCCTTACCGTCATGACCCATCTGGGGCGCCCGCATTCGTGATCCGACGCGCAAGGCCCGGCACGATGGGGACTATAATGCTGAACCAGACCGACGCACACCAGGTTGGTGGAGCTGCAACCCAGACGGGAAGCCGACCCGGGGAATTCACCTGTGCGGGCGAGGACATCAAGGACCTGCTTGCGGACCTGACGCGCCAGTTCATTGCCGCCGATCAGCGCAACACCGCCGCCCTGCACGACATGCGGGGACGGCTCGAAACCCTCGGCCGCGACGCTGAGAGCGTGCGCGATCAGGTACCGTCACAACATGCCCCGGCGTTCGCCCGCATCGAGGACAGCGTGCAGATCCTGGCCGACAAGATCGCCGCCGTCGGACGCGAGCGCGAAATCGCCAAGGCGGCGGCAAGTCTGGCCGCCGTGGTGGCGTCGGCGCCGACAGCGAAGCCGCTGGACGACATGGCGCGATCCACCGCTGCAACGTTCGACGCTACTTCGACGGGCGAGCCCGGCGGCGTGAGCCCTTACTGGTCGGAGCGCCAGGAGATCGCGGCGCTCGAGTCGCTGCCGGGCGACGCTGCCGAGCCCTGGAGCCAGGCTTCAGCGGATGCGTTGGCCGACCTCTATGAGAGTGGCGATGCGCATGTCGGCAGCCGGCAGCCGCAGCCGGTGGAAATGCCGGCGCCACTCGCTATGCCGGCAGCGCTGCCGACGAGCTCCGCCGCAGAGGTCCCGACGGTTGCACCAGCCGCGCGGGCCGATCAGGACTGGCTCGACGAGCGGTTCGCCGCGATTGCCGCCCGCATCGAGCAGTCGCTCGAAGCGGCGCGGCCGGACGGCGCGCTGCTGGCGCTCGATGGTCGGCTGGAGCAGCTCGAGCGGCGGTTCGGCGACGCCCTCCAGGACCTCGCCACGCGCGCCGACGTCGAAGGCCTGCGCATCGTCGAAGCGCACCTCAGCGAGTTGTTCGCCCAGTTCGAGCGCACCCAAGGCCAGCTCGGTCGTCTCGATGGCATCGAGCAGCAGCTCGGCGACCTCATGCATCAGTTTTCGGACGAGCGGCTCGGGAGCCTGCTCGCGCTGCACGCGCCCGCCGGCCGGCACACGCCGAGCGAGGAAGAGATCGAGGCGGTCGCCATGGCGGTCGCCGACCGCGTCGCAGGCCGGCTGCCGCATCCTGAATTCGCGCCGGCCGGCATCGACCATGACGCGGTCGCCGAACTGCAGAGCGTCGTCGACAGTTTCGTCGCCGGCCAGCGGGAGAATGAAGAGCACACGTCGACGATGCTCGACACCATGCAGCAGGCGATGATCCGCATGCTCGATCGGATGGATGCGCTCGAGAACGCCGCGCCGTCATATACGCCGCCGCCGTCGTCGTTCGCGGCCGCCGCGGCTCCGGCGATGCCGGTTGCCGCGCCGGCGCCTGCCGCGCCGCAGCGCGTCGAGCCGCTGTTCGCCGCCGAGGCGCCTGCGCCTGCCGTCGAGGCTGCGGCTGTGCTGCCCAATCGCGGCGTACCGCAGAGCCGGGAGGATTTCCGGGCCGCGGCAGCAGCGGATGCCCGGCGCGCCGCCCGCAAGGTCGCGACCCAGTCGGCTGATCCGGCCGCTCCACCCGCGGAGGCCGCCAGACCGCGCCGAGGCGCGCCTGCGGTCGAGATCGCGGCGCCCGCTGCCGCACCCGAGGACGAAGTCAAGGCCCGTTCGCGGACGCCATTGATGGTCGCCGGCATTGCCCTCCTGTTCGCCATCGGCTTCCTGGCGACCTCCGTCGGCCTCAACCGGGGCCTGTCGTTCGACGGCGGCGCGCGCCAGACGGCACAGCAGAAGTCGCCGCTGGCGGTCGACAACGGCAGCGCCGAGACGACCTCCGGCGATCTGGCCGCCGATGACAAGGCCGCCGCGCCGACCCCATCGATCACCACCGGCAACGCCACGCCGCGCTCGTCGACGGCGGCAGCGCCGCAACGGCCGGATGGCGCGCTCTACGATCAGCGCAACAAGGCGGATGCGGCGGTGGAGGGCCTCAGCGATCGGCGTGAAGCTCCAAGCGAGCCGGCCGTCGAGCGCCGTGATGCGGCGCTCCCGACGCCTTCCTCGCTCGCTGCCGCCAACGCCATCGGCATTTCCGTGACGCCGACCAACGCGGTGTCGACCAATACCGACCTTGCCCGCATGCGTCGGGAGCGCAATATGGCGAGCCTCGCGAGCCAACTCGCGGCCGTCCAGGCGAACGGACCGACAGTGCCGGCCTCGCTGCTGCCGAACGGCGTGGTGGAAGCCGCTGCCGCCGAGGCCGACGCCGTCAAGGCGTCCGGGGCGGCCAATAATTCCGTGATGCCGCCGGCACAAGTCGGCCCGACCTCGCTGCGCATCGCCGCACAGAAAGGCGATCCGTCCGCCGAGTTCGAGGTGGCGGCCCGGTTCGCCGAGGGCCGCGGTATCGGCCAGGACTTCAAGCAGGCGCAGTTCTGGTATCAGCGCTCGGCGCAGCGCGGCTTCGCCCCCGCCCAGTATCGGCTCGGCACGCTGTTCGAGCGCGGCATCGGTACCAAGGCGGACGTCGCTCGCGCCAAGATCTGGTACGGCCGTGCTGCCGAGCAGGGTCACGTCAAGGCAATGCACAACCTGGCGGTGCTCAATGCCGGCCGCGAGCAGTCGGCCGACTACGGCACCGCGGTGCAGTGGTTCACCGCCGCCGCCGAGCGCGGACTGGCCGACAGCCAGTTCAACCTCGGCGTGCTCTACGAGAGTGGACTTGGACTGCCGCGCGACATGAAGCAGGCCTATCATTGGCTCTCGCTGGCGGCACGCACCGGCGACAAGGAGGCGGCGCGCCGCCGGGATGCGGTGCGCATGAAGCTCGAGGAGGCGGAAGTCGCCGCCGCCGACGCCGCTGTCAACGCCTGGCGTGCCCAGGCCGTCGACAGCCAGGTCAACGAGCCGCGGGCGGCGGGCGAAGCGTGGAAGTCGCGCCAGGCGGCGACCCGCTGATCGCCGTCGCAATCCTGATTGCTTGGCCTGATTTGCTTGGCAAGGGCGTCGCCTGGTCGGTGGCGCCCTTCGGCTATTCGCTGAAGACGCTGTCGCGGCTGCGACGGATGGCCGGCAGCGCGGCGACTATGACGATGACGACGGCAAGCGCCAGCAGAGCGGCCGACAATGGGCGCTCGATGAACGTCATGAAGCTGCCACGCGAGATGCGCAGCGCCTGCCGCACCTTCTCCTCCATCAGGCGGCCCAGCACGAAACCGAGCAGCATCGGCGCGGCCTCGAAGCCGAGCTTCAGCACCACGTATCCGAACAGTCCGAACAAGGCCACCAGCAGGACGTCGGCGGGCGAGTTCTGCACGGAATAGATCCCGATGCAGCAGAACAGCACGATCGCCGGGAACATCAGCCGGTAGGGGACCCTGAGCAGCCGCACCCACATCCCGATCAGCGGCAGGTTGATCACCAGCAGCATCAGATTGCCGATCCACATCGAGGCGATCATGCCCCAGAACAGGTCTGGCTTCTTGGTCATGATCTGCGGGCCCGGCGTGATGCCGTGGATGGTCATCGCGCCGACCATCAGCGCCATCACCGCGTTGGGCGGGATGCCGAGCGTCAGCAGCGGTATGAAGGCCGTCTGCGCGCCGGCATTGTTTGCCGACTCCGGCCCCGCCACGCCCTCGATCGCGCCGCGGCCGAAGCGCGAGGGATCGTCCGCGAACTTCTTCTCGACGGTGTAGGACGCGAATGGTCCGAGCACCGCCCCGTTGCCTGGCAGAAGCCCGAGGATCGAGCCGATCAGCGTGCCGCGGGCGATCGGCGCCGCCGATTGACGCAACTCCGCGAGGCTCGGCAGCAATCGGCCGAGCGCAGTCTTGATGACGGTGCGATTTTCAACGTTCTCGAGGTTCTTGACGATCTCGGCGAGGCCGAAGACGCCCATCGCGATCACCGCGAAATCGAGGCCGTCGGCGACCGGGGCGAAGCCGAACGTCAGCCGCTCCTCGCCGGATTCGAGATCGGAGCCGATCGTCGACAGCAGCACGCCGACCAGGATCATCGCGATCGCCTTGAGCAGCGAGCCGCGCGCCAGCACGACGGCGAACATCAGGCCCAGCACCATCAGCGAGAAGTATTCCGCCGGGCCGAACAGCAGCGCCATGCGGGTCAGCGGCAGCGCCAGTCCGGCAATGATCAGCGTCGAGACGCAACCGGCGACGAACGAGCCGATTGCCGCGATGCCGAGGGCGGCGCCGGCGCGGCCCTGCCTTGCCATCTGGAAACCGTCGAGCACGGTGACGACGCTCGTCGCCTCGCCCGGAATGTTGACCAGGATCGCGGTCGTCGAGCCGCCGTACTGCGCGCCGTAGTAGATGCCGGCGAGCATGATCAACGCTCCGACCGGCTCGAGCCCATAGGTCAGCGGCATCAGCATAGCGATCGTGGCGATCGGGCCGACACCCGGCAGCACGCCGACCAGCGTGCCGACCAGACAGCCGATGAAGCACAGGATGAGATTGATCGGCACCGGCACCCAAAGGCCAGCCGACGCCCAGGGGATCCACGCCACCTTCCAAACGGTGTGGAAGCCGAGCGCGAGATTTGTGTAGAGGTCCATCATCGCGCGAGCCTCGCTCAGTAGCCGACGAGCCAGGGTGCGACCGGGATCGGCAGCCGCAACATGAAGCGGAACAGGCCAATGCACAGCCCCGTCAGGGCGACGGCGAGCACGATGACCTCCAGCGGCCGCGTTTCCGGGTCGGCGCGCGAAGCGAGCGCAATCGACAGCGGCCCGGCCACGATCAGCCCCAGGGCCGGGATTCGCAGCGGACCGATGTCGAACCCCCGGATGGTCAATCCGAACGTGACGACGGCGCCGAGCACGAAGACGAGCCCGCGCAGCGACCAGCGCTCGAGCTTCGGACCCTCGCTCGCGAACGACAGGGCGATGAGGCCGGCCCCGCACAGCGCGATCAGAACCGAGATCGCACGCGGCACCATGCCGGCGCCGAACGCCGCGAGCGTGCCGACGTCGTTCTCGAGAGAACCGAAAAAGCCGATCGAGGCGAGGGCCAGAAGGAATGCGCCCGCCGCCATGTTTTCCGGCGACTTGAGCAAGCCGGCGCGGCTCGTCGCATCACGCTCCTGCCGTCGCTCGCCCGCCATGCTCACCCCTTGGACCTTTGCCGGTCATGCTTCCCCGGTCGTGGGTACTAGCCGCAGGCGCCGGATGCTGTCCACCCGGTTGTACTTGCCGGGGCGGCAGAATTAGCGCAAATCGCCAGCCTGTGTGCCTGCAAGTCCCGCAATCGCCGGGCACGAATGGCGGCAGCCCTACGCGTCAGTACCCAATGAGAAACGCCAAGTCATGAGCAATCCGAACCAGCCGCCGGCGGCGCCGCGCTCGATCGCCGTGATCGGCAGTGGCATCGTCGGCATGAGCACGGCGCTGCACCTGCAGAACGATGGCCACAGCGTGACCGTCGTCGATGCCCGCAGTCCGGGCACGGCTACGTCGTTCGGCAATGCCGGCGCAATCGTCACCGGTGCGATCGAGCCGACCAGCACGCCCGGTGTCATGCGGCAGCTGCCGCGCTATCTGCTGGACCCGGCGAGCGCCGTGCGCGTGCGCCCGCGCTACCTGCCGAAATTCGCGCCGTGGCTTGGCCGGTTCGTGCTCGAAAGCCGCATGTCGCGGGTTCGGCATGCCGCCGCGGGCCTTTATCCGCTGGTTACGCGTGCCTACGAAGCGCACAAGGAACTGATCGCGCTGGCCGGCGCCGCCGACGTCGTCCGGCCGGTCGGGTGGCTCAAGGTCTACAAGAGCGAGCGCGGGTTTGCCGGCAGCGCGCTCGCCCGGCAGCTGATGGATGAGCACGGCATCAAGTACGAGGTGCTGTCGCCCGATGACATCGGCCAGCTCGAGCCGGGGCTGGCGCGTGTCTTCGCAAGGGGCCTGTTCCACGGCGAAAGCGCTTTCTGCACGTCGCCGAAGAAGCTGATCGATGCCTATGCGCAGCACTTCTTCGCGCACGGCGGCGTCTGGCTGCCCGAGCATGTGCGACAGATCGAGCCGTTGCCTTCCGGGCGGGTGCGGCTGCGCTGCGAGCTTGGCATTCGCTACTTCGACACGGTCGTCGTGGCCGCCGGGGCGTGGTCGCAGTCCCTGGCCAGGCAGGTCGGCGATCGCGTGCCGCTCGATACGGAGCGCGGCTACCACCTCAATCTCGATCCCGGCACGGTCAAAGAGCTGCGGCGGCCGGTTTGCCTGCCAGTGGAGGGGTTCGTCCTCGCGCCGATGCAGGACGGCATTCGCCTGACCAGCGGAGTGGAGTTCGCGGGCCTCGACGCGCCGCCGGATTTTTCCCGCATCTACAAGCTCCTGCCCGCCGCCCGGGAGGTGCTGCCGGGACTGTCCGACCGGGTGACGCGCGAGTGGATGGGACGCCGGCCGTCGACCCCGGACTCGCTGCCGGTAATCGGCCGCAGCCCGAAGGCGCCGCAAGTGATCTACGCCTTTGCCCACCAGCATCTGGGCCTCACCCTCGGACCACTGACCGGGCGCCTGGTGTCCCAGCTGGTGCGCGGGACGAAGCCGGATGTTGAGCTCGCACCGTACTCCATTGCGCGTTTCTGAGCTCGCGACCGAGGCGCGCCAAACCCACCGGAGATAAGGCGAAATGTCAGTTCAGACGACACCTGCCGCAGAGGTTCGCGCGGTGACGGTCGGCTCGGCGGTGGTCGACATCATCGCCATAGTCGCCAACAAGGACATCGAGCGGCTGACGCTGCAGAATTCCGCGGCATCGTTCCTGCTGCTGGAGCCCGGCCGCAAGATCGAGGCCGACAGCATATCGATCCATACCGGCGGCGGCGCCATCAATACCGGCGTGGCACTCGTCGCGGCTCGGGTTCGCGGTCACGCCGCTGGTCAAGATCGGCTGGGACCTGAATGCCTCGAAGGTGCTCGAAACGTTTGTCGACGAAGGCCTCGATCAGCGGCTCGTCTGCAGGTCGAAGAACTTCGCGACCGGCGTCGCGGTGATGATCTCGGCGCACGATCGCGATGCATCGATCTTCACCTTCCGCGGCGCCAACACCCGGCTGATGCCGAGCGACATTCCAGCCGATGCATTCCATGGCGCGAGCCTCGTGTTCGTCTCAGGGCTAAGCAACGACTCCGCCGACTGCTTCCCGGGCATCATCCAGCAGGCCAAGGCGGCCGGTGCGTTCGTCGCGACCAATCCGGGCATCCGGCAGCTCTCCTCGCGGCGGGACGCGTTTCTCGGGGTGCTCGGCGCGCTCGACCTGCTGACCATCAACAAGCTCGAGGCCGCCGCCTTGCTGCCGGGGCTGCTTTCGGCTCCCAGCGGCGGTACGCTGCCATCGCACGTCGCCTGCCCGCTGGTGCCGCCCGCGGTCGATCTGCCGCCGTTGCTGCGCAGCGGCATCGCCGGCGCCCAGGCCGATTTGACGCTACCCGCGTTCATGTCGCTGCTGCACGGATTGGGTCCGAGGTTCATCGCAATTACCGACGGCTCGAAGGGGGCTTACGTTTCCGGCGACGGCAAGCTCGTATACTGCCCGGCGCTGGCGGCCGAGGTCGCCGGGACCGCCGGGGCTGGCGATGCCTTTGCCGCAACTCTCGCGGCCGAGCTGTCGACGGGGGCCGATCTGGCCGAGGCGATGCTGGCAGCGGCGATCAACGCTGCCTCGGTGGTCGCCCACGTCGACACGCAGACCGGTTTGCTGCCGCGCGCCGCCATCGCAGCACGGCTGGCCGACGCGCGCGGTGCCTTGCGCGTCCAGTCGTGGGGATGAGCACCGGGGCAACGCACGTGAGCTATGAATGGTGGGCGGCGAGAGGATCGAACTCCCGACCTGTCCGGTGTAAACGGAATGCTCTACCGCTGAGCTAGCCGCCCTTGTGGCGCCGGTTTCTATCTTGCCGCGGCTCGGGTGGGAAGTCCCTTTGCTGGTCTTGTGTGAGGCGAAGCATGATCACGAGTGAGAAAGCATTGGCCGAGCTTTGGCAGCTTGGCGGCGGAGCGGCGGAAGATCTCGCGAGCGTCAGGCTTTCCGGAGCCGAGCCGCAACTGCCTTCATCGTTCCGGGTTGGTAGCGCGGCACAAGTGTCGATCGCAGCGGCCGGTCTCGCCGCCGCCGCGATCCATCGCCAGCGCACCGGCGAGCAGCAGACGGTCGGCGTCGACATGCGCCATGCCGCCGTCGAGTTCCGCAGCGAGCGTTATCTGCGCATCATCGGCCAGGAGCCGCCAGCCGCGTGGGACCCGCTGGCAGGCGTCTACAAGGCGGCCAATGGCCGCTTCGTTCGCCTGCACACGAATTTTGCGCATCACCGGCAAGCGGTGCTCGACGTTCTTCGCTGCGAGGCCACGCGCGAGGCGGTGCAGGCGGCGCTTCTCGGCTGGGACGCGGAAGAGTTCGAGACGGCGGCCTATGCCGCGGGAGGAGCGGTCGCCGCGATGCGCTCGCCGGCCGAATGGGCGAGCAGCCCGCAGGGCCAGGCAATTGCCTCGTTGCCGGCCCTGCAGATCACCCGGATCGGCGACGCGCCGCCCAGGCCGCTGCCGCCGGGCGATCGGCCGCTGTCGGGCGTGCGCGTGCTCGATCTGTCGCGGATCATCGCCGGTCCGGTGGCCGGACGCACGCTTGCAGCGCATGGCGCAGACGTACTCCTGATTGCGAGCCCCAGCCTGCCGTCGATTCCGTGGCTGGTGATCGACACCGGTCGCGGCAAGCGCTCGGCACATGTCGATCTCGCCACCGCATCGGGGCGCGGGGCGATGACCGAGCTGCTGGCGCAGGCCGATATCTTCAGCCAGGGCTACCGTCCCCGGTCGATCGCCGGCCTCGGTTTTTCACCCGAGGATGCCGCGCGCATCCGGCCGGGCATCATCTACGTCTCGCTGTCCGCCTATGGTCCGGTGGGTCCGTGGGCCGGCCGCCGCGGTTTCGACAGCCTGGTACAGACAGCGACCGGCATCAATCATATGGAGGCAGCCGCCGCCGGCATTGCCGGCCCGAAGGAGCTGCCGGCGCAGGCTCTCGATCACGCTGCCGGCTACCTGATGGCATTTGGCGCCATGATGGCGCGGGGGCGGCAGGCGCGCGAGGGCGGCAGCTGGCATGTGCAGGTTTCGCTTGCGCAGGCTGGCCGATGGCTCGAGCGGCTCGGACGGCAGAGTGGCGGTCTTGCCTGCCACGACCCCGCGCTCGCAGAGGTCGGCGATCTGCTCGAGGAATGCGAATCCGGGTTCGGGCGGCTGCGGGCCGTGCGCCACGCGGCGGTGCTGTCGAAGACGCCTGCCGGCTGGGCGCGTCCGGCGGTACCGCTCGGAACGCACGCAGCGGCGTGGGCTTGATTTCGCGGGCTCGCTACGAGAGCGAGCCCGCGATGGAGCGAGGAGTAGATCCCCTCGGTGCGCTACCGCCGGCCGTGCACGGCCGCATCGAGCTGGCCGCGATCGAGGCCGATGTCATTCAGCATGCGGTCATCGAGTGCCTGGAGCGCTCGCAGATCGGCACGACGCCGGCGCCGCCGGCGAAGTTCGGTCAACAGCACGCGCAGCTCAAGTCTCAGCCAGCGGCTGAAGCTGCGCCGCGGCCTCGTTGCTTCGGCGCGATACTGACCGACATCGACAAACGTTGTGGTTGGGCTCATGACCATCTCCCTATCTTGGGTGAGCCGGCACATTTTCGTGCTCGGCAATGGTTCTTTGACCAAATGAAGGTGGCAGCGCTGTGATCTACGGCACAGGTGCCTGCGGCGATTGCATCTCGACCTGGGTGAGGCGCGCCTCGAGCGCCGCAATGCGTTGATCGCGCTCGGTAATCGCAGCTTCGACGGCGCTCGCCTCGAATTGCTGCGGGATATGTTGATTGCAGTTCGAATCCCAGGCCTTGACGGTGAACAGCAGGACGCGCTCGGGCCGCGCCGGATAGCCCTCCGGCATGAGCCGATGCAGCAGCTCGTCATTGCCCTCGACGAAGCGAGCCTCGCCCCAGATCTTGATCCTGCGGCGGTGGGCATAGTCGATCAGGAACAGGTGCGCCTTCGGGTTGTCGAGCAGGTTGCCCTGGCTGATGAACTGCCGGTTGCCGGCGAAGTCGGCGAAGGCGATGGTGGTTGCATCGAGGACGCGCAGGAAGCCTGCTGGGCCGCCCCGGTGCTGGATGTAGGGCTGTCCGTCGCCATTGACGGTGGCGAGGAAGACGCTCGTCTGCCGGCCGATGAAATCGGCCAGCGCCGGGGTTATCTCGGCCTGCCAGCCGCCATTCTCCTCCATCCGCGCGTAGGACCTGCGGGATCCGTTGCGGGCTTGCAGATCCTTCACCGTCCGGGTGAACGCGATATCGCTCGAGTAGTGGCGCTGGTCCGTCATGATGCCTCCGCGAATGCTCGCAGCGCGCATTGCAGCGCGCGCAGCTGGAGTCGGTTAGCGCCTTTCAAAAAACGGCGTAAGCAGGTAAAAATGGACGGCATCATTCCATAAAATGGAAGGAACCATGGATCGCCTCGAGGCCATGTCGATTCTGCTGGCGGTGGTCGAGGCCGGCAGCCTGTCCGCCGCCGGCCGCCGGCTGGGCGTGCCGCTTGCCACTGTCAGCCGCAAGATCTCGGACCTCGAGCGGCATCTGAATGCGCGACTGGTCAATCGCACCAGCCGCCGGCTCGCGCTGACCGAACCGGGCCGCGCCTACGTTGCCGCCTGCCGGCGGATTCTCGACGAGGTTGGCGAGGCCGAGCGGGAAGCGGCCGGCGAGTTCCGCGCGCCGATGGGCGATCTCGTCGTCACCGCGCCGGTGGTTTTCGGGCGGCTGCACGTGCTGCCGGTGGTGCTGGAGTTCCTTCGCGAATTCCCGCAGATCGACATCCGCATGGTGCTCGCCGATCGCATCATCCATCTGCTCGACGATCACGTCGATGTTGCCGTCCGCATTGGCGAACTGCCGCCGAGCGGGCTGGTGGCGAGCCGTGTCGGCGAGCTGCGGCGTGTCGTTTGCGCGAGCCCCGCCTACATCTCCCGGCACGGCAAGCCGGCGACGCCAGAGGCACTCGGCGCGCACCAATGCGTCACCTTCGAAGGCATGAGCTCTTCGGAGATCTGGGTGTTCCGTGCCGGAGACGTCGACAAGGCGATCACCGTGCATTCCCGGCTCGTCGTCAATACCGCGGAAGCTGCCGTCGACGCCGCGGTCGCGGGCCTCGGAATGGCGCGGCTGCTTTCGTACCAGATCGCGGCGGCGCATCGGCTGGGCGAGCTCGAGATCGCGCTGGCGGCGTTCGAACCGCCGCCGATTCCGGTCAGCCTCGTCCATGCCGGACAAGGCCGCCTGCCGCTCAAGCAGCGCGCCTTCCTCGACTTCGCCGCGCCACGCTTGCGCGCCGCGATCGCGGCGTGCGTGCTGCAGGACGGGCCAGTGCCGTGATCAGCCTCGCGCGACGTCGCCGGGCCTGCCCTCTGGACGAACCTCGCGGCTTCCCCTAAAGCCCGGCGCATGGGGCAGAAACTGATCTCGATCGTCATCCCGGTGCTCAACGAGGCCGGCACTCTCGACGCGCTGATCAAGCGCGTGACGGCGGTGCTGAGTCGAGCTGTCCGAGCGCTGGGAGATCCTGTTCATCGACGACGGTTCGACCGACGAAACGCTTGCCAGGCTGCGTGCCATCCACGACGGCGACCCCCGCATCGCCGCGATCTCTTTCAGCCGCAATTTCGGCAAGGAACTGGCCATCGCCGCCGGCCTCAGCTACGTGCGTGGCGACGCGGCGATCATCATCGATGCCGATTTGCAGCATCCGCCCGAGGTGATGCTGCAGTTCGTCGAGAAGTGGCGGCAAGGCTACGACATCGTCTATGGCGACCGGGTCGACCGCAGCACCGACGGGCCATTCCGCAAGTTCTACGCCAAGGCGTTCTACCGCCTGTTCAATTTCCTCTCGCGCAGCGACATCCCGAGTGGCGCCGGCGACTTCCGCCTGCTCGACCGCAAGGCGATCGACGCGATGAACCGGTTTAAGGAGTCCTCGCGCTTCAACAAGGGGCTCTACTCCTGGATCGGCTTCAAGTCGATCGGCGTCCCGTATCAAGTGGCCGACCGTATCGAGGGCGCGACCAAGTGGAGCTTCCGCAAGCTCCTGCGCTTCGCCATCGACGGTCTGACCTCGTTCTCGACATTACCGCTGCGGGTGTGGTCGCTGCTCGGCCTCGCCATATCGCTGCTGGCGATCGTCTATGCCAGCGTCATCCTTGTGCGCACCATCGTGTTCGGAGCCGACGTCCCGGGCTTTCCCTCGATCATCATCTCGGTGATGCTGCTCGCCGGCGTGCAGTTGATCTCGCTCGGCGTGCTCGGCGAGTATCTCGGCCGCGTCTATGAGGAGGTGAAGGCCCGGCCGCTGTTCCTGATTGCCGAGGAGGTCGGGGTCGAGAAGCCGAAGACGCCCGAGGCAACCGGCACCAGGCCATGACCCGCGGCATCATCCTGTGCGCCGACGATTTTGCGCTGACGGAGGGCGTCAGCGCCGGAATTGCCGAGTTGGCGGACGCTGACCGGTTGTCGGCTGCGAGTGCCCTGGTGACAGGCCGCCACTGGCCGGCGCACGCCATCCGCCTGCGAGCGCTGCGAGACCGGATCGCGATCGGCCTGCATTTCAATTTGACGCTCGGCCGGCCGCTGGCCGCCATGCCGTGGCTGTGCCCGCGGGGCGAATTCCCGCCGCTTTCGACCGTCCTGCGCGCCAGCATCGCGCGGCACCTTCCACCCGCCGAGATCACCGGCGAGCTCGCCCGTCAGCTCGATCATTTCGAGCACGCGACCGGTGTGGCCCCGGATTTCATCGACGGGCACCAGCACGTGCACGCGCTGCCGGTCGTACGCGGCGCCGTGCTCGACGTCCTGAAGCAGCGCTATGCCGGCCGCCGGTTGCTGGTGCGCGATCCCGCCGACAGCGCCACGGCTATTTTCGCTCGCGGCAGCGCGGTGAAGAAGTCGCTGCTGCTGGCGACGCTGGCGCGCGGCTTCGGCGACGCGGTGCGGGCGGCCGGCTTCATCGCCAACACCAGCTTTGCCGGCGTCTCCGCCTTCGACGAGGCGAAATCCTACCGCGCCGAGCTCGAGCGCTTCTTCGCTGCGGCCAGCTCCCGGCACCTGGTGATGTGCCATCCCGGGCATGTCGACGAAGAGCTGCCGGGCCTCGATCCGGTGGTCGGGCGGCGGGCACAGGAGCTGGCGGTCCTGATCGACTACCCGGAATTGCCGTCGCGGTTGTGGCACCCGGCGCGGACGTCCGATGGCGCACCTGACTGGCCGGGGACGGCCGATGGCTGATCGCATCTCGCGCGCGCGCCACTACGGTGGCTTTCTGCTGGCCGGCTTGTGCGCCCTCGCCGTCGACGCTGGCTTGCTGCAACTGCTGTCCGCCGGCCTCGACATCAGCCCATTCCTCGCGCGTCCGATCTGCATTTTCTGCGCCATGGTAGTGTCGTGGCTGATCAACCGTTCCGTCACGTTCGCGGTCGCGGTTCCTCCTACCTGGGGCGAGTTCGGCAGATTTGCCGCGGCCTCCCTGCTGGCTCAGATTGTCAATTATCTCGTGTTCGCCGCAATTCTGCTGACATATCCCGCCGTTCACCCGACACTGGCGATCGCCGCGGCGAGTTGCGTCGCGATGTTCGTCTCCTACACCGGGTTCCGCTTCGGCGCCTTCCGTCCCACCCGGCCAACGTCCTGAAGGTCCATTCGTGTCCGAGATCGCTGATTCCGCATCCGTCTCATCCGGCATCGCCGCCGTCGACGCCTATCTCGCCGATGGCTACGCCAGCGTGCCCGGCATGTCCTCGCGCTTCGCTGCCGCAATCGCCGCCGGCCTGATGGGCATCCAGACCCGGCTGGGGGTGAGCGGCCCGATCGCCGAGATCGGCACCTTCGAGGGCCGCTTCTTCATTGCCCTCGCCAAGGCGCTGCGGCCGGGCGAGATGGCGCTTGGCATGGACATCTTCGACTGGCCCAATCCGCAGGTGATCGACCGCTTCGAAGCCAATTGCGCGAAGCACGGCGTTTCGGCCACGGTGCGCGAGACCTGGAAATGCGACAGCCGCCTCGTCACGCCGGCCGAGCTCATCGAGCGCACCGGTGGCGCCAAGGTGCGGCTGTTCCATGTCGACGGCGAGCACAGCCGCGCCTCGCTGGAGAAGGATCTGGCGCTTGCGACCGCGGTGCTGGCCGACGACGGCGTCATCATTCTCGACGACATGCTGCACCCGGGCTATCCGACGCTGATGGTGACGGTGCACGAGTACCTCGGCCGCCACCCCGAGATGGTGGTGTTGTGCATCATCGACCGCGAGACGATCGTCGGCGCGACCAAGTTCGTGCTGTGCCGGTCGGACTGGTTCAAGCGCTACGAGGCTGAGCTGCTGAAGGACTACGAGCGCAACGTCTGGCCGCTCGGCGCCGACTTCGAGCCGCACTGGTGCCTGGTGCTGTCGCTGGACACACGGCTGGCGGCGATTACGTGATCGTCGCATCCGGCCCGCTCCGCGGCAGCGGAGTCGGATGCGACCACTCGATATCCCTCAATCCATGATGTGGCCGCCGTCGTAGGTGCAGGCGATGCGGCCGAGCGCGGCGCGGAAGCGGTCGGTCTGCATCAGGGCATCGATCGTCGCCGGCAGCCTGGGGTTGGCCTCGGCGGTCCCGGGATACTCGCAAGCGCCGATCATCAGCGCCTGCAGGTCCTTGCCTTCGACCGACCTCTTGGTCTCGGCGGCGCCGCGCTCGAGCAGGCAACGCAGCAGGGTCGGGTCGATTGCCGGCAGGCAGGCGAGGAAGCCTGCTACCAGAGTGCTGGCCAGCGCATGGTCGGGATGATCCTTGGCGGCCGCGGCTTGCCCGCAATCCCAAAGGTGCGCCACGTGGTCCCACGCGGCCGGCTTGTCCGGAAAGCGCTTCTTGAGGGCTGCCGCCTCGTCGGCGACGTAGAAGCGGTTGAGATTGTCGAAAAAGGCGAACGAATAGCCCTGGCTGGTGATCAGGTGCTCCCACTTGGCGGAGGCATCAGCCATCGAGCCTGGCTCGACCGCTTCGACAAGGATCAGTCGCGGCCGGTGGCGGCGCCAGTCGAGGCCTGCCAGGACATCGGCTTCCGCCCCCTCGACATCGATCTTGAGGAAGTCGATCCTGTCGATCCCCGCCTCGTCGATCAGCCGCGACAGCCGGCGCACCGGCATCTGCGCCGTGGTGTAGCCGACGCCGAACGCGCGCGCGCCCGAAGCGTTGGCCTCGACCGTCGTCGAGAAGCCGTGCAGTTTGTCGACGGTGTGGAACTCGATCTCGCCGTCCTCGCGGCCGGCCAGCATCACGACGGTGTGGTCGCGCGGGCGGACGTGCCGGTAGACGGCGGCGAGCTTCGCCTGCGGCTCGACGACGAGGCCGCGCCAGCCCATCAGGTAGAAATAGAACGAGACGTTGTCGGCCACCGGATGCCCGCCGCCGACATCGACATAGGTGCCGGCCGGCTCGCCGGCGAAGATCTGCGCGAGATGGAAGTCCTCGAGGTTCTGGGCGTAGGAAAGCTTCATCAGTTTGGCCTCGATGGCAGGTGAGCGGCGCGGTTTGGTTCAACGGTGAGTGGGGTGGTTCGACACAGCTTCACCCCACCGGTGTCATCCCGGCGCTTGTCCCCGGGACCCATCGCGCCACGGCACCGCGTGCTCGGGTGTGGCACAAGGGTCCCGGCAACGAATGCCGGGATGACACAGGTGGGTGGGCTGTCAGTGCATTCCATTGAGGCATCACCGCTAGCGTTTGCGCGTGTTCTCGTCTAGGCGAACGTGCCATGACGACTGCCATCATCACATCCGCCCGCGACCTGCTCACACGCTATCCGGTGCTTTTTTGCGACGTGTGGGGCGTTCTGCACGACGGCGTCAGCGAATACGAGGCCGCCGGCGACGCGCTGGAGCGGTACCGGGCGGCGGGCGGCATCGTCGTGCTGCTGTCCAACGCGCCAACACCGGCCGCGACGGTCGCCCGAGTGCTCGACGAGAAGCGCGTCCGGCGCACTGCCTGGGATGCCATCGTTTCCTCCGGCGACGTCACCCGGCAGCATCTGATCGCGCAAGGCTATGATGCAATTCACCACATCGGGCCGCCGCGCTCACTGCCGCTGTTCGACGGTCTCGCGGCGCGACTGGTCGGCTTTGGCGACGCCGATGCCATCGTCTGCACCGGCCTCGAGCACGACGCGATCGAGACCGGCGAGACCTATCGTCCGCTGCTGCAGGACGCGCTCGCCCGGCAGTTGCCGTTCGTGTGCGCAAACCCGGATATCGTCGTCGAGGTCGGTGGACGGATGCTGCCCTGCGCCGGCGCGGTCGGCGTCGTCTATGCGGCGATCGGCGGCCCGGTCTATTGGGCCGGCAAGCCGCATCCGCCGGCCTACGAGATCGCGTTCGCGACGGCGGCACGTATTGCCGGCCGCGCGATCGGCCCGCGCGAGGTGCTTGCGGTCGGCGACGCCGCGGCCACGGATCTCGCCGGTGCCGCGGCAGCGGGGATCGATGCGCTGTTCATTGCCGGGGGCATCCACCGCGCCGACGTCATGCCGGCGCGCGAGATCGATGCAATCGCACTGCGGGCTCTGCTCGAGCACAAGACATTGACCGCCGTGGCGGCGGCACCCGCGCTGGTGTGGTAGCCCGGGTGCCTGTGGCGGCTATTCGCCGGTGAACCGGCGCTGCCACCAGCCCTTTCGTGCCGGCTTGCCGTCGTCCGGCGTGGTCGAGACCACCGCGATCTGCTCCGGCGGCGTGGTCGGCCGATCGTAGGTGCGCGGCTCGACTGCCTTCGCGGTCTCGACGGCGGGCTCGGCCGGGCGCGCCGGCGGCGGCTCGGTCGAGATCGGACCAGGCTCGTGCTGACCATTGACGCCTGCCGGCACCTGGCCGGATGGTTTCGCCGCTGCCGGCTCGATAGACGCGGCCAACTCGGCGCGATCGGGGGTCTCCGCGTCGCGTTCCGGCGTAGGCGGCTGATCGGGCTCAGGCTCATACGCGTCGGCGACGGCCATGTCACCCGGCTCGCGGTCGGCGGCAAGGCGCGCCTCGTCGGCTCGCTCGAAGCCTGGTTCGTCCGGCTCGCCGCCGATGTGCTCCTCGGTCGCCTCGCGACCGAACTCGCCGTTCGGTGCAGTCGTCAAGCCATCGCGATCACGACCGCCTCTGCGACCGCCACGACGGCCACGCCGCCTGCCGCGCCGGCCACGGCCGCCTTCGCCACCCTCGCCCTGGGGCCGGTCGCCCCGATCGAAGCTGCGGGGCTCGTCGCCCTCGTCGCCATCGGGCTCGCCGCCAGGCGCCGCTTCGGCCACCATGTCGTCGCCGTCGCCGATTTCCTCGAGCTCTCCGGTCGGCAACCGCGCCGGCCGCTCGTCGTCATCGCCGGCGAAGCGTTCCGCCGGCGGCTCGTTCGAGCGCGGGCCGCGCTCGTCGCGGCGCCCGCCACGGCGACGGCGGCGGCGGCGACCACGCTGGCTGTCGCCGGCGCCACCCTCTTCGGCGCCGCGCACTTCGGTCGGCTCCTCGGCCTCGGCCTCGACCTCGCTTTCGACCTCGTCGAGCCCCTCCTGGGCCGCCTCGCTTTCACCGTTGAAGCCCCAGTCCATGTTGACTGCTGCCTTGTCGGGGCGGCGGGCCGTGACCAACGGCAGGTTCGATTTCTCGATCGTGAAGTTCGAGCCCTGCATCTTGTCGCTGGCCTGAACCGCGATCGAAACGCCGTGGCGATGCTCCATGTCGACGATGAAGCTGCGCTTGTGGTTGAGGATGTACAGCGCGACGCTTGCCGACGTGGTCGCCACCAGCGACGAGCGGCCATTCGCGATCAGCGTATCCTCGAGGGCGCGGATCACCGCCAGCGCGACCAACTCGGTCGAGCGGATGATGCCGGTGCCCTGGCAGTGCGGGCATTGCGTGGTCGAGCCCTCGAGCACGCCGGTGCGCATGCGCTGGCGCGACATCTCGAGCAGGCCGAAGTGGCTGATCCGGCCGACCTGGATGCGGGCGCGATCGAACCGCAGCGCCTCCTTGATGCGCCGCTCGACCGAGCGATTGTTGCGCTTCTCCTCCATGTCGATGAAATCGATCACGATCAGGCCGGCGAGGTCGCGCAGCTTCAACTGGCGGGCGATCTCGTCGGCCGCCTCGAGGTTGGTGTTGAGCGCCGTCTCCTCGATCGAGAATTCGCGCGTCGACTTGCCGGAGTTGATGTCGATCGCGACCAGCGCCTCGGTCTGATTGATGACCAGATAGCCGCCCGACTTCAGGTTCACATAGGGGCTGAACATGGCGTTCAGCTGCCGTTCGATCTGGTAGCGGTTGAACAGCGGCTCGGGCTCGCGGTAGTCGATCACGTTCTTGGCGTGGCTCGGCATCAGCATGCGCATGAAGTCGCGTGCTTCCCGGTGGGCCGCGTCGCCCGCGACGACGATCTCGTCGACCTCCTTGGTGTAGAGGTCGCGGATCGAACGCTTGATCAGATCGCCTTCCTCGTAGACGAGGCTCGGGGCGGTCGATTGCAGCGTCATGTCGCGCACGCTCTCCCACAACCGCAGGAGATACTCGAAATCGCGCTTGATCTCCTGCTGCGTGCGGGCCGCGCCGGCGGTGCGGATGATGAGCCCCATGCCCTCCGGCACGTCGAGGTCCTGGGCGATCGCCTTGAGGCGCTTGCGGTCCTGGGCATTGGTGATCTTGCGGCTGATGCCGCCGCCGCGCGCCGTGTTCGGCATCAGCACGGTGTAGCGGCCGGCCAGCGACAGGTACGTGGTCAGCGCCGCGCCCTTGGTGCCGCGCTCCTCCTTGACGACCTGCACCAGGATGATCTGACGCCGCTTGATGACCTCCTGGATCTTGTAGGAGCGCAGCCGGCGGCGGGGCCTGGCCGGCAGCTCCTCGAGGGCATCGTCGGCGCCGACGCTCTCGACAGGCTCGGCTTGCGTGGGTGCTGCAACTTCGGCGACTGGCGGTGCTTCCGAGGCTGCGGCGCCACTCTCATCGGCGATCGGCGCTTCGGGCGTGATGGCAGGCGCTTCCGGCGCATCGACGGGAGCGGCGGCCGGGGCAGCCTCGGCTGCGGCCGGCTCCGGCTCGGCTGATGGCTCGGCCATCAGCTCCGATTTAACGGTCTCAGTGGCATCGGCGGCCTCGAGGGGAATGCTGGTGGCGCCGATCGGCTCGATCGTCTCCGGCGGCAGCAGCTCGGCGACGTCGATCGCCTGATCCTCCGCGTCGTCGGCGTCGTCATCACCGCCACGGGCGGCGCGAGCTTCGGCGCGACGGTCGACCTCCGCCTCTTCCTCGGCGTCGGCGGCGGCCTCCTCTTCGAGCAGGGCCTGCCGGTCCGCTACGGGGATTGTGTAGTAGTCCGGATGGATCTCGCCGAAGGCGAGGAAGCCGTGGCGGTTGCCACCATAATCGATGAACGCTGCCTGCAGCGATGGTTCGACGCGGGTGACCTTGGCGAGATAGATGTTGCCCCGCAGCAGCTTGCGGGCGGCAAATTCAAAATCGAACTCCTCTACGCGACCATTGCGGAGGACTACAACGCGTGTCTCCTCCGGGTGGGTGGCATCGATAAGCATCTTGTTGTGAGACATGGGATCTGGTCCTTCGTGCGCCGCCGGGGCGGTCCGGCCTGGCACGGCGCATCGAGAGCCGGGGCACGATCGACAGGGGCTCTCGCTGCCGCGGACCGGCGCAGGTGCGCATGTCCACGGGCGGAAGCTCGATCGTCAGCTCTGCGCGGTGCCGGTTGGCCGCCCGCAAGGGGCGCACGCATGTGGTTGCTGGAAGTAGTGGAAATGATGGTGGGTAGCGCTCGGCGGGCGCCAGGGCTCGGCGCGGCAGGCAAATCGATGCGCGCGCCGGTTTGGCTGCGAGGATCGCTTCCTTTGCTGTGCCTGGTGCCGATTTGCGGCATGTCTTGCCCTGTTGCCCGGAATTACTCTGATTAGTTTGCTGTTCTTGGTTTGCTGTTCGGGGGCTCCGTGGAGCCGGTTGATGACTGAACCCTTCGGTGCTGGCGGAGGCGGAGCGGTCCGGAGCTGGCTTCGGCAATCGCCTGCCGCTTCGGTCGTCCCGCCTGTTACCCGCCGGATCCAACAAGGATGCGGGACGGAAACTAGGCGCCTGCCCGCCGTTTGGGCGTTCCCTGGCGGCGCAGTCGCAAATGAAGCGCATCGGTTCGCGCGCGCGGCGTTCAGCCTGAATGATGGATGACTGCACGAAAAAACCGCCGAGCCTGCGCGCAGCTCATTTTTCGGGCGGCCTCTGGGGAGAGGCTACCAATTCATCACACCGAAGCCGGAAACCATCGCGTTCGACGCAAATTTAACACTACGGGTTCGCCCTGCTGCAAGCAAGAGTGTTATCATTCCTGCCAGCGCCTGGAGCAAAGCCGCAACGAATCAAAGCGTCGCACGGCAGCGTTTACAGATAGTTTAGCGTCCATTCGGGCGGGCGGTTGGATGGGGTGCGCACGGCCAGTCGCGCAACCGGAGAGTGCAAGGGGGGCAGGTTGGTCGGCAAAGGCCGCTATGTTGGTCGTTTGCGGGTAATCGTGATTGCAGCCGTTGCAATCGCGGCGGGAGCGATTTCAACGACTGCCAGCGCCCAGACCGGGAGCGGTCAGCCCGGCCATGCGTCGTCGAAGGCGGTCGCCGGCGCGCCGCAGGCGCCGGTTGCGGTGCGCATCGTAGCGGCGCGCTTTTCCGGCGACCAGCAGCGCACGCGCATTGCATTCGATGTCAGCGGCCCGATCAGGCCGACCGTGTTCATGCTCGCCGATCCAGCCCGGGTGATTGTCGATGTCCCTGACCTTCAGTTCAAGTTCTCCGCCGCCGAGGTGCCGGCCGCGCACGGACTGGTGACAGCCTGGCGGTACGGGCTGTTTGCGACCCGGAAGTCGAGGGTGGTGCTGGATCTGGCTTCGCCGGCGAAGGTCGAGCGGGCGCAATTGACCGGCGGGCAGGGAGGGCAACCCCTGCAATTCGTGATCGACCTCGCGGCGACCGACGCAGCGACCTTCGAAGCGGCCGTAAAGGCCCAGCGGCCGGAGGTGCGGCCGGCACTGAAGGCCACCACTCACGAAGAGTTGCCGGCCGCCGCCGCCAGGCTCAACACAAAGCCTGTCATCGTGGTCGATCCGGGGCACGGCGGGATTGATCCCGGCGCGGTTGTCGGCGGTGTTTCAGAGAAGAACGTGGTGCTGGCGGTGGCCAGGCAGGTGCGCGCCAACCTGCTGGCGACCGGCAGGTACGATATCGTCATGACGAGATCGACCGACGTCTTTGTCTCGCTCGACCATCGCCTCAGGGTTTCCGAGCGGCTCAAGGCGGACCTGTTCATCTCGATCCACGCCGATTCGATCGGCGAGGTGAATCTCGCACAGAGCATTCGCGGCGCCACAGTCTACACGCTCTCGGAGCAGGCATCCGACGAGCAGGCGCGCTTGTTGGCCGAAAAGGAGAATGCCGTCGACCTGCTGGCCGGCCTCGAGCGCGGCAGCAGCAGCGGCCAGGATCAGGTACGCAACATCCTGGTCGATCTCATGAAGCGGGAGACGTCAAATTTCTCTCATGATTTTCGTGGCATGCTGGTTGGTGAATTGCGCCGGCACGTGCCGATGGCGCGGGATCCGCAGCGGTCCGCGGCATTCAAGGTGCTGAAACAGACTCAGACGCCCTCGGTGCTGATCGAGCTCGGCTACATGAGCAATGTTCAGGACCAGAAGCTGCTGCATTCGGCGGAGTGGCAGAAGCAGGTCGGTGGCGCCATCGCGGCATCGGTCGACGCTTATTTCAGCAAGCGGCCGGCAACCGCGTCGCGTTAACTTTGTGTCGTTCCGGCGAAGCAGTTATAGCGACTGCTTAATGCCACATTCGGTAGTAATGTCTTGTGATTGGCGGGTCAGGCCTTGCTGCCGGCATTTGCTAAGACTAAGCAGGCGAACTGAATTCTGGAAACGAGGAACATGCGCGCGCCCGTGCTACCGCCGCCGGCCGAGCCCAGGCCACGCAAGCGAAAGCGCCGCAAGAGCGCGTTGCTGAGCTTTCTCGGCTTCATGTTCGCGTTCAGCGTGGTCGCGTTCATTGGCGTATCGTCGGCGGTCGGCTATCTGCTGTGGAAAGCGTCCAAGGACCTGCCGTCGTACGAAAGCCTGGCGAACTATGAGCCGCCGGTAATGACGCGCATTCATGCGCACGACGGCTCGCTCATTGCCGAATATGCTCGCGAGCGGCGCATCTTCGTGCCGATCAATACCATTCCGAGGATGGTGCTCGGCGCCTTCCTGTCGGCGGAGGACCGGCGATTCTACGAGCACGGCGGCCTGGATTTCGTCGGTATTGGCCGCGCCGCCTTCAAAATGATCAACAACCCGGGCGGTCGCGCCGAGGGTGCTTCGACCATCACCCAACAGGTCGCCAAGAACTTCCTGCTGTCGAACGAGCGCAAGCTGGAGCGCAAGATTAAGGAAGCGATCCTGGCGGTGCGCATCGAGCGCGCCTACTCCAAGGACAAGATCCTCGAGCTCTACCTGAACGAGATCTTCCTCGGCATCGGCTCGTACGGCGTGGCGGCGGCATCGCTCAACTATTTCAACAAGGAGCTGGCCGACCTTTCGCCCGAGGAGGCGGCCTATCTCGCCGCGCTGCCGAAAGCGCCGAACAACTACCATCCGTTCAAGCATACGCAGCGTGCGACCGAGCGGCGGAACTGGATCCTCGGCCAGATGGCCGAGAACGGCTACATCAAGCGTGAAGAAGCCGAGGCAGCCCGCAAGAAGCCGCTGGCGGTCAACATCAGGCCGTTCGGAGCGCACATCTTCGCCGCCGAGTATTTCGCAGAAGAAGTGCGGCGCGGCATCCTTGGCCAGTACGGCGAGGAGAAGCTGTACGGCGGCGGCCTGTCGGTGCGCACCACGCTCGATCCGCAGATGCAGCGCTATGCCCGCAAGGCGTTGATCGACGGCCTTGTCAAATTTGACCGCAGCCGCGGCTGGCGCGGCCCGATCAATCGCATCGAGATCGCCGGCGACTGGGGCGCCACGCTCGGCGGCATCGAGGTCGCCAGCGACATCGCGCCGTGGCGGCTTGGCGTCGTGCTCGACGTGCAGAAGACCAAGGTCGTGGTCGGACTGCGGCCGCCCAAGCAGCAGGACGGCAGCGTCGCGCCGGCGCGCGAGGCGGTCGAAATCAGCTTCGAAGAGATGAAGTGGGCCGGCAAGTTCAAATCGACCGAGCTACCGCCCGGCCCGCCGCCGAAGCAGCCGTCCGAGGTGCTGGCGCTCGGCGACGTGATCTATGTGGCACCAAAGGACCCCGCCAACCTTGCCGGCGCCTGGAGCCTGATGCAGATGCCAGATGTCGGCGGCGGCCTCGTCGCCATGGACCCGCATACCGGCCGCGTGCTGGCTGTTGCCGGCGGCTTCTCCTATGCCATGAGCCAGTTCGACCGCGCGGTGCAGGCGCGCCGGCAGCCGGGCTCGTCGTTCAAGCCACTGGTCTATGCGGCGGCGCTCGACAACGGCTACAAGCCGACCTCGATCATCCTCGATGCGCCGATCGAAATCGACCAGGGCAACGGCAAGGAAGCGTGGAAGCCGAAGAACTACGGCGACAAGAATAAGTCCTACGGGCCGCAGACGCTGCGGGTCGGTATCGAGAAGTCGCGCAACCAGATGACCGCTCGGCTCGGCCAGGACATGGGCATGCCGCTGGTGGTCGAATATGCCCGCCGGTTCGGTGCCTATGACGACCTGCTGCCGCTGCCCGCCATGGTGCTTGGCGCCGGCGAGACGACCGTGCTGCGGATGACGACCGCCTACGCGATGCTGGCGAACGGCGGGCGGCAAGTACGCGCCACCATGATCGACCGCATCCAGGATCGCTGGGGCCGCACCGTGTGGCGGCACGACGAGCGCAATTGCACCGGCTGCAAGTCCGACGCCTGGCGCAATCAGCCGGAGCCGGAGATCCCGGACGATCGCAAGCCGATGATGGACCCGCACACCGCCTATCAGATGACCTCGATCCTCGAGGGTGTGATCCAGCGCGGCACCGCGACCGTGGTGAAGCAGATGCTCCCCGGCGTGCCGCTGGCCGGCAAGACCGGCACGTCCAATGACAGCAAGGACGTCTGGTTCATGGGTTACTCGCCCGATCTCGTGGTCGGCGTCTTCGTCGGCTACGACAACCCGAAGCCGATGGGCAAGACCGCGACCGGCGGCCAGGTGACGGCACCGATCTTCGCCGAGTTCATGAAGATGGCGCTCGCCGACAAGAAGCCTGCGATCTTCCGCCAGCCGCCGGGCCTGAAGCTCATCCGCGTCAATCCGAGGACCGGCTTGCGCGCTTCGCCAGGCGAAAACGACGCCATTCTGGAAGCCTTCAAGCCAAGCGAGGAGCCGGACGATCCGAACTCGTTCCTTGGCTACGACAGCGGCGCGGCGCTGTCCTCCGACGCGGGCGGCGCCTACCCGAGCCCGCGGGCGCTCGCCACGGGGCGTGGTGGCCAGTTCTGATCCGCGCGGCGTTGCCAGGTACTTGCTAGGCGGTGGGTGCGCCCCCTATATCGCTTGTAACCCCTTTCCAACCCCACGGGACAATTCCTGATGCGTGCCGAACACGAGAAGCTGGTCGATTCCATCCGCAAGTCTCTCTCCCTGCTGCGGAGGCATCTTTGACTGGGATACTGCCGAGAGCCGGCTTTCCGAGCTGAACAATCGCGCCGAGGACCCGACGCTGTGGAGCAACGGCACCAAGGCGCAGAAGCTGATGCGCGAGCGCACGGCGCTGGAGAAGGCAATCAGCGGCTATCGCGAGCTCGAGCGCGAGCTCGATGACGCGACGACCCTGATCGAGCTCGGCGAAGCGGAAGCCGACGAGGCCACCGTCCAGGAGGGCGAGGTGGCGCTGCGCAAATTGCAGGATCTCGGCCACAAGCGCGAGGTCGAGGCGCTGTTGTCCGGCGAGGCCGACAGCTTCGATACCTATCTCGAGGTCCACGCCGGCGCCGGCGGCACCGAGAGCCAGGACTGGGCGCAGATGCTGCTGCGCATGTACATGCGCTGGGCGGAGAAGCGCGGCTACAAGGTGTCGCTGCTGGAGCAGAGCGCCGGCGAAGAGGCCGGCATCAAGTCCGCCACCATCGAGATCAAGGGCGAGAACGCCTATGGCTGGCTCAAGACCGAGTCGGGCGTGCATCGCCTGGTGCGCATCTCGCCTTACGACTCGAATGCCCGCCGGCACACCAGCTTCGCCAGCGCCTGGGTCTATCCGGTGATCGACGACTCGATCGACATCGAGATCAAGGAGAGCGACTGCCGCATCGACACCTATCGAGCATCGGGCGCAGGCGGCCAGCACGTCAACACGACCAACTCGGCGGTCCGCATCACCCATATCCCGAGTGGCATCGTGGTGTCGTGCCAGCAGGAGCGCTCACAGCACAAGAACCGGGCGACGGCCTGGGCGATGCTGCGCGCCAGGCTGTACGAGGCGGAGCTGAAGCGGCGCGAGCAGAAGGCCAATGCCGAGGCTGCGGCGAAGACCGACATCGGCTGGGGGCACCAGCTGCGCTCGTACGTGCTGCAGCCCTACCAGCTGGTGAAGGATGTGCGCACCGGGGTCGAGAGCGGCAACCCGGCGGCCGTTCTCGACGGCGCCATCGACCCCTTCATCGAGGCAGCGCTCGCTCAGCGCATCAAAGGCGGCGACTCGATCGAAGTGAAGGATCTGGAATAGCGCTCGCCTGCCCCGTCGCGTCCATCGCCGGCCGGCGAGGTGCCGCCGCGGCGGTGGGGGCTCGATCCTAGCTGGTCCGCCCGCGACATCGCAGGCCCCGTTGACAAGGCGGGCGAGCTTGGGCACAAGATCCGGCCTGAGGGGTCCACCGCGACTACCCCGTGAGGCGCCAGCCCAAAGATCGCGTCCATCTACCTTCAAACCAGAAGGGAGGACGCACACATGCCGTCTCCGACAGAAATCACCGTTGCACAGCTTGCGCGCCTGGTCGGCGTTGCGAACGCGCCTGCCATCATCGACGTTCGGACCAGCGAGGATTATGACGCCGATCCGCGCCTCGTACCCGGCTCGATGCGACACGAGTATGGCGCCGTGTCCGCGTGGGCTGGCCAGTATGCCGGCCGCTCCGTCGTCGTGAGCTGCCAGAAGGGGCTGAAACTCAGTCAAGGGGTGGCCGCCTGGCTGCGGCACGAAGGTATTGCCGCGGAAACGCTCGAAGGCGGCTTCGAGGCGTGGCGATCGGCGGGCCAGCCGCTGGTGCGCACCGACAAGCTGCCCAAGCGCGACGCACAAGGCCGCACCGTCTGGGTCACGCGCGCGCGTCCGAAGATCGATCGGATCGCTTGTCCATGGCTCATTCGTCGCTTTGTCGATCCAACGGCGGTGTTCCTGTTCGTCCCGCCAGCCGATGTGGTGGCCGTCGCCGATCGTTTCCAGGCGACGCCATTCGACATCGAGAATGTGTTCTGGAGCCATCGCGGCGAGCGCTGCACCTTCGACACGATGCTCGACGAGCTTGCGCTCGATACCGCCCCGCTGCGGCAGCTCGCGACGATCGTCAGGGGCGCCGACACCGCGCGGCTCGAGCTCGCGCCGCAGGCGGCGGGGCTGCTGGCAGTGTCGCTCGGCTACTCTCGGATCTTTCGCGACGATCTCGAGCAGCTTGCTGCTGCCATGACGGTCTATGACGGTTTCTATCGCTGGTGCCGGGACGCCAGCGAGGAGACGCACAATTGGCCAGCAGCAAAGCCAGTGGCATGAAGGGGGCGCAGATGCAGGAAGCAATCGGCACCGAGGCGCATCTCGACGAGGCCGGCGCGCCGAGCTTTGCCGAGCTGTTGCGGACCTGGGCGCGGATCGGCGTGCTTTCGTTCGGCGGGCCGACTGCGCAGATCGCGATGATGCACAAGGTGATCGTCGACGAAAAGAAATGGCTGACCGAGCACCAGTACCTCAATGCTCTGAGCTTCTGCATGCTGCTGCCCGGGCCGGAAGCGATGCAACTCGCCACCTATTCCGGATGGCGTCTCCATGGTCTGGCCGGCGGCCTCGCGGCAGGGCTGCTGTTCGTCCTGCCAGGCGCCATGGTGGTGCTCGCCCTCTCCATGATCTATGCGGCATTCGGCAACGTCGCCTTGGTCGAGGCCGTGTTCTTCGGCATCAAGGCGGCGGTCCTCGTGATCGTGATCGAGGCCCTGCAGCGGATCGCCAGGCGAGCCTTGAAGCAGACCGCCCACTGGGGCATCGCCGCGCTCTCGTTCGTTGGCATTTTCCTGATTGGGCTGCCGTTTCCCCTCATCATCGCGGTGGCGGCGATGTACGGTTTTGTCAGCGGCGCCGGCAACGCCGACGTCGTCGCGGTCGCGGCAAGGCCGGTAATCGCCTTCCGGCGGACGATGGGAGTGGTTGGCATCTGGCTTGCGATCTGGGTCCTCCCGCTCGCGGCGATCGCGGCCGTGGTCGGCCGCGACCACCTGCTGGTGCAGCTGAGCCTGTTCTTCTCGAAGCTCGCACTGGTGACCTTCGGCGGCGCCTACGCCGTTCTCGCCTACATGGGCCAGGATGTCGTCGCCCGCCACGGCTGGCTCGAGGCCGGCCAGATGATGGACGGGCTCGGGCTCGCCGAGACGACGCCGGGACCGCTGATTCTGGTCACCGAGTTCGTCGGCTACCTTGCCGCCTATCGCAATGCCGGCGAGCCAGCCGTCGTCATGGGGCTGCTCGGGGCGTTCGTCGCGCTGTGGGCGACCTTCGTGCCGTGCTTCCTGTGGATCTTCGCCGGCGCGCCTTACATCGATTGGATCCTTGGCAAGCCGCGGTTGCGAAATGCGCTCGCCGCGATCACCGCGGCCGTCGTCGGAGTGATCCTCAATCTTGCGGTGTGGTTCGCCTTGCACGTGTTTTTCGGCAAGGTGACGCTGGTCGAGAGCTACGGCCTCAAGCTCTGGCTGCCGGATCTCGCCACGCTCGATTGGCGCGTGGTGCTGCTCGCAATCGTCAGCGGCGTGCTCCTGCTGCGGCGGCACTGGGGTATCGCGCCGGTGCTGGGGATCGCCTCGGGATTGGGCCTCGCGATCAGGCTTGCAGGCATCTAGACCATCATGTCCGCTGAGAGCAGGGGATACGGGCCACCGAACGAGTGACCCGCCCCGACGTGTCGACTAAGGCGCGTTAGCGCAACGGGGGTTGCTTCGCGTGAACGAAGCCTTTCCCCAGACACGGGGAGCGGATCATGACGGAGACTAGCATTTTCGTGGGGCTGGACGTCCACAAGAAGACGATCGCAGTGGCGACGGTGGAGGGTCGGGCGTCGGCTGGCGTGCGGTTCCATGGCGCGATCGCCAACACGCCCGAGGCGATCCGATCGCTGCTGCGGAAGCTCGGCAAGGGCGGGCAGCGGCTGCATCTCGCCTACGAGGCCGGGCCGCTCGGCTACAACCTCCATCGGCTGTCGACGGGTCTTGGCCATCGCTGCGACGTGGTGGCGCCGTCACTGATCCCGCGGAAGGCCGGCGACAAGGTCAAGACCGACCGCCGCGATGCGATGATGCTCGCCCAGTTGCTGAGGGCCGGCCAGCTGACCGAGGTATGGGTGCCCGACGAGGCGCACGAGGCGATGCGCGATCTGGTTCGCATGCGAGCGCAGGCAATGAAGGACCTGCGCAAGATGCGGCAGCAATTGCATAGTTTCCTGCTGCGGCACGCCCGCGTCTTTCAAGGCAAGCACTGGACCAAGGCGCATCGGCGGTGGCTGGCTGAGCTGACATTCGCCCATCCCGCCCAGCATCTCGTGCTGGAGGAGTTGTTGGCTCGGATCGAGCGGGCCGAAGAACTCTGCGATCGGTTGAAGCAGGCGATCGTCGATTTGGTGCCTGCCTGGACGCTGGCGCCGGTCGTTGCTGCGGTGCAGGCGCTCAGAGGCGTATCGATCCTGGTGGCCGCGACCGTCGTCGCCGAGGTCGGCAACTTCAGCCGCTTCGACAGCCCGCGCCAGTTGATGGCGTACCTGGGGCTCAATCCGTCCGAACATTCGAGCGGTATGACCATCAAGCGAGGTCCGATCACCAAGACTGGCAACAGTCTGGCGCGCACCTGCCTGGTCGAGGCAGCGTGGACCTACCGGCATCCGGCACGAGTGACACAGATCATTCGCGATCGATTGAAGGGGCTGCCGGAGCCGATCCGGGCCATTGCCTGGAAGGCGCAGGTGCGATTGTCCTCTCGTTATCGAAAGCTGATCGCCGCCGGCAAGTCGGCCCCGAAGGCGATCGTCGCGGTGGCACGCGAGTTGGTCGGCTTCATCTGGGCCATCGCACGGCTCGTCGAGCCGAAGGCCGCCAGCATGGGTGAGCCGAAGGTCGCCTGACACGCAAGAAGAGCCACGACCACAGAGGAGATATCCAGGCAATCAAGATCTCGGTGTCCAAAGCGGGCGGCAGGGTGTGGAGGGTGGGGAACCCTCGCAGTATCGGGTTTGAAGCAGGTGTCGCGTTTGCAGTCGATGCCAACATGACAGCCCACGCTCGTTCGCTAGACAGAGGAAGCCCCGCGACGAACCTTGGTCATGCGGTATAGAACCCGCGGATAAGAGCCGGATCAACCGTCGTCCATTCGCCCTGTCGCCTGCCTTGGACATCGATCGACGACACTGCCGCGCAAGCGGAAAAAAGAAGCGCGCCTGCACGTTGACACAGCGGACATAAGAGCCCGCCCTTCTCACAGGGTCGCGGTCGGCACGGAGGTGAAAATGACGACAGAGCAGGAGCGGCGCGCCGAGCATAGCGCCACTATGGTCAAGCGACGCGACGCACTCTGTCGCCATTTTCGCCCCGCCCTGCGGGTCGCGGCCGGCGGGCGGCCCGCGGCGTCGGGCGGCTCAACCGTATGCGACGGCTACGCTTTTCGCCGCCCTCCTGGCGGATCCGCTGCGCCGGTCGCGATGACGATCCGCGAGCCTGTGAGAAGGGCGGGCTAGCCTGATCTATTCGTTATCGCCATGGCGATGGGCATCGTTTCGAACGCGTTCGAGGTCGATGTTCGAAGCCACAGCCGAGGGGCGTGACGCCCCTCTAGCATATGCGGTCAATTCAACTCAGAAGCAGCGAGACGAAGAGCTGAGGCAGACGCCCTTGCGCGCCCAATAATCGTAGCAGCACTTCTCGCTTGCCTTGCAGACCCACGACACCGGCGAAGAAACCAGCCTCGACGAGAGAGTGCATTTCTGGCGCGTGTACGTGCCGGCGTCGGCAGCACCCGCGAACGGAAATGTGAGTGCCACACCTGCCAAAAGGCCAAAGATGACCATAGAGCGCATTGTCGTCTCCTCCTACATTTTTACTGCTCAGACTATGCAAGGTACGCCAGGTTCAATTGGGCCGCAATCTTTGTAAATTGTTATTATTAATAGTTGAACCTCTCCATTATTGATGATCTTATTTTACGCGAAATCGTTCATAGTGAGCAGGGCCCCAATTTTGAACCAACGGCCAGGGGGACGGAAAAATGCCGACCATGGCAATGTGGCAACCAGGAAAAGATGTCGCGACGGGTTGGGCTGCCCAACCGGTTGTCGCATGCGCGCTCGCGTTCATGCTCGCCGTGATTGGATATCCCTGCGAGATAGCGAAGGCCGACATCGACGATGCGAGAGTAAAGTCGACGGAATTCGCGCCACTGCGCTCGGATGATCGCGGCTACTACGTGGAGTTCCGTGCCCGCACGGACAATGAGTTCGGGCATTCGTACGTTGTTGTCGGGGCCGTCGACCGACAAGGCCGCGGCCGCCGCTTGGGCACCGTGGGCTTCGGGACGGCGACAGGCGCCCCGAGCGGGCTGAATGCGATATTCGGATCACGAGGGCAAATCGGATACACAAAAGACGATATCGTGCAAAAGCCCATCGAGAGCTTTCGCATTTCAATCGACCGCGCGACAGTTCGCGGGATCGTGCGCACAACGGCTGCAATGCGCCGCACATGGACTTCCTATTCGCTGCTGACTAGAAACTGCAACACGTTTGTCGGTGCGATTGCCACCCGGGCCGGGCTGGACGTTCCCTACTACGATGCTGTGCAGCCTGACACTTATGTCCGTGAGTTGAGGCGGCTCAATTCGGCAAGTGCGCCGGTGGCTCGTTCCAACCCTTGATCTCCGCTCATCACCTCAGTTCAAATGGCCTGCTGAGTAAATTGGTCTAGCTGTTCAGGCCCGGAATAATGCGCAATCACCTGCGTTGTTTCCGCATCTCTCTGGGACGGAACAAATAAGCTGCTTTCGAGGGAACTGCATGGCGACCGTTGCGACGGGTGTGCCTGCACCAGGGCTGGGAATTCCTTCCCGGCCCGTTTCCCCAGTGGGGACAAGGTCACGATTGTCAGCCGTCGGCACGCGCGCCGAGCCCGTTTCTTAATTGGGTACCGCGGCGCCGACGATGGCCGCGGGAACTTTCAGCAGGCTACTGCCGACGTCGCCGACCGCGGTAACGATGCCGGACTGCGGGACTTTGCCGTGGGCGTCGCCGGCAAGCCCGTGGCCGATGGCACGTACGGCCGCGCCCGACTGCGCGAACTTGCTGTGGTGATTGCTCGTGCCGTCCTGGACCTTGGTCAGATCGATGACGCGAAGGTTGTAGTGCTTGGTTGCCTCTTGTGCCCGTTGGTCGTCCGCCGTTATCTGCCCCACCCGCTTGACGCCGCCCGACAGCACGGTCGACGCGGCGAGCGCCTTGTCGTCTCCCGACACTATGATCGTGATCGGCCGGCGCATCGGGGCGATCACGTCGAGCTGAGTCCGGAACACGGTCGCGTCGATATCGGGCGACGCCAGGATGACATCGCCGAGCTTGCCATTGAAGTCGCCGTGGCCCTTCATCTTGGCCTGTCGCAGCGTCTCGACGGCCAGCCAGTTGCCCATGCTGTGGGCCAGTATGTTGATCTCGGTGACGCCGCGGACGCCGGCGATCTCCCGCAAGGTCTGCTCCAGGTAGTCGCGGGAATATGTGCTGGCGTCCCGATCCGCGAGGTAGAGCGGCGCCTTGCCGCGCGATGGCCAGGCGAACAGCACCGCCGTGCCGGTGTACCCGGAATCGTGGACGATCTGGGCGAACCGGTAGACGGCTTCCTCATAGAGCGTGTTGTAGCCGTGGACGAAGACGAGCACCGAGCCCGCCTCCGGGCCTGGCGCCGACACCCGCCGCTGGATATGGCCGAGGAACTCGGCATCGCCGAGAGACGACCGCTGGGTGGTCAGAAAATGCAGTGCGGGATCGGGTGTTGGTTGGTCCGACCACTCGATCTGCCCAATCGTGTGTCGCTTCGGGATCGAGATCGTCAATGCGGCGTGGTTGACCGCCTTGGCGCGCCGGGCGGTGAATGCGTCCGGATCGCTGCCATGGTCGTGCTCGCGCGTGGTGGCGACAAGAAGCTGAACCTTGGGGGTATAGCTTGGCGCGTGTGCGACCGGCTCGAGCACTGCGCTAGTCGGTCGCGTGCTGCATCCCGCCAGCATGCACAGCAGCATCGAGCCACAAAGCAGCACCTGGCCTCGATATGACATTCATGACAACCAATGGTGGCCCCCGACCCCGGTCAACACACTAATCACACCAAGACAGCGGTCGAAAGCTCAATCTGCTGGGTGGCGATCAAGGCCAGTCACGGTCGACAAATTGGTCACAGCAGACCGCCTGAACCGCGAAAATCAGCGGAGCTCCCGAAGGTTAGATCGGGCATGACTACAAGGAATTGTGCGCGGGCACGACCGCCCGCGGCGACACCGCCGGCGAGCCGACGGTGTCGAGTTGCCGCTCGTGCGGGCCTAGCCCGCCCTTCTCACAGGCTCGCGGGCCGCCCGCCGGCCGCGACCCGCAGGGCGGGGCGAAAATGACGACAGAGTGCGTCGCGTCGCTTGACCATAGTGGCGCTATGCTCGGCGCGCCGCTCCTGCTCTGTCGTCATTTTCCCCTCCGTGCCGACCGCGGCCCTGTGAGAAGGGCGGGCTAGTTGTCGAGGAAGCTTCTGAGCTTCCGGCTCCGGCTCGGATGCTTGAGCTTGCGCAGCGCCTTCGCCTCGATCTGGCGGATGCGCTCGCGGGTGACGGAGAACTGCTGGCCGACCTCCTCGAGGGTGTGGTCGGTGTTCATGCCGATGCCGAACCGCATGCGCAGCACCCGTTCCTCGCGCGGCGTCAGTGACGCCAGCACGCGCGTGGTGGTCTCGCGCAGGTTCGACTGGATCGCGGCGTCGATCGGCAGCAGCGCGTTCTTGTCCTCGATGAAATCGCCGAGGTTCGAGTCATCCTCCTCGCCAATCGGCGTTTCGAGGGAAATTGGCTCCTTGGCGATCTTGAGCACCTTGCGCACCTTCTCGAGCGGCATCGCGAGCTTCTCGGCCAATTCCTCGGGCGTCGGCTCGCGGCCGATCTCGTGCAGCATTTGCCGGCTCGTGCGCACGATCTTGTTGATCGTCTCGATCATGTGCACGGGGATGCGGATGGTGCGCGCCTGGTCGGCGATCGAGCGTGTGATCGCCTGCCGGATCCACCACGTGGCATAGGTCGAGAACTTGTAGCCGCGGCGGTACTCGAACTTGTCGACCGCCTTCATCAGGCCGATGTTGCCTTCCTGGATCAGGTCGAGGAACTGCAGCCCGCGGTTGGTATACTTCTTGGCGATCGAGATCACGAGCCGCAGATTGGCCTCGACCATCTCCTTCTTGGCCTGCCGGGCCTCGCGCTCGCCTTTCTGGACATGGCGGACGATACGCCGGAACTCGGTGATCTCGAGACCGGTCTCGGTGGCGAGATTGAAGATCTCCGAACGCAGCGCCTCGACCTTGACGCACTCGTGCTTGACGAAATTCGCCCAACCCTTGCGGCTGATCTTGCCGACCCGGTCGAGCCAGGTCTTGTCGAGCTCGTTGCCGTAGTATTCGTCGATGAAGTCCTGGCGAATCACGCTGTAGCTGTCGGCGAGCCGCATCAGCTGGCCCTCGTAGCCGACCAGCCGCTTGTTGATCGCATACAGCTGCTCGACCAGGCTCTCGATGCGGTTGTTGTTGAGCGACAGGCTTTTGACGTCCGCGATGATCTCCTCACGCAGCTTCTCGTAGGCCTTCTGCTGCTGGCGCGAGCCCTGCTCGCCTGCCACCTGTAGCTCGAGCTTCTTGTCCTGCTGCTTGCGCAGCTTCTTGTAGGCCGCGGCGATGTTGTCGAAGGTGGCGAGCACCTTCGGCTTGAGCTCGGCCTCCATCGCCGCGAGCGACAGTGCGTTCTCGAAATCGTCCTCGTCCTCGCCTTCACCGCCCTCCGGCGGCGCCTCGCCGTTCATGATCGCGGCGGACGGCCCCTGGCTCGGCGTCAGATGCGCCGGTCGCGGACCTTGCGGGATGCCGCCCGGCGCCGGCTCGCCCGGCACGATCGGGGGAATCGCCTTCGCCTCGGGCCCTTCGTAGGTCGCCTCGAGGTCGATGATGTCGCGCAGCAGGATCTTGGCTTCGTTGAGCTCGTCGCGCCAGATGATGATCGCCTGGAACGTCAGCGGGCTCTCGCACAGGCCGGCGATCATCGCCTCGCGGCCGGCTTCGATGCGCTTGGCGATGGCGATCTCGCCCTCGCGCGACAGCAGCTCGACCGAGCCCATCTCGCGCAGGTACATACGGACGGGGTCGTCGGTCCGCTCGGACGGCTCGGAACGCGCCTCGGCCTTGACCGGCAGGTTCTGCTGGGTCAGTGCCCGCCCGCTGTCCTCGTCATCGGCCGGATCGTCAGCGGCAGCGGCTTCCTCGCCTTCCTCCTGCTCGACGACGTTGATCCCCATCTCGGAGAACATCGCCATGACGTCCTCGATCTGCTCCGAGGACACTTCCTCCGAAGGCAGAACCGCGTTCAACTCGTCGTATGTCACATAGCCCCGCGCCTTGGCGGTCTTGATCAACCGCTTGACCGCCGCATCCGACAGGTCGAGCAGCGGGCTGTCGCGCTCCGGTGCCTCGGCTGCGGGAGTCGTTGGTTCCTGCGATTTCTGCGCCATTGATCTTTTCATCTCGCAAAACAGCTCTCGTTTTGGCTGCGGATGACCTGGTCGACCGGGTGTGTATCCAAACAAACGACATCACACCTCGGTCGTCGGCCGACCGGGCAGCGGAGGAAGTTCATATCTCTCCCACGCGGTGCCGGAGGGAGCATGCGGTGATGGCGCGCCAGGCGCGTCCGTCCATCCCACCCGCAGCCGTCTCGAGCCTACGTACATGGGCACGTCATTCCAATTGCCATGCGTATGTGTCGGTGCGTTATCCCCGAAGCTGCCGGCAACCCGCGAAGCGATCCTCATGGCCGATCGCCCTTTGGCGATCCGACCTGCTTGGGTGTCGTTACGGCTTCGAATTGCGCATCAAGCACATCTGAGTTGGCGATCAAGGCTTTGATTTCCCGAATGCGGGCGAACGCATCCTCGCTTTCCGTGTCGTGCCACTCCTGCTCCGCGGCCTCCAAAGCCTTCCGCAGTCCCGACTGCCGTTCATGCAGCGCGAGGGCGTGGCGCCAGCCAGCTTCCACCTCGGCTCGATCAGCGTCGGGCTCGGCAAAACGGTCGCATTTGTGGGTCAACGCCCGCTCGACGAGATCTACGGCCTTCCCCAACTCCAAATCGAGCAAGTGGGATCGTAAACTCGCTCTGTCAAGTAATTTGTCGCTCAGATCTATCGAAAGAAGGGCAGAGCGTAACTTTCCGAGCGCAGGAGAGGTGAACTCTATGCTTGATGCTTCCTCGGCCTGATCTTCCAGCAGCCAGGGATGATTGAGCAGCGCGGCCATCAGCAATGCCTCGCGATAGGGGACCGCGCTGCGCTCGGCCCGGCCGGCAAGAGCGCTCAGGCGCAAGGCGTCGCTGGCCGGCGGCCGCGGCGACGGCATACCGTGGCCGGCACCCGGACGGCCGCCGTTGCCCTGGAACCGCCCCGAGTTGCGGGCCTGGCCTGGCTTGAAGGCTGACTGCGGCCCTGGTCGCCAGGCCGCTTGCGGCTTGCCGGAGCCGCGCGAATCGCCGGGTTTTGCAGATGAACTCGTGCCCCAGGCTTCCCGCAGCCGATTGCGGATGGCCTGCGAATAGTGTTCACGCACACTGGCGTCCTCGATGGTGGCGACGAGCTTGCGCAAACGCTGCTCGAGGTTTGCCCGGCGCTCCGGAGTCGACCACGAGCCGCTGCCCCATTCTCGGGCAAAAAGCAGGTCCACCAGCGGGCGGGCGCGCTGCAGTACGTCGCGCATCGCATCGGCGCCCTGCTGGCGGATCAGATCGTCCGGATCGAGGCCGCCTGGCATGAAGGCGAATGATACGCTGAGACCCGGCTTCAAGTGCGGCAGCACGGTGTCGATCGCACGGAAGCCCGCCTTCTGGCCGGCGCTGTCGCCGTCGAAGCAGAGGATCGGCTCCGGGCACATGCGCCACAGCAGCTTGACCTGGTCCTCGGTCAGCGCCGTGCCGAGAGGGGCCACCGACTGGCCGAACCCGGCCTCGGTCAGCGCCACGACGTCCATGTAGCCCTCGACGGCAATGATCTGCTCGCGCTCATAGGCGAGGGGCCGTGCGCGGGCGGCATTGAACAGGATCGAGCCCTTGTGGAACAGCGGCGTTTCCGGCGAATTGAGGTACTTCGCCGGCACGTCCTTCTCCAGCGCCCGGCCGCCGAACGCGATCACCCGGTCCTTGAGGTCGGTGATCGGGAACATCACGCGGTTGCGGAAGCGGTCGTACGGCTGCGGAATGTCGTCGCCGCCGATCAGCATGCCGGAGACGATCATCTCGGGAACCGTGAAGCCGGCCTTGGCCAGATGGTCCCTGAGGGCGCTGCGGCTGTTCGGTCCGAAGCCGAGCCGGAACTTGATCGTGGTGTCGCGCTTGAGGCCGCGCCGCTCGAGATAGGCACGCGCTTCTTGCCCGGCGGCCGAGCGCAGTTGCTCCTCGAAGTAGCGCGCCGAAGCCTCGAGGAGCGCATAGAGACGGGTGCGCTCGTCCTGCCTGGCCTGTTCGCGCTCCTCGTTGCGATGCTCGGGCTTCGGCATCGGCACGCCGGCCTCGGCGGCCAATCGCTCGACCGCCTCCGGAAAGCTCAATCCCTCGGTGGTCATCAGGAACTTGAATATGTCGCCGTGCTCGCCGGATGCGAAGCAATGATAGAAGCCTTTGGCATCATTGACGAAAAACGACGGCGTCTTCTCCACCTTGAACGGCGACAGGCCGGCGAACTCGCGGCCCTTGCGTTTGAGCGCGACCTTGCGACCGACGACCTGGCTAACCGGCAGGCGGGCGCGGATATCGTCCAGGAGTTGTGGTGGGAAACGCATGGCCCCGATCAGCGCTGTTGTGAACGAGCGCCAATCTAGGGTGATTCGCCATGCCGGGCCTGCCCGCCCTCAAGCCACCATCGGTGTTTGCCCGTGTTCCACAGGCCGCGCGCGCCGGCGCTTGCCGGCCACCAGACGCACCATGTCGCCCTTGTCGATGCTGGTTCCCGGGCAGGTCTTGGCGGTCTGCGGCACCTCCCGATGGAACAGAAGCGCTTGAACCGGCAACTGGAAATGCTGCTGCACGCCGTTGATGACGGTCACCACGCTGTCGAGCTGGCGCCCGAGCAGGCGATCGAAGCCCCAATCGAAATTGCCTATCGCCTCGAACATGAATACGCCGACGTTCATGCCATAGCCGACACTTGCCGGGTCCTTGTTCCAGTCGCGGCCGGTCCAGATCGCGCCGTCCGGGGCAATCGAGACGTGTTGCGCGATATCGTCGAAACCGCGCTCGCGGGTGTGGAATTGCGCCATGCGCTCGATCGAGGCGACGCCATCGTAGTCTGCGTGGGCAGGGAACCAAGTGTGGTGCATATCGACGCGCCAGACGCGGCGCGTCCAATTGAAAGCAGTAACTTCACGAAGAAACTGGTCGGGGGTCAACCGACGAAAGGGAGCCGCCATTTGCCACCTCTCTCTTTCGCGCGCCGGTCCCGCCGGCATGGCGCGCCTGGGCCAAAATATTCCCCCCGAGATCGCCGGCCTCGGCCGGCACTACTTTAGTAGTACTTTAACCATACCGCTTGCCTTGGCAAAGTCCATCTGCCCGGCGAATTTTTCTTTGAGCGCGGACATCACTTTTCCCATGTCCTTCACGCTTGCCGCGCCGGTCTCCTTGATCACCGCCGCAATCGCCGCCGAAACCTCTGTTTCGCCAAGCTGTTTCGGCATGAACGCCTCGATCACGGCGATCTCGCCCGCTTCCTGATCAACGAGCTCCTGCCGGCCGCCCTGCTTGTAGAGCTCGATCGAACTCGCGGCGCTGCTTCACCATCCGGGCCAGAAGCTCGACGATCTCCGGATCGGTGATCTTGTCGCGCGACGGGCGAGCCGCGATATCGGCATCCTTGATCTTGGCCTGCACCATGCGCAGTGCCGACAGGCGTGCCTTGTCGCCGCCCTTCATCGAATCCTTCACGGCCTGCATGATCTTGTCGCGCATGGCGATCTCCTTGTCATCCGGCGGGGGCTTCGAATTGAAGCTCAGCGACGGGTCCTCGTACGTCGGACCAATCCTCTACGACGCAAGGTCGTTGGCGGCAAGGCGGCTTGGCAGCCAAGGCTGCCGGCGGTTGACCCTGGCGCGCGCGATCCTTAGGTTCCGGGCGCGCCGTGCCGGGCGATTCCCGGCGCGCGAGGAGGCTTGGCCGATGCCCACCACCCAATCGACGTCCGACATCAAGGCATTGAAGTCGCCGGCGCCGTGGACCGATGTGCCGATGACGGCGCGCCTGGTGCTGGCCGATGGCACGGTGATATCCGGTCACGGACTGGGCGCCACCGGCTCGGCGGTCGGTGAAGTGTGCTTCAATACCGCGATAACCGGCTATCAGGAGATCCTGACCGATCCGTCGTACGCCGGACAGATCATCACGTTCACGTTCCCGCATATCGGCAACGTCGGCACCAACCGCGAGGACACCGAGACCTCGAACCTCGCGATGCGCTCGGGCGTGCGCGGCTGCGTGCTGCGGGCCGACGTCACGGCGCCGTCGAACTACCGGGCGGCCGAGCATCTGGACCAGTGGTTGAAGGCGCGCGGCATCATTGCCATCGGCGGCATCGACACTCGCGCGCTGACTTCGCTGATCCGCGACAAGGGGATGCCGAACGGCGTCATCGCACACGAGCCGTCGGCAAAATTCGACCTGGCCAAGCTCAAGGCCGAGGCGAAGGCATGGCCGGGTCTCGACGGCATGGACCTTGTACCCGACGTCACGGTTGGCCAGACCACCACCTGGGACGAGATGCGCTGGGTGTGGGGCAAGGGCTACCAGCCGCAGACGGCGGTCGAGTTCCACGTTGTTGCGATCGACTATGGCCTGAAGCGCAATATCCTGCGCTGCCTCGCCAGCGCAGGCTGCAGCGTCACGATCGTTCCGGCGACGACGCCGGCGGAGGAGATCCTGGGGCGCAGGCCCGACGGCATTTTCCTGTCGAATGGCCCCGGCGATCCGGCGGCAACCGGCAAGTACGCGGTGCCGCAAATCAGGAAGCTGGTCGACAGCGGCCTGCCGGTGTTCGGCATCTGTCTCGGCCACCAGATGCTGGGGCTCGCGCTCGGTGCCAAGACCAGGAAGATGCACCAGGGCCACCACGGGGCCAATCATCCGGTGAAGGATTTCACCACCGGCAAGGTCGAGATCACATCGATGAACCACGGCTTCGCGGTCGACCGCGACAGCCTGCCGGCCGATGTCGAGGAGACGCACGTGTCCCTGTTCGACGGCTCCAATGCCGGCCTGCGCCTCGAGGGCAAGCCGGTATTCTCGGTGCAGTACCACCCGGAAGCCTCGCCCGGCCCGCAGGACAGCCACTATCTGTTCACCCGTTTCACCAACCTGATGCGCGAGCAGAAGGGCAAGAAGGCGGTTGCCGAGCGGCGATCCTAGCTAGCCCGCCCCGGGCCTATTCGTTGCTGGCGGGCGTCGCCTGAACGCGGCGCGCGAGCGCTTCACAACAGGGGTGACAGGTTGACGGCGAGCGACAGTGCGCCGACGAATACGAGGCTCGTTGCCCAGACCAGATCGAGGTTGAACCAGCTCCGCGACACGAATTGCGCGCCGAGGTAGCGGTACGTCAGCCACGCCAGCAGTCCGCCCGCCGCCAGCATCGCCATCGTATGAGCGATGGCTACGTTCACCGCCATCGCGAGATTGTCGTTGATCAGGGTGCCGGCTGCCTGGTCCCCATCATCGAGTAATCCGGGGCCGCAAAGGCCCAGATAGATCGGCACCAGCATCAGCGCGGCGCCATGTGCGGTCGCCACCGCGAACGACCATAGTGCTATCTGCGTCGGGCGAATGCGCGCCAGGGCGCGCGGGTGACGGCGCTGCGCGAGTTGGAAGACGCCGTAGGCAGTGACCAGCAAGCTCGCTGCAATCTGGATCTGCCAATGCCACGCGAGCAGCGCGGACAAGAGCGCAAATGGCAGCAATACCACGAGCATTGCTGCCAAGTGACCAAGCGCCAGCAGTCCGAGCGCCGCTACGAAAGCACGCTGGCTCTTCTCCATCAGCCCGGCGGAAACGGCGAGCGGCCAACCCATCCCGGGGTTGATGCCGTGATAGGCGCCGCTGGCCACGACGGCCAGCCACAAACCGATCGGCGTCCAGTCGACGTGGCCCAAGCTCAGACCGAGGGATAGCAGAACGAGTTGGTCGAGCAATCGCCACCTTCCAGCCGGACCTGATGCGCCCTATAGCCGTCGGGGAAGTTCACCCAGTAGTCCTCGGCGAGCCCGAGGCCGCCGCCTGGCTTGGCCCGGGCCATGACCTGCGCCGCCGGAACGCCGCCGGGATAGAACTGGTTGTCCCATGTCGAGTAGAGCGAGTTGGTCCAGTAGACGCGTTTGCCGTCGCGGCTGATCTCGACCATCTGCGGGCCACCCGCGTAGGTCTTCCCGTTCGGGTGCTTGGTGCGCCTGGCGATGCCGCCGATGCGGACCGATCCGACGAGCTTCGGCTTCCTGGGCTCGGTGACATCGTACTGGCGCATCTCGCCCGTGCCCCAGCAGGCGACGTAGAGGAACTTGTCGTCCATCGACAGGTCGATGTCAGTAACCAGCGGCGGCACGGCGCCAAACCCCTGCAGCAGCGGCGGCAGTTTGTCCTTTTCAGCCGGCTCGGGCGGAATGGTCGCGGTCTTCTCGATGTGGAATTTTCCGCCTTCCCGCCACCACGTCCAGATCGAGCCTTCGAGATTGGTGGTGTCGACGACGACGCCGACAAAGCCGTACTCGCGCACCGGATCGTGCGCCGGCCGCACCTCGAGCGCCATCTGGTGATTGGCACCGAGATCGATGGTCTGCACATTGCGCCGGGCCCGGAGGTCCCAGAAGTGGATCTGATGGCCATACTTGTTGGCGAGCAGGTCCTCCGGCACGATGCCGTTCTCGAATTGCGGTGGCAGTGCCCATTCGCTGGATACCATGTAGTCGCGCGGCAGGTTCCACCAGAAATCGTAGTGCTTGGTCTGCGGTCCGCGGTCGATCTCCCACCGCCCCAGGATATCGAACGTTTGGCAGTCCATGATGAAGACGCCGGGCGGGCCGTCGGTACCGTCCTTGCCACCGCCGCCAAGCGTGCTGATGTAGATGCCTTCCGGCCCGCAATGGACGGTGTGCGGCCGCGAGTAGCCGGTCTTGCGGAACACCTCCTCGGGCTCGATGATCTTGTGGATCTTCGCCTGGGTCGGATGCGGCTTGGTGTCGATGACGTAGATGCGCGATGAGCGCATTCCCGGAATGATCAGGTAGCGCCGTTCGAGGAACGCATGTCCGCTCATCGGCGACAGCGAGGACGAGCAGGCATTCCAGCCGAAGTGGTGGAACTCGTCGCCTGTGTTCGGCATCGCCACGGTGTGTACGACCTGGCCGTAGCTTCGCGAGCCGGGCTTCACATCGACCACGGCAAGCGCGTCAGGCTTCGTGGCATCAGGGCTCAACAACAAAGTGTAGGCGAAGTTCTCTACCGGCGCCTCCATGGCCAGCTTCGGCGAAGCGTGGAAGGTCGGGTCTGGACGAATATTCATCGCAGTGCCTCCTTGCTCGGATCGAGGCGCTCCGCCACGCGCAGTCAGTCGGTGATCACTGGGCGTTCAGCGCCCCCGCAAATAGGGTAGCTGGAACAGGCCATGCGGCGCAATGACACAGATATCGCCTGCTATCGCCCGCGGCGCGTGGCGCCGACGACATGCAATCGGATCGCGCGGTGGCCGCACTCGCCGTCGCCGCCGCGGGCTCTTGCGCTCCCCACCCTCGCGTGCTTGTTGCCCCGGGCAATCGCCACCCAGCCCTCGAGCCGACCATGTCCGCGACCAACTCCACCGCCAAGCCCGCCAGCCTCAGGGCCGCGATCGTCCCGGTCACGCCGTTCCAGCAGAACTGCACGCTGCTGTGGAACGAGTCGACGAAGGCGGGCTGTGTGGTCGATCCGGGCGGCGACGTGCCGCGCATCCTGGCGGCGATCAAGCAGGTCGGCATGACGGTCGAGAAGATCCTGCTCACCCACGGACATCTCGACCACGTCGGCGGTGCCATGGAGCTCAAGGCGGCGCTGGGCAACGTACCGGTCGAGGGCCCGCACCAGGCCGACGAGGTGATCATGCAGAACGTCGAGAAACAGGCGGCGACCTATGGCGTGCCTGGCACGATGAACAACGCCACCTCCGACCGCTGGCTCATCGAAGGCGACACGGTGACGGTCGCCGGCCACACTTTCGAGATCCTGCATTGCCCGGGCCACTCGCCGGGCTCAGTGGTGTACTTCAACAGGGCGCAGCGGTTCGCACTGATGGGCGACGTGTTGTTCCAGGGATCGGTCGGACGCACTGACATTCCGGGCGGCAGCCACGACCAGCTGATCAGCAGCATCAAGAACAAGATCTTGCCGCTCGGCGACGATGTGACTTTCGTCTGCGGCCACGGACCGACCAGCACGATCGGCGCCGAGCGCGAGAGCAATCCGTTCATCGATTGAGATGAGATGCGGTCGCAACGCTCGCACTATGCCCGCTCGCCGGTCAGCAATTGCCTGAATATCGCGCATGCCAAATGTGGCCGCCGTGCTTAGCATAGCGCGCGACGCAATGCTTCGTCGCAGTCGGCACTTGCCGCCGGCATGGCAGCGTCTAGTGTGGCGATTTCGAAGTCCGCTTCATACTTGCGGCATACTCCAGTGCGGACTTCGAAATCATAAGCCACACTAGAAGCTTGGATTTGCTAGTGTCCTTATCGATCGCGAAGTTCGTCAGATAGCCATGCGAATGAAGCGAATTTCGCGATCGGGACACTAGAGTTGAGCAGCATCTGATGGCGCGTTCCGGGAGATGGGCAACCGGAGCGCATTCACCCGAGGAGCCGAACCCATGACCCTGAATTCCCTTCGCGTTTCGCGCCGGCGCGTCTTGTATCTCGCTGGCGGCGGCGCGGCAGCGATCGCAAGTCCGGCCATTCGCACCCAGGTGACGGCGCAGGGGCTGGACAAGCTCAGCTACCAGACCAACTGGCGGGCCCAGGCCGAGCACGGCGGCTTCTATTACGCGGTTGCCAACGGTATCTACAAGAAGCATGGCATCGACGCCGAGATCCGCATGGGCGGACCGCAGCAGAACCCGTCGCAGCTGTTGCTCGGCGGGCGCGTCGACATGATCATGTCGAACTCGTTCGAGGCGATCAATTACGCCCGCGAGAACCTGCCCTTCCTGTGCATCGCCTCGATCTTCCAGAAGGATCCGCAGGTCATCATCTCTCATCCCGGCGTCGGCAACGACAGCTTCGAGGCCTTGAAGGGCAAGCCGATCCTGGTCGGCGCCGGCGGCCGCAACAGCTTTTGGCCGTTCCTCAAGGCCAAGTTCGGATATACCGACGAGCAGGCTCGCCCCTACACCTTCAACATGGCGCCGTTCCTCGCCGACAAGACCATCTCGCAGCAGGGCTTCCTGTCGTCGGAACCGTTCGCCATCCGCAAGGCTGGCGTCGAGCCCGTGGTGCATCTGATCGCCGACGCCGGGTTCGAGAACTACAACACCACGGTCAATATCTCGGCGAAGCTGGTGGCCGAGAAGAAGGATGCCGTGCAGCGCTTCGTCACCGCGACGATCGAGGGCTGGGCCGCATACATGAAGGGCGGCGAGGGCAATGCGGCGGCGAACGCACTGATCAAGCGCGACAACCCCGACATGGACGACGAGAAGATCGCCTATGCGCTGAAGGTGATGAACGAGAAGGGCATCGTGCACTCGGGCGACAGCCTCAAGCTCGGCATCGGCGCCATGACCAACGAGCGCTGGCAGCGGTTCTACGAGACCATGTCGGCAGCCGGCGTGTTCCCGGCCGGCCTCGACGTGAAGAAGGCCTACAGCCTCGAGTTCATCAACAAGGGCGCCGGGCTGTAGCTCACTTCCCCTTTCCCCCGCTACTTCGGGGGAGAGGGAGAGGCCGACGCGGGAGCGGCGGCCGAGGGTGAGGGGCGGCGGCTTGCTCAAACACCGCCTACATTCCGCATGATCTTTTGAGGGCCTCTGAACGTCCCAATGACCTTGTCCGAGCAAGTGGCCGCCCCTCTCCCTGTCCCTCTCCCTCTGAAGCAGGGGGAGAGTGAATCTCGGCACCGCACGCTCGTCACCGTGCGCCACGTCTCGAAGCAGTTCGCCAACGGAACGCTCGCGGTGCGCGACGTCAACATCGGCTTGCGTGAAGGTGAGTTCATCAGCCTGCTCGGGCCTTCCGGTTGCGGCAAGTCCACGCTGCTGCGAATGATCGCCGGCCTCGTCTCGCCGAGCGCCGGCGAGATCGCGTGGGGCGAGAACGGCAATGCCCAGACGCGCCCCGACATCGGCTTCGTCTTCCAGGAGCCGACGCTGATGCCGTGGGCGACGGCGCTCGGCAACGTGATGCTGCCGCTGAAGCTGAAGGGCATGGCGAGATCGCAAGCGGCATCAGAGGCGGCCGAGACGCTGAAGCTCGTCGGGCTCGCAGGCTTCGAGAATTCCTACCCGCGCGAGCTGTCGGGCGGCATGCGCATGCGGGTGTCGATCGCGCGCGCGCTGGTCACCCGCCCGCGTATCCTGCTGATGGACGAGCCGTTCGCCGCGCTCGACGAGATCACCCGCCACAAGCTCAACGACGACCTGCTGTCGATGTGGTGGCAGCGGCGCTTCTCGGTGGTATTCGTGACGCACTCGGTGTTCGAGTCGGTCTACCTGTCGCAGCGGATCGCGGTGATGGCGGCGCGACCGGGGCGCATCATGGCCGACCTCGCCGTCGCCTCGCCCTATCCGCGTGACGATTTGTTCCGCACCTCGGCCGAATATGCGCAGCTCTGCCGCGTCGCGTCCGAGACCTTGAAGAAGGCGATAACCGCATGACGACCACCGCCGACCGCGAGCCGACCGTCGCCGCGCCGAGCGATGGCACCGACAGCGCGGCGCGGCCGGTGTTCGCCGACGAGCCCCGCATCCTCGGCATCGCGCGCAGCGCCTGGCCGGGCATCCTGGCGCCGATCGTGATCGGCATCCTTGCCCTGGCCGGCTGGGAATTGATCGTGCACGTCAAGGGCATTCCGCCCTACATCCTCCCCGGTCCGCTGCTGATCGCCAAGACGCTGGTCGCCGATTGGCCGACGCTGTCGACGTCGCTGTGGGTGACCTTGCGGATCACATTCGCGGCGCTGATCGCGGCGGTCGCCGTGGGCGTGTCGCTGGCGGTCCTGTTCACCCAGTCGAAATGGCTCGAGATGTCGCTGTTTCCGTACGCGGTGGTGCTGCAGGTAACGCCGGTGGTCGCGATCGCGCCGTTGATCATCATCTGGATCGGCGACATCAATCTGTCGCTCCTGGTTTGTGCCTGGATCGTCGCGTTCTTCCCGATCCTGTCGAACACGATCCTCGGCCTCAATTCGGCCGACCACAACCTTGTCGACCTGTTCCGGCTCTATGGTGCCTCGCGATGGCAGACGCTGCGCCATCTGCGCCTGCCGTCGGCGCTACCGTATTTTCTTGGCGGCCTGAAGATCTCGGGCGGCCTGGCGCTGATCGGCGCCGTGGTCGCGGAGTTCGTCGCCGGGACCGGCGGCAACGCCTCGGGTCTTGCCTACCGCATTCTGGAATCGAGCTACAACCTGAAGATCCCGCGGATGTTCGCGGCGTTGCTGCTGATCTCAGCCAGCGGCATCGCGATCTTCCTGGTGACGAGCTGGATCGCGCACCGGCTGCTGCACCGCTGGCACGAGAGCGCCATCCGGCGGGAGGCATGAAGCGGTGAGCTGGCGCGACAAATTCACCGGTCTTGGCAGCGAAGCTACGCTGCGCAATGCCACCGTTCCGGCCTGCCTGGTCGACGGCGTCAGCCTGGCCGCCGACGCCGAGGGCCTGGCGGTGGTCGATATCACGATCGCTGGCGGCAGGATCGACGCGATTACGCCGGCCGGTATTCGCCCGCCGGCCGCCGCCGCGATCGATCTCGACCGTGGCATGGTGTGGCCGGGCTTCGTCGACTGCCACACCCACCTCGACAAGGGTCACATCTGGCCACGCGCCGCCAACCCCGACGGAACGTTCCAGGGCGCGCTCTCGACCGTGATGGCTGACCGCGCCGCCAACTGGTCGGCCGCCGACCTGATGCCGAGGATGGAATTTGCGCTGCGCTGCGCCCTTGCCCACGGCACGGTGGCGATCAGGACCCACCTCGACAGCCGGATCGAGCAGACGCGCATAACGTGGCCGGTCTACGCCGAGCTGAAGGACCGCTGGCGCGACCGGATCGCGCTCGACGCCTCGCCGCTGTTCCCGATCGACCTCGCCCTCGACGACGCGCACATGGCCGACGTGACGGCCGCGATCGCCGCACATGGGCGGACGCTCGGCGCCGTCACCTACATGACCGCCAGTCTCGCCGAGGGTCTCGACCGCCTCGTCCGGCTCGCCTCGGACCGTGGCTGGAACCTCGACTTCCACGTCGACGAGGCGCTCGACCCGGCCGCCACCTCGCTGCGCGTAATCGCCGAGACGGCGCTGCGTTATGGCTTCCAGGGTCAGATCCTGGTTGGCCACTGCTGCTCGCTATCGATCCAGCCCGAGGATCAGGCGGCGGCGACGATGGATCTGGTCGCGCGCGCCGGCATATCAGTGGTGGCCTTGCCGCTCTGCAACCTCTACTTGCAGGACCGTGGCGGCGGGCGCACACCGCGACGCCGCGGCGTCACGCTGCTGCACGAGCTCGAAGCTCGCGGCGTGCCGGTCGCCATCGCCTCCGACAACACCCGCGACCCGTTCTATGCCTACGGCGACCTCGACGCGCTGGAGGTATTCCGGGAAGCGGTGCGGATCGCCCATCTCGACCATCCGGTAGGTGGCTGGCCGCGGGCGATCACCGCGACGCCGGCCGCAATCATCGGCGCTGCCGGCGCCGGGCTGCTGCACCAGGGTGCGGCAGCCGACCTCGTCGCGATGCCGGCGCGCACCTGGACCGAGCTGCTCTCCCGGCCGCAATCGGACCGCGCGGTGCTGCGCAGTGGAAGGTTAATCGCCCGGGAGCTTCCCGATTACCGCGAGCTGGACCCGCTGTTTTCCTGACCCGCCGAGGTTGTCCACAGGCCCGCGGGCCGCAAATTCGCCCGAAATAAAGTGCCTTGAGCATTGCGGAAGGGCCGCAATTGGCTATGTCTCTTGCCCATGTGGGCCGGCTGGCTGCCTAAACGACTGGCAACGGCAGGGCGTGTTGCAACAGACGAGTGACGCGGACAAGGATCATGGCCGATCAGCAGGATACGATCTTCCGGGAAATCGACGAGGAGATGCGTCGCGAGCAGATCCTCAAGCTCTGGAAGGATTACGGTACATATTTCGTCGTCGCCGCGGCCGCGCTGATCCTCGGTGTCGGCGGCTATCAGATCTACCTGCACCAGCAACAGGTCGCGATCGAGGCCTCGGGCGCCAGCTACGATGCCGCCGCGCAGATGATCGCCAGCGGCAAGGCCGACGAGGCGACCGCGGCGCTCGACAAGATCGCCAAGGACGGGCCGGCGGGCTATGCGGCATTGTCGCAGTTGCGGCTCGCCGCCGCCGCCGCCAAGGCCGGCAAGACGGCGGAGGCCGTTGCCGCCTACGACGCGTTCGCCAAGGCGCGGACAGCCGATCCGATTCTCACCGATTTCGCCCGGCTCCAGGCGGCCGCTCTGCGGCTCGATCAGGCGGACTGGACCGAGATGCAGAATTGGCTCATCGATTTGACCGACAACTCCAACACGTGGCGATACTCCGCCCGCGAGCTGATGGGGTTGGCGGCGTTGAAGCACGGGCAGATCGAGCAGGCGCGCAAGTTCAATGAGTTGCTGCTTGGCGAGCGCAGTGTCCCGCCGTCGATTCTCGAGCGGGTGAAGCTGGTGATGGCGACGATCGTTGCGACGGAACTATCGGCGGCGGCGCCGCCCGCAGCCGGAACTGCGGCGCAGAAGTCCTCGGAGCCATTGAAGCCGGCCGAGGAAAAGAAGGCGAAGTAGGCGGGGGGCCGATGGGCGAGGCAAGCACAAGACCACAGGCAGGCCGATGCGGCCGTGCGGCGATGCTTGCCTTGGTGGTCGGCATCGCGGCCGGCGGGGTTGCCGGCTGTGCCAGCGACAGCCTGCCAAGCATGCCAAAGATCACCGACCTCAACCCATTCGCCGAGAAGCAGAAGCCACTGCCGGGCAACCGCATTCCGGTGATCCAGGCGGCGGAGAAGATCCCAGGCGATCTCGCCAGCGCCGACAAGCCGATCACCTTGCCACCAGCTCGCGCCAACGACGGCTGGACCCAGCCGGGCGGGCAGGCCAACAACGCGCCGGGTCACCTCGCGCTCGCGAGCGCGGTTCGCCAGACCTGGAGCGCCGATGCCGGCAGCGGGTCCTCCTCGTCCGGCAAGCTAACGGCGAGCCCGATCGTCTACGAAGACCGTGTCTACACGCTCGACGCGGCGGCGCGCGTCAGTGCCTTCGCCGCATCCGGCGGCTCGGCGGTGTGGCGCACTGACCTGACGCCGGAGAAAGAAAAGAGCGAGAAGGGCTATGGCGGCGGCCTCGCTGCCGATGGCGGCCGCATCTACGCCGCTACCGGGTTTGGCACGGTAGTGGCGCTCGACCCCGCGTCGGGCAAAAAGCTGTGGGAAAAGTCGCTCGGAGTTCCGGTGCGGTCGTCGCCGACCGCCGCCAACGATCGCGTCTTCGTCGCCACCACCGAGGGACGCTTCGTCTGCCTCAACGGCGGCGACGGCAACGAGCTGTGGAGCTTCCGCGGCCTGCCCGATCGGACCAGCATCATCTCGAACCCAAGCCCGGCGATCGACGGCGACGTCGTCGTGGTGCCATACCCGTCAGGCGACGTCGTGGCCTTGCGGGCCGCCGACGGCCAGCAGGTCTGGCAGGAAAGCCTGGCGCGCACCCGCACTGCTTCCGCGATCGCCAGCATGAGCGACGCGGCGAGGCCGGCCATGGACCAGGGCATGGTGTTCGCGGTCGGTCACGGCGGCCGCATGATCGCGACCCAGCAGAAGACCGGCGAGCGCCTGTGGTCGCTCAACGTGCCGGGCACCCAGACGCCTTGGGTCGCCGGTGAAAGTGTATTCGTGGTCGATACCTCCGGGCAGTTGCTGGCGATCACCCGCCGCGACGGCAAGATCCAGTGGACGACCAAGCTGCCGGGGTCCGGAACCTGGTCCGGACCGACGCTCGCCGGCGGCTACCTGTGGCTCGCCTCGAGCAAGGGCCAGCTCTCATCCGTGGAAGCCGCGACCGGCAAGCTGGTGCAGACCCAGGAGCTCGGCGCGCCGATATTCATTGCGCCGGTGGTCGCCCAGGGCCGGATGTACATCCTGACCGACAAGGCGAAGCTGATCGCGCTGGGCGGGTAGCATCCCGGCCGGGCGATGCGAAGCTCGGATTCCGCATCCGGCGTCGCTGCGCCTTCAACAACCACCGCCACTGCCGCGACTGCCATCAATCGAGTGCGTCACGAGCAATACTGCACTTGCGCTGCTGCGCAGGCGTGCAGTCCTATCGTCAGCGGCCCGGAACGGACACGGCTCGCCGTTCCAGCATCGTGCGCCCCGGGATCGAGGCAAGCAGCGCGCGGGTGTAGTCGTGGCGCGGGTTGGCGAACACTTCGGCGGTGAGGCCCGCTTCCACCACGCGACCGTCCTTCATGATCGCCACCAGATCGCACACTTGCGCCGCCACCCGCAGGTCGTGGGTGATGAACACCATCGACAGGTCGAGCCTGGCGCGCAGGTCGGTCAGCAGACGCAGCACCTGCGCCTGCACCGACACGTCGAGCGCCGACACCGGCTCGTCCGCCACCAGTACCTCGGGGTGCATCGCCAGCGCGCGGGCGAGGCCGATGCGCTGACGCTGGCCGCCGGAGAACTCGTGCGGATAACGGTTGATCGCCGATGCATCGAGCCCGACCAGCGCGAATAATTCGGCCGCCCGCGCCATCGCTTCCGCCTTCGGCACGCCGTGCGCGATCGGTCCCTGCGCGACGAGGTCGCCGGCGGTGCGGCGCGGGTTGAGCGAGGCGAACGGATCCTGGAACACCATCTGCACACGGGAGCTTGCCTCCCGCACCTTGGCGCGCGGCAGCTTCGCCAGATCGAGGTCGCCGAGACGGATGGCGCCGCCGTCGGGATCGATCAGCCGCACGATCGCCCTGGCCAGCGTCGACTTGCCGGAGCCGCTCTCGCCGACCACGCCGAGCGTGGCTCCTTTCGGCAATTTCATCGACACGTCGTCGAGTGCCCTGGTCTCGCGGCGGCGGCGGCCGAGGAAGCCGCCAGAACGATAGGTCTTCACCACATGCTCGATGGCGAGCGCGGTCTCGCTCGAGAGCTTGCGCGGGGGCGGTGCGGTGAGCGGCGGCACGGCGGCCATCAGGCTCTTCGTGTAGTCGTGGCCCGGCGCATGCAGCACATCGCCGGCGGCGCCGGTCTCGACCACGCGGCCCGACTGCATTACCGCGATGCGGTCGGCGATTTCGGCGACCACGCCGAAGTCGTGCGTGATGAACAGCACCGCCGTGCCCTTCTTCGGCTGCAGCTCGCGGATCAATTTGAGGATTTGCGCCTGCGTCGTCACGTCGAGCGCGGTCGTGGGCTCGTCGGCGATCAGCACCTTCGGCTCGAGCGCCAGCGCCATGGCGATCATCGCCCGCTGGCGCTGCCCGCCCGACAACTCGTGCGGGTAGACCGCAATGGCGCCCGCCGGATCGGGGATCCGCACCTCGTCGAGCAGCGCCAGCACGCGGTCGCGGATCGCCGCCTTCGACAGGTCGGTGTGCTCGGTGAACATTTCCCCGATCTGATCGCCGATGGTGCGCAGCGGATTGAGCGCCGTCATCGGCTCCTGGAAGATCATGGCGACGCGGGCGCCCCGCACCTTGCGCAACTCGTCGTAGGACAGCGCGAGCAGGTCGCGGCCCTCGAGCAGGATGCGGCCCTTCGTCGGCCGGACGTCCTCCGGCAGCAGGCCCATCACGGCATTGGCCGCCATCGACTTGCCGGAGCCGCTCTCGCCGACCACGCACAGGATCTCGCGCTCGGCGAGGGTGAGCGAGACGTCGTCGAGGGCGAGCGGCCGGTCGGCGCCGGCCGGCAGGCTGACCGACAGTCCGTCGATGTGCAGCAGGGGGCTCATCGCTGTTTCAGCCGCGGGTTGAGCGCATCGTTGAGGCCCTGGCCGACCAGCGACACGGCGAGCACGGTGATGATGATGGCGACGCCTGGGATCGCCGACACGTACCACTGTGTGCGCAGCACGCCGCGGCCGGAGCCGATCAGATTGCCCCAGGAAGCGACGTTCGGATCGGACAGGTTGAGGAACGCCAGCGCGCTTTCCAGCAGGATCGATACCGCCATCACCACGCTGGCGTAGACGATCACCGGCGGCAGCGCATTGGGCAGGATCTCGCGGAAGATGATCTGCAGGTCGCGCAGGCCCAGGACGCGCGTCGCCTGCACGAACTCGCGGCCGCGCAGGCTCATGAACTCCGCCCGTGTCAGGCGCGCCGGCGCCGGCCACGACACGATGCCGATGGCGAGCGTCACGACCGGCAGCGTCGAGCCGAACACCGCCACCAGCACCAGCAGCAGCAGGAAGTTGGGCAGCGTCTGGAAGGCTTCGGTGACGCGCATCAGGATGTCGTCGACGATGCCGCCATAGTAGCCGGCGACGGCGCCGATCAGGATGCCGATCAGGATCGCCACCGCGGTGGCGAAGAAGCCGATCAGCAGCGACACGCGCGCGCCGTGGAAAATCTGCGCCGCGATATCGCGCCCCGAGCTGTCGGTGCCGAGCAGGAAAGCAGGATTTTCCATCGGCCACTGCAGCGGCCGGCCGGCGAGCCCCAGCGGATCGCGCGGAAAGATGAGCCCCGCCGTCGCCGCCATCAGCAGCACCAGCACCAACAGCCCCAGCCCAAGGGTGGCCGACGGGCTGCGCAGATAGCGGGCGAGGACGGCGTTCACGACCGCCCTCCCGCCGTCGCGACGGTGATGCGCGGATCGAGCCGCGCGTAGACGAGATCGACGATGAAGTTGATGACGATGACCAGCAGAGCGGAGACGAACACGATGCCGAGCAGAGTGTTGAGATCGCGCTGCACGACGCTCTCGTAGGCGAGCCGGCCGAGACCGGGCAGCGCGAACACGCTTTCCACCACCACCGAGCCGCCGAGCATGGTGCCGGCCTGCAGGCCGACCAGCGTCACTACAGGTAGCAGCGCATTGCGCAGCACGTGGCGCACTACCACCGCGGTCTCCGAAAGTCCCTTGGCGCGCGCGGTACGCACGAAGTCGAGGTTCAGCACCTCCAGCATCGCGGCGCGCATGATGCGCAGGTAGATCGCGAGGAAGATCAACCCCAGCGTCACCGTCGGCAGCACCAGGTACCTGGCGATATCGAGAACATGCCAGATGCCGGTCAGTCCCGCCCCGATGGTGCCGAAGCCGCCCGGCGGCAGCCACGCGAGCTTGACCGCGAACACCACGATGCCCATCAGCCCGAACCAGAACGACGGCGTCGCGTAGAACAGCAGTCCCAGCGTCGAGATCGCGGTGTCGGGCCACTTGTTGACCCGCCGCGCCGCGATCACGCCCAGTGCCATGCCGCCGGCCAACGCCAGCGACAGCGACGACATCATCAGCAGGAGCGTCGCCGGCAGCCGCTCCCAGATCACGGTGGCGACCGGCTTGCCGTAGATCGCCGAGTGGCCGAGATCGAGCTGAACGAGCCGCCACATGTAGCGGGCGAGCTGTGCCGCCACGCCGACGTCGAGGCCATAGAACTTGCGCAGCTCGGCGGCCATCTTCGCGTCGCCGCCGCCCATCTGGGCGAGCAGCGCGTCGACGGTGTCGCCGGGCGCCAGCTGCAGCAGCAGGAACATCCCGGCGATCAGGATCAGCAGTGTCGGAATGCTGGCGGCGAGACGCCGGCCGGCGAGAGCGAGGATGCGCATCTAGGACAACGCCTGGCATGTAGCGGGTCACATCGAGCCTGACTGTCATCGCGAGAGAGTGTCCGCGGCCCCATCTCGCCGCGGCCAGCGATCGTCACCGGTCGCGAAGTTGCGAGGGGAGAGCGGCGGATTGGTGATCCGCTCTCGCCCCTTCTCCAGGGGGAGAGGGTTAGGGAGAGCGGCGCATCGCATAGTTCGCGATCCGAACGGTCAACCCGCCACCCACAGGTCGGCCCAGGAGCTCGAGGGCCAGCGCGGCATGTTCGAGTGGTTGCGCAGGTTCTTGTTGATCACCGATACGAACTGCCGCTCGATCGCCATCCAGATCGGCAGCTCGGTGTTCACCTGTGTCACGAACTGGGCATAGAGCGCCTTGCGCTTGGCGGCATCGAGCTCGCTCGCGGCATCGTCGATGGTCTTGTCGGCGGCCTCCGACGTCCATCCCCACTGGTTGGTCCAGGGTGAGCCCTTCGGCTGGCCGGACCGGTACCACACGGTGGTCGAGACGGCGGGATCGTTGCGGTACTGGTGCCAGCCGGTCGCCAGGTCGAAATTCCAGTCGCGATAGACATTGGTCAGGAAGCCGGCGGCGTCAAAGGTGACGATCTCGATCTTGATGCCGACCGCCGCCAGCGACTGCTTCAGGAAGGTGGACCACAAGGTGATGTCCTCGGCCCACGGCGCATGCAGCAGGCGCAGCGACATGCGGCTGCCGTCGGCTCCCCGCTTGTAGCCGGCCTCGTCGAGCAGAGCCTCGGCCTTGGCCTTGTCGAAGGGATACTGCGGCGTGCCTGTCGGATAGAAATCCGGCGACGAGGTCGGGATCGGTCCGGTGCCTCGCTTGCCAAGGCCGTAGAGGAAGTTCGAGCAGAAGAAATCGACATCGACGGCATGGGCAATGGCGCGGCGCACCCGCACGTCGGAGAGCTCCTTGCGGCGCAGGTTGAACTCCAGCGTGTTGTTGACGGCGTTGCCCTCGTTGCCCTTGGTGGTGACCACGAAGCGGGGATCGGACTTCAGGCGATCGAGGTCGGCAAGCGGCAACGAGGAATAGGGGCTGACCTGGACCTGGCCCGCTTCCATCGCAGCCGTCGAGGCCGCCTTGTCGGTGATGAACCGCCAGACGATCCGGTCGAGATGCGGGAAGCCCTTCATCCAGTAGTTCGGGTTCTTCTCGGCGATGATGAACTGGCCCCGCTCGTATTGTACGAACTTGAACGGACCAGTGCCGATCGGTGCCGTATTGGCCGGGTTCTCCAGTACGTTGCTGCCCTCGAAGACGTGCTTCGGCGCGATGTAGCCGAGATCGGGCAGCGCCCGCAGCAGCAGGCCGAGCGGCATCGGCCGGGCGTACTTGAAGATCGCGGTGGTCGGGTCCGGGGTCTCCACTGCTTCGAGATACTGTTGCAGCGTCGAGCCGTAATTGAGGTGCTTCTTCCACATCTCCATCGCGGTGTAGGCGACGTCGGCCGACGTGAACGGCTTGCCGTCGTGCCACGAGACACCCTCGCGCAACTTGAAGGTGATGGTCTTGCCGTCCGGTGTCGATGTCCAACTCGTCGCCAGCACGCCGACCGGCTTGCCGTCGCCATCGAGATCGACCAGCGGCTCCATGATCTTCGAGGTGATGACATAGACGCCGGTCGAGGCCCGGAGCGCCGGATTGAGGATGCGCTGCTCCGAGCTCATGTGAACGGTGACGACGCCGCCCTTCTTCGGTTGCTCCTGGGCGAACAGGGCTGCGGGCATCGTGCCGGTGAAGCCGGCGGTCAGCGCCACCGCAGTCGAGGACAGCAAGAGTTCGCGACGTGACTGAATCATGGATCGATCACCTTGTCAGTTTCTTGTTTGAAGGATCTGCAGCGCCGGTCTCAACCGGCAGCCAACTCGATGAGCACACCGGTCGCCGCTGACGGCGGGATCGCCACCCGACCGGGCGCGACGACCACCGCCGACGGACCGGCCGCCAGCCGCGCCGCCTCGACATCGTCGATCTTGAGGCACAGCGAGACCGCTCCTTCGACGGGCAGCGGGCCGAGCGCCACGCCTGGATAGCGCGACCGCAAGGTCGCGGCATCGAGAAACACGAAGGCGCCGCGGCGGGAGCCGGACTCGACCCGCAGCGCGCCATCGGCCTCGACCGTCACCGGCTGATCGATCAGCCGAGCCATATGCTCCGCCGCCTTCCTGGGCGCCGCGCTGACGATCTCGACGCGATCGATGCGCTTGGCGGTGTTCTTGTGGCGCTGCAACTCAGGGATCCACACGGCATCGCGCGTGAGGTGCTGGCAGGCAAAGATGCGCATGCCGCCGGGCTTCTCTTCTGAGGGCCAGTGCATGGTGCTGAACCGGGCTTCGGTCTTGCCGCCGCTCGGCAGATCGACCGGCCGGCTGAAATCCAGCGGGCCGGTTGCGGCAATGCCTTTCGATTTCAATTCGGCGACCCCCTTCGCCGCGTCGACCGCAGTGAACGCGGAGCGCTCCAGGCCTTCGCGGCTCTCAAGGAAGGCGCGCGTTCCGGCATTGTGCTCGGTCGGCGTCACGATGCCGAGCAACTCGACGTAGTCGGGTCCGAACATGATGGTGTAGTTGCCCGAGCCCAGGTGCGCGCTATGCAGCCCGCGCGGAGAAATCGTGAAGCCAAGCCCGGCCCATGTCCGCGCGGCAGCGTCGAGATCTCTCACCGCGATTACGACATGATCGAGACCGACGACTTGTGACAGTGCCATGATGACCTCGTCTCTCTATTTTTGAGGTTTTGACCACTCGAATGAGCCGGACGATAGAGTGGCCAAGCTCTCTCGCCGTTACAAGGGCCAACCGCGCCGCATGGCGACAAAAGCGCTGCCTTTCCTTTGCCTCTGCGGCTACCGTGAAGCTGATAGCGGCGCGCACCCGACCAATAGACAATAACTGTCGTGGCCGTCGCCTGCCGCGAAATCCGTTTCTGTCGAAAATGCCGCATTGCCGATCGGGCGTATCGAAGGTCTTGGGCCTTGCGTTGCCGATGGGCATCGGCATCTATGTCGGTCTCTCCTCGATCGGTATTCAGCGACGGACGAAATCGTATGGCCGCGTCAGCAGTCGTTTGGCCGCCTTCACTGTGGGCCAGCGTCACGCCGAATAATGCTGCGTTTGCTGAATTGACCGGCACGATTGCCACCGATGTCGTGGTTATCGGCGCCGGGTTTACCGGACTATCCACCGCGCTTCACTTGCGCGACGCAGGCGTCGACGTAGTCGTGCTGGAGGCCATGGAGCCCGGCTGGGGCGCATCCGGGCGCAATAATGGCCAGGTTATTCCGACATTGTCGCGGGCCGATCCGGAAAGCCTGGTCAAATTGCACGGTGCCGCGGGCGAACGCTTTGTCGGCCTCATTCGCGACAGCGCATCAATTCTTTTTGATCTGGCGCACTCGCGCGGGTTGGCGGCGGAGGCCGAGCAGTCCGGCTGGATTCAGCCCGCCCACAGTCCAGGCCGCATGAGGATCGCCGAGCGGCGTGTTCGGGAGTGGTCGAAATGGGGAGCGCCGGTGGAACTGCTGTCGGCGCAGCGTATGCGGGAGATGACCGGATCTTCGGCTTGGTACGGCGGTTTCTGGAATCCGACCGGCGGGCATATCAATCCTCTGGCTTATTCACGTGAAATGGCGCGCGTGGTTGCCGAATCCGGGGCGCGGATTTTTTCGCGATCGCCGGTGCAGAATTTCGTCCGGCAAGGCAATCGCTGGATCGTCACGACGAGTGCCGGAAATGTGTCGGCGCGTGCGCTGGTGCTGGCGACAAACGCGTATACGGATCAGTTCTCCCGCGAGCTTGCGCCGCAAATCGCCCGCGAGATCGTACCGGTCCTGTCGTGGCAAATGTCGACCATGCCATTGTCCGACAACGTCCGTCGCTCGATCATTCCTGGCCGGCAGGCGGTATCGGATACCCACGGCGAGCTGTACTTTGCCCGCTTCGACGCGCGTCACCGGCTGATAACCGGCGGGGCGCTCGTGCTGCCTTATAATCGCGCCGAGCGACTGAAGCCCTATATCGCAAAGCGGTTGCGGAATTTGTTCCCGCAGATCGGCGAAGTGGCATTCGATCACGTCTGGAACGGCTATATCGGCATGACGCGCGACTATACGCCGCGCATCCATCAGCTGGGGCCAGATGCTTATGCATGGGCCGGATGCAATGGCAGGGCTGTCGCACTTTCGGTGGCGCTCGGGCGCGAGCTCGCATCGGCAGTACGCGGACAGACGCTGGATTCGCTTGCCCTGCCATTCAGCCGGCCGGAGCCGCTGCCGCTGCACGGCGTGGTTCGCCGTATCGCTCCGTTGATGCTGCTCGAGTATCGCAGGCGCGACGCGCTTGAAATCAAGTAGGTACCCGATTTGGCGGCGGGCCTGGCCCGAAATTCGCAGGCGGTGGCCTCTGAACGATTATAAGATTGCCGCCGCTCAATTAGATAAGGTCGCATTTACTATTATAGGTTGATGCCAGAAAGCGGCCTCACGGTCCAAAGATTCACGGTGTGACCGGTTGCGGCTTGTCTTTTGGATGAAAATAATGCAGAAAAAATCACCGGACACTCTGACACAGGATGAGGACGACACTTCCCATGGCTATCCCGCAAGTCGACAAACTTTCTCTGAAGGAGCTGCTTGAGCTTCGTACCCGCGTTGAAAAGGCGATCGTGACGTCGCAAGAACGTGAGCGCACGAATCTGCGGGCCAAGTTCGAGAGCATGGCCAGCGAGGCCGGCTTCGGCCTCTCCGAGCTGTTTGGCAGCCGCTCCACCAAGGGCAAGCCGGTTGCGGCGAAATATATGAATCCGGATAATCCCGGCGAGACGTGGAGCGGCCGCGGCCGCAAGCCGAAGTGGCTCGTCGCCAAGCTCGACAAGGGCAAGAAGATCACCGATTTCACGATCTGAAGCTCGCTCGATCTTGTTTTTTCAATCCCGGTGCTGCGATTGAATCTCGCGGCGCCGGGTTTCGCGTTTTCTTGTTCTATTCGTCGAGCCGGCGCAGCACTTGCGGCAGCAATTCGGGCAAGTCCTCGGCGATGAGGCCCGGGCCAAAATTCCGCGCGGCTTCGCCATGCAGCCAGACCGCAGCGCAGGCTGCCTCCCATGGCGGCATCCGCTGCGCCAGCAACCCGAGGATCATGCCGGCAAGGACATCGCCGGAGCCTGCCGTCGCAAGTGTCGGCGGGGCGTTGTCGTTGATCGCGGCTCTGCCGTCGGGATGAGCGATAATGGTGTCGGGACCCTTCAATACGACGATCGCCCCGCTCGCGGCAGCGGCCGCGCGTGCCGTCTCGGTCTTCGCGCCGGCGCCCGCTCCTGTCCCGAACAGCCTGCTGAATTCGCCAGCGTGCGGGGTGAGGACGACGGGGGCGTCGCGTCCTCGTATTTGTCCGAATAGCTCGGACTGCATCCCGGCGGCGAAACTCGTCAGGGCATCGGCATCGAGCACGACGGCGGCCGGGCTTGCCAGGATCGCGGCCACATGCTGCCGCGTTTCGGGCCCGACGCCGGCGGCAGGGCCGATCAGCCAGGCCGAGAGTCGCCGGTCGGCCAGCATCGGGGCCAGTCCATCCTTGCCGTCGAACGGCCGTACCATGATGGCGGTAAGCTGAGCCGCGTTGACGTCGACTGCATCGGCGGGCGAGGCGACGGTGACGAGCCCTGCGCCGATCCTTAATGCGGCGCGTGCGCCCAATCGCGCGGCGCCGGTTGCATGCCGGGGACCGGAAACGGCGACGGCATGCCCACGATCGTATTTGTGCATCTCCTCGCGCAGGCGTGGGAGGTGGGCCTGCCAGAGCTCGGGCCGATTGGCGAACAACGTCGGGGCGATGTCGTCCAGCACCTGCTCGGGAATGCCGATGTCGGCGAGAATGGTCATGCCGCAACGGCTGCGGCCCGGCATCAGCAGGTGGCCGGGCTTCAGCCTGAAAAACGTAACAGTACGGTCGGCAGGCGGCACATCGCCGTGCAGTGCGCCAGTGGTGCCGTCGACGCCGCTCGGCACATCGACCGCGAGAGTGCGGGCTTGGGCCGCGACGCCGCGCGCCAGCACCTGCTCGATCGCTGGGTCGAGGCGGCGATTGAGCCCGGCGCCGAACAGGGCGTCGATCATCACGCAATCGGGTCCGGGGGCGGCGGCGTCGAGCGCGGTGATCGGCCCGCTCCAGAGTGCCGCCATCCGGGCGGCGTCACCGCCCAGCCGATCGCGGGTGACGAGGCAGGCGACCGACACATCGAGGCCGCGCTGCCTCAGCAATCGCGCGGCGGCAAAACCGTCGCCGCCATTGTTGCCGGGACCGCATAGTACGACGAACCTGTCGCCCGGTCCCGCCATCGCCAGCGCCGCGTCGGCAACGGCCTTGCCGGCCGCTTCCATGAGCTCCAACGAGCTGATGCCGGCTGCGACCGCCAGCCGGTCTGCCTGGGACATTTGCGCCGTCGTCAGCAGCTCGCAGGGCGGCCGGGCGCGGGAGGGCCTGATCATTGGCGTCGCTCCGTCACATGGTCAAAAACTAGGCAATTTGCCGCTAATTTTCATCTTCAATCCTTCGGCAGGTTGCCACCGATTTCGGCAAATCGCGTGCAAGCGCTTGAAATCGCAGGCCATCAGAATTTTCTCAGCAACTGGCACGAGGCATGCTTAATAGGGGTGCTAACGATTGAACCAGGGCCGTTCCAGCCCATTGGGTGGGCATTTCGCATGAAGAAGATCGAAGCAATCATCAAGCCGTTCAAGCTCGATGAGGTAAAGGAGGCACTGCAGGAGATCGGCCAGCAGGGTATCACGGTGATCGAGGCGAAGGGCTTCGGCCGCCAGAAGGGCCACACCGAGCTCTATCGCGGCGCCGAATACGTCGTCGATTTCCTGCCCAAGGTCAAAATCGAGGTGGTGCTGGCTGACGATATGCTGGACAAGGCGATCGAGGCTATTCAGAAAGCTGCCAAGACCGGCCGCATCGGCGACGGCAAGATCTTCGTCTCATCAGTAGAGGAAGCAATTCGTATCCGCACCGGCGAGACCGGCTCCGACGCCATCTGAGCTTGCCGTTTCCACGGACAGGCGACCGCGCAGGACCGGGCCCGTTCGCGGCCCTGTGCGTTTGTATCAGGGGCAGGCTGCGTTAGTCGAAAGTTCCACCAGTAGTCAAAGCAGAGGAAGTTGAAATGACCTCAAGTGCCGACGTCCTGAAGATGATCAAGGACAAGGATGTAAAGTTCGTCGATTTGCGCTTCACCGACACCAAGGGCAAGCTGCAGCACGTCACCGCCGATGCCAGCTGCATCGACGAGGGCGTGTTTGCCGACGGCTATGCCTTCGACGGCTCCTCGATCGCCGGCTGGAAAGGCATCGAGGCCTCCGACATGACGCTGATGCTGGACGCCGGCACGGCCCACCTCGACCCGTTCTTCGCCCAGACGACACTCGCGATCTTCTGCGACGTGATCGAGCCCTCGACCGGCGAGCTCTACGAGCGCGACCCGCGCGGCATCGCCAAGAAGGCGGAAGCCTACATGAAGTCGACCGGCATCGGCGACACGGTCTATTTCGGCCCCGAAGCCGAATTCTTCATCTTCGACGACGTTCGCTTCACGACCGAGGCGAACCACGTTTCCTACAAGCTCGACTCCTCGGAGCTGCCCTCGAACATGGGCACCGAATACGAGATGGGCAACCTCGGCCACCGTCCGCGCACCAAGGGCGGCTACTTCCCCGTGCCGCCGATCGACAGCGCCCAGGACATCCGCTCCGAGATGCTTTCGGTGATGGCCGAGATGGGCGTCTCGGTCGAGAAGCATCACCACGAGGTCGCCGCGGCCCAGCACGAGCTCGGCGTCAAGTTCGGCCCGATGATCAAGATGGCCGACGGCATGCAGATCTACAAGTACGTCGCCCACAACGTCGCCCAGGCCTACGGCAAGTCGGTGACGTTCATGCCGAAGCCGATGTATGGCGACAACGGCTCGGGCATGCACGTCCACCAGTCGATCTGGAAGGGCGGCCAGCCGATGTTCGCCGGCAACAAGTATGCCGATCTGTCGGAGACCTGCCTGTACTACATCGGCGGCATCCTGAAGCACGCCAAGGCGATCAACGCCTTCACCAACCCGCTGACGAACTCCTACAAGCGCCTGGTGCCGGGCTACGAGGCTCCGGTGCTGCTCGCCTATTCGGCGCGCAACCGCTCGGCTTCGTGCCGCATCCCGCACGTGACGAGCCCCAAGGCGAAGCGCATCGAGATCCGCTTCCCGGATCCGGGCGCCAATCCCTACCTCGCGTTCGCGGCGATGCTGATGGCCGGTCTCGATGGCATCCAGAACAAGCTCCATCCGGGCGAGGCGATGGACAAGAACCTCTACGATCTGCCGCCGGCCGAGCTGGCGAAGATCCCGACGGTCTGCGGCTCGCTGCGTGAAGCGCTGAACAGCCTCGACAAGGACCGCGCCTTCCTGAAGGCCGGCGGCGTGTTCAGCGACGACATGATCGACGCCTACATCGAGCTCAAGATGCAGGAAGTGGCGCGCACCGACATGACGCCGCATCCGGTCGAGTTCGACATGTACTACTCGGTCTAGGCCGACAGGAATTGACGAGGGGGACTGCGAGAGGGGCGGCCGCGCAGCCGCCCCTTTTCTTGTGCCTTGCAGGGGCACGGGCCCATCGAGAGCCGGCGATCGCAGGTGCCGCGCGCGGCGGTATTGCCTGCCGATGCCTACCCGAGGTAGCTCGCCCCCAGCTGCTCCATCAAACTCCTGAACGTCGGGAAGCTCGTCGCGATCATCGATGCGTCGTCGACTTTGACGGGGCGGTCGCTGGCAAGCCCCATGGTCAGAAACGCCATCGCGATGCGGTGGTCGAGGTGGGTCGCGACGGTGCCGCCGCCCGGCACTGATCTGCCGCCGGCAACCGTCAAGGTCTCGCCCTCGATCTTGTGCGCGATGCCATTCGCGGCGAGGCCCGCCGCGGTGGCGGCGAGGCGGTCGCTCTCCTTCGCCTTGAGCTCGGCCAGCCCTTCCATCCGCGTCTCGCCGTCGGCGAACGACGCCAGCACGGCCAGGACCGGATATTCGTCGATCATGCTCGGCGCACGCTCAGGCGGCACACGCACGCCGGCAAGCTTCGAGTGGCGCACGCGGATGTCGGCGACCGGCTCGCCGCCTTCCTCGCGCTCGTTCATGAAGGTGATGTCGGCTCCCATCTCCTTGAGCGTCAGATAGAACCCGGTACGGGTCGGATTGACCAGCACGCCCTCCACCGTGATCTGCGAGCCGGGCACCAGCAGGGCGGCGGCGACCAGGAACGCCGCCGAGCTCGGATCGCCCGGGACGACCACGTCGCGGCCTTCGAGCTCGGCGTGGCCGACGACGGTGATGTGCGCCGCTCCGTCCCGCATCGTCCGCCTCAACGTGGCGCCGAAGTAGCCGAGCATCCGCTCGGTGTGATCCCGCGTCGCCTCCGGCTCGATCACGGTGGTTTCCCCCGGCGCCTGCATGCCGGCGATCAGGATCGCCGACTTCACCTGGGCCGAGGGTACCGGCAGCCGGTACTCGATCGGCACCAGTCGCGACGTGCCTCGAAACTGCAGCGGCAGCCTGTCGCGATCGGCGGGGACGACGGTGACCCCCATCAGCTTCAACGGGGTCAGGACGCGGCCCATCGGACGGCGGGAGAGCGAGGCGTCGCCGATCATCTCGGCGGTGATGTCGTGGCCGGCGAGCACGCCCATCATCAGTCGTGTTCCGGTGCCGGCATTGCCGAAATCGAGCGGTCCCGAGGGCTGCACGAGGCCGCCGGTGCCTCGCCCCATGACCTCCCAGCCGGCGGCGGTCTTGGTGGCCTTGGCGCCGAGCTGGCCGACGATACGCGCGGTATTGAGCACGTCCTCGGCCTCGAGCAGCCCCTGGATGCGGGTGCGGCCGGTCGCGAGCGCGCCGAACATCAATGCCCGGTGCGAGATCGACTTGTCGCCGGGGACCCTGACGGTGCCGGTTAGGGCGCCCGATCGGGCGGCGGCCAGTGGTCTTGCGGGGGCGGTCGACATGGGGTTTTCCGGCAATTCGCGGCTCGTTCGAGCCTGGGTTTGACGCTTGACGGACATCAACCGTGCCCACACCTGACTGTCAACGGCGCTGAAATGTTGTCGCCTCGGGAGGGCTTAGCTTTTGACAAGCGCGCCGACCCGTGGCAGACCGCAGCCCAATCACAGCAAATCCGACGACAAATTCGAGGACCGCCATGGCGACGAAAGCAGCCCGTGGGACGAAGCGCACCTGTCAGAGCCAGGATTGCGGCGCCCGCTTCTACGACTTGAACCGCGACCCGATCGTGTGCCCGATGTGCGAGACGCCGTACGTGATCGCGCACCAGAGCTTGACGCCGGCCGCCGCGGCGGCCGCCGCCGCCGCCGAGGAGAAGGCGGCCCGCAAGGCCAAGAAGGTGGCGGACGAGACCGTCGACGACGTGGTGGTGGCCGAGGGCGAGGAGGCGCTGGCCGATCTCGAGGTCGCCGAGGAGCCGATCGCGGCGGAAGGCGACGAGACCTTCCTCGAGGAGGAAGAGGAGGAGGGCGGCGACGTGTCCGGCATCATCGGCGGCCCGGTCGCCGAGGGCGGCGAGGAAGTCTGAACGGGGTTCTCGGGTGTCGCTGCCGACGCGCGTTTCGCGCGCCGGCCGGCAGCCGCAGTGTTGCGTCGCAGGCAGCCGGCTCCGCGGAGCGGGGTCGCCTGCGGCAAGCAAAAAATGCCGCTTGCGTATTCCGGCGGGTCGGCCTAGTAACCGCTTCGCGCGGCGGCATGGTCGTTCTGCGCATTCGGGGAGGCTTCATCGCTTCCCCCATCCCACGATACCCACTTCGGGGCCATAGCTCAGCTGGGAGAGCGCTTGCATGGCATGCAAGAGGTCACCGGTTCGATCCCGGTTGGCTCCACCATTCTTTGTTGCAAATCAATCATTGATTTATTTGCGTTTGTTGGGGCGCCCAAGGCGCCCGACATTCGACCCCACGGCATTCTGGGGGTAAGCGCGGCGAAACTGCTCGGACAGAGACGTCGCTCAATCTGCCATGACGCTGAACTGGGCCACGACCCGACGATCAACCTCGATACCTAGGCCGGGCCCTTCTGGTATCTCCACTATGCCACCTCTATGCTCGATCGGCTGCGTAAGCACCGCCTGCCGGAAGGGATGTTCCGATCGATCGAACTCGAGCAGTGGCTCATGTGGGGTATGCCGCGGCGGATTATGGGGCAGGACGGCAAGCAATTGCAGCGCTGCAGCCAGCCCGACACCGGTCCCCCACACATGCGGCACGTATCGCACGCCAAATGCCACCGCCATATCGGCGATCTTCTTGCACTCCGAGAGGCCGCCAGCCGCGCAAGTGTCGGGTTGCAGTATGTCCATGGCGCGCCGCGTCAGTACTTCACGGAACCCCCAGCGGGTGAACTCGCATTCACCACCGGCGACTGGGATCGGCTGACCGCGCCTTACCTCGACATAGGAGTCGAGATCGTCGGGTACGACCGGTTCTTCGAACCAGGCGATGTCGCAGTTCGCGACCGCGCGGCCAAGTCAAGATGGCATCAATCGCGTCGTAGCCGTGATTGGCGTCCAGCATCAGGCCGGTGCGCGGTCCGATCGCTTCGCGCACGGCACGGATCAGCGCTATGTCATCGGCGACGTCAAAGCCGATCTTGAGCTTCACCGCGCTGAAACCTTCGCGTACGTAGCTTTTCACTTCCTCGATGATGTAGTCGAGAGGATTGCCGTTGTCCTTGCGATAGGTGCCCGTGGCATAGGCATTCACCTGTGTCCTGAGTGCGCCCCCCATCAGCACGTGCACCGGTGCGCCGAAACGCTTTCCCTTCAGGTCCCACAGCGCGATGTCGACTCCGGAAAGCGCGGTGACGGCAAGTCCTTTCTGGCCCTGATCGCGAAAGCCATTGTAGATCGATTGCCAGATCCGCTCTGTTGCCAGGGCATCCTCGCCGATCAGCAGCCGACTGAACGCCTTGACCACGGCCGCGTTCAGTCGTGCCGGCCCGAAGCATTCGCCCCAACCCGTGGTGCCATCCTCGGCCACGATCTCGACCAGGCAGGAAGCGCGCACATCCGTGCGGTTGAATGACCAGGCAAATGGCTCGGATAGCTTTGCCTCGAGAACGTGGGCATTTACGGCAGCGATACGCACAGGGCCCTCCTGGAGGAACGTCGGCAATCTGACCTGTCGCCGTCGGAGAACTTTGTCCAAACCCGATTTTGGTTGCCAGAGGCTATTCTCCTACCACCCCTGCGCCGGTGCCAAGCAGCTGCCGGCCACCCTAGACGATGTCTCTGGGATTGACCTCGTTGGCGAGCGCTTCGCCCTTCGAGAAGCGAACGATATTGTCGAGAAAGAGGGCATCCCACCGCGATCGAACGCCACTTCCGGAGAATGACGTATGGGAGGTCAGACGCACCCTCGGATGCGACCAGAGCGGGTTGTCCGCGGGCAGCGGCTCCTGGTGGAAGACGTCGAGCACCGCGGTGCCAACATTCCCGTTGTCGAGCGCGGTGATCATTGCCTTGTCGTCGATCAGCGCTCCCCGGGCAATATTGACCAGGATCGCGCCCTTCTTGATTGCCGCGAAGAAGTCATCGCCGACAAAGCCTCGCGTATCGTCGTTGAGCGAACACGCCAGAACAACCACATCAGCGGCGGGAAGAAACGTTTTCAGGTCGGCCATCGTGCCGACCTTGTCGGCGAGAGGGGAAGCTTCGGGCGAGCGGCGAACCACGGCGGTGGTCGCACCGAACGCCTTGACCCGTTTAGCGATCTCTCGACCGATCGGTCCAAAGCCGATGATCAGCCAGCTCGTCTGCGAGAGTTCGCGAAAGGGCGTGATTTGCCATTGCTTCTTCGCCTGCAGCTCGCGTTGCAGCTCGATCGGCTGGAGCAGGCTCAGCACCTGCGCCATGACATATTCCGAGATCGCGACACCCTGGGCGCTGCTGTTGCAGATCCTCGTCCCCTTCCGGGAGAGCTTCTTGTAGAAGGGTTGGTCGAGCCCGGCGTTGAAAGTTTGCAGAACTCCGACCGACCTGCAATCCAGTACGAGTTCGAATGCTCGGTCTCGAAACCCATCAGCATTGATGTGAGAGCTCAGCCAGAGATAGTCGATATCGACGTCACCCGGCGAACGGGCGGCACCGTTGATCAGAAACTTGCCGTCCGTATGGAAGGTATGGACAGTGATATCCAAGCCAAGCGCGTCGAGCCGGCTGCCGATGTGATCCAGCGACTTGTCGTACATCGCGACCGTCAATGGCATGGCGCGCACCTTCCAGGGCGATATTGCGGAACGAGCTATATAAGACCGGCGACAGCTGCGCCAGGCAGAGTGGACCAGGCATCCGTATGTCGAGCCTTGACCCCAGCCCATCCCGGCTTGGATGCCGATGGAGAGGGAACAGACGAGTCTGAAGCTCTGACCCGATCTGATCTGGTCGACGAACGCTAGTGTGGCGATTTCGAAGTCCGCTTCATACTTGCGGCATACTCCAGTGCGGACTTCGAAATCATAAGCCACACTAGAAGCTTGGATTTGCTAGTGTCCTTATCGATCGCGAAGTTCGTCCGAGGCCATGCGAATGAAGCGAACTTCGCGATCGGGACACTAGCGCCCCTATTCGTAGGTCTTCTCGACGGCCAGCGCCTTCTGCACGGCTGGCCGCGCAAGCATCCGATCGTGATGCGCCTCGAGCGCGGGATAGGTGCCGGGCGGCGCGTCGATACCGGGCCGGAACCGCCAATAGACGCGAAACAGATGAATGTCCGCGATGGAGAAGCGCCCGATCGCCCATTGCCGGTCGCCGAGCTTGCGGTTCGCAACGGCAAAGGCATTGGCCACGTGCTCCGGCCCTTTGGCGCGCGAGCCGTGCAGGGTGGACGCTGTGAACGACATCCACGAGATCACTTCTGCCTCGGCCTCGATATCGCCTTCGGGCCAGAGCTCGGCGGCAGGATACTTGCGGGCGAGGTAGTAGAGGGTCGCCGCCACCTCGGTCAGCACCCGCCCGCTTTCAGTGACCAGCGCCGGCACCTTGCCGTCGGGATTGATCGCCAAATATTCGGCTGTGCGCGTTTCCTGCTTTGAGATCAGCCGCGGCACTAGCTTGAAGTCGGCGCCGCACTCGATAAGAGCGATATGTGTAGCGAGCGAGCTGGTCGACGGGGAAAAGTAGAGTTTCAGCATGGTTGGACCTCGCAGCAGCGGACGAAAGTGAAGCATCTGCTATCACAGCTGTCAGGGCAAGGCGTGCCGGCGACCCAGCGTGGGGCCCTTCGCACTCGCAACCCTTGAGCCGCTTGGCTAATCCTTCACACCTGCGGAAGCACCGTGGAAAGCTGGGGAGCTTCGTCCTGCGGCCGGCCGCAGATCACGAAGCGGTCTGAGCGGGCCAATTCCTAAGTGAGCTTGGCGCCGAACCTTTCCCTGAAGATGCGCTCCCCTTTGGGCGTGATCAGAACGGCTCGCGTGCCGACCATCCGGCGCGTCCAGCCGGCCGCCAGGCTATGAGTGCAGATGGCTGCTCCTAGAATTCCTGCGAGATGCGCGCGGCGCTCGCTCCAATCGAGGCAGGGGCGACACAGTACGCGCCCGGATCGTTTCGTCCGACGTGCCAGCAATGGCCCGGTGTCCACTCCAATCTCGCCGAGGAAAGCCAAACCAGCGTCGGTGACGATGCCAGCGTCGCCGGAGAGCTCCACGTGGCCCTGCTCGATCATGGCATCGGCCAGTGCCACGCCCAGTTGGCCGGCGAAGTGGTCGTAGCACGTCCGCGCCTTTCGTAGCGCGGCATCCTTCGGTCCGACGGCGAGGCTCTTGTTGCAAGGATCGAGCTCCGCGGCGACTTGCATGATGCTCTCCAGCATCCGCGCGATGGATGGTGTTGCCAATCGATGATAGCGATGGCGGCCCTGTTTCTCGACCTCGACGATCCCCACGGCCGTCATGCGGGCAAGATGACCACTTGCCGTCTGCGCTGCGATGCCAGCCACTCTTGCCAGCTCGGTCGCAGTCAGGGCCCGGCCATCCATCAATGCATGCAGCATGCCCACGCGCGCCGGATCGCCCGCCAGCGCCGCAATTTCAGCGAACCGTGCTGTGCTCGTCATTCGATCTGCCCTCGTCCGAGACGAGCAGCTTAGCAGCGATGCTCGTCCCGACGCTACGGTCGTCACCGTAGCATCGCCCGGCGCCTCCGAGCCATGGTCACGTCATCCGCAGAGGGCGCAAGCATGTCTACACAATTCAAACCCCAGGTTTTCTTCGGCTGGAAAGTCGTCGCCGCGGTGTTCGTGCTGGCGACGTTCGGGTGGGGCCTGGGTTTCTATGGGCCACCGGTCTATCTCCACGCCGTGCGTGAGGTTCGCGGCTGGTCCCTCGCTCTCGTCTCCGCCGCGGTGACCGTGCATTTCCTGTTCGGTGCGATGGTCATCGCCAACTTGCCGAAACTCTACCGGAGGTTCGGTGTCGCCGCTGTGACCAAGTGCGGGTCCGTCGCGCTGGCGGCCGGTATCTTCGGATGGGCGATCGCCCAGCAACCCTGGCAGCTCTTTCTAGCCACTCTCATGAGTGGCGGAGGGTGGGTGACCATGGGCGCCGCGGCCGTCAACGCGATCATTTCACCGTGGTTCGCGCGCACGCGTCCCGCTGCCCTGGCGTCGGCCTACAATGGCTCGAGCATTGGCGGCGTCATTTTCTCGCCGTTGTGGGTGGCGGCAATCGGCCTGCTCGGTTTCCCCGGTGCGGCGCTCGCAATCGGCCTCGTGATGGTCGTGACGATCTGGGCGCTCGCCGACCTCTACTATGCGAAGACGCCTGAGCAGATGGGATTGGTCGCCGACGGCGATGCTGCAGGCGCGGCGACCGCGTCTTTGACGTCGCCGCTTGCGAGGCCTCTTCCTGGGCGGCAACTTTGGCGCGATTGGCAATTCATGACGCTGGCCGCCGGCATGGCGCTCGGCCTGTTCGCGCAAATCGGACTGCTGGCACATCTGTTCTCGCTGCTGGTACCGGCGCTTGGCGCACAACTCGCCGGCATTGCAGCTGGCGCGGCAACTGCAGCCGCCGTTGCCGGTCGCACACTCTTTGGATGGCTGATGCCCGCCGGTGCCGATCGACGGCTGTTCGCGTGCGCCAGCTATCTCGTGCAGATTGCCGGTTCGCTGGCCTTCCTGCTCGCGGCCGGTGACGGCGTGCCCTTGCTGCTCATCGGCGTGGTGCTGTTCGGATTCGGCATTGGCAACGCCACCTCGCTGCCGCCCCTCATCGCGCAGGTCGAGTTCGTGAAAGACGACGTGCCGCGCGTCGTGCCGATGATCGTCGCGATCGGCCAGGGCACCTACGCGTTCGCTCCGGCCGCCTTTGGCCTGATCCGGGAGTTTGCGCCCTCATTGGCGGCAGCCGCGCCAGGAGCATCGCCACACCTCTTCATCGCGGCGGGGGTGATCCAGGCAGCATCCATTGCAGCTTTCTTGCTCGGTCGTCGGCACCTGCCGTAGCCGAGCTCGAGCGGCCAGCATCAGTTATCAAATGATGGCTCGCGGTCAGGTGGTCGCCGCGCGGCAGTCTTGTGCCCTGCCGCTTCGGCAATCTTGCGCATCACCTGATCGAGTAGCGCCTTCTCGTCGTCCGTGAGCGTGGCGAGCAGCGCCGTCTCGCGCTCGAGCGCCAGCGGTACGATCTCCGCGAAAAGTCTGTGCCCCGGCGCGGTGAGTTGCACAATGCGCTTCCGGCGGTCGCCGTCGGCCTCTGAGCGCTGCACGAGACCGCGCCGCTCCATGCTTTCCAGCGCGCGGCTTACCTGCATCTTGTCGAGCGTGGTGATGCGGCCGATGTCGGTTGCCGCGATCCGGCTCCCGTCGCCGAGTGCCGCCAGGATGCGCCACTCGTGGCGCGTCAGATCGAAGCGGCGAGTATAGACCTCGGCCACCGCCATCGACACCTGCTCGGCCAGCACGGCGAGCCGGTAAGGGAAGTAGCGCTGCAGGTCCATCCCCACGCGTGATGCCGACCGGCTCGTTCTGCCGCCTGCCGCTGCACGCGCAGCCCGTTTGGCTGGTGTCTTGCCGCTCATTTTCCCTGCCGCCGTGTCTCTTCCGCATCCCTGGTGTGAGCTGGAAGGATTTCGATTGCAATCGTGGCGAGTCGATAGTAACAAATGTTACTATTATCCAGCTCAGATGCACAAGCGAACATTGGAGGACCGCCCCATGTCGATCCAGCAGATTCATCACGTCGCCTACCGCTGCAAAGACGCCAAGCAGACGGTGGAGTTCTACAAGCGCGTCATGGACATGGACCTGCTCGGCGCGATCGCCGAGGACAAGGTCCCCTCCACCAAGGCGCCCGATCCCTACATGCACATCTTCCTCGATGCGGGCGCAGGCAACATCCTTGCATTCTTCGAGCTGCCGAACTCCGCGCCAATGGGCCGCGACCCGAACACACCGGATTGGACGCAGCACATCGCCTTCCAGGTGGCAGACATGGATGCGCTGATGGCGCAGAAGGCGCGCGCCGAGGCGAACGGGCTCGAGGTTGTCGGCCCGACCAACCACACCATCTTCCAATCGATCTACTTCTGGGACCCGAGCGGCCACCGGCTCGAGGTGGCGACATGGACGGCAACGCCCGAGCAGTTGCGGAAGATGAAAGAGGCTGCGCCGGCGATGATCGAGGAGTGGTCGCAGACCAAGAAGCCGCCGCGCCACAACGCTTGGCTGCACGAGAAGGAATTCGCCGACGGGGCGTGAGCTGCTGTCGCGACTTGCCTGCCCCCATCTGAACCCGCGGGCCTTGGCGAAGCTGCGAAAGCGCTGTTCCAGGGCGTCCCGGTCAAGACCAGTCATTGACCTTGGCGCCGGCCCGCCCGCCTGGATTGCGGCACGATACAGCCATGAGGCCCTCATGCTGAAGACCTATGCCTATCCGCAGTTTCCCTACGTGCGCTCGCCCGAGCAAGCGAGTGGACAAGTCAAGCGGCACCCGGTCGTCGTGGTCGGTGCCGGACCGATCGGCCTCACCGCGGCGCTCGACCTGGCCTTTCACGGCCAGCCTGTGGTCGTGCTCGACGACAACAACACGGTGAGCATCGGCTCGCGCGCGGTGTGCTACGCCAAGCGGCCGCTCGAGATCTGGGACCGGCTCGGATGCGCGGGCCCGATGGTCGAGAAGGGTGTCAGCTGGAAGGTCGGCAAGGTCTTCTTCAAGGACAAGCTGTCCTACCAGTTCGATCTGCTGCCCGAGGCCGACCACAAGATGCCGGCCATGATCAACCTGCAGCAGTACTACCTGGAGGAGATGCTGATCGAGCGCTGCAAGGCGACCGGGCTCATCGACCTGCGCTGGAAGCACAAGGTAGTCAGCATCCGGCAGGCCGAGGACCACGCGAGCCTTGCGGTCGAGACGCCGGACGGCATCTTCCAGGTGGAGGCGCAATGGGTGATCGCCTGCGACGGCGCCAACTCCGATTTGCGGCGCATGGTTGGCGCCGAGTTCACCGGGCAATTCTTCCACGACCGCTTCCTGATCGCCGACGTGGTGATGAAGGCCGCGTTCCCGACCGAGCGCTGGTTCTGGTTCGACCCACCGTTCCACCCCGGCCAATCGGTGCTGCTGCACAAGCAGGCCGATAACGTCTGGCGCATCGACTTCCAGCTCGGCTGGGACGCCAACCCCGACGAGGAGAAGAAGCCCGAGCGCGTCTTGCCGCGCATCCGCGCGATGCTCGGGCCCGATGCCGAGTTCGAGCTCGAGTGGGTGTCGATCTACCAGTTCGCGTGCCGCCGTATCGACAACTTCCGTCACGGCCGTGTGCTGTTTGCGGGCGATGCCGCCCACCAGGTCTCGCCGTTCGGCGCGCGCGGGGCCAACACGGGCGTGCAGGACGTCGACAACCTCGCCTGGAAGCTTGCGCTCGTGATGCGGGGGGAGGCGCCGGTCGCGCTGCTCGACACCTACAATGCCGAGCGCGCGTTTGCCGCCGACGACAACCTGTTGAACTCGACGCGCTCGACGGATTTCATCACGCCGAAGAGTGCTTCCAGCCGGCTCTACCGCGACGCCGTGCTCGAGCTTGCCGGCACCGAGGCCTTCGCCCGCCCGCTCGTCAACAGCGGACGGCTGTCGACGCCGACGCCCTATGTGAACTCACCCCTCAACACACCGGACGAATCGAGCTTCGGCGGCAGCGCGCCGCCCGGCCGCAATGCTCCGGACGCGCCCATTGCAGTCGGCGGCCGCAGTGGCTGGCTGCTCGATGTGGTCGGGGGCAATACATTCACCGTGCTCACGTTCGGCAACCTGACCGAGGCGCGCGAGATCAAGGCCGGCCGGGTCGGCGCCAAGGTCATCGCCGTCGGCCGCGACATCGCGGACACGAAGGGCCTGTTGAATTCGCGCTACGACGGCGTACCGGGCACGGTCTATCTCCTCCGCCCCGATCAGCACGTGGCCGCACGCTGGCGGGGCTTCGACGAGGCCCGCATCAAGGCCGCGATCGCACGCGCCTGCGGCAATTGAGGGAGGAAGCCGCCATGCCTTTGATCACGACACCCAATATCGCCGATCCGGACGGCTTCTACGAGGAGTTGATCTCCAGCCAGCGCGACCTAAGCGACGAGGCGGCGATGCGGATGAACGCCAAGCTGGCACTGATCCTCGCCAACCACATCGGCGATCGCGACATACTGCGCGAGGCGATCCGTTTGGCGCGCGGCGAGAAGACGGGCAATCGAGGAAATCGCGAGACGGATGTGGACGGATGACGAGATAGAGTCCGTTTCCGTCCGAGTGGCAGCCGGGAGTGGCAGAGCGGCAAATATATTAGTAATATCAATAATATGGCAAACGGCCCACCATTAATTGATCCATGACGGCTGCATCCGACTCCGCTGCGCGGAGCCGGCCGGATGCGGCGGGCCAGCCGACAATGGCCGATGTGTCGGCACCATTTTCGCCAGGGCCCGCGCTGCCATGAGGGGAAGTTGAGGCGCGTGCCTTGATCCGGGCGCTCGCCTGAGCCAAGTTCCGGGCCGAAACAATTCGAGGATCATGAGCCACATGCGCGCCCACTCTGCCGCCATCAGTGCAACGAACGCCGCCGCCGCCGATCTCGGCGCCATGCCGGAGTGGAATCTGGCCGATCTCTACCCGGCGATGGATGCGCCGCAGATCAAGGCCGACCTCGCCAAGGCGGCGGCGGAAGCAAAGCGCATGCGGGAGCGCTACCAGGGCAAGCTCACCGGCATGGGTGCCGACGGCGCGGGGTTGGCCGAGGCGATTGTCGCCTACGAGGTCCTGTCCGACCTGATGGGCCGGCTCGGCTCCTACGCCGGCCTGCTCTATGCCGGCAACCAGGCCGACCCGGCACGGGCGAAATTCTACGGCGACACCTCCGAGCAGCTGACCAACATTTCGGCCGAGCTGATCTTCTTCGAGCTGGAGCTGAACCAGATCGACGATGCGGCGTTGGCGAGCGCCCTCGAGGTGCCGGCGCTGGCTCGCTACAAGCCGTGGCTCGACGACCTGCGCAAGGAGAAGCCGCACCAGCTGGAGGAAAAGCTCGAGAAGCTGTTCCACGAGAAGGGACAGACCTCGCGCGGGGCCTTCAACCGGCTGTTCGACGAGACCATGACCGGTCTTCGTTTCAAGGTCGCGGGCCACGACGAGCCGCTTACCATCGAGCCGACGCTCAACATGCTGACCAGCGCCGACCGCGCCAAGCGTCAAGCAGGCGCCGAAGCCTTGGCGGTGACGTTCAAGGACAATATCCGCCTTTTCACGCTGATCACCAATACCCTGGCCAAGGACAAGGAGATTTCCGACCGCTGGCGCAGTTTCAAGGACATCGCCGACGCCCGCCACCTGTCGAACAAGGTCGAGGGGCCGGTGGTCGAGGCGCTGGTGGATGCCGTGCGCGCGGCCTATCCGCGGCTGTCGCACCGCTATTACGCGATGAAGGCGAAATGGCTGGGCCTCGATCGCCTCGCCCACTGGGACCGCAACGCGCCGCTGCCGGAGAAGCCGGAGCGCATCATCCCATGGGCCGAGGCCGAGACCATGGTGCTCGACGCCTATCGTGGCTTCGCGCCGGAGATGGCCGGGATCGCCGGGGAGTTCTTCGCCAAGCGCTGGATCGACGCGCCGACCAGGCCCGGCAAGTCGCCTGGCGCCTTCGCGCATCCGACCGTGCCGTCAGCCCACCCGTACGTGCTGCTCAACTACCAGGGCAAGTCGCGCGATGTGATGACGCTGGCCCACGAGCTGGGGCACGGCGTGCATCAGGTTCTGGCGGCGAAACAGGGGCCGCTGCTCTCGCAGACGCCGCTCACCCTGGCCGAGACCGCGTCGGTGTTCGGCGAGATGCTGACTTTCAAGGCGCTGCTCGCCGGCGCCAAGGACGCGCGCGAGCGCAAGGCGCTGCTCGCCGGCAAGGTCGAGGACATGCTCAATACGGTGGTGCGGCAGATCGCGTTCTACAGTTTCGAGCGCAAGATCCACACCGCGCGCCGCGAAGGCGAGCTGACCAGCGACCAGATCAACGAGCTGTGGATGAGCATCCAGGCCGAGAGCCTCGGGCCGGCGATCGACTTCAAGCCCGGCTACGAGGTGTTCTGGACCTACATCCCGCACTTCATCCATTCGCCGTTCTACGTCTACGCCTACGCGTTCGGCGACTGCCTGGTGAATTCGCTCTATGGTCTCTACAGCGAGGCGCACCCGGGCTTCGTGGCGAAGTACTTCGACATGCTGAAAGCCGGCGGCTCGAAGCACCATTCCGAGCTGCTCGCCCCGTTCGGCCTCGACGCGTCGAAGCCGGAGTTCTGGGGCAAGGGCCTCAAGGTGATCGAGGGCATGATCGACGAGTTGGAGCGGATGTAACCGGAGGCGCGTATCGCCATGGCTCGCAAGCTCGATGACTACGGAGATCGCCGCGGCGCTGACGACGCTGCCCGAATGGCATCGGGTGGATGGCCGCGAGGCGATCGCGCGCTCGTTCAAGTTCGCCGACTTCAATGCCGCATTCGGCTTCATGACGCGGGTGGCGATGGTGGCGGAAAAGATGAATCACCATCCCGAGTGGTCGAACGTCTGGAACCGGGTCGACGTCACGCTTTCGACCCACGATGCCGGCGGCGTGACGGAACGCGACCTCAAGCTCGCGACGGCGATGGACCAGCTCGCGGGGTAGTGCCAGAGCGATTCCGCTCGCCTCACTCCGCCGCCTTGAGCTTCGATCTCTCGCCGCCGAGCCGCTTTTCCAAGGCGCCGCAATACCAATCGATGAACTGGATCACTCCGGCCTCGTGCACGGCTGAATAAGGCCCCGGCTCGTAGGCCGGCGAGCGAATACCCTCGGCGTTGCGTTCAACCAGGGCAGCATCCTGATCGTTGGTCGCGATCCACACCTCGGTCAGCGTCTTGAGGTCATAGTCGCGGCCCTCGATCGCGTCCTTCGGCACCAGCCACTTGGTGACGAGCTCGGTCTCCGTCGCGCTGAGCGGCAGGCAGCGGAAGCTGATCGCGTGATCGGCGGTGACGTGGTTCCAGGTCGACGGGTAGTGGTAGAGCAGCACGTCGCCGCAGTTCTCGCTTTCCGGCGCGCGGCCGAGGCGCTTCGATACTGCCGGCTCACCCGTCATGGTCATCGATCGGGCCTGGTCGAGGAACGGCAGCCGCATCACACGGTACTGGGCGTCGTCGGCGATCTTGAAGCGCCCCGGCAAGCCCTTTGCCTCCCATGCCTCGACGAAATTGGCGACGTGGCGCACGTCGGCCGTGCCCTCGACGCCGGCGTGCACCGGGGTGTCGGGGAAGGTGCGGCACAGCTCGGGATGCGAGCCGACGCAATGGTAGCACTCGCGATTGTTCTCCATCACGAGCTTCCAGTTGCCCTTCTCGACGATCCGCGATTCGAAGGCGACCTTGGTGTTGCTCAGATCGTAGGGCGCCAGGTACGGTGCGACGGCCGCGCGGAACGCGCCGAAGTCGGGCGCATCATTCGCCACGCAGACGAAAATCCAGCCGCCGACGCTTTCTGCGTGCACTGGTTTCAGGCCGTGCGCCTTGGGATCGAACCCCGCGCCCATGCCGCGCGTGCGCGCCAGACTGCCGTCGAGCTCGTAGGACCACTGGTGATATGGGCAGACGAAGCGGCGCTTGACGTTGCCTCTGGCCGCATCGCACACCTTGTAGCCGCGATGCCGGCAGGCGTTGTGGTGCGCACGCACCCGGCCCTCGGCATCGCGCGTCACGATGATCGAATAGTCGCCGAGCTGCAGCGTGAAGTAATCGCCGGTTTTGGCGATCTCGCAATCGTGGCCGGCGAAAATCCATTCGCGGTAGAAAATGTTCTCGATGTCGAGCCGGTGGAGCGCCGGATCCTGGTAGAATGCCTGGATCAGGCTGTGATCGGCCCGCCGGGTCTGCAGGGCGCGATGGAAATCGGCGTTCGAGGTCGGCGAAGTCATTCGGTGCTCCGGTGATGGCGGCGCGATCGGGCTGACACTGCCGACGGTAGGTCCGACAGCGTCGCGGCGATGTTCAATTTGCGACGATTTGAATTGCCGATGCGGCCCCGTGGCCGTCGGCACCGCATGGCGGGTGCGCAAGATCGTTGCGTACCTGCTTCCAAATTGGGCCGGAGCGTGCAAGCCTCGGCAATCGGGAGTCAAGGGAGGGGACATGCCCCAGAACGATCTGCGCCAGCAGGCTCTGGATTATCACGAAGCCGATCCGCCGGGTAAGATCGCGGTCCACGCGACCAAGCCGGTCGCCAACCAGCACGACCTGGGCCTGGCCTATTCGCCGGGCGTCGCGCACGCCTGCATGGCGATCGCCGAGGATCCGGCCAACGCGACGCGATACACCGCGCGCGGCAATCTCGTCGGGGTGGTGACGAATGGCACCGCGGTGCTCGGCCTCGGCGATATCGGGCCGCTGGCCTCGAAGCCGGTGATGGAGGGCAAGGCGGTCCTGTTCAAGAAGTTCGCCGGGATCGACTGCTATGACATCGAGATCGCGGAGAAGGAGATCGAGCCGTTCGTCGAGGCGGTGGCGCGGCTCGAGCCGACCTTCGGCGGCATCAATCTCGAGGACATCAAGAGCCCGGAATGCTTCGAGATCGAGCGGCGACTGCGCGCGCGGATGAAGATCCCGGTGTTTCACGACGACCAGCATGGCACCGCGATCGTCGTCGCCGCCGGCATCGTCAACGGCCTGAAGGTCGTCGGCAAGCGCATCGAGGAGGTGAAGCTCGTCTGCTCCGGCGCCGGCGCGGCGGCGCTCGCCTGCCTCAACCAGCTCGTCAGCCTCGGCCTGAAGCGCGAGAACACCTTCGTCTGCGACATCAAGGGCGTCGTGTACAAGGGCCGCAAGGAGCTGATGGACCCGTACAAGGAGCCCTACGCCCGCGACACCCCGGCGCGCAAGATCGGCGAGGTGATGGCCGGCGCCGACGTGTTCCTGGGCCTGTCCGCCGCCGGTGTCGTCAGCCGCGACATGGTCGCCTCGATGGCGCCGCGGCCGCTGATCTTCGCGCTCGCCAATCCGGTGCCCGAGATCATGCCCGAGGAGGTCAAGGAAGTGCGGCCGGACGCGATCATCGCCTCGGGCCGCACCGACTATCCGAACCAGATCAACAACGTGCTCTGCTTCCCGTTCATCTTCCGCGGGGCGTTGGACGTCGGCGCCACCACGATCAACGAGGAGATGAAGAAGGCGGCGGTGGTGGCACTGGCCTCGATCGCCGAAAGCGAGGCGTCCGACGTCGTGCTCTCTGCCTACAGCGCCGAGACTTTCGTATTCGGCCCGGACTACATCATCCCGAAGCCGTTCGACCCGCGACTGATCCTGGAGATCGCGCCGGCGGTGGCGCGCGCGGCGATCGACAGCGGCGTCGCGACCCGGCCGATCGGCGATTTCGAAGCCTATCGCGAGAAGCTGTCGCGGTTCGTCTACCGCTCCGGCTTCGTGATGAAGCCGATCTTCGATACCGCCAAGAGCGAGCATGCCAAGGAGCCCAGGCGCCTGGTTTTCGCCGAGGGCGAGCACCCTTACGTACTGCAGGCGGCGCAGCAGGTGATCATGGAGCGGCTGGCGCGGCCTGTGCTGGTCGGCCGGCGCGACACGATCAAGCGGATGCTCGCGCATCTCGGCCTGCGTCTCAAGATCGACCACGACCTCGAGGTGTTCGACCAGGACACCGATCCGCGCGTGCCGGCGATGACGCTCGAATACGAGCGCCTGGTCGAGCGCCAGGGCATCTCGCCGAGCCACGCCCGGCGGATCGTCCGCGGCGGTTCCACGGTCACCGCCGGCCTGCTGCTGAAGCGCGGCGATGCCGATGCCATGATCTGCGGCACGGTCGGTCGCTATCACACGCAACTGCGCCACGTCTCCCAGGTGATCGGCATGCGCGGCGGCGTGCGCGGCTTTGCCACCGTGTCGGGCCTGATCCTGCCGACCGGCCCGCTGTTCATCGCCGACACCTACGTCTCCTACGATCCCGACGCGGAGCAGCTTGCCGAGATCACGCTGCTCGCCGCCGAAGAGGTGCGCCGCTTCGGCCTGGTGCCGAAGGTCGCGCTGCTGTCGCATTCGAACTTCGGCTCGGAGAGCACCTCGTCGGCACACAAGATGCGCGACGTGCTGGCCACCCTGCGTACCTGGGCGCCGGATCTCGAGGTCGAGGGCGAGATGCACTCGGACTCGGCGCTGTCGCCATTCATCCGTGACGAGATCTTTCCAAATTCCCGGCTCAAGGGCTCGGCCAACCTGCTGATCATGCCGGGGCTCGACGCGGCGAACATCGCCTTCAACCTGCTGAAGGTGGTGTCGGGTGCGGTGGTGCTCGGGCCGATCCTGCTCGGAGCATCCAAGCCGGTGCACATCGTGACGCCATCGGTGACCGTGCGCGGCCTGCTCAACATGAGCGCGATTGCGGTCGTGAATGCGGCCCGCGAGGCGGCCAAGCACACGATGGGAGCGGCCTGAGCCGGCGGGCGATGCGCATCGCGATTCTGGGAGCTGGCGCGATCGGCTGCTATTTTTCGGCCAGGCTCTCCGCCGCCGGAGCGGACGTGACCCTGATCGCGCGCGGCGACGCGCTCCAGGCCATCGCCCGCGATGGCATCAGGGTCGAAGGGCAAGTCGAGCTCGCGGTGCCGGTCGCGGTCACCACTGCCGACGACGCGGCCGCGGTCGATCTCCTGGTGTCCTGCGTCAAGGCGTATGCCGTCCCTCAGCTCGCATCGCGCATTGCAGCGCTGGTGAAACCCGGCGGCCTGTGGCTGTGCGCCGTCAACGGCTTGCCCTGGTGGTATGGCGACCGGCCGCTAGCGATGGTCGATCCGGGCGGCGGCATCCGGCTGGGCTGTCCGATGGGGCAGGCGGCGGCCTGCGTTGCCTACCTGCGCTCGGAGGTGGTTCGCCCGGGCGTGATCAGCTTCACTGGTGGCAAAGGGCTGATCCTTGGCATGGCCGATGGCAGCCGACACGCTCTCCTGGCCGATGCACGGGGCTCGTTCGTGGCCGCCGGGATTGCAACAACGCTGACGGACGATCTTGTCTCGGCAGTATGGAACAAGCTGTTCGGCAATGTCGGCCTCAATCCGATCTCGGCGATCACCGGGCTCGCGGCCGACCGCGTGCTCGCGGATCGCGAGCTCAAGGCGCTGCTGGTCGAGATCACCGGCGAGGCGATGCGGGTTGCCGAAGCCGAGGGTGCGCGGGTGGAGGACAGCGCCGGCGAGCGTGTCGGCGCGATGACGCAGCTCGGCGCGTTCCGCACCTCGATGCTGCAGGATGTCGATGCCGGCCGAGCGATCGAGCTCGATGCGATCCTCGGTGCCATGATCGAGGTGGCGGGCCGCCGCGGCGTCGAAGTGCCGGCGAGCCGCCGGACATACGCGCTCGTCCGCGCATTCGCCGCGAGCCGCGGCCTGATGCCGGGTCTTGGCTCCGCCTAATGCCGCCGCTTCTTGCCCTTGCCTTTGCGCGCGGTCGGCGGCCGGGTGGCGATGACCGGCTTCGTGGCGGCAGGTGCCGTGAGCGGCGCCACGGCCGCCACCGCGGCGGCGGAATCGGTCGGGTCAAGCGCAACCGGCACCATGCTTGCCGGCTCGGGACTTGCCGCCTTTGCCGCCTCGACCTCGATGAACAGGTACTTCACTTCCGGATGCTTCGCCTTGATGGCGCGATCGAGCCGTGCGTTGGCTGCCTCGACGTCGCGCGCCGTCGCCGCATCCGCCATGTCGATGCTGGCGGCCACGACCACATCGTGCGGCCCCATCTGCATGGTGCGGATCTCGTTGATCGCGCGCACCGGACCGAGCTTGCCGCCTTCCGCGAGCAGCAGCGAGCGCACGCCGGCCTGCAGCTGCGGCGTCGCCGCCTCGCCGATCAGCAGGCTCTTGATCTCGACCGCGAGGAAGGCTGCGACCGATGCCAGTATCATGCCGATGATCACCGAGGCGACGCCGTCGGCCCACTCGAGGCCGAGCAGGTGCGCCGCCGCGATGCCGACAAGAGCGACCAGCAGGCCGCTGAGCGCCGCCACGTCCTCGAGCAGTACAGTGAACATCGCCGGATCCTTGGAGCGGCGCAGGGCCGGAAGCGCAGGCTCGCCGTTGCGATTGGCGTTGAACGCCGCCAGCGCCTGCCATGTCGAGATGCTCTCCAGCACGATGGCAACACCGAGAACGATATAGTTGACTTCCGGATTGGTGATCGGATGCGGATGCAGGAGCTTATCGATGCCCTCGTAGATCGACACGCCGGAGCCGAGCGAGAACAGCAGGATGGCGACCACGAAGCTCCAGAAATAGAGCTCCTTCGCGTATCCGAACGGGTGTCGCTCATCGGCCGGCCGCGCCGCCCGCTTGATGCCGTGGAGCAGCAGCACCTGGTTGGAGGTGTCGACCAGCGAGTGGATCGCTTCCGACAGCATCGCCGAGGAGCCGGTGTAGGCGGCGGCGCCGAACTTCGACACCGCGATGCCGAAGTTGCAGGCAAGCGCGATCAGAACGACCTTGGTTGAGCCTTCAGCCGCCATTCTCCTGCGCCCCCTGCCTCGATCCGCCAGCGTGGTATAGCCGCTGGTAGCCTATCGAGCATGGCGGCATCAATAAATTGTTGCCTGGGGGCGCCAAGTCTGGTCTCTCTGCCGGCAATTTGCGGCGAACGGACACAGGAGCGCGCCATGGACAAGCAAGACATCTCGCGCGACGCGATCGCCGCCGCCTATAACCGGATCCGGTCGCACGTTCGCAAGACCCCGGTGATCGAATGCGCCGGCGCCGATTTCGGCATCGACGCCGGGCAAGTGACGTTCAAGCTCGAGCATCTGCAGCACGCCGGATCGTTCAAGACGCGTGGCGCCTTCGCCAACCTCGTACTGCGCGATGTGCCGAAGGCGGGCGTCACGGCAGCATCGGGCGGCAATCACGGCGCGGCCGTCGCCTATGCCGCATCGAAGCTCGGTCGCAAGGCGACGATCTTCGTGCCGAAGATCTCCTCGCCGGCCAAGATCCAGCGTATCCGCGACTTCGGCGCGGATCTGGTGGTCGAGGGCGAGCGCTATGCCGACGCGCTCGCCGCGTGCGAGGCGCACACGAAGAAGACCGGCGCGCTCGGCATCCACGCCTACGACCAGCCGGAGACGCTGCTCGGCCAGGGCACGGTCGGGCTGGAGCTCGAGGCGCAGGCGCCCAATATCGATACTCTGCTGGTGGCGGTCGGCGGCGGCGGACTGATCGGCGGCATCGCCGCCTGGTACGAGGGCCGCATCCGCATCGTCGGCGTCGAGCCGGCAACCAGCAACGCGCTATTCGCCGCGCTGGCCGCCCAGATGCCGGTCGATGTCGAGGTTTCCGGGTTGGCCGCCGACAGCCTTGGTGCGCGTCGCGTCGGCAGCCTGATGTTTCCGATTGCGCGCGCCTACGTCGACCAGGTGGTGCTGGTCGGCGATGATGCCATTGCGGAGGCGCAAAGGCTGCTGTGGCGAACCATACGGCAGGTGCTGGAGCCGGGCGGCGCGGCGGCATTCGGCGCCCTGCTGTGCGGTGCCTATCGCCCAGCCAAGGGCGAGCGGGTCGGCGTGCTGCTGTGCGGTGCCAACACCACGGCGGTGGATTTCAGCCGGTGACGATTGCGGCGTATCGGCGAGCTTGCCGATGCGCTACCCCTTCGGCATCACCGTTTCCGCGTACTGCAGCACCGCGGTGTGGTCGGCCTGCTTGCCGAGAGCGCCGAGTGCCTTGCCGAGATAGGCGCTGACGAACGCCAGCTCGTCGGCCCCGATGCCCAACTCCTCGGCGAGACGGCGGGCCATGCCGACGTCCTTTTCCATCAGGGCGAGCGCGAAGCCGCTGTCGAACTTGCGCGACAGCATGTAGCGCTCGGCCTTGTTCTCGGTGGTGTTGTTGCGCCCCGTCGAGGCGTTCAGCACCCTGGTCATCACGGCGCCGTCGAGGCCGAATTTCTGGCCGACGATCAGCGCCTCGGCGGTAGCGACGAGGCCCGCCGCCGACACGTAGTTGTTGAGCGCCTTCATGGCGTGGCCGGAGCCGAGCGCGCCGGTGCGATGGATCGAGCCCATCGCCTTCAACACCGGCTCCACCTGATCGATCAGGGCCGCCTCGCCGCCCGCCATGATCGCGAGCGTGCCGGTCACCGCCTTGCCGACGCCGCCGGACACCGGCGCATCGACCATGCCGATGCCGTTGCCGGCGAGCTCCGCCCCGAGCCCACGGGTGTCGAGCGGGAACGACGAGCTCATGTCGATGACGATGCCGCCCTTGCCGAAGCCGCCGCCCGGCCTGGCGATGCCATTGGCGCCGAGGATCGCGTCGCGCACATGCCGGCTCTCGGGCAACATGGTGATGACGATCCGGCAGCGCCTGGCGATGTCGGCCGGGATAGCTGCAGCCTCGATGCCGGCGGCGGAGGCGGCGACCGCCGCGGTCGCCTCGGGCCGCATGTCGTAGGCCAGCACCGTGTGGCCGGCCTTGGCGAGACAGCGCACCATCGGCGCGCCCATGTTGCCGATGCCGATGAAGCCGATCGGTTGCGCCGCTGCCATGTTTCGCTCCGCTGAATTTTCTGGGTCACCGCAGGACATAGACGACGTTGTCGCGCTGGCTCAAGGACGCGGTTGACCATGATCGGCAAGCCCTTGCACCAGGCAGGTCATTCGGCCGGCGGCGGACTGTGTTGGCTCCCGCTTTGGCAGATTGCTCTTGTGCGTTGAAAATGGTGTGTTTTTTCAGCTTGGTCGTGGGCGCCGCGAGGGGCTGCGTGCCCGACGTGCGGTTCCGGATGCCGGTCTGCGCAGACATGCTTGTGCCGGCGAAGTTGCATGGGTCGGCGAGCACCGGGCCGTCTTGCGGGAAGCGCGATAAGGAAGCGGGCCGTGCCTCGCGTTCCACCAGTGCCGGATCTTGCCGGCAGCGATCGCAGGGCCTATGACGCTCCGACTTGCAACTGCGCCGGGAGTTTGCGCCTTGTCTGCGCCTGCCCGATCAAACGGATTGGTCAACGAACTGGCCAACGAACAGGTAGGGACATGAGCGATCCGGTCGAGACCATCAAAGTCGCCAGGGCCGAGGCTGGCCTTCGCCTCGACAAGTGGTTCAAGACACACTTTCCGGACGTGACCCATGGCTACCTGCAGAAGCTGCTGCGCTCGGGCCAGGTGCGGGTCGACAGCAAGCGCGTGCAAGCGAACGAGCGGCTCGAGGCCGGCGCCGAGATCCGCGTGCCGAAGGTCGTCAGGCTGCCGCCGAAGACCGGTCCGTCGCTAAAGGCGCCGCCCGGCGTCTCGAAAGGCGATCGCGACAGCATCGAGCGGATGATCCTGTTCGAGGATGACGACGTGCTGGTGCTCAACAAAGCGTTCGGCATCGCCGTGCAGGGCGGAACCGGCACGACACGTCATATCGACGGCATCCTCGCCGGCATGGTCGACCGCTTCGGCGACCGGCCGCGCCTGGTCCATCGCCTCGACCGCGATACCACCGGCGTGCTCCTGGTGGCGAAACACCGCGACGCGGCAGCAAAGCTCGGCCGCGTCTTCCAGACGCGCTCGGCGGCGAAGACCTACTGGGCATTGGTCAAGGGCGTGCCGAAGCCGCCGCAGGGACGGATCGAGGCGGCGCTGGTGAAGGCGGCGGGCCCGGACGGCGACCGGGTGCGCAAGGCCGAGCCCGGCGAGCAGGAAGTCGCCATGCACGCGACCACCCACTATTCGGTGATCGACCGCGTCGCGCACAAGGCCGCCTGGGTGTCGCTCAAGCCGGTGACCGGCCGCCAGCACCAGCTGCGCGCGCACATGGCGATGATCGGCCATCCGATCGTCGGCGACAACAAATACGAGGGCGACAACGTGCTGGTGGACAGCGGCCTCGAGCAGAAGCTGCATCTGCACGCCCGCCGGCTGATCATTCCCCACCCGAGCGGCAAGGGCCGCATCGACGTCACCGCGCCGCTGCCGCCGCATATGAGGAAGGCGTGGGAGATGCTGGGGCTCGACGCGGATAGGTTCGACAGCGACGAGGACTAGGCGGGGATGACGAGGGAAGCACTGGTTGGCGTGTCCTCGTCCTCGGTTTCGATGTTGCCGCTGATCGGAGCTTCGCGTGCCTCATGCGGCGACACAGTTGCCCCAAGTCCGGCACATCCATTCATCAGTGCTACGAGCAGTTTCCGGCCGGGCGGCGCCGGCACAACGATCAGCCGAAGAAAATCCTCGCTTGCCCAGCCGCGAAATAGTTGGCTTGGGAGGAGGTGGCCGGCCATGTTACATCCTGCGTCATGAACCTCGTGATCTTCGATTGCGACGGCACCATCGTCGACAGCCAGCACATGATCGTGGCGGCGATGGATCGCGCGTTCGCGGCGCATGGCTTGGCCGCGCTGTCGCGCGAGCGGACGCTGTCGATCATTGGGCTGTCGCTGCACCACGCCATTGCGCGTCTGCTGCACGACGCCGATGACGCGCTCGTCGAACGCGTCGCCCAATCGTACAAGGCCGCGTTCTTCGATCTGCGGCAGGACCCGGCGCATCATGAGCCGGTCTATCCCAACGCAATCGAGGTGATCCGTGCGCTCAGCACCCGGCCGGACACTGTGCTCGGTATCGCCACCGGCAAATCCAGGCGCGGGCTCGAGGCGATCCTCGACCGGATGGGCCTGCATCCCTGTTTCGTGACCATCCAGACCGCGGACGGCCATCCCTCGAAGCCGCATCCGTCGATGATCCGCACCGCAATCCAGGAGACCGGTGCCACCGCCGCCTCGACGGTGATGATCGGCGATACCATATTTGATATCGAGATGGCGCGGAACGCCGAGGTTGCCGGCATCGGCGTCGCCTGGGGCTATCACCCCGTCGACCAGCTGAAGCTCGCCGGCGCACATGAGATCGTGGCGAGCTACGAAGATCTCATCCCGGCGATTGATCGCATCCTGTCGCCGGAATTCCAGCCGTGAGCCGACAATGAGTTCTTTCCCCGACGATCGACCGAGGACCGGCACCGCCAATATCAAGGACAGCCTGCGGCCGCCGCTGCCGAAGCGGTTCTACAAGGAGGTCGCGGTTGCCGCGCGGGATAACGGCTTCGCCGTGCTGCTCGACGGCCGGCCGGTGCGGACGCCGGCCAAGCGGGGGCTGGTGCTGCCGGCGGCGGCGCTGGCCGAGGCAATTGCCGAGGAGTGGCGGTCGCAAGTCCGCCCTGGTCGATCCGGCGACAATGCCGATGACCCGCATCGTCAACAGCGCACTCGACGGCGTCAGCGGTCGCGAGGCCGAGGTTGCGGCCGACATCGTCAAGTATGCCGGCAGCGATCTGCTGTTCTACCGCGCCGATGGGCCGGACACGCTGGTAGCGCGCCAGTCGCGGCTGTGGAATCCGATACTGGCATGGGCGGAAGGCTGGCTTGGTGGGCGCTTCATTCTGTCCGAAGGCATCATGCCGGTGACGCAGCCGGCGACGACGCTGGCAAGGATCGCCGACAAGGTTGCGGCGTTTCCGGCGATGCCGCTCGCTACCCTGCACGTGATCACGACGTTGACCGGCTCGTCGCTGCTGGCATTGGCGCATGCCAATCGGTACATCACGGCCGAAGCGGTATGGGCTGCGGCGCACGTCGACGAGGACCATCAGGCCGATCTGTGGGGTCGCGACGACGAAGCCGAGGCGCGGCGTGCCGGCCGCTGGACGGAAATGAAGGCGGCGAGCCGTCTGCTGGCGCTCAGTTCAGCTTGAAATCGGCGGTGACGAGCTTCAGCTCGCTCGGCCGGATCAGTTGGCTGTGGGCGACGAGCACCTTGTGCAGGCGGCCTTCCAGGTTCTGCGTCCAGAAATCCAGGAAGCTCTTCAATCTGGGAAACATCGGATGCAGGTCGTAGTCCTGCCAGACGTAGGTTTGCAGCAATGACGGGTGGTCCGGCATCCGATAAAGGATTTGGGCGGTGGTCAGGCTGAAGCCTTCGAGCTGTCTGCGGAAGTCGGTGTCGGCCATTTAAACCCTCTTCTGCGCGTGTGCTTGGCACCTTCGATAATCGAGCGAGTGGACAATGCAGGTAACGCATTGTATCGATGATTCGTTCATGCTCGATACGGGAAAATCATTCAATTTCATTGCATTAGCAGCAGGCATCAATTGCTGCTGCCAGATGCCGGCACGAGCGCCACTTGACCGGGCCGGCGCGACCACCCATGAATTGAATTCTCCAGTCGGCCGGGCGGCCACTGCTCGAAGCGTCCACGGCCGCAAGGCCGCGCCGCGGCGGGTGGAGGAAAGTCCGGGCTCCAAGGAAGCGCGGTGGCGGCTAACGGCCGCCGGGGGCGACCCCAGGGAAAGTGCCACAGAAATGATACCGCCCGCGCCGAGCTTTCGGGCTCGCGACGGGTAAGGGTGAAATGGTGCGGTAAGAGCGCACCGCGGTGCCGGCGACGGTACCGGTCCAGGCAAACCCCACCGGGAGCAAGACCAAATAGGGGTGACCGGGCGAAAGAGGCAACTCTTGGCGCCGAGCCGGTTTCCAGGCCAGTCACCCGGGTTGGTTGCTCGAGGGCCGCAGCAATGCGTGCTCCAGACGAATGGCCGCCGCGGGAGGCAACTCCCAGACAGAACCCGGCTTACAGGCCGGCTGGAGAATTGAATTCGACCCGAGCAGTCGGCAATGGCGCCAGCCCTCGCTGGCGCCACTGATCGGATCCGCTCATGGCTGCGCCAGGAACGCCGCGATCTTGCCCTCGACCTGCTTTCATCGACAGCACGCCGTCGAGGTGTCCGCGCGAGCCGGCCAGCGTCACGTGCTCGATCTTGCCGCCGGCGGCTTTCACGATATCGACCAGTTGCTTGACGCCGTCGGCATGGAACACGAGGTCGTCGGGCTGGGTGATGAGCAGGATCGGCGCCTTGATCCGCTTCAGCGCTTCCGTCGCTCCGCCGCCGGCAGTGAACAGCTGATTGGCCTTGACGAGGTACAGGAAGTGGTTGGCGTCGGACGTCGCGGCGCGCGCGGCCCCGGCCGCGTCCAGCGCGGTCTCGATCGCGAAGCGCTTGTCGAAACCGGTCGCCGGATCCTCGCCCTCCTTGGCCCACTTGCGGCCGAAGGTGGCGTTCGCCCACTTCCAGTGCTGGGCGTGCAGCGTCACGATCTTCAGCGACTGGGCGAGTCCGGCGTTCGGCGGTTCGCGGCCGTAGTAGTCGCCGCCGTTCCACTTCGGATCGAGACGGATCGGCGTCGCCCAGATGTCGAGCCAGGCGATCAGGTTGGCGTCGGCCTCGGCAAAGGCGATCACCGGCATGATCTTGGCGACCATGTCGGGATATGCAGTTGCCCACTCGTAGGTCTGCAGCGCGCCCATCGAGGCGCCCGCCACAAGCGCGAACTTGGTGATGCCTAGCTTGTCGGCCAGCTTCTTCTGCACCTCGACGAAATCGCGGAAGGTGACGATCGGGAACGTCATGCCATAGGGCTTGCCCGTCGCCGGGTCGATCGAGGCCGGTCCGGTGGTGACCACATTCTTGTCGCCGGCGCCGAGGTTGACGAGCGTATCGGCCGAAACCACGAAATACTTGTTGGTGTCGATCGCCTTGCCCGGCCCGATGATCGCGTCCCAATAGCCCGCGACCTTGTCGGCTTCGGAGTACTTGCCGGCGGCGTGCGAGGTACCCGTGAAGAAGTGGCAGATCAGGATTGCGTTCGACTTGGCGGCGTTGAGCGTGCCGTAGCTCTCAAAGCCGACCTTCACATTCTTTAGCTCTTTGCCCGATTGTGTCTTGAAGGTCTCGAGCTCGAGCACCTCCTTCTTGGTTATCAGGTCCTGGGCCGCTGCCGGGCCGGCCGCGATCAATAGGCCCGCGGCAGCGGCAAGGACGAGCCGCCAAATGCTGGTCGCTGTCATGCAAAAATCTCCCCCTTACATCACTCCGAACTTGTTCCAGGCCTCGACAGTGCTCATGCCGGCGCGGATCGCCCTGCCGACCTCGCCCTCGGTCGTCGCTTTCGCCAGCGACCGGCGGATCGCCTCGTCCTCGGCCTCGCGCGGGATCACGAGAACGCCTTCCCGGTCACCGAACAGCAGTGCGCCGGGCTCGATCCGCACGCCATCGATCTCGATCGCCGAGCGGAAATCGATCACCTTGCCGCGCGGTCCCTGGTCTTGCGCGTAGAGCCCGCGACTGAACACGGTGAAGCCCAACGCCTCGATCTGCGTCGCATCCCTGACGTAGCCGTCGAGAATCGCCCCGGCGGCCTTCAGATGCATGGCTCGCGTGCTCATCAGCTCGCCCCAGAGCGCATAGCGCAGCGAAGCGCCTGTCGCGATGTAGATCTCGCCTGCCTTGAGATCGTCGAGAGCTTCCAGCATCAGGCCGAACTGCTTCAGCGCCAGCGGGCCGCGCGAGCTCTGCCGCCCGTCGTCGAAAATGTCGGCCTCGAGCACCGGCATGGCGCGGCCGGCGACCTTCATGGCGGACTTCAGCGGCTGGATCGCCTGCGGCAGGAACTGGCGGCGAAATCCCATCTGGTCGAGCACATCGCCGACCACCGCTGTCTGCAGCTCCGATTTGAGCAGGCTGAACAGGTCGGCGTCGGATCGCGTGCTGCGGCTCGGCATCGGGCGACCTCCCGGGTCGGTTGGAAATTTGCCCGATGTCACCACGTCGAGCGGCATCCTGCAACAACTGGATGGCAGCGATGCGATCAGTACCGCGACGACAGGAACATTTGCATGTGCATCAGCAGCTCGCCGGGCGATTCCTCCGGCGGCACATGCGTGCATTCGCCGATGATGCGCAGGCGCGCGCGCGGCAGCATGCGTTTCAGCGAGATGCCGGTCACCAGCGGCACGACCGGATCCCTGCGGCACCACACCAGCAGCGTCGGCTGGCGGATCGTCGGATATCGCCGCACCAGATCAGGCAGGTTCGGCGGCACGATGCGCTGGGCCGTCGTGATCAATGCGTGGGCGCCGCCGGAACTCGCCGAGCGGCGTTGCATAGCGCGCGACATCGTCGTCGGTGATGTGGCCGAAATTGCCCATGTCGTTCGACAGCGACATCTGCGCCGTGATCTGCGGCGGGATCAGGTTGAGCGCCAGATGCGCCAGCACCGGCGTGCGCAGGAATCCGACCGCCGGCGACAGCGGCTGCGGGAAGGCAGGCGCATTCATCAGTATCAGGCGCGAGATTAGCTGCGGCTGGGTGCGGTTGAGGTCGAGCGCGAGGGCGATCGCGACGGCGCCGCCGAAGGAGTGCCCGGCCAGGGTGATCGCGGTCAGGCCGCGACGGCGGATGAACTCCTTGACGTGCGCCGCCTGGTCGAGCGCCGAGTAATGCTGGTCGAACGGTTTGCTGGACCGGCCGAAGCCGCGCAGGTCGAGGGTGATGACGCGGTGTGCCGCCGCGAGGCTCGGGATGATTCGGCGAAGCGCGTAGCCCGAGGCGCCGAGGCCATGCAGGAACAGGATCGTCGGGCCGCGCCCGGTCTCCTCGGCGTAAAGCTCGACAGCGGGATATCCGGGTGGCGCGATCGCGATCGAATAGCCCTGCGAGCGGGTGCCGGGCAAGCCAGCGAGAGCGGTGTAGGTCGCGCGGTCCTCCGCCATGGCGGCATCCGTGACCGCAAGCAGGCCCGCAATCATCAGCAGCAGGAAACGCAATAAAGTAACCGAACGCATTCCATGCCTCGAAACCGGCCAGAACCCCTCGCTCGGAGCATGAGGCTTGCATGGTTGCCGAATACTTAACAGCCGTGCCAAAAACTGCCTCACAGAGCCCGGGTGGCGGCTTCGAGCCACGCGCGATCGGTACCGTCGAGTCGCGGCAGGATCAGGCGCCGCACCTCGGCGTGATAGCTGTCGATCCAGGCACGCTCGCGCGCGTCGAGCAGCGTAAGGTCGATCAGGCGCCGGTCGTACGGCACGAATGTGATGGTTTCAAAGCCCATCATCGGCCGGTCCCCACCCGCGATCTGATGCGGCGGGGTCACGATCACCAGGTTTTCAATGCGAATGCCGTAGGCGCCTTCCTTGTAGTAGCCGGGCTCATTGGAGCAGATCATGCCCGGCTCCAATACGGCGAGGCCGCGCCGCGAGATCGATTGCGGGCCTTCGTGCACCGACAGGTAGCTGCCGACGCCATGACCGGTGCCGTGGTCGAAATCGAGGCCGTGGTCCCACAGTGCGCGGCGGGCGAAGGGATCGAGCTCGATGCCGCGGGTGCCCTTCGGAAAGCGCGCGGTGGCGATCGCGATATGTCCCTTCAGCACCAGCGTATAGCGCGCGCACATCTCGCGCGTCGGCTTGCCGACGGCGATGGTGCGGGTCACATCGGTGGTGCCGTCGGCGTATTGCGCGCCTGAATCAACCAGATACAACTCGCCGGGCTGCAGCTTTCGGTTGGTCGCGGTAGTCACGCGGTAATGCACGATGGCGCCGTTGGGGCCCGCGCCGGAGATCGTATCGAACGACAATTCGCGCAGCTCGCCTGTCTCGGCGCGGAGCGCCTCGAGCTTGCGGGCGGCGCCGATCTCGTCGACCGAGCCGGCGGGCGCCTCGCGGTCGAGCCAGGCGAGGAAGCGCGCCATCGCCGCACCATCGCGCAGGTGGGCGGCCTTGGTGCCGGCAATTTCGGCCGCTGTCTTCGGGGCCTTGGCGGCGATGCAAGGATCGGCTCCTTCGACGATCTTGTTGCGGCCGCCGAGCCGCCGCGCAATGGCCCAGGCCGCGGTCTCGGGATCGAGGCGAACGCGCTTGCCGGCATCCTTCAGCGCCGTCAGGCGGTCGGCGAGCTTCGATGGCGACGATACCTTGACGAGGCCAGCCAGATGGCTCTTGACCGTCGCGTCGAGCTTGGCGGCGTCTATGAACAGCTCCGGCTTGCCCTTGGCGGCGACGATCGCGAACGCCAGCACCACCGGGTTGTGGGCGATGTCGCTGCCGCGGATGTTGAGCAGCCAGCAGATCGAATCCGGCAGCGTCAGGACGACGACATCCTGGCCGTCGGCGGCAAGCCGCTGCTGCAACTTGCCGATCTTGTCCTCGGCGCGCATCCCGGCGAGCTTCAAGGGCTGGACCAGCACACGGCCTTGCGGCGGCACCGGCCGCGCCTTGCCCCATGCCACGTCGACGGGATTGCGGGACACCGGCTTCAAGCCGATGCCTTTATCCCGCAGGGCGGTCTGCAGGCGCTCGACTTCCGCGACCGTGTGCAGCCAGGGATCGAAGCCGACGACCGCGCCCGCGCGCAGCGACGCGGTCAGCCATTCGGTGAGCTTGGCTTGCGGTACCTGGGCGATCTCATAGGTCTCGGCGGGCACCTGCTGGCGCGCCTGGAGAGTGTAGCGGCCGTCGACGAGCACGACCGCCTTGGTGGTTCCGACCGCCGCCATGCCAGCCGAGCCGGAAAAGCCGGTCAGCCATCTGAGCCGCTCGGCGGATGGCGCAACGTACTCGCCCTGGTGCTCGTCGGAGCGCGGCACCAGGAAGGCGTCGAGCCGCATCGCCGCCATGACCTCCCTGACGCGGGCCGTTCTCTCGGCGCCGGCACCGGCTTCGGAAAGGGAATCGAACGACTGGAACATGGGCGAATCTCTCGGGTGCGCGTCAGGCTCATTCATGGAATTATGATCAGATTGTTACCAGAGGTGCGACGTAATGTACGCGCATGTCGGTGCCGCATTGCTGCGATGCGGCATGGCCCCTTCCGCCCACCCGTGGTGTGACATATCTAAGTGCACACTGATGCCTTTTCAGGCAACACCGTTCCTCGGGACGATGAAGCCGGATCGGGATCTGGAAATAGAAGTTGAGATGAGCATGTCTGAAATTGCTGTCGTGCTGACCGTTTAACGCGGCGCATGACGGAGGCGCTGAAGAAACAGCGTCCGGGTCCGACAAACGACCCGCCTGACCCGACTGGGGCCCGCACGTCGAGTTGCCCTTAGTCGTTCGATCAGAACCGAAACATAACCGGAGCTTGGCGCTTCTGCTGCGAATTCGCGGCCGGGGTTGCTTTGGCTCCTGCAAAGCTTGAGGGACTACCACTATGGGACCGTTTACCGCGCTGATGACTGTCGATCATGCCGCCGAGGCGCCGGCGGCGAAGCGCTCGTTCTTCCGCACCACCGGCACCTGGCTGGTGAGCTTGACCGAGCGGGTGCGCCGCGAGGCTTCCGATCGCCGACTGCGCGATCAGCTGGCCGAGATGGATGACGCCATGCTGCGCGACATCGGCATTGCCGACGACGAGCTGCATCTGATCCGTGCCCGCGACCGGTTCACGCCGCGCGCGTGGGCCAACCGCGGACTCGGCTCGTCGCGCTGGGAAGTCTGAGGCATTCTCCTGTTCGCGGCTGCCGGCCTGCGTTGTGCGCGGGCCGGCGGCCGCGGCGTGGATGCTTTGCCACGACCTGCCGGCTCCGCTTCGCGTGACCGGCTGGGGTTGGTTCAATTCGCCTTCGCGAGCGTCAGGGTCGACCAGCCGAACACGCGGTCGTGCCGCACCAGTCGAAAGCCGGATGCCAGGTACGCTGCCGTCACCTGCGCCGCCTGCGGCGTCAGCAGGCCCGAGAGGATCAGCGTTCCACCCCGATCGACGGCGGACGCCAATGTCTTCGACAGGGTAATCAGCGGTCCGGCGAGGATGTTCGCTATGAGCAGATCATAGGGCGCGCTCGAGCGCAGGGTCGGATGCTGCAGGCCCGCCGCGACAACGGCCGTTATGCGGCTGCCGACGCCGTTCACCCGCATGTTGGACCTGGCGACCACCACCGACTGGTGGTCGAGATCGCTGGCCAAGATCCGCGCCCGCGGCAGGATGCGCGCCACCGCGATTGCAAGCACACCCGACCCGCATCCCAGATCGAGCACACGCCGGTAGCGACGCCGGCGCGTGACCCGGTCGATGGCCGCAAGGCAGCCCTGCGTTGTTGCGTGATGGGCGGTTCCGAACGCTTCGCCGGCATCGATCAGGATGCTGTTCGGGCCACGGGCGACCCGATCGCGATCGTGGCTGCCATGAATCGTGAAGCGGCCGGCAATGACCGGAGGCAGCGCCTGCTGCGACAGGCGGACCCAGTTCTCCTGCGGCACCTCCTCGACCCTGATCGCAGGCACCGGCATGCCGCACGCCGCCTCGAGATCGCGCGCAAGCTGCTGCAAGTCGGGAAGCGGATGGTAATAGGCCTCGATCCGCCACTCCTTGCCGTGCTCGAACAGCGTCAAGGCATCGGGCGGCGGCTCGATGAGGTCCGTCATCGCGCCGGCGATCGAGCGGGCGCCCCCGCGCTCGGCGACATCGATCACCACCTTGCGCTGAAGAGGTTCGAACGGTTGATCGCGATCGGCGCCGGCCATCAATCGTCGACTTCCACACCGACCGTGGTGTCGTCTTCCAGCAGCAGGTCGAGAAACTGATCCCACTTGCCGTCGATGAGGTGGGCGGCCTCGGCCGGCTGCAGCGCCACCAGCTCTCCGTCTGCATTCTCGACGACGAGGCCCTCGGCGATCAGCCGGTCCAGGGCGTCGTGCAGGTCGAAGTCGACGTCGACGTCGAAGACCTTCTTGATGTAGCGCTCCACGCCGCTGTCGACGTGGTCGAGCTCGCTCCGCCTGACCGGCGTTTTCGCAAGCACCGAATAGAGCAGCATCTCTTCCTTGACGTCCTCCTCGGCGGCCCGGTCGGCGAGCTTGATCATCGCGCTGCGATTGTCCGCCATCGCGTGGAAATAGAGATTTTGCGCCATCACCACCATGTAGCGCTGCCGCTGATTCATGAAGTTGACGCCCTGGCGCATGGCTATGCCGCCGAGACCGGCGACCGCACCCATTGCCGCGACGGGATTTGAGGCGGCAAGGGCGATCTTGCCGGCGGCACCGAATATGCCCATGCCAAGGCCCGCGCCGCCGGTCAAGCCGAGCTTGATCTTGTCCAGCAGACGGAAGCCCACCTTCGCATTGGGGAAGATCATCTCCACGTCGGAACGCGGCATGTTCTTGAACAGCTTCATGTGGATGTTGTCGGACCGGATCTGCGCCGGCAGCATCGAGCGCAGCCGGCGGATATCCTTCTCCGCCTCCTTCCGGCTGATCTTCCGCTCGGCCATGACCTCCTCGACGCGCTTGTCGAACGACTTCAGCTTGAACAGGACGAACAGCCGCCGGAAGATCGGCACATCGAACTCGACCTTGCGATAGAACTTGCGCAACTCGCGGCGCTGCTCCTTGCGGGTCGAGCGGCCGCGGTAATAGACGAGCAGCTCGTCGAAGGCCTCCAGGTCGATCTTCAGATCGAGACCGTAGTGCGAGCCCTTGGTCAGCAGCTCGACTTCCTTCGGCATCACCCGCACGTAGTTGGCCTGCTTGAGAAGGCGCTGCACATGGTTGACCACGCGGGTCTGCATCCGGTTGCGTTCGGCTTGCGAATAGGCGCGAGTGGCCAGCAGGTCGCTGTCGGGATTGAACGCCTCGTAGAGCCGATCGATATCGCGCTGCTGTGCGAAGTAGCTTTGCCGCCGCCAGTGGTCGAGGTATTGGAACAGCCGGCGCGCCTGCTTGGCCTCGCCCACAGGCCAGGCGTCGTCGTGGGTCAGGCGATCGATCAGGGCGGCCTTCGTGATCGGCACGAATGTTTCGCGGGTGGTGTCGCCGTGGCGGGCGAGCAGGTCGAAGCCGACCACATCTCCGGGCTTGGAATCGACCTTCACGATCGTCGGAGTCGGCAACGACGCGGTCTCGCCGCCCGATTTGACGATCACCCGCTGCCGCACCGTTCCGGTGCTCGCCTTATCCGCCGATGCGCTCGTCGCAGTCGTTGATGCCGACGACATGGCTCCCTCCAAGCAGCCGCTCGTACTCAGATGATCCAGCCTTTTAGGGGGCCGGGCCGGCGATTGTCGAGCGTATGCGGGATGTTGCACTGGAATTGGGCAATCTGGTGTGCTCTTTGAGGTGCGTGATCGCGCCGACAATCCGGGCGATCGCCGCGAAGCGGCCACAGTCGTGCCGTGGTTTGCCCTCACGATCTCTCTGTGGGGACGATGATCGAAGGAAGGAGTTGCACGTTGGCGGCTGCGGGGCCGCCTGCGGACTATTCGCAAGGGGGCAGACTTGGTGCCGATCTCAGGGCCTGGTGTTCGCGGCATTCGCTTGCCGGATGCGCTGATGGCTGTATTCGTTGTTGTCGTCGTGACGAGCGTGGGCGCTGGCGATGGCATCGCAAAGGACAAGGTTTCCCTGCCGTTCACCTGCAGCCTGGACGGCGGCCGGCTGCGTGTCGAGCCGGCGCGCGAGCACAGCTTTCCAATCGTTGGCCAGCGCGAGCAGCAGGCGTTCACGTTCTGTCCGGCCGGCGAGAAAGGCCGATGCCGCACCTGGATGGTGCACCGCTTCGCCGTCCAATGTACCGGCGGGCGGGTGACGTGGCCGGAGATCGTCGCCGCCGCAGCCGGCCACCTGCAGAACCGCGCCGTGATCGAGAACGGCCAGCTGCTGCTGCGCCTCGGTCCGCGCTTCAACGATGGCTGCGCCGAGGCCAACCGCGGCGCCGGACGGTCGGGCATGCCACCGGAATGCCAGCTTGCCGGCTATGCACCCGCGCGCGGCGTGATGCGCAGTCACATCCTGGCGATGCCGCGCGGCTTTGCGCCGCTCGGGCTGGTCCGCGCCCGCGTGATGGTCGATGCGGAGGCGCCGCCGAAGCCGATCCAGGTAACGCGTGGGCCCGAAACCGAGGCCGGCTTCGCACCGGCGCCGATCGCCCTGCCGGCGGTTCCCCGCCGCATGGCCGACGACGTCGTGAGCGAAGCGCTCGAACCTGTACGGCCGGCGACGGCGGTAGAAGGCTTTGCCGCGACCGCGATCGCGCCCACGGGACCAGCAGCCCCGGCGATGGTGGACCAGCCGCCGGCGCCCGCCAAAGCTGTCGCTGCCGCCCCGCCGATCGACACACCGCCCCCCATCATCACGCCATCCGTGATCCCGCCGCCGGTGCCGCCACTGCCCGTCGCCGCACCGCCGGGTATCACGTTGCCGGTTATCACACCGGTAGCCTGGACCGAGCGCGCCGAGGCCGCCGGTGTCTATGCCAGCCGCGAGGAGGCCTCGACCGTGGCGTTGGAGGGATTTGCCCGTTTCTACGCTCTGATGCTGGTCGCGACCGGCCTGCTCACGATCACCGGGATCGTGCTGCGTCGCCGCTCGCGCCGCGTGCGCCGGCGGGCGATCGGCGTATCGAGCGCGGCCGGCGAGCATGGCGACGGTCCGCGCGCGGTGGCGCTGCGCGACAAGGCCGAGGGTCACATCACCCTGATTTCCGGCGCGCTCGAGCGGCTGGCCATGATGGCGCCGCTGCGCAATGCCCTGGCGCGCGACCTGCAGGCCAGCGAGCGGCGGCTCGCCGTCGTCATCGCCGCCATCTCGTCGAAGAGCGGCGTCGAGGCCGATGCCTGGACGCGGGCACGCCGGCGGCTCGAGCGCATCGCCCAGGACCTCGACCGCCTGCAGAACATCGCCGACAGCGCCGTATCGAGCCTGTCGGGGCTGCATACGGTGCGGGCGCTGCCGCGCAACAAGGACGAGGCCTACATGACCCTGGGCGTCTCGAATGGAGTGAGCGAGGCGATCCTGAAGCGGCTGGTCGAGGCGCTGCGCATCAGCTGGCACCCCGATCTCGCCCGCAATGACGCCGACCGCGAGCTTCGCGATATCCGCATCAAGGAGATCAACGTCGCCTGGGACCTGATCACCGGCAAGCGCGAAAGCGAATAGCCTGCCGGCTTGATCGCCGGTGGCGTTCGCGGGTAAAGGCTCGCCTGGCCGTAGTGTGGCCGTTGCAGCGGGAGACAGGGCGTGGAAAGCACGGGCGGCGCGCAGCCGACAATTTCGTTCGACGATTTCCTGAAGGTCGACATCCGGGTCGGCACCATCATCGAGGCCGAGCCCTACCCGGAGGCTCGCAAGCCGGCGATCAAGCTCAAAATTGACTTCGGCCCCGGCATCGGCATCAAGCGCTCGTCGGCACAGATCACCGTCCACTACCGGCTCGAGGAGCTGGTCGGCCGGCAGGTTGCGGGCGTGGTCAATTTCCCGCCGCGCCAGATCGGCAAGTTCATGTCGGAAGTGCTGACCCTCGGCTTTCCGGACGCGAACGGCGCGGTCGTCATGTTCAGGCCGGACCTGCCGGTGCCGAACGGCGCCCGGCTGTTCTAGCCGGCGGGCGGCGACCAGCGCCCGCCCAAGCGGCGGACAACACGATTGCCGCCGAAGGGGCGCTTCGCTACTGCTTGCTGGAAAACCGGCGCAATCGCAGAGCGGAGGCCTCAGCCCATGAGCTATCAGAACATCATCGTCGAGACGCGCGGCCGCGTCGGGCTCATCACGCTCAACCGCCCGCAGGCACTGAACGCGCTCAACGCCGCCGTGATCGGCGAGCTGACCCGGGCGCTCGACGCCTACGAGGCCGACGATGGCATCGGCTGCATCGTGATCACCGGCTCGGAGAAGGCGTTCGCCGCCGGCGCCGACATCAAGGAGATGCAGTCGAAGACCTACATGGACGTCTACAAGGGCGACTTCATCGAGCTCCTGGGAGCGCGTCACGACCTGCCGCAAGCCGGTGATCGCCGCGGTCGCCGGCTTCGCGCTCGGCGGCGGCTGCGAGCTCGCCATGATGTGCGACTTCATCATCGCCGCCGACACCGCGAAGTTCGGCCAGCCCGAGATCAAGCCTCGGCGTGATCCCGGGTTCCGGCGGCACGCAGCGGCTGACCCGCTTCGTCGGCAAGTCGAAGGCGATGGAGATGTGCCTCACCGGCCGCATGATGGACGCGGCGGAAGCCGAGCGCTCCGGCCTCGTCAGCCGCGTCGTGCCGGCCGCCGACCTGCTGGCCGAGGCGATCAAGGCGGCCGAGACGATCGCCGTCGATGTCGCTGCCGGCGGTGATGATGGCGAAGGAAGCGGTCAACCGCTCCTATCGAGACGACGTTGTCCGAGGGTGTCCGCTTCGAGCGCCGCGTGTTCCACTCGCTGTTCGCGACCGAGGACCAGAAGGAAGGCATGGCCGCCTTCGTCGAGAAGCGGAAAGCCCAGTTCAAGCATCGCTGAGCGGCGCGCGGGCGCAGCGGTCGCGGGCCGTAGTTGGGTCAGCGCGCTTCCGCGCGTAACCCAACGCTGCGCCGGCGGCCGAAGTTGTTGGGTTACGCGCCAAGGGGCGCTAACCCAACCTACCGGCGATGCGGTTTCGGTGTGCATACAAGCAATCGATCCCATCGCGGTTTCGTTCAGGCGGTGATTTTCACTTTTCCCCTCTGATCGAGGGGGAGCGGGGCGGCCGTGGTCCACGGCGGTCTTCCGCATTCTTTCATTCAGGTGGCCCAGAGCCACCCCACTCGGACGGATTTTCGCGGGGCACCCGTCGCGTTTTAGGCGAGGTCTTCGAGGCCCTCCTTAGAGCCTCAGGCTGCCCCCGGTCTCGCTACAGGGGTCGCGGCGCCCTCCCAGAATGTGCGGTGCGTGACCGCAGTGATTCCCGGACCGTCCTATTCCGCCTCCGCACCAGAACGCCTTCGAAGCACGCCCTCGATGAAGCGGAACGAGGGCAGTATCGCATGCGGGCGGGAAGCGTGGATAAGTTGGAGGGTGGCGAATAGCATGCAATAGCCAATAGCCAATAGCCAATAGGCAGTGGGCAGCAGGAAATGCGCAGTAGGCAGCGGCGCTGAGCCCGCCACCGACGCGGCCCCGGCTCTGCGCGCTACCGCGCTCCGGCCGGGGAGGCAAGGGGAGGGGGCGGAGCTCGGCTCTGGCTGCGGGAGCTTGACCGGCGCCGCCGGCGCGAGCCCGCTCGTGCGCCTATTCGTACAGCAGGCGGATCGCCGCCAAATGAGCGCCCCTTTCCCAGCTTGCATTCCCGGGCGAGCGCAGGATGCGCGAGACCCGGGACCGCGTCGCCAGCGACCGGGCGAGTGACGTGTTGAGACGCTCAGTTGCCGTCGAAGCTACGCGGCTATGCGCTGCGGACCTGGGTCGTGGGTGTACAGGAGCGGTCCTCGCCCTTGCTGCAATCGGCGACGCGGGGCCCGTCGTTGACCACTTCAGCTAACTGGGCGATCGCGACTGGATCGTCGAACGGCGCCTGCCTGGCAAAACCCGGAGATGGCATAACAGAGGCGGGTTGGTTCGCTCACTCAGAATGTTGTCAATAACATCCGCCCACTGTTGCGGGCGCGTCGTAGTCGTGGCCTTGTGGCTTTGGCGCAACTGCTGCGAGAAGTCCGCGAATGCAACTCACTCTGACCGCTACATACCGAGGAGATGCGCTGCGTGGCGAGATGAACTCCATTGTGGCGGCAGAGGCCATTCGAGGCAGTGTCGAATTCCTGAACGCCGCGGCAAGGATCACCTATGGCGGTGATGCAGTTGGCCGGGGCCGCATCAAGGCATTCAAAAAAAGTCATCCTTCGAAATCCAGCAAGTCTTCGAGATTGTCCGTGACGGCGTCGGGCTTGCGGCAACGGCACTCCCACTACTTCCCCCGATCGAGCACATCAAGCCGCTCATCACTCTGCTGAAGGCCGGCTTTGACCTTTTGAAACACCTGCGGGGAGAGAAACCCAAGAAGGTCTTGTACGCAGATAACGGCTCGGTTTCGGTGGAGAACAATAGCGGCGTCGTCAATGTGTATAACCAAAATACAGTGACACTCATCCTGCACACAGATGCAAGTCGGTCGTCGCAGCGTTTCGTCGGTAACCCTATGGTGGGAGAAGCTGACGAGGTTGAAGTCAAGCTCGACGACGAGACCGTAGTGGCAGCCAAGAAGGAAGAGGCGCCTTGTTTCCGAGATGTGACCTCGGCTGCCTCCGATCACACGGCGAGCCAAGAGGTCATGCTACGCGTAATCAGCCCCGTCTTAGAGGGAACCGCTCAATGGAAGTTCAATGATGGGGGGAGGACCTTTTCTGCGAAGATCGAAGATGTCGCCTTCATGAAGCGCGTTGACGATGGCATCGAGAAATTTCGGCGAGGCGATCGCATCCATGCTCGTCTCCGTACCGAGCAGTCGCTTGGTCCGAGGAAGGGGCTCAAAGTGAAGTACTTTGTAGAGGAGGTGCTCGGACGAGACGATGGGTCGTCTACCCCTGAGCTTCCGCTGGCCGGATGACGTCATCCTGTACACCGTATGCCTTGCTCGGGGTGCGCTTCATGAACCAGCGGATTCGTGATTCCCTCTTCCGCATACTACGTGCTGCGGCCACGCGAGCTGCGCCGCAAGGGCACCGCGACTACAGCCCAGGCCACGACCGCTCCCACTGCCCTACCGACCTGCCCGCAATACCCGCCAGGCAAGACCGCTCATCGCCCACTGCCGTCCCGAAACTTCCATCACCTCGTGAAGTTGGCCGATTCGACTGATCAGAGCAAATCCAACGGGCCAGGACCATCCGCCGTGTGATCGATACCGGCGGCCCGGAACTCGGATCACCGCACGCTCAACGCAGAACGGCGTCCCAGTCCCCCACGCCCCTCACCCCAGCCGATCATTCCGGTCCGCGAACGGGTCGGGCGTGCCGTCGGGCAGGGCGACGTCGAACACCGCGATCGTCATCGAGATCAGCGTGTAGTAGCCGAGGAGGCCGACCAGCTCGACGACCGTCCGGGTGCCGAGCAATTCGACCGCCTCGGCGTAGGTCGCGTCGCTGACCCGGCGGTTCCGCAACAACTCGGCGGCAAACGCGTAGACCGCCCGCGCCGGCGCGTCGGCGAACACCGGCGTCTCGCCGCCGCGGATCGCCTCGACCGCCGCCGGCTCGACACCGGCCGTTATCGCGATCGGTGCGTGCACCGCCCACTCGAAGCCCGCCTGCCAGTGGGCGCCCATCACCAGGATCGCCAGCTCGGAAAGCCGCGGCGGCAGCGAGGTGCCGAAGCGGCAGAAGGCGCCGAGCGCCTGCGCCTTGTCGGCAAGCTCGGCACTGTGCAGCCAGACCGCGAGCGGCCCCTGCACCACCCCGCGCGGACCGGACCTGATCGCATCGAAGACGCGCGCCTGCTCCGGCGTCATGGCCGCCGGATCGAGCTCCGGCAGGCGCGACCTCGGCTTATCCGCCATGCTCAGAAAACCACCACGCCGCGGATGCTCTTGCCCTCGTGCATGAGGTCGAAGCCCTTGTTGATGTCCTCGAGCGGCATCGTGTGGGTGATCATTGCGTCGATCTCGATCTTGCCGTTCATGTACCAGTCGACGATCTTCGGCACGTCGGTGCGGCCGCGAGCGCCGCCGAACGCGGTGCCTTTCCAGACCCGGCCGGTGACCAGCTGGAAGGGGCGCGTCTTGATCTCCTGCCCGGCGCCGGCGACGCCGATCACGATGCTCTCGCCCCAGCCGCGATGGCAGGCCTCGAGCGCGGTGCGCATGACGTCGACGTTGCCGGTGCAGTCGAACGTGTAGTCGGCGCCGCCGATCTGGTCGGCGCCGCGCTTCGTCATGTTGACGAGATGGGGCGCGAGATCGCCGCCGACGTCCTTCGGGTTGACGAAGTGCGTCATGCCGAACTTCTCGCCCCAGGCCTTCTTCGACGGGTTGATGTCGACGCCGATGATCATGTCGGCGCCGGCGAGGCGCAGCCCCTGGATCACGTTGAGGCCGATGCCGCCGAGCCCGAACACGATGCCGGTGCAGCCGGGGCCGGCCTTGGCGGTGTTGATCACCGCGCCGATGCCGGTGGTGACGCCGCAGCCGATGTAGCAGACCTTGTCGAACGGCGCGTCGCTGCGGATCTTCGCCACCGCGATCTCGGGCAGCACGGTGTGGTTGGCGAACGTCGAGCAGCCCATGTAGTGGTGGATCTTGCGGCCCTGGTAGGAGAACCGGCTGGTGCCGTCCGGCATCACGCCCTGGCCTTGCGTGGCGCGGATCGCGGTGCACAGGTTGGTCTTGCGCGACAGGCACGACGGGCAGGCGCGGCATTCGGGCGTATAGAGCGGGATGACGTGATCGCCCTTGGCGAGCGATTTCACGCCCGGGCCGACGTCGACGACGATGCCGGCGCCCTCGTGCCCGAGGATCGCCGGGAACAGGCCCTCCGGATCGGCGCCGGACAGGGTGAACTCGTCGGTGTGGCAGATGCCGGTGGCCTTGACCTCGATCAGCACCTCGCCTTCCTTGGGCCCTTCGAGGTCGACCTCGACGATCTCGAGAGGCTTTGCCTTCTCGAAGGCGACGGCAGCGCGGGTCTTCATCAGGCGGGTCTCCGTGAGCGCGGTTGCAAAGGTTCAGGTCCGCTGCTTGGCCGGAACCGTGTATGGCGCCGTGTACGGCCGCTTCGGCTCGACCAGATCGTCCTCGTAGAGGCCCGGATCGTCGGGCGCGTGCGGCGGCGTGACGACGGCGGCCGCGGCCGGCTTGCGCGGTGCCGCCGGCGACGGCGGCGCGGCGCGGACGGTACGCAATACGCCGTCGGTGAGGGCGGCGGCATTGGGCTGCGCCTGGGCGGCGGGGCGGATGCCGGGCGCCTCGGCCTGCCGCGCGGCGGCGGCGGGCGGGAGCAACGGCGACCGCGGGCTTCGGCTTCGGCAGGTCGATGATGTCGGCGTCGTCGGCCTTGCGGACCGGCGCGGTGGCGGCTGCCGGCGCCGGCTCGCGCGGCGGCAGGGCGACCTTGGGCTCGGCGGCGGGACCGGCGCCGAGCGCGACCAGCTCCTCGAGCTTGCTCAGGATCGCCTTCTGATCGCTGGCCTCGGCGTTCTCGACCGGCACCCGCCACTGGAAGGCATCGAGGTGGCCAGTCGCCGGCGATACCGGCGCCCAGGTCTCGGACACCACGCCGTCGGCGGTCCAGGCCGGATCGCGCGGCGCATTGACGGCGCGGGCCAGCCACTCGCGGACGCGGCCGGCATCGCCTTGGTCGCCACCCTCGATCTTCGCCATCAAGGTGCACACGCGCTGCGTCAGCCGCCCTTCGAGCAAAGGCGATAGCGCCTTGCGCGCGCTGTCCCAGTCGCGCGCCTCGATCGCCGTGATCGCCACCGCGATCGGGCTTTCGATCGAGTGCTGGTTGAGATCGGCGAGATGGCGGATGCGGGTCTGCCGATCGCGCGGGCTGTCGCCGATGCGGGCATAGGCATAGGCGGTGGCGAGCTCGGGATGCGGCGACTTGCGCCAGGTCTTCTGGATGATCTTGGCCGCCTTCTGGGTGTTGCCGCGCGCCGCCAGGATGCGCCCGGCGATGCCGGCGGCCGGGATCAGCTCGGGCGCCAGGCCGTGCGCCTCGATGGCGAGCGCCATCGCCCGGTCGGGATCGGCCTCCTCGGCCGCCTGGGCCTGCGCCGTCAGCAGCACCGCGCGGCGGCGATCGGCGACCGGCTTGTCGATCTGGCCATTACGCTTGGCGATCGCCAGCGTCTCGAGCGCGCCGGCCCAGTCGGCCTGCCGGCACTGCAGATCGAACAGCGCGTCCGCCGACCAGCCGAGCTTCGGGTTGAGCGACAGCGCGCGCTCGGCGTACTGGCGGGCGGCTTCCATCTCGCCTTCGCGCTCGGCCTCGAGGAACAGGCCGCGCAGGCCGAGCTGCTCGGTGTCCGGGCTCGCCAGCATGGCATCGAAGATCCGCCGCGCGGTGGCGCGGTCACCCGAGAGCTGGGCGGCCTGGGCACGCAGCAGATGCGTCAGCGGCTCGTTCGGCAGCGCCTTGCGCGCCTGGATCGCGTACCGCGTCGCCAGTGCGCGATCGCCGGCGCCGATCGCGATCATGCCGGAGGACAGCAACTCGAGGCCGCGCTTGTTGCGACGCCTGAGGAAGAAATTGCCGATATTGGCCGGGCTCTGCCAGATGTGGCGGATGATCGAGGCAAGCAGCAGCGTCGCCGCCAGCAGCAGCGCGATCGCGATCACGGCGTGGAACACAGTCGGATTCGCCGTGTAGCCTTGCCATTCGATATGGATCGAGCCCGGCCGGTCGGCCAGCCACGACATCGCGGCTGCCAGTCCGGCAACACCGACGAGAAACAGAACGAGACGCACCATGACGCATACACTCTCTTCGAAATGCCGGTTCTATTTCCAGCTCGATTTCAGGGCGTGGTCTTGCTGCCGAGTGCGGTCTTGAGCTGTCCCTCGACGGCGGCGACGGCACGATCGACGGCGGCGCGCGCCTCGACCTTGGCGAGCCATGCCGAGCCCGCCGCCTGCGCCTTGGGCGACAACTTCTTTGCTTCGGCGGTCACCTCGTCGAGGCGGCCGGCCTTGAGGCTGGCATCGATGCGGGCGGCGATCGCCTCGGCCGAGTTGTCGCCGGCATCGGCGTTCGACTTGCGCACCCGCACGATCGACTTCGCGCCCGAGATCAGCTTGTCCACGACCGAGGAGTCGGCGGGCTCGCTGTCGGCGGCGATGATGGCGTAGGCGACCGACCGGAAGTCGTTGGCAAGCGCGGTGGTGGTCGCCACGCCCTTGTCCTTCGCGGCCTCGAGCGCCTTGAGATCGAGCTTGCCGCCGCCGATCTTCTGCACCGCCGCCAGCTCGGCTGCGAACTGGCCGCCGCGATCGAGCGCGCGTTTCAGGTTGGCGAGCTCGAGCGACAGCACGATGCGCTCGGCATTGGCCCTCCGGTCGTCCTCGCTCTTCACCACGCCGGCGAGGTTCTGCTCGACCGCGGCGAGCTTGCTGCTGATCGGCGCCAGCGCACTCGACACGTCCTGCGGGCGGGCGACCGTCTTCAGCTGGCTCGCGACCTCGGACTTGAGGCCGTCGACCGTCGACTTGAGGCCGGCGGCTTCGTCGCGGGCCGCTCGCAGCGACTGGTCGATACCCTCGATGCGCTGGCCGTTGCGAGCGGCCTCGGTCTTGATCGTGCCGAGCTCGCGGTCCATGCGCTGCACGCCGGAGCGCGCCTGCTCGGCGGCTTCGGTCGCCTGTCCGAGGCGGGATTCGACATCCTGGGTGATGCTCTTGCGCGCGGCGGCCATCTGCGCGGCGAGCGAGGCTTCGAGGTCGGCGAGCTTGCCGGAGATCTGGGCGAGCTGCGGGATGCGACCGGCCTGCTCGCTATTGGCGGCGGTGGTGAGCGTCGCCAGCACGGCTTCGAGCCGGGCGAGCTTTTCCGCGTCCGCGCCCGGCGCGGGCTTGGCGACCTGCTCGGTGAGCGCCTTGGCTTCCGCCGCGAGTTTCGCTTGCTCCTCGGTCAGCGCCGGCAATGCACGGCCCAGCTCCTCGACCTTGGCGAGCCGCGCCTCGGCGGCGGCGAGTTTCTGCGCCAGCTCCGGCGACGGCGCGGGCGGCTTCGCCTTGGCTGCCGCCTCGACCGCGGCCATGCGGCGCTGCATCTCGGCGGTGCCGGCGCCGGGTCCGGTGAGACCCAGCTGCGGGGCGATGGCATCGGCGCCGAGCAGGGCCAGGAAACCACCGGCGATGCCGGCAAACGTGTGGGTCGCGATCGAGCCGATGCCGATGCCTGATCGCGCTGCCTTGGCGGCGGGCGCCGGCGGTACCGCGCTCTTGGGCGGCGTCGACGACGGCTGGGGCGGCGGCCGGGGTTGGCTTCGCATCGCCTGGCTTGCTGCCGGCGCCGGGCGGCGTGCCGGCGGCTTTGGTATCGGCGGCGGAGGTCTCCTTGGCGCCGGCAGTACCGGTCGCTTCAGGCGACGGCTTGGTCGCGGTCGGTTTCACTTCGGTTGCCTTGAGATCGATGATCGCCGAGGGCTTCTTGCCCGCCGCGGTGTCGGATGTGGGCTTCGCCGGGCCCTTGCCCGAGCCTTCGTTGCTGCCAGACATGACGACTGAGACCTCCGCTACGCACCCTGCCTAGTGTCCCGACCGCGAAGTTCGCTTCATTCCGCGGTGGGCTCCGAGCGAACTTCGCGACGATAAGGACACTAGCAATCCATTGTTTCTAGTCGGCGCCGCACGGGCACCTGCGCCACCGTAGCGGCTTAGCGCCACTGCCAGTCGCACGACAACGGAAATTTTCCGTTTACCTCGGCTCAGCGCGTATTTGGCGCGGCAGCACCGATAAGCGCAAGCATATCTTGAAGATTTGGCCGCGGCGAAATGCGGATCGGCAGGCCTTCGAGACCGGCCAGCCGGTCGGCGGTCGCCTGCGAGATGCAGAAATGGACGATGTCCCGGCAGGCGACAGCGAGGCTGTGCAGCTGGACGAGGTCGACATACACCTGGGCGGTGCGCGGCGACAGCAGGATCACCCCGTCGATGCGCTTGTTGCGCATGCTGGCGACGGTCGGACTGGCGAACCGCGACGCCACCTCGGTGCGATAGACGATCGGCTGGGTGACGAAAAAACCAAGTCGATGCAACTCGTCGACGAAGCCCTCGGTCACCGCATCGCCGGCGAGATGCACCAGCGGGCCGGCGTTGACGTCGGCATGCTCGGCGACCAGCGGCACCAGCTCGCGGGCGCTCGATGGACCCTCGACGATGTTGGTGAAGCCGAGCCCGCGCGCGACCATTGCCGTGCCTGGGCCGACGGCAAACAGCGGCAGCGGTTTTGCCGCCTCCAGCTGCTGGGTCTTCGCAAGCGCACGCAGGCCGTTGCGGCTGGTGGCGATCAGCGCCTGCGCGTCGTCGAGCTCGATCGGGTCGGCGTCCTCGGTCGAGATCTTGAGCAAGGGTTCGATCGTGACCTGATGGCCGAGCGCGATCAGCTCCGCCTTGAAGGCGACCGCATCTTCCTCCGGGCGCGTCACGAGCAGGCGCATCAAGCGCTCCCGTCGAACAGCCGCGCCGCGCCCCGCCGCAGCAGGTCGTGCCCGGCGCGCTCGCCGATCGCGACGGCGTCGGCCGCCGGACCGGCGTCGGTGCAGTCGAGCGCCTTGCGGCCGTCGGGCGACAGGACCTGACCGTGCAGCGTAAGGACGCTGCCGGCCAGGGTGGCAAGGCCCGCGATCGGTGTCCGGCAGGAGCCGTCGAGGACGGCGAGGAAGGCGCGCTCGGCGGCGACGCAGGTGCGGCTCGGCAGATGATCGATCGCTGACAGCCGCTGCATCGCCGTTTCGTCGTCGACCCGGGCGACGGCGGCGATGGCGCCCTGTGCCACTGCCGGCAGCATCGCGGTGGTTTCGATGCGGGCGGTGATGCGCTCGCCCATGCCGAGCCGCTCGAGCCCGGCGCAGGCGAGCAGCGTGGCATCGGCGACGCCGTCGGCGAGCTTCTGCAGTCGCGTCTGCACGTTGCCGCGAAAGCCGACGACCTCGAGGTCGGGGCGCAGGTGCCGCACCTGTGCCTGCCGCCGCAATGACGAGGTGCCGAGCTTCGCGCCTTGCGGCATCGCGGCCAGCGATGGGTATTTCAGGCTGACGAAGGCGTCGCGGACATCGTGACGCGGCAGCACCGCGGCGATCGCGAAGCCATCCGGCAGGACGGTTGGCAGGTCCTTCATCGAATGCACCGCGATGTCGATGGCGCCGGCAACCAGTGCCTCGTCGATCTCCTTGGTGAACAAGCCCTTGCCGCCGACCTCCGACAGCGGCCGGTCCTGGATGCGGTCGCCCGAGGTCTTGATCACGACGATCTCGAAGCGGTCCTCGGCCAGCCCGTGCGCGGCCGTCAGCGCGCGGCGCGTCTCGTGCGCCTGCCACAAGGCGAGCGGCGAGCCGCGGGTGCCGATGCGGATCGGCGCTGCCCCTGATCGCGGGTCTGCTTGCACGTCGTCGTCCCCGGATGGTAGCGCTCGGGCGCGAGCGGTCATAAATGATCCCGCCTTAATGCCCCATCCGCGGGCGGCAAGGCAAACGTTTAGCGGCAGAAGGGTGCGGTCGGTGGCGGCAGGCGCAAGCAGCGGTCGGGAGATGGTCGTGCTCGGCATCGAGACGAGCTGCGACGAGACCGCGGCCGCGGTGGTCGCGCGCGACCCTCAAGGCCGCGGCCGCATCCTGTCGAACGTGGTGCGCTCGCAGTGGGCGCAGCATCGGCCGTTCGGCGGCGTGGTGCCGGAGATCGCCGCCCGGGCCCACGTCGAGTGCCTGGACGAGATCATCCGCGACGCGCTGAGCGTGGCCGGCGTGACGCTCGACGATGTCGATGGCGTTGCTGCAACCGCCGGGCCCGGCCTGATCGGCGGGCTGATCGTCGGGCTCACCACCGCCAAGGCGCTGGCCTTCGCGGCCGGCAAGCCGCTGCTTGCCATCAATCACCTCGAGGCGCACGCGCTGACCGTCGGGCTCACCGAGGGCTTGCCGCCGCCCTATCTCCTGCTGCTGGTCTCGGGCGGTCACACCCAGATCCTCGCCGTCGAGGGCGTCGGCAGGTACATCAGGATCGCGACCACCATCGACGATGCGCTGGGCGAGGCGTTCGACAAGACGGCGAAGCTCCTCGGGCTCGAGCAGCCGGGTGGCCCCAGTGTCGAGCGCGCGGCACTGCGCGGGGATCCGGCGCGCTTCGACCTGCCGCGGCCGATGCTCGGCCGCGACGAGCCGCACTTCTCGTTTGCCGGACTGAAGACGGCGGTCCGTCGCCGGGCGCAGGAGCTCGGCGAGCCCTCGGCGCAGGATGTCGCGGATTTGTGCGCGGGCTTCGAGGCGGCGGTGACCGAGAGTGTCGCCGATCGCTGCCGGAAGGCGTTCCGCTGGGCACAGTCCCTGGCCCCGGGCGCGATGGCGCCACAGCTGGTGATCGCCGGTGGCGTCGCCGCCAACCGGCGATTGCGCGCCGGGCTCGAGGCGGTCGCCGCCGAGTGGGGATGGTCCCTGCACGTGCCGCCGGCCGCGCTGTGCACCGACAACGGCGCCATGATCGCCTGGGCCGGCGCCGAGCGGCTGGCGCGCGGGCTGACCGATCCGCTCGAATTCGCGCCCCGCGCGCGCTGGCCGCTCGATGCCGCGGCGGCGCCGGCGCTCGGACATGGGCGCCACGGCGCCAAGGCATGAGGGCGAGGCAGCGATGTCGCAACCGAGGATCGGCGTAATCGGGGCGGGTGCATGGGGCACCGCGCTGGCACAGGTTGCCGCCAAAGCGAGCGGTGGCGCCGGCGGCGTGGCGCTATGGCTGCGCGATGCCGCGACCGCCGCGGCGATCAATCGCGACCACGCCAACGAGGCGAAGCTGCCCGGGATCGCGCTCTCGACTGACATCGTGGCAACCGCCGAGATGGCCGACCTCGCGTCCTGCCGCATCGTCCTGCTGGCGACGCCGGCACAGTCCGTGCGCCCGGTGCTGCAGGCGTTCGGCGGACATCTCGCGCCCGATGTGCGCCTCGTCATCACCGCCAAGGGGTTCGAGCGTGGCACCGCGGCCTTCATGACCGATGTCGTCGCCGCCGCCTGTCCGTCGGCGGAGCCGCTGGTGCTCTCGGGCCCGAGCTTTGCCGACGACGTGGTGCGCGGGCTGCCGACCGCGGTGACGATGGCGGCGCGCTCGATCGAGGTGGCGGCGGAAGCGGCGGACGCGATCAGCCTGCCGACCTTCCGGCTTTATCTCTCCGATGATCTGGTCGGCGTCCAGGTCGGCGGCGCAATCAAGAACGTGCTGGCGATCGCCTGTGGCATCGTCGCGGGCAGGCGGCTCGGCGAGAGCGCCCGCGCCGCCCTCATCGCGCGCGCGTTTGCCGAGTTGACGCGGCTCGGACGGGCCATGGGCGCGCGTGCGGAAACGCTCGGCGGCCTGTCCGGCCTCGGCGATCTGGTGCTGACCTGCTCCAGCGCGCAGTCGCGCAACTATCGCCTCGGGCAGGGGCTCGGCGAAGGCAGGAGCGTCGCCGACATCCTGGGGCATCAGCGAGGGACGAGCGAGGGCGCATTCACCGCCAGCGTCGTCGCCGGGCTTGCCGGCCGGTACGGCACGGAGATGCCGATCGCCACCGCGGTCGACGACATCCTGGAGGGCCGCGTCAGCGTCGATGCCGCCATCGAGCGGCTGCTGCAGCGGCCGGCGAGGGCTGAATTCTGATTGCAATGCCGCTCGCCGCCGACCGGCCCCTGCCAATTGGCGGGGCCGGCGGCAGCGAGAAGCGCGTCAGTTGCCGGCAAGGCCGGAGAAGATGTCGAACAGCGAGCCACCGCCCGAGCCCGACTTGGCGCGGGCGGTCTTGCGGCGAACCTCGCGCTCGGCGGCAACGCCCGGATCGCTCTGCGCGATCAGCTTGATCGGCTTGCCCTCGAGTGCCGAGGCGATACGGCTGTCATGGCCGTAGATATCGCCGAACGTCTTGAGATGGCCCTGCTCGTCGACTACCGCGGTGAAATAGGTGACGTGCACCGGGATCTGCTTCGTCAGCGTCACTTCCTGCGTCGCGCCGGCGGCGATGGCATTGCCAACCTGCGCCGACGACCAGCCCTTGTCCTCGGCCAGCAGCACCTCAGCCAGCCGCCGCGGGTTCTGCACCCGCATGCAACCATGGCTGAACGCCTTGTCGGCCCGCGAGAACAACTCCCGCTCGGGCGTGTCGTGCATATAGACGTCATGCTTGTTCGGGAAGCGGAACTTGACCACGCCGAGCACGTTGCTGGCGCTCGGCGGCTGCGTGAACTGGAAGTTGCGGATATCGACCGACCCCCAGTCGACGCTGCTCGGATCGACTGGCCGGCCGTTGTAGCTGACCCTCAGGTTGTGGCGACGCAGGACCGCCGGGTCCGATCCGCCCCAGAAGCTGGAGCTGTTGCGCAGAGACGGCGCCAGCTCGTTCATCTTGATGCCATCCGGCACGCCCCAGGTCGGATGGAAAATCACGTATTTCATGTCGGCCGAGAACATCGGCGTCGGTGTACTGGGTTTGCCGACGATGATGGTCTCGCTGTGGATCGCCTTGTCGGCCTTCATCACCCGCATCCGGTACTCGGGAATGTTGTCCCAGACGTAGATCTGGCCCAAGTCCTCGGGCAGCCACCGCCAGCGCTCCATGTTGACCAGGATGCGCTGGGTGCTCTCGCCGGCTGTTGCTGCGGGCCTGGCGACGCCATTGAGCGCGGTGCGGGTAACGTTGTTCAGCACACCGTCGGGCTCGATGCCCTTCGACTCCTGGAACTCGCGCAGCGCGGCCGCCAGCGATTGATCCAGGGATTGCGCGGAGGCTCCGTCATTGGCGACCCCCAGACGCTGGCGCAGCAGCGCCACCTGCGGATGGCTCTGGCCGGGCTTGATGCGCGGCCCGCTCGGCAACTTGATGTCGGCACCGGCGGCCTTCGGCGGTTCCGCGGCAGCCGGCTTGCGCGAGGCCAGCAGCGCCTGGCGCAACTTCGCGAATTGCGGGTGCTTCGGGTGCAGCCCGGTCAAATATTTGTCCGGCTGCGGCGCGGCGGCAATGCCGCCCAGAACCGCGCCCGGCTCGAGCAGGGGCGGCTTCTGGTCGACGTTGCGGCCAAGCTGGCTGACGTCGATGCGGCCGCCGCGGGCATGCCGGGCGTATTTCAGCACCGCGAGCGAGATGCGGACCTCGGCGGCGGCGACCGCCTCGGGCGTCGACAGCGGCGCCTGCGGATCGGGTGTATCGAAGCTGGCGGGGCTCAAGCCCCAGTCGGCGGCCTTGCGAATCTCGCCGATGACGGCAGTGGCGCGCGGCGTCAGTCCGGATGACGTGACCCAAAGCAGCTCGCGGCCCGGCGTGCCATAGAATGCGGTCAGTGTGGAGCGGTCCGCCGCCTCGACCGACTTGCGGCCGCTATTGGCGAGATCCTGCAGCACCAGCTGCTGGATCGGCGACACGGCCGGCGCCGGAGCAGTCTCCGCGGCCGCCGCTGCCGGCGCGGTCACCGCCGTCGCTGCCGGCGCGGTCTCCACCGCAGGCGTCACCGGCGTGGTATCTGCGACCGAGGCTACCGGCGCTTGCTCCGCGCCTGTCGGTGCCGTGGTCTCCTCGGCCTGCAGCGGCAGACCCTGCGTCAAGGCCATACCGGCCACCGCCCCCAAAAGCCACCGTCGCATCGCGGACATCTTCAGCCCCCATTAGTCTGCGCAGCCGATCGGCCAGCGTCGAGTTGTCGGCTAACGACGACCGATACCCTGCTTGCCCGGTTCAAGGCAAATCCGCCGGCACGAAAATTCGAGCAATCGGCGTCATATGGACACAGCGATTGCGGCAGTGTTGCGGTCGGGCGACAGCTGGACGTCGTGCTGTAACGTCAACGCGCCGCCGCGACCGCCTATGGTGATCATTCCGCGGCCCTGACGCCGGCCCCGACCGGGCACGACAGCCCGGTGCCGCCGAGCCCGCAATAGCCATGCGGCACCTTGGCCAGGTACTGCTGATGATAGTCCTCGGCGAAATAGAACTCCGGCGCCTCGACGATCTCGGTGGTGATCGGGCCATAGCCGTTGGCGGCGAGCACGCGGCCATAGGCCGCCTTGGCCGCTTCCGCCGCCGCCCGCTGGGCGGCGCCGTAGGTATAGATGCCGGAGCGATACTGCGTGCCGACATCGTTGCCCTGGCGCATCCCCTGGGTCGGATCATGCGACTCGAAGAAGACCGCCAACAGCTTGTCGTAGGTGATCAGGCTCGGATCGAACACGACGCGGACCACCTCGTTGTGGCCGGTCCGGCCCGAGCACACCTCCTCGTAGGTCGGATTGGGCGAGATGCCGCCGGCGTAACCGACCGCGGTTACCCACACGCCGCTGCCAAGCTGCCAGAACTTGCGCTCGGCGCCCCAGAAGCAGCCGAGGCCGAACATCGCGGTCTCACTCCCCGGCGGATACGGCCCCTTCAGCGGCCGGTCGGAGATGAAATGGGTGCTGGCGGTGGCAATCGGCTGGGTCCGCCCCGGCAGCGCGGTGGCGGCGGTCGGCAAGCTGACGGATTTCCTGAAGAACATCGGTATCGTCCTCGAGCTTTGAATTCATTGCCTGCGGCAACACGATGCAATATGGGGCGAGGATGCTGCATTGCAGCACCTGCCGGCAGTCACAATACTGTCAACGATGCTTGAGCGCGAGCCGCTCAATTGAGGAAGATGTTGACCCGGCGCCGCCGCCGCCCGATCCATGCCAGCATGACACCGATCAGCGCGAACCAGCTCCACGCCGGGATCTTCAGCAGCGACTTCGCGATCGGGTCCCACAGCAGCGGGCTGGCCGATTGGATCGCCCGCTGGCTGGCGGCGAGCGAGGACGGGGAGAGGCTCGCCCAGTGCTTCGCCAGCGGCACGGTCAATCCGTTCGCCATGACCCAACGTGCGTTGGTCAGGTCGGCAATGAGGATCACCGTCCCGATCAGCAGGAACAGTCCGCCGAAGAAGCGCAATGCCGGCATGCTTTCGAGATCCCGTGTCGTGCCGCCGGCGCTAGTGTGATGATTCCGAAGTTCGCATTCACCTCCCGGCAACACCCGGTCGCGAACTTCGGAATTTGAATCACATTAGGACCAATGGCTTGCTAGTGTCCTTATCGTTCGCGAAGTTCGTACAATGGTCGCCGCGAATGGTGACGAACTTCGCGAACGGGACACTAGTCTCGCCGGACGGCCTCTGGTCGGGGGCTACTCTGCCGCCTCGCTGGCCTTGCGTCCAGCGCCATGGGCATCGGCATCCTGCGCCTTGAGCGCTTCCAGCGTCGGCATGGCGACGGTGGAATAGCCGCAGTCGACGAAATGGACCTCGCCCGTCACCGCGCCCGACAGCGGCGAAAGCAGGTAGAGCGCGGCACCGCCGACCTCGTCCAGCGTCGGTGTCCGCCGCAGCGGCGCATGGTCCTTCTGGTAGTTGAAGATCACGCGGGCATCCGACACGCCGGAGCCGGCGAGCGTCCGCATCGGGCCGGCGGAGAGCGCATTGACGCGCACGCCCTGCGGGCCGAAATCGCTGGCGAGATAGCGAACGCTGGCCTCGAGCGCGGCCTTGGCGATGCCCATGACGTTGTAGGATGGCACGACCTTGGTCGCGCCGCCGAACGTCAGCGTCAGCAGCGAGCCGCCCGCGGGCATGATCGCGGCGGCCCGCTTGGCGATCTCGGTGAACGAGAAGCACGAGATCACCATGGTATTGGTGAAGTTGTCGCGGCTGGTGTCGGCATAGCGGCCGGCGAGCTCGCGGCGGTCGGAGAAGGCCAGGGCATGGACGACGAAGTCGAGCCCGCCCCAGGTCGACTTGATCCGCTCGAACACCGCATCGACGCTGGCGAGATCGCTGACATCGCACGGCTCGATGATCTCGGAGCCGACCGATTGCGCGAGCGGGATGGCCCGGCGGCCGAAGGCATCGCCCTGGTAGGTGAAGGCGAGCTTGGCGCCCTGTCCGGCCAGCACGCGGGCGATACCCCAGGCGATCGACCGATCGTTGGCGACGCCCATGATCAATCCACGCTTGCCGGCCATCAGCGGGCCCGGTCTGGCGATGTCGATCTCGGTCATGGAAGCTCCTGATCTCGAACGTAGTCTACGCGAATGAACTTCGAACCAGCCGGTTCCGTTCTTGTATAGCCGCATGCTTCACTGCCTCGACGGAGGCCGAGGCCTCGGTGGATACCACCGAGCAGCTGCAATGTTAACTTTCGGCCCGGCGGAATGCCAAAGTGGCATTGGTTCCGCCAAATCCGAAGCTATTAGAGATGACACAGTTAAGCGATACATCATCCTGGCGCTTGCGTACGATGGGCAAGTCGACGAATGCCGGATCTATTTCATCAATGTTGGCGCTTTCGCAGATGAAGCCGTTGTTCATCATGAGCAGCGAAAAGATTGTCTCCTGCACGCCGATGGCGCCGAGCGAATGGCCGGTCAGAGACTTGGTGCCCGAAATCGCAGGGATGTCCTTGCCGAACACTTCCCGGATCGCGTCGATCTCGCGCGCATCGCCCACCGGCGTGGCGGTCGCGTGCGGGTTGATGTAGTCGACCTTGCCGATGCCGCGGCCATCGAACCCCTTGAGCGCCTGTCGCATGCAGCGCGCGGCACCCTCGCCGGACGGCGCCACCATGTCGAAGCCGTCCGAGGTCGCGCCGTAGCCGACCAGCTCGCCGTAGATCTTGGCGCCGCGCGCCTTGGCGCGGGAGTACTCCTCGAGCACGACCACGCCGGCGCCGCCGGCGATGACGAAGCCGTCGCGATCCTTGTCATAGGCGCGGCTGGCGCGTGCCGGGGTGGAGTTGAATTTCGTCGACATCGCACCCATCGCGTCGAACATGTTCGACAGCGTCCAGTCGAGCTCCTCGCAGCCGCCGGCGAACATGACGTCCTGCTTGCCCCACTGGATCAACTCGGCGGCGTTGCCGATGCAATGCGCCGAGGTCGCGCACGCCGACGAGATCGAATAGTTGACGCCGTGCACCTGGTAGGCGGTCGCAAGCACGCCCGATGGCCCCGAGCACATCGCCTTCGGCACCTCGAACGGCCCGATCTTCTTCGGCGTGCCGGCCGAGCGAGTGACGTCGGCGGCGGCCACGATGGCAATCGTCGACGGGCCGCCGGAGCCCATGATGATTCCGGTGCGCTCGTCCTGCACTTCCTTCTCCGAGATGCCGGAATCGCGGATCGCCTGCTCCATGGCGATGTAGTTCCAGGCCATGCCGGCGTTCATGAACCGCTTCGGCTTGCGCGGCACCATGCCTTCCCAGGCGATCTGCGGTGCGCCGTGCACCTGGCAGCGAAAGCCGAGCTCCTTGTATTTTTCGGCGGCCACGATGCCGGACCTCGCCTCGCGCAGCGACGCCAGCACTTCCTGCGTGCTGTTGCCGATCGACGAGATAATGCCCATTCCGGTAACGACGACGCGTCGCATGAGTAGTTCCTTTTGGTACCCCAAGTGGCGCTCGATGTTGCCGCCGTCACTCGTCTCAGGCGCTCGCCGGAGCCGAATCCGCCGCCTCGAACAGACCGACCCTCAGATCGGTGGCAGTATAGATCACCTGCCCGTCGGCCTTCATCACACCATCTGCGATTCCGAGCTTCAGCTTGCGCAGGATCACGCGCTTCATGTCGATCACATACTCGATCTTCTTCGTCGTGGGCACCACCATGCCGGTGAACTTCACCTCGCCGACGCCCAGGGCACGGCCGCGCCCCGGCGCGCCGAGCCAGCCCAGGAAGAAGCCGGTGAGCTGCCACAAGGCATCGAGGCCAAGACAGCCCGGCATGACCGGATCGCCCTTGAAATGGCAGGAGAAAAACCAATCGGTCTGCGCATTCCCGGCGATGTCGAACTCGGCCACGACCTGGCCCTTGCCATGCGCGCCGCCGGCTTCCGAGACGTGCGTGATGCGCTCGAACATCAGCATCGGCGGCAGCGGCAGCTGCGCGTTGCCAGGTCCGAACAACTCGCCCCGCCCGCAGGCCAGGATGTCCGCGTAATCGTAGCTCGCGCGACGCTCGGCCATCTTGTTCACGCCCCTCCTTGCATTGCCGGCGCACCGTAGGAATACGGCCGCTGCGCGACACAATATGTCACTCGAAGGCGTGGTAGCACACCCGCCGGGACGTGCAAAAGGCAAACGGTCCACGTTTGCCGCCCGGCGGAGGTTAACTGCTTTTCGCAGCAGCGCAATCAGGCGGCGCCGCGACGACCGGCCGCGCCTTCGGCGAACACCAGGCCGAGGCCGAACAGGGCGCGACGGACGTCGTCGGCCTTGGCATTCCATGATTCGGGACGCAGGCGGCGCAGAACGTCATCGCGATTCGGTCGTGGCGCAGACAATGCGGCGCGGATCGCCGCGACGAAGCCTGGCACATCGTCGGCCACCGCCAGCAGGTCGCGCCACTCGCCGATTGCCGGGAAATCGGTGCTGACCACGGGCCGGCCGACCGCCAGGTATTCCTTGAGCTTGATCGGGTTGCAGGCCTTGATCCATTCGCTTTCGTTCCAGGGCATGATCAGCGCGTCCATCGCCGCCATGTACCGCGCCACCTCGTCATATGGCTTGCGGCCGGTGAAGTGCACGTTGGCAAGGCCGCACCAGCCGTCGGGAAGCGAGCAGCCGCCGACCATCACGAACTGATGCTGCGGCATGGCGCGGGCGACGCCGAGGAACAGGTCGATGCCGAAGGTGTGGGCGTCGATGCCGCCGATGAAGCCGATACGGGGCCGCGATACGTGCGCGATATCGGTTGGGGCGGGCAGCGACCAATCGCCGGCGGCGGCGAACATGTCGAGATCGACGCCGTGCGTCACCAGCGCCTGCGCCCGCACCTCGCCGCGCTCGTCGGCCATCAGCGCGGGGCTCGCATAGATGGCGAGGTCGGCGCTGGCCTTCAGCCGGGCGATCTGCAATCCGACCACTGCCGGGTCGGCCTCGGGGAATGCCTCGAACCGGTCGGTGCGCTGCATCACGGTTGCCGCGCATGGATAGTCGCTGGCGAGCGCGGCGCCGGCCGGGCAGTGGATCCAGAGCACCGGATTGCGGATGCCGGCGTGGGCGGCGGCGAGCCTGATCTGCGGCCCGAGCGCCCAGCTCGACAGCTTCTGGCCGGTGGCGCCCGGCACCATCACCGGCGAGAACACCCAGAACTGGTTCTCGACATTGACCAGCCCGTTGCCGAGGCTCCTGAGCTTGCGGCCGATGCGCTGCAGGAACAGGTGATTGTCCTTGAGGCTCGGCATGCGCACGCCGAGCGAGTTGACGAACAGCACCGGCCAGCGCTGCGCCAGTCGCCGCATGATCTGGAAATCGAAATGGCCGCGGTTGTGGTACCACCAATCCTCGCCGCCGATGCAGACAATGCCGTCGAAGGTGCGAGCGGGCTTAACTGCGCGCTGCGGCATACTGGCTCTCCATGGTCGCGGGCGGCGCGCCGGCGGCTGGCGCCGGCGCGCCGCCGTGGTGCAGATGGTCCTCGATGAAGCGGCGGATGCCCGGCATCAGCGCGAACCCGGCCAGCACCGCGGAAGCGACGAGGCCGAGTGCAACCGGCAGCGACAGCCACGGGCTGCCGTTCATGGGCAAGGCCTCGACGCAGCCGGCGGCGGCGATGCCGGCAAGCATCGGATAGAGCGCTCGCAGCATTGTGGCGCGCGCGATGCCGGCGGCGTCGCGGGCGGTGCGCACGAGCACGTACGCGATCGCGGCGAGCTCGCCGGCGACGCCGGCCGCGGCGACACCCGCCAAGCCGTGGCCGAACGCCGCCGCGGCCCAGGCGAGGGCGAGCGCGCTGGCTCGGATCAGGCCGGCGGTGAGCAGCGGCCGGTTGTCGCCCTGTGCCATCAGGGCCATGCCGGGCACCGCCTGCGCCATGCGCAGGGCCCACATCGCCGCGAGCCAGCCGATGACGGTCGAAAGTCCGGCGTAGTTGCTGCCGAATGCCAGCACCAGCACCTCGCCGCCGGCGGCCACGAATGCGACGAGATAGGCGGCAGCCGCGACGCAGGCGCCCTCGAACGTGATCAGGTAGCGCTGCATGAAGGCGGCGGCGTCGGTCCGCACCGACGACAGCAGCGGCAGCACCAGCGCGTGCGCGACCTTGGCCGCCAGCAGGCCAGGCACCATCGCCACCATGAACGCGGCGGAATAGCCGGCGAGCGCATCCATGCCCAATAGCCGCCCGACGATGATGCGGTCGCCCTGGTAGACGACGACGAGCGGAAATGCGCTGAGCCAGATCGGCCAGCCGAATTCGACCAGGCGCTTCAGCAACGCCGGCGCGAACCCCAGCCGATACGGCCGCGCCGCCAGCCAGTGCGACGACAATACCGACAGCGCGGCCTGCAGGATCGAGAGCCAGACCACCGCCAGGTAGCTGTCGGTCCAGCGCAGCATCGGGACGGTGGCGATCAGCGCCAGGACTTGCGGCACCACCTCGACCAGCAGGTAGTTGCGGTTCTGCAGCGTCCGCTGCTGGCGGCGCGAGTCGAGGTGCATGAGGCCCTTGAGGGCCGGGACCAGCGCGGCGAGCTGGAACGCGCCGGCGGCGGCCGGGACCGAAAAGAAATCGACGATGGCGCCGGCCGCCAGATAGAGCAGGCCGCCGGTGAAGAGCCCGCGTGCGACCAGGCTCGCGTGGGCGGCGGCCATCAAGCGCGGGTCGTCGCCGTCGGTAGCCTGCACCAGCAGGCGTTCGGCGCCGAGGTCGCTCAGCGTCTCGAGCATCTGCAGCGCGATGGTGATGGTGGCGGCGATGCCGAAGTCGCCACGCGACAGGCCGTAGCCGATGATGGCGTTGCGGGCGAACGAGCACAGCTGCGCCAAGGCGAAGCCGGAAAGCAGCATGGCGCTCTGCATGCCGATCTGGCGCCGCAAGCGCCGGCCGGTCGGCAGGGCATCCGGATCGGCTGCTGTGGCGGTGGTCGTCATCAGGCTGACTTGCGGGTCCAGCCGCTGGCCGACGGCAGCCGCTTCGAGAGGCGGGCGAGCGGCGGACCGGCGACCCGGCCGAGGAGCCCGGCGAAGCTGTCGCCGGCAAGGCCGACGAGGCTGCAGGTGGTTTGCAGGAAGCGCGGCCGGAAGGCGCGGCACCACTTGGCGCGGAACGCCTCCTCCATCGCCGCGAACGAGGCGCCTTTGATGCCCGCGCTCAGGTGCTCGAGATGGAAGTCGACGACGTAGGCGGAGTAGCCGAGCACGTCGGCCACCAGGCACAGATCGGCGCCGTAGAAGTGGAAGCCGGAGAGGTCGCGCGAGAACGACAGCCTGGCCGAGCGCTTCACGACCATGAAATTCTCGTCGAGGCTCATCACCTTCGCCGGCAGGGTGCCGACGTGGCGATTGGATCCGTGCGGATCGGAGATCCGGATCGCGAGCCGGCCGGGGGCGATGCCGCCGGCATTGCCGACGATCGCCCACGCCGGATCGAGGGCCTCGATCTCGGCGAGGCGCGCCTCGAGCTCGTGGCGTCCGTCGTCGACGATCCTGACGTCCTGGTGGCAAAGGATGACGAAATCGCCGCGGGCCTCGGCCAGCATCCGGTCGAGGCCGCGGTAGGCGCAGGTCTGCCCCGAACCGGTATTGTCGACGTAGAGGTACTCGCAATCGCGGCGATCGAAGCCGCCTTCCGCGAACGAGGCCAGCATCTCGTCGTAGTGGGTGCGGTTGTTGACCAGCGTCGCGATGGTGAAGCGCTTGCGGGCGCCCGCGGCGGCTGCGGGCATGCTCCGGGGCGCTTGATCGAGGGCGTCGTCGGTCATGCTCGCGGTTTCGTCCAGGGCTTGTCTGAGATCGGACTGCGACAGTAGGTGGTTCATGGTTAACGCGCCGTTGATGGCGCGGCGTCGGCGGCAGGGCCGGCCGGCGCCGCGTCATAGCCGCCGAGCCACGTCGCCCGCGCCCGCCAGATGTCGCGCCAGACGGCTGCCGCCTCCAGGCGATCCGGGCTCGGACGCACCAGCGCCAGCCCCTGCAGCGCGAGCCACCGCGACAACGGCCACAGCGCTGTCAAGCCATGCCCGAGCGGTCGCAGCAGCGGGTGCCAGTGCCGGCTGATCAGCATCGACTTGGCGGCCAGCAGCTTGATCATCTTGCCGGTGCGGGTGCGCTCGGAGGCGCCGCCGATATGGATGATCGTCGCCGCCGGCGTGATCATCGGCCGATACCCGAGCTTGCGCGCGCGCAGGCACAGATCGGCCTCCTCGCCATACATGAAGAAGGCCGGGTCGAAGCCGCCGAGCTCGAGCCACAGCGAGCGCCGGATCATCAGGAAGCATCCGGAGACGATGTCGACGCGGGCGACGGAACCGCGCCGCCAGCCGCCGTAGGCCTCGCCGTTGAACAATCGCGAGCCGGGGAACAGGCCGGTCAGTCCGGTGGCCCGGCAGAGGAGGTTCCAGGGCGTCATCCGGCCCCAGCACGACGACGGATTGAGGCTGCGATCGGCGAACAGCGTGCGGCCGCCCCAGATCCCGGCCGCCGGGTTGGCGCGGGCAAAGGCGACGAGGCGGTCGATGGCGCCGTCGAGAACGACGGTGTCGGGATTGAGCAGCAGGATGAATTCGCCGTCCGCGCCGGCGGCGGCAAGGTTGTTGGCGCGGGCAAATCCCAGGTTCACGGCCGATGCGATAGTGTCGCGGCCGAGCGGGTGGGCGCGGAGCGCCTCGGCCGAGCCGTCGCCCGAAGCATTGTCGACGACCAGCATCTGGTAGCGGCAACTCGTCTCGACCGCGATCGAATTGAGGCAGGCGAGCGTAAGCGCCCGCGTATTGTAGCTGACGACGACGATCGAGACGTCGATCGGCTCTGGCGGTTGCATCGCCTTCAACTCCCGGATTGCCCGGGACACTAGTCGATGCGGTCTAAGGCGCCGTTAACGACGTCGGCCGAATGCCGGACCTGGGCGCCGATCATTGCGGGGCAACCGGGCCGCGCGGCCGATGGTCAGCCGGCGACCGGCGGGCGCGCGGCGACGCGGCGAGGCGCCACGCCATTGGCCCAGCCATAGGCGAGCATGGTCATCAGCGCGGACGCGGCGAAGAAGTAGACGCCGGGCAGGACGCTCGCCTCGGTGTAGCCGGACGAGTTCACGTAGAAGATCATCAGCGCCAGCACCATCACGTCGGTCATCGAGTAGCGGCCGAGCCATTCCATGGTCGAGATGCTGCGGGCTCGGAACGCCGGGTCGAGGTCGGGCGAGGTGACGAGGGTGAGCAGGTAGAACAGCTTGAGGAACGGGAAAAAGATCGAGAACGCGAACAATACGGCGCACAGGAAGAACTCCTGGTTGCGGTAGAGCGCCCAGATGATCGTCGCGATCGAGTGCTCGTTGGTCCACACGTAGACGGTGGTGAAGCGGATCACCGGCAGGATGATGCCAAGGGCGAAGAACACCGTCGCGAGGATGATCAGAAAGCTCAACCCGAAATTGCGGAAGATCGAGATCGGCGCGTCCTCGGGCGCAGCCTTGGCGTCGTCGGCGGACAGCACCGCCTCGCCGCCGTCGATCCTGAGCCAGGCATACGACAGGATCATCAGCATCACGGCGGCGGTGAAGAAATAGACGCCCGACAGGCTGGCGGCGTCATAGATGCCCTGGCTCTTGATGAAGAAGATCGTCAGCGCCAGCACGAGCACGTCGTGCATCGACCACTTGCCGAGCCACTCCAGCGCCCGCAGCCGCCGCCCCTGCCGCTTGATCTCGAGCACCGGCAGCGTCGAGACCAGCAGCAGGTACAACAGCTTCAGCACCGGGAAGACGATCGAGAACACCAACACTGTGAAGCCGAGGAACAGCTGGCCGTCGCGGATCAACGCGCGCACCGTCGAGATCAGCGAGTGCTCCGTCGACCAGAACACGTATTTCGTCAGCTTGATGATCGGCAGATTGACGCCGAGCGCCAGGCAAACGCTGGCGCCGACGATGGCGAGGCTGAGCAGAAATCGTCGGCCGCCGAGGGTCATGAATTGGCGCCAATAGCCTCAAGCCGATTGCCAACGGGATCGCGCCTGCGCGTCCCTGCTGGCCATAGCCTATCGGCTATTCGCACTCAATCACGCGTGGTGGCTGTGGTTGGTGTGGGGGATGCCCTTCTCATGGATCAGCTGGTGCAATTCGCCCTGCTGGAACATCTCGCGGACGATGTCGCAGCCGCCGACGAACTCGCCCTTGACGTAGAGCTGCGGAATGGTCGGCCAGTTGGTGAAGGTCTTGATGCCCTCGCGGATGCTCATGTCGTCGAGCACGTTGACGTCCTTGTAGGGTACGCCCAAGTGGTTCAGCATCTGCGCGACTTGCGCCGAGAAACCGCACTGCGGGAACTTGGCGGTGCCCTTCATGAACAGCACCACGTCATTGTTGGCGATGGTCTTGCGGATCCAGTCATGGACGGCCGTCTGGTCGGTCATTGGGTCGTGATCCTTTGCTTGTTCCGTGGCGCCGATGGCCATCACGCGGCAAGTGGGGTGCGCCAAGCCGGGCGGCAAGATGACTTGGCGAGCGATTTCAAGTCAATCCTGTGGTGCGGCGGTCGTCAGTGCCAGCGCATGCAGCACGCCGCCCATGCGGCCGCCGAGCGCCTCGTAGACCATCTGGTGCTGCTGCACTCGCGACTTGCCCTTGAACGCCGGCGTGACGACATGGGCCGCGAAGTGATCGCCGTCGCCGGCAAGATCCTTGATGACGATCTCGGCATCCGGAAACCTGGCTCGGATCAGCTTCTCGATGTCGCTGGCTTCCATGGGCATGGGTCGTTAGTTCCTCGGGTTCGGATACCTTCACGATGACTATAGGGGAAAAGCTGGCGGATTTCGATGGGGACCGGCACGCTCGACGGCCGCCCGGCGGTCGCGGTCGTCCCCGGCGTCCCGCCGCCGCCTCCGGGAGCCCGGTATTGGAGGATCGCGGCAGCCATGGCACGATCGGGATCGTAATCGACGATGGCAGGAGCGAGGCCTGGATGCCGACGGCGCTGAACAGGATCATCATTGGCTTCCTGGCCGGGGTGATCGCCGTCCTGGTGTTTCACCAGGGCATGTACCTGGTCATGAAGCAGCTCGGTGTTCCGTTGTCGGGCGTGCCGTGGAACTTCGCGCCGGCGGCCGCTGCGCGCGGACTGCCGACGATCGTGAACCAGGCGTTCTGGGGCGGTATCTGGGGCATCGCGTTCGCATTTCTCCATGATCGCGATGCCGGGTGACCGGGGATGGCTCAAGGGCCTCGTATTCGGTATGCTGTTTCCGATGCTGCTCGGCAGCTGGCTCGTGGTGGCGCTGCTCAAGGGCCAGCCGATCCTCGGCGGCCTGCTGATCGACGGCAACATTCTGCGGTTGCGGAACGGCTTTCTGCTCAACGGCGTCGCATTCGGCATCGGACTTGGCCTCGTCTATCCGGCGCTGGCGGCAATCGCCGGCAAGACATCCAGCGCCACCCGCTGAAGCTGCGCTCGATCGTTTCGCCTCACAATCCAAGGCCCAATGAACCTCAAGCAACTCGAGTACTTCGTGCAGGTGGCGGAGCTGGGCAGCTTCAGCAAGGCCGCGACCGTGCTCGATGTCGCGCAGCCGGCGCTGAGCCGGCAGGTCAGGGCGCTGGAGACGGAGTTGCGCGACTATCTGTTCGTGCGCAACGGCCGCGGCGTGGCGTTGACGGAGGCCGGCAAGCGGCTGTTCGAGCACAGCGTCGCCATCCTGCAGTCGGTGGCGCACGCCCGCCAGGACCTGGGCGCCTGCCGCGACGTGCCGGCCGGCAAGGTGACGGTCGGCTTGCCGCCGAGCATCGGCCGGATCCTGACCGTGCCGCTGATCGACCGCTTCAAGGCCGAGTTTCCGACCAGCCGGCTGGCAGTGGTCGAGGGACTGTCCTCGCATGTCGTCGAGTGGGTGACGAGCGGCCGGATCGATGCCGGGCTCGTCTACAATCCGGAAGCGCAGCAGGGGCTCGACATCACGCCGCTGCGCAAGGAGGCGCTGGGGCTGGTCAGCGCGGTGGCGAAAGGCCGCAAGGCCGTGCGGCGATGCAGACCCGCTGCCGTTGCGCGAGCTTGGCCGCTATCCGCTGATCGTGCCGGAGCGGGTGCACACCATGCGGCGCCTGCTCGAGACCCAGGCGGCCTTTGCCGGGATCAAGCTCGATATTGCCTGGGAGGTCTCGAGCATACCCTCGATCATCGACCTCGTCCGCGCCGGCTACGGCCACGCGGTCCTGACCGCCAGCGGCGTCGCGGCCCTGGCCGGGCCTGGCGTGCTGACCATGCGGACCCTGGTCGATCCGCAGATCATGACCGTGTTGTGCGTCGTCAGCGCCGGCAACAAGCGGCCGACCGCGCTGGCGCGCCTGACGAAGGAGCTGCTGGAGACGCTGATCGGCGAGGTGCTGGGCTGAGCGCCTGCGCCGCGGCCGGCAATTTGCCGCCATACGGGCCGGTAATAGCTGATATAGTCCTGGCGTTCTGGCGAACCGGCGCTGCGCGCGTACAACATGATGGTTCGCAGCCAATGTCGGGCACAATCGATGCAAACGGCCATCCCCTGTCTGTTCATGCGCGGCGGGACCTCGCGCGGGCCGTTCTTCAACGCCGCCGACCTGCCGTCCGACATTGCAACCCGCGACAAGGTGCTGCTCGCCGTGATGGGCTCGCCCGACCGGCGGCAGATCGACGGGCTCGGCGGCGCGCATCCGCTGACCAGCAAGGTCGGCATCGTGTCGAAGGGCTCGAAGCCCGGCGTCGATCTCGACTTCCTGTTCGCGCAACTGCAGCCGGACAAGGATACCGTCGACACCACGCCCAACTGCGGCAACATGCTGGCCGCGGTGGTGCCGTTCGCGATCGAGACCGGCCTCGTCGAGGCACAAGGCGAGACGACGACGCTCAGGGTGCTCACCCTCAACACCGACATGCAGTGCGACATCACCGTGCTGACGCCCGGCGGCCACGTCGAGTACGAGGGCGGTGCGCGCATCGACGGCGCACCCGGCACCTCGGCGCCGATCACCATCAATTTCCTCGATACCGCCGGCTCGGTGGCGCCGGGCCTGCTGCCGACCGGCAAGGTCAAGGACGTGATCGAGGGCGTGCCGGTCACCTGCATCGACAACGGCATGCCGCTCGTCATGTTCAAGGCGAGCGATGTCGGCCGCACCGGCTACGAGACGGTCGAGCAGATGAACGCCGACACCGAGCTGAAGGCGCGCATCGAGCGGCTGCGCATCGCCGCCGGCCACGCCATGAAGCTCGGCGACGTGACGCCCAAGAACTATCCGAAGATGACGCTCATTGCGGCTCCGAGATCAGGTGGCAGCATCTCGACCCGCAGCTTCATCCCGCACGTCTGCCACGACGCGATCGGCGTGCTGGCGGCGGTGACGGTCGCGACCGCCTGCGTGCTCGAGGGCTCGGTCACCCAGGGTATCGCCGCGGTGCCGCGCGGCTCGGTGAAGAAGATCTCGGTCGAGCATCCGACCGGCGAGTTCAGCGTCGAGATCGAGGTCGATCCGAGGAATCCGCAAAACGTCACCCGCGCCGCGCTGCTGCGCACCGCACGACTGCTGATGAAGGGCGAGGCGATGGTGCCCGGCTCGGTGTGGCGGGGGAAGTGAGCCAAATTTTCGTCATGGCCGCGGAGGCGGCCATCCACGACAAGCTTCTGAAAAGCGAGGTGTCGGCCAACTGAGCGAAATGTCGATTGCAGCATCCTACTTTTCCGCCACGCGCACCGCGCAAACTGCCAGTTGCCGTGGATGGCCGCCTTCGCGGCCATGACGAGAAGGAGAGACTCGGGCAGGGCGGCTGCTTGCTCGAACGCGATTGTGGCGCCGCTGATTGCAGTCGAATGATGTGAGGCCGGTGCAATTGGCCGCCCCTCACCCTGACCCTCTCCCCCCACGCGCCATGCTCGCGAGTGGGGGGAGAGGGAATAACAAACGCGAGGAGGAAATTGCGTGATCATCGACGTGCACGGCCATTACACCACCGCGCCGAAGGCGCTGGAGGAGTGGCGCAACCGCCAGATCGCCGGCATCAAGGACCCGTCGGCGATGCCGAAGGCGTCCGAGCTGAAGATCAGCGACGACGAGCTGCGCCAGTCGATCGTCGACAACCAGCTGAAGAAGATGCAGGAGCGCGGCAGCGACCTCACCATCTTCTCGCCGCGCGCGAGCTTCATGGCGCACCACATCGGCGACTTCCAGGTGTCGTCGACCTGGTCCGCGATCTGCAACGAGCTGTGCTGGCGCGTCTCGAAGCTGTTCCCCGACAACTTCATCGGCGCGGCGATGTTGCCGCAGTCGCCCGGCGTCGATCCCAAGACCTGCATCCCCGAGCTGGAGAAGTGCGTCAAGGATTACGGCTTCGTCGGCATCAACCTCAATCCGGACCCGTCGGGCGGGCACTGGAAGTCGCCGCCGCTGTCCGACCGGCACTGGTATCCGATCTACGAGAAGATGGTCGAGCTCGACATCCCGGCGATGATCCATGTCTCGACCAGCTGCAACGCCTGCTTCCACACCACCGGCGCGCACTATCTCAACGCCGACACCACCGCCTTCATGCAGTGCCTGACCTCGGACCTGTTCAAGGATTTCCCGACACTCAGGTTCCTGATCCCGCACGGCGGCGGCGCGGTGCCCTATCACTGGGGCCGGTTCCGTGGCCTGGCGCAGGAGCTGAAGAAGCCGCTGCTCAAGGATCATCTGCTGAAGAACATCTACTTCGACACCTGCGTCTACCATCAGCCCGGCATCGACCTGCTGACCAAGGTGATCCCGGTCGACAACATCCTGTTCGCCAGCGAGATGATCGGCGCGGTGCGCGGCATCGATCCGGAGACCGGGCACTACTACGACGACACCAAGCGCTACATCGAAGGGGCCAGGACGCTGTCGGCGGAAGATCGCCACAAGATCTACGAAGGCAATGCGCGCCGCGTGTTCCCGCGCCTGGATGCCGCCCTCAAAGCGAAAGGCATGTAGCCATGGCACCGCCAATGAACAATCTCGGCATCGTCAAGCGCAACATCGTCCGCGCCGACCAGGCGGCGGTCGAGAAGCTTGCCAAATTCGGCGTCGCCACCATCCACGAGGCGATGGGCCGGGTCGGCCTGATGAAGCCCTACATGCGGCCGATCTATCCGGATGCCCGCTGTTGCGGTCCCGCCGTCACCGTGCTGCTGCAGCCGGGCGACAACTGGATGCTGCACGTCGCCGCCGAGCAGATCCAGCCGGGCGACGTCGTGGTCGCCGCCTGCACCGCCGACAACACCGACGGCTTTTTCGGCGACCTGCTGGCAACGAGCTTTCGCGCCCGCGGCGCCGTCGGCCTCGTCATCGATGGCGGCGTGCGCGACGTGCGCGATCTCACCGAGATGAAGTTCCCGGTATTCTCCAAGGCGATCAGTGCACAGGGCACCGTGAAATCGACGCTGGGCTCGGTCAATATTCCGATCGTATGCGCCGGCGCCGCGGTCAATCCCGGTGACGTGGTGGTCGCCGATGCCGATGGCGTCGTGATCGTTCCGGCGGCCAATGCCCAGATCGCCGCCGATGCCGCCGCGGCGCGGGAAGCCAACGAGGGCGACAAGCGTGCCAAGCTAGCCGCCGGCGTGCTCGGCCTCGACATGTACAAGATGCGCGAGCCGCTGGCCAAGGCCGGCCTCAAGTACATCGATTGAGAGTGGGGGCGGCATAGCCCCCTGGTCGAGTGCGTCGCGGCTATCTCCTACCCAGCGACGTCATCCCCGCGCAGGCGGGGACCCAGTCAAGTTGCACAGGGACCAATGTCAGTGGCTGTACACATTTCCGGCAACCTTGTCGCACCTCGGCAACCAGAGAGGCTGCGGATGGTTGTCTGGGTTCCCGCCTTCGCGGGAATGACGGCTGTGGGTGAGTTCACGACGGAGCGTCAACGGTGACGGACGTCGACCCCAAGCGCTGGCATGTGGGCCTCGTCGGCTACGGCGAGGTCGGGCGCATTCTGGCCGAGGATCTTCGCCTGCGGGACGTCACTGTCAGCGCCTACGACGTGAAGCTCGGCACGGCGGCCGCACCGGCGCTGGTCGATCACGCGGCGACGATCGGCGTCGGGCTCGCCGCCTCCCATGCGGAGCTCGCGGCGCGCGCCGACCTCATCGTCTCGGCGGTGACCGCCAGCCAGGCCGTGCCGGTGGCGAGATCATGCGCGCCGGCGGTGAAGCCGGGCGCCTGGTTCCTCGATTTCAACTCGGCCTCGCCCGGCGCCAAGCAGCGCGCCGCCAGGCTGATCGACGACGCCGGCGGCCGCTACGTCGAGGGCGCGGTGATGACCTCGATCCCGCCCTATCGCAGCAAGGTGCCGCTGCTGCTCGGCGGCAGCGGCGCGGCCGAGCTGATGCCGCTGATCAATGCCTTGGGCTTCGCCTCGAAGGTGGCGAGCGACAAGCTCGGCGTCGCGTCGGCCACCAAGATGTGCCGCAGCATCATGATCAAGGGCCTCGAGGCGATGGTGATCGAGAGCTTCACCACCGCGCGCGCCTACGGTGTCGAGGACGCGCTGCTGGCTTCCCTCGCCGAGACCTTCCCGGCGATCGACTGGGAGCGCCAAGGCGCCTACCTGTTCCAGCGCGTGATCGAGCATGGCAGGCGGCGCGGCGAGGAAGTGCGCGAGGTCGCCGAGACGGTCCGCGAGATCGGGCTCGAGCCGTGGTCGGCGTCGGGCACCGCCGAGCGCCAGGCCTGGGTCGCCGATCTCGCCGACGATGGCGCATTTGGACCGAAGGGTGCCAAGGGCTTCGCTCGCAGCGCCGACTGGCGCACCGAGGCCGACCGCATCCTCGCACGCGTGAAATCCAAGACATCAGAGGCGACGATGACATTCGAAAAGACGCCGGGCTGGCTCGACTGGTATGCCGGCCCGTCGAAACCGAAATTCAAGGTGCCGCCCGGCAGCGTTGACGCGCACTGCCACGTATTCGGTCCGGGCGCCGAGTTCCCGTATGCGCCCGAGCGCAAGTACACGCCGTGCGATGCCTCGAAGCACCAGCTCTACGCGCTGCGCGACCACCTGGGCTTCGCTCGCAACGTGGTGGTGCAGGCGACCTGCCACGGCGCCGACAACCGCGCCATGGTCGACTGCCTCGCGCATTCCGGCGGCAAGGCGCGCGGCGTCGCCACCGTCAGGCGCTCGGTCAGCGACCAGGAGCTCAGGCAGATGGACGCCGCCGGCGTGCGCGGCGTGCGCTTCAATTTCGTCAAGCGGCTCGTTGACTTCACGCCCAAGGACGAGCTCATGGAGATCGCCGGGCGGATCTCGAAGCTCGGCTGGCACGTGGTGATCTACTTCGAGGCGGTCGACCTGCCAGAGCTGTGGGACTTCTTCACCGCGCTGCCGACCACCGTCGTCGTCGACCACATGGGCCGGCCCGACGTGACGAAGCCGGTCGATGGGCCGGAGTTCGCGTTGTTCGAGAAATTCATGCGCGACCATGCCAATGTGTGGTCGAAGGTCAGCTGTCCGGAGCGGCTGTCGGTCTCGGGCCCGCCGGCCTTGAACGGCGAGCGCAATGCCTACCGCGACGTGATCCCGTTCGCGCGCCGCATCGTCGAGACTTTCCCCGATCGCGTGCTGTGGGGCACCGACTGGCCGCATCCCAATCTCAAGAACCACATGCCGGACGATGGCCTGCTGGTCGATTTCATTCCGCATATCGCAACGACCCCTGACCTTCAGCGCAAGCTGCTGGTCGACAATCCCATGCGTCTCTACTGGCCGGAGGAAGAAAAATGACCCTCGAAAAGCGCTACATGGACATACCCGGCACGACGATCTTCGACGCCGATCAGTCGCGCAAGGGCTACCACCTCAATCAGTTCTGCATGTCGCTGATGAAGGCGGAGAACCGCCTCCGCTTCAAGGCCAACGAGCGCGCCTATCTCGACGAGTGGCCGATGACCGAGGAGCAGAAGCAGGCGGTGTTGGCCCGTGACCTCAACCGCTGCATCGCGCTCGGCGGCAACATCTACTTTCTCGCCAAGATCGGCGCTACCGACGGCAAGAGCTTCCAGCAGATGGCAGGCTCGATGACCGGCATGACCGAGGAGGAGTATCGCAACATGATGCTCAAGGGCGGTCGCTCGATCGAAGGCAACCGTTTCCTCGGCGAGGAGGGGGACGCCCAGCCGCAAAACCAGCCGCAGGGCGCTGTCGGCAAGCAGAAGAAGGGAGCCTGACACCATGGCCCGCATCACCGCCTCCGTCTATACGAGCCACGTTCCGGCAATCGGCGCGGCGCTCGACCTCGGCAAGTCGGGCGAGGACTACTGGAAGCCCGTGTTCAAGGGCTACGATTTCTCGAAGAAGTGGCTGGCCGAGAACAAGCCGGACGTGATCATCCTCGTCTTCAACGATCACGCGACGGCCTTCAGCCTCGAGCTGATCCCGACCTTCGCGATCGGCACCGCGGCCGAGTTCATGCCGGCCGACGAGGGCTATGGCGCGCGTCCCGTTCCGAAGGTGATCGGCCATCCGGAGCTTGCCGCCCACATCGCCTCCTCGGTGATCCAGGACGACTTCGACCTCACCATCGTCAACAAGATGGACGTCGACCACGGTCTCACCGTGCCGCTGTCGCTGATGTGCGGCCAGCCCAAGGCATGGCCGTGTCCGGTGATCCCGTTCGCGGTCAACGTCGTGCAGTACCCGGTGCCGTCGGGCCGCCGCTGCTTCATGCTCGGCCAGGCGATCCGCAAGGCGGTGGAGACCTTCGACAAGCCGCTCAAGGTGCAGATCTGGGGCACCGGCGGCATGAGCCACCAGCTGCAGGGGCCGCGTGCCGGCCTGATCAATGCGGAATGGGACAACAAGTTCCTCGACCGCCTGATCGCGGACCCCTACGGGCTGTCGCGCGTGCCGCACATCGAGTACGTGCGCGAGGCGGGCTCGGAAGGTATCGAGCTCGTCATGTGGCTGATCGCGCGCGGCGCCATGGCCGACGTTGCAGGCCATCCGGGCACGCCCAAGGTCGCCCACCGCTTCTTCCACGTACCCGCGTCGAACACCGCCGTCGGCCACCTGATCCTGGAGAACCCGCAATGACGAAGGCGATCAAGGTCGCGTTGGCTGGCGCCGGTGCATTCGGCATCAAGCATCTCGACGCGATCAAGGCGATCGACGGTGTCGAGGTGGTGTCGCTGATGAGCCGGCGGCTCGACGAGACGAAGAAGGTTGCCGACAAGTACGGCATCAAGCATGTCACCACCGACCTCGCCGACAGCCTCGCCTTGAAGGAGGTCGACGCGGTCATCCTGTGCACGCCGACACAGCTGCACGCGGCGCAGGCGATGCAATGCCTGAAGGCCGGCAAGCACGTGCAGGTCGAGATTCCGCTGGCCGACAGTCTGGCCGATGCCGAGGCCGTGGTCGCCGCCCAGAAGCAGACCGGTCTCGTCGCCATGTGCGGCCACACCCGCCGCTTCAATCCGAGCCACCAGTGGGTGCGCAGGAGGATCGTCGCCGGCGAGTACAACATCCAGCAGATGGACGTGCAGACGTTCTTCTTCCGTCGCAGCAACATGAACGCGCTCGGCCAGCCGCGCAGCTGGACCGATCACCTGCTGTGGCATCACGCGGCGCACACCGTCGACCTGTTCGCCTACCAGGCGCGCTCGCCGGTGGTGCGGGCGAATGCGATCCAGGGTCCGCTGCACCCCGGCCTCGGCATCGCCATGGACATGTCGATCCAGCTGAAGGCGGCGAACGGCGCGATCTGCACGCTGAGCCTGTCGTTCAACAACGAAGGTCCGCTCGGCACCTTCTTCCGCTACATCGGCGACACCGGCACCTACATCGCCCGCTACGACGACCTCTATGACGGCAAGGACGAGAAGATCGACGTGTCCAAGGTCGACGTGTCGATGAACGGCATCGAGCTGCAGGATCGCGAGTTCTTCGCCGCCATCCGCGAAGGCCGCGAGCCGAACGCCAGCGTCGCCCAGGTGCTGCCCTGCTACCAGGTCCTGCACAACCTCGACCGTCAGCTGGCTGTGTAGTCTCAGCAGGCGGCTAGGCCATTGGAGGGGGTGGTTCGGCCGGCGACGGCTCAGTCGGCAAAGTATCGCCTGCGCGGTTTCCGGCCGGGGCATTCGCCGACGAGGAGATCGGCGCTCGAGGCGGGATCGATGTTCAGTTTTGCTCACTGAAGACAACAGCACGTTAGCGTGCTAATTGCCCCGAATTAGGTTGGGGGCGGAGATGGATAATTTCTGGAATTTCCTGGCGTGGCTGCTCCATGTCATGCCCGGGTCCGATGAGATAGCCCGCAAAACTATTCTTGCCCTGGTCGCCGCTGCTGCAGCTTCAATCGCAGGCTGGATTGGTTGGAAGGCTTGGAAGCTCTTACGGAGCACTTTTCTCACAGTCATCGGAGAACGTGACGCACTCGCCAGAACTCGAGCGCGCTCGGAGGGCAGTCCGCGGAGACCGCGGTCTTTGGCTTACGCAGCCGATTTCCCAGCCCGAAAATTACAAGCTGAGGCTGGAGAGCGCCATCCCGATCATCACACTGGCCAACCTGAAGGGTGGGGTCGGCAAGAGCACGATCACCGCGAACGTCGCGGCCATGTTTGCACTGCGCGACGAGCGCGTGCTGGTGATAGATCTCGATTTTCAGGGCTCGCTGTCGAGCATGGTGCTGGGCGAGGATAGTGCCAGCCAGAGGCCACAAGCAGACGCATTATCCAAGAGCAGCGAAGCGCTTCTCGGCGACAAGACCCCCGACTGGCTCATTCAGAATGCATGGGCGTACCGCGCAACGAACGGCCGTATCGTTCCCAAGACCAACAGTGGGCGACCACTCGATCTGTTCGTTTTGACGGGTTTCTACGACCTCGCTCGCACCGAAAATCGACTGCAGATCGAGTGGCTGATCAGGGATAAGGCGATCGATATGCCTTATTCACTGGCCAAGGTGCTGCTGAGCGACCAGGTTCAACGCCAATACGACCGTATTCCGATCGACGCGCCGCCGCGCCTCAGTACCGCTTGCATCCAGGCTCTTTGCGCCAGTACGCACGTGCTGATACCAACAGTCATGGATCAGCTCTCCGCTGAGGCGGTGGTGACATTCGCCAAGGAGATCGAGATACAAAGGAAAGGCAGCCTCACGCCGTACCTGCGCTATCTCGGCGTCGTCGGTAGCATGTTGCCAGGTTCGAATGCCACTTACCCGATTCCGACGATGATCACGCTCAAAGACAAGCTGAAGGATGAGGCGATCAAACTTGACGTTTGGCCCCTCGACGTCGGAATCAGGACATCCCCGCGTTCGCCCGGGCGGCAGGCACGACGATCGCTGTGCTCGAAGGGTCGGCGGCGGACCGAAATGCGGCAATCGCCGCATTTACCCCGCTCGTCGACCATATAGCGAGCGAACTGCCTCGGAAGCGCACGATTTAGGCCGCTGACTTCCCGGCCTGGGCGCGGGATTTCGCGCGCGAATCCATGATGGCGTTCTGACGTAGCCTGATGCGGCGAAACGCCTCGCTCTTGGCTAGTCTGGGCGACGCATCGCCATAGAACGACTTGGCGATGCCGGCGGCCTCGGGTTGTCGAACCGCGCTGTCGTGTTCCAAATCGCTGTATACTGCGGCAAATGCATCCGCATCACCAAGTGCCGCGAGCAACCGCACAACGTAAGAATTGACGATCTCCACATTCATCGGGTTTGGCCTCTTGCGTGAAGGAGACGCGGGAGACGCAGACACCGGGGATGCTTTTCGGGCGCGGGATCTGCCACGAGCAACACCATCAATTTCGACTCGTTTGTTAATTAGTACCATAACGCACACGCGGGGCAAAACCGAGGCAGAGGCGGCTCCGCCATGGGGGCGCCATCACATCCCCGGCCGGCCGGTCTTGCGGGGGCGGCCGCGGCGGCTCTTCTTCTCGGCGTCGCTCTGAACCTCGACCGTCTTCATCGGGCGCGGCGCATCCCTCGTCACCGGCACGCTGATGCTGGCATGCGGGCCCATCTCGTCCAGCGTCGGCTTGTGCGGACCCTTGACGCGCTCGCCGAATGATCCGCCCTTGGTGGCGTCGGAGATCTTCGGCGCGCGTGCCGCCGGCAGGTTCGCCGACGGACCATACTTGCGCTCGCCCTTGAACGCGCCGGCGCGGTCCTCGACCTCCGATTGCCGCGCCAGCGGATCGTCGGACACCGCAAGCTCGGTCTCGCGCAGCCGCTTGATCTCGTCGCGCAGGCGGGCCGCGGTCTCGAACTCGAGGTCGGCGGCGGCCTCGCGCATCCGCTTCTCCATGTCGGCGACGACCGCCTCGAGGTTGTGCCCGACCAGCACCTCGCCCTTGTCGCCGGTGAGGCCGGCATCGACGGTGACGCGATCGGCCTCGTAGATCGAGCCCATGATGTCGCCGATGTTCTTCTTGATGCTCTCCGGCGTGATGTTGTTGGCCTTGTTCCAGGCCAGCTGCTTGTCGCGGCGGCGGTCGGTCTCGGCGATCGCGCGTTCCATCGAGCCGGTCATGTGGTCGGCATAGAGGATCACCTTGCCGTCGACGTTGCGGGCGGCGCGGCCGATGGTCTGGATCAGCGAGGTCTCGGAGCGCAGGAAGCCTTCCTTGTCGGCATCGAGAATTGCGACCAGCGCGCACTCCGGGATGTCGAGGCCCTCGCGCAGCAGGTTGATGCCGATCAGCACGTCGTAGGCGCCGAGCCGCAGGTCGCGGATGATCTCGATGCGCTCGAGCGTCTCGATGTCCGAGTGCATGTAGCGCACGCGGATGCCCTGCTCGTGCATGTACTCGGTCAGGTCCTCGGCCATGCGCTTGGTCAGCACCGTGACGAGGGTGCGATAGCCGCGCTTCGCCACCTGCCGCACCTCGTCGACCAGGTCGTCGACCTGGGTCTTGGCCGGACGGATCTCGACTTGCGGATCGACGAGGCCGGTCGGCCGGATCACCTGCTCGACGAAGGTGCCGCCGGTCTGCTCCAGCTCCCAGCCGCCCGGCGTCGCCGAGACGTAGACCGAGGCCGGCCGCATCGCGTCCCACTCCTCGAACCGCAGCGGCCGGTTGTCCATGCAGGAGGGCAGGCGGAAGCCGTACTCCGCGAGCGTCGCCTTGCGCCGGAAGTCGCCGCGGAACATGCCGCCGATCTGCGGGATCGTCACGTGGCTCTCGTCGGTGAAGACGAGCGCGTTGTCGGGCAGGTACTCGAACAGCGTCGGCGGCGGATCGCCGGGATTGCGGCCGGTCAGATAGCGCGAGTAGTTCTCGATGCCGGCGCAGGAGCCGGTCGCCTCCATCATCTCCATGTCGAACACGGTGCGCTGCTCGAGCCGCTGCGCTTCGAGCAGCTTGCCGGCGGCGTAGAGCTCGTCGAGGCGGGCCTTCAGCTCGGCCTTGATCGCCTTGATCGCCTGCTGCAGCGTCGGCTTCGGCGTGACGTAGTGCGAGTTGGCGTAGATCTTCACCAGCTTGAGGTCGTCGGTCTTCTGGCCGGTCAGCGGATCGAACTCGGTGATGCTCTCGACCTCGTCGCCGAACAGCGAGATGCGCCAGGCGCGGTCCTCGTAGTGGGCCGGGAACACCTCGACGGTGTCGCCGCGAGCCCGGAACGTGCCGCGGGCGAAGCTCTGGTCGTTGCGGCGGTAGTGCAGCGCCACCAGGTCGGCGAGCAGCTGGTCGCGCGAAAGACGCTCGCCGATGGTCACCGTGAAGGTCATCGCGGTATAGGTTTCGACCGAGCCGATACCGTAGATGCAGGACACCGAGGCGACGATGATCACGTCGTCGCGCTCGAGCAGCGCCCGGGTGGCGGCGTGCCGCATGCGGTCGATCTGCTCGTTGATCGAGCTTTCCTTCTCGATGTAGGTGTCGGTGCGCGGGACGTAGGCTTCCGGCTGGTAGTAGTCGTAGTACGACACGAAGTACTCGACCGCATTGTCGGGAAAGAAGCTCTTGAACTCGCCGTAGAGCTGGGCGGCCAGCGTCTTGTTCGGCGCCAGGATCAGGGCCGGCCGCTGCGTCTGCTCGATGATGTGGGCGACGGTGAAGGTCTTGCCCGAGCCGGTGACGCCGAGCAGGACCTGGTTGCGCTCGTTCGCCCGCACGCCTTCGACCAGCTCCTTGATCGCCTGCGGCTGGTCGCCCTTGGGGCTGTACTCCGATACGATCTTGAACGGGATGCCGCCTTCGGATTTCTCCGGGCGTGGCGGCCGGTGCGGCACGAACTCGGGCGTGGTGCCGGCGACGATCGGGTGCGTTGCAATCAGCGGCTGGCGGGCGAGCAGGCTCCTCGCCTTGTCGTCGCGCTCCTCCGGGCGGGTCAGCAGCGCGGTCAGGCTGGCGGTGAGGCTTTCGCCCTCGGGCCGGAAACCGATGTTGCGCAGCGCCGGCAGGCTCGATGGACCGGGCGTGTAGGTCGACTGGAACGACTCGGCGAGGCCCGGCGTCGCCGCCGCGGTCTCGGTGGGCGGTGCCTGCGGCTTGCCCGATTTTCCGCGGGCGACGCGCAGCTTGCCCGGACGTGACGATGTCGGTGATTTTGCCATGCGCCCAATATGGCGCGAGTCACCCGCCGGTTCAAAGGTTTGGTGGAATCTCACTGGCAAGATATCATATTTTTGCTATAAATATGCGATGTGGTCCGTTCAACTCACTGCTGAAGCCGCCGACGAACTGTCGAGCCTGCCAGCAGATCACCGGGCGCGGTTCGATTGGATACGACGCCTGATCGAGGAACACGGTCTCGAAAGGGTTGGATTCCCCCACGTTCGTCCCATCGGAGGGAAGTTGTGGGAGATCCGGCTCAAGGGCAAGGATGGCATCGCTCGGGCGCTCTACGTGACGCGAACCGGCCAGCGCGTGATCGTAGTTCGAGTCTTCGTCAAGAAGACTGAGAAGACGCCGCGCGGCGAAATCAAGATTGCACTGCAAAGGGCAAAGGACGTCGTATGACCAGGAAGCTTGTCGATGCACGCGATCTCCACGCGCAGTGGATGAACGAGCCCGCCTATGCGAAGGCTCATGCCGAGCTGGAGCAGGAGTTCGATCTGGCGTCGGCGATCATTGCCGCTCGCGCGGCGGCCGGGCTGACCCAGTCGCAGCTGGCCAAGCGCATGAACACTACGCAAACCGCAATCGCGCGCCTGGAAAGCGGTACCGCCCGCCCGTCGACGCTGACTTTGTCGCGGATTGCCGCTGCAACCGGCCATCGCCTGCGGATCGCGTTCGAGCCATTTGCGAAGCGCGCGACCTCGCCTGGTCGCAACAAATCTGCCTGAGCTGATCGGCGGCGCCACCTGCGTCGAATTTGCAAAGCTGCCCGCGCCTCACGCGCTTGCCGCGGCCCGTGCTGCCCCCCATAGTGCTGCCCGGTTCGGCCCAGCCGTGGCAATAGCGGCGGGCTGCACGAGGAAACACACGAGCGAGGGACGCATACGTGACCATTGATCGCCGCAAACTCTTGACCACCACCGCCGCCGTGGCGGTGGCATCGCCGTTCGTGCTGCGGGTGACTCGCGCCAACGCCGCCGAGTTCACGCTGAAATACGCCAACAACTCGCCGGTGACGCACCCGCTGGTGATCCGCGCCGGCGAGGCGCTGGAGAAGATCAAGAAGGAGACCGACGGCAAGGTCGAGATCCAGATGTTCCCGAACAACCAGCTCGGCTCCGACACCGACATGCTGAGCCAGCTGCGGTCGGGCGCGATCGAGTTCTTCACCCTGTCGGGCCTGATCCTGTCGACGCTGGTGCCGGTCGCCTCGATCAACGGCGTCGGCTTCGCCTGGTCGGGCTACGACAAGGTCTGGCCGGCGATGGACGGCGAGCTCGGCGCCTTCATCCGCGCGCAGATCGCCAAGGCCGGCCTCGTCGCGATGGACCAGCAGTGGGACAACGGCTACCGGCAGATGACGTCGAGCACCAAGCCGATCAAGGGGCCGGACGACCTCAAGGGCTTCAAGATCCGCGTCCCGCCGTCGCCGCTGTGGACGTCGATGTTCAAGGCGTTCGAGGCGTCGCCCGCCAGCATCAATTTCTCCGAGACCTACTCGGCGCTGCAGACCAAGGTGGTCGAGGGGCAGGAAAATCCGCTCGCCATCATCAGCGCGGCGAAGCTGTACGAGGTGCAGAAGTACCTGTCGAAGACCAACCACATGTGGGACGGCTTCTGGTTCCTGGCCAACGCCAAGTCGTGGAACGCGATTCCCGCGAACCTGCGCGCCATCATCGCCAAGAACCTCAACGAGGCGGCCAAGAAGCAGCGCGAGGACATCTTCGCGCTCAACACCTCGCTGGAGAAGGAGCTGGCGGCCAAGGGGCTCGCATTCAACGAGGTCGACCAGTCGGCGTTCCGCGCCAAGCTCGCCTCGGCCGGCTTCTACAAGGAATGGAAGGGCAAGTACGGCGACGAGGCGTGGGCGCTGCTCGAGAAGTACGCCGGCAAGATCAGCTGACCGGGTAGCCGGCCGTGGCGCCGCCATCCCCTCTCCCCTTCTCGTCATGGCCGCGGCGGCGGCCATCCACGACAAGCGGCCGCCCCTCACCCTCGGCCGGGCAAAAGCCCGGCCTCTGCCCTCTCCCCCGGAACGGCGGGGGAGAGGGCAAAATCGCTGGATTTGCGCCGAGGGCACGTGATGCATATCGAGACCGCTAGCAAGCCGGCCGTGGCGCGGCACTCCCTCGCCGGGCGGGTCGAGCACGCCATCGGGCGGTTCGCCGAGCTGGCGGCCGGCATCCTGGTGCTGGTCGAGACCGCGATCCTGTTCGCCGGCGTGGTGTCGCGCTACGTGATCCACCGCCCGTTCACCTGGTCGGACGAGCTGGCCTCGATCCTGTTCCTGTGGCTCGCCATGCTCGGCGCGGTGGTCGCCTACCGGCGCTCCGAGCACATGCGCATGTCGGCGCTGGTCGACGGTGCCGGCCCACGGATCAAGTCGATCCTCAATGCGCTGGCGCTGGTCGCCGGCCTCGCCTTCCTGATGCTCGTCATGGGGCCGGCGCTCGAATACGCGCACGACGAGATCATGATTGTCACGCCGGCGCTCGAAATTCCGAACGTGTGGCGGGCCGCCGCGCTGCCGGTCGGGTTCGCGCTGATGATCATCCTCGGCCTGCTGCGGATCGGCCGCACCGTCGACGCCCGCCGACTGCGCCATCGCGGCGGCGATCGTGGTCGGGCTCGGCGTGCTGCTCTACCTGTCGAAACCGATGCTGATGGCGATCGGCAACTATCGCCTGCTGGTGTTCTTCGTGCTGCTGGTCGGCGCGGCGGTGCTCGGCGGCGTGCCGATCGCGTTTGCCTTCGGCCTCGGCACCTTCGCGCATCTGGCGCTCACCACCCGCTCGCCGCTGACCATCGTCGTCAGCCGGATGGACGAGGGCATGAGCCACATCATCCTGCTGTCGGTGCCGCTGTTCGTCTTCCTCGGGCTGCTGATCGAGATCACCGGGCTTGCCCGCGGCATGGTCGACTTCCTGGCGAGCCTGATCGGCCACTTGCGCGGCGGCCTGCGCTACGTGCTGCTCGGCGCCATGTACCTCGTGTCCGGCATCTCGGGCTCGAAGGCCGCCGACATGGCGGCGGTGGCGCCGGTGCTGTTCCCGGAGATGAAGAAGCGCGGCGCCAAGGGCGGCGACCTCGTGGCGCTGCTGTCGGCGTCGGGCGCGATGAGCGAGACCATCCCGCCGTCGCTGGTGCTGATCACCATCGGCTCGGTGTGCAACGTATCGATCGCGGCGCTGTTCACCGGCGGGCTGCTGCCGGCGCTGGTGCTGGCGCTGGCCTTGTGCGTCGTCGTGTGGTGGCGGTCGCGGACCGAGGACCTGACCGGCGTGACGCGGGCGAGCCCACGGGTGATCGCGATGTGCGCGGTGATCGCCGCACCCGGGATCGCGCTGCCGTTCCTGATCCGCGCCGCGGTCGTGGAAGGCGTGGCGACGGCGACCGAGGTGTCGACCATCGGCATCGCCTACACGCTCGCCATCGGCGTCGCCTATTGGCTGCTGCGCAAGGGCTCGCCGGCGGCCGAGCGGCGGCTCGATCCGGTGCGCTGGGACCGGATGTGGCAGGTGCTGGTCGAGACCGCGGCGTTGTCGGGCGCGATCCTGCTGATCATCGGCGCCGCCACCGCCATGGCCTGGGCGCTGACGCAATCTGGCTTCTCGCGCGAGCTCGCCGCCGCGATGTCGAAGCTGCCGGGCGGCGCGGCCGGCTTCATGGCGGTGTCGCTCGCCGCCTTCGTGATCCTCGGCAGCGTGCTCGAGGGCATCCCGGCGATCGTGCTGTTCGGGCCGCTGCTGTTCCCGATCGCGCGGCAGCTCGGCATCCACGACGTGCATTATGCGATGGTGGTGATCCTCGCCATGGGCGTCGGGCTTTTCGCTCCTCCGTTCGGGGTCGGCTACTATGCCGCCTGCGCCATCGGCCGCGTCGATCCGGCCGAGGGCATCCGGCCGATCTGGCCCTACCTGATCGCGCTGATCATCGGCACCATCGTCGTCGCCGCGGTGCCATGGATCTCGATCGGGTTCCTGTGACGACGATGTGCGCCATGCTGCCGGTGCGCTTCACATCTCCAGCAGTGTCTCGAAGCCGCCCCAGAACATGCGCTTGCCGTCGAATATCCTGTTCTCGGGGTCGTGCAAGGCCTTGAGGCGCGGATCGGCCATCACCAGCGCCATGACGCGGTCGCGCTCGGCGCGCGACGCGTAGACGACCCACGAGAACACCACCGTCTCGTCCGCCTCGAGCTTCACCGCCTGCGGAAACGAGGTCACCTTGCCCGGCTTCACGTCGTCGCCGACACATTCGACATACTGCAACGCGCCGTGCTCGAGCCAGATCTTGCCGGCCTTGGCGGACATCTCCTTGTAGGCCTGGATGTTCTTCTTCGGCAGCGGAAGTACAAATCCATCGACATATTTGGCCATGTGGGGTTCCTGTTCCTGAGGTTCTGGCGGAGGCTGGTGCCGTCCGCTGTTTCCGAGGACGAATGGAATGTGGGCATTCCGACAGCGGGGCGCAATCAAATGCACCGCCGGCCGCCATCGCGCGCTTCTCCTGGACCACGCCGGGCAGGGGGCATATACGTCGGCGCAACACCATTAACGACAGGACCTAGCCGCCGTGTTCGACCTCAAGTGGATCCGCGACAACCCCGCCGCCTTCGATGCCGGTCTCGAGCGGCGCGGGCTGCCGGCGCAGTCGGCTGCCATCCTGGCGCTCGACGAGAAGCGGCGCGCGCATTTGACGACGCTGCAGGAGGCGCAGGCGCGCCGCAACGCCGCCTCGAAGGAGATCGGCAAGGCCAAGGGCGCCAAGGACGAGGCGCTGGCCGCCAAGCTGATGGCCGAGGTCGCGACCTTGAAGGAGACGCTCGGCCAGGGCGAGGAGGTCGAGCGGCGGATCGACGCCGAGATCCAGTCCATGCTGGCGATCATCCCCAACCTGCCGCGCGACGACGTGCCGGACGGCGCCGACGAGAAGGACAACAAGGAGGTGCGCCGGGTCGGCAAGCCGCCGAAGTTCGATTTCAAGCCGAAGCAGCACTTCGAGATCGGCGAGGCGCTGGGCCTGATGGATTTCGAGGCGGCGGCCAAGGTCTCGGGCGCCCGCTTCGTGTTCCTGAAGGGCGCGCTGGCGCGAATGGAGCGCGCGCTCGCCCAGTTCATGCTCGACACTCATACCGCGCCGGCCAATGGCCAGATCGGCGGCTACACCGAGGTCAACCCGCCGCTGCTGGTGAAGGATCAGGCCGCCTATGGCACCGCGAACCTGCCGAAGTTCGACGAGGATTTGTTTCAGACGCGTTTGACGTCGCTCGATCACATCCTTGAGGATCAATGGGAGAGGATTCGGAGGCGCGAGCCAAGCCAATGGGTCTGCGGAAATACTCGATGCTCTTGGCTGGGAAACTGTAAGAACATCGCTCGCAGAATATTACAGTGTTGCGAGCCGGTGGACAGGCATCTTCCGGTCGCTTCTGGCTCATCCCCACCGCCGAGGTCTCGCTCACCAACCTCGCGCGCGAGCAGGTGATCGACGAGGCGAAGCTGCCCTGGCGGTTCACCGCCTGCACGCCGTGCTTCCGCTCGGAAGCCGGAGCGGCCGGCAAGGACACCCGCGGCATGATCCGCCAGCACCAGTTCACCAAGGTCGAGCTGGTCTCGATCACCACGCCGGAAACCTCGCTCGCCGAGCACGAGCGCATGACCCGCTCGGCCGAGAACATCCTGGACAAGCTCGGCCTCGCCTATCGCACCATCATGCTGTGCACCGGCGACATGGGCTTTGCCTCGCCAGAAGACCTATGACATCGAGGTCTGGCTGCCGGGCCAGGACGCCTATCGCGAGATCTCGTCCTGCTCGGTGTGCGGCGACTTCCAGGCGCGCCGCATGGAGGCGCGCTACCGCCCGAAGGACGGCAAGCCGCAGCACGTGCACACGCTCAACGGCTCGGGGCTCGCGGTCGGCCGCACGCTGGTGGCGATCCTCGAGAACTATCAACAGGCCGACGGCAGTGTCATCATTCCGGAGGTCTTGCGGCCGTACATGGGCGGCCTGGAAAGGATTGCCGCCGCTTGACCGTTGGTCGCGCCACGCCCCGAATTGTCATCCTCGGGCTTGTCCCGAGGACCCATGGTACGGCCGGGGACGAGTGCCGCAGGTCCGTTCGCGAAGGCGACGTTCGGTTCGAGCGTGGAGCTAGTCTCGCTGCTTGATGGGTCCTCGGGCCAAGCCCGAGGATGACATCTGCTTGCTGTTTGACCATGGTGCCGATAGCGCCGCCCCCGTTGCAGAGGTTTTCGCATGCGCATCCTGGTGACCAACGACGACGGCATCGACGCACCGGGCCTGCACGCGCTGCGCCAGATCGCGGCCAAGCTCTCCGACGACGTGACGGTGGTGGCGCCGGAGACCAACCAGTCCGGCAAGGGCCACTCGCTGTCGCTGCACGAGCCGCTGCGGATGCGCGAGATCGACGACAACGCCTACGCCGTCCGCGGCACGCCGACCGACAGCGTGATCATGGCGGTGCGGCACATCATGGCCGGCCGCCTGCCCGAGCTCATCCTGTCCGGCGTCAATCGTGGCGCCAATATGGCGGAGGACATGACCTACTCCGGCACCATCGCGGCGGCATTCGAGGGCACTCTGGTGGGCATCCGCTCGATCGCGCTTAGCCAGGCGTTCGGCTTCGAGTCCAAGATGCCGCGCTGGGAGACGGCGATCGAGCATGCCCCCGGCATCATCGGCAAGCTGCTGCAACTCGAATGGCCGGAAGGCTGCCTGATGAACGTGAACTTTCCGGACCGGGAACCGGGTGCGATCGAGGGGCTCCGGGTCACGCGCCAGGGCCGGCGCGATCCGGGCCTGCTGTCGATCGATGCCCGCCGCGACACCTGGGGCGACCACTACTATTGGCTGGCCTATGAGCGCCGCCGCTCCGCCGCCGCCGCCGGCACCGACCTCGACGCGGTCTACGGCGGCTTCATCTCGGTGACGCCGCTCGCCATGAACATGACCGCCAATTCGATGCTCGACGCGGTCGCCGCCAAGCTCGAAGTGACGATCCTTCACGATCGAAACTTTCTGTTAACCTAGTTCTTGAATGCCATCGCTCCGCCACCATCCGTCGCGGCGCCGACGCAAATCGGCCGTCAGGCGCGCAAAATGAGCAGGTATGGGGATCTTCATGCCTCATCCCGGTTCAGCGCCGATCCCGCCAATGTCTGTTTTCCAGACTGTCCCGCCCCGCCCCATTCACGATGAATTGCCGAGCCCGGCCATTAAGGCGTCGTTAACCGGAACAGGGTTAAGCCTTTGTGGCAGTCGAGGTGTACCATGTCGCGTAATCTAGTTGTGCGTCTCCGGGGCCATTCACGTCCGATGCCAGAGGCAGGCGGGCGGCTCTCGCGTCTCAAGGCCTTCGGCGTGGCCGCCGTGGCGGGCATGCTCGCCGCCGGTTGCAGCGCCGACATTTCCCGTTTCGATGGCCAGGGCTTCGGGCTGACCGATAGCCAGAGCGCCACGATCCCGCCGCAGGGCATGCGCAAGGGCGAGGCCGCCAAGCTTGGCGATATCGGCGCCGACAGCGGCGCATCCGCCGCCGAGGCAAATTATCCGCCGCCAGCCAATCGTTCGGCCAGCCCGCGCGTTGCAGCTCTGCCCGAGCCGACCGGCGTCGCGGTGCCGCCGCCCGCCGCAGCCTCGGCGCATCGTCCGGGCGCGACGATGCCCAGGGCAGCGGCCGTGCCGGTGCAGGCAAAGCCGATCGCTGCCGGTGCGACGATCGAGGTGGCCGCCGGCGACACGCTGTACGGCATCGCGAAAAAGCATTCCGTGCCGGTCAATGAGCTGATGACCGTCAACAACCTGACCTCGCCGACGATCAAGCCCGGCCAGAAGCTGGTGCTGCCGGCGAGCCGTTCGATCGCCCGTGCGCGGACGCCGCAAAAGCCGATCCAGCGCGCCGAGCCGGTGCGCGTTGCCGCGATCACCCCGGCCGGCACCTCGTCGCCGGCGAGCCCGTTCGCGGCTGCGCCGGCGGCGGCTGAGTGGGGCGGCACCCACACCGTCAAGCCCGGCGAGAACCTCTACGGCATCGCTCGCGCCAACAAGATCCCGCTCGCCCAGCTGCAGCAGGTGAACGGCATCACCGATCCGACCAAGGTGAAGCCGGGCACGGTCCTCAAGGTGCCCGGCTCGGCGACAACCGCCGCCGCCGCGCCGCCGGCTGCGATCCCGGCCGCCGCGCCGGCCGCCAGGGTTGCCGGCGCCGCCGTCACCTCCGACACGCCGCGCGTGATCCAGACCGCAACCCGGCCGGTGATCATCAATTCCACCGCCGCGCCGACGCAGCAGGTTGCCGCCGTCGAGCCGGCAGAGCAGCCGGCCGACGCCGTGCCGGCGATTGGGGCCAAAGGTGTCACCATGGGCCCCGACGTCGCGGCGGCCGGTGGGCAGAAATTCCGCTGGCCGGTCAAGGGCCGGGTCATCGCCGGCTACGGTCCGCGCTCCGACAGCACGCACAATGACGGCATCAACATCGCGGTGCCGCTGGGGGCCGAGGTGCTGGCCGCGGAGCAGGGCGTTGTCGCCTATGCCGGCGCCGAGCTCAAAGGCTATGGCAACCTGATCCTGCTGCGTCATGACAGCGGCTGGGTCACCGCCTACGCCCACAACGAGGAGATCCTGGTCAAGCGCGGCGACAAGGTGAAGCGCGGCCAGGCGATCGCCAAGGCCGGCAAGACCGGCACCGTCGATCAGCCCCAGGTGCACTTCGAGATCCGCCAAGGCCAGAAGCCGGTCGATCCGCTGCCGCACATGGAGAGGCAGTGACGGCGAGAAGAGTTTGAGGGTGAGGAGCGACGGCCGGGCAGGATGCAGGTCCTCGCCCGGCCGAATTTTTTGCGCAGCCGCGTGCGCGAACGGGCCGGGCGGCTGTTGGAGCCTTTCCAGTCCCGATTGAGTTGCAGAGCTTCGAGAGCGGCATCCGCTCCCCCCGCCCCTTCGCGGAGTGGGAATGGTTACTGCAATTGAGATCATACGAATTCCAGGCTGCGGTTGGCCCGTGGCCCCACCTGCTCTCGGTCATTCCGGCGTCGTGCGGATGCGCGCGGGGCGCGACGGCCGGGACGATCGACATGCATCCGCCGGTGCGATGTTCCCGAGCAGGGCGCCGTCGCTGCCGCATCGAACTCCTGCCGTCGACATCGCACGCGCCGTGAGTAGCCGCGTGTCCCGACCTTCGTCGGGATGACGGCGGTGGGGAGGAGGCAGCAAGCCGAACCGGCACCGGCACGGTCAGGATTCCGGTGTCATCCTCGGCCTCGTGCCGAGGACCCATCGCGCAGCATCAATGGTTCAAGCGGTCGGCGCGCGTCGAGCCGCTTTGCTGGGCCGCTGGCCAAACGCTCGCGGCAACATGGGTCCTCGGGTCAAGCCCGAGGATGACGGCGGTGGGGAGGTGGCAGTGGTAGCAGCCCTCTCCCCCGCCAATTCGGGGGAAAGGGGCGGCAACGTGCTCGAAGCCAATTTCAATCGGCGCGACCAGATTCGATCAGCTTTCGGAACAGGCGGCGGCCCCTCACCCTAACCCTCTCCCCCTGCGCGCAAGGTGCGCTTGGGGGAGAGGGAAATGTCGCATCCAACAGTACCGGAAAGTCTAGTCCCGCGTGTCGGGCCGGGCATGACCAAGCGGCCGCGCTTCGTTCGCCTACGCTTTCGTCTCGCGGTTGCTCGCTGCCGCCCGCGTCAATAGCACCGTCAGGATCAGGTGAAGAGCGACCGCCGGCCACAGCAGGATGCCGCCCAGACCGCCGGCAATGCCGAGGTAGGCGAGATACAGCGTGACCAATACGCTGTAGGCCAACATGCCGACCACCGGAGGACCAGGCCAGCAGGCGATGCCCAGCCCGATCAGGGCGATGCCGGCAACGCGCGCAACCGGAACGGCGATGCCGGCAAACTCCACGCCCAGCAGCAACTGCCCGACGGATGAGGGAACAAGCGCCAATGCCAATCCGGTTGCGGCCTCGGCGACTGCGGCGAATATCAGCACTTTTTTCATCGCCCCGACTTTCTCGACGACACCACGCGCTTCGCTCGTGCGACGCGCTCAAGACGGACTGATGTCCGCCAGCGCTTTGCGTCGCTCACTTCGCCGGCTCGAGTTTGTAAGTCAGCTTGTTGATCTTGCCGGTGAACTTGAACGGGGAATCGTAGCGATACTCAATCAGCGCGACGCCAGTACGCGTATCCTGACCGATGTCGAAGGTTTCGTCCTCCGCAAACGTGACCGGGGTGCTGTGCTCCATGGAATTCTTGGCCACTTCCTGGCCGTCCACGTAGAGCACGCCAGTCCCTCCCTTGCCCAAGCCTGGCCCATCCGACTTGAAGTCGAACACGATGGTGTGCTTGCCCGCCCTCAACTCAGGCCCTTCCCACATCGTGCGCTTGAGGTCGAGCAGGTTGTAGAGGAACACCACCTTGCCGCGGCCGACTCCGAATTCTCCCTTGCTCAGGAACAGGCCATAGCCGCCGAAGCGCCCGCCTTCGGTGACGATCATGCCTTCCGCGCCGCCCTCGGGGATCTCCACCTCGGCGGTGATGGTGTAGGACTTGTTCAGAATATTCGGTGCGGTGCTGCCCGGCACGTTCGCCAGTTCGCCCGAGTAGGTGAATTCAGTTCGTCCCGCCGTCAGGCTCGGCTTCGGCGCGTTCCAGCGCGCGAGCGTCGAGTTGTCGAGCGGCAGCACGTTGTACTTCGCCGCCTCCAGATAGAAGATGCCCTGCAACTGCTTGAGCTTGTCCGGCATCTTGGCCGCCAGGTCGTTGTTCTGAGTGGGGTCCTCCATGACGTTGTAGAGCTCCCACTTGTACCCGGTGATCACATCCGGCGGCGCTTTGGTGCTCAGCTCCCACGGCACAGTTGCCGGGGTCGTGGCCGCCACCCACCCGTCGTGATAGATGGCGCGGTTGCCGAGCATCTCGAAATACTGCGTGGTGTGCTTGGTCGGTGCGTTGGCGCTCGCCTTGTTCCACGTGTAGGCCATGCTCACGCCTTCGATGGGAAGCTGCTTGATGCCCTTGATCGTATCGGGCGCCGGGATGCCGGTGGCTTCGAGGATGGTCGGAACGATGTCGATGACGTGGTGGAACTGGCGGCGGATGCCGCCCACGTCGGCGATATGGCCGGGCCACGACATGGCCACACCCTGCGCCGTGCCGCCGAAATGCGACGGCACCTGCTTCATCCACTTGAACGGCGTATCGAACGCCCACGCCCAGGCGGCCGCAAAGTGCGGGAAGGTCCGCTCCGAGCCCCAGAACTCATACCAGAGGAACTGGTCCTTCACCGGCACGGGAATGCCATTGAAGGTCGTGAACTCATTCGGCGTGCCGTTGAGCATGCCTTCGCCGCTGGCACCGTTGTCGCCGCTGATGTAGATGATCAGCGTGTTGTCGAGTTGCCCGAGGTCTTCGACGGCCTGGACGACACGGCCGATCTCATGATCCGTATAGGCCTGATACGCTCCGTAGACATCCGCTTGCTTGATGAAGAGCTTCTTTTCCTCCCAGCTGAGCGAATCCCACCGGGGCAGCTTCGCGCCGTTGTAAATCTCCTGCCCGTCCGGCCACGGGGTCAGCTGCGCGTTCGCCGGCATGATGCCCAGACGCTTCTGGTTGGCGAAAATGGTCTCGCGCAGTTTTTCCCAGCCATCGTCGAACAAATGCATTGCGCTGATCTTGTCGATCCATTCCTTGGTCGGATGATGCGGCGCGTGCGTGCCGCCCGGTACGTAATAGACGATCCACGGCTTGGCGGGCGCGAGTTCCTTCAATTGCTTCATGTGCTGGATCGCCTCGTCGGCCATGGCCGTGGTCAGGTTCCAGCCGGGATTGCCCTGGAAGGGGAAGATCGGTGTGGTGTTGCGGAACAGGTTCGGTTGCCACTGGCTGGCGTCGCCGCCGACGAAGCCGTAGAAGTACTCAAAGCCCATGCCGACCGGCCACTGGTCAAAGGGCCCGGCCTGGCTGTTCGCGAAGAATGGCGTGTTGTGGTTCTTGCCGAACCACGAGGTCGCATACCCGTTGTCTTTCAGGATGGTGCCGATGGTGCCCTTCTCGATGGGGATGATCGAGTCGTAACCGGGAAACCCGGTTGCTATTTCGCCGACTACCCCAAAGCCCACCGAATGATGGTTGCGGCCGGTGATGAGCGCCGCCCGCGTCGGTGAGCAGAGCGACGTGGAGTGGAAGTTGGTGTAGCGCAGGCCGTTCGCGGCGATACGGTCGAGTGCCGGTGTAGGGATCACCCCACCAAACGTGCTCGGCGCGCCGAAGCCGTCATCGTCCGTCATGATGAGCAGCACGTTGGGTGCGCCCTTCGGCGGCACGACGCGTGGCGCCCACCACGGTGTCGACTCCGTAGCTTTCTCCTTGATCACGCCGCCGAATTTCGGATCGGGCGGCGGCAGTTGTTTGCCATCGATCGTGGTGGTGGCGCCGGGCGAGCCCGGCGTGCCGGTGATCTGCTGTGCCAGTACGGGTGGAACGTAGGCGATAAGAATGAAAGTGAGGGCTGCGAATACCGAGGGTGCACGCTTCATGATTGTTGGCTCCTCCCGCCTGGGACAAAGGCCGTGGACCCGCATTTCGGCGGGAACATCATTTCCCTGAATTTGCTCCCCCGGCAGTGAGCCGGTCAATCGCAAAAAATGTATAGAAGCCTTCCGTATGCGCGCTGCATTGAGCTGGATCAAGCCCGAGTCGGCTCGAAGCCAGCCAGCCGCGTTGCGCGTCGTCGCGCGGACGGCAGCGGGTCGTCAATCGAACTCGATCGTCATGCCATCATAGGCCGGCTCGATGCCGGATGGCAGCTCGCGCCTGAGCGCCTCGTAGTCGAGGTCGCCGAGCAGGTGGGTGAGAATCGCGCGCTTCGGCTTCAGGCGTTCGATCCAGCCGAGTGCTTCCTTGAGGCTGAAATGGCTCGGGTGCGGCGTGTAGCGCAGCGCGTCGACGATCCACAGGTCGAGCCCCTCGAGCAGCGGCAGCGAAGCCTCCGGGAGGTCGCTGATATCCGGCGAGTAGGCGATATCGCGGAAGCGGAAGCCGATCGATTCGATGTCGCCGTGGACCTGGCGAATCGGCAGCGCGGTGATCGCGCCGCCCGCTCCATGGATTTCAATCGGCTGCGGCGGCTCGATCAGGTGGCCCTTGAGGATCGGCGGATAGCTGCTGCCGGGCTTGGTGCCGAAGCAGTAGTCGAACCGTGACATCAGGCTGTCGCGGGTGTGAGCATCGAACCACACCGGTATGCGCCGCTTCATCGCGTAGGACAGGACGCGCAGGTCGTCGATGCCATGCGTATGGTCGGCGTGGTCGTGAGTGTAGAGCACGCCGTCGAGCGCCTTCAGCCGCACCGACAATAGCTGCTCACGCAGGTCCGGGCCGGTGTCGATCAGCGCCGTGGTGACGCCCTTGCCGTCGCGCCGCTCGACCAGGGCGGCGGCACGCCAGCGCCGGTTCTTCGGGTTCGACGGGTCGCACTTGCCCCAGTCGTCGCCGATCCGCGGGTTGCCGCCGGACGAGCCGCAGCCGAGGATGGTGAAGCGATAGCTCATGAAAAACTCGTTTTGTGGCGCGCGCCGACACGCGTTCCGCGAGCCGGCCGGCACGCGCGGAGCACTGCTGTTGAGGGGGCTTCTCATGACGCAGGTCCAGCCAGGGTGCGCGGCACCTTCTCGAACAAGCGGAAGAAATTCGCGGTGGTGGCGGCCGCGATCTGGTCGTGGCTGATGCCCTTCACCTCGGCCAGCGTGCGGGCAGTGAAGGCGACATAGGCCGGCTCGTTGGTCTTGCCGCGATAGGGCTCGGGCGCGAGGTAGGGCGCGTCGGTCTCGACCAGCAGCCGGTCGAGCGGGACTGCCGCCGCGATCTGCCGCAAGGCTTCGCTCTTCTTGAAGGTGATGACGCCGGTGAACGAGACGTAGAGCCCGAGCTCCACCGCGCGGTGCGCCAGCGCCGGCCCGCCGGTGTAGCAATGCAGGATCGCCGGGAATGGTCCCTTGGCGTGCTCATCCTCGAGGATGCGGATGGTGTCCTCGTCGGCGTCGCGGGTGTGGATCTCGAGCGGCAGGCCGGTGATGCGCGCGGCCTCGATGTGCCGGCGGAAGCCCTCCTCCTGGGCTTGCTTGGGCGATTTCTGATAGAAATAGTCGAGGCCAGCCTCGCCGATCGCGACCACCTTCGGGTGCTGCGAGAGGCGCACGATCTCCTCGACCGTCACGTCGAGCTCGGTGTCGGCATGATGCGGGTGCGTGCCGACCGAGCAGAAGACGTTGCGAAACGGCTCGGCCAGCGCCAGCAGCTCCGGCAGGCGGCGAATGCGGGTCGAGATCGTCACCAGGATCCCGACGCCAGCCGCCCGTGCGCGCTCGACGACGGCCGAGCGGTCGGGGCCGAACTGCGGGAAGTCGAGATGGCAGTGGTGGTCGACCAGCATCAGGCGGACTTGTCCTTTCGCGGCTTCGGCGCCTTCGCCTGCTTGGCGGGCTTTGCCGCCGGCGCCGCTTCCGTTTCCGGCTCGACGTAGCGCGGGAAGATGCCGGCGGGCGCCGGCAAGACGGTGCCGGGCTTCAGCCGCCCGGCGGCTCCGAGCGAAGCGAAGCCGCGCGCCGCCGGCACGACGCCGAGCAGGTCGAGCAGCTTCGCCGTCGAGCCCGGCATTGCCGGCTGCGCCAGGATCGCGAGCTGCCGGACGACCTCGGCCGTCACGTACAGGATGGTGCCCTTGCGCTCAGCCGTCAGCGACTTGTCGAACGGCTTCTCGCTGGCGAAGTAGCGGTCGCCCTCGCCGACCAGCGCCCACACGGCATCGAGGTAGGCCTTGATCGCCTGACGGTCCATCGCCTGCCGTGCTTGCGCCGTACATCGCGTCGGCCGCGGCGAGGATGGCCTTGTCCGCGTCGGTGAACGGTCCGGGCGCCGGCACCCGGCCGTCGAAGCCCTTGGCGATCATCGACAGCGAGCGCTGGGCGAGATTGCCGAGGCCGTTGGCGAGGTCGGCGTTGATGCGGGCGACGATCAACTCGTGGCTGTAGCTGCCGTCCTGGCCGAAGGCGGTCTCGCGCAGGAAGTAGTAGCGGGTCTGGTCGACGCCGTAGGCCTTCACCAGATCGAACGGGTCGACGACGTTGCCGACCGACTTCGACATCTTCTCCCCGCGATTGTAGAGGAAGCCGTGCGCGAACACGCGCTTCGGCAGCGGCAGTCCGGCGGACATCAGGAACGCCGGCCAGTAGACGGCGTGGAAGCGCACGATGTCCTTGCCGATCACGTGCACGTCGGCCGGCCAGTAGTGGGCGCGCGGGCCCCGGCCGTCACCGTTCAGAATGCCGGTGGCGGTGACGTAGTTGTTCAGCGCGTCGACCCACACATACATGACGTGCTTCGGGCTGCCCGGCACCTTGATGCCCCAGTCGAGCGAGGCGCGGCTGATCGACAGGTCCTGCAGCCCGCTGTCGACGAAGCTTGCGACCTCGTTGCGCCGCTCGGGCGGCAGGATGAAGTCGGGGTTCGCCTGATAGTGGGCGATGAGCTTGTCCTGGTACTTCGACAGGCGGAAGAAATAGGTCTCCTCCTCGGTCCACTCGACCGGCGAGCCGAGCGGCTCGCGGCGTATCCCGTCGTCGCCGACGGTCGTCTCCTTCTCGTCGAAATACGCTTCCTGCCGCACCGAATACCAGCCGGCGTACTTCGACAGGTAGATGTCGCCGGCCGCCTCCATCCGCCGCCACAGCTCGGCGCAGGCCTCGTGATGGCGCTGCTCGGTGGTGCGGATGAAATCGTCGTAGGAGCAGTCGAGGGCATCCTCCATGGCGCGGAACACCGCCGAGTTGCGGTCGGCGAGCGCCTGCGGCGTCAGCCCCTCCTTGACCGCGGTCTGCTTCATCTTGAGGCCGTGCTCGTCGGTGCCGGTGAGCAGCATCACATCCCGGCCGTCGAGCCGCTCGAACCGGGCGATGGCATCGGTGGCAAGCGCCGTATAGGCATGGCCGATGTGCGGCACGCCGTTCGGGTAGAAGATCGGGGTCGTGATGTAGAACTTCTGGCCGGTGGCCATGACGGAACCTCTTTTTTGGCGCGGCAACCGCCTCGGCCGAGGCCCGTCGCCACAAGCGTGACCGCCGGTTCCGGAAAAGACAGCGGGCCTTTACCCGCGGGCGGCCGACGCCAGCCGCGAAATCGTTTCCAGAATAAGGGTCTTGCGATCGAGGTTGAGGACTTGCACCTCGGCCCGGTCGCGGACCGTGGTTTCCCATACGTCTGCGAACGTGGCAAGCCTGCCCGGGGGGATCAGCCGCGACGCGAACGCGATGCCTGGATCGGGCTTGCCGACGGCGCTCGCCCGAATGGCACGGGCGAGAATGTCGAGCAGCATGTCGAGGAACGCCTCGTACTTCTGCTCGGCGGCAGCAAGGCCGAGCTCGTCGGAGAGTGCATGCGCCATGGTCCAGTCGACCTTCGGCATCGCAGCCAGTAGAGCCTCGATTCGCTCGTACAACTTGAGACCGTCGGCCTGGCTCAAAGACAAGGCGCGCCGCACGCTGCCGGCGGCGAGACTGGCGAGCTTTGGCCATAACTGCTCGTCTGGCGGCTCGCCATCGGCGGCGGCGATGGCGTCCTCGGCGGCACGGCGCAGGTCGACATCGGCGAGCGGCGCGAGGTTGATCGTGCGGCAGCGCGAGCGGATGGTCGGCAGCAATCGGCCGGGCTCGGACGAGATCAGCAGGAAGACGGTCCGCGCCGGCGGCTCCTCGAGCGATTTCAGCAGGGCATTGGCGGCGGGACCGGCAAGCTCGTCGGCGCTGTCGACGATCACCACCCGCCAGTCGCCCTCCTCGGCCGACAGCGACAGGAAGCCGCGCAGCTTGCGCACCTCGTCGATCGGGATCGAGGCGGCGAACCGCTTGTCCTTCTGGTTCCAGGGCCGCCGGATCACCAGCAGGCCCGGATGCGACAGCGCGCCGACCTGTCGCGAGGCGGCCGTATCGCCGGCGATCTCGAGGCTGCCGCCCAGCCGGTCGCGCTCAATCGGCTCGGCCAGCACATGCCGGGCAAACCGGTAGGCGAGCGTCGCCTTGCCGATACCTTCGGCGCCCCGGATCAGCCAGGCATGGTGCATGTGGCCGGAGGCGAATGCTTCCGCCAGCGCAGCTTCGGCGGCGAGATGGCCGTGCAGGCGGTGGGTGTGGCGCGGATGCGGATAATTGCCGAAGCGGTCAGCCTCGGGGATTGCCTCGGTCTCGAGCTTGGCCGGCGCGCGGGCCATCCGGCTCAGGCCTGCGGCCGCGGCAGCAGCCGGCTTTCGACCGCCCGCCATACGGTGGCGGCAATCGGTGCCGCCGGGCCGGTCGCGTCGACCACCACGCAGCGATGCGGCTCGGCGGCGGCGATCGCCTTGAAGCCCGCGCGCAGGCGGCGGTGGAAGTCGAGGTCGCGCGCCTCGAAGGGATCGGTGCGGGCGCCTTCAGGGCGCCGCTCGGCCGCGCGCTGCAGCCCGATCTCGGGGTCGAGATCGAGGATGATGGTCAGGTCCGGCACCGTGCCGCCGACCACCACCCGGTCGATCGCGTCGATGTCGGCCGCGCTGACGCCGTCGGCTGCTCCCTGATAGACGCGGGTGGAATCGGAGAACCGGTCGGCGATCACCCATCTGGCGGCGGCAAGCGCCGGCCGGATAGTGGCGGCGAGATGATCGGCGCGGGCGGCGTAGAACAGCAATGCCTCGGCCAGCGGCGGATGCGGCGCCTGGCGGCCGGAGAGAATGAACTCGCGCACCTGCTCGGCGAACGGCGAGCCGCCCGGCTCGCGGGTGAGCAGGGTGTCGATGCCGGCGTGCTTCAGGCGCTCGGCCAGCAGTCGCGCCTGGGTCGACTTGCCGGAGCCCTCGCCGCCTTCGAACGTGACGAAGCGCGATCGCAGCGGCATCGGGGCGGGCGGTGTCATGGCACCCAGCTGAAGGCCTTGAGCGCTAGCGTGTCAAGGCCACGGCGCCATATCGGGCTCGGCTCGACATCCTCGGCGGCGTAGAGCTGCACCTCGTTGCTCGTGTTCGACGAGCTCGTCACCCGCAGCTTGGCGACCGGATCGCCCTTCTTGATCGGCGGTTTCAGCGGGTAGTTGTAGACGATGTCGGCCCTGAGCTTCTGGTTCGGCGGGAAGCGGGGCAGGAAGACGTTGACATCGCCGTTGCCGATCAGCGGCACGTGCATCCGGCTGCCGCCCCAGACGCGCGCGTCCGCGACCTTCTCGCCGGCATCGAACAGTTTCACCTCGGTGAAATTGCGGAAGCCCCACTCGAGCAGCTTGCGCGCCTCGTCCTTGCGCTCCTCGCCAGTCGTCAGGCCGTTCACCACGGCGATCAGGCGGCGCTCGCCCTGCTTGGCGGTCGCCACCATGCCGTAGCCCGCCTCCTTGGTGAAGCCGGTCTTCATGCCGTCGGCGCCGATATTGGCGAACAGCAGCGGGTTGCGGTTGATGAACCGGTGCTTGCGGTACAGGTATTCCTTCTGCGAGAACGTCGCCATCTGGTCCGGGTAGGTCCGGATGATGTGCCGGGCGAGGTGCGCGAGATCGCGGGCGGTCGTCTGGTGGTCGGGGTGATGCAGGCCGGTGGCGTTGGCGAAATGCGACTTCTTGAGGCCGATGCGCTTGCCTTCCTCGGTCATGATCTTGGCGAAGGCCTCCTCGGAGCCCGCCATGCCCTCGGCAACCACGATGCAGGCATCGTTGCCCGACTGGATGATGATGCCCTGCAGCAATTCGTCGAGCCGCACCTTGCTGTGGATCGGGATCATCATCGCCGAGGTGCCGGACGGACCGCCGCCGCGCCGCCACGCACCCTCGCTGACGACGAACTCGTCGGTGACCTTGAGGCTGCCCTCCTTGAGGGCGCGGAACAGCACGGCGAGCGTCATCAGCTTGCTCATGCTCGCCGGGTACATCGATTCCTCGGCGGCGACCTGGAACAGGACAGCGCCGGAATCGGCGTCCATCAGATAGGCCTGCCGCGCCCGCGCCCCGAATTCGCTGCCCTGTTGTGACTGGGCGAGACCCGCTGGTCGAAAATCCGGCCACGAGCGTCGCCACCATGACCACGATAGCGAGCATCGCGCGTGCGCAGCGGTGCGAGGCATGGCGCGCCGGACTTCCTTGATCGAGACGGAGTGGCATGGGTATCCCGAGGGCTCGGACGCTCACCAGACTCACGTTCACAGCGGCGGCGCACTATCCCTCGCGCCGATCGCGGACGTCAACCGCCCGAACTGCTTTTTTGCCGCTGCGCGGCCCGTTTGCGGCGCCGTTCAACTCTCGTCGCGAGACATCACGGCTGCTTGAGAGGTGATATCCTTCCGACGGGTTTTGCAGCATCCTGCCGGTCATCCGAAACAACCAGCGAGCCGCAGGAACGATACCGCCATGATATCGAGACGAACCCTCATGAGCTCAGCGCTGCTGCTGACGGTCGCATCGCCGATCTCGATCCCCGTGGCGAGTGCCGCCGCCGACGGCAATCCGGCGTTCGGGCGGTTTTCCGCCGGCGCGACCGCCACCGTCGACCACGGCGCCTGGGACAAGCTGCTGAAGTCGTATGTCGCGACCGCGCCGGACGCGTTGAACCGGGTCGACTACGGCCGGTTCAAGAGTGGCGGGCACGCGGCGCTCAAGGCCTATGTCGCCGCCCTGCAGAAGGTCGATCCGGCGACCCTCGACAAGCCCGAGCAGTTCGCGTTCTGGGTCAACCTATACAACGCCAAGACGATCGACGTGGTGCTCGACAAGTATCCGGTGAAGTCGATCAAGGACGTCTCGCTCGGCGGCGGCCTGAAGGCGCTCGTCGGCGGCGGACCGTGGCAGGCCAAGATCATGAAGGTATCGGGCATCGAGCTCTCCCTCGACGACATCGAGAATACGATCCTGCGGGCGCACTACGGCGATCCGCGCGTGCATTATGCCGTCAATTGCGCATCGGTCGGCTGTCCCAACCTCGCCGTCGAGGCCTATACGGGGGCAAAGCTCGATGCGATGCTGGAGGCGGGCGCCAAGGCCTTCATCAACAGCCCGCGCGGCGTGCTGGTCGAGGGCAGCCGGATCACGGCGTCGTCGATCTACGACTGGTTCCAGGCCGATTTCGGCGGCAGCGAGGCCGCGGTGCTCGATCACCTGCGCAAGTATGCTCGCCCGGAGCTGACGGCGAAGATCAATGCGATCGGCCGAATCGCCGGCTACGACTATGACTGGAAGCTGGCGGACGCGAAGCCATGATGCCGGAAGCGCAACAGGAGGTGGTGGTGTCGCCTTCCCCGGAAGCGACGAGCAGGCTGCGCCGCTTCGCGCCGCTCATCGTGCTGGCGGCGGCGATGGCGCTGGTCTTCGCGATGGGATGGCATCACCACTTGTCGTTGAAGACGATCGGGCTCAACTACGAGCTGCTCAAGGGCTTTGTCGAAAGCAATCTCGCGCCGGCGCTGCTGCTCTATGCCCTCGCCTACATCGCGGTGGTGGCATTGTCGCTGCCCGGCGGCCTGGTCATGACGCTTGCCGGCGGCCTGCTGTTCGGTTGGCAAATCGCTGCGCCGACGACCATCGTCGCCGCCACGATCGGCGCCACGATCGTGTTCCTTGTCGTCCGCTCGTCGCTGGGCGGAGGGCTTGCGGAGCGCGCCGGTCCGGCGGTGGCGAAGCTGCGTAATGGCTTCCAGGAGAATGCCTTCAGCTACCTGTTGTTCCTTCGCCTGGTGCCGGCGTTCCCATTCTTCGTGGTCAACATTGTGCCGGCCCTGCTCGGAGTGAAGCTTGGCACCTACGTCGCCGCGACGCTGCTCGGCATCATTCCGGGAACCACGGCCTACTCGTTTGCCGGCTACGGCCTGGCGACAGTGGTCGAGGCGCAGAACAAAGTTTACAAGGACTGCCTGGCGAAGGCAGCGTCGGCGGGCATGCCGAAGTGCGAATACAAGATCGACACCAGCCAGCTTATGACCAAGGAATTGATCATCGCGTTCATTGCCCTCGGCGTCGTCGCCCTGATACCGGTCGCCATCAAGAGGTGGAGCAAGCTTCATGCAACGGCATAACCCGGACACCGGACTGTCGATCGGCAAGGCGACCGAGGAGGTCAGCTGCGATCTGTGCGTCATCGGCGCCGGCTCCGGCGGCCTGTCGGTGGCGGCTGCCGCCGCGGCCTTCGGTCAGTCGGTGGTGCTGATCGAGAAGCACAAGATGGGCGGCGATTGCCTCAACTACGGCTGCGTGCCGTCGAAGGCGCTGATCGCCGCTGGCAAGCGCGCGCACGCGATGCGCACGGCGGCGGCGTTCGGCATCGCCAGCGTCGAGCCGCAGGTCGACCGGGCGAAGGTTCACGCCCATGTCAGGAAGGTGATCGCGGCGATCGCTCCGAACGACTCGGTCGAGCGCTTCACCGGTCTCGGCGTCAGGGTGATCCAGGCAGCCGGACGCTTCGTCGACCGCGCCACCGTGGTTGCCGGCGAGGCCCGCATCAAGGCCCGCCGTTTCGTGATCGCGACCGGCTCGTCGCCGGCAGTGCCGCCGATCCCAGGCCTCGAGGAGGTGCCCTACTTCACCAACGAGACGATCTTCGACAACCAATCGCCGATGCCGCATCTGCTGGTGATCGGCGGCGGGCCGATCGGCATGGAGCTGGCGCAGGCCAACCTGCGCCTCGGCTCGAAGGTGACGGTGATCGAGGCGCTGCAGGCGCTCGCCAAGGACGACCCGGAGCTGACCGGCATCCTGCTGCGCTCGCTGCGCGAGGAAGGGGTCGTCATCCGCGAGCAGGCGAAGGTCGAGCGCGTCGATAGCGCGGCCGGCGAGATCAGGGTGACGGTCTCGATCGATGGCCAGCCCGAAGTGATCACCGGCACCCATCTGCTGGTGGCGACGGGCCGCAAGCCCAATCTGGCCGATCTCGGTCTCGACGCAGCCGGCGTTCGCTACGACAAGCGTGGCATTGCCGTCGACGCCGGGCTTGTCACCAGCAATCGCAACGTGTTTGCCATCGGCGACTGCACCGGCGGGTTGCAGTTCACCCACGTCGCCAACTACCACGCCGGCATCGTCATCAAGCGGGCGTTGTTCCGGCTGCCGGCAAAGGCCGACAACACGATCGTGCCGTGGGTTACCTACACCGAGCCCGAGCTTGCCAGCGTCGGACTGACCGAGGCGCAGGCCAAGGAGAGGAAGGTCGACTGCCGGGTGCTGCGCTGGCCCTATCACGAGAATGACCGGGCGCAGGCGGAGCTGGCGACACTCGGTCACGTCAAGGTCATAACCGACCGCAAGGGGGTGATCCTTGGCGCCGGCATCGTCGGCGAGCAGGCCGGTGAGCTGATCCAGATCTGGGCGCTCGCCGTCTCGCAGAAGCTCAAGATCAAGGCCATGACGGAATTCATCGTGCCGTATCCGACGCTGGGCGAGGTCAGCAAGCGGGCCGCCTATCGCTATTTCGCGTCCTTCACCGGCAGTGCCACCGTGCGCAAGGTGATCAGCCTGTTGAAGAAGCTCGGCTGACACTCCCAAGCAACAAAACGTCGAGAAGCGGCTCGCACGGTTGCAATAAGTTGAAGCCACCCTAACTACTTCCATGCTGAGGTTGGTCGTGGGTAGCCGTTCGCACGGCCATGTCGAAAGAGCGGGCGGACACGCGACCCCGGCGTTGGAATTGCAACCCCAGAGGGGCGTTTGGCGCGCGACGGCGACGACACCGCGGTGGACGGGCGGGTTCCTGACGGGTCCGGCCCGCTGGGCGTGCCTGCCCGATGGCTGCCGGCCCGGCTGCAGCGATGGTGGCGGTGGCCCGGCCCGCATGCCCGCGGGCTCGGACTGCCGGGCAAGCTTCTGATCCTGACCGGTCTCTTCGTGATGCTGGCCGAAGTCCTGATCTTCGTGCCGTCGCTGGCGAATTTTCGCGTCAACTGGCTGAACGACCGGATCAATGCCGCGCACCTCGCGGCGCTTGCCGGCGATGCGGTGCCTGGCGGCGCGATCCCACCGATGTTGCGCAACGAGCTCCTGAGCACGGCGCAGGTCAAGGGCATCGCGATCAAGCGCTCGGGCCAGCGGCGCCTGGTGCTGCCGCCCGATGGCGACCTCAAGGTCGATGCAACCTATGATCTGCGTCCGATGGCCAAGGGTTTCGTCGACCAGCTCCGCAGCCGCTTCGGGTTGATCGCCGATGCGATGAAATCGCTGGCCATGTCGCCCGAACTCGACCATCCGCGTGCTCGGCCAGCCGACGCCGCCGCGTGGCGCCGCCGTCACGGCCGCATCCTACGGCAACGACGACTTCGTCGAGATCCTGCTGCCCGGCGCGCCGCTGCTCGACGCCATGTACCGGTTCGGGCTCAACATCCTCGGCCTGTCGATCATCATCTCCGGCATCACCGCGGCCCTCGTCTACCTGGCGCTCAGCGGCCTGCTGGTGCGGCCGATGCTGCGTCTTGCCCACAACATGACCCGGTTCAGGGAGAAGCCGGAGGACGCGACGCGCATCATCGTGCCGTCGTCGCGAACCGACGAGATCGGCGTGACCGAGCGCGAGCTTGCCCGCATGCAGGCCGATCTCGCCCAGATGCTGCAGCAGAAAACCCGGCTGGCGCAGCTCGGACTGGCGGTCGCCAAGATCAATCACGACCTGCGCAACATGCTGGCAACGGCACAGCTGATGTCTGATCGCCTGGCCGCGCTGCCCGATCCGGCGGTGCAGCGGCTGTCGCCGAAGCTCATCGTCTCGCTCGATCGCGCGATTGCGTTCTGCAATGAAACGTTGCGGTACGGCCAGGCCGACGAGGCGACCTCGCTGCGCGACCGGTTCAAGCTGCGGCCATTGGCCGAGGAAGTCGGCGAGGGGCTCGGGCTGCCGCGCGAGACGTTGGCATGGCAACTCGAAGTCGCCGAGGACCTCGAGGTCGACGCCGACCGCGGCCAGCTGTTCCGAATCCTCAACAACCTCGTCCGCAACGCGATCCAGGCGATCGAGACGGTGGGCGATCAGCCGGGAGCGATCTCGCTCGTCGCACGACGCGTCGATGTCGTGGTCGAGATCGAGATCGTCGACAATGGGCCAGGGGTCCCCGAGAAGGCGCTGGCCAATCTGTTCCAGCCGTTCCGGGGCGGCACGCGCAAGGGCGGGTCGGGGCTCGGCCTCGCCATCGCCGCCGAGCTGGTCACCGCGCACGGCGGCCAGCTGCGACACGTTCCGGTCGCAAGGGGCGCGACATTCCGGTTCGACATCGTCGATCGTCCCGCCTCCGACACGAGCGGAGCGTGACTTAGAGCCTGTCCGGGGGATTTTCATGGAGTTTCATCGCGCATGCATGGTCCAGATGGCAGGAGCGTCGGCGCAGCCGATACCCATCGGTATCGGCAAGGTGCGCGACGAACCAGATGGGCCATGCATGCGTGACCGCAGGTGGCCCAATCTCGGTCGCCCGCCGCGTCGCAGCCCTTGGCCGTAGCTGAGGCTACGACCGGCGGGCTGCTCCTTGCGGATCGAACTCGACATTGGGCCATGAAACCTCATGAAAATCCCCCGGACAGGCTCTCCGCCGCTTGATCGCGGCGCGGACCCGCGCCAAGCTGCGCCGGCGCCGCCGCATCCACGGGGCGCGGCTCGCATCGGCGCTTCGATTGCTGCGGGGGTGCTTTTCCGACATGACGCGAATTGGGTTCTACTCCGGCTCCTTCGATCCGGTCACGCGCGGACACGCCGACGTCATTGCGCGCGCCCTGGCGCTCGTCGATTCGCTGGTGATCGGGATCGGCGTCCATCCCGGCAAGACGCCGATGTTCTCGACGGCGGAACGGATCGAGATGCTGAAGGCGGAAATCAAGCCGCTGGCCAGGAAATCCGGCGCGACGTTCTCGATCACGACGTTCGACAAGCTGGTGGTCGATGCCGCCGAGGCGGCCGGCGCCAACGTCATATTCAGGGGCCTGCGCGACGGCACCGATCTCGACTACGAGATGCAGATGGCCGGCATGAACGGCAGCATGCGCCCGTCGATCGGCACGGTGTTCCTGCCGGCCTCGCCCGACGTCCGCTTCATCACCGCGACGCTCGTCAGGCAGATCGCGAGGATGGGAGGCGACGTCGGCGCATTCGTCTCGCCGGCAGTGGCCAAGCGGTTGAAGGCGAAGGCCGCGTCCGGGTGACTGCCCGGCAAGCTCGGCCGATCAGCCGTCGGCGTCGGAAGGCAGAAGCGTGACCGGCGATCGCAGCCGCGTCTCGACGGCGGCGATGACCGCCTGCGCGATACGGCGCGCTTGGCCGAAACCGGTCAGCGCCGGGTTGAGGTCGATGCCGGCAATTCGCAGATCGGGCTCGGCACCCGCGATGTCGATCGCGACCAGGCCGAGACCGAGGGCATCGGCGACCCGGCCGGCAAGTCTCTCGGCGGACGCACCTGCATCGCCCCGTCGCGCCTCGGTTCGGCCCTGGATCACGAGGCATCGGCATTGCGCCTCGGCGCGGGGTGCGGGCCGTGGCGGCAGGCCGCGCGAATACAGCAGGCTCGCGACGAGATAGGGATTGCGCACGCGCTCGATCTCATCGGCGCCGTTGAGCGCGATCGCGCCGGCCTGCTGCAGGTGGCGTACGGCGGCTGCGGCCAGCCCCGGCGGGCCGCCGGTGGCGCGGGTGACCACCGCATCGTAGCCCGGCAGCGGCTGTCCGCCGCTCAGCAGGCGCGGACCACCCGTGCCGTAGTCGAGATCGAGCCCGGCGAGCGGCAGGATGTCGAGCAGATGACCTCGGCGCTCGGCCTCCTCGCTGAGCAGGCTGTTCGACAGGCCGCTCGGGCGAGGACGAGATCACCGCGATCCGGATGCGCCGGTGCGGCGCGGTCTGCCGAGGCAGCCCGGCATAGAGGCGATGCGACAGCTTCGATTGCAGGAATGAGGCGGCCGGATCGACCAGCATTCCGCTTCGGATCGCCTGCCGGCCGAGCAGCATGCGGTAGGCCATGCTCTCGCGGTTGGCGAGGGTGGTCTCGATCTCGCCCCAGTCGCGATCGGCGAGGAAGAGCCGCGTTCGGATCACGAAGCGCACCTCCTTCTCGCCGTTCGAGCTCGTTACCTCGCGCCGGTCGGCAACCGCCGCCGTGCAATAGCGCACGATGTCCTCGCGGCCCGGCACCGGGTGGACACCGAACCTGACCTGCGGTGCGGCGGCCGGTCCGTACAACTCGATCGCGAACGCATGCAGGGCGGAGGTCTTGGCGCCGGTGTCGATCTTGGCGCGGATGGCGGGCAGGCCGAGATCGGGCAGGGCCAGCCATTCCTCCCAGCCGACGATGATGGGCGCGCTGCTGTCCGATCGATCGCTCATGTCGAAGGCGGTAGCGCAGTTGGCGGTCCGGGGCAATGTTCGCCGCTGCTACTCTCGCTCCCAGGGCGGAACCGGCGTGTACCAGTCGACGGTAAAATCGAGGAACGCCCGGACCTTGGCCGACAGGTGGTTGCGGTGCGGGTAGACCAGATAGACGCCATGGGCGCTCGCGACCATGTCGTCGAACAAGGTGACAAGACGTCCGGCCCTGACGTCGCCTGCGACCGCGAAGCCCGGGCAGAAGCCGATGCCGATGGAGCTTGTCAGGGCATCGCGCACGGCACAGGCGCTGTTGACGCTGAAGGCGGGGCGGACCTTGACGACCAGCGGCTCGCCATTGCGCTCGAAGCGCCAGGTGTCGCGCCAGCGGATGTTCGAAATCGACGATGCAATGATGCTGGACGAGGTCCTCGGGCCGCCGCGGCATGCCGTTGCGCTCGAGGTAGGCAGGGGAGGCGCAAAGCGGGATGCGCATGCTGCACAGCTTGCGGGCGATCAGCGAGCTGTCGGTCATGGTCGCAACCCTGAGCGCGACGTCGAAGCCTTCCGCGACGAGGTCCACCGTGCGATCGGCGAGCAGGATGTCGAGCTCCACCGCCGGGTACTTGCGGCGGAACGCCGTCACCATGTCCATCACCACCATCTCGCCCAGCGTCTGCGGCGCGGTGAGCTTGAGCAGTCCCCGCGGCGTCCCCGACTGTGAGCGGATCTGGTCCTCGAGGTTGTCGAAATCGGCGAGGATCTGCTGCGCGCGCTCGTAGTAGGCGCGTCCGATCTCGGTCACGCCGATGCTTCGGGTGGTGCGGTGGAGCAGGCGGGCGCCGAGCCGTGCCTCAAGCTCGGAAACGTGCTTCGACACCAGCGCCTTGGACTTGCCAAGCTTGCTGCCGGCGCGCGTGAAGCTGTCGGTATCGACCACCGACAGGAATGTCCGCATCAGATCGAGTGTATCCATCTGTCAACACTACATTGACGATAAGTATCCCTGCAATCCCATTGTTTGGTGAATTGGCGATAACGATTTTGCAGGGCAGCGACTTCAACTGCAGTCTCGCGAGCTCCAATCATGCGCATGCCGGCACTATTCGTTTCACACGGGTCACCGGAGACCGCCATTCGCGACACGCCAGCCAGCCGCTTCCTGAAGGGGCTCGGCCGCGATTTGCCGCGCCCGCGGGCCATACTGGTCGTCTCGGCGCACTGGGAGACCGAGGCGCCGATGGTGGCGACTGGAACTACACCGGCAACGATCTACGATTTTGGCGGGTTCGATCCGCGACTGCGGCAGATCCGCTACGCCGCGGCCGGCGCCCCGGACCTCGCGCTGCAGGCGGCGGAGCTTCTGCGTGTCGCCGGGATCGATACCGGTACCGATGCCAGGCACGGCTGGGACCATGGCGTCTGGGTGCCATTGCACTTGATGTATCCGGACGCCGACATTCCGGTGGCGCAGCTTTCGATCCAGCCGTTCGCCGATCCGGCCCACCATCATGCCGTCGGCAAGGCGCTGCAGCCGCTGCGCGACGACGGCGTGCTGATCCTCGCGTCGGGAGCGTTGACGCACAACCTTGCGGCGTTCCGCGGGCAGGCCCTCGACGCCGCGGCGCCGCGCTGGGTCAGGGAGTTCGCGGACTGGATGGCGGCGGCGCTGAGCAACGGCCGTCGCATGGAGACGCTGCGGTATCGTACGCTGGCGCCGCACGCGGCGATGAACCATCCGGAGGAGGAGCATCTGCTGCCGCTGTTCGTGGCACTCGGCGCCACGTCGCCGTCGGAGCCGATTGCCAGGGTGCACGCCGGCTACGAGCATGCCGTGCTGGCAATGGACGTTTACAAGTTCGGCTAGTGTCCCGATCGCGAAGTTCATTCGCATGGCTATCGGACGAACTTCGCGAACGGGACACTAGCGGCGGCGGCCGATCCCACGTAAGCCACTGGCCCGATCTTCCGTGATGGGCTGGGATGACAGAATGATTTCCTTATTGGCAGGACTTCGCGTCATCGACGTTACGGCCGTGATCCTCGGGCCCTACGCGACGCAAATCCTGGGCGACCTCGGCGCCGACGTGATCAAGGTCGAGCCGATCGACGGCGACAGCATGCGCGCGATCCATCCGGTGGCCGAGCCGGGCATTTCCGCCCTGTTCGCCAACAACAATCGCAACAAGCGATCGCTGGCGATCGACTTGAAGAGCGCCGCCGGCAAGGCGGTGATGACGCGGCTGATCGCCTCGGGCGATGCCTTGGTCCACAACATGCGGCAGGACGCATTCGACCGGCTGGGCTTCGGCGTGGCGGCGGCAAGGGCGATCAATCCCCGCATCGTCTACTGTGCCGCGGTCGGTTTCGGCAGCAACGGCCCCTATGCCGGCCGGCCGGCTTATGACGACGTGATCCAGGCGATGTGCGGACTGGCCGGCCTGTTCGAGAAGCGTGACGGCGCGCCGGCACTGGCGCCATCGATCGTCGCCGACAAGGTCGTGGGGCTGCACGTCGCCTATGCCGTCCTCGCCGCCCTCCTGCATCGCGAGCGCCACGGCGGCAATGGCACCACCGTCGAGGTGCCGATGTTCGAGACGATGTCGGCATTCTCGATGAACGAGCATCTCGATCAGGCATCGTTCGCGGCCGACGGCAGGCTCGGCTATGCGCGCGCGCTGGCGCCACAGCGCAAGCCCTATCGCACCGCCGACGGCTGGATCGCGGCGCTTCCCTACACGCTCGGGCATTGGCGGCGGACGCTCGAGGCGATCGGCGAGGCCGAGCTGGCCGGCGTTCAATGGCTGCGCGATTCGGGCGAGCGCAATCGCCGGGCGCCGCAACTCTACGAGGTGTTGGAACGTGCGCTGGCTGGCCGCACGACCGGCGAGTGGCTAAAGCTGTTCGAAGCCATCGACGTGCCCTGTGGCCGAGTCAACAGCCCGGAAGCGCTGCTCGAAGACGAGCATCTGAAGGCGGTCGGCCTGTTCGAGCCGAATTTCGATCGTGCGACACCGGTGGTTCGCACGCTTAACCAATCCGTGCGATTCGACGGCGCCGGCATCCAGCCGGACCGGCCGCCGCCGCCGCTTGGCTCCTCGACGCAAGACCTTGTGCGGGAACTCGGATTTTCCGACGCGGAGCTTGCCGACATGGTCGGCGCTGGGGCGGTCACTTTGGCGCCATGATCCTCGGGGAACTTCCGATCGATACGCGAAATTATGACTATGCTTGACCAGATAGGCAGAGTATAGAGCCCGCCAATCCGCGCTGCCGGGCAGCGTATCGCATCAGAGGTGCCACGAATGGCACAAAGCTCGTTGGCTGCCCAAGGCGCTGAGCCAGCTCAATCGGATCACCACCAAAATCGGAACTTCTGGTCCCTCACCGTGGGGTCGATCGGGGTCGTTTACGGTGATATCGGCACGAGCCCGCTCTATGCGTTCAAGGAAGCCGTCGTCGCGGCCAAGGATCATGGCGTCAGCGGCCGCGAGCCGGTGATCGGCGTGCTGTCGCTGATCATTTGGGTGCTGTTCCTGATCGTCACGCTGAAGTACGTGCTGATCCTGCTGCGCGCCGACAACAAGGGCGAGGGCGGCACGTTCGCGCTGATGGCGCTCGGCCAGTCGGTGGCCAAGCGCAGCGCTCCGCTGCTGCTGGGGCTTGGAATCGCTGGCGTGTCGTTCTTCTACGGCGATGCGGTGATCACCCCGGCGATCTCGGTGCTATCGGCCGTCGAAGGCCTGAAGCTCGTGACGCCGGCGCTGGAGAAGACGGTCCTGCCGATTGCCCTCATCGTGCTGGTCGGGCTGTTCTTCGTGCAATCGCGCGGCACCGCAAAGGTGGCCGCGTTCTTTGGACCGGTGACGATCCTGTGGTTCGTCGCCATGGCGATCGGCGGCCTCAGGCACATCGTCGACGATCCGCACGTGTTCCTTGCCTTCAACCCTTACTACGGCATCCATTTCGCGCTGACCCACGGCCTCATCGGCCTCACCACCATGGGCCTGGTGTTCCTCGCGGTGACGGGCGCCGAGGCGCTCTACGCCGATCTCGGCCATTTCGGACGCAAGCCGATCCAGATGGCCTGGCTCGGGCTGGTGCTGCCGGCGCTGATCCTCAACTATCTCGGCCAGGGCGCGCTCGTGATGAGCGATCCGTCGGCGATCGAGAACCCGTTCTACCGGCTCTATCCCGATTGGGCACTGATCCCGATGGTGATCCTGGCGACGGTTGCGACCGTCATCGCCAGCCAGGCGGTGATCACCGGCGCGTTCTCGCTGACCCGGCAGGCGATCCAGCTCGGGCTTTTGCCGCGGCTCGCCATCAAGCACACGTCCGAGAGCGTCGCCGGGCAGATCTACCTGCCGCGGGTCAACTTCATGCTGTTCTTGTGCGTGTTCACCGTGGTGACGTTCTTCGGCAGCTCGAGCAAGCTGGCGGCGGCCTACGGCGTCTCGGTCACGGCGGCGATGGTGATCGACAGCATCATGGCCTTCTTCGTGATCTGGAAGTGCTGGAAGTGGCCGGTGTGGAAGGCGGTCGCGACGATCCTGCCGCTGGCCCTGGTCGAGCAGATCTTCTTCTCGGCGAACCTGCTCAAGGTGCTCGAGGGCGGCTGGCTGCCGATCCTGATCGCCGGTACCGTCGCGCTCACCATGCTGACCTGGATCCGGGGCTCGCGCCTGCTCGCCAAGGAGACGCGCAAGAATGAGGCCGACCTCGACTGGCTGATCCGCAAGCTCGAGGCAAAGCCGCCGCACCGGGTGCCAGGTACCGCCGTATTCCTGACCGGCGATCCGGAGGCCGCGCCGACCTCGCTGATGCACAACCTGAAGCACAATCGCGTGTTGCACGAACGCAACATCATCCTGTCGATCAAGGTCGCCGACAGCCCACGGGTGCCGAACAGCGAGCGCGTCACGCTGGAGAAGATCTCGGACGGGTTCATCCGCGTGACCTGTCTGTTCGGCTTCATGGAGACGCCGAGCATTCCGCGCGTGCTGACCTTGTGCCGCAAGAAGGACCTCAACATCGAGATGGCCGCGACGTCGTTCTTCCTGTCGCGCCGCTCGTTGCGGCCGACCGTGAAGTCGGAGATGCCGGGCTGGCAGGAGCGGCTGTTCATCGTGCTGGCGGGCTCGGCGCAGGACGCCACCACCTACTTCCAGATCCCGACCGACCGCGTGGTCGAGGTCGGGACGCAGGTCGCGGTATAGCCGCCGCCGCGCAGACCCTGACGGCCATCAGGACTGCCGCCGCTGCAGCCCCTGGTACCACACCGCCATGATCTCCATGGCGGCCACGGCCACGACGCCAGAGGCCAGCAGCACCCATTCCCCGGCGACGTAGCTGCGTCTGCTCGACCAGCGCCGCGAGCAGCACCGGCGCGCTGGCGTTCATGATCAGATAGGGCGTTGCGAGCAGGCCAAGGACGGCGCCGTAGCCGACCGGGCCGAACAGCACCAGCGGCACCGCGCCGCGCACGATCGTCAGCAGGCCGTTGGAGACGCCGAACAGCAGCGTGAAGACGAGCGCCATGGCAAAGCCGCCGCCGCCGAACAGCAGGAAGGCGAACGATAGCGGCAGGCAGGCGACCGCGAACCGCCCGACCGTCAGAATGCCGAGGTTTCCGCCGTAGCGGATCTCGCAGACACGGCCGAAGAACTGGGCGAACCCCTTGACCGATGCGAGGAATACCGCCTCGCCGCGCGAGATCCCGCTGGCCTCGAGCACCGCCGGCAGCAGCACCGCCAGCGCACCGAAGGCGAACGCGCAGGCCGAGATCACGACGGCGAACAGAACCATGGCGACGCGGCGGGCGGCGCCGTCGAGCACGGTCGAGTGGGTGGCGGCCGCTGGCGCCGCCGGTCGCCGGCTTCGTAGCGGCGGCGGTGCTGCCTTCGCGCGCGCCCAATCCCCACCAGTGCAGCGGCAGGCAGATCAGCAGGTTCATCGCCGCGAACACGAGAAAGGTCGCGCGCCAGCCGAGCAGCTGGGCCAGCGCATGCCCGATCGGCCAGAAGATCGTCGAGGCGAAGCTGCCGAACAGCGTCAGATAGGAGATCGCCGTGCGGCCGTGGATCGGGTTGACCTGGACCAGCGCCACGAACGCCGCGTCGTAGAGGCTCATGCGCATGGCGACGCCGAGCAGCGCCCAGGCGGCGAGGTAGAAGGGCAGGCTGCCAGAGACTGCGAGCGCCACCTGCAGCAGGGCGATCGCCGCCGAGCCGATCATCATGACGAACCGGCCGCCACGGCGGTCGATCAGCCGGCCGACGGAGGTGGAGACGAGGCCGGACGCGAGCAGCGCCACGGTGATGCCGGCGATCACGAGGTCGGTGCGCCATCCCGTCTCGTCCACGATCGGCTTCGACAGCACGCCGAGCGCATAAACCGTGGTGCCCCAGCCGATGATTTGTGAGATGCCGAGTGCCAGCACCGACCGCTGCATCGGCTGCCGCAGCCACGTCAGCCAGCGATCGATCTTGGAGGCTTGGCCCGGATCGGCGGGCGAGGGGCTGGGTTGCACGGATAGCGATCTTCGACACTGGACGTGTTACGGGGCGGGGCGGTGCGCAAGGTAGCCGAAGCGGGAGGCGCTACACCATGTCAATCTGCTGACCTGGCATCCCGATTTCGCGTAAAAGCCCTGTGTCGGAGGGTCCGCTGCGCCTACATATCGCTAGTGTCCCGATCGCGAAGCTCGCTTCATTCGCATGGCTATCGGACGAACTTCGCGATCGATAAGGACACTAGCAAATCCAAGCTTCTAGTGTGGCTTATGATTTCGAAGTCCGCACTGGAGTATGCCGCAAGCATGAAGCGGACTTCGAAATCGCCACACTTGGTGGGCATTCGCACCGGCGGAGACGCGAGCTGCATGAGCAACGAGGACAATCGATTTTCAGCGCGGGCGGCCCGCTACGTGAGGGTCGGGACCAATGTCGGCGCGGTGGCGGCGAGGGTCGCCGGCCAGCGCCTGTTCGGACTTCCAGGCCGACGACAACCGCAACGCTATCGAGCTCGCGGCGGCGCTCGGCGGCCTCAAGGGGCCGATCATGAAGCTCGCCCAGCTGTTGTCGACGATCCCCGAGGCGCTGCCGCCCGAATACGCGCGCGAGCTGGCGCAGCTGCAGGCGCAGGCGCCGGCGATGGGGCCGGCGTTCGTCAAGCGCCGCATGGTGGCCGAGCTCGGTCCGCAATGGCAGTCGAAATTCAAGAGCTTCGAACCGGCCGCCTCGGCCTCCGCATCGCTTGGGCAGGTGCACAAGGCGACGTCGCTCGACGGCCGTGCGCTCGCGGTCAAGTTGCAGTACCCCGACATGCAATCTGCAGTCGAGGCCGATGTCACGCAATTGAAAGTCGTGTTCGGCATCCACGCCCGCATGGATCCGGCGGTCGACACCACCGAGATCATCAAGGAGATCTCGGCGCGCCTGCGCGAGGAGCTCGACTATCAGCTCGAGGCGAGCCATATCGCGCTATATCGCAGCATCCTGGCGGGCAAGCCGGCGATCCGGGTGCCCGACGTCCTGCCGGAGGTCTCGAGCCGGCGGCTGCTGTCGATGACCTGGCTCGAAGGGCGGCGGCTGCTCGAGTACAAGACCGCGCCGCTCGAGGATCGCAACGTCATCGCGCGGGCAATGTTCACCGCCTGGTGGTATCCGTTCAGCCACTACGGCGTCATCCACGGCGATCCCCACCTCGGCAACTACACGATTTTCGAGGGCGATGACGGCCGACCCGCCGGCATCAACCTGCTCGACTACGGCTGCATCCGCACCTTCCCGACCAAGTTCGTGCAGGGCGTGGTCGACCTCTACAATGGCCTGCTCGATGGCGACCAGGCGCGGGTCGTCCACGCCTACGAGAGCTGGGGCTTCACGGGGCTGAACAAGGACATCATCGAGGCGATGAACATGTGGGCCCGCTTCATCTACGGGCCGCTGCTCGATGACCGCGAGCGGACCATCGCCGAGGGCACGACGCCCGCCGAGTATGGCCGCCGCGAGGCGTTCGGCGTGCACCGGATCCTGAAGGAGAAGGGGCCGGTCACGGTGCCGCGCGAGTTCGTGTTCATGGATCGCGCCGCGATCGGTCTCGGCGGCGTCTTCCTGCACCTCGACGCAAAGCAGAACTGGCATCGCCTGTTCAATGAGCAGATGGCGGACTTCGACGTCACCGCCGTCGCCGACCGGCAGCGCGCCGCATTTGTCGCGGCCGGAGTGCCGCTGCCCGCCTGATGCCGCAAGCGGCTCAGCCGGCCGGGCGGCGCATCGCCTGCATCGCCGCCGACGTTGCCTCGTCGGCCGGATAGAACGCCTCGAGCGACAGCTCGGCGAGCGTGATCTCGACCGCGGTACCGAATACGGTGACGGTGCTGAGGAACGACAGGACGCCCGCGTGCGTGCGCAGCCGCAACGGCACGGCGATCTCGTCGGCATGGGCATGCGGCGGCTGGCGCTGCCTTGCACCGCCGGGATAGGCGGCAAGCTCCGTCAACAGGTCATCGATCCTGTGGTCTCGGGTCAGCCGCCACTGCCGCCGCAGCCGCTCCAGCAGATGCGCGCGCCATTCCGCGAGATTTGCGATCTGCGGCGCCAGTCCTCGCGGGTGCAGGCTCAGGCGCATGACGTTGACCGGTGGCTTCATCAGCTCCGGGTCGACACCGGCGAGCAGCGGCGGCACCGCTGCATTGGCCGCGACCATGGTCCATGTCCGGTCGACCGTGAGCGCCGGATTGGGCTCGTGGGCCTTGAGAATGAGGTCGATGGTCGAGCGGGCGCGATCGAGTGCGGGATCGCAGAGGGGCCGGTCGCGGAAGCTCGGCGCATAGCCGGCGGCGATCAGCAGGGCATTGCGCTCCCGCAGTGGCACATCCAGCTGCTCGGCGAGGTGCAGCACCATCTCGCGCGACGGTTGCGCTCGCCCGCTCTCGATGAAGCTCAGGTGCTTCTGCGAGATCTCGGCCTCGGTGGCGAGCGCGAGCTGGCTCATATGGCGCTGCGAGCGCCAGGAACGGAACAGATCGCCGAGGATCGCTGGGTTGTGGCTCATGCCCGGAGGCTACCGGCGCTCGGTGCCGCATTTCAATTACCTTGCAAGTAATGCGCGGCGAAACTTTTCGCTGGCCGATTACCTCCCGCTTAATCGCCGCGACGCTCTCCCTCGATGCAGGATCGGGAAATCCGAAGCCACAACAGCAAGGAGAGACGACATGGCTCTGATCGATCACCCCCGCTTCCTGCAACGGGTCCTGCTTGCCGACGCGGTCACCTGCGCGGCGAGCGGCCTCGCCATGACACTCGGCAGCGGCGCGATTGCCGACCTCACCCGGTTGCCCGCCGGACTGCTGATGGCGGCCGGCGCGAGCCTGCTTCCGATCGCGGCGTTCATCCTGCTGGCGGCGGCGCGCGCCGGCGAGTGGCCGGCGGCGGTGTGGCTGGTCATCGTCGGCAACGTCGGATGGGTTGCCGGCAGCATCTGGCTGCTGCTCGCCGGCGGCATCGCACCGAATGCGCTCGGGACCGCATTCGTGATCGTTCAGGCTGTCGCGGTGGCGATCCTGGCCGGGCTCGAGATCGTCGGGCTGCGTCGCCGGCCGGCCGCTGCGGCGGCGATCTGCGCCTGACCCGCCGGCACTGCACGTCAGGTGGGGCTCGCCGTCGAAATCGCGAGATGGTCCTTGCCCGCCAGTCGCTCGCCGGTCGTCGTGGCCAGGCCTTCGCGAACCGGAACGGCGCGCTTTGCCCGCGCCGTCGAGCCGAGCGGCGCCATGACCTCCTTCTTCGCCTCGACGATGATCACGCCGCCGAAGGTTGGCGTCAGGCCGCTGCCGAGCCGCTCGAAGCTGGTTGCCGATCGCAGCATGAACCGCCGTTCGATCGGCGGCAGGTACAGGGCGTGCGTCATCTCGATCGGCGTGAACAGCGCGTCGGCGAGCAGCCGCTCGAGCTGGCGGCGGCTGTACGGGCGGCCATGCCCGAACGGGGTGCTGTCGAGGCGCGCCCATACGCTGCGCCGATTTGGCACGACCATCATCAGCCGCCCATTGGGAGCCAGCACGCGCCAGATCTCGCGAAGCAGCGGCCGGACGCGCTCGGCAATTTCCAGGCAGTGGACGGCGAGCAGGCGATCGACGCTGTTGTCGGACAGCGGCAACCGCTCCTCGTCGACCAGCACGCTCATGGTGTCGCCGGTGGCCGGCCAGACCAGCGCGCCCTGCCCCGCCGGCATCAGCGCACCGACTCGCCGCGCCTCGCCACGGAACGTACCGAGATAGGGTGTCGCGAAGCCGAGCCCGATCAGCGTCTGGTCCTTCACGCTGGGCCAGCGCCGCCGTATCCGCCGTGCCAGCACGCGACGGGTGATCTGCCCGAGCGGGCGGGCATAGAAATCCCTGAGATCGGTCACGTCGAGGTGCATCGGCCCTCTGGTGTCATGGCTTTGCGCAACGCCACTTGGTGCACGCGCTGGCCCGGCGGGCCACCTGTCTCGGCAAGCCATTGATCCTAGTGTCCCGATCGCGAAGTTCGCTTCATTCGCATGGCTATCGGACGAACTTCGCGATCGACAAGGACACTAGCAAATCCAAGCTTCTAGTGTGGCTTATGATTTCGAAGTCCGCACTGGAGTATGCCGCAAGTATGAAGCGGACTTCGAAATCGCCACACTTAATGTGATTTAGATTCCGAAGGTCGCAACTCGGTGTTGCCGGGAGGTGATTGCGAACTTCGGAATCATCACACTAGCGGCCTGCCGCGTATCCCTGCATGCCGCGCGGATTGGCGGCGGCCTTTCGCCGCGGACCTTCCTGACTCGCGGCGGTCAGTCGACCCTCGCTCCAGGTGCCGCTGATCTCGACCTTGTGACCGCGTCGCTTGAGCTCCTGGATCGTCGCGCCAGGCAGCCTGTCCTCCACCGCAACCACGCCCGGCCGGGCGGCACGGGGCCAGAACGAGGCCGGAAAGTGCTCGATGTGCCATGCCGGCGCGTCGATTGCCTCCTGCAGGTTCATACCCCAGTGGACGTGGCGCAGGAACAGCTGGGTCGACCATTGATCCTGCTGATCGCCGCCCGGCGTCCCCCAGCTCATATAGGGCTCGCCGTCGCGGAAGGCCATGCCGACCGACAGGGTGGAGCGGGGCCGCTTGCCGGGCGCCAGCGAGCCCGGCTGGCCCTCCTCGAGCCAGAACATCTGGGCGCGGCTGCCGAGCGGGAAGCCGAGGGCGGGTATCACCGGCGACGATTGCAGCCAGCCGCCGGACGGCGTGGCCGAGAACATGTTGCCCTGGCGGTCGATGACGTCGATGTGGACGGTGTCGCCGCGCGACTGGCCCATGCGGCCGACCGTCGGCTCGCCGGCGCCGGACGCGCTGACGGCGGTACGCTCTCCGGCGATGCCCTTGACGATGACGTCACCGCCGAAGCCGGCGATCGTACCGGGCCGCTGCGTCATGTCGGCGCGGCCCATGTCGACCAGCCGTCGCCGTTCGGCATTGTAGGCCTCGCTCAGCAGCGTATCCATCGGCACCTTCGCGAACAGCGGGTCGCCGTAGAATTTCTCGCGATCGGCATAGGCGAGCTTGGCGCACTCGATGACGAGGTGGACGAAGTCGGGATCGGTGGCGCTCAGGCGGTCGAGGTCGAAGCCCTTGAGCAGCGCGAGCTGCTGCAGCAGCACCGGGCCCTGGGTCCATGGTCCCGGCTTGAACACGCGCAACCCCTTGTAGTCGAGGTGCACCGGCGCCTCGATGGTCGGCTGCCAGGTCGCCATGTCGTGCGCGGTCAGCACGCCGGCGTGGCGCCGGCCACTGACATCCAGCACCTCCTGCTCGCGGCAGAATGTGCCGATCGCCTCGGCGACGAAGCCCTCGCTCCACACCTTGCGGGCACGGCGTATCACCACCTCGCGGCCGCCGCCGCCGGCTTCGGCCTCGTGCAGGATCCGCTCGTAGGTCTCGGCGTGGCGGACGTTGCGAAACAGCGTCGCCGGTCGCGGTACCGTGCCGCCTGGCAGGTAGACGGCGGCCGAGGTTGGCCAGTGCTCGCGGAACAGGTCGCGCACCGTCTCGATCGTCGCCACCGCGCGCTCGACCAGCGGGTGGCCGTTGCGCGCGTAGCCGATCGCCGCCTCGAGCACGTCGCGCAGCTGCATCGTGCCGTGCCGCTCGAGGATCAGCATGTAGGTGTCGAAGGTGCCGGGGATGCACGCCGCGAGCAGGCCGGTGCCGGGGATGATGTCGAGCCCGAGGTGGCCGCGGTAATGCGCGATCGTCGCGCCGGCCGGCGCCGGGCCCTGGCCGCACACGACCACCGGTGCGCCCCGCCCCTTGTGCTCGCGGGCGTCGAACAGGATCACCGGCACGTCGCCGCCGGGACCGTTGAGGTGCGGCTCGACCACCTGCAAGGTGAAGGCGGCGGCGATGCCGGCGTCGAACGCGTTGCCGCCGCGCTCGAGAATGCCCATGGCGACCGCGGTGGCGATCCAGTGGGTCGTGGCGGCGACGCCGAACGTGCCGTCGATCTCGGGGCGGGTGGTGAAGGCGCTGGGATTGACGAACGACATTATGGCGTGAGCTCCGGACCGTGCAGACGGCCGGACTATAGCATCAGCGCCGCGCCGCTGCCCTTATTTGTAGCAGCCGGCAAGGCATACCACGCCCTCGCTCGAGGCACTGGTATTGACCTGGGCACCGGCGGTGCCGATCTCGAGGGCGCGCTCGTCGGCGAGCTTCTGCTTCGCGCGCTCGAAGACCGCGGCGCGCTCGGCCTCCTGCTCCTTGGTATCGATCGGCGCGGCCGGTACGGCGGCGTTCTCGGCAGGCTGCTCGCTGCCCGATCCCAATTTTGGAACCGGCGCCGCGTGGTGGCCACTGCGGGCGCCGATCTTGATGCGCTTGGCGGCCGCGGCCTCGCTCGCGCCGAGACCGACGGCGCTGGCAATGACGAGGCCGATGACGGCCAACGGCAGCTTCGACGACGTGCGTCGCATTGTTTCCCTCCTGGTACGCCACCAGACCCGGAAACAATGTGCAAGGATGCTTGCCAAACCATTAACGGCGGGCGGCTCGCACCTGCCTGGCGACGACCGGCGCCGCGATCAGCAGGCCGATGGCGATGTTGGTCCAAGTCGCGGCGATCATCGGCACGGCGGCAACGCACAGCAATAGGCATTCCCACCATGCGAGCGGCGCCAGCGCGTAGCGCGTGAACACCGCCGACAGCGCGACGATCGACAGCGCGCAGCCGATCGTCGAGGCGAAGAAGTCGCTCCAGGTGAAGCCCGGCACCATGATCAGCATCGCCGGCTGGAACACAAACACGAACGGCACCAGCACCTTGCCGAGGGCGAGGCGGAACGCGGTATTGCCGGTCTTGAACGGATCGGCGCCGGCCATGCTCGCGCCTGCATAGGCGGCGATCGCCACCGGCGGCGTCACATCGGCGAGCACGCCGTAATAGAAGACGAAGAAATGCGCGACCAGCGGCGCGACGCCGAGCAGGCCGAGGGTCGGGGCGGCGACCGTCACCATGATGATGTAGGTGGCGGTGGTCGGCACGCCGCAGCCGAGCAGGATGCACACGATCGCGGTCAGTACGAGCGTGTAGAACAGCGTCGCCGATTTCGGCTCGAACGGCAGGAACGGCAGCAACCCGAGCGTCGCCTTCGCCATGGTTTCGGCGAGCGACGTGACGATGAACGAGATCTTGAAACCGACGCCGGTCAGCGTCACGACGCCGACGATGATGCCGACCGTCGCCGCCGCCGCGCCGACGCCGATCGCGTACTTGGCGCCCATGATGAATGCATCGGCGAGGCTGGCGGATTGCTCGCGGCGGTCAGCGCGCGTCAGCAGGCCGTGCATGATGAACGCCAGGGCAAGCGCCACCAGCAGGAAATTGATGCTGATCGAAACCGGGCCGAGCTCGATCTGATCGCGCAGGAAACCCAGCGTCGCGGCCGCGCACAGTCCGACGGCGAAGACGACGCTGGCGACGGCGCGGTTTTGCGCCAGCGCCAGCACCATGCAGCCGGTGATGCCCCAGAATGCCGCAAGATAGGGCGTGTAGCCGCTGAACAGCACGACGATCAGGGCAACGAGCGGCGCCAGCGTCGGCCAGTCGCGCGCGAATACCTCGCCGAGCTTCGGCACCTCGGCGTCGGTCAGGCCGCGCATGCCGGTCCTCTTCGCTTCGAAGTGGACCTGGCACAGCACGCCGAAGAAATGCATGAACGCCGGTACGATCGCCGCGATCACGATCGTGCCGTAGGGCATGTTGAGGAACTCGACCATCAGGAACGCGGCCGCGCCCATGATCGGCGGCGTGATCTGGCCGCCGGTCGCAGCCGTCGATTCGACCGCCGCCGCGAAATGCCGCTGATAGCCGAGCCGGATCATCATCGGGATGGTCAGTGAGCCAACCGTCACGGTGTTCGCCACCGACGAGCCGGAGATCATGCCGAACAGCGCCGAGCCGAAGATCGACACCTTGGCCGGTCCGCCGGCAAACCGCCCTGCGACCGCGGCCGCGACGCCGAGGAACAGCCGACCGAGCCCGATCTTGGTCGCCAGCACGCCGAACAGCACGAAGTGGAACACATAGGTCGCGACCACGCCGAGCGCGACGCCGTAGATGCCCTGGCTGGTCAGGTAGAGGTGGTTGACGAGGTTCGTCCAGCTGGATCCGGGGTGCAGGAAGATGCCGGGGAACCAGGTGCCGAACAGCGCGTAGACGATCGAGAACATGGCAATGATCGGCAGGCCCCAGCCGATCGACCGGCGCGTCGCCTCCAGCAGCACCACGACCATGATCGAGCCCATCACCACATCGAGGGTGCTCGGATTGCCGACCCGGTCGGCGAGATCGTGGAACACCCACGGCACGTAGAGCGCGGAGGCCACGGCAGCGATGCAGAGCAACCAGTCGAACAGCGCGATGCCGCCCGGTGCCAGCCCAGTCGAGGGTCGCACATTGCGTCCCCACGCGGGCACGAACGTGAACACCAGGAAGATCAGCCCGATCACGAACGCCAGGTGAACGCCGCGGTGCGTCGTCTCCTCGAGCAGCCCGAAGCCGGCGGTGTAGTAGTGGAAGCAGGAGAGCGCCAGCAACAGGCTGCCGACCAGCAGGCTCGGCGCACGCGCCAGCTTGCGGAAACTGATTTCGGGATCGAGTTGCTCTTCGAGGCGGCGGGCATCGGCGTCGGAAATAATCTCGATGGCCATAAGTATCCGTCTTCCCCTGTCGTTGTTCCCCTGCCCGCGCGGTCTACATCGCAAGGTTCCTCGCCCAGGTCACCAAAAAAAGACCGCCCGCGCCCCCATGGCGCCAGCGCAGGCGACGGATCTTCAACCGGCGTGCCGTTAAGCCACTCCTAATCGCCGACTGGCATACACAAGTTTGCATTCGACATCCGCGCCGGGTCTGTTCCGCCATTGCCAAGTGAGGACCTTCGATGCCGCAACACGACGCCGCCACGGCGTTCAGACGGTTTGGATTGGGGCCGCGGGCAGGCGATCTGCAGCGGGTAGCGGCTGATCCGCGCGGCTATGCGCAAGCTTGTCTCGCTGACCGGAACGCCGCGCGCCTGGAAAAGGAAGGCCTCGAGCCAAGCCATGTCGTATTTGCGCAAGTGCAGGAGGCGCTGGCTGCTCAGCGCCTCGCCAAGGCGCTGATGAGCGAGGCGGCCAAGCAGCCGCCCGCGCCCGGCATGGCAAATCCGCCGCCCGCCGCCATGGCGCCGACGCCGAATCCGGGACTGCCGGCGCCGCCCAATCAGGTCCGGCGCGAGGCGTTGACCGATGAGCTCGCGGCGCGGATCGAGCGCGCGGTGGCGACCGACAACGCCTTCGTCGAGCGGCTCGTCATGTTCTGGTCCAATCATTTCTGCGTCTCGTCGGCGAAAGGACCGGTGCGCGGGATCGCCGGCGGCTACGAGCGCGAGGCGATCCGCCCGCACGTGCTGGGCCGCTTCGCCGACATGCTGCGCGCGGTCGAGCAGCATCCGGCGATGCTGATCTATCTCGACAACCAGGTCTCGATGGGGCCGAACAGCAAGGCCGGCCGCAACCGCACGAGGGGGCTCAACGAGAACCTCGCGCGCGAGATCCTCGAGCTGCACACGCTTGGCGTGAACGGCGGCTACAGCCAGGACGACGTCACCAATCTCGCGCGGCTGCTGACCGGGTGGGCAGTGGGGCAGGCGAACGTCGAGCGGTCGGAGCCCGGCAAGTTCTTCTTCGCCGCCAACCGTCACGAGCCCGGCACCTGGACCGTGGCCGGCAAGCGCTATGCCGACGAAGGGCAGCGATCGGGCGAGAAGGCGCTGGACGATCTGGCGCGGCATCCCGCGACCGCGCGGCACATCGCGACCAAGCTGGCGCGGCATTTCGTTTCCGAGCAGCCGTCGGCAGAACTCGTCGCTTCCCTCGAGAAGGCATTCCGCGACAGTGACGGCGATCTGGCCCAAGTGTCGCGCGCGCTGGTGGCGGCGGACGCGGCCTGGACATCGCCGCCCGCCAAGATCGTGCCGCCTTACGACTTTACCATCTCGCTGATGCGCGGTTTCGGCCTGCAACAGAAGCCGGGCGAGGTGGTGCGGCTCGCCGGGCTGCTCGGGCAGCCGGTGTGGCAGCCGCCGTCGCCGAAGGGCTGGCCCGATGACGACCTCGCCTGGATGGGGCCGTCGGCCATTCGCGAGCGGCTGCGCATGGCCGAGCGCCTGGCCCGCGACATCGACCGCTCGATCGATCCGCGCGTCGCCGCCAGCGACCTGCTCGGGCCGGCGATGAGCGAGGCGACGCGGCAGGCGGTGGGGCGCGCCGAGACCCGCGAGCAGGGCCTGGAATTGCTCGTCATGTCGCCTGAGTTCCTGAGGAGGTAAGGCCATGTCGCAATCCGGCTCCTGCTTCGAGCACACCCGTCTCAGCCGCCGGCAATTGATGCAGGGTGGCACCGCAAGCCTCGCGCTGTGGGGCATGATCCCGAGGGCTGCGATCGCCAGCCCGCGCGACCCGCGCCTGCTGACGGTGATCCTGCGCGGCGGGCTCGACGGCCTGTCGATGATCGCCCCGGTCGGCGACCCCGACTATGCCCGCATCCGCAAAACCCTCGCCGTCGCCAAGGACGGGCCGATGCCCGGCCTGCCGCTTGACGGATTGTTCGTGCTCAATCCGGCGATGCCTTATCTGCATGAGCTCTATCGCAAGGGCGAGGCGCTCGGCGTCCATGCGGTGGCGACGCCCTATCGCGGACGCTCGCACTTCGACGGCCAGGATCTGCTCGAAAGCGGTCTTGCCGGCGTTACGCGGGCGGAGGACGGCTGGCTCAATCGTGCGCTCGCCGGCCTCGGCAGCGCCGGCAAGGCTGACGCGAAAGGCCTGGCGATGGGCGCGGTGGTGCCGCTCGTAATGCGAGGTCCGGCGCCGGTGCTGACCTGGATACCGAAGATCTACGGCATCCAGCTGCGCGAATCGACCATCGCCCGCCTGGCCGACCTCTACAGCCAGACCGACGCCAAGCTGGCCAAGGCCTTCGCCGACGGTCTCGCCATCGACAAGCTCGGCGCCAACACCGTCCAGGCGAAGGCGCCGGCGCTGCCGCCCGGTCAACCGCCGGCGCCGCGTCCGTTCCGCGACTTCGTCGAGACCGCCGAGACGGCGGCGAAGTTCATGTCGGCGGCGGATGGGCCGCGCATCGGCGCGCTGAGCTACAACGGCTGGGATACGCACGCCAGCGAGGGCGTGGTGCAGGGTCAACTCGCGACCAGGCTGGCCGGGCTCGATGCCGCGATCAATGCCTACGCCGAGGGCATGGGGCCGGTGTGGAAGGACACCGTGGTCGTCATCGTCACCGAGTTTGGCCGCACCGCCTACGCCAACGGTACCGACGGCACCGACCACGGCACGGCGACGGCGGCGCTGCTGCTCGGCGGCGCCGTGAAGGGCGGCCGCATCATCGCCAAATGGCCGGGGCTCGCCGACAAGGATCTCTACGAGGGGCGCGATCTGAAGCCGACCATCGACCTCAGGGCCGTGCTCAAGGGCGTACTGCGCGACCATCTGGGCTTGCCGGCCGGGGCGCTCGACGCCGCCGTTTTCCCCGACAGCCGCGCCGCCGCGCCGATCGATGGCCTGATCGCCTAGTAGAGCCTCACACAAGGAAGGACATACGGTCTAGACAAGGTTCACAACAACTTTGTCTTAGCAGTCGACGTGTACATTGCCGCGACGGAATCCTGGCTCTGTACTAGGCGCTGAACGATGAACGACAAGCCGCCCAGGGGGGCAAGGCGCGGCCCGCCCGCGCCCAGTGCGCGAAGGAGCGGCAGCCCCGCCGGCCGGCCGGTGGCGGGCGGCGGCATGAAGCGCTCGACAAAGGTCGTGCTGGCCTTGACCGGAACCGCGGCGCTGGCCGGCTACATGGCGACGCGGCAGCCGAAGTGCGATCCGAACGATCCGCTCCGGACCGAGCCTTGCCCGGCGTCGTCTTCCTCGCGAAGCAGCAGCAGCAGCAGCGGATGGCGCTCATCGTCCAGCCGCAGCACGTCGAGCAGCAGCACTCAAAGCGTGGTATCGCGCGGCGGCTTCGGCAGCACCGGCTCGTCGATCTCGTCGTCCGGCGGCTGACGCGAATGGGAATCCGCCGATGAAGCGCATCGCCATCGAGCCACGCCACGACCTGGAACAGCGGGCGGCCGAGTACGGTTTCGATTTTCATCGGATCGACGGCGCCACCTACTGGGACGAAAGCGCCTGCTACGAGTTCACCCTGGCGCAGATCGAGCGTGACCTCGAGGATCCGACCACCGAGCTCGAGGCATTGTGCCGGGAGCTGGTCGGCCGGGCGGTTGGCGACGAGCGCATGCTCGCCAGGCTGCGCATTCCCGAGCACGGCTGGGATCTGATCGCCGAAAGCTGGAAGCGCGGCGACCAGACGCTCTACGGCCGCTTCGACCTCGCCTATGACGGCCGCGGGCCGGCGCGCCTGCTCGAGTACAACGCCGATACGCCGACGTCGCTGTTCGAGGCCTCGGTGTTCCAGTGGGTCTGGCTCGAGGACATGATCGAGCGGCGCAAGCTTGCGCGGGGCAGCGACCAGTTCAACTCGATCCACGAGGCGCTGATCGAGCGGTTGAAGGTGTTGCGTGGCAGCCGTTGGGCTGGCCGGCATCTGCACCTGTCCTGCATGATGGATTCGGTCGAGGACCGCGGGTTCATCTCGTACCTGACCGATTGCGCCAGCCAGGCCGGCTTCGAATGCAGCGTGCTGTCGATCGAGGAGATCGGCGTGCGCGACAAGGGGCCGTTCCTCGATCGGGACAACAACGCGATCAGCCTGCTGTTCAAGCTCTATCCGTGGGAATGGCTGCTCGACGAGCCGTTCGGCCAACTGCCGCCGATGCGCACGACGCGCTTCATCGAGCCGCCGTGGAAGCTGATCCTGTCCAACAAGGCAATCCTGCCGCTGCTGTGGGAGATGGCGCCCGGCCACCCGAACCTGCTCGCCGCATACTTCGACGACGACCCGCGCCGTGCCGAGCTGGGACCCCGCTTCGCGCGCAAGCCGTTCTATTCGCGCGAAGGCGCCAACATCGTGCTGGTCGACGGCGACAGCGTGATCGACCGCGACTTCGGGCCCTATGGCTACGGCGGCTTCGTGCGCCAGGCGCTGGCGGACATCCCGGCGTTCGACGGCAACTATCCGGTCGTCGGCAGCTGGGTGATCGGCGAGGCTGCCTGCGGCATCGGCATCCGCGAGGACCGCTCCCGCATCACCAAGAACACTTCCCGCTTCGTGCCGCACGTGATCCGGCCATGAGACGATCCGCCGACTGAAGCAACCCGCTCGAAAGAAGAGAGAACGCCATGGGCTTCTTGCAATTCATACTCTACCTCGCCGCCAGCCTGATCCTGCTCACCGGCTTCACCTGGCTCTACATTCAGATCACGCCCTACGACGAGGCGCACGACATCACCGAAGGCAAGCTCGCGCCGGCGATCGCGCTCAGCGGCGCCATGCTGGGCTTCACTTTCCCGCTGCTGGTCGCATCCTACACCCATGCCGACGCATGGGGCTTCATCGCCTGGGCGATCGCCGCTTGCCTTGTGCAGCTCGGGGTGTTCAAGGCGCTGTACGTACTGCTGCCGCGCGTCATCGCCACCAACAATGTCGCGGGTGCTACCTGCTTTGCCGCCGCCTCGGTGTGCAGCGGCCTCGTTTGCGCGGCGTCGTTCATTCCCTGAGAAGTGGGGGCTTGCCGGGCGGGCCTGCTGAGGGGCGCGATCTGAAGCCGACCATCGACCTCGGGGCCGTGCTCAAGGGCGCACTGCGCGACCATCTGGGCCTGCCGGCCGGGGCGCTCGGCGCCACCGCCATCCCCGACAGCCGCGCCGCCGCGCCGATGGACGGGCTGGTGGCGTGAAGGGCACGTCGCAGCAGAACCGGAGAGTGGCCCAGAAACTAAGCGCTACGCGCAATAGCGATCATGTCGGCGTGGGGCCAACAAGCAAACTCGCGCTGCGTCTCCACGCCGCGATATTCGTCGATACTGACTGAGCCAAATCAATTCCATCATGCCGGGATGGCGACAATGTGATCTAATGTGCTCTTGGCAGGGCCCCACGAGGGAAATTGATCATGCCTATGCTTTGCATGCGCCGAACACCCCCCAAGCTAATTCTGATGGTCGCCGCACTCATTGGCGCGCTGGCATTCAACACAGTAGCTGCTCAAGCCGCTGACCCCTTGCCGTCGTGGAATGACGGGCCGGCTAAGCAATCCATTATCGCCTTTGTCGAGAAAGTCACCAAACCCGGCTCGCCGGACTTCGTGCCCGTCTCCGAACGCATCGCAACCTTCGACAACGACGGCACGCTGTGGTGCGAACAGCCCGTACCTGTGCAGTTATATTTCGCGCTGGACCGCGTGAAGGCGCTTGCCCCGCATCATCCGGAGTGGGCCACAACCGAGCCATTCGCCTCGCTGCTCAAGGGTGATTTGCAGACGGCGCTTGCTGGCGGCGATCACGCGCTCCTCGAAATCATCATGGCCACGCATGCTGGCATGACCACAGCGGAATTCGAGCAGATCGTGAAAGACTGGGTCGCCACGGCGAAGCATCCGAAAACCGGTCAACTGTTCACTGACATGACTTATCAGCCGATGCTCGAAGTGCTGTCCTATTTGCGCACAAACGGCTTCAAGAATTTCATCGTCTCCGGTGGCGGCATCGAGTTCATGCGCCCGTGGGCGGAGCGGGTATATGGCATCCCGCCTGAACAAGTTGTCGGCAGCAGCATCAAGACGAAGTTTGAAATGCGTGACGGAAAACCCGTCCTCCAGCGTTTGCCGGAACTGAACTTCAATGATGAAAAAGGCGATAAGCCCGTTGGCATCAACCAGCACATCGGCCGCCGACCCATCGCCGGGTTTGGCAATTCCCGTGGCGACAAGGAGATGCTGGAATACACGCAAGGCGGCGGTGGTGCACGCTTCGAGCTTTTGGTGCTGCACGATGATGCGGTGCGCGAATACGCTTACGGCCCGGCATTGGGATTGCCTGAGCCAAAACTCGGGGCTTTCCCGCAGGCGCTTTACGACCAAGCGAAGCAGTCAGGCTGGACCGTCGTGAGCATGAAGAACGATTGGAGCCAAGTCTTCCCGTTCGAGCATTCCCCGGTCACTGCCATCGATATCCTGCTGGAACCCGACGCCACCATGCTCCGGCATGCCGAAGCCGTGAACGCAGACCACCTGAAGATATTCCCGCAAGGGTTTGCCCTAGATGCGACGCACCGCCCTCACGTCACGATGATCCAGCGCTTCGTCCGCACGGCAGACCTTGACAAGGTCTATGACGCCGCCGGCAAGGTGTTCGCCCGCGCCAATGTGACCGGGATGAAGCTGGACGCCTTTAAGTACTACTACATCCCCAGCAAGGACTTGGGGCTCTCGGGCATTGTCGCGAAGCCAACGCCTGAATTGCTCAAACTGCAGGATGATCTGATCACCGCCGTGGCCCCGTTCATTGTGCCGAGGGGAAACTCAGGCGCGTTCGCTACGACGCCCGATGATCGTGTCATCGACCCGTTCTTGATTGAATACGTTTCGACGTTCGTTCCAAAAGCCTCTGGCGAGCGTTTCAATCCGCATGTCAGCACCGGCATTGCGCCCGGACCTACCTTGACAAACTGCTCGCTGAACCGTTTGAGCAGTTCACTTTTTCGCCCGCCGGTGCTGCCGTTTACCAGCTTGGCCAGTTCGGCACGGCGGCGAAGAAACTCAAAGAATATGATTTGAAACCCTGAGGCCCCTTCTGGAGGAATGTCGCCTTTGGATCAACAGCCGCCGCTGATCGTCTCGCACGTTACCGCTATTCCACCTCCCGCGCCCGCTCGCGCAGGATGAATTTCTGGATCTTGCCGGTGGCGGTCTTCGACAGCGGGCCGAACACGATGCGCTTCGGGACCTTGTAGTGCGCCATCCGGGCGCGGCAGAACGTGACCACCTCCTCGGCGGTGATCGGCCCGGCGCCGGGCTTCAGGGTGACGAACGCACACGGAACCTCGCCCCACTTCGGATCGGGCTTGGCGACCACCGCCGCCTCCATGATCGCGGGATGGCGGTAGAGCACCTCCTCGACCTCGAGCGATGAGATGTTCTCGCCGCCCGAGATGATGATGTCCTTGGAGCGGTCCTTGACCTCGATATAGGCGTCCGGATGCCAGGCCGCGAGGTCGCCGGAGTGGTAGTAGCCGCCGGCGAAGGCCTCGGCGGTCGCCTTCTCGTTCTTGAGGTAGCCCTTCATGATGCTGTTGCCGCGCTGCATGATCTCGCCGATCGCGGTGCCGTCGCGCGCGACCGGCTTCATGCTCTCCGGGTCGGCAACCATGATGTCCTCGACGATCGCGGTGGTCACCCCCTGCCTGGCCATCAGGCCATAGCGCGCCTCGGTCTCCAGGCCAGCCCAGTCCTCGCCCGGCGCGCAGAACAGCGACGGTCCGTAGCTTTCGGTGGTGCCATAGGCATGCAGGACCTCGAAGCCCATCGCTTCCATGTCGCGCAGCACCGCCGAGGGCGGCGCCGCGCCGCCGGTCATCAGGCGAGGCCGGACGGGGAGCGGCAGCTTGTGCTCGGCCGGCGCGTGGATCAGCATCGTCAGCACCACCGGCGCGCCGCACATGTGGGTGACGTGATGCTCGGCGATCAGCTCGAAGATGCGCTTGGGATCGACCTTGCGCAGGCACACGTGCATGCCGCCGACGGCGGTGACCGCCCAGGTATAGGTCCAGCCGGAGCAGTGGAACATCGGCAGCGTCCACAGGTATCGAGTGGCATGGTCGAGCTTGAACGTCAGCGCGTTCGACATCGCGGCAAGATGGCCGCCGCGGTGGCTGAACACGACGCCTTTGGGATTGCCGGTGGTGCCCGAGGTGTAGAGCAGGCAGATGCTCTCCCACTCGTCGATGACGCCGGGATAGGCGAATTCGGGGTCGCCCGCGGCGATGAAGTCCTCGTATTCGGTGTCGGCGAGCTTGGGCGCCCCGGCGGTCTCGACGTCGGCGATGTCGATCACCTTGATCGGCGACTTCAGCAGGCCGAGCGCCGGCTCGATGGTGGCGTGATACTCGCGGTCGGCGAGGAAGACCTTGGCCTCGCCGTGCTCCAGGCAGAACGCGATTGCCGCCGGATCGAGCCGGATGTTGATCGGATTGAGCACCGCACCCAGCATCGGCACCGCGAAGTGCGCTTCCAGCATCGCCGGGGTGTTGGCGGCCATTATCGCGACCGTGTCGCCGCGCCTGATGCCGGCCTCGGCAAGGGCATGGGCAAGGCGGCGGGCGCGGGCGTAGAACTGGGCGTAGGTGTGGCGCACCGCCCCGTGCACGACCGCGATGCGGTCGGGAAAGAAGCTCGCCGCGCGAGCGAGGAAGCTCACCGGCGACAACGGAACGTAGTTCGCCTTGTTCTTCGCAAGCTCCGGCCGCTCGGCTGCAAACACCATGGTCGTTTCCTCATGTTGGTCGGGCGCTTTTCGGGCGCCTGGTAGCAATTTTGCCCGGTTCGCACCGCTTGCCGCAAGGTGGCAGTTGGCGCGGCACCACGTCGGATTTGCAGGAATGTCGCAGGCCGACCCGGGTGGTGCTCGCATGGCCATGTCCGGGTATGAAGTTGCCATTGCCAATCGTGCCGGTTGCGCGGCAGCCTGGGCAGGTCGCCCCAATCATCGATCAACGGAGGGAATCGTAGCCCCATGGCACTGTCGACACCGCTGACAAGTCTGCTCGGCATCAAGCATCCGATCATTCTCGCGCCGATGGACCTCGTGTCCGATGGACGCCTCGCGGCCACCGTGAGCGAAGCCGGGGGACTGGGTCTTGTCGGTGGCGGCTACGGCAATGCGGATTGGCTCGTGCGCCAAATGGACGCGGCAGGCAGTGCCCGCGTCGGCGTGGGGTTCATCACCTGGAGCCTGGCACGCCAACCGGCGCTTCTCGACCTGGTGCTCGAGCGCAAGCCGCCCGCGATCATGTTGTCGTTCGGCGATGTGGCGCCTTTCAGTGCAAGGATAAAAAAGTCGGGAGCTTCGATGATCTGCCAGGTCCAGAGCGTGGGGCAGGCTAAGGAAGCCCTAAATCATGGCGCCGATGTCCTGATTGCACAAGGCGGCGAAGCCGGCGGCCACGGAGTTTCCAGAGGTACGTTTGCACTGGTCCCCGCCGTCTGTGACGTGGCTGGCGATGTGCCGGTCGCGGCGGCGGGAGGCGTGGCGGACGGGCGGGGCTTGGCGGCTGCGCTGATGCTGGGAGCATCCGGCGTTCTGGTGGGAACGCGCTTCTACGCAACGCAGGAGGCAGCGGGGCTGCAGGCCGCCAAGGAGGCAATCTGCGGCGCCAGCGGCGATCGCACGATCCGCAGCACGATTTTCGACATCGCGCGCAAAAATGTCTGGCCAGCCCCCTATACTGGTCGCGTGCTGCAGAATGAGTTCTCTGAGCGATGGCGGGGGCGCGAGCCGGAGCTCATGCAGCGTCACGACGAGGCCGATCGATATGCCGAAGCACGCGCGAGCGGCGACTTCAGGACTGCCGCGGTGATAGCGGGCGAAGCTGCCGACCTGATCCGCGACATTCCGCCGGCGCGATCGGTTGTCGAGGGAATGGTGGCGGAAGCGACGCAGCTCCTTGCCGGAGCGTCCAACCGTTATCGCGCGCTGGAATGAGCGTTGACGGTTTCACCTTGGGCGCGGCCGTGGCAGGAGTTCCGAGCCCTTCAGATCTTCAGCCCGCGCGACCTCAGGAAGCGCGGGTTCTTCACCTTGAGCTCGGCGATCAGCAGGTTGCGCAGCTTGTCGCGCAGGCCGGGGTGGGTCTTCTCGCTGATCTTGCCGGCGCGAATGTCGGTAGCGAGCTGCTGCGGCGTGCCGTCGCCGTCATCGTAGACCTGGTCGAGGATCGCCCACAGTGGCCCCTCGTCGGCGGTGGTGATCTCGCGCCTGGCGATGTCGAGCGCGCTGGCGATCATCGCCGCCGCGTAGCGCTTGTCGGCCGGAAGGTCCGGCACGATCTCGGCCTTCAGGCTCTCGACGGCGAGCGCGATCAGCGTCTCGGCGCTGAGCTTCTTGGCCTTTGGCGGCTTGCCAGGCTTGCTCATCGTCCGGTCCTTCCCGCCTCGATCGAGGCGATGCCGTCGAGTGCGTCGAATTCCATTTCCGCGGTCATCAGTCCGGTGAGCGCCAGCTCGATCGCGGTCTCGCCGCCGACCAGGAAGCGGTCGCCCTGCAGGATCGCCAGCACCGCCCATTTCGATGCCGCCATGACCTCCCAGTAGGGGATTATCGCCTCGTCGATCTTGTTTGCGGCGAGCTCGTTGTAGCCGTCGTAGAAGGCACGGCGCCGGCCGACGCCACCCGCCTCCTGGGTCGCGGCGTCGTTGCCGGCTCGCCAACAGCGGGCGCACAGCCAGCCGATGTCCTCCATCGGATCGCCCCAGTGGGCGAACTCCCAGTCGAGGATCGCAGCGATACGGTTGTCTTGCAGCATGTAGTTGCCGGTGCGGAAATCGCCGTGGACCAGTGTCAGGCTGCGGGGTCCCGGCGCGTTGGCGTCGAGCCATGCGAGGCAGTATTCGAGGGCCGGGCGAGCCTGCGAGGCGCCGGCCAACGCGGTCCGCAGCCGCGCGACCTCGACTTTCGCCGGCGCGAGCATCGGGATCGGCAGGCCCGGCAGCGTGCCACCCGCCGGAGTGATGCGGTGGATCCTGGCGAGGCTTCGGCCGAGATCGCGGGCAAGGGTATCGCCGAACGAGGCAAGCTCCGGATGGCGGGTGATCTGCCGCGCCTGCGATTGGCCGGTCACGAACTGCTGGATCAGGAACGGCCGGCCGATGACGCCTGGGTCGGTGCAGCGCACGATCGGCTCGGCCACCGGCACGCCGGCAGCGTGCGCGGAAGCGATGACCGCGAACTCGGCGTCGCGATCGATGCTGACGCTGAGCCGCCGGATGCCGTCGGTGCGCAACAGCCAGGCATGACGGCCGGCCCGTGGTCCCTCTGCGACCACGACGTCGATGCGCCAGTTCTCCTGCACCGCGCCGCCGCCGAGCAGCTTCGAAGCGGTGACCTCGACGCCGGTACCGAGCGCGCGCGACAGCCACGCCGCCAGCGCGTCCGCCTTCGCGGCATCGTAGGTGCGGGCGCGGGGCGATTTCGGTTCGAGGTTTTCGGCCATGGTCGTCAGCGGCTGAGTGTCACCCCCAGGTAGTCGCCCTTGCTGAGCTCCACGCCATTGTGCCGCAGGATCGCGTAGGCGGCGGTGAGGTGGAAATAATAGTTCGGGAGGACGAAGTTGACGAGATAGAACTGCCCTTTGAAGGTGACCGGATTGCCGCCGATCTTGATGCTGATGTCGCGCGTCTCGGAGCCGTCGATCTGAGCCGCCGCGAGCGTCCTCAGGAAGGCGATCGTCTTGGCGATACGCGCCTTCAGCTCGGGGAAGGTCTTCTCGTTGTCCTCGTAGGACGGCACATCGATGCCGGCGAGGCGGGCACCGGCGCCCTTGGCGAAGTCGCAGGCGATCTGCACCTGCCGCGACAGCGGGAACATGTCCGGCGCGAGCCGGGCGTTGACCAGCACCGACTGATCGATCTTCCGCGCCGCGCAGAAGCGCTCGGCCTTGTCGAGGATCGCCGACAGCGCCTCGAGGGTCGGCATGAAAGCCGGGATGCTCGCTTGGTACATGGAGATGGTCATTCGAAATCCTCGATTGCGGTGCTGTGCTGCGCGATCAGTGATCACAACCGTGCCGACAGGCTCTTAGAGCCTGTCCGGCCGTTTGACCACGGCGTCGCGGGCGGAGCAGCTGCCTGCTCATTTCGCCTCCAGCTGCTTGACGCCGGCCTTGGCGAACATGGTCTTGAAGAACACGAACTGCTGCTGCATGTGCTCGGCGTGAGCCTTGGGCGCGCGCCGATCGGCCGGGAACGCGACGGTGCCGGTCGCGTCGAAGCGGCTGAGGATGGCGGGGTCGGACAGCATCTTGCCGAGCGCGGCATTGAGCTTCTCGATCACGCCGGCGGGCGTGCCTTTCGGCGCGTAAAGCGCGTTCCAGATCGTCACTTGCAGCGCGGGAAGGCCGGCCTCCTTGTTCGAGGGTACGTTCGGGAGGCTGTTCGAGCGTTCCGGCGCGGTCACGGCGTAGGCGCGCACGGTGCCCTCGAGCACCTGCGGCACGGCGGTGGTCGACTGGTCGCACAGCACGTCGATCTGGCCGCCGACGAGATCGGTCATGGCCGGTCCGGTGCCGCGATAGGGCACCATCGACGGCTTGGTGCCGGTCAGGCTCTTCAGGACAGTCGCGCATATGTACGAGTTCGAACCCACGCCGGCAAAGCCGACAGTGGCCTTGTCGCCCTGCTGCTTCAGCCAGTCGATCAGGCCGCTCGCGTCGCCGACGTCGAGCGACTTGCGGCTCAACAGCACCATCGGGCCGGTATTGATCAGGCCGATCGGCTCGAACGCGGTGTGCGGATCGAATCTGAGGTTGGAGTAGAGGGAAGGCGAGGCGGTCAGGGCGCTGTGGTGGATCAGCAATGTGTAGCCGTCGGGATCGGCCTTTGCGACGCGATCCATGCCGAGCGTGCCGCCGGCGCCGCCGACGTTCTCGACGATGATCTGCTGCCCGAGGGTGCGTCCGACATGGTCCGCCAGCAGGCGGCCGATCACGTCGGATGGTCCGCCGGCGGCGAACGGCACCACCAGGGTGATCGTCTTTGCCGGCCAGGTCTGCGACGCAGCCTGGAAGGACAGGAGCGGTAGCGAAGCGACGAGTGCAATGGCCGCGAGCGATCTGCGGCGGATGGTCCCGAGCATGAAACCTCCCTGGAGCAATTTCTTTTTTCGCGTCGGCTGGTGGGCCCAGCTCGCCTGTTCGTTACGGCGACGAGATTATTGCGGCGGCTGCGCAAAGCAAGTGCGCCGTACCCCCGGCCGGCCGGATGGGTCGCAGTCCCGACGGCGCCGCCAAGCGGTCGCCGGCAAAACCGCTCACTTCCACCAGATGCCGGCTGCGAGCAGCCCGACACCGGCGGCGATGGCGACGAGGCTCGCTATCCCGGCGATTTGCGAGAGGAAATGGCGAACCGCCATGCCGGCCACCTGCCTGGTACGGCCGACCATCGATGCGTCGGCCTTGAGCGCATCGAGCCTGGCCTGGATCTCCGGCGTCATCACGGTCTTGCCGCGCGATTTCGCAGCCGTCCAGGCGGCGTCGATCGCGAGCCCCTTGATGTCGTGGCGGCCGGACCAGCGGATCAGCAACAGGCCGATGGCGAGGGCGATGAGGCCGGATGCGAGCAGGTAGGGATGATGGATGGTCGGCATCGGGCCGCTCTCGCGTCGTTCACCGCATCCTGTTTGCCAGCTGGTCACGGCCCCTGCAAGTCACGGCCATACCGTGCTAGGCAGCGGCTATGCAGCGACAAACGATTCGCATCATCGGCATCGATCCCGGGTTGCGCCGCACCGGCTGGGGCGTCATCGAGAGCGATGGCGTGCGTCTCGTCTATGTCGCCTCCGGCATGATCACTTCCGACGCCGAGGAATCCCTCTCCTACCGCCTGCGCGAGCTGTTCCAGGGCCTGACCTCGGTGATCGCGGCGACGAAGCCCGCCGAGGCGGCGGTCGAGGAGACGTTCGTCAACAAGGATGCGCGCTCGACGCTGAAGCTCGGCCAGGCGCGCGGCATTGCGCTGCTGGCGCCGGCGATGAAGGGGCTTCACGTCGCCGAGTACGCGGCCAATGTGATCAAGAAGACGGTGGTCGGAGCCGGACATGCGGAGAAGAAGCAGATCCAGGCGATGATCGGCTTCCTGCTGCCGAAAGCCCGGTTCGACAGCGCCGACGAGGCGGATGCGCTCGCCATCGCGATCTGTCATGCCAACCATCGCACCAGCCCGCAGGCGCGGGCGGCGCGTGCGCTCCGGGAGACCACGACATGATCGGCAAGCTGCGAGGTCTGATCGACGCGATCGGCGAGCAGCATGCCATCATCGACGTCAACGGCGTCGGCTATGAAGTGTCGTGCTCATCGCGCACGCTGCGGCGGATGGAGGCGGGACAGGAGGTCAGCCTCGTCATCGACACCCACGTGCGCGAGGACGCGATCCGCCTCTACGGCTTCACCAGCGAGGTCGAGCGCAGCTGGTTCCGCACCCTGCAGACGATCCAGGGGGTCGGGGCCAAGGTGGCGCTGGCGGTGCTCGGCACGTTGTCGACCCAGGATCTGGCGAATGCCATCGCGCTGCAGAACTGGGCTGCCGTCGAGCAGGCGCCGGGCGTCGGCAAGAAGCTCGCGCAGCGCATCGTGATGGAGCTGAAGGACAAGGCGCCGGCCTTGAGCGTCGCCGGTTTGAACGTGCCGGTCGCCTCGCCCGGCAAGGCGAAGTCGGCGGCGTCGGCGCGACCCGAGGACAACTTCGCCGCCGAGGCGATCTCGGCGCTGACCAACCTCGGCTACCAGCCGGCGCAGGCGGCGCAGGCGGTCGCGGTCGCCGCGAACGAGCTCGGCGAGGGCGCCGATACCGCCAAGCTGATCCGGCGGGGACTTGAAGGAGCTGGCGCGGTAGATGGCGATCTTTGTCGATGCCGATGCCTGCCCGGTCAAGGACGAGGTGCTGCGGGTGGCCGAGCGGCACGGACTGGTCGTGCACATGGTGTCGAACAGCTGGATGCGGTTGGCCGACCACCCGCTGATCCGCCGCGTGGTGGTGCAGGAGGGCCCTGACGCGGCCGACGACTGGATTGCCGCTCGCGTCGGCAAGGGCGATATCGCCGTCACCTCGGACATTCCGCTGGCGAGCCGCTGTCACAAGGCCGGCGCGCGGGTGATCCGCTCGGACGGCAAGGTTCTCGACGACGCCAGCATCGGCATGGCGGTCGCCATGCGCAACCTGATGCAGGACCTGCGCGAGGCGAACCAGATGCAGACCTACAACGCCGGTTTCACCAAGGCCGACCGCTCGAACTTCCTGCAGGCGCTCGAGGCGGCGGTGCAGGCATTGAAGCGCGGTGCCTAGAGGTCCCTCGATGACATTGCGCCGATTGGGCGACTTTGCGGTGATCATGCTGGTGTTCGTTGCCGCCGGACCACTGATCGGCCTGCTGGCGGCAGCCGGCATGAGCATGGCGGGGCTGTTTTTCTCGCGGTGGGCGGAGTTCGCGGGCCATTTTCCCGCGTTCATGTTGCTGTACGGCTGGGTCTTTGCGCATTTTGTCGGTCTGGCGCCGGCGGCGCTTGCTGGCGCCATTGTGGCGGCGTACGCCGCATGGCGAGGCCGCGTGCCCTTGCTGATGGGCGCCGCTGCCGGATTAGGCAGCGGGATTTTACTGAACAGGTTGACGCCGTTTGACCCGAAGGCCGAACTGGCGCCAATTGTCTTCGTCTGGCTCGCAACGCATGTCGTGGCCGCGGTCGCGTGCACGCGGCTGACGAGGCGGTGGCAATGACCACGAACCGGGGGGATGCATGGCAAAGAGGGAAAAAATCAGCAATGGTCAGCGAGCGATGTTCACATTCTTCATCTCGACGCTGGCCGGGCCGTTCTTCGCCGCGCTGATCGTTGCGCTGCTGACGCTCGGCTCCGGCGTCGTCCAGCTGGGACCGCCGAGCCTCAAGGGGCTGCCAATGGCGGCCGTTGCGGCGCGCGCGGGCGCCTGGGCGCTGCATACGTACATGTGGGCCGCCATGCCGGCTGGGCTGGCCGGCGCGGTGCTGGCAGCCTATGTCTCGCTCAAGGGCGACGTGTCGTGGATCATAACGGTGGTCGCCGGCGTGGCCGCATTCGGCATCGCGAGCGTCATGATCCCCGGGCTGCTGCCCAACCATGGAACGCCGCTGGCGTTCATCGCCGCGCTGTCGAGCATTGGCGTGTGGCTCGCGCTATTGCGGGCGAGGATCATCACGGGCGGCTAGTGTGATGATTCCGAAGTCCGCATCCATCGTGCAGCATTGCCGAGCTGCGGACTTCGGAATCTAAATCACACTAGGATCAATGCCTTGCTAGTGTCCTTGTCGATCGCCAAGTTCGTAAAGTGCTTGCTGCGGGTGGTGCCGGACTTCGAAATCGCCACACTAGCCGCCGGGCCTTGCCGTCGTCCCCGCTAATATCCGACTGCCTTCGGTAGCCACAGCGACAGCGCCGGAATGTAGGTGACGAGGAGCAGGACGATCAGCATCGGCACGTAGAACATCATGATCGAGCGCGATACCTGCTCCATGGTGACCTTGCCGATGGCGCAGCCGACCGCCAGCGTCGGCCCGACCGGGGGCGTCAGCAATCCGATCCCGAGGTTGAAGATCATGATGATGCCGAAATGCACCGGATCGATGCCGAACTTCTGCGATCACCGGCAGGAACACCGGCGTGCAGATCAGCAGCATCGGCGCGAGGTCCATGAAGGTGCCGAGCACCAGCAGCAGGATGTTGACGTAAAGCAGGAACGTGTACTTGTCGGACGAGATGTTGGTGAAGAACTCGGCGGCATGCGCGGGGATGCGCATCAGGGCCATCATGTAGCCGAACGCGACCGAGAAGCCGATCATGATCATCACCATGCCGACGGTGCGGACGACGCGGCCGATCAGCAGCGGCAGGTCGCGCCACCTGTACGAGCGATAGATGAACATGGTGACGAAGAACGCCCACACGCAGGCGACCGCGGCGCTTTCCGTCGGCGTGAATATCCCCGACAGGATGCCGCCCATGATGATGATGACCGTGACCAGGCCCCAGATCGCGTCGACCGCGATCTTCAGGGCTTGCCGCAACGGGATCGGCTCGCCCTTCGGCAGGTTGTTCCGGTAGGCGAAAATCAGCACCAGAATCATCAGCGACGCGCCGAGCAGGAAGTCCGGGAAAGACGCCGGCCATGAACAGCGCGCCGACCGAGACCGTGCCGCCGGCCGCCAGCGAATAGATCACCATGTTGTGCGACGGCGGGATCAGCAGCGGCTGCAGCGAGCCCGAGATCGTCACGTTGACCGCGAACAGGCGAGGATAGCCGGCCTTGATCATCTGCGGGATCATCACCGAGCCGATCGAGGCGGTGTCGGCGACCGACGAGCCGGAGATGCAGCCGAACATGGTCGAGGCGAGCAGGTTCACCAGCGCCAGGCCGCCGCGGATGAAACCGACGAAGACCTTCGCCAGGTTGATGATCCGCTCGGCCATCCCGCCTTCGCCCATGATGGCGCCGGCGAGAATGAAGAACGGGATCGCGAGCAATGGGAAATCGTCCATGCCGTCGGAGGTCTTGAGGGCGATTGCCTCCAGCGGAATGCCCATCCAGAGCGCGGCTGCGACCGCCGCAATGCCGAGGGCATAGGCGACCGGCATGCCGAGCAGGCACATCACCGTGAAGGTGCCGATGAGAGCGAGCGCGTCCATTTTTGCGGTTCCCGCCTATTCGCTGGAGATGGTGCTGGCGGCGATGTCGTCGTGCTCGTGCCGCTCCGGGAACCAGTTGCCGCGCAGTATTCGCTCGATGACGAAGAGGACGGTGATGAGCCCGCCGATCGGAACCGGGAGGTACGATATGCCGACGGAAACGTCGGGGAACTCGGCGATCGACTGGTACCAGGTCTTCGCGCAAAGCTTGGTGCCGAACCAGAGCAGGAAGACGTTGGTCGTCAGCATGCTGATCTCGATCAGCAGGCCGAGCGCGGTGCGGGTGGCGCCGGTCAGTGCATTGGGCAGCATGCCGACGCTGATGTGCAGGTGCTCGCGATAGCACACCACCGCCGACAGGAACGATAGCCAGATCATCAGCAGGATCGACAGCGGCTCGGGCCATGACGCGGCGCTATTGAGCACGAACCGCGTGAACACGCCGTACGGAATGATGATCGTTATGACGACGAGCGCGAGTCCGGCGAAGAACACGCACGCGTCGTGCAGCCGGTCCATGGCGCGGAAGTAGGCGGAAATCATGCAACCCCCTCGATGCAGCACCGGCCGCCTGGTCCAAAGGACGCGGCGGCCGGCAATTGGCGATGGCGATTACTTCACTGCCTGGATGCGTTCGATCAGCGCCTTGTGAGCCGCACCGTACTTGTCCCAGACGGGCTTCACCGCGGCCTGGAACGACGCCTTGTCGGCGACATCGGAAATGACCACGCCGGCCGCCTTCATCCTTTCCAGCGATTCGTTCTCACGGGCGTACCAGAGCTTGCGCTGCTCGAGCTGGGCCTCTTTCGACAGTTTCAGGAGCAATGCCTGGTCCTCTTTCGACATCGCCTCGAAGCTCTTCTTGGAGAACACCAGGATCTCGGGGATCATCAGGTGACCGGTCTTCGAATAGAACTTGGCGTAGCGATAGTGCTGGCCGGAATCGTAGCTCGGCTCGTTGTTCTCCGCGCCATCGACGACGCCGGTCTGCATGGCATTGATGAGCTGGTCGAAGCCCATGGCGACGCCATTGCCGCCGAGCGCGTTCATCGTGTCGACGAACAGCGGATTGCCCATCATCCGGATCTTCAGGCCCTTCAGGTCCTCGAGCTTGGTGATCGCCTTCTTGCTGTTGTAGACGTTGCGCACGCCGGCATTCATGTAGCAAAGGCCGATCAGGCTCGCCGTCGGATGGTTGCTGAGCTTGTCGAGCAGCTCGGCGCCGATCGGGCCGTCGATCACCTTTTCCATGTGCGCCACGTCGCGGAAGACGAATGGCAGGTTGAAGACGTTGAACTCGGGCACCAGCGGTCCCATCGGGCCGACCGAGATGCGGGCGATCTGCAGGGCGCCGAGCTGGGCCTGCTCGATCATCTCCTTCTCGCCGCCGAGCTGCATCGACGGGAACATCTGGATCGAGATGCGGCCGTTGGTTGCCGCCTCGAGCTTCTTGCCCATGGCCTCGACGGCGGCGACGGTCGGATATCCCGTCGGGTGGACATCGGTCGCCTTCAGGACGAGCTTGGCCTGCGCCGCGGCAGGCGCAAGACCGAGGCCGGTCGCCGCGGCGGTGGCCGCGCCGAGTTTCAGCAAATCGCGTCGCTTGATCGTGAGTGTCATGTTCGCTTCCTCCATGCCGCACCCTGTTTGACGGGTCGGACGCGTGCTTCTTGTTCACGCCCGGTCGTTACGGGCTTTTGTTCTTAGCCGACTTGCGAGACGCCGTTGCCCGGCGGCAGGACGACTGCGCTCGCAATTGCCGTCATCGCATACGCATGCTACCAGAGTTGTACGATGACCAGACAACTCAAAGCCGTATCATCCCATTCCGCCGATAGCAACAATGGTATTCTTGCGCCATTGCATCCGGCGCGCAATCTGACCGGGGAGGTGGTCCTGCGCCTGCAGGCCGAAATCGCCTCGGGACGACTGGCGCCGGGCGCGCGGCTGCCGACCGAGCACGACATGATGATGGCGATGGGGGTTTCGCGAACCGTCGTGCGCGAGGCGGTGGCTGCGCTCAAGGCAGAGGGGCTCGTCATTACCCGGCAGGGCTCGGGCGCGTTCGTGGCGGCCGACATGGGTCGGCGCGGGTTCCGGATCGATCCGGACGGTCTCGGCTCGCTCGATCGCGTGCTGGAGGTACTCGAGCTGCGGCTCGCGATCGAAGTGGAGGCGGCGGCAATCGCAAGCCGCCGCGCGCCGGCGAAGGCGATTCGCGCGATCCACAACTGCCTCAAGGCCTTCGAGGCTGCGATCGCTCGCAACGAGAACGCGGTACCGGAGGATTTCGCGTTTCACCGCGCCATTGCCGACGCCACCACCAATTCGCTGTACTCGCGACTGCTCGCATTCCTCGGCTTGTTCATCATCCCGCGCCAGAGCATCCGTGCCGAGGGCATGTCCGGTACGGCTAATGTGGCGTACCTGCAACAGATCTTCGGCGAGCACGAGGTGATCTATGCCGCCATTGCGTCGCACGATGCCGATGCGGCCCGCGAAGCCATGCGATCCCATCTGACGAGATCGGCCGAGCGCTACCGGGCCTTCGCCGCATCCGGGGCGCGGCGAAAGGGCGGGCCCCGCGCCTCCGCACCGGCCGGCGCCAAGGCTTGAGCACAGCGGCGGTCATGGCGCCATCTTGACGGAAACTGCGAACACCGTCAGGAACAAAGCATGACCGAACGATTGGTGACCGGGGCGAGGAAAGAGACGGACGCCTTCGAGGCGACGATCCGCCCGCAGGCGCTCGGAGACTTCATCGGCCAGGAGCAGGCGCGGGCCAACCTGCGCGTCTTCATTCAGGCCGCCAAGGCGCGCGGCGATGCGCTCGACCACGTGCTGTTCGCCGGACCGCCGGGCCTCGGCAAGACGACGCTGGCGCAGATCATGGCCAAGGAGCTCGGGGTCGGGTTTCGCGCCACCTCCGGTCCGGTCATCGGCAAGGCCGGTGATCTTGCGGCGCTGCTGACCAATCTCGAGGAGCGCGATGTGCTCTTCATCGACGAGATCCACCGCCTCAATCCGGCGGTCGAGGAAATCCTCTACCCGGCAATGGAGGACTTCCAGCTCGACCTGATCATCGGCGAAGGGCCGGCGGCACGGTCGGTGCGCATCGACCTCGCCAAGTTCACCCTGATCGGCGCCACCACCCGCGCCGGCCTGCTCGACCAATCCCCTGCGCGACCGCTTCGGCATCCCGGTGCGGCTCAACTTCTACACCCACGACGAGCTGGAGCTGATCGTGAGCCGGGGCGCCCGCGTGCTCGGCGTGGCGATGCAGAAGGATGGCGCCATGGAGATTGCCCGCCGCTCGCGCGGCACGCCGCGCATCGCCGGCCGGCTGCTGCGGCGGGTGCGCGATTTCGCGGCGGTCGAGGGCGCGGCATCGGTGACGGCCGCGGTCGCCGACAAGGCGCTTCTGCAACTCGAGGTCGACGCGGAGGGGCTCGATGCCCTCGACCATCGCTATCTGAATTGCATTGCCAGGAACTATGACGGCGGCCCCGTCGGTATCGAGACGATCTCGGCGGCATTGTCCGAGCCGCGCGACGCGCTGGAGGAGATCGTCGAGCCCTATCTGCTGCAGCAGGGCTTCATCGGCCGCACGCCGCGCGGCCGGGTGCTGACGCTGCGGGCCTATCGGCATCTCGGCCTGTCCGGTCCGGCGCGCGCTTCGGCGCCGCAGTTCGGCTTTTTCGTCGCCGACAAGCCGGCCGATGACGAGACCGGCACCGGTTAACCTCGCGATCAGTATATTCGCAGGTTTGCGCTGCCGTTTCGGTGCATCGCCATGATTCCTGCTCATGTCCGGTGCTATCGATCCGGCGAACGGCCGGCACGGGAGCGGGACTTGATTTCGCGACGCAAGATTCTGCATGGCCTCGGCGCCTTCATCGCCGGTGGTGTCGGGTTGGGCGGCTATGCCTTCGGCGTCGAGCCGTGGGGGCTCGGCGTGACGCGATATCGCCTGACGCCGCCGGGCTGGCCCTCCGGTCTCAGATTGAAGCTCGCGGTGATCGCCGATCTTCACGCGAGCGAACCGTGGATGCCGCTCGAACGGGTGCAAGCCATTGTCGATCGCACCAACGCCTTGCAGCCGGACGTGGCGCTGCTGCTCGGCGACTACACGAGCGGCAGCCGAATGGTGCATCGCGCGGTGCCGGATGACGAATGGGCATCCGCTCTCGGCGGGCTGAAGGCGCCGCTCGGGGTCCATGCCGTCCTCGGCAACCACGACTGGTGGAATGACCGCGAGGTGCAGATGCGCATGTCCGGGCCGCCCAAGTGCTGCCAGGCGATGACGAGCGCCGGTCTCAAGGTCTACCAGAACGACGTCCTCAGGCTCGAGAAGGACGGTCGGCCGTTCTGGCTTGCCGGGCTCGGCGACCAGTGGGCGTTCTATAGGAACCGCAACCGGCGGCGTGGCGATCGCTTCGGCTATATCGGGGTCGACGATCTGCAAGGCACGCTCGCCATGATGACCGACGATGCGCCGGTGATCCTGATGGCGCACGAGCCGGATATCTTCCCGAGCGTTCCGTCGCGGGTATCGCTGACGCTGTCGGGGCACACTCACGGAGGCCAGGTCCAGTTCCTCGGCTATGCGCCGGTGGTTCCGAGCCGTTACGGGAGCCGCTTCCTCTATGGCCACGTCGTCGAGGACAACCGGCACCTGATCGTCTCGGGCGGTCTCGGCTGCTCCGGCCTGCCGGTTCGCTTCGGCCGGCCACCGGAGATCGTTGTGGTGGAGCTGGGGGCGTAGGTTCGAAGCCGGTCCAGCGCTGCAACGTATCAGCGGCCGGGCTTGAACGTCGACGCCGTCGCTGCAGATAGGCAAATGCAGGGATCCTCGGCGGCAATCGCGTACCAGCGGCCGTACAAGTTGAGGTACGGTCCGGCCTCGACCGCTTCCAAGACATTCATGCCAGAGGCTCGGGTTCCCGATGAACGACTTGCCGCCGCCGGGCCCCGCCGCCATCTCTGACGCCGACCGAATGCGCATCATTGTCGGCGTGCTCGTTTGCATGCTGCTGGCCGCGCTCGATCAGACCATCGTTGCTCCGGTCATTCCGGCGATCGGCGCGGCGCTCGGTCATTCGAGCTACATTTCCTGGATCATCTCCGCCTATTTCCTCGCCGCCACCGCCACCACGCCGCTCTATGGCAAGATCGCCGACATCCGCGGCCGCCGGCCGACGTTGTTCGCGGCGGTCGCCATTTTTGTAGTCGGCTCCGTCATCTGCGCGTTGGCAACCTCGATGGGTATGTTGATATTCGGCCGCGCCGTGCAGGGGCTCGGCGGCGGCGGGCTGATGGCACTGGCCCAGACCGTGATCGGCGATCTCTTTCCGCCGCGCGAGCGGGGCAGAATCGCTGGCTATATTGCAGCCACCTGGGCAACGGCCAGCGTTGCCGGGCCCGTGCTTGGCGGGTTGATCACCGAGCATCTGACCTGGCCGGTGATCTTCTGGCTGAACCTGCCGTTGGCGGCATTCGCGGTCGTGCTGACCAACCAGGCCCTGGGGCGATTGCCGTGGCAGAAGCGCGACCACCGGCTCGACGTGCTGGGCTCTCTCCTCGTGGTGCTCGCAACCGTAGCGCTGATGTTGGCACTGGCCTTGGCACCCCAGCCGCAATTCGGCTGGAGCTCGCCGATCGTGCTCGCGCTGCTGGCGGCCGGCCTTGCGCTTGCTCCATTGATTGCCTGGCATTTGCTGCGCACGCCGGAGCCCTTGATACCGCTCGAAGTCCTCGCCAATCCCGTGGTGCTGATGGCGACCTTCAGTGTGTTCTTCGCCATGGCGGCACTGATCGGCATGACCGTGTTCGTGCCGCTGTTTCTCGTACTTGCGCTCGGGCAGACAGCCTCGCAGGCAGGCTTCGCCCTGGTCGGCTACATGATTGGCACCGTCATCGGCGCCAACTTCGCCGGCAAGACGATGGCGCGGGTGGCGCACTACAAGCGCTTGCCGCTGATCGGGCTCGCGTTCGCCAGCGCGGGGCTGGCATGGCTGGCATTTCGCGCTGGCTCGATCGCATTCCTGGAGTTCGAGGTCGTGCTCATCCTGGTTGGAATCGGCTCGGGCCAGCAGTTCCCTGTCACGACCATCTCGGTGCAGAACGCCGTCGATCCGCGGGACATTGGCGTCGCGACCGGCGTCCTGGCCTTCATGCGGGCGCTGGGCTCGTCCATCGGCATCGCCGTCGTCGGCGCGGTGGGGGCCGCCAGCGGCATTGCGGCAAGCATGGGTGAAACAGGCACTGGCGGCACGGCTGCGGCAGAGTTTCAAAGAGTGTCCGGCGGCGCCTTTGCACCCGTCTTCATTGCCGTCAGCATCAGCCTCGCGCTCGGCTTTGTACTGCTTGCCCTGATGCCGGCACGGCCGCTTCGCGGTGGCGGTGACGCGCCGGGCTTGCCGGCGGCGGAGGCGTGAGCCAGCGGTGCGCTGCCGCGATCGTGTCGGTAAACCGACGAACGGACGAACCGGCATGGACTGCAGCTGGCAACGGTTTCAGCTGATGTCGAATTTCACGCCCTGGGCCAGCGGCAGCTCCGTGCCGTAGTTGATGGTGTTGGTGGCACGGCGCATATAGGCCTTCCACGAATCCGAGCCCGCCTCGCGGCCGCCGCCGGTTTCCTTCTCGCCGCCGAAAGCGCCGCCGATCTCGGCGCCGGAGGGGCCGATGTTGACGTTGGCGATGCCGCAATCGGAGCCCTCGACGGACAGGAAGCGCTCGGCCTCCCGCAAGTTGGAGGTGAAGATCGAGGAGGAGAGGCCCTGGGGCACCGCAGTTGTGCTGGTCCAGCGCCTCCTCGAAGGTGGCATACTTCATCACGTACAGGATCGGTGCGAAGGTCTCGCGCTTCACCACATCGGCCTGTCGAGGCATCTCGACCAGTGCCGGGCGCACGTAGTGGGCTTGCGACCATCCGCCGACCTCGACCCGCTCGCCGCCGGTGACGTTGCCACCCGCCGCCTTGGCGTCGGCCAGGGCGCGTGCCATGGCTTCGCTGGCACGGGCATCGATCAGCGGGCCGACCAGCGTTCCAGGCTCGCGCGGATCGCCAACGGTGACTGAGCGATAGACCTTGGCCAGCTTCGGGACCAGCGCATCGTAGACGGACTGGTGAACGAACAGGCGGCGCAGCGTGGTGCATCGCTGGCCGGCGGTGCCCATCGCCGCGAACGCGACGCCGCGCAAGGTGAGGTCGAGATCAGCCGACGGGGTGACGATCGCGGCGTTGTTGCCGCCGAGCTCGAGAATGGCGCGCGCGAAGCGCTGCGCAAGGCGCGGACCGACGGCACGGCCCATCGCAGTCGAGCCGGTGGCGGACAAGATCGGCACGCGCGGATCATCGACCAGCACCTCACCGATATCCCGGCCTCCGATCAACACGGTCGAGAGGCCACTCGGTATCTTTCCGAAACGTTTCACCGCGCGCTCGAACAAGGCTTGGGTCGCAAGCGCGGTCAGCGGCGTCTTCTCGGATGGCTTCCAGACCACGGTATTGCCGCAGACGAGTGCCAGCGCCGCGTTCCAGGACCACACCGCCACCGGGAAATTGAAAGCCGAAATTACGCCGGTGACGCCCATCGGATGCCACGTTTCCATCATCCGGTGGCTCGGCCGCTCCGTGGCGATGGTGAGACCATGCAACTGGCGGGACAGACCGACCGCGAAATCGCAAATGTCGATCATCTCCTGCACCTCGCCCTGGCCTTCGGAAGTGATCTTGCCGACCTCGAGCGTGACGAGTCGCCCGAGATCGGCCTTGGCCGCGCGCAACTCTTCACCGAACAGGCGAACGAACTCGCCGCGCTGCGGCCCGGGAAGTGAGCGCCAGGCGAGGAATGCGACGTGCGCGGCGCCGATGGCCCGTTTCGCCGCGGCGCCGTCGGTCTCGACGACGCGAGCAATGATGCTGCCATCGATTGGCGAGCGCACGGCCAGCGTGCCGTCGCTGATGGTGGCGCGATCGACGCCGAGCCGCGCCAGCAACTCGGTGGTCTGATCGGCGAGCGATGTGGATTTGGAAGCTCTCACGACATGTCCTTTCGTGTAGCTGGTCTTGGCCGGTGTCGAGGTGACAGTAGTTCGCATAGAGCCAGATTGCGTCGGCGTCATCGGACCTTTCGGAGAGCGAGACGTGCGGCGGCTGGCATCATACTACATGGAAACACCGTCGGTCATGGTGGTCGGCTCATGGATTTTGCCATGCTCGACCAGCACACCCGACGGAACGAATAGCAAGGCCTCGGCGTTGTAGCTTACCCGATGGCCGCCCGTCCGGCTGCGGCGCACGGCCAGTACGTTCAGCAGACCCGATATATGCTTTGCAGAAACTCTTGGTTGGCAATCTCGCATTCCTGAACAATCATTCATCGTCGCCACCCGAGTGGGTGCGGCCGCGGTGATTTCGGCAAGAGCCTTGCGCCGCGTCAACAAACGCTAAGCTGCCACGAAGTGATTTCGTGGACTCCGCTTCACAGGAGTTGGCAAATGACACGGTCACGTTCGACGTCCTTTTCCCTGAATCCTGCGCTGCCCTGCGGTTCCGCGGCGATGCGGAGCTGTTGTCGCTGAACTTCGCATGGCCGGCTCCGGACGCCGGTCGATCTTGCTCGATCCGATCAACGCAGAACGCTGCTAATCGCGCGGCGAAGGGAAATGTCATGTCAGAAGCATACACAATCGAGGATCACCGCGGCTCGATCGCCGGCATTGTCGTGCGCCAGGCAGGGGAGCGCGGCTTCCGCTTCGTCTCCTCGGCGCGCGCCTACGATGCGATGGATGGCCATGTGTTCGTGTCGGCGCAGGCCGCGCAGCGGGCGGCACACGAGATCGCCAGATGCTCGGTTCCGCGCTATCGCGTCGCGATGCGCCAGCAAGGAGCCGCCGCATGAGCCCCTTGATCGAATTCCTGTGGTCGTTGGGCCAGCGATTGAGCGGGTTCGCGACCGCGACGGTGTTGGTGGTCTATGGGGCCGGCGACGGCACGGGGGCCGGGTCTCGTGACGGCAGCGGCAACCGCGCATCATGCGACGCCGGCGAACGACAGCGTGACCAGGACTACCTCGCGTTCGGGCCCTGGTGGTTCTGATACGAGCTTATCTGAATGAGCGGAATAAGCTCAGCAACTCTTCTTCGTTCCGGCCGGCACTTCGCGCTGCAAGTCTGGGCGCTGCAAGTCTGGCGGACGGATGCAAAATTGGCAGGAGCCAAAGCATGACGAAATCAATTTCGCGACGCGCTGCGCTGGGCCTCGGCGCCATGGCGGGCGCCGGGATGGCTGTCGGGGTCTTCGGGACCACCGGAGTGTCGGCGCAGCAGGCGGTAACGCTGCTCAACGTCTCCTATGATCCGACGCGGGAGCTGTACCAGGAGTTCAACACCGCGTTCGCCAAGTACTGGAAGGAGAAGACCGGAGCGGCGGTGACGATCAAGCAGTCGCACGGCGGCTCCGGCAAGCAGGCCCGGTCGGTGATCGACGGCCTCGAGGCCGACGTGGTGACACTGGCGCTCGGCGGCGACGTCGACCAGCTGCACGACAAGGGCAAGCTCATCCCGGCCGACTGGGCGAAGCGATTGGCGAGCAATTCCGCTCCCTACACCTCGACCATCGTATTCCTGGTCCGCAAGGGCAACCCGAAGAGCATCAAGGATTGGGCGGACCTCGGCCGGACAGGCGTCGAGGTCGTCACGCCGAACCCGAAGACCTCCGGCGGCGCGCGCTGGAACTACCTGGCGGCATGGGGTTATGCCCTGAAGCAGCCGGGTGGTAGCGAAGCGACCGCCAAGGAGCTGGTGGGGAAAATCTACAAGAATACCAAGGTGCTCGATTCGGGCGCGCGCGGTTCGCTCACGACCTTCACCGAGCGGGGCATCGGCGATGTGCTGATCTCATGGGAGAACGAGGCCTATCTTGCCACCAAGGAGCTCGGGCCCGACAAGTTCGACATCGTCACGCCGTCGATCTCGATCCTGGCCGAGCCGTCGGTGACGGTGGTCGACAAGGTGGTCGACAAGCGCGGCACGCGCAAGGTGGCCGAGGAGTATCTCGCCTATCTCTACAGCCCGGCCGGCCAGGACATCGCCGGAAAGCACTACTACCGGCCACGCGATCCCCAGGCGGCGGAGAAGTACAAGGCGCAGTTCTCGCCGGTCAAGCTGTTCACCATCGACGAAGTCTTCGGCGGCTGGGCGAAGGCGACCGACGTTCATTTCAAGGACGGCGGCCTCTTCGACCAGATCTATGCCAAGAGCTGAAGCCGGCGGCCGCAGCGCGCCGATCGGTTGCATGAGACACGTGCTGCCCCGCTTCCGGCCTTGGGTGGAGGGAGCCTCCCGCATCTCGGCCACCCGGTCAGTTCCGAATTGGGGGGAGGGGGTGGGGCAGCACGTAGCCGTGATCCGCCACCGGCGCGCCGATATCACAACCGTTCATATCGATTGCAGTTTTTCTTCGTTAGGACGGTCGCGGCCAACCCCTATGAGAGGAGGAATGCAATTCTACGAAAGCCTTGAGATTGGCCATGAGCACGAGCAAATTATTCTCCTGGATCGCCTTGAGCGCAGCATATGCTTTTCTACTCTCGATCACGGCCTTCGCCGACACATCGATCCTGAACGTCTCCTATGACGTCTCGCGAGAGCTGTACAAGGACGTCAACGCCGCCTTTGCGGCGAGCTGGAAGGCGAAGTCCGGGGACGACGATAACGATCAACCAGTCGCACGGCGGCTCGAGCAAGCAAGCGTTGTCGGTGATCAGCGGGCTCGAAGCCGATGTCGTGACAATGAACCAGGCGCCCGACATCGACATCCTGGTCGAGCGCGGCGGCCTCGTCGACAAGGACTGGCGCAAGCGCTTTGCGCACGACGCCAGCCCGTACACCACGACCTCGGTGTTCCTCGTTCGCAAGGGCAACCCGAAGGCGATCAAGGATTGGGATGACCTGGCGCGTGACGGGCTGCAGGTGATCGTGCCCAATCCGAAGACCTCCGGCAACGGCCGCTATACCTATCTTGCCGCCTGGGGCTTCGCGCTCAGCCGGGATGGCAGCGAGGCGAATGCGCAAGCCTTCGTGACGAAGCTGTTCGCCAACGTGCCGGTGCTCGACGGCGGCGGGCGCGGCGCATCGACCACCTTCACGCAGCGCGACGTGGGCGACGCGCTGGTCACCTTCGAGAACGAGGCGATCGCACTGCAGCAGGAGCTCGGGTCGGACAAGTTCGACATCGTCTATCCCTCGATCAGCATCGATGCGTCGGCCCCCGTTGCCGTCGTCGCCCCGGTCGTCGCAAAGCGCGGCACGGGCGAGGTCGCGACCGCCTACCTCGAGTTCCTGTTTTCGGCCGAGGGCCAGGCGATCATCGCCCGCCACCACTTTCGGCCACGGGATCCCGCCGTGCTCGCGGCACATTCCGGCCGCTTTCCCGCCATAAAGACATTCACGGTAGAAACGCTGCTCGGCGGCTGGAACAAGGTTCAGAAAGAGCACTTCGCCGACGGCGGCATCTACGACCGGATCGTGGTGAAGCGCTGATGTCCGTCACGCATTCGCGACGCGTGCTGCCGGGCTTCGGACTGTCGCTCGGTTTCACGCTCGCATATCTGTCGCTGATCGTGCTGATGCCGCTGGCCGCCGTCTTCGTGAAGACGGCGACGCTGTCGGCTGGCGCGTTCTGGGCGATCGTCACGGCGCCGCGGGTAGTTGCGACCTACAAGCTGACGTTCGGCGCTTCGCTGCTGGCGGCGGTGATCAATGTCGTGTTCGGCCTGCTGCTGGCGTGGTCGCTGGTGCGCTACTCGTTTCCGGGCAAGCGCCTGGTCGACGCCCTGGTCGACCTGCCGTTCGCGCTGCCGACGGCGGTTGCCGGCATCGCGCTGACGGCACTCTACGCCAAGAACGGCTGGCTCGGGCAGTATCTCGAGCCGCTCGGCATCAAGGTCGCCTTCACGCCGCTCGGTATTCTCGTCGCGCTGATCTTCATCGGCGTGCCGTTCGTCGTGCGCACCGTGCAGCCGGTGCTGGAGGACCTCGACACCGAGATCGAGGAGGCGGCAGCCTGCCTTGGCGCGAAGCGATGGCAGACGATCGTCCGCGTCGTGCTGCCGTCGCTCGTGCCGGCGCTGCTGACCGGATTTGCCCTGGCTTTTGCGCGCGCCGTCGGCGAATACGGCTCGGTGATCTTCATCGCCGGCAATTTGCCGATGGTGTCCGAGATCACGCCACTGATCATCATCACCAAGCTCGAGCAGTACGACTATGCAGGCGCCACGGCGGTCGCCTCGGTCATGCTGATCGCATCGTTCATCCTGCTGTTGCTGATCAACGCGCTGCAGGAATGGACCCGGCGGAGCGCACGAAAGACCGGCGCATGACGGCAGCTGCATTATCGACGACGACCCCGCCCCACGGCGGCGCTCGCTTCGAGTTGAACCCGGCGACAAGGGACGCCGGCTGGGCCAAGGCCCTGGTGCTGGTGCTGGCGCTGGGGTTCTTCGCGCTGTTCCTGCTGATGCCGCTCGCCGCGGTGTTCGTCGAGGCCTTTCGCAAGGGCTGGTCGGTCTACATCGGTGCCCTTGTCGATCCGGACGCCCGGTCGGCGATCGGCCTCACCTTGCTGACGGCGGCGATTGCCGTGCCGCTCAATCTGCTGTTCGGGTTGGCTGCCGCATGGGCGATCACCAAGTTCGAGTTTCGCGGCAAGCAGTTCCTGATCACGCTGATCGATCTGCCATTCTCGGTGTCGCCGGTGATCGCCGGCCTGATCTACGTGCTGGTGTTCGGCGCGCAGGGCTGGTTTGGACCGTGGCTCGCCGCGCACGACCTGAAGGTGATCTTCGCCGTGCCAGGCATCGTCCTCGCCACCGTGTTCGTGACATTTCCGTTCGTTGCCCGCGAGCTCATACCGCTGATGCAGTCGCAGGGCACCGACGAGGAGGAGGCAGCCCTCACGCTTGGCGCCAGCGGCTGGCAGATGTTCCGCCGCGTCACTCTGCCGAACATCAAGTGGGCGCTGCTCTATGGCGTCATCCTGTGCAACGCCCGCGCCATGGGCGAGTTCGGCGCCGTGTCGGTGGTCTCGGGCCACATTCGCGGCCACACCAACACCATGCCGCTGCACGTCGAGATCCTATACAATGAATACCAGTTCGCCGCGGCCTTTGCCGTCGCCTCGCTGCTGGCGCTGCTGGCCCTGGTGACTCTCGCTCTCAAGACCTATGTCGAATGGCGTGCCACCCGGCAAGCCCAGAGAGGCGCGACATGAGCATCGAAGTCCGCGACATCCGCAAGACGTTCGGCAAGTTCACCGCCCTCGACGGCGTTTCGCTCGATTTCCCGTCGGGGCAGTTGATTGCGCTGCTCGGCCCATCCGGCTGCGGCAAGACCACGCTATTGCGCATCATCGCCGGCCTCGAATGGCCCGATGCCGGTTGCGTGCTGCTCGACGGGCTCGAACTCGTCGGACAAGCACGTGCGCGAGCGCCAGGTCGGCTTCGTGTTCCAGCACTACGCCCTGTTCCGGCACATGACGGTGTTCGAGAACATCGCCTTCGGCCTGCGCGTCAAGCCGCGCAAGGACCGGCCGTCGGAAGCGCAGATCCGGAAGCGAGTCGGCGAGCTGCTCGAGCTGGTGCAGCTTTCCTGGCTCGCCGATCGCTATCCCGCCCAGCTGTCCGGTGGCCAGCGTCAGCGCATCGCGCTCGCTCGCGCGCTCGCGGTCGAGCCGCGCGTGCTGCTGCTCGACGAGCCGTTCGGCGCGCTCGATGCCAAGGTGCGGAAAGAGCTGCGACGCTGGCTGCGGCGCCTCCACGACGAGCTGCACATTACGTCGATCTTCGTCACGCACGATCAGGACGAGGCATTCGAGGTCGCCGACCGCGTGGTGCTGATGAGCCAGGGCCGGATCGAGCAGGAAGGCACCGCCACGGAGGTCTACGAGCGCCCGGCGACCGCCTTCGCCTGCGGCTTCCTCGGCGCGGTCAACAAGCTGCCAGGGCGTATCGAGGACAGCCACTTCAAGGTCGGCGACGATGTGATCCCGGCCGTGGCCTCGAACCTGGCGAACGGCGCGGCGGCGGTGGCATTCGCGCGGCCGCACGAGTTCCGGATCGTGACCGATGCCGGTGCCGCGCATGGCCTGGCGGCCAAGGTCACCCGCATTCTGCCGAGCGGGGCCACCGTGCGCGTCGAGCTGATCGGCCCGAAAGTGCTGAACGGATCCGGCCAGCTGCCTCATTTCGAGGTCGAGGTGACCCGCGAGGAATTGGCGAGCCTCGCGCTCACCAGCGGCCAGGATGTCCGGCTGATGATCCCCGGCGTGCGGCTGTTCCCCTATTCGCCAGACCATTGAGCCGGCCGGGCGACCGGTTATCGGGCGCAGCGCCCGGCCGCATCACTTCGGCAGGCCGGCCTTGATCAGACCCTCGACATAGCGCTCGAGGATCGCCTGATCGCGATAAGGCGGGCGCTGACGCCACTGGCTGATCGTGAAGCCGGGGTGCAGCCGCAGCACCTCGTTGGCCTCGATGCGGGCCTTGTCCAATTGCCCGAGGTGCGCATAGTTGGCCGCCAGCAGCCTGCGACCCTCGTCCTGGTTTTGCATCTGCCGGACGACGCTGATCACCTCGGCCGAATTGCCCATCGCATTATGTGCGTCGGCCAGGTACCACAGGTACCAGTCGGGATAGTAGGGGTTGAGGCGCATCGCCTTCGTCAGCAGGTCGACCGATTTCCTGGGCTGTCCGGCATAGACGAGCGCATCGGCGAGCTCGGCCAGGATGTCGGCGTCGTTCGGGTTGAGCACCACTGCCCGGCTGTACTCGGCGAGCAATTCCTCGTGCCGCTTCTGGTAGAGCATCGCGAAGCCGAGCTCGGCGAACCCGCGGGCATCGAGCGGGTCGAGCTGGATCGCCTTCTGCGCCAGGTCGACGGCGGCATCGAGTGACGAGTTGGGCTTGGCCGACCACGAATAGCGCCAGTCGAGGTTATGCGTGCGCGACAGGCCGCCATAGGCGCGGCCGTAGTTCCGCGAGAATCCGAGCGCCTCGTCGAACAGCAGGCGGGCGTGGGCGTTGGCCTCCTTCGTGTAGCGCTGCACGAGCTGGTGGCCGCGCAATACCAAGCCATATGCCCGCATGTCGCGCGGGTACTGCAATTCCTGCTTCTGCTGGGCGAAATCGATCTGGACGGCCAGGCGGGAGGCGACGGCGCCGGCGATCTCGTCCTGCAGCTCGAACAGCTCGTCGATGCCGATCTCGAAGCGATCGGACCACAGTACGTTCTCGAGTTCGGCATCCGTCAGCTGGACCGCCACGCGCAGGCGCTTGCCGGCGCGGCGCAGGCTGCCTCCGAGCAGATAGCGCACGCCGAGACGGGTCCCCACCTCGCGTACCGTCTGTGTCTTGAGGTTGAACAGGAACGCCGAATGGCGCGCAATCACCATCAGATTGCGGAAGCGGCTCAGGTTGGCGATCACGTCCTCGACGATGCCTTCGCAAAGGTGGTCGTTGGCGGGATCGTCCGACAGGTTCCGCAGCGCCAGTACCGCGACCGATGGCTGCCGTGTAGGTTCCGGCGCGCGCGATGGCGCATTGCGCAGGATCTCGATGCGCCGGTCGGGACGCGAAATGGATTGCTCGACGGCAAAGACCTCGACCGGCTCGGACATGTTCTTGAGGGTCGGCTGGCCCATCGACCGGAACGACACGCCGTGCTCGTCGCTGATCGACATGCGCAGGCGATCGGTGACCAGGATCTCGCCCGGCGCGGCCAAGGCCTGCAATCGCGCGGCGACATTGACGCAGTGGCCGATGACGTTCGCGTCGTTGACGGTGACTTCGCCGAGATTGAGGCCAATGCGGAATTCGATCGGCTCGCCGTCGCCCCACACCGCCTGCTCGCGGAACTCGCTGCGCATCTGGATCGCGAAGCTCAGCGCCCGTTCCGAACTCTCGAACAGGGCCAGGATGCCATCGCCGGCGACGCTGGCCATGGCGCCGCCATAATGACTGATCAGCGACCTGAACAGGTCGATGGAGCGGGTCACCTGCTCCGAATTCGTCGCCTCGTCGACTTCCAGGCGCTGGCTGTAGCCGACCATATCCGCGAACATGACCGCCGCAACTTTGCGGCGCGGGCCGAGTGGTGTCACCAGCCCCTGTTGCTCACTTGTGCTCATGGGCGCCCCGATCTGTCGATGAGAGCAGCATTTTCACAGTATCTCATCACTTTATGGGCACTGGCAACGCCCGGAAGTGCAAAAAGCAACAACGTTCAATTGGTGCCGCTGGCCGGGAAGACAGCTGTGCCGTATAAGACTTGTACAAAGGTTCGCCTGATTGCGGGTTCGGCCGACATGAACTGGGTCGAGTGCGAGGCAACAATGGCGAGGCAGCTCTCGCCCGTGCCCGGTATCGCGCTGCGGCCCGCGACCGCCGGCGACCTGAAATTCGCGCTGGGGCTTTATCTCGAGTCGGTGAAGCCGCTGCTGACCGAGCTCGGCCGATGGGACGAGGCGCGTTCCACCGCCAGTCTCAGGGACGGCTTCAAGCCGTCCAAGGCGTGCGTCATTCGCCTCGACCGGAAGGACATCGGCTGGATGCAGGTGTCCCGAACGACGGGCGGCCTGCATCTGCACCAGCTGCACATCGTCGCCGACCGGCGCAATCAGGGCATCGGCACTTGCGTGATCAAGGCGTTGCAGGACAAGGCCAGGGCCGACGGGAAGCCGTTCACGTTGAACGTGATCCGGGGCAATGCCGCGCTCGGCCTCTATCACCGGCTCGGATTTGAGGTCGTCGGCGAGGACGAGGAAAAGCTCGCCATGCGATGGTACCAGCGGCGCTCGGGCAAGGGGTGAGCCGATGCACGGCAGCGCGGCCGGCGGCCCGGTGAGCGCGCCGCCGATTATGGTCGCGCGCTCGGCCAGTGATGCGCCCGGCGGTATGCGAAGGGCCGCATTGCGCGCTTCGGGCCGTCATCGCCGACGCAGATCCGCACCGCTGCGCAAGTCGGCACCGCTGCGCAGATCGGCACCACTTCTCAGGTCCGCGCCGCTCCTGAGGTCGGCTCCGCTCCTGAGATCGGCTCCGCTCGTCATCGATCCGCCGCGCAGCGTCGCGGCGAGCAGGATGTCCTGCAGTTGACCGGTCTCGATGTCCATCCGGATCGAGAAATCGCCCTTGTCGTACTCCCACATGCGCAGATTGTTGGCGGGGTTGCCCCCTGCGACGCCAGTAACCTCGTTGTCCGCGAAATCCCAGTCTCTTGCGGCCACGCCAGAGCTTTCGAGGTCCGTTCGCTGATTGCCTCTGAAGTTTATGGGATCTCCATCGCCGTGCACGAGCAATACTATCGGTTTTGGCAGGTCATAATAGTGACCCTCAAAGGAAAATCCGTAGATGCGCGCCAGTCTAGCGTCTGCGACCGTCGATCTGGCGTCGAAGGAACTTGTTGTCGTCCGTCTCTTTCGTCGGATCTGCGATACGAGTATTTGTCGACTTCTGCTTCGGCGAATCTCAGAATGCAGCGCGTAGCAACGCGATGGGGGCGTCACAATTCGATTGGCTTCGCCCGTCACCGCATCAGAAACGGCCTTTGCTCACTAAGGTTCGGCAATGGATCAGTGGAGAAGCCTTGGCGCTGCCTGACTGACGGCTAGGGCGACCTCTGTCGCAGGGGTTGCGCCGGGTTGCCAGCTCGCGCTTTGCGGCAGCTGCGATAGCTACCCGCGCGCCACGTTCACCGGGCGCCAATTTGAGATCGTCCATCTCGCGTCCATAGAGCTTTATTCCAGACACCGAAAGCAGGTTCTCAGCCATGGCCACGCTCCCATTGATTGCCAAACTTCACATTGTGCCTCGCGCGAGCTTCATCTTTTCGCGGTAGGCCATCTTCGGCAGGCGGCGCTGGAGCCCCGGCAGCAGCGTCCGCACAGAGAAAGCGTGGCTTGCAGCACTTGGCCGCGCCCGGCGCGGACCGATCGCGACGTGGCCGATCTCGCGCCATACGAAGCTGTCGACGATCTCGCGCCGGTGGCGGCCGCCGGTCATGGCAATATCGACCGCCAACAGCGTCTCGCCGACATCGACGAAGCGGAAATAGTCGGCCGACAACCGCAGCCAGGTTGCGGCCAGGAGATATCCGAGCGTGTCACGAGCCCGAGCGAGGGCCGCGCGGAACTCCCGCCGCGCGTCGGGGTAGGCGCTGTCGAACGCGGCCTGAATGTGCGTTTCGTAGCCGGGATTGCCCTCGATCACCCGCGCCAGCTCGGCCACCTCGCGGCTGATCAGGCCGCTTGCGACCAGCTCCTCCTGGAACATGTCGACGAACAGGTCGAACAGCGCCCCGGTCAACGGCATCGACAGCAGGTGCTCATCGTCCCAACCGGCGGCGAACGCTGACATCTTCACGGAATTGACGGCAAGCCGGATCTCGCTCGAGGCCGAGATCTCGGCAAAGCGGCTCAGCTCGTTGAAGGTGTAGAGATTGCCGCTGGTCTCCTCGAGCAGATCGTCGAGCATGGTCTCGAAATGCAGCGCCGAGACCAGAGCCGTCATGTCGGCGGCGCTCTCCTGGAACCCGAAATACTCCCCCCGTTGCGTTTCGGGTTGCGGCACGCCGAGCGTGCCATAGATGATCAGGTGCCCGAGCTCGTGAGCGATGACATCGAAGTTGAGCGCGAAGGGCAGGATCTCGCCCGACGGGCCGCGCTGTGATCCGATCTCCATGAAGCCGTAGCCGACGTGGGCGTTGTCGAAGTCCGGCAGCATGAGCACCTCGAGGCGATCGAAATCGCGCGCGAAATGCCACTCGACCGGGCGGCCGAGGTAGCCCTCCCAGATCCCGAGCACGAACCTGATGGCGCCGAACACGTGCGCGCGCTCGAATTCGGGCGAGCCGGGCGGAATGTGATCGAAATGCCCGTTGGCGTCCGGCTGCACCGGCCGGCGCGTCGCCCCGCGCCACGGCGGCAAGTCGAGATAGGGAGTGCCGTAAGGACCGGCCTTGATGCCGTAGGGGCCCCGCTTGCCGATGGGATCGATCAGGTAGATGCCGTCGTCCGACGGACCGGGGCCGATGGTGCCGGGAGCGGCGGAAATGGTGACGACTTGCGGCGGTCTCCCGGGATGCAGTAGCGGCACCTGCGGAAACAGCCGGAAACGCGTGCCGCCTCTATATCGATTTGCGTCCCACATAGCGCACCCGAGCACGCCCAGCCGCAGGAACAGGAATTCATAGAATTATCGGCTCAGTGCCGAAACATTATGTACAAGTGTCGAATAAATTTTCTCCCGGCGCAAGACACTATCGAACTCGGCAAGGCTGTCGAAGCCAAGCTCGCGGGAAAAGCCGGCAACGTCGTCGGGCATCGACTGGCCGAGGCGCTCGCCAAAATACCATGCTCTGGTCCCGATCGGCCCGGACGCCGCGGCTGTCGCGGCGAGCAAATCCATGCCATTCGCCGTCAGGACGTCGCGCTTGTGGCGCGCCCGCTCGGCAAGCGCCGCATAGGCGCCGCTGAGCCGCAGCTCGTCGACCAGGGCATGATCGAGGGAAGTTTCCGCATCTGCCGCCGCTGCCTGCGCTCGCACGTCCCGCTGCAGCAACTGCTCGAGAGCGGCTTCATCGAGGTGATTGCGCTCGAGCCACGCGTTGAGGGCGGCACGATCGTAGAGGCCGTGCTCGGCCCGCAGCCCCGCCAATCGCCGGCCGATCGCGGCCGATCCGGTATCAGCGGGGCTTGGCGGCGCAGTGTGCTGGGTGAACCATCGCAGGAGCGCCCTCGAGCGGACCTGTCCGTAGATCTCGGCTCCTTGCAGCCGAAGCTCCTCCGTCACTGCGCGCGCAGCAATGACGTCCGGACCGGCGGCGGTGCGCGTGTTCTCCTCGTGCGCGATCCGGCTGGTCAGCTCGTCCCAGAAATGCGTGCGCTCGAACCGGAACGCCGGCTGGAAACGCTCCGGCCGGTCCATGGTTTGCCGCATCGCGTGCAGCATCGCGATGGCATCCTCCCGCTTCTGGTCGACCTGCCCCTTGCTCAGCCAGGCTTGCAGCGCGCCGACCTCGGCTTCTGTGACCTGCTCGGCCGGCACGCGTGCAAGTATGTCGCGCCAGCGGCGCTCGGCGAAGAACGTCGACTTGGCCAGCTGCTCGATCGCATCGCGCGCGGCCGGGCAGATCAGGTTGGCGGCTTGCGCGCGTCGCAGGGTCGCGCGGATGTTGACCATCGGCTCAGAGAGGGCGAGATAGCCGGTCTCGGCCGGGCCGTGCGAGATCGCGACCTCGTCGTCGTCCTCGAGGCGGCCGTCGCGAAAATCCTCGAAGATCCGCCCGACGCCGCGCATGCCGAAGGCATGCAGCTCGGCTGCCCGCAGCGCACCCATGCTGGCGCTGCCGAATACGTGGATGCCTTCCGATAGCGCCCACAAGATCTCCTTGTGCCAGATCGACGGCGCCCCGCAGAAATAGCCATCGATGACGCCGATTGCGCGTGGTCGCCGGGACCTGGCGGCGCGGTATATGTCGCCCTGTGCTGCCGGCGGCAGGCAAACCGCATCGTCGATGACCGCCGCCACCTCCTCGCGCCGCAATGTCGGGCCGACAAAGATGCAGGCGCTCATGGTCGCCGCTCCGCGATGGCGCGGGCGCGTGCGCCCGGCGTGTAGCCGGCATGATGATCGGAGCCTTCGAGCCCCGGCACCATGACACGAACCACGGCAACGCCGAACTCGGGGCGTGAAAGATCGACGCCTAGCGCCTGATCCAGCCCCACGTTCGCCAGGCGCCCGAGCAGCCAGGCAACCTCGGCCTCGAAGGTGTCGAACGGGAAGCGGCCGCAATCCCGGAAGGCGCGCCCTGCTGCGACTGGGCGCATCAACTCACGGGCATGTCGAGTGCGAAATCCGAGCGTCGCGGGCTGGTAGTCGGCGGGCAGTATGTCCTCGCGCGAGCCGACGATGTAGGTCGTGCGAACCTGCGCCGCCTCGGTCAGCGCACGCAATAATGCGATCTCGCGCGTCGGATGACAGCCGGCGCCGGACCCGATGTGATCGATCTCGCCGGTGCGGTCGACCAGCAGGCACTGGAAGGCCGGCACACCGATATCGCTGGTCGTATCCCAGACCGCAACCTCGATATCGGCGGCCGCAAGCCGCTCCAGCACGTCGTGGCAGTCGCCATCGTCGACCGTTGCCAGATCGATCCGCATCGCGTCCTGCAGCGCGGGATGCATGCGGTGCCACAGGCTCGTGGCATCGCGCTCGATCACCTCGCACAAGGCGTGGCTGACCGCCTCGAGCATCTCGTTGCCGGAGGCGAGCCCGTTCGTGCTGGCCGCGAAGCAGCCGCTCGCCGGCGGTCCCGGAATGGCGGAATTGGCGTGGACGACCTCGAACGGTACCCACACCTGCTCACCATCGTTCAGGTCCAGCCCCTCGGCCCAGAGCATGGGATGATGGCGGTCGTAGACGCTGGCGGGAAGTCGCGGCAGGCGATCGACATCGGCGAGCCTGATCGAGGCGGCAAGCTCGGCCTCGCTGCCGAAGCGCAGTGGCGGCGCGGCGTGCTCGGCGTGCCAAGTCTCGATCGCCTCCATCACCCCCGAGGCCTTGGCCGCGGCGACTGTCATGCCCTTGCCGTGGAAGACGGCGCTCGATCGGGCGTTCGGCCGGCAAACCATGACAACCGGGATGCCGGTCCGATCGAGGCCTGTCAGGTTGGCGACACGAGTAATGCCGAATGCCTTCAGTAGCGGCTCGACACGCGCCAGAGTCTCGGCCGGCGCAAGCGTCCGGTGGGAGCCACGGAGGCAGGTCTTGCGTCCTTTGCCGGCTGCGCCGAAGGCCAACATGGCAGCCATTTCCGCTGTCGCAACAATTTCGACGATCGTATCCGAACGGTCGGATCGCCGCGCGATCGCGGCGCCGGCGTGCAGCTAATCACGCCGACGGCGGCGCAGTCTACCCGAACGGAATATTTGCGGGCTGGCGGGATCAGGTCCACTGCCGAGCGGTGCGGGAAGGGCAATTCAGCCGCGGCCCACACCCCGACCGCGCTGGGCGAGAGCAACGCACTCGGACACGAAACGGGCCATCGATCGCTCGTCCCTGGCGCCGGCGATGACGTGATGGATCCGGCGATAGAGAGCGGGATCGAACATCAGCCGCTTCATTGCGTGGCTGAGCGCGTCGGCATCGACACGGCTCGCCAACACGCCGGTCTGTCCGTCGATCACCTGCTCGACGAGCCCGCCGACCGGCGTCGCGATGACCGGCAATCCGGCGCCGAAGGCAGCCGCGGCAACTCCCGACTGGCTGGCTTCGGTGTGCGATAGCACCACCGCGTCGAACCGCGGCAGGATGGCCGCGATCTCGGCGTCGCTGAGCCAGTGGTTGACCACTTCCGCGCCCATCGCCGACAGGCGCTCGGCATCCTCTCCGAGCGCGCCCTCGCCGAAGACGCCGACCTCCACCATGATGCCGTCCCGGCGCAACTGATCGACCGCATCGAGAAACAGCGACAAGCCCTTGTACGGCATGATGCGTCCCATGAACATCAGCCGAAACGGGTTGCCCGGCTGGTCGGTGCGCCTGTCGCCTGGCGTGCCATAGGCCAGGTCCGGATGGAACAGCGTGACGACCTTGTCCTTCGGCACTCTTCGGGTGTCGATCAGCTGTCGAGCCACGGCCCTGCTCAATGTCAGCACGCGGTCGGCTCGCAGTAGCGACTGGTCGAGGATGCGTTTGACCCACCTTGTGCGATAGTCGCCGGGGTGCGCCGCGGCGTCATGCACGATTGGCACATAGCTTGCGCCGGCGGATTGTATCGCCGTTACCATCAGCGACGACCAGACGTGTGGCATCAGATCGATCACGACGTCCGTACGGTCCGAGCGCATCCGGGTCAGAAGCTGTTGACGCAATGAGGGGATACGCCAGGACTGCGTGAGCACGCCGATGTTGCTGCTGAACGTGTCGATGAGGAACAGCGATTCCCCGAGCTCCCGAAAGGCCGCGATGTTCTCGTTCTGGCGGGATAGCGAAATGGTCGCGGCCAAATCACTGTCGGCTCGGGCCGCGCGAGCGACCTCCAGCGCGAACTGGGTGAGACCGCGTCTGCCCCAGTATAGAAACATTACACGTGCCGGCTCCACGAGCGCTTGCCTTTCAAATGCGGCTCTCCGGGCGCTCCGAGTCATCAATTCAACGCGCACCGATCAATAAACGTATCTTGCTGCGGGCACATATGACTTGCCCGCACCGAATGCTCCGACCGCGATACTAGTCCGACGGCGGCGACTGTGCCATACACCGGGCGTTGCCGCGCCGCTTCGCAGACCGGACCACCCGCGCGACGGCGACGACGGCAGCCAGGACGTCGGCGGCGGCCATCGCGCCCTTCAATTTGGGCTTCCCGATGGCTTCGGCAGGATATTCACAGGCGATGTGCGGTTTTTGCAAAATGACTCGCCTTGATTGGCAGATGGTGATTGCAGGAGAGGCAGCGGTATTACGGCGTTCAATATTCCATGGGGCCATATCCTACAGATCGCGCGGGAAGACGACGGGCGGCAGGCATCGAGTGGGGCTGTGGCCGGCAGATCGTGGACAAGCGAAAAGCGAGCGAACGCGTGCTGGTCCGGCGACGCCCGGGAAGACATGCGCAAGCCGCGCATTGAATTGCTGCCAGGTCGGCCAGCCGCCCAGGTATTGCTGCTCGGACGATACGAAATTGCGACAATGGAATGCGACATGCCGCCCAGGAAAGTATTCGCGAATAAATCAGCGGCATTCCTTGTCAGCGAGGATTGGTTTGCCAACTCCCATTTCAGGGGATTGATCGCGGACTATTGCAGGCAATTCGAGACGGTCCATGTCGTAACTCGCCTCAAGGATCATGCGGGCGAGCTTGAAAGCCTCGGCGCGCGGCCGATTCACTTCGACTTCCAGCGCGTCGCCACGAATCCTCTGGTGCAGATGCGTGTCATCGGCCGCCTCGGCCATCTGCTGGCGGAGCTGCAACCCGATCACGTTCACGGCATTGCAGCGCAGGTCAATGTCGTGGCGGCCAGCGCATTGATGCTGCGGCGGCTACGGCCGACCTTCTTCATGCATATTACCGGCATCGGCTTCATCGGCGACGTCGACGACCCGGTGGCGCGGCTGCTGCGCCCGGTCGCGATGATGCCGCTGCGTATCGCCTCGCGCTGGCCGACGTCGGCCGTCTTCGTCGAGAACCCGGAGGACGCGCAATTTCTCAAGGACCGCGGGGTGGGCACGGAGCATCCGATTACGGTTCTGGGCGGTGCCGGTGTCGATGCCGAATTCATGACGGCCTGCCCCGATCCCGCCAACGAAGCTCCCATCGCGGCATTTGTCGGTCGTCTGATCTTGTCGAAGGGCTTGCACGAGCTTATCGAAGCGGGCCGCATCTTGAGGGAGCGCGGCGTGAAGGGCAGCATCAGGCTGTTTGGTCGGGCCGACGGCGTCAAGGGCGACTATTTCGATCCGGCACAGTTGCAGAGCACGGATGGCCTATCCGCGCAGAGCGGGGTCGAATACGGCGGATTTGAACCGGACGTTCGGCGCATCTGGCGGCAAAGCGATATATTCGTATTGCCCGCGCTCAAGCGCGAGGGAATGCCAAGGGCCATGCTGGAGGCTGCGGCGTGTGGGCGGCCGTTGATCGTAAGCGATGTCCCCGGTTGTCGCCATTTCGTGCGAGACGGCGTGGAAGGAATTGTGGTCCCGATCGGGGACGCCGGCGCGCTTGCGGACGCGCTGGAGCGGCTCATGACGGATCCCGACTTGCGAACGCGAATGGGGCAGGCGGCGCGCGCACGAGTGATCGAGGGCTTCACCGATAGGGCAGTGCGGGATACCGTGAGCTCCATGCTGGCGCGCGTGCGTGGCCGCGCCTGACACGCGGGTGCGCGAATTGCGCTCGCTTCGAGCATATATGGCGGCCGCTGCCTGCGTGCCCCACCCGCGCCGTGCCGGCCGATGTCGTGGACTTGCGGCCGCGGTGTTGTGACTTACTATGAAGCCGCCGTTTCTTCACTTGGTTGATCGTGGGTGGGCACCAGCGACATGAAGCGAGTCTTCGATATCGGCGTGTCACTGGCCGGTCTGCTGATATCATTGCCCCTGATACTTCTGGCGATGCTGGCGATACGCGCCGAAACGCCGGGCAGCCCGCTGTTCACCCAACCGCGGGTCGGCCGCGGCGAGCGGACGTTCACCTGCTACAAGCTGCGGACCATGCATGCCGACACCAGGCATCTGCCGACCCACGAGACACATGCCTCCGCCGTCACCCCTCTCGGCCGGATCCTGCGGAAGTACAAGCTCGACGAGCTGCCGCAGCTGTACAACGTCGTGACCGGTGACATGAGCCTGGTTGGGCCGCGGCCATGCCTGCCGAGCCAGGGGGCGCTGATCGAGGCGCGCAAGCGGCTCGGCGTTCTCGATGTCCGCCCAGGGATCACCGGATTGGCCCAGGTCCGAGGCATCGACATGTCCGATCCCGAGCGCCTGGCGGCGGTCGATGCCGAGTATGTCGGCAGCGCCAGCTTCGCTGGCGACCTGCGGCTGCTGATCGCGACCGTGCTCGGCAGGGGCATCGGCATGGACCACGTATCCGGCAAGGCCCGGTCCTAGCTCCGGCATGATCGGCGCCCGCCTGCCGACCGGCCGTCCGGTCGCTCGTCCAATGCTCAGGCGGGCTCTTTCGTCGCCACGAGGCGCAGCGCCGGCGCTGCCTTCAGAAAGGATGCCAGCCGCTCGTCGGTGACGTACTCCGGCACCATCCGCTTGACGATCTGCAACCCGGCGCCGATGTCATTGTCAGCGATTGCCGCGGCAAGCTCGTCGAACATGTCGGAAATGTCGGCATGGTTGAACAGCCGCTTTGACGCTGACGACAGCACGCCGTCCATGCTGGTGGCGACCAGCTCCATGCTCGCGTGGAACAGCTCCTCGTGCATCTTCTCGCCGGGGCGCAAGCCGACGAACTCGATCTTGATCTCCTGCTCCGGCTCGAATCCGGCCAGCCGGATCATCTTGCGCGCCACATCGACGATCTTGACCGGGCGTCCCATGTCGAGGACGAAGATCTGGCCGCGATCGTCCGTGGCGCCGACGCCGTGCATGGTTGCGTGCAGCACCAGCTGGGCGGCCTCCGGGATGGTCATGAAATAGCGCTCGATCTCGGGATGCGTGACAGTCACCGGGCCGCCGGCGCGGATCTGCTTCTCGAACAGCGGGACCACCGACCCGGCCGATCCGAGCACGTTGCCGAAGCGCACGGTCACGAAGTGGGTGCGGCCGGCGACGTCGAGGGATTGGCAGTACGACTCGGCCATCCGCTTGCTCGCCCCCATGACGTTGGTGGGGTTCACCGCCTTGTCGGTCGAGATCAGCACCATGGCCTTGGCATTCACGCTCAGCGCTGCGTCGGCGACGTTGCGCGTACCCAGCACGTTGGTATTGAGGCCTTCGAGCGGCTGGTCCTCCACGATCGGCACGTGCTTCAGCGCAGCCGCGTGGAATACGATCTCTGGTTGCTGCTCCTCGAACAGGGCGCGGATCTGGTTTCGATTGCGCACATTACCGAGGCGCGGAACGATCTGTGTGGCGCCCGCATTTCGCGACAGCTCGCTGCCGATGGCGTACAGGAGATACTCGCTGCTATCGAGCAGGACCAGCCGCTTCGGTTCCAGGCTCAGCAACTGGCGGCAAAGCTCGGAGCCGATCGATCCGCCGGCGCCCGTCACCAGAACGGTCGAGCCGAGCACCAGCTCTCCCACCTTGTCCTTGTTCAACTTGACGACGCGTCGCGGCAGCAGATCCTCGATGGCGATCGGCTGCGGTGCGAGCGCCGCCGCCGACCGCTCCCCACCGCCTTGCAGGTCATTGAGCTCAGGCAGGCGCAGCAACTTGAGCCCGTGCCGCTTCGCCGCCTCGGCGACGAGATCGAAGCTCTGGTCGCCGCGGACGGCCTGGGTGTTGGTCAGGACCAGCGCCTCGGCCGCAAGCCCACGCTGCGCCAGCTTCTCGATCACGGCGTCAAGATCCGTGGCGGTGCCCAGCACGCGGTGGCCGCGGATCGACAGTCCGGTGCGACGGTCGCGGTCGTCGATCAGGCCGAGCACCCGGTAGGGCAGGTCGTGCCGCTCTCCGATCGCCTTGAGGAAATACTCCGCGTTGCCGGAGGCACCGAGCAACAGCACATTGCGGCGGTGGTCGTTGCGCTGGTTTGTGCGCCGGTTGCGAATAAGGCGATAGGCCAGTCGTGGTCCGCTCAATGCCAGGATCATTGCGCCCCAGCCGATCACGATCGACGCCCGCGGCATCATGTCGAGCCGATTGACGAGAAACAGCAGCAGCGAGAACGAGAGCACCGTAAACGTCGCCGTCTTTACCACAGCCTCGAGGTCCGACAGCGACGCGTAGCGCCAGACGCCACTGTTGAGGCCGCAGACGTAGCCGATGACCGCGGCAATCGCCATGAAGGCAAGAATTGGCAGGAAATACTCGGTGCCGGGCATCTGTCCGAGGCGCAACGACAGCCCGAGGCCAAGCGCCAATCCTGCGGCGCCCATATCGTGAGCAACGACGGCGCCGCGGATCAGGTGTGTTCGATGCAGTCTGAAATTCGCCATCAAGCCCCCTGCGCAACCAATATCAACTGTAAAAAAGCAATATCAAGAGCCGTAGTTGAACCGTTCGTCTGTTGACAAGCACAAATTTTGACGCGGCATGAAAAAAGCAGCCTTGCAAGCTCGTTGTGTCCAATATGAGGTCAAATGGTGACAAATTGGTCAACCGATCATGAACCGGTGTCCCGTGGCCGACCGGCACTCGTTGTCGTGCGTATGGCTATGCGCGGGGCGCGGCTGGTCTGCTCTGTCGCCCTCTTGTAGGTTCGCCTCCCGGCGACCGAGCATGTGACGAGGATCAACGTGGCAGGTGACGAAGCAGTGCGATTGGCCGCTGATATCGGCGGTACATTCACGGATATCGTGCTCGACACGCCGAAGGGGCGGATCACCGCGAAGGTGCTCACGACCCACAAGGCCCCGGAAGAGGCCGTGCTCAGCGGCACGGCGGCGGCACTGAAGCGTGCCGGGCTCGCGTTTGCCGACATCGCCGTGCTCGTGCACGGCACGACGCTGGCGACCAACGCCATCATCGAGCGCAAGGGCGCCAGGACCGCGCTGATCGCGACCGAAGGCTTCCGCGACAGCCTCGAAATCGCCGACGAGGGCCGCTTCGACCAGTATGACGTGTTCATCGAGCGGCCGAAGGTGCTGGTGCCACGCAGGCTCAGGTACACGGTGCCCGAGCGCGTCGACGTGCACGGCGCGGTGCGCCTCGCCCTCGATGTCGATGCCACGCGCGCGGTGGCGAAGCGGATCGCTGCGGCGCAGGTCGAGGCCGTCGCCATCGTGCTCATGCACGGCTATGCCAATCCGGCGCACGAGCAGCGGATCGGCGCCATCGTCGCCGAGGAATGTCCGGGAGTGAGCATTTCGCTCGGTTCGGAGGTGGCACCCGAGGCGCGCGAGTACGAGCGCACCTCGACGGTGGTCGCCAACGCCTACGTGCAGCCGCTGATGGCAGGCTACCTCGGCCGGCTCGATGCCGCATTCCGGCAGAAGGGCGTCGAAGGCGCCAATCCACCTGATCACCTCGGGCGGCAGCCTTGCCAGTCTCGATACGGCGATCCGATTTCCGGTGCGGCTCGTCGAGTCCGGCCCGGCGGGCGGCGCCATCCTCGCAGCGCACATTGCGGCCGAGCGCAGCGAGAACGCGATCTTCTCGTTCGACATGGGCGGCACCACCGCCAAGATCTGCCTGATCGACGACGGCCGGCCGTTGAAATCACGCACCTTCGAGGTCGACCGCTCCGCCCGATTCATGAAGGGCAGCGGCCTGCCGGTGCGCATACCGGTGATCGAGATGGTCGAGATCGGCGCCGGCGGCGGCTCGATCGCCTCGGTCGACGCATTGCACCGCATCCAGGTCGGCCCGCGCAGCGCCGGTTCCGAGCCGGGCCCGGCCTGCTACGGCCGCGGCGGTACCGAGCCGACCGTCACCGATGCCGACGTGGCGCTGGGCAAGATCGATCCCGCACACTTCGCCGGCGGCTCGATCGCGCTCGATGTGGCGAGGTCGGGCGAGGTGCTGGCCGCCCGGATCGGCAAGCCACTCGAGATGGACGCATTGCAATCCGCCTATGGCGTCGCCGAGATCGTCGACGAGAACATGGCCAACGCCGCCCGTGTGCACGCCGTCGAGCGTGGCACCGACATCGCCGGGCGCACGCTGATCGCCTTCGGCGGCGCCGCGCCGCTGCATGCCGCCCGTCTCGCCGAGAAGCTCGGCATCACACGGGTGATCGTGCCGGCCGATGCCGGCGTCGGCTCGGCGGTCGGCTTCCTGCGCGCGCCCGCCGCCTACGAGCTGGTCCGCTCCCGGCACATGCGGCTCGACCGCTTCGATGCCGCCACCGCAACTGGCGTTCTCGACGAAATGACGAGCGAGGCGCAGGGGCTCGCCAGATCGGCGGCAGGCGGCCGTCCGCTCGAGGCGACGCGGCACGCCAACATGCGCTATCTCGGTCAGGGCCACGAGATCGCGGTTGCCCTTCCCGATCGTGCGCTCGCCGCCGCCGACGTGGCGTCGCTGCGCGAGGCGTTCGAGGCCGAGTATCGCCGGCTGTTTGCTCGCCACATCCCGAACGCGATCATCGAGATCATGAGCTGGAGCGTGCTGGTGACGACCCGGGAGGAGGTGCCGGCGGTGCTGCCGGCGGCGGCGGCGAAGGCGGGCGCGAGGCCGGCCGGTGCCCGCCGGGTCTACGACAGCGCCGCCAAGCGCTGGGCCGAGGCGCCGGTCTACCTGCGCGACACGCTCGAGCCGGGCATGAGCTTCGACGGCCCGGCAGTGGTGGTCGAGGACGGCACGTCGACCGTCGTCACGCCGAAATTCAAGGTGCATGTCGACATGGGCGGCGCACTGGTCCTGACCGCGAAGGGGATTTGAGCGATGGCAAAGGGCTCCAAGTCGTATTCCGCCATCGAGCTGCAGATCATGTGGGACCGGCTCATTGCCGTCGTCGAGGAGCAAGCGCAGGTGCTGCTGCGCACTGCGTTCTCCTCGATCGTGCGCGAGGCCGGTGATCTCTCCGCCGGCATCTTCGATCCCCGCGGCCGCATGCTGGCGCAGGCCGTCACCGGCACGCCGGGCCACGTCAACTCGATGGCGCTGTCGGTCGAGCACTTCCTGCGGCACTTCCCGGCCGGGACGATGAAGCCGGGTGACGTCTACATCACCAACGATCCGTGGATGGGCACCGGCCACCTCAACGATTTCGTTGTGACGACGCCGTGCTTCCGCAATGGCCGGCTGATCGGCCTGTTCTCGTGCACCTCGCATCTGATGGACATCGGCGGCATCGGCTTCGGCCCCGACGCCACCGACGTGTTCATGGAAGGCCTCTACATCCCGTTCCTCAAGCTGTTCGAGGAAGGCAAGGCCAACGAGACCCTGATGGGGATGATCCGGGCGAACACGCGAACCCCGGTCGACACCATCGGCGATGTCTATTCGCTCGCCAACTGCAACGAGGTCGGCGCCGAACGGCTCTATCGCATGATGGACGAGTTCAAGCTCGACGATCTCGAGATCCTGGCCGACCACATCTGCGACAAGTCGCGCGCTGCCGTGCTGGCCGAGATCGCGAAGCTTCCCAAGGGCTCGTGGTCGAACGCGATGACGATCGACGGCTACGACAGCCCGATCGAGCTCGTTGCCAAGGTCACGGTCGGCGACGGCGGTATTGCCGTCGACTATGCCGGCACCAGCCCGGCCGCGCGGCGCGGCATCAACGTGCCGCTGGCCTACACCACCGCCTATACGGTGTTCGGCCTCGCCTGCGTGGTGGCGCCGCGGGTGCCGAACAACGCCGGCTCGCTGTCGCCCTACGTCGTGACGGCGCCGGAAGGCACGATCCTCAACGCCCAGAAGCCGGCGGCGGTGCTTGCCCGGCACATCACCGGCCAGATGCTGCCCGACATGGTGTTCGGCTGCCTGCGGCAGGCGGTGCCGGACCGGGTGCCGGCCGAGGGCACCTCGTGCCTGTGGAACATCACGCTGCGCGGCCGCCTTGCCGACGACGACACCGGCAACTACGGCTTCGCCACCACCTTCACCTCGAACGGCGGCACCGGCGCCCGCCCGCACGGCGACGGATTGTCGACCACCGCCTATCCGTCGGGCGTCAAGGGCACGCCGGTCGAGATCGCCGAGCAGATCATGCCGCTGATCTTCTGGCGCAAGGAGTACCGCCGGAATTCGGGCGGCGTCGGGCGCACCCGCGGCGGGCTCGGCCAGGTTATCGAGATCGAGAGCGGCATCGGCCAGCCGTTCGAGCTGCTCGCCGCCTTCGACCGCATCGACTTCCCGCCGCGCGGGCGCGACGGCGGCGGCAACGGCGCGGCCGGCCGGGCGTGCTTGAAATCAGGCAAGCTGCTGAAGGGCAAGGGCACGCAGACGATACCGGTCGGCGAGCGGCTGGTCATCGAGACCTCGGGTGGCGGCGGCATGGGCGATCCCGCGCAACGCGATCCGGCGGCGATCGCCCGCGATCTTGAGAACGATCTCGTCGGCCCGTGAGCCGGTCCGATGGCTAGTGTCGGCCGCCGCCGGCTCGGTCAGAGCTTCTGATTATATGCGCCGACCTCGGGGCACTTCGACAATTGACCGTCGATGTCGGCGAAGATGGCGCGCATGTTCGCCTCCGACACCGGGCTTTCGACGACCACGACCAGCTCGGGCTTGTTCGAGGAGGCGCGGACGAGACCCCAGGTGCCGTCCTCGAGCGTCACCCGGACGCCGTTCACGGTGACGAGGTCGCGGATCTTCTGCCCGGCGATCCTGGCGCCGGCTTCGGCCTGCCCCTTGTAATGGGCAATGATGCGGTCCACGACCCCGTACTTCACCTCGTCGCCGCAGTGCGGCGACATGGTCGGCGACTGCCAGGTCTTTGGCAGTGCGCGCTGCAACTCGGCCATCGTGCGGCCGCCGGAGCGATCGAGCATGTCGCACACGGCGAGGCCGGCGATCAGCCCGTCATCGTAGCCGCGTCCGAGTGGCGGCTGGAAGAAGAAGTGCCCAGACTTCTCGAAGCCGACCAGCGCCTTCACCTCGTGCGTGTGGCGCTTCATGTAGCTGTGGCCGGTCTTCCAATAGGTGGTGGTGGCGCCGTTGGCCTTCAGCACCGGATCGGTGATGAACAACCCGGTCGATTTCACGTCGGCCACGAACTTGGCGTTCTTGTGAATTGCTGACAGGTCGCGGGCGAGCATGACGCCGACCTTGTCGGCGAAGATCTCATTGCCCTCGTTGTCGACCACGCCGCAGCGGTCGCCGTCGCCGTCAAAGCCAAGCCCGACGTCGGCCTTGTGCTTGACGACCGCATCGGCGATCGCATGCAGCATCTTCATGTCCTCGGGGTTGGGATTGTAGCGCGGGAACGAATGGTCGAGCTCGACGTCGAGCGGGATCACCTCGCAGCCGACCGCCGACAGCACCTGCGGCGCGAAGGCGCCGGCGGTGCCGTTGCCGCACGCCGCCACCACCCGCAGCTTGCGCTTCAGCTTCGGCCGGTCGGTCAGCGACGCGATGTACTTGTCGGCGAAATTCTCGACGAAGATGTAGCGGCCGCCGACCCGGGTCTGCGAGCGGCCATTGAGCACGATGTCCTTCAGCGCCGTCATTTCATCCGGACCGAACGTCATCGGCCGGTTCATGCCCATCTTGATGCCGGTCCAGCCGTTGTCGTTGTGGCTTGCCGTGACCATCGCGACGCCCTCGACGTCGAGCGCGAACTGGGCGTAGTAGGCCATCGGCGACAGGGCGAGCCCGATGTCGTGGACCTCGGCGCCGCCGGCGAGCAGCCCGGTGATCAGCGCCTGCTTGACGCTGCCTGAGTACCAGCGGAAATCATGGCCGACGACGAAGCGCTTCGGCACCCCGCGCTCGGCGAACAGGGTGGCGAGGCCGAGGCCGATGGCATTGAGACCCATCAGGTTGATTTCCTGCGGGAACAGCCAGCGCGCGTCATATTCCCGGAAGCCGGTCGGCTTCACGAGCGGCAGGCGCTCGAAATCGGCGGTATTCGGCTTCAGGTCGGCGCGCGGCTTCGGAAACATGTGCTCATGTCCTCTAGATTAACCTTAAGCGAGGTTTGAGGGACGTGTAGCGGATCGGCAAGGCAGCGCCAAGTCCTCGGCGAAGGCCGCCGAACGCTGAATCAAACTGGATATGGGGGATGGCTGCCTAATTTTCCAGCACGAGCGTGCCGTTGCTCAACTCGGCGCGGCTGAGCTTGCTCAGGAACGACATGCCGAGCAGCGTGACGTCGAGCTTGCCTCGTTGCAGCACGACTCCGGGCACGTTCGATACGGTGATGCTGCCGATCGTGATCGAGCTGATCGTGATCGGCGCGTAACGGCCTTCGCCGTTCGCGGTGCGGGTGCGGCCGGTGAAATCGCCGTCGGAGACACCGATGCCGGCGCGCTGGGCATCCTCGAAGGTCAAGGCGACGGCGGTGGCGCCGGTATCGACCATGACGCCGATCGGACGGCCGTTGAGCTCCGCCTCCGCGTAGTAATGCCCATTGCGGCTGGCTTTCAGCTCGACGATGCCGCCGTAGCCCTGTCGCCCGCGGCTTTCCTGCCCGCGTCGACCAGCGCCCGCCTGCTGGCCGGCGCGTGCCTCGGCCTGCCGGGCCCGGGCCTCTGCCTCGGCGGCTCGCACCTCGGCGGCCCTGGCCCGGATCTCGGCCTGGCTCAACGGCTCGCGCGGACGCTGCTCCGGCTGCCGCTCCGCGTCGACGGCGAGGATCTCGATACCGAGCAGTGGCGCGACCTGAAGACGGATCTCTTCATTGTACACCACGCCGCCGATGAGGATCAGGCCGGCGCCGAACCATGTCGCGCCTTCGCTCAATGCGTTTCGCAAGCCTGAAGACATTGCCATGACGCAGCTACCCGTTGACGCAACGCGCCGCTGCGTCGGCACGCCCTGGGTCAGCCGCGCAGCGTCAAGAAATCGCCCGAAAACTCATATGATCGCAGACGCCTTAAGAAACTCATACCGAGGAGGCTCTCGTTGAGCGCACCGGGCTTCGCCACCAGCGCCTCGATCCCCTCGACGGTGATGCCGCCGACGGTCATCTTCTTGATGCGGACGGCGGCGGCGTAGGCGGTGCCGTTGGCGGTGCGCACCGGCACCGTATAGCTCAGCGAGTCGACGTTTATGCCGGCGGCTCGCGCGTCGGTGGGCTTGAGCACGACGGTCGACGCGCCGGTGTCGACCATCATCACGACATTGGCGCCATCGACGTCGCCGCGGGCGACGAAGTGGCCGTCGGCACGTTTGCGGATCCGCACCGCGCGCTCGCCGGGCATGCTCGCGGCCACCGACACGCTCTCGCCCGGCGGCATCAGCTCGCCGGTTATGCGCTGGCCGATGGCGTGGAAATCCTCTCGGAAGCTGTAGCCCAGCACCAGCGCCAGCGCGAGCGCCACCCACACCAGCAGATCGCGCGCGGCCTTGCCGAGCTGGCCACCATAGCCGCGTAACGCCCCGATGCCGATGAAGGCGAGCAGCGTGGCGGCGGTCACCGCCGCCAAGAAGCGGCTGGTGTCGAGGCCGGCGACGGTGCCGTCCTCGCCCGCGCTGATCGCCGCCAGCAAGGCAACGACCAGAACACCGACGAACAGCCACAGCTTCATGGTTGTGCGCTCCGCAAGGGTGAGCCGGCACGCCGGCGGTCATCGAGCTCAGCCATGATCCGCCGCCGCTCGCCGGGGCTCAGCCGCGACCAATTGGCAATCTCGGCCAGCGTCCGTCCGCAGCCGGTGCATAATCCCGATGCGGCGTCGATCGCACAGATCCTGACGCACGGCGTTTCCATCGCGAGCTCCAGTGGCGCAGATCCCTCGGCCGAATGTCATGTATGCTCTCGCCCGAGCCACTGCAATTGCCGCCACGGCAAAATCGGCTCAGCGCTGGGCTTGGGCCAGTGGCGCCACCCTGATCCGGGGCGGGCGAGGGGCACGGGCGGCAGGCTCCGCGCTCGCACGATGACGCTCCTGGCCCAGCGGCTGTAACGGCGGCAGCGGCTGCAACACGCGTTGCTTGGGGAATGTCACGATCGCCTCGGTGCCCTTGCGCATCTCCGACTGCAGCTCGAAGGTGCCGCCGTGCAGCTCGATCAGGTTCTTGACGATCGGCAGGCCGAGCCCGGTGCCGCCCTCCGCCGACTGGTGGGCGAGGGAACCCTGGCCGAACGCCTGCATCACCTTGGGGATTTCCTCCCGCGGGATGCCAGGACCATTGTCGCGCACGCTCAGGACCTGTCCACCGTCGGCGCCGGCGCGAATCGAGAGCGTAATCTCGCCGCCGCGAGGCGTGAACTTGATCGCATTCGACATCAGGTTGAGACAGATCTGCCGCACAGCCCTTTCGTCGGCCCAAAGCTGTGGCAGCCGCTCGTCGAGATCCTCGACGATGCGCAGGCCCCTGCCTTCGGCGCGCAGCTTCAGCAGCCGGTGGCAGTCCTCGATCACGTCGGTCAGGCGCAGCGGCTCTTCGACAAGCTCGTATTTTCCCGCCTCGATGCGCGACAGATCCAGGATCTCGTTGATCAGATGCAGCAGGTGGCGGCCGCTCTCATGGATGCTGCCGGCATAGTCCTTGTAGACCTTGTTCTGCATCGGCCCCATGATCTCCGCCTTCATCACCTCGGAGAAGCCCAGGATGGCGTTGAGGGGGGTGCGCAACTCGTGGCTCATGGTCGCGAGAAAGCGGGACTTGGCGATATTGGCCGCCTCCGCGCGCCGCCGCGCCTCGTCGGAGATCGATTTCGATTCCTCGAGCTCGGCGATCAGCGCGTCCTTCTGCGAGCGGAACGCCAGCATCGCCAGCGCGGTCGAGTGGAGGCCCTTGGCGAGGAATACGAAGTAGATCTGGACGCCGACCGCCATCGCCGCCAGCGCCAGATAGAAGAGATCCTGCAGCAGCGACAGGCGGATCACCACCGCGACCGTCATCGGGATGGTGCCGAAATAGAGGATCGGCATCATGGTCGAGGCGAACGTCATGCGGATCGCCAGGACGACGATCAGCGAGGCGAAGATGAAGACGTGGGAGGTGAACTCGAAATAGCCTGAGCCGGGCCCGTTCAGATGAATTCCGACCATGGCGAAGCCGGCCCAGGCGCAACCGTTGATCGCCTCCGCGATCACGAGGTGCCGGCGCCAGGTGGTGACATCGACCTCGGCGGCGGGCAAGGCATTGAGCTGGCGGCAGAACAGCAGCAGAAGAACCTTTGCCGCGATCAGGCAGATCAGCCAGACGGCGGCGTGCAGCGGCGGCGCCCAGAAGGTCGATGCCAGCGAGAAGATTATCGCCAGCAGCCACATGTGCGCCTGAGCCGACAGCTCGTTGCGCACGAACATCATCATCAGCTCGTATTCGAACTCGGGCTTGAGCGTGGTGCCCTGGGCAAGGCGCTGGCGCGTCTCGTTGAGCCGCTGCGCCTCGACGCGGCGCACGTGAGTATCGCGCACGCTTGCCGCGTTGCGCGTCGAAGCAGCATCGGATGTGCCTGCCGCCGCCATCAACTCTGCCCTGTGGCATCCGGCAACCCCGCCAATGGGCCCGGAAGCGCTGCGAGAAGTCCTCTGGCTCGACTGTTGTCGGAAATGACTAACGCCCGGTTTACGTTCGTGCCGCCGAATGCCAATGCGTCAGGGTGGGTATTGCCGGTTGCAGGCCGGCTCCGGCTTCGCTACGGCTCTTCCGACAATCCGGTGCAGGGAGTGAAATCGATGAAGATCCTCGAGCAGAGCAGGGCACCCAATCCTCGCCGCGTCCGGATTTTCCTGGCCGAGAAGGGCATCGCCGTGCCTTTCGAGCAGGTCGACATCATGAAGCTCGAGCATCGGCTGCCCGGGTTCGAGGACAAGAACCCGATGCGGCAGGTGCCGGTACTGGTGCTGGACGATGGCACGGCAATATCGGAGAGCGTCGCGATCTGCCGCTATTTCGAGGAGACCAACCCCGAGCCGCCGCTGTTTGGTGTCGGCGCGCGCGGCAAGGCGATCGTCGAAATGATGAACCGGCGCATGGAGCTCGGGCTGCTGGGCCGGGTCGCGCAGGCGTTTCGGCATACCCATCCGGCGATGGCGGAGCTCGAAAAGCCGCAGTTCAAGGACTGGGGCGAAGCCAATCGAGGTCGCGTCGCCGAGATGCTCGGAATGATGGACCGGCAGCTCGCAGCCGACGAGTTTGTCGCCGGCGATCGCTACAGCATCGCGGATATCACGGCCATGGTCGCCATCGATTTCATGAAGCTGATCAAGTGTGCCGTGCCGGCCGACATGATCAACGTGGTGCGCTGGCACGCCGCGGTCGCAGCGCGTCCGAGCGCGAAGGCCTAGGGGATTTGCCGATGCAACTTACGATCGTCGGGTGCGGTGATGCGTTTGGCACGGGCGGGCGCCTGCAGACGACCTATCTGATCGAGACCGGCAGCCGCAGGGTCCTGCTCGATTGCGGCGCCACCGCCCAGATCGGCCTCAATCGGATCAACTACGACGCCAACGGCATCGATACGATCCTGATCTCGCATTTGCACGGCGACCATTTTGCCGGCCTGGTCTGGATCATGCTGTCGGCGCAGTACCTGACGAAGCGCAAGGCGCCATTGCGCGTCGTCGGTCCGCCGACGCTGGCCGAGCGCTACGAGGCTGCCGCCGAAGCCTTGTTTCCGGGTATGACCCGGTATAACCGCGCATTCGAGCTGTCGTTCGTGGAGATCACGGCGGACAGGCCCTACCGCGATGACGAGCTGTCTGTCACCGCATTCGAGGTCAGTCATCCGTCCGGTGCGCCGTCGCACGCGCTGCGGATCGAGGCAGGCGGGCGAACGCTGTCGTTCTCGGGCGATACCGAGTGGGTGGAGGCGCTGGTGTCCGCGGCTGCCGGCGCCGATCTGTTCATAACCGAGTGCTGCGCGCTCGACCGGCAAATCAAGTTCCACCTCGATTGGCGCACGCTCGAGCGCAATCTCGCGCGCCTTACCGCCAAGCGGCTGATGGTGACGCATATGAACGCCGACATGCTGGCGTTCGCGCCGCAGTTGGCGAGCGATCGTATCATTGTCGCCGAGGATGGATTGCGGATCGAGGTTTGACAGGCAGGCGCAAAGTGGCAGGCCAGACCGAGCTCGACCGGCTGCTGGTCGAGATCCGCGGCTGCCGTGCGTGTGTCGAGCAGCCGCTCGGCCGGCCGTTACCGCACGAGCCGCGGCCGGTCGTGCGGGTATCAGCGGCGGCGCCGATAGCGGTGTGCGGCCAGGCACCGGGGACCCGGGTCCATGCCTCGGGCCTGCCGTTCGATGATCCCTCGGGCGATCGGCTGCGGCAGTGGATGGGCGTCACCCGCGAGCAATTCTATGATCAGCGAACGATCTCATTCCTGCCGATGGGGTTCTGCTTCCCGGGCCTCGACGCGAACGGCGGCGACCTGCCACCGCGACGCGAATGCGCGGCGCTGTGGCGGGCGAGGCTGGTCGACAGCCTGCCCAACCTTCAGCTGATGCTGCTCGTCGGACACCATGCGCAGCGATGGCACCTGGGCGAGCGGTTCGGCGTGCCGTGGCGGCAGAGCCTGTCGGCCACGGTGCAGGACTGGCGGCGCCTGATCGCCGATCCGCGTCCGCCGATCATGGTGCCGCTGCCGCATCCCTCGTGGCGCAACAACAGTTGGCTTGCCGCCAATCCCTGGTTCGAGGCGGAGCTGTTGCCGCAGCTGCGCGCCCTCGTCAAGGCGAAGCGGGGTGCTACGACCCCGGCAGGTCGATCGCACTCCTGAGAAAGGCTTCGATACGGGCATTGATGGCGCCGGCCAGTGCCCGGTGGGGGCCATCGGCGAGGACGCGGGCGGCATCGCGATAGCAGGCCGCCTGGTAGTCGTTGCAGATGTCGATGTCGTCGAGCAGGGCCGGGTCGAACAAGGTGTCGCCGAATGCTTTCGACCGCAGGCAGCCGACGGCCAGCAGCTCGAGGCGGGTGCGCAGGCACTTCTCGCACGTGCCGCAGTTGTATTCGGATCTGCCGCCGCGGGCGCAGACGCGCAGGCTGTCGATCGCGAGTGGCCATTCCAGCAACTCGCGGATCTTCTGCAGGCGCGAGAACCGCACGCCCTCGTGCACCACCTGTACGCGCTGGCTCGAGTACTGAACGTCGACGGCGGGATTGGAGCCGATCGGCGAGAGGTTCTCGATGTCATGGGTGCCAGCCAGCATCAGGTAGCCGGGACCGGGCACGATGGCATGGCCCATGGCAATCGCGGCGGCGGCGAAATAGCGGTCGAACCAGTAGCCGGGCGTATGTTTCAAGTGGCGCAGATTGGTGCGGCAGGTCGAGACCTCGATGCCCTGTGCGCCGGCGATCTCCTCGACGCGTCCCTTGACGACCGCGAACAGCGCTTCCTCCGCGTTGCCTTTCCGCCTTCCGAAATCGAAGCCGTGCACGACGATCGCGTGCTCGATCGATGCCGGGGTGCCGCGGGCGTGGAGCTTGCGATTGCAGTGCAGCATGTGGAACGAGTCGACGCCACCCGACAGGAATGCCGTTGCCGCCCGGCGCGGGGCATCGGGGACGTGGGCCGGCCGGGTTTCGATCGCCATCTCGAGTGGCGGCTGCGGGTTCCACTTGTTCCACCAGCCGAGCACGGTCAGAAAATTGTCGGCCAGCATCGGGCAGACCGGAGCGTCGATGGCGAGGCGCTGCTCGCGGTCATGGAACGCGATCGGGAACGCGGCGGTCAGCAACGCGTTGCCGGCCTGGTCCTCGGACATCGGTGATGCATTCTCGGTCTCGATCGACAGCTCGAAGACCTGGCGAGGCGAAGCTTCCCAGAAAAGATCGGCAACCAGCCGCGATCCTGATCCTGATCCGGATGCGTCGAGCCGAATATTGCTTATGCGCATGAAATCCTCCCCCAAAAAAAATAGCTTGATCGATGGATCAAGCTATTCCGTCAGGCGAAGAGTTGTCATCAGCAGATGCGCCGGGCCGCTCATCGCATGAAATGGAGCGTGCTGAAGCGCCGGCGGAAGCGCATCGTGTCCTCGGCGACCGCCTCCGGCGCTTCGTTGCCGGCGAGGCCGCGCGCGATCAGGGCGGCGAGCTCGGGCATGTCGCGCGGTCCCATGCCGAATCGCACGATCTCCGGCGTGCCGAGCCGCAGGCCGTTCATGTCGCCCTCGACCGCGGTGGTCGGCAGGCCGATGCCGCAGGCGAGGATGTTGGCCCGGCGCAACCGCTTCGAGGCAGCCTGGCCGCCGCCGAAGCGCGCCGCCTCGAGCGCGAGCTGGTGCGACGCCGTCGCGCCGCCGGACGTCCTGAACACCGGCAGCCCCCGCTCGGCAAGCGCAGCGGCGAGCGCTGCCGCGGTTTCCGCCATCTGGGCGCCATAAGCGCGGCCGTGCACCTTCCAATCGAGCATCGTGATCGCCAGCGCGGCGGTCTTGGCGACGTCGAAATTCGCGGTGAGGCCGGGAAACGCGATCGCGTCGAGACGCCTGGTCAGCTCGACGTCATTGCTGACGATGATGCCGCCAGGCGGACCGCCGAGGCTCTTGTAGGTGCTCATCGTCATCAGGTGCGCGCCTTCCGCGAGCGGCTGCTGCCAGGCGCGGCCGGCGATCATGCCGGACATGTGGGCGGCATCGTAGAGCACCTTGGCACCGACCTCGTCGGCGATGGCGCGGATCGCGGCCACCGGATGCGGCGCCAGATTGAGGCTGCCGCCGATGGTGATCAGCTTCGGCGACAGCTTCCGCGCCTGCGCCCGCAAGCGGTCGAGATCGACGGTATAGTTCGCGGCATCGACCGGCGCCTCGTGGATCTCGAGACCGTAGAGGCCGGCGGCGCCGGCGCGGTGATGCGTCACGTGCCCGCCGATCGCCGCCGGCGGGGCGATGATGCGGTCGCCGGGCTTTGCCGTCGCCATGAATGCGTAGAGGTTGGCGAGCGCGCCGGAGCCGACCCGCACCTCGGCGTACTTGGCTCCGAATACCTCGGCGACGAGCTCGGCCGCGATGACCTCGATCTTCTCGATCGCCTCCAGGCCCATCTCGTACTTGTCGCCGGGATAGCCGAGCGACGGCCGCGAGCCGAGGCCGGCGCCCAGCATGGCTTCGGCCTTCGGGTTCATCACGTTGGTGGCGGGATTGAGATTGACGCAGTCGATCTCGTGGATCTTGCGGTTCTCGGCGACCAGCGCATCGAGGGCGGCCTCCGTCGCGTCGGCCGAGCGGCGCGCGGTCTCGCTCGCGAGGCCCTGGATGTAGCTTTCGCAGGCCTCGGGTACCCACGGGCGACGGGCAAGGGCGGCAGTCGGCATTGTCTCTGGCATGATCGGTCCGCTAGTGTGATGGCAACTGGAGTCGGTACTTTCGATGCGCATCCTCCACGCTCGCAACTTTGCCGTCCAGCCCTGGAAGAACGGCGGCGGCACCACGACCGAGATCATGGCCTGGCCGACCGGCGCCGGCTTCGATGCGTTCGAGTGGCGCGTCAGCATGGCCAGCGTCGCCGAAGCCGGTCCGTTTTCGAGCTTTCCCGGCGTTGATCGCTCGCTTGGGCTGCTTGCCGGCGAAGGGATCGACCTCGACATCGATGGCCGCGGGACGGTCGAGCTGCGGCCGGGCGCGCATCCGGCGGTGTTTCCGGGCGACGTGCCGGTCAGCGCGCGGCTCGTCGGCGGTGCGATCCTCGATCTCAACGTGATGTCGCGGCGCGGCCGCTGGCGCCACCACTTGTCGCGCGCCACGGCCGCGGGCGCATTCGAGCTGCGTCGGCGCGGCGACGTGACGATGCTGCTCGCGCGCGGCGCCGGTGGCAGTGCCGCGGGCTCGCGCTTCGGCGACGGCGATGCGGTGCTGCTCGATGCGATCGACGACCGCCAGGTTGTCTTGGCGCTCGACGGCACGGCAGAGTTGTGGATCGTCGACCTCTGGAAGCTTCAGCCGTGAGGCAGCGCGCTCAGCGGCCGCGCTCCTTGTCTCGCTGCCAATAGACGAACAGCACCGTCGTGACCGCGGTCAGCAGCATGGTGGCGAAGATGTCGCCGCGCTTGACGAAATTGAGCCAGACGGTGAACCAATGCATCAGCGTGCCGCGGCCGGTGAGCATGCCGTTGGTGACCATCAGGACGCCGATCACCGAAGCGCTCAGCGCCACACCGCACGCGACCTGGACCAGCCGCTTGATTGCTTTCGACACCGAGAACCGCTTGCCGGGCATCACCAGCATCGTTTTGACATCGGCCATGTGTCGCTCCTCGATCTCGACAAGAGAATCGGAAGTGTAGCTGATTCGAGGTCCAGCGGCGCACGCGGATGCGGCAGACGTCGCCGCTACCTCCGGCCGGGCGGCCGGCGCCGGCCGGGGATGCGCTTCGGCCGCCAGCCCTTCATCAGGCTTGCGTGCGCCTTGCGCGGCTCGCTCAGCATTTCGAAGCGCATGGCCCCGGCGCTCGGGATCACCTCGATGAGCCGGACCTCGACCTCGTCGCCGAGCCGGTACGAGCCGCCGGAGCGGCTGCCGACCAGCGACTGCAGCTCCTCGACGTGCTCGAAATATTCAGCGCCGAGCGTCGAGACCGGGATGAAGCCGTTCGCCCCGGTCTCCTTCAGCCGCACGAACAGGCCAGAGCGCGTGACGCCGGCAACGCGCGCGGCGAACGACGAGTTGATCCGGTCGGCGAGGTGGGCGGCGATGAGCCGGTCGGTGGTCTCGCGCTCGGCCGCCATCGCCCGGCGCTCGGCGTCCGAGATCTGCTTGGCGACATCACGCAGGCGCGGTTTCTCGGCATCACCCATCGCTCCGTCGCCGAGGCCGCAGGCCGCGATCAGGGCGCGGTGCACCAGCAGGTCGGCGTAGCGCCTGATCGGCGACGTGAAGTGTGCGTACTTGCGCAGGTTGAGGCCGAAGTGGCCGTAGTTGTCGACCGCGTACTCGGCCTGCGCCTGGCTGCGCAGCACGATTTCGTTGACGAGCTCCGGCACCTCGACGCCCTTGGCATCGGCCAGAACCTGGTTGAACATTGCTGCCTTCACCGCGCCCGAGCTCGGGAACGACAACTTCAGGCTGTCGAGCACGTCCTTCAGCGACTTCAGCTTCTCCTTCGAGGGCTGGTCGTGCACGCGGTAGACGCACAGGCTCTTGCGCTGCTCGAGGGTCTCGGCGGCGGCGACGTTTGCCTGGATCATGAATTCCTCGATCAGGCGGTGCGCGGCGAGCCGCTCCGGCACGTGCACGCCTTTGACGCGACCTTCCTCGTCGAGGATGATCCTGCGCTCGGGCAAGTCGAGGTCGAGCGGGGCGCGGCGGTCGCGCGCCCTGGCAAGGACGCCATAGGCAGCCCACAGCGGCTTGAGCGCCGTCTCGAGCAGAGGTGCTGCCTTCGCGGACGGTTGCCCGTCGATCGCCGCCTGTGCCTCCTGGTAGCTGAGCTTGGCCGCCGATCGCATCATCGCGCGCAGGAAGGTGTGGCTGCGCTTCTCGCCCGACCGGTCGAACACCATGCGGGCGACCAGGCACGCCCGGTCCTCGCCTTCGCGCAGCGAGCACAGGTCGTTCGAGATGCGCTCGGGCAGCATCGGCACGACCCGATCGGGGAAATAGACCGAGTTGCCGCGCAGCTGCGCCTCGCGGTCGAGCTTCGAGCCCTCCCGGACGAACCAGGCGACATCGGCGATGGCGACGTGGACGACGAAACCGCCGGCGTTCTTGGCATCGGGATCGGGTGCGGCATGCACCGCGTCGTCATGATCGCGCGCGTCGACCGGATCAATCGTCAGCAGCGACAGTTCGCGCAGGTCGGTCCGGTGCGTCATGGTCGGCGGCGCCAGCGCCTCGGCTTCCCGCATCACGCTCTCCGGGAAGTCGTCCGGAATGCCGTGGGCATGGACCGCGATCAGGCTGATCTTGCGGCTGTCGGACGGGTTGCCGAGCACCTCGACCACGCGGGCCTGCGGGATCTGATGTCGGCCGCGGCGGGCGAGGTCGAAGCGGACGAGGTCGCCGTCCTTGGCGGCCCCCTCGTCGCCCTTCAACAGCGACCATTCGCGCAGCTCCGAGCGATCGATCGGCTGGATTGCGCCGCCGCCGCGGGCGTGCGCCCGGAAGATGCCGAGCAAGCGACGGCGCTCGCGCGGCAGGCGTTTCATCACTGTGCCGACGTATCCAATCTCGTCGCTGGCGTCCTCGGCGGCGGCGATGCGGGCCAACACCCGGTCGCCGACGCCGACGGCGCCGTCGCTCTCGGTCGCCGGCGGAACATGAAGGCGCAGCCGCGGCCGGTCGGCTTCCTCGTTGTCCCAGACCACCGGCTCGGCAATGAGCTCGCCGTCGGCGTCGCGGCCAATTACCTCGACCGTGGCGACCGGCGGCAGCCGGCCGGTCTCGCGCAACTCGCGGCGATTGCCGCTGAGCTTGCCGCCGCGCGCAAGCTCGCCGAGCAGCTGCTTGAGCTTCACTCGGCCATCGCCGGTGATGCCGAACGCGCGGGCGATTTCGCGCTTGCCGACCTTCTCGGGCGACGCGCGGATGAAATCGAGGACTTGCTCCTCGCTCGGAAAAGCCTCGCCGGCGGCCGGCTGTCCGCCCTTGGAACCCGGAGGCTTCTGCCGTCGTGCCAAGGTTTGTCAGTCCTCCGCGCCAACCTGCGACTTCGCCCTGGCCTTGCTCTTCGGCTTTGCCGCCGACTTGGGCTTGGCTGTGGCGGCCGCCTTCTTCGGCGTCGGCTTCTTCGCCGGCGCCTTCGCTTTCCGGGGCGGCTTGCCGCCGCCCTTGGCGACCCGCTCGGCGATGATCTCGACCGCCTCGCCGAGGGTTACAGTTGCCGGATCCTTCGACTTCGGCAGCGTGGCGTTGATATCGCCATGCTTGAGATAGGGTCCGTAGCGGCCGGCGAAGACCTCGATCTTGCCGCCGTCGGGATGGTCGCCGACGGTGCGCAGCGCGGTCGGCTTGGCGCGACCGAAGCGGCTCTTGCCGCCGCCAGCGGCCTTCTCGGCGATGATCGCCACCGCGCGATTGATGCCGACGCTGAATACGTCCTCGATGCCGTCGAGGTTGGCATACTTGCCGTCGTGCAGGATGAACGGCCCATAGCGGCCAAGTCCGGCGGTGATCATATTGCCGGTCTCGGGATGCACGCCGACCTCACGCGGCAGTCGCAGCAGCTGCAGCGCCTTCTCGAGATCGATGGTCGCGGCGTCGATGCCCTTGGGGATCGACGATCGCTTGGGCTTCTCGCCTTCGTCGTAATCCTTCTGGTCGCCGAGCTGCAAATAGGTGCCGAACCGGCCGGAGCGCACCGTCACCGGCAGGCCGGTCTCGGGATCGGTGCCGAGCAGCTTGCCGTCGGGCGACTGCGACTCCGCGGATCCATCGGTCGCGGCCGAGAATTGCCGGGTGTAGCGGCACTCGGGATAGTTCGAGCAGCCGACGAACGGGCCGAATTTGCCCGGCTTGAGGCTCAGGCGGCCGGCGTTGCAGGACGGGCAGGCGCGCGGATCCGAGCCGTCCTCCTTGGTCGGGAAGATGTGCGGGCCCAGAAGCTCGTTCATCTTCTCCAGCACCTCGGAGACGCGCAGCTCCTTGGTCTCGTCGATCGCCGCCGTGAAATCCTTCCAGAAGTCGCGGAGCACCTGCTTCCAATCGAGCTTGGCGTCCGAGATCAGGTCGAGCTTCTCCTCGAGGTCGGCGGTGAAGTCGTACTCGACGTAGCGGCGGAAGAAGCCTTCGAGGAACGCCGTGACGAGGCGGCCCTTGTCCTCGGGCACGAAGCTGCTTCTTCTCCAGGCGCACGTAGTCGCGATCGCGCAGCACGGCGAGCGTCGAGGCATAGGTCGACGGCCGGCCGATGCCGAGCTCCTCCATCCGCTTCACCAGCGATGACTCGGTGAACCGCGGCGGCGGCTGGGTGAAGTGCTGGTCGGCGTCGATGGCGCGGTCCTTCAACCGGTCGCCGACCTGCAGAACGGGAAGGCGGCGGCTTTCGTCGTCATCGCTGTCGGCCGTGTCCTCCTTGCCCTTGGCGATAAGGCGCGTGCGCTCGTCGCGGCCCTCCTGGTAGACGCGCAGGAAGCCGTCGAAGGTCATGACCGAACCGTTGGCGCGCACGCCGTACGGCTTGCCGTCGCGGCCCTGGACGGTGATCTCGACCGTGGTCTGCTCCATCTCGGCGGGCGCCATCTGACTGGCGATGGTGCGCTTCCAGATCAGCTCGTAGAGGGCTGCCTGCTCGCGGTCGAGGTAGCGTCTCACCTTGTCGGGCGTGCGCTTCGGGTCGGTCGGGCGGATCGCCTCGTGCGCCTCCTGGGCGTTCTTGGCCTTGGTCTTCCACTCGCGGGCGAATGGCGTGTAGTTGCGGCCGAACTCGGCCGAGATCACATCGCGGATCTGCGAGACGGCCTCGGGGACGATCTGCACGCCGTCGGTACGCATGTAGGTGATGAGGCCGACGCTCTCGCCGCCGACGTCGACACCCTCGTAGAGCTTCTGCGCCACCTGCATCGTCTGCTTGGCCGACATGCCGAGCTTGCGGGAGGCATCCATCTGCAGCGTCGAGGTGGTGAACGGCGGATAGGGGTTTCGCTTGACCGGCTTCTTGTCGGCGCTTGCGACCTTGAAGTCGCCGCCCTCGATGGCGGCCTTGATCGCCGTCGCCGACGTTTCGTTCTTGAGGTCGAGCTTCTTGAGCGTGGTGCCGGCAATCGAGACCAGGCGGGCGCGGAACTCCTCGCCCTTGATGGTCGCCAGCGTCGCCTCGATGGTCCAGTATTCCTCGGTCTTGAACCGCTCGATCTCGTCCTCGCGGTCGCAGATGAGCCTCAGTGCAACCGACTGCACGCGGCCGGCCGAACGGGCGCCTGGCAACTTGCGCCACAGCACCGGCGACAAGTTGAAGCCGACGAGATAGTCGAGCGCGCGGCGGGCGAGGTAGGCCGAGACCAGCGGCGTCGTCGATCTCGCGCGGGTGCTTCATCGCCTCCATGATCGCCTGCTTGGTGATGGCGTTGAAGGCCACCCGCTGCACCGCGACGCCTTTCAGCGCCTTCTTGTCGGCGAGCACCTGCAGGATGTGCCAGGAGATCGCCTCGCCCTCACGATCGGGGTCGGTAGCGAGGATCAGCCGGCTGGCGCCCTTCACGGCGGCGGCGATCTCCTTCATTACCTTGGCGCCGCGGCCTTCGAGATCCCAGTGCATCGCGAAGTCGTTGTCGGGCTCGACCGATCCGTCCTTGGCAGGCAGATCGCGCACGTGGCCGACCGAGGCCATGACCTTGAAGTCTTTGCCCAGGTAGTTGTTGATGGTCTTGGCCTTGCCAGGCGACTCGACGATGACGACGTTCATGCGCACCGGTATGGTTAATTCAGCAGGACGAAACAGCAAAAACCGCCCCCTTGGCCGGGATCGGCACCAAGCGCAGAGCCGGTAGCAATCCCTGCCGTGCATCCGCTCGATGGCCACGGTCCGAGGGCGGCGGGAACATGGGTGATCAAGGCTCGCCTGTCAAACATGGTTCCCCAGCAATATGCTGTTTTGTAGAAATATGCGTGAAATAGTGATGATTTGCTTGAAAATCGCGCGAATCCGGCCATTGTAGTGCTGTTTTGTAGGTTTTCATGAAGCGAGGGCCGATCGCGATGAGATCCCGCCGCCACGAGCCGACCATTGCCGACGAGCTCGAATACATCGCCGAGTTCGCGGATGCCTTGCGCATTAGAGCGATGAACGCGAGGTGCCTGACCCTTGCCGGGCTGCTGGAGTTGGCCGGGCGCGAGGCGCGGATTCGGCTGCTGGACGACGCCGGCCGCGTGCCGGACGACCGCGGCACATCGGCAGGCGCGGCTGCAGCTCAATCCTCGGCCGCTTGAGCAGCGACGTTCAGCGAGACGAGCTGGCCGCCGTGCATCACCACGCGCGAGGCCAGCGACAGCTCCATCAGCACGATCTGCACCGCGCGGATCGGTAGCCCGGTCGCCCGGGCAAGCTCGTCGATGGCGACCGGCGCGGGCCCCAACGCTTCGAGCACTCTCGCCTGGTCGCTGCCATCGACGCTTGGCGAACGGTCCGAAATCGGCGGCGCGGGCAGTACGGGCGCCGGCACGGTGCGGTCGGAGAATGCCGTCACCACCGGATGCAGGGCCTGAATGATGTCGCTCACCTCGGTGACGAGCGTTGCTCCGTCCTTCAGCAGCTGGTTGGTACCTTCCGCCCTGGGATCGAGCGGATGGCCCGGGACCGCGAACACGTCCCGACCCTGCTCGCCGGCGAACCGCGCGGTGATGAGCGTGCCGGAGCGCCGAGCCGCCTCCACCACCACCACGCCGCGGCTGAGGCCCGAGATGATGCGGTTGCGGCGCGGAAAGTCCTGTCCGCGCGGCTGGAAGCCCGGCGGCTGCTCGCTGACCAGGCAGCCGTCGGCGCCGATCTGATCCTGCAACGCGGCATGCTCGGGCGGGTAGGTGAAGTCGATGCCGCCAGCCAATACGGCGACGGTTCCGGTCGCCATCGCCGCGGCATGGGCGGCGGCATCGATGCCGCGGGCCAGCCCCGAGGCGACCACCCATCCCGCCTGACCTAGTCCGGCGGCAAGGTCGCGGGCGATCTTCTGCCCGCCGGCCGAGGCATCGCGCGAGCCGACGATGCCGATCGTCTGCCGATTGAGAAGCTCGATCCGGCCCTTGACGTAGAGCAGGGGCGGCGGCACGTCGACCTGGGCCAGCAGCGCCGGATAACCGGGCTCGATGGTGAACAGCGGCGCGGCGCCGACCGCGGCGGCGGCGGCAAGCTCGGCCTCGGCCCGGTCGCGCGGGCAGACCCGTACCGGCCGCCGCCGTCCGCCCTGCCGTGCAACCTCCGGTAGGGCTTCGAGCGCTGCCTGCGCGCCGCCGAAGTGATTGATGAGGGCACGAAACGTTACCGGCCCGACATTTTCCGATCGGATCAGCCGCAGGCAGGCGAGGCGTTGGGCGTCATCGAGCACTGCAACCGGCAGCGGCGCCGAGGCGAGCAAATCGCCGTCGGTTGCCACGTCTCCGTCGTGACCACTAGGACTTCGCGCCAATCCGCGGCTCCTCTCCACGCAGCAGCCGGCGGATGTTGGTCTCGTGCTTCCAGATCAGCAGCAGCGAGGGCGTGATCAGCAGTATTGCGACTTCGGGCCAGCCGATCGCCCAGATCGCGAATGGCGTTGCCACCACCGCCGCCAGCGCGGAAAGCGATGAGATGCGCGTTAGCAGCGCGACCGCCAGCCAGATGCCGCAGAAGATCACCGCGAACTGCCAGAAGAAGCCAAGCAGCATGCCGATGTAGGTGGCGATGCCCTTGCCGCCCTTGAAGCCGAGCCAGATCGGGAAGACATGGCCGAGCAGGGCGGCGAAGCCGGCGAGGAATTGCAACTCGGGGCCGGGTTGCTGGCCGAACACGCCGAACTTCGCCAGCAGCACGGCGGCGGTGCCCTTCAGGGCATCAAGCAGCAGCGTGGCGGCGGCGAGCCCCTTGTTGCCGGTGCGCAGCACGTTGGTGGCGCCGATGTTGCCGGAGCCGATCGCGCGCACGTCGCCGAGGCCGGCAGCCCTGGTCAGCAGCAGTCCGAACGGGATCGAGCCGAGCAGGTAGCCAGTCACGATTGCCAGGACGGCCGGCAGCGTCAGCAAGGCGTTCATCTGCTGGAGGTCTCCCGGCGGATCGGCGGCCTCAAGTCCGCTCGACGCCAGCGTAATGATAGACGGTTTCGCCCGCAACCATGGTGCGCAGCACGCGACCCTGCAGCTTCGCCTCGTCGAACGGGGTGTTCTTCGAGCGCGCCCGCAGCGCATCCTTGTTCACGACCCAGGGCTCGCCGAGATCGACCAGGATGAGGTCGGCGGGGGTGCCTCGCTCGAGCCGGCCGCCGGGCAGGCCGAGGAGCTTCGCCGGGTTGGTCGACATCGCCCGCAGCAGCACCGGCAGGCTGACCTCGTCGGCGTGGTACAGGCGCAGGGCGACCGCAAGCATGGTCTCGAGCCCGATGGCGCCGTCGGCTGCTTCCGCGAACGGACGGCGCTTCACCTCGACGTCCTGCGGGTCGTGCGCGGATACGATGATGTCGACGTCGCCCGCGGCAACGCCTCGCACCAGCGCGACACGGTCGTCCTCGCTGCGCAGCGGCGGCCGCACCTTGAAGAACGTGCGGTAAGGCCCGATGTCGTTCTCGTTGAGGGTGATGTGGTTGATCGAGACGCCGCAAGTGACGGGCAGGCCGCGCGCCTTGGCGGAGCGGATGACCGCCAGGCTCTCGGCACAGGTGATGTTGGAGGCGTGGTAGCGGCCCTTGGCGATCTCGACGAGGCGCACGTCGCGTTCGAGCACGATCGTCTCGGCGGCTTTCGAGATCCCCGGCAGGCCGAGACGGGTCGATACCGCGCTCGAGTTCATCGCGCCGCCCTCGGACAGGTACGGGTCCTCGGTGTGATGCACGATCAGCGCATCGTGGTCCTTGGCGTACAGCAGCGCGTTGCGCATCACCTTGGTGTTGATGACGCTCGACTTGCCATTGGTGAAGGCAATGGCGCCGGCGCGCTTCAACAGGCCGATCTCGGTCATTTCCTGGCCGGCCAGGCCCTTGGTCATCGCCGCCATGGTGTGGATGTTGACGACGGCGTTGTCACGGGCGCGGCGCTGGATGAAATCGACCAGCGCGACCTGATCGATCACCGGGTTGGTGTCTGGCATGACGACGAGGGTCGTCACGCCGCCGGCCGCCGCCGCGTGGCTTGCCGTCTTGAGCGTTTCGCGATGCTCGGAGCCCGGCTCGCCGGTGAACACCTGGGCGTCGATCAGGCCGGGGCAGAGCAGATGGGCCTTGCAGTCGATGACCTCGGCCCCGTCCGGGGCATTGCGCCGCAGATGGCCGCCGAGATCGGCGATCACGCCGTCCTCGACCAGCAGGCCGCCGGGCTCGTCGCGGCCCGATGCCGGATCGACCAGCCGGGCATTGATGAACACCGTGCGGCGGCGCGAGACGACATCGCTCGGTCGCGGCGTCGGATCGCTCGATTTGCGGGTGCGGTTCATGGGTGATCCCGTCAACGGTTCGGCAGGTGGCGGGCGAGCGCCTCGAGCACGGCGGCCCGCACGGCGACACCCATCTCGACCTGGTCGCGGATCACGCTGCGCGAATGGTCGGCGATGGTCGAGGCGATCTCGACGCCGCGGTTCATCGGGCCCGGATGCATGATCAGCGCGTCCGGCTTGGCCAGCGCCAGCTTCTCGTGGTCGAGGCCGAAGAAGTGATAGTACTCCCGGGTCGATGGCACCAGCGAGCCTTGCATGCGCTCACGCTGCAGCCGCAACATCATGACGATGTCGACGTTCTTCATGCCCTCCCACATGTCGGTGTAGACCTCGGCGCCGAGGCTCTCGGGCGCGGCCGGCAGCAGCGTCGAGGGCGCGATGATGCGGACCCGCGCGCCGAGCGTATTCAGCACGTCGATGTTCGAGCGAGCGACCCTGGAATGCACGATGTCGCCGCAGATCGCGACCGTCAGCCCGGCAATCCGGCCCTTGGCGCGGCGAATGGTGAGCGCGTCGAGCAGCGCCTGGGTCGGATGCTGGTGGGCGCCGTCGCCGGCGTTGATCACCGAGCAGTCGACTTTCTGGCTCAGCAGTTCCACCGCGCCGGCCGCACTGTGCCGCACGACGATGATGTCGGGCCGCATGGCATTGAGCGTCATGGCGGTATCGATGAGCGTCTCGCCCTTCTGCACCGAGGAGGTCGAGACGTTCATGTTCATGACGTCGGCGCCGAGCCGCTTGCCGGCGAGCTCGAACGAGCTCTGCGTGCGCGTCGAGGCCTCGAAGAACAGGTTGATGAGGGTCCGGCCGCGCAGCACGTCGCGCTTCTTGATGATTTGCCGGTTCACTTCCGCCGCCTTGTCGGCAAGGTCGAGAAGTGAATTGATTTCCTGCGCCGTCAACCCCTCACAGGTCAGCAGATGGCGCCGTGGAAAGAAGAATGTCGGTTCTGATGCTCTGGTCATTAAAGCCGGGTGTATAGGCGGAGTCATAGGGCGGGGCAAGGGTCGGCGAGGTCGTTTTCAAGCTTGTCGTGCCGCCTTGTGCGGATCGGGCAACGGCTGGGCGGCCTCTCGGCCGTCGCCGACGTTCGCCGCGATTGCTCCGGCGACCCAGGAGTGGAAGAGCAGTCTCCGGATCAATGCGGCGGTGCAGCAAATCCCGTCGCGGGGCGGTCGGGGGCGGCTGCATCCCCCGGCGGCTAATGGGTGTCGCGCGGCCCGCGGTCGACAGGCCGCAGCGGAATGGCTACGTGACTGCACCACAAAAAGAGTCGCTGACACGGGGAAACGACAACCAAGCGGGAGCTCCATATGCCACTCGGAATTCTCGAAACCTCGCTCTATGCCGACGACCTTGAAGCGGCGGAACGGTTCTACGGCGGCATTCTGGGGCTGGCGGTGCACGCCAGGTCGCCCGGCCGGCACATCTTCTTCAAGTGCGACGCACAGATGCTGCTGCTGTTCGCGCCGGTCGAGACAGCGAAGGCGCCGGGCAGCTCATCGCTGCCGGTGCCGCCGCACGGAGCGCACGGGCCGGGTCACCTGTGCTTTCGCGCGACCGGTCCAGAGATCGATTCCTGGCGTGCGCGACTCGAGGCGAGCGGGGTGGAGATCGAGGCCGATTTCCTCTGGCCGTCCGGCGGCCGGTCGATCTACTTCCGCGACCCCGCCGGCAACAGCCTGGAATTCGCCGAACCGCGGATCTGGGGGATCGGATAGACGAAGCAAGGGCCGCCTTCCGGCGGCCCTTGGATCGAGATTGCGACGATCAGCGGTGGTTCGAGAGCCAGCGCCGCAGGAAGTTCACCTGCCGGTCGCCCGCCTCCGACTTGATGTTGCTGTAGGCGCCGAGCTGGGCGTCGTGAATCCGGTTGTACTCGCGCTTGGAGACGTAGCCGTCGGACTTGGCGCGGGCCTCCATCTCCTGGATACGGGCCTGCTCGGTCTTCAGGTCGCGATATTCCTTGCGGGTGAGCTGGCCGGTCAGGCGGCTCTGCTCGATGCGGCTCGACTGGATCGCCTCGTTGGCGTCGATCGTCTTCTGGCCGTAGGCAAGAGCGCCGGTGGCGGTCAGGCCAAGGACGGCGGCGGTGATCAGAAAGCGGTTCATGGCACTTCTCCTGGCTGGTGTGGTCTGGTTCGCGTTCAGTGATGGCGAACCTAGCAACCGGCCTTTGAACCGAGCCTGAACCGCGGATTTAACCGGCGTTCATGCCGTCAACACGTCTGATTGTCGTGGGTTACGGGTGATTGGATGGCGCGAGAGACGGGACTTGAACCCGCGGCCTCCGCCGTGACAGGGCGGCGCTCTAACCAACTGAGCTACTCCCGCAATCCAATCGAGTGCGCGGGCTGCGGCGAGATCCCGGCGCAGGTCTGATACGCAAGTGCCACTGGCAAGTCAAGGCCCGTCCAGGCCCGGGGCGCGAGCGGTTTCGTCGGTGTCCGTTCCGGCGCAATCCTGGTCGGCAAGGCCTACCGGGTCAGCTTGGCCATGGTGGCGTCGTCGACGTCGATGTTCGAATAGACGTTCTGGACGTCGTCATCGTCGTCGAGCGCGCTGAGCAGCTTGAAAATCGTTTGCGCGGCCTCCTCGTCGACGCGCGTCGACAGCGCCGGCTTCCAGATGACCTTGGTGCTGGCCGCCTCGCCGAGCTTGGATTCGAGCGCAGCTGCAACCGCGCCGAGGCTCTCGAAGCCGCAGACTATGGTGTGGCCGTCATCGTCGCTGGTGCAATCGTCGGCGCCGGCATCTATCGCCGCCTCGATCACGGCGTCGGCCGAACCGGCCGATGGCGGGTAGACGATCTCGCCGACGTGGGCGAACATGTGCGCGACCGAGCCGGTCGAGCCGAGATTGCCGCCGTATTTGGTGAACAGCGCCCGGATGGCGCCGCCGGTGCGGTTGCGGTTGTCGGTGAGCGCCTCGACGATGACGGCGACGCCAGCGACCGCGTAGCCTTCGTAACGGATTGATTCGAACGATTCTCCGTCGTTCCCCGATGCCTTCTTGATCGCCCGGTCGATGTTGTCCTTGGGCATGTTCTCGGCCCTTGCCGCCTGCACCGCCAGCCGCAGCCGGGCGTTCATGGTCGGGTCTGGCAGCCCGGTCTTGGCGGCAACGGTGATCTCTCGCGCCAGCTTGCCGAACAGCTTCGATCTGGCCGCATCCTGGCGGCCCTTGCGATGCATGATGTTCTTGAATTGCGAATGCCCGGCCATATCCCTTGTCCTGTCGTGATCGACACCTGCGCGCAGATGCCGCGCTCCCGTTGCCTTATAGTTCGGCCTCGGCGGCAAAATCCACTCGCAGCTGCGTCTTCGGCGTAACAGTTGATCCTTCAACAAAAAAACCGGTATTGCCGGAAACCGGCGAAGCAGCGATGCTGAATCAATCGCTCCATTGCCCAGGAGCCATCAGCAAGGCCCTCAATCAGCCGGGGGCCGATCGCGGCGAGGACGGCGAAGGTCTGACGAGACTGCCCTTCTCGGCGATGACACTGCAGCTTTGCAGGCTAGCTCAAGTCTCTCTCTCGATCCAAGCCAGCGGCTCGGTAGGTGCAAGTACACCACCGAGCCGCACTGGCATGATGGCGGTGGCAAGCCCGCTCTTGTCGTCGATGTCGATTGCGACGCCGGACAGCGTCGCGGGACCTTCGGAAGGGCTGAAGCGCTCGTTTGGGATGCGCGTGAGGAAACGGTTGATCGGCTCGGCGGTGTCCATGCCGAGCACCGAGTCGTAATTGCCCGTCATGCCGGCATCGGAAATGTAGGCCGTGCCGCCGCGCATCACACGATGATCGCTGGTCGGAGCGTGGGTATGGGTGCCGACCACCGCCGACACGCGGCCGTCGAGAAAATGCCCGAGCGCCTGCTTCTCGCTGGTCGCCTCGGCGTGGAAGTCGATGAAGACGGCGTCAGCACCCTCTTTGAGGCCGCAGGCGGTGATCTCGTTGTCGATGGCGCGGAACGGACAATCCATCTCGGCCATGAACACGCGCCCGAGGGCATTGATCACCAGGACATCGGCTCCGTTGACGGCCTTGTAGAGTCCGGCGCCGCGCCCCGGCGTGCCTTTGGGTAGGTTGAGGGGGCGCACCAGCCGTGGTTGCCGGCCGATGAAGACGAGCGCGTCCTTCTGGTCGAAGGCATGATTGCCCAGGGTCACGCAATCCGCGCCGGCTTCCAGAAACTCGCCGAGAATTGCCTCGGTGATGCCGAAGCCGCCGGCTGCGTTCTCGCCGTTGACGACGACAAAATCGAGCTTGTAGCGCTTACGCAGCTGCGGCAGCCGCTCCAACAGCACTCTTCGGCCAGTGCGGCCGACCACGTCACCAACGAACAGCAGGCGCATCCACGAACTCGCTCTTTGCCCGGCCGCTAGTCAGCCGGGCCAGTTTGAGTTCTTGAACGCTCCCGCCGCGGGACGCAACTGGGAAGTGCTGGCTGGTTAGAAGTTGACCTTGTCGCCGCCCTTGAGCTCGAGCAGCTCGCGAGCCTCGTCGGACGTCGCGATCTCGAGTCCCATGTTCTCGATGATCGAGCGCACCAGCTTGACCTGCTGGGCGTTGCTGGTGGCGAGCTTGCCGGCCCCGGCCCACAGGCTGTCCTCGAGCCCGACCCGGACGTTGCCGCCCATCGACACGGACTGAGCGGCAATCGGCAATTGATTGCGCCCGGCGCCGAGCACGCTCCACTGGTACTGGTCGCCGAACAGCCGATCGGCCGTCCGTTTCATATGCATCACGTCCTCGGGGTGCGGCCCGATGCCGCCCAGGATGCCGAATACGGACTGGATGAAGAATGGCGGCTTGACCAGCCCCCGGTCGGCGAAGTGGCGCAGCGTATAGAGGTGTCCGATGTCGTAGCACTCGATCTCGAACCGGGTGTTGTTCTTGGCGCACGTCGTCAGGATGCCGGCAATGTCCTTGAAGGTGTTCTTGAAGATGCGGTCGTCGGACTCGGCGAGGTAGGGCTTCTCCCAGTCGAACTTGAACTCCTTGGTGCGCTCCAGCATCGGAAAGAGGCCGAAGTTCATCGAGCCCATGTTGAGCGAGGCCACCTCCGGCTTGAAATGCGCGCAGGGGCGCAGTCGCTCCTCGACCGACATGGTCGGCGCGCCGCCGGTGGTGATGTTGATGACGCAGTTGGAGCGCTGCTTGATCACTTTCAGGAACGGCGTGAACGCTTCCGGCGACTGATCCGGCTTGCCGGTCTTGGGGTCGCGGGCGTGGACATGGACCAGGGCCGCACCGGCCTCCGCCGCGCCGATGGCGGCATCGGCGATCTCCTCGGCGGTGATCGGCAGGTAGGGCGACATCGACGGGGTGTGGATCGCACCGGTCACGGCGCAGGTGATGATGACTTTCCGCTTCTTGCGCATCGGGCCCTCCAGGGTGCGACTGTGATCACAGATCGGGGCACTGTGACCTTGCCGCGGGCACGTCGTCAATGACTGGTGCGGCGGAACATCGTCGATGCGAGCAGACCTGCTCCGACGGCGACGGCGACCGTGAACAGCCCGTACAGCAGCGGCTGATCGAATGCGAACGAGTGCAGCACGCGCTCGAGCCCCTGGCGCTCGAGGTTGACGCGGGCGGTATAGGTCGACAGCAGCCGACCCTCGCGCAGCAGATAGACGCGCGCGACCAGCGGTCCCACCGGCACGTTGGCCGGCAGCTCGATCGAGGCTCGGAACAGGCTGCGCCCGATGAAGACGACGCCGTACTGCTCCTGCACGTAGAGCCCTTCCTTCTGCTTCAGCCGGATCACCGCGCTCTTGAACTCGGCAAGATCGGCGGTCGACAGCCCGGTCTCCCAGCCGCGGATCGGCGTCATGCGCACCTGCTCGAAGCCGATGTCGCTCTCGCGCAGCAGGATCGGGTCCGCCAACTCGTCGAGCGGACGGGTCGAGGCGATGGCGTAGTAGCTCGGGATGCTTTCGAAGGTGATCGACTGCGTGTTGATCCAAATGCCGCCGACATTGCTCTTGCGCCGCGCCACGAGCCGTGTCGGCGTACCCTCCAGCACGATGACGACATCGTAGAGGCCCGAACTCGGCGCTCGCCTGCCGGCTGTTGTCGACGGCGCCGAACACCACGATCTCGGTGCCGGTGAAGCTCGAGGTGATGGCGACACTGCGGGTCGACACGTCGGCCTGCACCGTCTCGCGCATCTCGACCTGGGGTGGCGGGGCTGGCGTCTGCTCGGCGGCCGCACCTTGCTGCGCTGCCGGCGCTGGCTGTGCTGGCGGCACGGCTTTCGTCGCAGGCAGCCGGCCGCGCTTCTGCTGGACAGGCGGCGGGCTCTGCTGCGCCTGTGCCGGGTCGGCGCCGTGCGCCAACAGGACGCCCAGGAGCGCGATAAGCCACCGGCGTAGCGTTCGGCCCGTCATCCGCGCCTCCCGATGGCGGCGGCGATCGAGTAGAACTCGTCCGGCCTGGCCACGAGGCTCCAGCCGATCCTGATGCAGACCATCAGAACGAGGCCGGCAAGCAGGAAGCGCAGCTGCTCGCCTTTGAGCCGCTGGCCGGCCAGCGCGCCGAACTGGGCGCCGATGACGCCGCCGACCATGAGGATGAGCGCGAGGATGACGTCCACGTTCTTGTTCTGGCTCGCATGCAGGATCGTCGTAGTGGCAGTCACGAATACGATCTGGAACAGCGACGTGCCAACCACGACATTGGTCGGTACGTGCAACAGGTAGATCATGGCCGGCACCATGATGAACCCGCCGCCGACGCCCATGATCGCGGCCAGCACGCCGACGAGGATGCCGATGACGAACGGCGGGATGACGCTGATGTGCAATTTCGAGTGGTGAAATCGCACCTTCAGCGGCAGGCGGCCGACCCAGGAATGCTTCTCGACCGCACGCGACGGCGGCGCCGAGCCGCTGCGCACGGTCCGGATCGAGTTCACGCTCTCGATCATCATCAACGTGCCGATGGCGCCGAGAAATGTCACATAGCTGATCGCGACCACGAAATCGAACTGGCCGATCTTGCGCAGCTCGCGCACGAGGATGACACCGGCGACCGAGCCGATGACGCCGCCGCCGAGCAGCACCGAGCCCATGCGCAGGTCGACATTGTTGCGGCGCCACTGGGCGATGGCGCCGGACACCGACGAAGCGACGATCTGCGCCCCTTCGGTGCCGACCGCGACCGCCGCCGGAACCCCGGAAAAGATCAGCAGGGGCGTCATCAGGAAGCCGCCGCCGACGCCGAACAGGCCCGACAGGAACCCGACCGCGCCGCCCATGCCGAGGAACACCATCACATGGGCGGACATCTCGGCGATCGGCAGGTAGATGTTCATTCGCGCCCAGTGGCCTCGGTGCAGCACCCGCGGTCGACCGGACCGCGGGGCGCGTCGCCGCGGGCGGCGGCCCTGATCAGTGGGTCGATTCCTACAAACAAACCACCACCCCGCGCTTTGGAATTGTCGCAGGTCAACGCCCTTCGGCCGATGCGGGCCATTAAGGCCGGTGCGTGAAATTCGGTCAACGGCAAATGCGCTGGTCGGAATTGTGCGGATTTGGGGCGCGGTGCCGGGCCGCGATTTGCCATTTGAAGTGTTGCAATAGCGCCGCGCCATCGCTATAGGAACGCGATCCCCCAATTCAATTTATTAACCGCCGCCGCGCAAGTACCCGGGCCGGCAGCAGGAGAGACCCCATGACCGAACGCAAGCCATTGATGCCAAAAGCTACCGCCGTATGGCTGGTCGAGAACACCTCGCTGTCGTTCGACCAGATTGCGGCTTTCTGCGGCATGCACCTGCTCGAGGTGAAGGGGATCGCGGACGGCGACGTGGCTGCCGGCATCAAGGGCATGGACCCGATCGCCTCGGGACAGCTCACGCGCGAGGAAATCAAGCGCTGCGAGGAGAACGAGGGCGCCCATCTGCGGCTTGCCGCCTCGAAGGTCGAGGTGCCGCCGGTGAAGACCAAGAAGGGTCCGAAATACACGCCGGTATCGCGGCGCCACGACCGGCCGAATGCCGTGCTGTGGCTGTTGCGCAATCATCCCGAGCTCAAGGACAGCCAGATCATGCGGCTCGTCGGCACGACCAAGCCGACCATCGCCCAGATCCGCGACCGGACGCATTGGAACTCGGCCAACCTGGTGCCGCAGGATCCGGTGACGATGGGGCTGTGCTCGCAGATCGACCTCGACGGCGAGGTCAAGAAGGCGGCCGCGCGGGCGGCGAAGGAGCGCCGCGATGCCGGCATTCCCGAGCCGGAGCGGGCCGGCACGCTGCTGCCGACGTCGGAGACCACCGGCTTCGGCGGCGCATCGATCGTGCAGCCGCGCGAGAAGCCGGCGCCGAAGGAGGAGACCGAGGCCGAGGAGCAGGCGCGGGTGCTGGCGAAGCTCAAGGGGCTGTCGGCCGGCGACAAGGAAAAGAGCGACGACGAGTGAGCGAAGCGGCCGGGCGGGACCGATATCGCGCCGCCCGGCAATCGTGCTATAGGGCGCGAATTCCAGGCCCCGTAGCTCAGCTGGATAGAGCACTCGCCTTCTAAGCAGGCGCTCTCGCCGGAAATAACGTAGGAGAACAAGTAGGTTAGAGTTTGTGCGGTGTCGTTGCGAACCGTGTAGCGAACCGTCTCAGATCGGCCCCGTAGCTCAGCTGGATAGAGCACGCGCCTTCTAAGCTCGATGTCGCAGGTTCGAGCCCTGCCGGGGTCGCCGAAACCTTCCAGAAAGCAGTTGGCTTCGCAACTTATTGGCTTGCGGTGAGCTCGCCAGTGCGTAATTTTTGTTACGAGAATCAAAGGGGTGCCGGGGGACCATGGCGGGGCTTAACAAGCGCTACAAAATAGAATTCGAAAGGGAGCCAAGCCCCGGAAGATGGCTATCCAAGCCGGTCTACGAGACGAAACTTGGGGCGGCCTTGCGGGGCTTGGTCGGGCTACTTCAGCCACGGAACCCTGAGCATGGCCTACCGGGACGTCGAAGCTCATGTCTATGACCGGGGGCGCAACTTCCTCAGACGGCGGCACAAGGTGGCGACGCGCGGCACGCGCGAGTCTCGGGCACCCGTGTGTTCGGCGAGCTCGGCGTGCACCGCCTCCGCCGCCCCTCGCCGGCGGCGCGGCCGTGAGCCTGACACGAAACGAGTCGGAGAGCCGGATGCGGGAGATCTGCACGTCCGGTTCGATGAGCAGCGGGAGAGGAAACGGAGCGTCACCGAACGGCTACGCCACCGCGCCTCTCCTCGACTCTACTGCGGTCAACTCCTACAAGCGCATCAACGCACCGCGCACGGCATCAGGTGCAACGTGGTCGCCGAACACGGTGACCTATACCGGCAATAATCGCACCCACATGGTGCGAATTCCAGAGGCCGGTCGGTTTGAATTCCGCCTGCCGGACGGCGCGGCTAATCCATACCTGTTGCAGGCGGGCCTGCTGGCCGTCGGTCTCGACGGCATCCGCAACAAGCGCAATCCGGGAAAACGACTTGACATAGATATGTATGCAGATGGACACACGGTGCAGGACGCCAAACGACTGCCGCTCAATCTGCTCGATGCTCTTCGATTGCTGGAGGCGTCGAGCGTACTCAAGAACTGTTTAGGGGAAGGCGTCGTCACCTCATATGCAAAACTCCGCCGGTCTGAGTGGAATGAGTATGCGCGTCAACTAACTGACTGGGAGCGCCAGGCGACGCTCGATTGCTAGGGAACCTCTGAACAACCCCGCGATCATGGCACACTGATGCCGTTGATTCGACGGGGGTTGCCATGGACCAGCCGAGCTTTGCGTCGCTCGACCATGCGGCCAAGAAGAAGCGCACGAAGCGCGCTGTGTTCCTGGCCGAGATGGCGGCCGTGGTGCCGTGGGCAGCGCTCGAAGCTGTGATCGAGCCGCAGTATCCCAAGGCTGGTCCGAACGGCGGGCGGCGGCCGTTTCCTTTGACAGGTACAGCGGGATGTGATCAGCCGGAGGTGGCCCGCATATGGGAGTTGCCACTCATTCTGCGATCTTGAAGGCCGCCCCAGCAGCGGATGGGATGGCCCCCTTGTCTTCTTCTTCGACTGGCGTCGTCCGGCCAACTAGACCCGCAGCGAGGCCATTCAGGGCAGAGGCTACTACATCATGCCGCCCATGCCGCCCATGCCGCCGCCATGGCCGTGGCTGGCATCCGAACCACTCGCCTTTGGTACTTCGGCGACACCCGCTTCTGTCGTAATCATCAGCGCAGCAATGGAGGCAGCGTCCTGGAGAGCGATGCGGACCACCTTGGCTGGGTCAATGATGCCCTGCTCCATCATGTCACAATATTCATCTGTCTGAGCGTCGTAGCCGAACGAGGCGGATCTTTCCGCCAGCACCTTGCCAACCACGATGGAGCCTTCGACACCGGCGTTTTCCGCGATCTGGCGGATCGGTGATTGCAGGGCCCTTCGGACAATGTTGATGCCGACGTCCTGGTCGTCATTGTCGCCCTTGACCGTTATCGCCTTGATGGCCTTCAACAGCATCACCCCGCCGCCGGGCACAATGCCTTCCTCGACCGCCGCACGCGTAGCGTTGAGCGCGTCATCGACGCGATCCTTGCGCTCCTTGACTTCGATTTCAGTAGCGCCGCCGACTTTGATCACTGCGACGCCGCCGGCCAGCTTTGCCAGCCGCTCCTGCAGCTTCTCCTTGTCGTACTCCGAGGTCGTCTCCTCAATCTGCGCCTTGATTTGACTGACCCGCGCTTCGATGTCCTTCTTCTTGCCCAATCCGTCGATGATTGTGGTGTTCTCCTTGGTGATGGAGACACGCTTGGCCTTGCCAAGCATGGCGAGAGCGACGTTTTCAAGTTTGATGCCGAGATCTTCGCTGATCACCTGGCCACTGGTGAGCACGCCGATGTCTTCCAGCATCGCCTTGCGGCGATCGCCGAACCCTGGCGCTTTGACTGCTGCCACCTTCAAGCCGCCGCGCAACTTGTTGACCACCAGGGTCGCAAGGGCCTCGCCTTCGACTTCCTCGGCAATTATGAGCAGCGGCTTGCCAGATTGCACGATGGCCTCAAGTACCGGTAGCAATGCCTGCAGATTTGCGAGCTTCTTTTCATGGACGAGGATGTAGGGCTCTTCCAGCTCGACGGTCATTTTCTCGGCATTGGTGACGAAGTACGGCGAAAGGTAGCCGCGGTCAAACTGCATGCCTTCGACGACCTCCAGTTCGCTATCGAGGCTCTTGGCTTCCTCGACGGTGATCACGCCCTCGTTGCCGACTTTCTGCATCGCCTTCGCGATCATCTCGCCAATCAACTTATCGCCGTTGGCGGCTACCGTACCGACCTGAGCAATTTCGGCCGTATCCTTGACCTTCTTCGCCTTTTTCTGGATTTCCTCAACGACTTGACTCTACGGCCTTCTCGATGCCCCGCTTCAAATCCATCGGGTTCATTCCGGCAGCGACCGACTTCATGCCTTCGCGCAGAATCGAGTGGGCAAGAACCGTGGCGGTGGTGGTGCCGTCGCCTGCCATATCGTGCGTCTTCTGGGCGACCTCGCGCACCATCTGCGCGCCCATGTTTTCAAACCGGTCCTCGAGCTCGATCTCCTTGGCAACGGTCACGCCATCCTTGGTCGTGCGCGGAGCACCGAAGCTCTTCTCTATGATAACGTTGCGGCCCTTCGGGCCGAGCGTCGCCTTCACGGCGCTGGCGAGAATATCGACGCCACGCAACATGCGATCGCGAGCGTCGCCACCAAATTTGATATCCTTGGCTGTCATGTCGAGTATCCTTTGAGAAACGGAGGGGTAGTACGATTGAAAGAGTTACAACGCTGGCGGAACGTACCTACTTGTCGAGAACGCCCATGATGTCGCTCTCCTTCATGATGAGGAGTTCCTTGGAATCGATCTTGACCTCGGTGCCGGACCACTTGCCGAACAGCACCTTGTCGCCCTTCTTGAGGTCGATCGGAATTAACTTGCCGGCTTCGTCGCGGCCGCCAGGGCCGACCGCGATTACTTCCCCCTGTTGAGGCTTTTCGCCTGCTGTGTCGGGGATGATGATGCCGCCGCTTGTCTTGGTCTCGCTTTCGGCACGTTTGACAACGACGCGGTCGTGAAGGGGACGGAATTTCATTTTGATCATGCTCCAATGGCCATCGGGCCCCCGCGGGGCGGGAGCCTTTTTGGATTTTCCGAATGCGATAAGCTCTTGAATTGGCACTCGTGGCGCGGGAGTGCTAACGTGTTCCGTGTTTAGGCCGATGTGGAGGGCCGTCAAGCAAAACCGAATTCGAAAAGCAGTCATGAGTTGGTGCTGGGCACGACCTTGGCTTCGACGTAGACCAAAGCGTGGCCCGACTGCTGCTATCGAAACCAGCCTCTGCTTCGATTGATGCGCGAATGCCAGACCCTTTCCAGCGGGCACCCTTGCGCGCCCTGTGGCATGCCGCAAGAGGGACTACGTTTTCACACGACCTTGTCAGAAATCGACTGTGGCACAGGTACCGTACTGGCAAACGACGGTCTGCGTTCCAGGTTCGCGCTGTAGGCCGCTAGGTTCGGATATTGGCTGCGCCAGTCGAACTCGGCAAAGCGCAGCGACAGGTAGCCGAGTGCCGTTCCCACGGCAATGTCGCCAAGGCCGAACTTGTTGCCCACAGCAAAGGTCCGATCGGCGATAAGTCGCGCCATCTCTCGCACGCCACCGTCGATCTTGCGGCGCTGGCGGGCCAACCACTCCTTGCTTTGCTGTTCGGTCGGGCGCATACGCTCGAAGAACGTGAGCACGACCGCATCGCAGACGCCATCGCAAAGAACCTCCAGTCGGCGTGCCGCGAGGATGCCGTCGGCATCGGGCGGCAGCATCGGTGTTTCGGGGTATTTGAGTTCGAGATACTGTAGGATGTAGTTCGACTTGTAGACGCTCGAGCCATCCTCCAGGATGAGCACCGGCAGCTTCTCCAGCGGATTGTACTTTGGCGTTACCGTCGTGCTGTTCCAGGGCACCTCCGTCACCAATTTGAACGACAGGCCCTTCTCTGCGAGCGCGATCCGTACCTTTCTGGCATAGGGGCTAGGCGTCGCACTGATCAACTGAAACATGGATGTGACTCCAGGACTGTTTCGACATTCTCTCGTCGTTTCCGATCGAAGCGAGTAGTGATCAAAGGGGCAACCCGGCGCCTCGTTCAATCAGCCGGTACCGTCCAAGAAGTGCTTGCGCAATAGGAGGCATTATGCGGGTCTTCATAACAGGGGCCAGTGGATACATTGGCGGTTCGGTGGCGCGGGCGCTAGTCGAGCGCGGCCATCAGGTCATGGGATTGACCCGTTCTGCGGAGCGGGCGAAAGGACTCGACCAACTCGGTATCCAGCCCGTTGTCGGCGAACTCAAACATTGGGACACGCTCGTCACGCAGGCTCGGGCTTCTGATGCCGTTATCAATGCTGCCGATGCCGACGACGCCTATGCTGCGAGCGCGCTCCTCACGGCACTGCGGGGCAGCGGCAAGACCCTGCTGCATACGAGCGGGACCAGTATAGTCGGCGACATGGCAGGCGGCGAACCATCCACCGTGATCGTTACGGAGGATGTCCACCTGTTATCGCAACCACGATTCGAAAAGGCCGGGCGGGTCGCAATAGATCGTGCAGTTATGTGCTGCTTCTGGGCATGACATGCGAACAGTTGTGATTTGTCCTCCGATGATCTACGGCGTCGGCGCCGGATTACACAAAACCAGCATTCAACTGCCAGGGCTGATCCGAGCCTCCCGTTTGCTGGGTGCGGGCGTTCATATCGGTCGCGGCGAAAACCGCTGGTCGAACTTGCACATTGCTGATTTGGTCGACCTCTACCTGCTCGCCCTTGAGCAGGCGCCCGCAGGTTCCTTTTTCTTCGCCGAGAACGGAGAGGCTAGCCTCAAGGAAATCTCCGTTGCGATAAGTCATCGGCTGGGCCTAGGCGGCCGGACCCGCAGCCTTTCGATCACCGAGGCGCTGGAACACTGGGCGCCCGCGGCGGTACATTTTTCGCTTGCTTCGAACGTCCGAGTGTCAGCTACCAAGGCGAGAGCAATGCTAGGTTGGCGTCCGCGTTTTAGCTCGATCGTTGAGTACATCGCGCAAACGACTGATTTGGACTGCTAGAGGCAGATGCAGAGACGACGGACGAAGCTGCGAGTGCACCTCGAGCTGGTTTTGCTGCAATTAGGCTCGCTAGCAAGCTTATTCACTCCTCCCGGGCTTGATGCTGCTCGGACTATATCTAATTGCACGCTCAGCTGACTGAATGCGTAGCTTTTGGCCGCAGACGCTCATCAATTGATGCTGGCCGAGCAGCGTTCTTCCGCATTGGTATCAGCAGCGTCGTGCATTGTTGCCGCCCTGCCACAAATTCACCGCCAATCGCCTGATGTGCGAACTGTTGACTTGCCCCCGCAACTCACACGCGCGAGGTTGTCCTCGGAAGTACATTGCCCCAGGGGGCGCATCTATGTGGAGGTAGTGTCTTGGTCTCGAAGAAGCTCGTGGTAATGGGCGCGCTGTGCGCAATCGTAGCTCTTGGCGCTTGTCGTCGCGAAACGCCTTATGTCCCGATGAAACTCGGAGCTAGCACCACAACAGCACAGCCAGCACAGAACTAAAATCGCCCAATCATTTCTCTCCTGTCGCTACCGGCATCAAACAAAGGGCTCCGCAATTGAGGAGCCCTTTGTCGTCGACGCCCTAATGCTTGTGACGGATGCCGGCGACATATAGCGATACCTGCGGCCGATTGACTCCCGATGGCCTGACCGCCGACACTCGATCGCTGGCGTAGCTTCACTTACACTTATGTCGCTCAATCGAGATGACCACCGCGTCATCTTTTGGCGCGCTGAGTACCGCCCCTCGCGTGCCGTACATCTTGATCGGGGCCTCAAGCGGCCGTCAACGCTGATGATGGCAAAAAGGGTTACCAACGCTTGGCATCAACGCACGTCCGTCCAGCTTTCCGAGAACGCCAAGGCCGATGTCGAGAAGGGCCGCCCCTCACGCTCCCGCGGCCAGGATCGCCCCTTGGCCTCGACGCCGTTGCGGACAAGGCGCGTGCCGAGCGCCGGGATCAGCACAGTGCACACGCCATAGCGCCGGCCGGGGATCTGGTTCGGCTGCGAGTGCATGAGCAGCGGCTCGCCGATGTCGAACCAGGTGAGCGAGATGTCCTCGCCGTGCGCCGTGATGTGCTCAGTCCAAAAGTAGCGGGGATCTCCAGTCTTGGAGAACTGCGCGTCCGCACAGGGGATCGTTGTGTCGGAAAGTTCGGCATTGAGCATGCCTTGCACCGTCGTCTGCAGCCAACGCGCCATTGCAATGTTGTCGGAATAGATGCGCCAATTCCCTTCCGTTAACTCGCTCTTCAGGTAGAGGACGTGGCCGGGGCCAGCCGGGGAGAAAATGATGCGCCAGTAGCTCGCGTCGGTCGAGTTGGGGTCGCCGTCCTTCATGCTCAAGCGGATGAACGGGTTCTCGCCCGTGACGATCGTCTTGTTGGGATCGGCAATGCTCATGAACTGCGCCTCCGCTCATCTCGGATTGTGGTCACCGCCATGCGACCTGCGAGACCCCTCCGCCGCACACCGCATGATTGATAGCGGAATGGCGCCCGATCGGCAAACGTGGTTCGCCAATAGGACGCAATCCGAGCGTGACTGGTGGGCTCTTGTCGATTGCGCCTCCAGCCACGAGCGTATCGCTCTGAGCTTGATCTTCTCATCAGTAGTGGCGCATTCGAGGCTAATCGCAATCCCGGCGAATCAGTCATGGTGCACGTCGCAGGTGGCGCCTGCGACATGTGCTCACGGGATTTTAATGGAACCCAGAAGTCGCTTTACGCCTCTGGCATTGAATTCGGCGGCGGCTCTGGTCGGCGTTGCACTCCTGTTTGCGCTCGTAAGAGCGACAATGGGCGATTCAGCGACAATGGAAGAACGCTCGGTCGCGCCGATATTCGCCGCACATGCCTATCGACACCCCCATCGTTTGGCCTTCGTGCGGCCCGGGGCCTTTGAACCATCGGAGCCGACCACGGGAGCCCAGTTGCGGCCGACATTCGCACCAAATTTCGACGGTGTAGGGTCGTGGTCGACGGAAATCCACCCCGAGACAACGCCGCCGCAGTCGGGTTGGCGCTTCACGCTGTTGCCTTCGCTTCGTTTGCCCCCGCAAACAGCGAAACCCAGCCATCCGCTGCGGGCCTACACTTTGAAGACGCGCCTAGCCGAGATATCGCCAATAGCGACAGCACGTCTCTCCGCCAAGTTCGAGGCCGCGAAGGCCGCTTGGCCGCCTGCCGAAATTGCCCTGGTCGCCATCAAGGACGAGAAGGTCCTTGAACTACACGCGCGTCCAAACGGGGGCGCCTGGACGCTGATCCATCGCTACCGCGTACTAGCGGCGAGTGGCGGCGCGGGCCCCAAGCTGCACCAGGGCGATCGGCAGGTGCCTGAGGGCATCTACAGTATCGCATTTCTGAATCCGAACAGCGCCTATCACGTCTCGCTCCGCGTGGACTATCCAAACGCCTTCGATCGGCAGATGGCGGCGAAGGACGGCCGGCAGGATCTTGGCGGCGACATCATGATTCACGGCAAAAACCTATCTGCGGGCTGCCTGGCGATGGGTGACGAGGCCGTCGAGGAGCTGTTCGTGCTGGTCGCACAGATGGGCCTTTCAAACGTCAAGCTCATCATATCGCCAACCGACTTCCGCCAGAATGGCCTATCGACCCACGAGCCGGGACGGCCCGAATGGTTGCCCAAGCTTTACGCCGAAATCGCCACCGCCATGTCCGGGTTCAAGGCCCCGCGCAGCACGGGGCTGCTGTCGTTCTTCACGAAATGAGGGCCCAGAAGCGGTTCGATTTTTGTGAATAGAGTACTGCAACAC
>CAVVRF010000001.1:0-30718 GCA_963750535.1 uncultured Alphaproteobacteria bacterium | reverse complement strand
GCAGGCTCCGGCCGGATGGAATCGGACGAGGCGATTCACGAAGTCGCCGCCTTGCACTCCTCGTCGGGCGGCAGCGGATCGCAGCTGGTGCCCTGAACGCAAAGCTCCATCGCCCGGCGCAATTCGAACGATGAGAAGCCGTCTGCCGGCCCCTTGTAGAGCCCAGCCGCGGCAAGGCCGCACTGGTAGAGCCTGATCATTCGCTGTCCGCCGAATGCCATCGCGCGCTCATAGTCGGCAAGCGCGGCCGAAGGCTGTCCGGTCCACTGCCTTATGTGCGCGCGGGTATCGTAGGTGTGCGGGCTCGACGGATCGAGCGCCAGCGATTTCTCGACATCGTCGAGGCCCATCGCCGCCCGGCCGGACTTGAAATATGCCCAGGCGCGATTGTTCAGCGCCACCGCGAAGTCTGGAATGATCCGGATCGCCTCATTGTAGTCGCGGATCGCGGTGTCGTAGGCCCCTTTGAGCGAATGCGACAAGGCCCGCATGGCGAATGCGGCGCTCTGGTTCTCGGGCGAGATGCCGGGCGTTTCGATCAACTCCGTGCAGGCCTTGATCCGCCGGCCATTGTCCTCGCCATAGCACTCGTGCGTGGCAGCCGTCTCCGCGACGGCCGGCGGCATCGTCGAGGCGCCGATTGCCGCGACGACCGAAGCCAAAATCGCCAACTGCCGCCAACGCTCAACCATCGATCAAGCCCCGTCCTTGCTGCGCCGGTTCTCCGGCACCTCGATGGTCAGCGACAGTAGGAGGGAACTCCATGATTTGCCGTGACTATCGAGGTTGAGTGAAGTGTTAACGCCGCCCTCCAACGCATTGTACGCGACAAAGTTCAGCCCGCACAATTCGTCGAGCTCATAGCGAACGACGTTGCCACGAATAAGGCGCGGAAAGGCCGATTTCAGCCGCTCGGCGGTGAGTTGCTCCTTCACCAGCCCATAATCGCCGGGATCATACACCCAAACCGAGATCGATGACGTGTCGCCCTTGTCGCCGGCCCGGGCGTGGGCAAGCTCGTGCAGCGGGATACGGCGCGTCATGCGGCAAGCACCTTGACGGTTGGTCTCACGGCATCGCGCGCGATCAGGGTCGAGTGGGTGATGACGCTCGGGCTGACCTGGCCGCGGTAGCCGCCGCCGCCGGCCGGACCGCAGCACAGCAGGCTCTCGACCTCCCACAGCATGGTTTCGACGGCGGAACGGTCGGCGCTGCGCATGGCGACGCGGACCCGCACGTCGCGCACCTCGGACGGCGCGGTCACCCCGGCGGTGCCGTGCAGCGAGTCGATGCCGATAAGGTCGAGTCGGAGGCTCTCGGCGAACCCCGGATGGCGGCCGAGTCGCTCGGCCAGGATGTCGCGGGCCAGCGATGCGCGTGCCGCCGCGTTAGGACCGGCATAGCTGATGCCGCCCTCGCCGAGGTAGCCGCCGTCGAAGCCGACCGTCACCTTGAGCGTCGCCGGCCGCTCCCGTCCCGAGCCGCCAGAAACCTCGACACGGTCGCGGCCCTTGTCGGCGATGCGGACACGGGAGAAGTCGGCGGTGACGTCGGGGGTCAGGTACGCGGCCGGATCGTGCACCTCGTAGAGCAGCTGCTCCTTCACGGTGCGCGCCGATACCGTGCCGCCCGCGGCCGGCAGCTTGCCGATGGTGACGTTGCCGTCGGCAGTCACATCGGCGATCGGATAGCCGCAGTCGGCGAGCCTTGCCACGTCCTTGAAGCCGGGGTCGGCAAAGTAGCCGCCGGTGATCTGCATGCCGCATTCCATCAGGTGGCCGACCAGCGTTCCGCGGCCGAGCAGCGGCCAGTCGCCGCGCGACCAGCCGAAGTGGTGCACGAGTGGCGCAAGGAACATCGAAGGATCGGCCACACGCCCGGTTATGACGACATCGGCACCGGTCTCGAGCGCCGGCAGGATGGCGTCGATGCCGAGGTAGACGTTGGCGCCGACGAGCGGCCGACCGACTTGCCCGATGGTGCGGTCGCCATGATCGAACAATACCGTGTCGGGCGTCATGATCGCGGTGACATCGTCGCCCTCGACGCATGCGACCTTGAGACCGTCGAGCCCCAGCTCGCGGGCGATCGCGATCACCACCTCGCCGGCGGCGGCGACATTGGCGACGCCCATGTTGGTGACGATGCGGGTGCCGTTGGCGCGGCAGTGCGGCAGCACGCCGCGCATCCTGGCCGCGAGCTGCGGATTGTAGCCTCGCCTGGGATCGAGCTTGCGGTCGCGATGGCCGAACGCCAGCGTGCGCTCGCCGATCGTCTCGAACACCAGGTAGTCGAGACGGCCGTCGCGGGCGAGATCGATCGCTGGCTCCAGCCGGTCGGACGAGAAGCCGGCGCCGCACCCGAGCCGCAAGGAATTGCTGGCGCTCATCGTTGGAGCTCCCCCGGCTATGTGTGCGACGAAAGGAACGCCGTCACGCCGTCCTTGTAGACCCGGTCGCCCACCGCGCGCATGTGATCGCGGCCGGTGATGTCCAAGGCGCGTGCCCCTGGGATGAGCCTTGCGAGCTCCGGGCCCGAGCCGGCCACCGTATCGGCCGTTCCGACCGCGACCAGCACCGGACATGCGATCCGGGCGACTGCCTCGGCCGTCATGCTTTCGCGTGTGCCGCGGATGCAGGCGGCCAGCGCATGGCGATCGCTCCTGGTCTGGTCGGCGAAGATGCGGAACGTGCGTGCCTCGGCGTCGGTGACGTCCTCGAGGCGCTGGGCCTCGAGCGCCGCGGCGATCGGCTCGGCGCCGGCGAGACCGTGAATCATGTTGATGCCGAGGCCGGCGATGATCGCGGTGCGGACACGGTTCAGGGTGCGCCAGCGCCAGTTGAGCGGTGATGCGCGCGCCCATCGAGTAGCCCATCACGTGCGCCTGCTCTATGTGCAGGTGATCGAGCAGCCGGCGCGCGTCCTCGGCCATGATCGCGGTGCGATAGGCGGCCGGATCGTAGAGCTTCTGGCTGGCGCCGTGACCGCGGTTGTCGAGCGCGACCACCCGGTAGCCGTCGCGGACGAGGTGGCGGACCCAGCCGGGATCGACCCAGTTGGTCGCGGCGTTCGAGGCGAAGCCATGGATGAGCAGGATCGGCGGGCCGGAGCCTTCGTCGAGAAACGCGATCTCGACTCCGTCGGAGCTGAAAGTATGCACGGGTCGCTTGTGCCCTTGTCACGGGAACCGGATGTGGCGCCCGCCAGGAGCGCCGAGGGAGCCTCGTTGTAGCAGTCCCGGGCCCGTGGCGCGACAGCACAGGCGACAAAAGGGGCCGGCGTGCTCGCGCATGCCGGCCCCAAGGTCTCGAAGGTCGAATTGGATTACCGCGATACCGACTTCTCGAACTGGCGCAACACCGTGTTGCCACGGGCCACGGCGTCGTCGAGCGCCTTTTGCGGCGGCTTCGAGCCCTGCAGGGCGGCTTCGATCTCTTCCGCCCACATGTCGCGCATCTGCACCATGTTGCCGAGCCGCAAGCCGCGGCTGTTCTCCGTCGGCTCCTTGTTGGCGAGCGAGACCAGCGGCGCGTCGCGGCCCGGGTTCTTTTCATAGAAACCCGAGGCACGGGTCTTCTCGTAGGCGGCGTTGGTGATCGGCAGGTAGCCCGACTCGATGTGCAGCTTCATCTGCCGGTCGGTGTCGGACAGGAACGTGAAGAACTTCGCGACGCCCTTGTATTCCTCGGGCTTCTTGCCGCCCATCACCCACAGCGAGGCACCGCCGATGATCGAGTTCTGCGGCGCGCCGGCGACGTCGGGATAGTAGGGCATCGGCACGGCGGCGAAGTCGAACTTGGCGTTGGCTTTCACGTTGCCATAGAACGCCGACGAGGTCAGGAAGATCGGGCATTCGCCCGAGGTGAAGCGGCCCTCGCCGGTGTTGGTGCGGCCGGCGTAGTCGAAGGTCTTGTCCTTCTGCAATTCGACCAGATTGGTCAAATGCTTGGCGTGCAACGGCGAGTTGAACTTCAGCTCGGTATCGAAGCCGTCGAGGCCGTTGGCCTTGGTCGACAGCGGCACGTTGTGCCATGCGGACAACTGCTCGAGGTGCGCCCAGGTGGTCCAGGCGGTGGAGAAGCCGCAGGTCGGCGAGACCGTGGCGCGCAGCTTTTTCGCCGCTTCGAACACTTCAGGCCAGGTCTTCGGCGGCTTCGCGGGGTCGAGGCCGGCCTTCTTGAGCTGGTCCCGGTTGATCCACATCACCATCGACGACGAGTTGAACGGGAACGACAGCATCTCGCCCTTGGCGGTCGAGTAATAGCCGGTAATGCCAGGCAGATATGACTTGGGGTCGAACTGCTCGCCGGCTTCCTTCATCAGGTCCTGGACCGGCTTGATCGCGCCCTTCGCGGCCATCATCGTCGCGGTGCCGACCTCGAACACCTGCATGATGTGCGGCGGGTTGCCGGCGCGGAATGCGGCGATGCCCGCGTTCATGGTGTCGGGGTAGCTGCCCTTGTAGGTGGGCACCACCTTGTAGTCCTTTTGCGCGGCGTTGAAATCGGTGGCAAGCTTGACGATGACGTCGTTATTGGCGCCGGTCATCGCGTGCCACCACTGGATCTCGATCTGGGCCATTGCCGGCGTCGCGCCGAATGCGATCGCTCCGGTCAGCGCCAATACCTTCAGATTCATCGCCTTCATCCATATCCTCCCAGCGAAATCGCCCGCGCCGTATAAGCGGCGCGTGGCTGCGACTAGCCTCACTGCGTGACGGCTGCACGACAGGCTAGCACAAAGGATTGGCGGTGCACGCGGCCAAATTCAGCCGGCCCGCCATGGATCGATGCTGCCGGCCGCCGCCATGACGGCCCTGGTGATCGCGCTCGTCCCGGCGCTGCCGCCAAGCTCGTACGGACTGAGCTTGTGCTCCTGATAGGCCCGTCCGACCGCCGCCTCGATCAGCCGGCCAGCCACGTTGAGCGCCGGATCGCCGTGCCGATCGCCGAGCCAGTCGAGCATCATCGCCGCCGACAGGAACATGGCGGTCGGATTGGCCTTGCCTTGGCCGACGATATCGGGCGCGGTGCCATGGCAGGGCTGGAACACGGCATGGGCGTCGCCAATGTCGGCCGAGGGCGCCATGCCCATGCCGCCCATCAGCCCGGCGCCGAGGTCGGACAGGATGTCGCCGAACATGTTCTCGGTCACCAGCACGTCGAAGGTCCACGGGCGGCGCACCATGTCGAGGGCGATGGCGTCGACATAGGCAAAGTCGTGCTGCACGGCCGGGAACGCCGCCGCGCGCTCGGCAAATATGTGTCGCGCCCAGGCGAACGAGGCAAAGACATTCGCCTTGTCGACCAGCGTCAACCGCCCCGGCCGGCCGCGAGCCTTTCGGTTGCCTGCCAATTTGAAGCCGAAGTCGTACAGCCGCTCGCAGACCGGACGGGTGAGCACCAGCGTCTCGGTCGCGCACACGTTGTTGACGACCGCGCCCTTGCCCTTGGTGGCGAACAGTCCCTCGGTCGACTTGCGGATCAGCACGAAATCGAGGCTGGCGGCGCGCGGATCCGAAAGCACCGGCGGCAATCCCGGAATGGTGCGGACGGGGCGAACGCCCGCGTACAGGCCAAGCTCCATGCGCAGGTCGATCTGCGGCGTGATCTCGGTGCCGTCGGGATAGCGCACCGACGGCAGGCCCATGGCGCCGAGCAGGATCGCATCTGCCCTGGCGGCTGCGGCCAACGTGGCGCGCGGTAGCGCTGTGCCGCAATCGCGATATTGTGCCGCGCCGGCGCGGTGGCTGGTCGCCGTTAGCGCGAAACCGCCCACCCGTGCTTCGGCCAGCTTCAACAATTCGAGGCACGGCTCCATGACCTCGACACCGATGCCGTCGCCGGGCAACACCGCGATCTGAAGGGCATTGCTCGAGGTCATCGTCAGCTCCTGTGGCGCAATCAACGTATACGTAGATGCGAATCGACCTTAAGGCAACCTTGGCTCGCCGGCGGCGGCCCATCGGATCGTGCGGTTGGTGGCGCCTTCGCGACCGCCGTTTCCATGGTCGATGGATCGGGCCCGATGGCTTCACGGATCGGCATGTGGCAGAAGCGGGCATCGCCGATTATGGCCGCTTATTGTGAAATTGAGTTGAACCCCAATGGCTCCCCCGATCCTCGCTCTGCGCGACATCTACCTGACGTTCGGCGGCACCCCGCTGTTGACCGGCGCCGAGCTTTCGGTGGAAGCCGGCGATCGCGTCTGCCTCGTGGGTCGCAACGGTTCCGGCAAGTCGACCCTGCTCAAGATCGCAGCCGGCCTGATCGAGCCGGATCGCGGCGAGCGCTTCCTGCATCCGAATGCACGCGCCCGCTACTTGCCGCAGGAGGTCGATTTCAGCGGCTTCGATACCACGCTCGCGTATGTCGAGGCCGGCCTCGGACCCCAGGACGACCCGCACATCGCGCGGATGTTGCTGGCGGATCTCGGTCTGACCGGCGACGAGGATCCGGCAAGGTTGTCCGGCGGCGAAGCTCGTCGCGCCGCCCTCGCCCGCACCTTGGCGCCGCGGCCGGACATCCTGCTGCTCGACGAGCCGACCAATCACCTCGATCTCGCTGCCATCGAATGGCTCGAGGCCGAGCTCATGGCCTCGCGCGCAGCGATCGTGCTGATCAGCCACGACCGCCGGTTCCTGGAGAACCTGTCGCGCGCAACCATTTGGCTCGATCGCGGCCGCACGCGGCGCCAGGAGCAGGGATTCGCGACCTTCGAAGCCTGGCGCGACGAGGTGCTCGAGCAGGAGGAGCTGGAGGCGCACAAGCTCGATCGCAAAATCGCCCGCGAGCAGCAGTGGATGCACGGCGGCGTCACCGCGCGGCGCAAGCGCAACGTGCGCCGCGTCGCGCTGCTGGCCGAGATGCGCAAACAGAAACGCGAGGCGCGCAAGGCGGTCGGAACGGTGGCGATGACCGCCTCCGAGGGCGCCATGTCGGGCAAGCTCGTCGCCGAGGCGGTCGGGATCTCGAAGTCGTTCGACCACACGCCGGTGGTCAAGGACCTGTCGCTGCGCCTGATGCGCGGTGATCGGCTGGGGCTCGTCGGTCCCAATGGTGCCGGCAAGACCACGCTGCTCAAGATGCTGATCGGCGAGCTGGCACCGGATTCCGGGGCGGTGCGGCTCGGCGCCAATCTCGAGCTGGTCCAGCTCGACCAGCGGCGCGACGAGCTCAATCCTTCCTGGACCGTCACCGAGGCGATGACCGGAGGCAAGAGCGACAAGGTCACCGTAAATGGACAGACGCGGCACGTCGCGAGTTACATGAAGGACTTCCTGTTCCAGCCGGAGCAGGCGAGAAGCCCGGTCAGCGTGCTTTCGGGCGGCGAGCGGGCGAGATTGCTGCTCGCCCGCGTGCTGGCCAAGCCGTCGAACGTCCTGGTGCTCGACGAGCCGACCAACGATCTCGACCTCGAAACGCTCGACCTGCTGCAGGAGCTGATCGACGATTATCCGGGAACGGTGCTGCTGGTCAGCCATGATCGCGACTTCCTCGACCGAATCGTGACCAGTGTCGTGGCTCCGGAAGGCGACGGGCGATGGATCGAATACGCGGGCGGCTATTCGGACATGCTGGCGCAACGCAAGGCGGCAGCGCTTGCGACGACCAGGAAGCCTGTCGAGACAAAGACCGGACCTGCCGCGGCGATCGCTGCGCCTCCCGAGCCCAGGCCGGCGAAGCGCAGGCTGTCGTTCAAGGAGAAGCATGCGCTCGAGACGCTGCCGGCGACCATCGACCAGCTGTCGGCCGATATCGCGCGGTTGCAGGCGCGGCTTGCGGCGCCCGATTTGTTCGCCAAGGACCCGGTCGCCTTCAATGTCGCCGCGGCGGAGCTGGAATCGGCCGAAGCTGGCGCTCGCCGCCGCCGAGGAGCAATGGCTCGAGCTCGAGCTGCTGCGCGAGGAGCTTGCAGGCTGATCAAATCCGCGATTGGGGCCGCGTTGGGTGCTATTTGCAGGCGGCGCCGATGCCGCGATCGAGGTGGAAGTGGTCCTTGTGCGCTGCGTTGTAGCCGGGACCGATTGCCACGTGGAAGTAGCGGCAGGCGCTGGCCAGCGTCGACTTCAGGAAGATCGCCTCATCGCCGCTCGACTGCCAGTGCTTGTCGACGACGATCTGGCGGCCGCCGGCAAGTGTGAAGGCCGCGATGTCGATCGCATTCGCGGTCGCATGCGCGCTGCGCCAATGCTTGAACAGTGGATTGCCGGCGACGTTGCGGCAGGCATAGCTGCCGAAATGGCGGATCGAGGCGACCGGCTGTCCGAACAACTTGATCGCCAGCGGCTGCACGTCGTGGGCGAGCCACAGCGAAAGCCCGGCCGCCGCCTGGCAGGACAGCTTGTCGACCGACAACTTGCTGCCTGACAGCGTCGTGACCCGCACCGCGTTTACCCAGCCGCAGCCGTTCTCGAGAGGCTTGTCGGCGATCGGCAGCGCCTCGATGAAGGGCGCGCGCAGAACTCGGGCGCACAGATCGCGATCGGCCTTGAGCTCGGCGAGCCGCCAATCGATCAGCCAGCCGTGCGGTTCGGCGAGGTCGACGACCGGCAGCGGCGACCAGCGCGGCGGTATCAGTCCCTGTCGCAATGCGGCAAACGCGCCACCTAGGAATAGAGCAGCGCACACGGCAATCAGCGGCCAGCGCGCCCGACGCCATCGGCGCCGCGCTCCGCCGGAAGCCTTGCTGGCGCTGTCTGTGGTCAACGATTACTTCTTCAGCACCTTGGCGAGCGTGGTGCCGAGCGAAGCCGGACTGTCCGCGATCGCGATGCCGGCCGAGCGCATGGCTTCGAGCTTGTCCTCGGCCTTGCCCTTGCCGCCGGAGATGATGGCCCCGGCATGGCCCATGCGGCGGCCAGGCGGCGCGGTGACGCCGGCAATGAAGCCAGCCATCGGCTTCGACCGGCCCTTGGCGGCCTCGCGTTTGATGAACTCGGCCGCGTCCTCTTCCGCCGCGCCGCCAATCTCACCGATCATGATGATCGAGTGGGTGTCGGGATCGGCCAGGAACATCTCGAGCACGTCGATGAACTCGGTGCCCTTGACCGGATCGCCGCCGATGCCGACCGCCGTCGACTGGCCGAGGCCCGCATCCGACGTCTGCTTCACCGCCTCGTAGGTCAGCGTGCCCGACCGCGACACGATGCCGACATGGCCGGCCTTGAAGATATTGCCCGGCATGATGCCGATCTTGCACTGGTTGGGCGTAAGCACGCCTGGGCAGTTCGGACCGATCAGCCGCGACCACGACCCGGCCAGCGCTCGCTTCACCTTGATCATATCCATCACCGGGATGCCTTCGGTGATGCACACGATCAGCGGGATCTCGGCGTCGATCGCCTCGAGGATCGCGTCGGCGGCGAACGGCGGCGGGACGTAGATCGAGGTCGCGGTTGCGCCGGTCCTGGCCTTGGCCTCGGCGACGCTGTCGAATATCGGCACTTCGGCGAGATCCGGGTCCGCAACCTTGGTGCCGCCCTTGCCGGGCGTCACGCCGCCGACGAGCTGGGTGCCGTAGGCTTTGGCGGACTTCGAATGGAACATGCCCTGACTGCCGGTGAACCCCTGGCAAATGACCTTGGTGTTGCGATCAACGAGAATGGCCATGGGTTGGTCTGGCTCCCAGCAGTTCGTGAATTTGCCGGCAGTGGTTTAGCAGGCGGCGGGAATAGGGCAAGTGCGCCGTTGGTCGATGGCGGCGCGCGTACTGTGCTATAGTTCCATGGTTGCGCGAGGCGGGGATCGACTTTCGTCAGCGGGGGGACTGAAAACAAACAACGCTTTTTCGAGGAGACGCCCCATGGTCAAGCAAAGCTCGCAACCGCATCCCGAGGCTTCGAGGTGGTCCCGTCGATCGCTGCTGCAGGCAGCCGGCGCAGGCGCGGCAGTCATGACGGTCGGCACGTCGCGTGCCGCCGCGCAGGCCGGCCCCGCGGCGCCGCCGAGCACGATCACCACGCCGCCCCGCGACTTCGGCCCCAACGGCGCACCCAATACCTATTTCTGGGATCCCGACATAATCGCCGTCGACCCGAGCTTCGAGGGCCTCGCACAGCCCAATGCTCCCATTCAGCGGTTGTGGACCGGCGCCCTGTGGTCGGAGGGCCCGGCCTGGAACGGCCAGGGCCGCTATCTCGTGTGGAGCGACATTCCGAACAACCGCCAGTTGCGCTGGCTGGAGGACGATGGCCGCGTCAGCGTGATGCGGGCACCCTCCAACAACTCCAACGGCAACACCTTCGACTACCAGGGACGGCAGCTCTCGTGCGAGCACCTGACCCGGCGCGTCGTGCGCTATGAGCTCGACGGCTCGGTGACGGTGCTCGCCGACAGCTACGGCGGCAAGCGCCTCAACTCGCCGAACGACGTGGTGCCGCATCCGGACGGCAGCTATTGGTTCACCGATCCGCCATACGGCGGCCAGCTGTACGAAGGCACGCCAGATGCCGCCGGCGGCCCGAGCAATGCCGCCGGCAAGCTCAACAATCGCGTCGGCCAGCCAGCCGAGATCGGCTTTGCCAAGCGCGAGCTGCCGACCAACTGCTATCGGATCGATCCGACAGGGCGCATCGACCTTGTCGTCACCGAGGAGCAGGTGCCCGACCCCAACGGCCTGTGCTTCTCGCCCGACCACAAGAAGCTCTATGTCGTCAGCACCGGCAAGGGGCCGGGCGACACCGGACCGGGCGGCAAAGGCGAGGTGTACGTGTTCGACGTCGGCGCCGACAACAAGGTGTCGAACCGCAAGCTGTTCTCGGACTGCATGGTCGACGGCGTCAAGTGCGGGCCCGACGGCGTGCGCACCGACGTCAACGGCAACCTGTGGTGCTCGAGCAATGCCGGCCGCGCGGTCGGCTACTCGGGCGTGACGGTATGGAGTCCCGACGGCAAGCTGATCGGCCGCATCCGGATTCCCGAGATCTGCGGCAACGTCTGCTTCGGTGGGCCTAAGCGCAATCGCCTGTTCATGGCGGCGAGCCAATCGCTATACGCCGTCTACACCGCAACACAGGGCGCGGCTCCGGGCTAGACCTGCAGCGGCCTGCCACCTTGCAGTGTGCGCCGCAACGCGTTAGGCGCGTGCTTCGATCGTTGGAGCACGCGCATGAACCTATGGTTTCGCTTGATCTGGTATCTGCTGACCGCGTGGCGGCGGCCCACGCTCGAGGCGACGCACGCGATCTCGACGCTCGATTTCCGCGTCTGGCCAACCGACCTCGACGTCTCCATGCACATGAACAACGGCCGCTATCTGACGTTGATGGATATCGGTCGGCTCGACTTCCTGGTGCGCACCGGTCTATGGCGCCCGCTGCTGCGGCATCGATGGACACCGATCGCCAGCGGCATCGCGATCAGGTTCCGCCGCGAGCTCCGCGGTTTCGAACGCATCAAGCTCGAGACGCGGCTGCTGACCTGGAGCGACGTTACGGTCGTCATGGAGCAGATGATCCGGTTCGCCTCCGGGCCGCGCGCCGGGCAGGTCGCCGCCCGCGCCCTGTTCAAGGGTGGGCTCTACGATCGCAACGCGAAGTCGTTCGTGACCATCGGGCGGCTGATGCACGAGATCGGCGTCGACGTCGAGCCGCCGCCGATGGCGCCCGACGTCGAGGCATTCCTGCGGGCCGACGAGGCGATCAGGGCCGCGAACAACGAGTGATGCAGGAGAGACCAGCTAATCGGCCAGTTGCCAGCCGGAAAGCCCGATCGGCCACTGGCAGCTCGTTATTTGCCAGGTCTCAGAACTTGCAGCTGAGCAGCGTCGTGGCGCTCGACTTGTCGTGCTGCGGCGGCGCGTCCTCGACGTTGAGCACCGACACCACGCCCTTGTCGACGATCATCGAATACCGCTTCGAGCGCACGCCGAGGCCGCGGGCAGTCAGGTCGATCTCGAGGCCGATCTTCTTGGCGAAATCGGCGCTGCCGTCGGCCAGCATGGTGATCTTGCCGGCGGCACCGGTCTCCTTCGCCCAGGCGTCGAGCACGAACACGTCGTTGACCGCTGTGCAGGCGATCGCATCGATGCCCTTGCCCTTGAACTCGGCGGAGTTGGCGACGAACCCCGGCATGTGCTGCTTGCTGCAGGTCGGCGTGTAGGCACCGGGCACCGCGAACAGTGCAACCTTCTTGCCGCCGAAGAACTCGGTGGTGGTGACCGGCTTCGGTCCCTCCTCGCCCATCACGGTGAAGGTCGCCTCGGGCAGCTTGTCGCCGACTTTGATTGCCATTTTCTCGAACTCCATGCTTTTCGCGGGGGGGATCGCGGGCAGCCTATACGCGGCCCGCGCGCTAGTCGACCTTCCAGGTCGCTTCCGACTGACCGCCGGCGCTGACCATGGTCACCAGCAGCGTCTTGCCGTTGAGCTCGGCGACGTCGACGCCGGTAGCGAGATTGATCTCGAACGTCTGGGTGCCGCCAGCGGCGCCGGCAGCCTTAGTCGGCAGGTTGAGATAGATGCCGTCGGGGGCTTCGACGAACACGTCGGCGCCGCTGCCGTCGCCGGCAAAGGCAATGTCGAATTCCAGCCGCGGCTTGTCGCCGGTCAGAATTGCCCGCGCACCCTTGAGAGCCGGATCGGCGGGGCGGCGGTCGGCGGCCTTGCGCGGCACCAGGTCGACGGCGGCCGACAGCGCGGCGGGCGCGGGCACGCCGGCGGCCGGCAGCGTCAGTGACAGCTTGGCTTCGGCCGGCACGCAGATCTCGCGGCAAACGCCGAACTCAAGCGCAAGCCGTAACGTCACCGGCTTGCCCGCGTCCCTGGGCGTGATCTCGACCGGCAGCACGACCGACTTCTTGTAGCCGACCGAGTCGCCGCTGGCGTCCTTCAGCCGTGCCGGCGCCGGGAACAGCACCTTGGCGCTGCCGAGGTTCTCCGAGCCCGCCCAGTCGAAGTACGGCGGCACGCCGCCGGCGTCGCCCGGACTGCGCCAGTAGGTCTTCCAGCCGTCGGCCATCACGATCTCGATGCCGGCAATGGCGCGCATCGCGCCACCCGGTGCGGCGGCGGTGCCCGAGACCATGCGAACCCGGGAATTGTAGCCCTCGATCCAGGGCGTCGCGGTCTCGGCGCGCGCGGCGGTGGCGACCAGCGCCAGCGCGATCGTCGCCGGCAAGGCGGCACCTGCCGATGATCTCAGTTTGGCGAGCAAGAACATGCACTCCCTTGGGCAGCTTTCCGGCAAGCTATGTAGGCGACTGCCGGAAAAGCGCAAATCACGGCTATGCGACAGGCGGGGACGGCGGTGTCGCCAAGGGCACGATGGCGAGGGGCGCCGGCGGATCTGCGCCGTCAAGTGAACCATTGCAATATCAACGGCCTAGCGGCAGCCGATGGCGCGCTCGCGCGCCTGCAGCGCGTCGACGTTGTCGCGATCGGCCGGCGACATCGCCGCTCGCGCCGCCCTCTCGTCCCGGGAGCAACCGGCGTTGCCGAATGCGTTCTGGCCCCGCGCCGTGGTGAAGCAGTAGCCGTATCGATGCCAGATGGCGTTGCGGGCGGTCCACAGGGCCTCGCAGGACTGCGGTGCCTCGGCTGGCGGCGACGGCCGGCGCGGGCATGGCGGGCGCCGCCGCCGCGAACGTGCGGCAGCAGGCGATCCACCGGCCATGCGCCCAGCCGGTGGTGCCATCGAGCAGCACGACCTTGCGCCATTCGCCGCGGCTCTCGACGACCTTCAGCAGCGTATCCGGCCCCATCGTCGCGATGCGGACTGCATCCGCGCCGATGCCGGTCCTCAGAGCAAGGAAGTTGTCGCCGTTGGGGTCGAGGCCGCTGACGAAGTGGTAGCTCGCACTGGCCGTGGCGGCCGGCGGCAATCGCGCTGGTGAAGGCGGCGCGGCCGCCGGAGCCGCAACCGGCGGCGAGGCTGCGACGCTGCCGCCACCGGTGGCAAACGAGATCTCGTCGACCAGGGAGGAGTTCTCCCACGGCACCTGCTGCTCGGACGTCGCCTTCTGGACGTCGCCGCGCACGCGCCGCATGACGGCATGGACGTCGGCTCCGGGCGCTCCCATGTGGCGCAGCAATGCCTCGGTGAATGGGCTATTGCGGCCGCTGCCGTCGAGCGCGACATTTCCCGGCTGCGTCGAGTAGGCGATGAACGAGCCGACGCCGGCATAGACCCGTGCCAGCCCACGCACCGTGCCGGCCGCGCGGGTCGCCTGCGCCTTCGCGATGTTGTCGGCGAACGGATTGTTGCGGCAGGCATCGAGGATCACGATCCGATTGCGGGTCGAGCGCGACAGGTCGGCAAGCAGCGCATTGAGCGCGACCAGGTTCTGCCGTGCGTCGTCCTCCTTCTCGACCCTGGCATCGATCGGGAACAGATAGTTCTCGCCGCCGATCTGCAGGCCATGACCGGCGTAGTAGAGCACCGCCAGATCGTCCGATTGCAGCGACTGCGCAAAGCGCTGGAAGCTCGACAGGAACTGCGCGCGGGTGACATCCAGCCCGAGCGTCACCTGATAGCCGAGCGCACCGAGCTTGGTCGCGAGATCCTTGGCGTCGTTAGCCGGATTGGGCAGGCCGTTGGCATGGACGTACTTCGAGTTGCCGATCACGAAGGCCTTGCTCGCGGCGGTGGCGGGCGTGGCTGCCGATGCGCAATACCACAACAGCGCGGCGATGCAGGCGATCGACGTTCGGAAAGCGCCGCGCATGTGCCACTCCACCCGAAATGCCGCGGCGGGCGCTTTGCCGCCGGCTACCCTCATTCAGACGTGCTCGCCACCGTCGATGTGCGGCCCGGCACCTTTGACGCGACTTGATTGATCCGGCGGCAATCGAAAGCAGTATACTTAACTTGTGAGCATGAGCCTAGCTGATGCCTGTCGCGTGCCTCGTACTACCGCCAGTCGCCGATGGTGGCATTGACGAGGGCGAGGGCGGCAACGGCGGCGGTGTCGGCACGCATCACCCGGGGGCCGAGCGAGATCGGCACGACGAAGCGGCTCGCCAGCAGCAATTCCCGCTCCTCGGGCGCGAAACCGCCTTCCGGCCCGAGCAGCAGCGCGACCGGCCGCCCACGCAACGGCATCAGCGTCTGCACCGGGTCCGCGATTGCCGCCGCCTCGTCGCAGAAGATCAGGCAGCGGTTCGGATCCCAGTCGCCGATCACCCGCTCGAGCCGGCGCGGCTCGGCGATCGCCGGCAGATGAACGATGCCGCACTGCTCGGCGGCTTCGATCGCATTGGCCCGCATGCGCTCGAGGTTGACCCGGTCGGCTATCGTCCGGCGGGTGAGCACCGGCTGCAGCAGGGCGACGCCAAGCTCGACCGCCTTCTGCACCATGTAGTCGAGCCGCGACCGCTTCAGCGGCGCGAACAGGTAGTGGACGTCCGGGCCGAGGGACTGCGGCCTGGTCTGCTCGACGGGGACGAGGTCGCAGCCGCGCTTGCCGGCATCGCTGATCGCGGCGCGCCATTCGCCGTCGCGGCCGTTGAAGACCAGGACGGTATCGCCTTCGTGCAGCCGCAGCACCCGCAGCAGATAGTTGGCCTGGGCGGCCGATGCCGCCACGGCCTGCCCGGGATGCAGGTCGGCGTCGAGAAAGAGACGTTGCGAGGCTTCGTCGTGAATTGCCATGGCGCAAGCTAGCTCACCATGCGGCTCCGCTCAAACCGCCGGAAATTGGCCGGCGATGCACTTTATCGCGCGGATCGGCCATGGTACGCCGCTCGCATGCAAGGAAACCACGTCCCCACCGCAACCCTGCCCGACGCGGCGCCCGGCAACTGGGTCGACCGGCGTGCGCCGGCCGCGATCAGGCCCTACCTGCATCTGGCGCGCTTCGATCGTCCGATCGGCTCCTGGCTGCTGCTGTTTCCCTGCTGGTGGTCGCTGGCGCTGGCCGAGCTCTATCGCGGCCGGCCCTATCCCAACCTGTGGTATCTGGCGCTGTTCTTCGTCGGCGCCTTCGTGATGCGGGGTGCCGGCTGCACTTATAACGACATCGTCGACCGCGACTACGACGGCCAGGTCGAGCGCACGGCGCGCCGGCCGATCCCGTCGGGGGCGGTGTCGGTGCGCGATGCATTTGCCTGGGCGTGCGCGCTATCGCTGGTCGGCCTCGTCGTGCTGCTGCAGTTCAACCAGTTCACGATCATGCTCGGCATCAGCTCGCTGCTGCTGATCGCGATCTACCCGTTCATGAAGCGGTTCACCTACTGGCCGCAGCTGATGCTCGGCCTTACCTTCAAGTGGGGCGCGCTGGTCGGCTGGGCGGCGGTCTACGGCATGCTCGATCCGGCGGCGCTGGTGCTCTATGCCGGCTGCGTGCTGTGGACGATCGGCTACGACACGATCTATGCGCACCAGGACAAGGAGGACGATGCCCTCCTGGGCCTGCGTTCGACCGCCTTGCGTTTCGGCGATCAGACGATGAACTGGGTCGGCGGCTTCTACGGCGCCGCGGTGCTGCTGTGGGCGATCGCCGGCATGCTGGCACGCGCGCATTTGATCTTCTATCTCGCCCTGGCGCTGATCGCCATCCAGCTCGCCTGGCAGGTGACGACGCTCGACACCGACGATCCGGCGAACTGCCTCAAGCGCTTCCGCTCGAACAAGGATGTCGGCTGGGTATTCTTCCTGGGTCTCGTCGCCGACATGGCGATCTCGGCGCTGGCCGGATTGGCCTGATCGAACGACGGCGCGGCGGAGCATCGAATGCTCCACCGCGCGATCGAAGTGCCAACCTGTCAACTCCCGAGCGGCCATCTGTTGCAGCCGTCGAAAAACAATGCCACAGACAGGTTTGGAAGCCCTTAAGCGGCACCCTCAAAAAAAAGTAAATCGTCGGTTCGGTGCGAGCCAAGCGCGCGAGCGAAAGCGAGGTGTTGATCCATGAGCGCAGTAGGTCAGAAGCAGCTGCTTCATCTGGTGTTCGGCGGCGAGCTCACGTCGCTTGACAGCGTCGAGTTCAAGAACTTGTCCGAGCTCGACATCGTCGGCATCTACCCGAGCTACGCCGAAGCCTACAAGGCCTGGAAGGGGTGCGCGCAGCGCACTGTCGACAACGCGCAGATGCGGTATTTCATCGTCCACATGCACAAGCTGCTCGACCCCGACTCGGTGAAGAGCGGCCCGGCCGAGTGAGTGATGGCCCGCCCGTGCCGGCCGTCGGCGATCGCTGCTGCTATTCGCGCCGCATGATCGTGCTGATCAGCCGCGTGACGAAGCCGTCCGCCTTGAACGACCGGGTCACCACCTCGGGGTCGTAGACCGTCTCGACCCAGTCCCAGAACTTGATCGGCCGGATGGCGGCGTAGGCCAGGTACTCGTCGAAGAAGTGGTCGAGGATGCCGGTGTCGGCCTGACGAATGTGGCCGTAGCGGAACGAAAGCTCGTTCCTGGCAACCTCGATCGGGTCGCCGAGCTTGCTGTGACGATAAAGTGCGCTCATCAGGCCGGCGCGATCGGCGCCCGACTTGCAATGCATCAGCATCGGGTACTCGATGCGGTCGAACAGCTCCCGTGCCCGCCGCAGCTCCTCGTGACTCGGTGCTGCACGCGAGCGCATCTGGCAATCGATCATGACCATGCCAAGCTCGCGGCAAGCGTCCTGCTCGAGCCAGTAGCTGCCGCACACGCGCGGGCCGCGAAGGTTCACGATCGTCTTGATGCCCTGGGCCGCGAACGACCGGAAATGATGGACGCCCGGTTGCGCGGCGCGCCACGCCCGATCGCCGACCCGATGCCTGTTCAGATAGATGAGCCGGATGAAGCCATGATCGACGAGCAGCGAGTCCAGCCTGATCATGGTCGGCCCGAAGGCGCGCTTCGCCCATGCCGGAGTCCGCGCCATCAAGGACTCGCGCCAACCCAGTGTCACCCGCTTGAAGCTGCGCTTGGTCCGTTTGACTAGCGACGTCATTCCCAGCTTTCGATGCCAGCCAACCCGTGGTCCCCCTGCCGACCGGCATTCTTCCGAGCCGTACCGTCACGCACCTATGTGCGCATCGCTCGGCCGGTTTGCAATCGCTGGATAACCGCTATAGAGACAGCGATCAAGAGGCGGCGGGCGGTGGCTGCGCGCCTGTGCATGATTATTCAATGTGCGGTCCGTTCCTGTCGGCAGGACCCTGCCCGCCGGCCCAATGAAGTTGAACCATGGCGCGCCTTACCATTGATAAGGCCCGGTTGATCGGGCCAGGCAGCGGCGCACTCGTCCGCTTTATCCGACTTGTCCACAGGACCGCGCGGATCGTCTGCGATCCACCGGATGCGGTGGCGCGATTCGCCAGCCACCATCCGATGATCTTCGCGATGTGGCACGGCCAGTTCATGATGCTGCCGGTGCTCAACCCATCTTCCGTCAAGGTGCGGATCATGGTGGCGCGACATGGCGACGCGGAGCTGATCGGCGGCGTGCTGCAGCAGTTCGGCATGGACCTTATTCGCGGCGCCGGTGCCGGCGGACGCAAACGCGATCGCGGCGGCGCGCGCGCGCTGCTTGCCGCCAGGGCCGCGCTCGACGAAGGCTTCAGCGTCGGCATGACCGCCGATGTGCCGCCCGGACCGGCACGGCGCGCCGGCCTCGGTATCGTCATGCTGGCGAAGATCTCCGGCAAGCCGATCGTGCCGGTGGCGGTGGCGTCGAGCCGTTATCGCTCGCTCGATACCTGGAGCCGGATGACGATCAATCTGCCGTGGTCGACGATCGGCGTGGTGGTCGGCGAGCCGATTCGGGTGGCGGCGGAGGCGGACGAGGCGGCCCTCGAGGCGGCGCGGCTCGCGGTCGAGCAGGCGATGAACGATGCGACGCGACGGGCCTATGCGATCTGCGGAGCCGATCCTGCCCGCGCAACCCCGGACACCGCCGACCCTTCCGCCGCGCCGGCGCCTCCCGGCCGGCGTCTCAAGCTCTATCGCGCCCTGATGCGCGCCGCCGAGCCGCTGGCGCCGGCGATCCTGTCGTGGCGGGAGGCGCGCGGGAAGGAAGACCCGGCGCGGCGCGGCGAGCGGCTGGGATTTGCCGGCCGGCCGCGACCGCCTGGCACGCTGATCTGGGTGCATGCGGCAAGCGTGGGCGAAACCAACGCCGCGCTACCCATGATCGCGGAGCTGCGCGCGCGCCGGCCCGATGTCCACTTCCTGGTCACCACCGGCACGCTCACGTCGGCGGCGCTGGCGGCAAGCCGTCTCGACCGCGACGACGTGCACCAGTTCGTGCCGCTCGACAGCCCGCGTTTCGTCGCCCGCTTTCTCGATCACTGGAAGCCGGACCTGGCGATCTTCACCGAGAGCGAGATCTGGCCGAACCTGATCGTTGCCGCCGCCGACCGGGCGGTCCCGTTGGCACTCGTCAACGCACGCATGTCGGCGCGCTCGTACAGCCGATGGATGAAGCAGCGGGCGGTGTCGCGGCCGCTGTTCAACCGGTTCGCTGTCGTCCTCGCCCAGACCGAGAAGCTGTCGCGCTGGTTTCGCGACCTGGGCGCCCGCCAGGCGCTAGCTGCTGGCAACCTCAAGGTCGATGCGCCACCGCCACCGGTCGATGCCGCCGCCCTGGCCAGGCTGCAGGCGGCACTCGGCGACCGGCCGCGGCTGGTCGTTGCCTCGACGCATGGCGCCGAGGAGGAAGTGGCGGCCGAGGCGCATCAGATCCTCACCGCGACCTGGCCAGACTTCTGCACCATCATCGCGCCGCGGCATCCGGTGCGCGGGCCTGAGGTATCGGCGATGCTGGACGCCAAGGGCATCCCGTCGGCGCTGCGCTCGAAGGGCGCAATGCCGGACGCCGCGACGCAGGTCTACGTCGCCGATACGATTGGTGAGCTCGGCACGCTATTCCGTCTTGCGCCGCTGGCGTTTCTCGGCAAGTCGCTCGGCGTCGGTCCCGGCACCACCGGCGGTCAGAACCCGATCGAGGCGATCCGACATGGCGTCGGCGTCATCACCGGCCCGCATTGCGCCAATTTCCACGAGATCTATCAGACGCTGTTCCGGAGTCAATGGCGCCGTCACTGTCACCTCGGCCGCGACGCTGGCAAGCGAGGTCAAGCGGCTGCTGACGGAGCCGGCGGCGCTCGCCGAGTTGCATGCCAACGCAACCAGCGCGCTGGAGAAGATGTCGGGCGCCTTGACGACGACGGTCGACGAGCTGCTGCGGCTGCTGCCTGCGGCGCCGGCGGAGGTGGCCGCGATTGAGGGTGCGCCCCGGGGATTCGAGCGTGCCACTCGATGAGCCGGGCTGGTGGTACGACGAGCCGACCCCGGCGGTAGCGCGTCTGCTGCGGCCGGCGGGATGGGTGGTCGCTCAACTGGCGCGTCTTCGCTGGCGGCTCACCACGCCGTACCGTGCCTCGCTGCCGGTCGTCTGCGTCGGCAATTTCACCGCCGGCGGGGCCGGCAAGACGCCGCTCGCATTGGCCATCGCACGACTGCTGGCGAACGCCGGGGAGCGACCGGTGTTCCTGTCGCGCGGTTATGGCGGCAGTGAGCCTGGGCCGCGTCTGATCGACCCGCGCGCCGACTTGGCGTCCGCGGTCGGCGACGAGCCGCTGCTGCTGGCGCGGGCCGCGCCGGTGGTGGTGTCGCGGGATCGCGCCGCCGGCGCCCGAATGATCGAGGCCGAAGTGGCGGCAGGGCGGCTTGCGGCGAGCGTCATCGTGATGGACGACGGCATGCAGAACCCGGCGCTGGCGAAGGATCTGACGATTGCCGTCGTGGATGGCCGGCGTGGCCTCGGCAACGGTCGCGTCATCCCAGCCGGGCCGCTGCGCGCGCCAATGGCGATGCAGACGGCGCTGGTCGACCTCATCGTCGTGAACGGTGCGACCGGTCCAGCGGCGCCGGGCGGCGAGATCGCGGATCTCGCGCGGCGCTATCCGGGGCGGATGCTGCGCGCCATGGTGGCGCCGGCCGAGGACATGCGATGGCTCGAGGCCGGGCCTGTCGTCGCGTTTGCCGGCATCGGCAATCCGCGGCGCTTCTTCGACATGCTGCCGCAGCTCGGCGGGACCGTCGCCGAGGCGATCGCATTCAGGGACCATCATCCGCTGTCGGAAGCGGACGCCATGCGGGTTCTCACGGCCGCGCGGCGTCATTCCGCGACGATCGTCACCACCGAGAAGGATCTCGCCCGTCTCGCCGGGGCCGGCGGCGCTTGCGGCGAGCTGCGCGAGGCGTCGCGCCCGGTGCCGATCCGCCTCGTCATGCCGGCGCGCGACGAGCAGACCCTGGGCGACATGCTTGGTGCCGCGATCGCAAGGCGCCGGCATTGACCGCATTGCTAGCGGATCGCCGCCAGCGGCCGCGAAAGTTGACTGGCGACCACGAATCCCAGAACCGCCATCACGCTCCCGCCGATCAGGATCGGCAGCGGCGACAGCAGTCCGGCATTGGCGAAACCGAACTGGTAGAGCACCGGACCGCACGCCTGGCCGAAGAAGAAGAAGAACGCATGCAACGCGACGGCGGCGCCGCGCGCACCGGGAGCGAGCTCGGTCGCCTGGGTCTGCAGCGAGTTGTGGATCGTGTAGAAGCCCAGTCCGGTCAACACGAAGGCGGCGGCCTCCAGCGGCCAGCTGCCGGCGAACGCGTAGCCGGCAAGGCCAAGCCCGGCGACCACGCCACCGGCGCGGATCAGGTTCATCTGCCCTTTCAGCAGCCTCAGCATCGGCTTCACCAGGACGCCGAACAGCACGCCGCCGGCGCCCATGCCGGCAAGCACCATCCCGGCCTCGCGCATGCCGCCGATGCCGCGGGCCTCGAGCAGCACCGCCAGGTACGGCAGCAGGCCGAAGATGGAGACGCCCTCGACGAACACGGCGCCGTAGCACACCTTGGCGCGCGGGTTGGCGAAGACTTGCGCATAGCCCTGCCGCATGCCGTCGATGCTGAACGGTTTGCGTTCGGCATCGTGGCGCGCCTCGAGCCAGATGATCGACATGATCAGCGAAGCCACTACCAGCACGCAGCCGATCGCCATCACCCATCGCCAGCTCACAACGCTGCCGATCAATCCCGAGCCGATCACGCCGACCATCTGCCCGACGAGCATCGCCATCAGCAACTGTGACAGCGCGACTTGCCGCTCGGTGATCGGAATGCGGTCGCCGACCATGGCAATGGCGAGCGGGATGGTGCCGCCGGCCGCCAGTCCGGCCAATAGGCGGGCGATGAACAGGGTCTCGACGCTCGGCGCGATTGCCGATAGCGCCAGGGCTACGGCGAGGGCGGCCAGACACCACTTGATGATCCGCGCCTTGCCGAGCGCATCGCCGAGTGGTCCGAGGATCGGCTGCCCCAGGGCGTACGGGAATGCGAATGAGGTCGCCAGCAGCGCCACGGTGTGCGGATCGGCGAGCAGGTCGCGGGCGATCTGCGGCACCAGGGGATCAACGATCCGCACGATCAGCGCGCTCGCCAGACACGAGACGGCCAAGACGACAAGCAGGGGCAAGGGATCGGTCCAGTATGATGCGGGTCGGAGCCGATGTTATGCGGTATCCGATGACAGCGACGCAAAAACTCGCCGTCCGGCCATGCGCGAGGGTCAACCGTGCCCCGCTTTTCGGCGGCGCTCGAAACGGCAGCGGCCCCGAAGTCGCCTTCGAGGCCGCCGAAATCAAATGGCCGTGTCTGGGTGTCGACTTCAGAAGTCCATGCCGCCCATCCCGCCGCCCATGCCACCCATGCCACCGCCGGCCGGGGCCGCTGGCTTGTCCTTCGGCAGCTCGGCGATCATCGCCTCGGTGGTGATCAGCAGGCCGGCGATCGAGGCGGCGTCCTGTAGCGCGCAACGGACGACCTTGGCCGGGTCGATCACGCCTTGCGCGACGAGGTCGCCATATTCGCCGGTCTGGGCGTTGAATCCGAAGCTGTACTTCGACTCGTCCATGATCTTGCCGACGATGACCGAGCTGTCCTCGCCCGCATTGTGGAAGATCTGCCGAGCCGGCGCGGTGAGCGCCTTGCGCACGATGTTGATGCCGATGCGCTGATCCTCGTTCTCGGTCTTCAGCGAATCGAGCGCCTTGATCGCCCGCAGCAGGGCGACGCCGCCGCCCGGAACGACGCCTTCCTCGACGGCCGCGCGGGTGGCATGCAGCGCGTCCTCGACGCGATCCTTGCGCTCCTTGACCTCGATCTCGGTGGCACCGCCGACCTTGATCAGCGCGACGCCGCCGGCGAGCTTGGCCAGCCGCTCCTGCAGCTTCTCGCGGTCGTAGTCGGAGGTCGTCTCCTCGATCTGTGCCTTGATCTGCTTCACCCGCCCTTCGATCTCGGCCTTCTTGCCGCTGCCGTCGACGATGGTGGTGTTGTCCTTGTCGATCGTGACCCGCTTGGCGCGGCCCAGCATGTTGAGCTTGACGCTCTCGAGCTTCATGCCGAGATCCTCCGAGATCACCGAGCCGCCGGTCAGGATCGCGATGTCCTCGAGCATCGCCTTGCGGCGGTCGCCGAAGCCCGGCGCCTTCACCGCCGCGACCTTGAGGCCGCCGCGCAGCTTGTTGACGACCAGCGTCGCCAGCGCCTCGCCCTCGACTTCCTCGGCGATGATCAGCAGCGGCTTGCCCGACTGCACCACGGCTTCGAGCAGCGGCAGCATCGGCTGCAGGCCGGTCAGCTTCTTCTCGTGGATCAGGATGTAGGGGTCCTCGAGATCGGCCACCATCTTCTCGGCGTTGGTGATGAAGTAGGGCGAGAGGTAGCCGCGATCGAACTGCATGCCCTCGACCACGTCGAGCTCGGTCTCCAGGCTCTTCGCCTCCTCGACGGTGATCACGCCCTCGTTGCCGACCCTCTGCATCGCCTGCGCTATGATGCCGCCGACCTCGCTGTCGCCGTTGGCGGAGATGGTGCCGACCTGCGCGATCTCCTCGTTGGTGGTGACCTTCTTGGCCTTCGACTTGAGCGCGTCGACGACTTTCTGAACCGCCAGGTCGACGCCGCGCTTCAAGTCCATCGGATTGGCGCCGGCGGCGACCGACTTGGCGCCTTCCCTGACGATCGCCTGGGCGAGAACAGTCGCCGTGGTGGTGCCGTCACCGGCGATATCACTGGTCTTCGAGGCGACCTCGCGCAGCATTTGCGCGCCCATGTTCTCGAACTTGTCCTCGAGCTCGATCTCCTTGGCGACCGTCACTCCGTCCTTGGTGATGCGGGGGGCGCCGAAGCTCTTCTCGATGACGACGTTGCGACCCTTGGGGCCGAGCGTGACACGTACGGCATTGGCGAGGATGTCGACGCCGCGCAGCATCTTTTCGCGGGCCTCGACCGAGAATTTCACGTCCTTTGCGGCCATGACTGGCTACTCCAAATCGATTGGTTCGTCGGTTGGATCAGGCGGCGGCCTTGACGGCGGACCGGCCGTCGAGCACGCCGAGGATGTCGCTCTCCTTCATGATCAGCAGGTCCTGGCCGTCGATCTTGACCTCGGTGCCGGACCACTTCCCGAACAGCACGCGGTCGCCGGTCTTGACATCGAGCGGTACGAGGCGGCCGCTTTCGTCGCGGGCGCCCGGCCCTGTCGCGATGATCTCGCCCTGGCTCGGTTTTTCCTTGGCGGTGTCCGGAATGATGATGCCGCCAGTGGTGCGCGTATCCTCTTCGATCCTGCGAACCACCACGCGGTCGTGAAGCGGACGGAATTTCATGGCGTCAACCTCATGATATTGCCTGGATTTGCAATCACCGGCAGACGCATGCACCGACCTGGATCAGGTCGCAGCGCAGCGCCCGCCGGACGCGGCCGGCCTCGTGGAGCACCACCTGGCCGACCGCTGCAGCTCGATTTGGGAGATAGAATTAGCACTGTCAAGAGACGAGTGCCAATCTTTCTCATGGCAGAAGATGTTCGTGCCGAGGTTATCGGCTGTCGGCGCGGACCGAAGCCCCGAGGCCCATATAGCTCGAAGTCTCCTGCCATTGCGCCGTACGGCGGACGCCGTCGCCGCCGCTGTCGCGGGCTGCCCGCGGCTCATCGCCGTTACCGCGGCTGCTGCGGTTGCGGCTGCGGCCGGAGCCGCGATCATTGCTGGCGTAGCGGGAGCCGCCGGCGAGGGACACGAAATGCGAGCCGATGTCGACGTGGATATGGCTCGAGTCGGAGTAAGTCATGGTCCCGCCCGAACTGTGATTGGCGGCGAGCCAGCGCACGACCTCGCCCTTGCGGTTGCCCGCCTCGAAATCGATGGCGTTGCCGCTGGCGTGCCGCGACGGCCGGCCCGATCCGGCGATAGTGGCCCCCGGGCGGCAGGTCGACACGATCCGCATCGCGCCGAACTTTGCCTCGATGCGATTCAGCAGGCCCCGCGCGGCGCTCGTGAGGCAGCTGCGCGACGTTCCACCGCCGCCGTCGCCGCGCGCCGCTTCCGCCTGCGACGAAAGCCCGATGCCGGCCGCGGCAACCGTTGTCGCCACGGCCATGGCCGTGGTCGCGATACGCATGATCATGTCTTAACTCCTTGTTATTTTGGACGTTTTGTCGCGTCGCTGCAGGGTGGGAGGGCGCCGTCACCGGCGCTTGTGCCCTCTTCGATCCCGGTCGGCGACAGGGCGTCGCCGCTGGTCCGGGAACGAGTGCCGCTCGCATGTCGCGGTCTTGCGGCCATGCAGGGCGCCGCTACAACAATGGCGACTTGTCCCGAAATTGTGGCGGCAACTCTTGCTTGGTTGAGAAATGGTTAACGCCGCGTGCCGTCGGCCGCGTCGCACAGCGCTTTGCGTCGCGGCCGGTGCCGTGCCAACGTGCGCCTCCGGCACTCGAACCAGGACATACGTCATGCTGCATCTGGCCTCAGGAATGGACCGGCTCGGAACCGAGACCGCATTCGACGTACTGGCCCGTGCGGCAGCGCTGCAGGCGCAGGGCCGCGACATCATCTCGCTCGGCATCGGCCAGCCCGACTTCAAGACGCCGCCGCATATCGTCGAGGCCGCCATCAAGGCGATGCGCGACGGGCATCATGGCTATACGCCGGCGAATGGCATCCCGGCGCTGCGCCAGGCCGTCGCCAAGGATCTCGCCAGGCGGCACGCGGTCGAGGTCAATCCGGACCACGTCGTGATCATGCCGGGCGGCAAGCCGACGATGTTCTTTGCGATCCTGATGTTCGGTGCGCCCGGCGCCGAGATCATCTACCCGGATCCCGGCTTCCCGATCTATCGCTCGATGATCGAATACACCGGCGCCACACCGGTGCCGATGGCGCTCCTGGAAAAGAACGGCTTCTCGTTCAACGCCGACGAGGTGTTGGCCCAGATCACGCCGAGGACGCGGCTGATCATCGTCAACAGTCCCGGCAATCCGACCGGCGGCGCGGTGCCGGAGGTCGAGGTCAGGAAGCTCGTCGCCGGCCTCGCCCGGCATCCCGACGTCGCCATCATGTCGGACGAGATCTACAGCCAGATGCTGTACGACGGCCGCGTGCACACGACCTTCCTGAAATTCCCCGAGATCCGCGACCGGCTGATCCTGCTCGACGGCTGGTCGAAGACCTATGCCATGACCGGCTGGCGGCTCGGCTACAGCATCTGGCCGGCGAGCCTGGTCGAGAAGGTCGTGCGGCTATGCGTCAACTGCCACAGCTGCGTCAACGCGCCGACGCAGTTCGCCGGCATCGCCGCCCTTGAAGGTCCGCAGGACGCGGTGCATGCCATGGTCAAGAGCGTTCGACGAGCGACGCCGCGCCATCGTGCCGATGCTGAACCAGCTGCCCGGCATCACCTGCGTCGAGCCAGGCGGCGCGTTCTATGCCTTCCCCAACATCACCGGCACTGGCTTGCAGGCGAAAGAGCTGCAGAACCTGATGCTGGAAAAGGCCGGAGTCGCCACCGTCGCCGGCACCTCGTTCGGCGTGCATGGCGAGGGCTATATCCGCTTCAGCTACGCCAACTCGCTCGACAACATCAGGAAGGCCATCGATCGGATCGGGAATTTGCTGCTGGATATCAAGAAGTGAGCCGTTGCCGGGCAGGGAGTGATCCCGGCCCCGCGGCGAGGTGTTTTCGCGGGCAAATTGCCGGACTTCGGCTGCCAATGTCCGGTCTCGAGCAATCATCATTGATCGGAGCGGCGGCGGCTGCATTGCCGGTTGAGGCCCCGAGCTGCCGTCGCGCCGGTGCGCAACACCTGTGTTGCAATGAGTGCGTTTGGAGGGCGAGGCTCGTTGTGCGCCGCAGCGATCGGCCGTCGTAGTTGCATCCGCCCCAAATGTCGGCTTTACCCCTGCGACCCTTTGACCGGAGACCTTACACACGGCATCGATTTGCTGGCGCCTGACAAGAGTGATCAAATAGGATCCGAAAAATCCATATATTCAATGCGAGCGGTCGAAAGGCGAAAGCACTTCGGCGTTTGTCTCCGGATGGGTCTTGGACGCTACGAGCCTGGTGCGCGCGCCCGACGCTTCTTTACCTTTGGCGTTGACTGCAGCGACGATGTCAGTCTTGGCCGCAGAAGCCGATATCACCCGGCGCGGAATCATGGGGCGATTTCCGCAAACGGGCGACATCACCGTCTTGCTGAGGTCGGCGGGCGTCAACGGAAGTTCTGAATCCACGCCCGCACTCACATGCTGAAATCCGTCCCGGCGTTCCTCAACCGGACCGGTGCGAAACGCTGAATCGAGCAGTCCAGAAATGCGCTGCGTTCGCACGTCGCGCGACAATGCACCCAGCACGACGGCAAGCAGCCGTCTCCCGTTTCGGGTCGCGGTCGCCACGATGTTATAGCCGGCTGCGCAGGTGAACCCCGTCTTCATCCCGTCAGCGCCGGCGAAGCCCACCAACAGGCCGTTCACGGTTGTTATGGTGCGCCTGCCAATGCTGACCTCATGGGCAGCAAACATGTGTGCATGATCGGGAAAATCACGAAGGATGGCCTGAGCCAATACGGCCAGATCGTATGCTGTCGAAACCTGTTGTTCATCCGGCAGGCCGCTCGGGTTGGTAAAGTGCGTGCGCAGCATGCCAAGGCGCCTGGCCGTCACATTCATGCGTTCGACGAAGGCTGCTTCATCCCCGGCAACGGCCTCGGCAGCGACCATCGCCAGATCGTTGGCCGAGCCCACGATCATTCCTTGCACGACCAGCCCCAATGCAATCGTTTGCCCGGATCGAACGCCCACCTTCACGGGCGGTTGGGCATTGGCATGCGGTGAAACGATTGTCTCGCTTTGCCAGGAAAGTTTGCCGTCCCTCACAGCTTCGAACACGAGATAAGCGGTCATTAATTTGGTCAGAGACGCTGGGTACCAGACCCGCTCGGTCTCTTCAGCATAAAGCACTTGACCTGAGGCGCTATCGATTATGATCGCAGGTGCCGCGAGCGGCGCCGCTGCGGGCGCTGCTAGAAAAAACGCAGCAAGCAAGGTGCAAAAGCCGACTGAGCCTTGCGCCATCCGGGGCCTCCCGTGTCGGGAAAGTCATCGCGCTACGATTCGCGCAAGAGACTTCCCGGTGAAAAGTCGAGTCACCTGCAATAGTCGCGCTGCGGTGTAACAAAAAGACTAATTACGGACGGACACAACTGCAAGAAGGCGGTCTGGCTTCAACCAACGGGGAGTGGCGAATAAACCACGCTGATAGAAAATGGCACCACCAAACCAAGCGATTTCAATTGGCGCGACAAACCTACCTGTAGAATTTGCCGGGAAGCAGCTATTCCCTGGTGGTGCATGCAGCGAGACCTTTCCGCGCTCAAGGTGCTCCGCCGCGTCGAAAGTGACACTTCTCGACGTATCGCCGTAGCGCGGTATGACGAACGCTGTTGGGGATACCGGCTCTCCGCTGGCCCCGTCGATGGTTGGTATTGGATGCACTTCGGAGTGGTCGAACTCTGTTGATGCGCGCCCTTGAGCACGAGCGACTATGCGGCCAACGAACAGCGCGCCGCCCCGTATCACCACCAGCTTCCTTGCGACTGATAATAGCCGCGGCGCCGACGCGTATTGCCAGTTTGCCCGCCCGGGCTGCCCTGGTCGAAAAAGCCGAAGATGCCGCCGCCCCATGAGTTGCCGCTTGCAACGGGGACACTGACCGTAGGCCGGCGCGTCACAAATCCGCCCTGGGGCTGGTTACTCAATACCGCAACAAACTCGGTCCGATGAGCTTCTTCGCGGCTCAGGCTCGTCCCAGACGATGATTGAGGAACGCGGCAAGGCGGTCGGCGCAATGCGATTGAGTACATCCTGCGGGATGGTGATGCGGTCGAGCGCGTTGTTGGCGTCGTCTCCGTTGTCAATCGTGACTGCGGTCCAGCGAAGACCGGAGTCATTTTCGCGCCATTGCCGTGAACACATGCGTGCCGATCGGCTTTTCAAAATCGCGGATCGTGACCGGAACCTCGATAGTCGCGTCAAACACCTCACCCCCGTCCGCCCACGGCTTATGCGTGTTCCGCCGCACGTAAAGCTTCTGCGTCGCGCGGCTGATGTAGATCGAAACCGGCTCGAGCGCCAGCTTGGCATCGTTTGACGCATGATCTGCGTCAGCCTTCTTGTTCGCGGCCGCTTTTCCGGCATCCTTTGCCTTGGCGGCGGCGTCGAGCTTCGACTTCGCATCGGCTCTGGCAGTGTCGAGTTGCGTTCCCGCTTCCGCGGCCTTGGCAGCGGCCTTGAGCCTCAGATCTTCGGCCCGCGCCTTCGCCTGGTCCGTCTTTGCGGCGGCGAGCGCCTTGCCGGCGTTAGCGAGTTCGGCGTCGGCTCGCGACTTGAGCCCTTCCAGCTTGCGCAGCGATGCCGTGAGTGATGCCGCCTCGCGCGCCGCTGTCGTGGCGGCCCCTCTTCGCCTCGTCGGCCGTCTCGGCAGCCTCCGCGGCCTCGCGGGCGAGCGTCTCGGCGCGTGCCGGAGCAGCGACAATGGCTTCCGCGTTCGGCACGAACAGCGCCGAGTGAGACCAACCGACCGCAGCCGCGTTGTTCGGCGAGATAACGCCCATCCCGATCCGCGTCTTGTCGAACAGCCTCTCCGCAAAGCCGTACGGCATCCGCACGCAGCCGTGCGAGGCAGCATACCCCGGCAGCGGGCCACCGTGCAGCGCGATACCCTTCCAGGTGAGGCGCTGCATGTGCGCATAGAGGCATCGTCATAGAGGTTCGAGTGGTGGTCGGCGTTCTTCTCTAGAACGGCGAACGCGCCGGTGGCGTCTCGCGTCCCGCGACGCCGGTCGACACCGGCGCACGTAAGATCCAACCGTCGGCGTCATAGAAAGTGACCTGCTGGGCCTCGATCGACACGATCGCCATGATCGGCTCATCTGCATCGCGCGGTGCCGTCGCCTCGGTGGAGGGAGCCGGGCGCCCCTTTCCCGCCTTGGCATCGCCGGTGAGCGCTGTCAGCGCGGCAATGGCCGCAAACGTTACGATAACAAGTCCCGTAAATCGATTTGCCATGCCACGCCCCGCTTGAAATGCAAATCCGTGCCAGTTTCGATAGCTGACCCGCGGTCAGCTTCCAACTCGCCATTTGGGGCTATCGGCTTACTGTCACGCCTCAGTTGCTTTTCAACATCGTTATTGCGCTCGCACAAAAATCTGATCGGCGATGCCAAGGCCCAAAAGTCGGGTCAAGGTTGCACGGTCAGAGTTCACAGTAAGCAATCACCAGTTCCGAGAAATGGTTGCGCACATGATGCCTTGCGACGATTTCATCGAAGCTCACGTTCAATACGTGTGAGTAAATGAGCACACTTGAGCTGATTGCGCTCAACTCACATCGGCAGCTGTGCCCTGAGCGGACCCTCCAACGGAGCGCCGCGCCGTCCG